>NZ_BSSU01000010.1 GCF_030161415.1 Thalassotalea eurytherma
TTTAAGCTCACATCCCATGGATTACCCGCTACAGCTACGTCTGCAGTGAATAAACCGTCAACGATGCTTTCAACCATGCCATCTGTGCCGCCCCAGCCTTCGCTGCTAGCAAAGTCAGAGTTAGTAAGTAATTCAACACCGGCTTCGCCGCCATCTGAACCATCGTCTCCGCCAGAACCGTCATCACCACCTGAACCATCAGTCACTAACACAACGCTTACGTTATCTAATTGAACGTGACCAGCTTCTGCCCCCATATCAAAGAATACACGGCTGTTACTGCTACCAAAGCCAGAGGTTGTCATAGTAAACGTATAGACAGTCCACTCAGTTGTTAGATTTACGGTTTCCGCTACATTAGTCCATGGTGCTTCATCTAAACCTAAACCAACGATAATTGAGCGACTATCGTCTGAACGTGCTTCAAAGCTTACTGTGTATGTAGAGTCTGTTAGTAACAGCATATTTTGCTTAAGACTAACGTCCCAAGGGTTACCCGCTACTGCAACATCAGCAGTAAATACGCCATTAACAATGCTGTCGGCCATACCGTCTGTACCGCCCCAACCTGCATTATTACTAAAGTCTGAATTTTGAAGAAGTTCTACGCCAGGTTCTTGCGTTTCATCACCTGAACCATCATCACCGCCTGAGCCGTCATCACCACCAGAACCATCATCGCCGCCTGAGCCACCGCCAGAACCGCCGCCAGTTTCACCGTCTTCATATGGAATATCATCACCTTCAGGAATACCGATAAACACATTATCAACACGATAAACAGCGCCTAAGCCTTTCGCCCATTCAGGGAACATCATAAACAGGTCAACTTCGGTTAGGTTAAGACCTGCTCCTGCTAACTCAGCAAGAGGGAAAGAGTAAGACTGCCATTCACCGAGTCTTGGCACTTCACCTTGTAAACTATCTGTTAAGCTAAGTTCAGCAAAGGTATTGCCCGTTGCATTTGAACTTTCAACTTTTAATAGCCAGTTTGTAGTTTCATCTTCCGGCATTGTCATGACTTTAAGATCAAAACGTAAAACACCATTGTTAGTAATAGGTGCTAGGTTTAATGTTTCACCAGAACTTCTTCCCCAGAAACCAACAACTGAACCACCATCTGAGCCTTCACCAATAGTGAACTCAACAGCCATGTCGTGCTCTTCGTCATCCATAACTTCTACTTGAGGTAAGAATGCACAACAGTCCCAAAGTGTCCAACCTGTGCGAACAGCATCATCGTATAACGTGAATAATTCTTGATAAACCGTATTATCTGGGCCTTTTTCTACACCACCGTCATCATCTTCAATCGTTGTAGAATGAATGATCATGTTGTCTACGCGAAATTTAGCACCGTCGCCTTGTCCCCACTGTGGGAAAATCAGTGCGATATCAATTGCTGATATGTCAAGCCCTGATTGCAACAGTGAATTCATCGATATTGAATAACGAGTCCATTCACCTTGCACTGGTGGAACCGTCAAACGATGGTCAACGGCAGTGCCGCCTAGGTTTGTACCACCGTTTGATTCTATTTTTAAATACCAAGGCGCATTAGGGTTTTCTGGTAAGTCGATTACCTTTAGGTCGAACTCAATAGCACCGGTGATAGCAAGCGAACTTGCGTCAAACGGATAGCCTGAGCCACCTTGGTCTTGACGGACGGTAAAACCAACAACTGAATTACCGTATATAAAGAATTCTGCTGCGTTGCCGTATTCAGGATCTTCGTCTAATACGACAACAGGTGCTATAGGGCTAATACCTTGAGATACTTGATCGTCCCACATCGGCCAGTTTGGGTTTTCTTCATCTGCGAAAAGTAACAATTCTGCACCTTCGAATGCTGCACCAATTGTTACGTTATCTACTTGATAAACTGCGCCTTCACCTTGGCCAACAGTAGGGAATATTTTAATAGAAACAATATTTTCGCTATCAAGGCCTAATTCGCGCAAGTCACCAAAACTAAACGTGTAGTGTTGCCATGCACCAACAGTTGGCAATACACCTTCTACGCTTGAATCAAGCAGTAGTTCAACAAAACCATATTCAACGTCACTATCTTCAGTGTTTTTCTGAATACCTGATTTGCTGCTACTGCCTTGAGAGGCTTCTTCTGTTACTTCATATTCAACTTTAAAGAACCACGATGCTTCAGAGGAGGTAGGCGTTGACAAAACTTTAATATCAAACTCGACATTTGCTTCATCAGGTAATAGGGTACCGTCGTATGCTGTACCAGAAAAACCAAGCTCACCGGAATCATTAGTTACAGTAAACTGAACCACTTCACCGTATTCTTCATCGCCAGAGTCCACTTCTTCAGCTTCATCTTCGCCAACCACATCCCATGAAGATTGATCTTCAGTAAAAATATCAACACCCACTGGAACAGGAACAATAGGAGGAATTGGCACGGGAGCGCCACCCGTAACATACGTGTCGTTGTAGTAATCTGAGCTAATGGTTGCACAACCTTTACCCGTTACGACATCTTTTGCACATTGATAAACGCGAACATAATCAACTTGAAAAGCGTTGCCATCAACGTAGGCACTGTTATCAACACCTTTTGCAATAGAGCCGTTATCATCGCCAACGTAATAATTAGCTGCTTGGTGTGTACGGCCTGCCCAGTTACCACCAACGGCGTTGTTTAAAATAATAAAGAAGTCTTGATCATACGGTGCTTTTTCGTAAACCGTTTCTTCTTCACCATCTTCGTTAATAATTTGCGTATACCAACCGGTTTCACTTAAACCTGAGGCGGCGCCATCTGATACGCGATAAGTGATCTCTGAGTCGCGTTGGTAAGCATAAAGTACATCGTCAACGTACCAACGAATTTCACCTTCTTCCCACTCAATCGCGTAAATATGAAAATCTTCTTCAGGAGCAGTATCAGGTAATGCATATTCTGTTCCCGTGAAACTATGGTTGCTCCCCTGCATTGGACCATAATGAAGTGTACCGTGTGCATGACGATCAATTTCACCGTCTGCTCTGACTTCACCTAGGTTAACCCACTCTACTAAATCTATTTCACCAGAAAGAGGCCATGTGCCATAAACTGAATCTGTTGGCATCATCCAAGCCGCAGCCCAAGACCCTTGACCACGAGGCGCTTTAGCTTTTACTTCTACACGACCATAAGTGAAATCACCTTGATTCTGGGTAACAATTCGTGAAGATGTATATGGTTTAGAAAGGCTTGAATCTGAAGGGGTTGGGCGAGCTACGATATTAAGAATACCGTCTTCAATAAAAAGGTTTTCAGGAGAATCAGTGTAACATTGCTCTTCTGCGTTACCGCCGCCATCACAATTGATTTCAAAAGTCCATTTACCTAAATCTAACGTGCTTGAATCAAATTCATCACTCCATACCAGTTGCCAATCTTGTGTTGGTGTTTTGGTATCTATTTCCGTTATGGTTGTTTCTGTCGCAACGTCGCCGCCACCACACCCAGCTATTATAGCTGTAGTTAACATCAATGTTGTAAATCGCATAGGCATTAATGCCCGCCCTTTAAACATAAGATTCTCCCGATGGTTTCATCTCTAACTATTAACTCAATACGCTTACTGCATACGTATGTATTACTAATGCAAAAAAAAGAAGTTTTATTATTTATGTAGTTTTTCTCACTTACTCTTTTAACACGTGATAAGCAATAAGGTATGTGTAATTCGCCAAGGCGGATTGACGAAAAGCCAAAACGGACTTTCTTAGGGACAACAGCATTTTAACTCGTCAGTTTTCCCTCCCCCTGATAAAAATCACCGCCTTAAATATAGATTAAACATTCAAAAAGACAGACACAAAAAAGGCTATCTTAAAATGATTCCGATATAAAATCAGTTATTTAAGCGGTATTCCCCTATCAAAACTTATGGTAGTGTGGTTACTGTCTAATAACTCATGATTAGTGCTTTCATTTTCTTCACCTAGACTGTATTTAGTTGCCGATAAAAAAGCACTAATATCGGCAACTACGTGCCAAATAGCATGGTCAAAATGAAGGATAAAGCGGTAAACGGGTCGGATAAAAAGCTAAAGCGGATTTGAAACAATAGGTATTTTGGGATTTTTATTTACAATGAATTAATACGCAGGTGAAAAGTTGAGACGTAATCAAGCAATGTTGAAAGTTGAGCAGAACGTAGCACTGTTAATAAGACAAACACTAGGCCAAGCACCGGAGAAAATGTTTTGGTATTGTCAGTTTGGTTTTTGGGTGTTCATCTGTTTAGTTTCATTCGGTACGCTTAACTTATGGTTTGAGCAATATCAGTTTTCCTATTTTCTGCACGTTATTCTTCAATCAGGTTTAGGCCTTTTATTATCGATATTTTTACAAAAGTCTTTCATTGCAATTTGGTACCAAAGTAACCGGTTTCGTTTATGGGTAGGTCTTGCCTTAATTTTCTTAGTCGCTCTTGTATGGACTATTGGTCGAATGATGTTATTCAATATACTGACGCAAGAAGAAGACATTTGGTGGAACTTTGGTGGCTGGTATTTCAGCGGTATTTTTATTTACCTGTGTTGGACGGCAATGTTTCATGGCTTAATGTACTATCAGCTTTTGCAGCGAGAGCATCAAATCTTGCTCGACTCGCAAGATAAAATACAAGAGGAATACGTTAAGCGAGTGGAAGCACAAGCGATGGCACGAGATGCCGAACTTAAAATGTTGCGCTATCAGCTTAGTCCGCACTTTCTCTCAAATGCATTAAACTCGGTGAACGCGTTAATTGAGATGGAACAAGGTGAAATGGCACAAAAAGCGGTTGTCAATTTAAGTAAGTTTCTGCGTTACTTACTCGACCATGACCCTGAGTCAAGAGTGACTGTTCAACAAGAAATCGCGGCGTTGATGTTATATCTCGACATTGAAAAAGTCAGATTTGGCGAACGATTAAAGATCGATTTAAAAGTGGATGAAGCAACTGAATTAGGTTTGATGCCAAGTTTGTTATTACAACCAATTATTGAAAACTCGATTAAACACGCTATTTCTAAAAGTGAAGATGGTGGCACACTTCACGTAATAGTAAACTTATCTGATAACCATTTAAAAATTGAACTATCAGATTCTGGTACTGATATATACGCTGACAACGACTCAAATAAAATTAAAAAAAATCGCAGTATAGGTATGGCTAATACGACCTCTCGATTAGAAGCGATCTATCCTAATTGTTATCGGTTAACTTATGATTTAACCGAAGGTCGCTTTAAAACCCATATTAAAATTCCATTTGAGCTTGCTCCTAACCCTGCATTTGATATGCCGAACGAGGGATAGTGATGACACAATTAAAAACAATCATTGTAGACGACGAACCATTAGCGTTAGGTTTAATGAAATCAAAGCTTAAAAAGTTTGATTCGATAAATATAATTGCCGAATGCAAGAATGGGCGTGAAGCTATAGCTGCGATATTAGAGTTAGAACCCGATCTTGTTTTTCTCGATATTGATATGCCTAAAATTAATGGCTTTGATGTTATCCATAAAACACAACCTGAATTAACACCCATGGTTGTGTTTGCTACGGCATATGAACAATATGCCCTCGATGCATTTAAAGTTAACGCTGTCGATTACATTCTAAAACCATTAGATGATGAGCTGGTCGCTAGAGCAATTCATCGCGCTGAGCAACGCCACCAACAGCACGATAAAGCACAAGAAAAGTCTAATTTGATCAGTGCTATCGAAGCGATTAGAAGCCATCGCGAGCATCCAAAATCACTAACGGCAAAAGATGATAAAAAAATCGTTGTTAAAGATGGCGATCAAATAACCGTTTTAAAGCAAGATGACTTAAAGTGGGTAGACGCAGCTGGTGATTATTGCTGTCTGCACGCTAACGGTGAAACACATATAAAACGCACGTCGTTAACTGAATTACTCGAAAAACTAGACCCAAACAATTTTAAGCGAGTACATCGCTCCACCATTATTAACCTTAATTTTATTAGTAAAGTTAAGTCGTTGCCTAAGGGGGAGTTTTTTGTGGAGCTGGGTGGGCAAGAACGCGTAAAAGTCAGCCGCACCTATAAAACAGCGATCAGAGAATTTCTTGAGCTTAACCCAGGCAAGAAAGACTTAACTAGCACCTAGTACCGACTTTTCGTATGTCAGTAGCCATTGATATAAATCTTGGCCACTGTAAACTCGCGTCCAAGTATCGTGCTCCATATCAGCATGAATGGTAAAGCGAATCTTGTGACCTAGCCTTTCTAGCTCGTTTACGCCTTGATAAAAATACTGTAACTGAACCGCACTATCACGACCACCAGCAAATTGCCAAATTGGTAGTTGATGTTTTGCGATGGGTGCCATCAAAGAAGGGTGTCCCCAGCCTACTACCGGTGCAATAGCGGCAAACTCTTTCGGGTATTTACTGGCCAAGTACCAAGTGCCGACACCACCGTAACTCAAACCAGTTAAATAAACTTTTTTCTGATCAACATTAAAAGTACTTTTAACACCCGCCAAAATTGTCATCACATCGTGCTCAACTTGTTCCCAACCTAATGGAAAAAGCGGTGGCACGTTTGTCATATCCGCTTGGCTTACACCGTTCATTTTCTCCTTACTAATAAAGTGCTCAGGCCTTGGTGGCGTGCCGTTGGCTAACCGCTTAGGTATTGAATCGTTAGTTCGATTATCAATGTAACCAATACCTCGTTTGTCAAAATCAAACATAGGTAATTGAGGTGCAACAATAATAAACGGTAAGTTACGCTTTTGAATCCAAGCTTCGTATAGCGGGCCATGTTTGAGCACATGACCAAGTTCACTTAAACCGTTTCCTCGCTCGCCATTACCATGAAGAAATAGCATAAGCGGCCACTTTTTTTCATCGCCCTCTTTATAACCATCAGGAAGGTAAACAAAATACTGCCTTTTGAGCTCAGTTGTTGTACTTATATAATCTTGCCTGAGCAGTTGTGGCTTGGACTCAGAGGCAACTGCTAAATTGGCTACCATTAATAAAGTTCCTACAATTATATTACGCATTTAAGCCTCTTGATTTGCAAGTAAAATAACATGTCGCTTCTTCACTGCGCTAAACTTGGTTTCGAATCACTGTTTTTGGGTATGATTTTCGCCATTTCAATGGCGTAGTATCTGCCCACTCTTTAAACGCTAGAACAAATGTACGAGAGCTTTGATAGTCTATTTCTCATCCGATATTAGATAGTAGCAGTTGTGTTTTAACAAGAGTTCAAACGCTTTATTTTGTCTTACGTTGCTAATATAGTCTTAAAGCTTATAAAAAATAATCGACTAACTAAAGTTTTGTTAAATTTGACGCAGGTGGATTAGGATAATCTTTTACCGTTACCTGATATTGAGCAACAATTTGGCTATACATTACTATCACCCAAGCATTACCACTGAACGCCGCATCTTGAATTTCACGAGGATCAGCTCCTATGTTATAGGTTCTTTCTGAATCGAGCATTTATTCAAACACACCTAAATAATATCCAAGCACAGGGGCAGTATTGGTTGTAGGATTTATCATTGTTAGGTAAAGAGGCCATTGTCGCCAACAAAAGGCTGCAACGCTATCGCCAAAAAAAGTAATTAATTGCTCCCTCACTGACTTACCCTAACAAGCCAATTTATTAAACACTAATTAATACCAAAAAAAGGCCCGTTTCATTACGAAACGAGCCTTTGTATTTGGTGCGGATGGAGGGACTTGAACCCTCACGCCCGAAAGCATATCCCCCTCAAGAATACGTGTCTACCAATTCCACCACATCCGCAAATTCTTGAATATTAGTCTGGTACGTCGTTGTCAGACTTGTCATCAGCTGCAGGAACGTCTGCATTGTTTACTGGTTCTGCTGATGGGTCAGCTGGAATCGATGACTCCACTGGTGCATCTAGGTTATTCCACTCGTCAGTCGCATTTACGCGTTTAACGGTTAAGTTACCCAACACTAAGCTAATCGCAAAAAACGCGATCGCTAAATATGTGGTTGTGCGAGTCATGAAGTTACCAGAACCGCTTGAACCAAAAATGGTTGCTGAAGAGCCTGCACCGAATGACGCGCCCATATCAGCCCCTTTACCTTGCTGGATTAAAATTAATCCGATTAAGCAAAGCGCTACAATCAAATAAACTATGATTAAAATTTCATACAACATTATATGCTTTATCCTTTTGCCTTAGAGCAAATGATTTTAAATTCATCAACTTTTAAACTTGCCCCGCCGATAAGACCACCGTCAATATCTGCTTGAGCAAACAATTCTTCACTATTAGCAGCGTTTACACTGCCACCATATAATAACGCAGTTTCATGCGCTACGTCAGCATTTAGATCACTTAAAAATGAACGAATAAATGCGTGAGTTTCTTGTGCCATTTCAGGCGACGCAGTTTTTCCTGTACCAATAGCCCATACTGGCTCATACGCTACTACAATATTCTTAAAAGCATCGATACCCACTTCATCTATCACCGGCTGTAATTGGCTAGCCAATACTGTTTCCGTTTGATTAGAAGCGCGCTCGTGCTCACTTTCACCTATACACAAAATAGGCGTTAAGCCTGCAGATAACGCTGTTGCTACTTTTTTAGCAACAAGGTGACTTGACTCGTGATAGATACTCCGTCTTTCCGAGTGCCCAAGAATAACGAACTCTACGCCAAACTCTTTTAGCATCTCTACCGATGTTTCACCAGTGAAGGCACCTTTAACTTGCTCACTCGCATTTTGCGCACCAACAGAAAAATTATCATTTTTCACTGTCGTTAATACACTTATATGCATCATTGAAGGACAAATAATAACTTGAACGTTATGCGCTAACTCTACTTCAGATAACGCTTTGCTCATATTTGAGACTAAAGCTAAATCACCATTAAGCTTCCAGTTAGCAGCAATAATTGTTGGTCTAGTCATAATTCTTTCCTAATTTGGAGCGGCGAGATATTAACTAACCTGAGCACAAGTTACAAGTTTTTGTGCTCAAGTAAAGTTTGTTTGATTATATTTCATTCACTTTAAAAAACGAACTATTGGCAAGCTAACTTAACGGCGTCTGCAATTTCATTAGCGTATTGAGTTACTTCGTCTTTTTCAGGCCCTTCAACCATTACACGAATTAATGGCTCAGTACCTGATTTTCTTAATAGTACGCGGCCACGCCCTGTTAATTTTTCATTGACTTGATGAACTGCCGTCGCAACGTTATCAGACGTTAGTGGGTCGCTATCACCTGAGAATCTTACGTTAACGAGCACTTGCGGTAACATCGTCATACCTTGACGTAATTCGTAAAGCGACTTGCCTGAATCACATACCGCCGTTAACACATTAAGTGCAGCAATAATGCCATCACCTGTTGATGTATGCTTCAAGTTAATGATGTGACCAGAATTCTCTGCACCTAATTGCCAGTCATTTTGTTGCAACAACTCCATAACATAGCGATCACCTACTTTAGAGCGCGCGAATGGAATGCCTAAATCAGCTAAGGCCAATTCTAAACCCATGTTACTCATCAGTGTGCCAACAACGCCACCTCGCATGGCACCTATAGCTAAATCGTGAGTAGCGATAACAAATACCGCTTCATCACCGTCAATTACATAGCCAGTATGGTCAACCATCATTAAACGGTCGCCGTCACCATCAAGCGCAATGCCTAGATCAGCACCATGCTCAACAACAGCTTTTGAAATCATGTCTGTAGATGTTGCACCGCAACCGTCATTAATATTAGTACCGTTAGGTTTTGATGCTAATTCAATAACCTCTGCGCCTAATTCGCGAAATACGTTAGGAGCAATGTGGTAGGTAGCGCCATTAGCACAGTCTACAACAATTTTAAGGTCTTTAAGAGATAACGCACTTGGGAAATTAGATTTACAAAACTCAATATAACGACCAGCGGCATCTTCAATACGATAAGCTTTGCCTAAGCTTGCAGATTCAACACAAGACATCTCTCTATCTAATTCAGCTTCTATAGCCAACTCAACATCATCTGGCAGTTTTTCACCATTGGCAGAGAAAAACTTAATACCATTATCGTAAAATGGATTATGTGAAGCACTAATCACTATTCCAGCTTCTGCGCGAAATGTTTTTGTTAAATACGCAATACCAGGTGTTGGCATTGGCCCTAGCAAACCAATATCGATACCTGCAGCCGAAAAGCCTGCTTCTAATGCAGATTCAAGCATGTAGCCTGAAATACGGGTATCTTTACCAATTAATACTTTTTTAGTCCCTTTGCCAGCTAATACTTTGCCGGCTGCATAGCCTAACTTCATAACAAATTCAGGCGTAATTGGATATTGGCCAACTAAGCCTCGAACACCATCAGTACCAAAATATCTTCTTTGTGACATTGATATACCCTTCTTATACTTTTTGCTGCGTTGCAGCTAATACTTTTAATGCATCCACTGTTTCTTGAACATCGTGAACACGAATAATTTTAGCGCCTTGCTGTGCAGCTAATACTGCTGTAGTAATGCTTCCAGCAAGACGTTCGTTAACTTCTCTTTTAAGTAAATTACCAATCATCGATTTACGTGACATGCCAACAAGTACTGGTAAGTTAAATACTTCAAACTCACTAAGTCGACCTAACAATTGATAGTTTTGTTCCAATGTTTTACCGAAGCCAAAGCCTGGATCTAGCACGACACGTGATGAGTCAATACCTGATTCATTCATCTCAGCCAATCGTTGTACGAAGAATAATTTGATATCGTCAACCACATCATCATAACGCGGACTATTTTGCATAGTGCGAGGTAAGCCCTGCATATGCATAATACAAACAGGTACTGTTGGATATTTTGCCATCACCGCGACACAACCTTCATTTTGCAGTGCCCTAACGTCATTAATGATATCTGCTCCAGCTAAAATACTTTGCTCCATAACCTGAGCTTTAGAGGTATCTACACTAACGATAACTTGGAAATGCTGCTTGATAGCTTTAACAACAGGAATAACACGGTTTAATTCATCTTCAACGCTAACGTCAGCCGCACCTGGGCGAGTGGATTCACCGCCAACATCGATAATCGTTGCGCCGCCCTCTATCATACCTTTGACTTGTGCTAACGCGTTTTCGGGGTCAAAAAATTTTCCGCCATCGGAAAAAGAATCAGGTGTAACGTTGAGGATCCCCATTACCTGAGGTTGAGAAAGGTCTAATCGTTGGTTTGGACAGTCAATAAATGATTTATTCATTTGTTATTATTGCCAAATTTGGCTTATTGTTTTGAATACTTTAATAAAATAAAGCCCCATGTAGGGGCTTTGTTAATTAAATAAGATATCTATTCGTTGATATCTTTAGGTGCTGATAGGTCAGGTTCAACTTTATCTTCAGGTTTAACCTTTTCTTCAACATCCGTTTTTGCTGCCGGTGGCTGATCTTTTGGTTCTGAATCATCAAATGAATGTCCATCCGCTGGTGGACGAACTTCTTTGCGTTCCATCAAGTCATCAATTTGATTAGCATCAATTGTTTCGTACTGCATTAACGCATCTTTCATCGCATGCAAGATATCCATATTATCTTTTAGAATTTGCTCCGCACGATCATAGTTACGACTACAGAATGCTTTAATTTCTAAATCAATCGCTTGAGCCGTTTCATCAGACATATGTAATGACTTAGATGATGTACGACCTAAGAATACTTCACCTTCTTCTTCAGCGTAAAGCATTGGTCCCATTTTTTCAGATAAGCCCCATTGCGTTACCATCTTACGAGCAAGGTTAGTTGCACGTTCGATATCGTTAGAAGCTCCTGTTGATACTTTATCTGGACCATAAATAATCTCTTCAGCAAGACGACCACCGTAAAGTGAAGAGATATTGCTTTCTAAATGTTGCTTAGAATGACTAAAACGATCTTTCTCAGGCAAATACATAGTTACACCTAATGCTCGGCCACGAGGAATAATACTGACTTTGTAAACCGGGTCATGCTCTGGTACTAAACGACCAACAATCGCGTGACCTGCTTCATGGTATGCAGTCATTTCTTTTTCTTCATCACTCATTACCATTGAACGACGTTCTGCACCCATTAAGATTTTATCTTTCGCTTTTTCAAACTCATCCATCGAAACTAAACGACGTGAAGAACGTGCAGCAAATAAAGCCGCTTCGTTTACTAAGTTTGCTAAGTCTGCGCCAGAAAAACCCGGTGTACCACGAGCAATAACTGATGCTCTTACATCATCACCAATTGGTACTTTGCGCATATGAACTTTTAAGATTTGCTCACGACCGCGAATGTCAGGTAAACCTACCGTCACTTGACGGTCAAAACGACCAGGACGAAGTAACGCTGGATCTAATACGTCAGGACGGTTAGTTGCTGCAATAACAATAACGCCTTCGTTACCTTCAAAGCCGTCCATTTCAACAAGCATTTGGTTCAGTGTTTGTTCACGTTCATCATGACCACCACCTAAACCAGCGCCACGCTGACGACCTACCGCATCGATTTCATCGATAAAGATAATACAAGGAGCTGATTTTTTCGCTTGGTCAAACATATCACGTACGCGTGATGCACCAACACCAACAAACATTTCAACAAAGTCTGAACCTGAGATTGAGAAAAACGGCACTTTCGCTTCACCTGCAATTGCTTTTGCAAGCAATGTTTTACCTGTACCAGGTTGACCAACCATTAAGATACCAGATGGGATTCTACCACCTAACTTTTGGAATTTACTTGGATCACGCAGGTAGTCTACAAGTTCTGCAACTTCTTCTTTTGCTTCATCACAACCAGCAACATCTGCAAATGTTGTTTTGATTTGGTCTTCGCTTAATAAGCGTGCTTTCGATTTACCAAAAGACATAGCGCCTTTACCGCCACCACCTTGCATTTGACGCATGAAGAATATCCATACACCAATAAGCAGTAACATTGGGAACCATGAAATAAAGATAGAAGTTAAGATACTTGGCTCTTCAGGTAACTCACCTGTAGCTCGAACACCTTGCTTAACAAGGTCGTTAATCAAATCGCGATCGTAACCACCCGGAATAACGGTAACAAATTCTTCACCGTTACGCTTCGTTCCTTGAATTACGCCATTACGATCAACCGTAGCGTCACGTACCTGCCCTTGTCGTACATCTTGTACAAAACGTGTGTAATCTAATTCCTGTTCATTGCTGTTACCTGGAGTGAAACTCTGGAAGACAGACATTAAGACAACTGCAATAACCAACCATAAAATAAGATTTTTAGCCATATCGCTCAACTTAACAACCTCTTGCTGTGTATAAAAAAATGCGATTCATTTCTATTAATTTACTACAATTTAAACCCAGTAGCTACAAGATATACCTCTCTAGATCGTGCTCTAGACGATTCTGGCTTTCTTGTCTTTACCACTTTAAATACATTACGGACTTCTTTCATGAATAGATCGAAGCCTTCCCCTTGAAAAACTTTAACAACAAATGCGCCATTTTTCTTTAACACTTGATGACACATATCTAACGCTAATTCAACAAGATACATACTTCTAGCTGAGTCTGCTGTATCGTTTCCTGTAAAATTAGCTGCCATATCGGACATCACCACATCAATATTTTTGCCATCAATTCTTTCTAGCAAAGCGTTCAATACGGTTTCTTCACGAAAATCGCCTTGTAAGAAATCAACACCAGGTATTGGGTCCATAGACAAAATATCACAGGCAACTACTTGACCACTATCGCCAACCGCTTTAACTGCATATTCTGACCAACCACCAGGTGCCGCGCCTAAATCGACAACTTTCATTCCCGATTTAATCAGCTTGTCTTTATTATTGATTTCTTCAATCTTAAAAACAGCGCGTGATCGCAAACCAAGTTTTTGCGCCTTTTTAACGTATTCATCTTCAAAATGTTCGTTTAGCCAACGTGTGGAGCTGGCACTGTGCTTCTTTTTACTCAACGATCTAACCTTTTGATCACAGTTTCGTTAATACAATTACATAATTGTATCTTGCTTAACGTAGTATTACTCACTAGATAAGGTTAAAATAGTCATAATTCAAGCAAACTTGTAACGAAAATTGTTAATGAACTTAAATAAAAAGAAAATTCAGTATTTAAAAGGCGAAGCGCATTCGCTTAAACCTGTTGTTTTACTTGGCAGTAACGGCCTTACTGAAGGTGTTATTGCAGAAATTGATTCTGCACTAGAACATCATGAATTAATCAAAGTAAAAATCCCAACGGATGACCGTGAAGTCAAAGGATTAATCGTTGAAGCGATTTGTCGTGAAACTAACGCGACAAAAATTCAGGTTATTGGTAAAACCTTAGTTATTTATCGTCAGTCTGAAGAAAAGAAAATTGCCATTCCTAAAGTTAAATAGCGAATAATGGTAAATTAAGGTTAAGGAGTTGGTTATCACAACATTATAGCCAACTTAATCTTAATTGAGCTTGCTACGAGATGTTCTTTCTAAGCGAAAAGCTAATAACAGTTCTATAGCCTACCGTTGCGCGTGTTCTAAACGTAGCACTCAGTAAAAACAGTTAAAAACAATCTAGCACCGAATCCTCGGTTACACTAATAGCCTGATACTTAGTGCTTAGTTTTGCGCATTCCCTATGCACGTTGCATTGAACTTCAAGTCGATTAATGCTCGCTGTGTTTCTTTAGACAATAATGGATTCTCTAACACAATAACCTCTCGATTGTGTAAATTTGCCTTCTCAATAGCCCCTTTGGTAATCTCATGTGAAGCAAAAAACTCATCAAAGCTACCATCGTGATGGGCCAATGTTAAACCGTGCTGTATTCGCTCAGCTATTCTTGGATAAGCTTTACTCACAAAGAAGAAAAAGGGCGAGTCATAATAAATAACAAAACGTTGTTCTATGGCTAATTCAGGAAACTGTTGAATTTCATTAAATGCCTCATGAATTGCGCGAGGAAAGTAATCGAATCGACCTTTTGCCAACATTTGATATAAAGAAGCGTGTTCTCTAGCTGTCGATACTTGAAAATTGTTATTATTTAAAATGACCGTATCAGGCCACATCGTTCCTTGACCTGCATTGAATTTTGCAAGCTCTGTTATGCTGGTAAGCTCATCAAATCTATGCTGCTCTCCCTTTCTAATTAAAGAGATGCGACACCCACCTAGCCCCTTCAATAATGGAAACCTAACGGGAATAAGCTTATCCTCTCTATCCCTCGACGTCATTGTCCAAACTAAGTTAACAAGACGGTTTTTGCTCGCTAAAGTAATCATGTGGTTTTGACTCATACCAGCATTAATCTTGTTGAGCTCATATTCACCGTATTTTGCTTTAGACTTTTCAAGCGCTAAGGTGAGCACATCAGTGTAGTATTTATCGTATTTAATTGATGTTCGGTGTGCGCCGTACCACGAATAATTAATAATATCCTTCGCCAAAACGGGCCAAGACACACTGAGCAAAAATAATAACAAAAATCCTTTCATGTACACCTCCTTGTCAACGGTAATTCTAAGAAGTCATTGATGATAAACTAAAATACGCACCAATGTTAAAAGCAAATAGACGCAGCCCCCATAATGTATGTTCGATAATAACAATTGCAGTATTGCCTGAGAGGAAATAACGATAACTAAATAATAACCCTGCAATAATCGACAACACGACAACCATTACGCTACCGTAAATCACATGACCGAAACCAAAACATAGACTGCTCACTAACATACGAGCTTTTTTACTAGGGAACAATAGCTTATAACGATGAAACAAGAATGTGCGAAAAATCAATTCTTGAGGGATGACAGAAAAAAGCGGATAAAAAATTAAGGTTAACAGCCAACTACTACTTATTAACAACGTCGTATTTAACACCAATTTTTCACTAAAAAACCATGCATAAACAGCTATACCCGAAGCACAAACCAAAAAGGTTAACAACACAGGTTTTATCTCTAACCAACTTATCGCCTTAGCTTTTTTCCACTGCTTCGTTAGTTTTCCTTCTCGATAGAGAAATAATGCACAACTTACACCAAGCATTGACAGTATCACTAACAAATATTGTGCAAAATACGCCTTGGTTTGCCATAGGCATAAGGGCAACACAACAAACAGGAAGATGAATTCGGTAACACGAATGCTAAAGAGGGAAAGCGGGATACGCATAACAAATTTAAATATTGAAGACCATTCTTATCAAACGAAGTTTCTGACGTATTATTAAGTGTAGTCAAATTTTAACGATGCGCTTTAAAACAAAAAAGGGACAAGGTAGTAATACCTTGTCCCTTTATTAACTTATTAGTTGTTTAGCCGTTACTTGTGTTCAACAGCAATAATTTCGTATTCAACTACACCACCTGGTGTTTTAATTTCAACTTCTGAGTCTACTTCTTTACCAATTAGACCACGAGCAATTGGTGAATTTACACTAATGCGGTTTTGCTTAATATCCGCTTCATCGTCTCCGACAATTTGGTAAGTCACTTCTTCTTCAGTATCAATGTTTAATAACGTGACTGTAACACCGAAAATTACTTTTCCATTATTTGAAATTTTAGTGATGTCGATAATTTGCGCATTACCTAATTTGCCTTCAATCTCTTGAATGCGGCCTTCACAAAAGCCCTGTTGTTCACGAGCAGCATGATATTCTGCATTTTCTTTCAAATCACCATGTTCACGCGCATCTGCGATCGCTTCAACAATCTCTGGGCGCTTAACCGTTTTTAAATGGTGTAATTCATCACGTAGCGCATCTGCACCGTGCGCCGTCATTGGAAATTGGTTCATAACTTTTCTACTTTTACCACATCAAAATAGGAGCTTAGCGTTTCTAATAAAACAGCTCTTAATGATAGTTTTTATTGATTTAAACGATAAGTTTATCGGTTAACGGATATAAATACAAAAGGGAATACACATTTATACCATAAACATATATTCCCTTTTTAAATAATTTAGATTCTGACCTTCGTCAGAATGACGATTATAGGTCAAAATAACAAGATTCTGACCTTCGTTAGAATGACAATTAAGAGTCAAGCAACTAGATTCTGACCTTCGTTAGAATGACAATTAAGAGTCAAACAACTAGATTCTGACCTTCGTCAGAATGACGATTATAGGTCAAAATAACTAGATTCCGACCTTCGTCAGAATGACGATTATAGGTCAAAATAACTAGATTCCGACCTTCGTTAGAATGACGATTATAGGTCAATTAACCAGATTCTGACCTTCGTCAGAATGACGGTTATGGGTCAAAATAACAAGATTCTGACCTTCGTTAGAATGACAATTAAGAGTCAAACAACCAGATTCTGATCTTCGTTAGAATGACAATTAAGAGTCAAACAACCAGATTCTGACCTTCGTCAGAGTGACGATTAATGGCTTGGCATTAATCGTCATTGCGGCGCTAGGCCGCAATCTCTACGCAATAATTAACAGCGTGCGTGTAACTCTTGAATAGACGTTACTTTGTCGCGGTCATCAGCAGCATGCGCTTGGCAAGAAGCAAAAGCAGCATTTAACGTAGTCGTGTACGCAATCTTATAACGAAGCGCACCACCGCGTAATACTTTAGAGTCTTCAATCGCTTTACGACCTTCTGTTGTATTAATGATGTAGTTGTACTCACCGTTCTTAATTCTATCAAGAATATGAGGACGACCTTCATGTACTTTATTTACAAGGCGAACAGGTACGTTTGCTTCACCTAAAATAACCGCTGTGCCGTGTGTCGCATCTAACGAGTAGCCAAGCTCAATCATTTGCCTTGCTAAATCAACAACACGTTCTTTATCAGAGTTACGTACTGAAATTAATGCACGACCTTCTTTTGGTACCGTAACACCAGCACCTAAGTTAGCTTTGGCATAAGCTTCTTCAAACGTATCGCCAACACCCATAACCTCACCTGTTGAGCGCATTTCTGGGCCAACTAATGGGTCTGAACCGTGGAATTTGTTGAACGGAATAACCACTTCTTTAACTGAGAAATACGGCGGAATCACCTCTTTCGTAACGCCCTGCTCTGCTAACGTTTTGCCGGCCATTACACGAGCACCAACTTTCGCAAGAGGAACACTTGTTGCTTTTGACACAAATGGTACGGTACGAGCAGCACGTGGGTTAACTTCAATTAAGTAAACCTTGCCATCTTTAACCGCCATTTGCGTGTTCATTAAGCCTTTAACGCCTAATTCAAATGCTAACTTGCTAACTTGGTCGCGCATAACATCTTGAACGTCTTGACTTAAGCTATATGCTGGTAATGAACATGCTGAGTCACCTGAGTGAACACCTGCTTGTTCAATGTGTTGCATAATACCGCCAACAACCACTTCTTTACCGTCACAAATCACATCAATATCTACTTCAATCGCATCATCTAAGAAGTGATCAAGTAATACAGGCGAGTCGTTTGATACGCTTACCGCTTCTGTCATGTAACGACGTAAATCATCTTCGTCGTAGACAATTTCCATTGCTCGTCCACCTAATACATATGAAGGGCGAACAACTAATGGGAAGCCAATTTCTTTAGACTTAGCAACCGCTTCATCTAATGAAGTTACTGTTGCGTTTTCTGGTTGTAATAAACCTAAACGTTCAACGGCTTGTTGGAAACGCTCACGGTCTTCAGCGCGGTCAATTGCATCTGGTGAGGTACCGATAATTGGCACACCAGCAGCCTCTAAAGCACGTGCTAATTTAAGTGGTGTTTGTCCACCGTATTGCACGATAACGCCTTTAGGCTTTTCTACGCGAACAATTTCTAATACATCTTCAAAGGTAATTGGTTCGAAGAATAAACGATCAGATGTGTCGTAGTCTGTAGAAACCGTTTCTGGGTTACAGTTAACCATAATGGTTTCGTAACCATCTTCACGTAACGCTAGTGCGGCATGTACACAACAGTAATCGAACTCAATACCTTGACCGATACGGTTTGGACCACCGCCTAAAATCATGATTTTGTCGTTATCTGTTGGGTTTGCTTCACACTCTTCATCGTATGTAGAGTACATGTAAGCGGTGTCTGAGCTAAATTCAGCTGCACAAGTATCAACACGTTTGTATACTGGGTGAATTTTAGCGGCGTGGCGAATACGGCGAATCTCAGATTCACTAACACCAATCACGTCAGCTAAACGTGCATCAGCAAAACCTTTACGTTTTAAACGGCTAACAACTTCTTCAGTAAGACCCGCCATGCCGCCTTCAGCAACAGACTTCTCTTCTAATACAATATCTTCAATTTGAACTAAGAACCAACGGTCAATCTTTGTTAAACGGAATACGTCATCTACAGTTAACCCTAAACGGAAGGCATCAGCGACGTACCAAATACGGTCTGCACCGGCTTCTTGGAGCTCGTGCATGATTTTCGTTTTAGCACCAGACTTAGTCACATCAACTTGTGGATCGAAACCGTGTGCACCAACTTCTAGGCCACGTAATGCTTTTTGCATCGATTCTTGTTGGTTACGGCCAATCGCCATTACCTCACCTACCGACTTCATTTGCGTCGTTAAGCGATCTTCAGAACCTGCGAACTTTTCAAAGTTAAAACGTGGGATCTTTGTTACTACGTAATCAATGGTTGGTTCAAATGATGCTGGTGTTGCGCCACCCGTAATGTCATTTGATAACTCATCTAGGGTATAACCTACTGCAAGTTTTGCGGCAATTTTAGCAATTGGGAAACCTGTTGCTTTTGAAGCAAGTGCAGATGATCGAGATACACGCGGGTTCATCTCGATAATAACCATACGGCCAGTATCAGGACATACACCAAACTGTACGTTTGAACCACCTGTTTCCACACCGATTTCACGTAATACCGCTAACGATGCATTACGCATGATTTGGTATTCTTTATCCGTAAGTGTTTGCGCTGGTGCAACAGTAATTGAGTCACCAGTATGAATACCCATAGGGTCGAAGTTTTCAATCGAACAAACAATGATACAGTTATCATTTTTGTCGCGAACCACTTCCATTTCATACTCTTTCCAACCGATTAATGATTCATCGATTAATAGTTCATTGGTCGGTGAAAGGTCTAAACCACGGGTACAGATTTCAACGTACTCTTCACGGTTATATGCGATACCACCACCAGTACCACCCATCGTAAATGATGGGCGAATAATACATGGGAAACCAATACGTGAAGACGTATCTAAGGCTTCATCCATTGAGTGAACAATTTCAGCACGTGGTGTTTCTAAACCAATTGCTTTCATTGCTTTGTCGAAACGGTTACGGTCTTCTGCTTTATCGATAGCGTCAGCCGTTGCACCAATCATCTCAACATTAAACTCTTCTAGAACGCCTTTTGATTCTAGTTCAAGCGCACAGTTAAGTGCTGTTTGACCACCCATAGTAGGTAGCACAGCATCTGGACGCTCTTTTTCAATAATTTTACGAACAACTTCCCAGTGAATTGGTTCGATGTAGGTTGCATCGGCCATTTCAGGATCTGTCATGATCGTTGCAGGGTTAGAGTTAACTAAAATAACTCGGTAACCTTCTTCTCGTAACGCTTTACAGGCTTGTGCGCCTGAGTAGTCAAACTCACACGCTTGACCAATTACAATTGGACCAGCACCTAAAATTAAGATACTTTTTATGTCAGTACGTTTTGGCATAGTTTTACGTCTCTCTTTTAGCTTAAGCGTTACGTTGCTTGATTAAATCAATAAAGTGATCAAATAAAGGTGCTGCATCGTGCGGACCTGGGCTAGCTTCTGGGTGACCTTGGAAACTAAATGCAGGCTTATCTGTGCGGTGAATACCTTGAATTGAACCATCAAATAACGACTTATGCGTTACTTTTAAGTTTGCTGGCATGTTATCTTCATCAACAGCAAAACCGTGGTTTTGTGAAGTAATCATCACAACGTCACGATCAAAATCTTTTACTGGGTGGTTAGCACCATGGTGACCAAACTTCATCTTAATTGTGCCAGCACCACTTGCTAGACCTAAGAGTTGATGGCCTAAACAAATACCAAAAACAGGAATGTCTGTTTCTAAGAAGGTTTTGATTGCGGCAATTGCGTAATCACATGGCTCAGGGTCTCCTGGACCATTGGATAGGAAAATACCGTCAGGGTTTAATGCTAAAACTTCTTCGGCTGACGTTTGAGCTGGCACAACAGTTAACTTACAACCACGGTCTACTAACATACGTAAGATGTTACGTTTTGCACCAAAGTCATATGCTACGACGTGAAAATCAAATTTTTCAGGAGTAATAAAGCCTTTACCTAATTGCCAGCTGCCTTCTGTCCATTGGTACGTTTCTTTTGTCGAAACTACTTTAGCTAAATCCATGCCTTTTAAGCCTGGGAAGCCTTTTGCTTGTGCCAGTGCTGATTCTTCATTTAAGTCTTCGCCAGCCAAGATGCAACCATTTTGCGCACCTTTTTCACGTAAGATTCGTGTTAACTTACGCGTATCAATATCAGCGATACCTAAAATGTTATGTCTAACAAGGTATTCACTTAACGTTTCTTGATTACGGAAGTTACTTGCCAGTAATGGTAAGTCACGAATGATTAGGCCTTTAGCAAATACACCGGTTGATTCTTCATCTTCTGAATTGGTACCTGTGTTACCAATATGAGGATAAGTCAGTGTTACAATTTGCTCTGCGTAAGATGGATCTGTAAGAATTTCTTGGTAACCAGTCATTGAAGTATTGAATACTACTTCACCTACTGACACGCCTTGCGCACCTATTGCGGTGCCTTTAAATACAGTGCCGTCTTCAAGCACTAAAATGGCAGATTTAGTCAATTTAACCTCCGAAAGAAGAATAGTAACTTAATAGTCGTCATCAAATGCGTACCATACTATTAAGCGCGAAAACTAGTTTGATCTAGCTCGTCTAACGCCACGAATTCGGTTAAAAATCGTGAAATTTTGACAAATTCCGCGCATTTTACGCACAAGGACTGCTGTCGTCTACAAAAAGTTTAAAAAAGATGATGTTTTTGTGATTTTTTGTTTTAAAACCTCAAAAGCATCACTTTATTTATCCAATTAGTCTATTTTTTAGCTCTTTAGCCCCAAAACATCCTGCATATCGTAAAAGCCATTTTTGGCAGTACTTAACCACAATGCAGCACGCATTGCGCCATGTGCAAATGTCATTCTAGATGTTGCTTTATGCGTTAACTCTATACGCTCACCCAAATCAGCAAATAAAGCTGTGTGTTCACCAATAATGTCGCCGGCTCTTACCGTTGCAAAACCAATGGTTTTCGGATCACGTTCTTCGGTGATCCCCTCTCGACCGTATACCGCACAATCGTTAAGATCGCGGTCAAGTGTGTTAGCTATTACCTGTCCAATCTTGACAGCTGTGCCTGAAGGCGCATCTTTTTTAAAGCGATGATGCGCTTCCATAATTTCAATATCTGTATCATCACCAATGGCTTTTGCTGCCATTTCTACTAACTTAAACAACAAGTTGACGCCGACACTCGTATTAGGCGCTAAAACAACAGGTATAGATTGTGCTATTTCTGCAATTTCAGCCACTTCATCATCATTAAAGCCTGTAGTACCAATAACTATCGCTTTATTATGTTCTTTACACCATTTTAAATGCTCAAACGTTGAAGAAATTGACGTAAAATCAATCAAAACATCTGCACCAACTAAAGAATTTAGGTCAGAACTCGCATTTTTTCCAATAGAACCTATTCCTGCTAATTCACCTAAATCAATACCATCGAAGCTCGAACCTTTGCGCACACTGCCTGCCGCGAGTGAAATGCTTTTATGCTGATTAGCAGCATCAATTAGGTTGCGCCCCATTCGGCCACTACAGCCTAAGATTGCTACATTAATTGTCATTCTTATTATTCTCTATGGATAGTTAAATCTTCTATAAGTGGAACATAGTGTGAAGCTTCATGTGATATCACATTCGTAATCTTCAATTCATCTTCACAAGTTAATACATGATATAGCGCTGTAAAATCGGTAAACATCGTTTGGTTTTGGTCGAAAAATTGCCAATGCACTGCGACCATAGCTAAATTTGAGTCAACAATTTGATAACTTGCTTTACTTGCAGCGACGTTTGCAAAGCCAAATCCTTTAAGCTGTGAAAAAATTGCCGAAAACTCATCAGTTAATGCCGCTGTTGACGAAAGAACCTTTAAGTCATCGGGTGTAGATAGACTGCAAGGCACCTTATAACAAGATAATGCTAATGATGCATCAAACCCTTCAAAGGCTTCAATGTATCGTTTAAATAAGACAACTAAAGACTGGCTAATATTATTGGTCACTTGTTCCGATCATCACACACTTTTATTAAACACATAAAAAAGCCGGGAAACCCGGCTTAATCATTATAAAATATCTAGTAACTCAACATCGAATACCAATGCAGAGTATGGAGGGATAGCTCCTTGTGAGCCTCTCTCGCCGTAAGCTAAGTTATAAGGAATGTATAAACGGTACTTAGCGCCTACAGGCATTAGCTGTAATGCTTCAGTCCAACCGGCGATTACACCACCTACTGGGAACTCAGCTGGCTGACCACGGTCGTATGAGCTATCAAAAACGTCACCGTTGATGAATGTGCCGTGGTAATGCGTACGAACAGTGCTAGCAGCAGTAGGCTTTTCACCTTCACCTGCAGCAAGTACTTCATACTGTAGACCAGACTCAGTGACAGTAACTTCATCACGCTTTGCATTTTCAGCTAAGAACGCTTCGCCTTCAGCAGCTTTTTCTTTAGCTACTTCTTGCTCTTGCTCTTGTAGTTTTTTAGAAACGATTGAGAAAGCTTCATTTAATGCTTCATCGTCTACTTGGCTTGCTGCGCCAGCAATAGCATCTGCTAAACCAGCTTGTACAGCAGTTACATCAAAATCTTTGAAAGGGTTGTTTCGTAATTGGTCACCTAATTGACGACCTACACCGTAACTTACACGTTGTTCGATTGATTCAAATTTAGTATCAGACATTATTTTTCTTCGCTTAAAAATTTCGGCGCAAATCATAGCATAATCCTTAGTATGAAAGTAGTGATTTACCGAGAAATATCCTACGCGTTTTTATACCAAGACATTATAAGATGTGTTCGATTAAAAACTACTTTAGCCATCTAAACATCTAGATTGACATATTCGTTGACCACTTTATAATATTGAACTTTTGTCAAAATCAGGCCAAAGTAAGGTCTTGTTTTTAAAAAGCTTACAATCTTATCGAGGTATTAATGCAATCAGCACCTACAGCCAATACAAGCTTGAAAAGCCTATTTCCATTCGTTGTTTTTCTTGTTTTGTTTTTAGGTACCGGCATCGCACTGACCCTTCAAGGTGTTGAATTCGCCTTTTATCAGCTGCCGGCAAGTATAGCGATTATTCCTGCTATATTCGTCGCGCTATATATCGGCAAAGAACCTCTTGAAGAGAAGATAGGTCAGTTTATTAGAGGTGCTGGCCATGAAAACATCGTCACTATGTGTATCATCTATTTGCTTGCTGGCGCCTTTGCCAGTGTTGCTAAAGCAACAGGCAGTGTCGACGCAAGTGTCCAGTTAGGGTTAGCACTCTTCCCTGATTTCCTTTTACTGCCAGGCTTATTCATTGTAGCCGCCTTTATTGCTACGGCAATGGGGACATCTATGGGGACAATAGCAGCTATTGCGCCGATTGCCTTAGGCTTTGTTGAAAGTGCAGACGTTAGTCCCGCACTGATAGCAGGTGTCATAATTTCAGGCGCTATTTTTGGTGATAACCTATCTATTATTTCTGACACCACCATTGCTGCAACTAGAAGCCAAGGTGCGCAAATGAAAGATAAGTTTAAAACAAACTTTAAATTTGCCGTCCCAGCAGCAATTATATGCTTGGTAATGTTTACGGTACTTGGCGACAGTATTACTTATCAATCAACAACAGATATCCAATTTGTTGGTTTGATCCCTTACCTACTTATTTTGGCATTGGCTCTAATGGGCGTTAACGTTTTTGTTGTACTTACCGTTGGTATTATTTCTGCGGCGATTATTGGTGCAATAACACAAAGCTATGGGCTTTTTACGTGGATAAGTGACATCAATAAAGGCTTTGCGAATATGCAAGATATCTTTATTTTGTCGTTATTTATTGGTGGATTAAGTGCTTTAGTAAAACATCAAGGTGGCTTAAGTGCTCTTACACATAAAATTGAGAACATTACCAGAAGAGTGAGTAAAGGAAATGATAAGAAGGCCGCGGGCATCGGCATTGGTATGCTTGCCTTTTTCACGAATTTTTTCACTGCCAACAACACAGTTTCAATTATCGTAACTGGCGATACAGCTAAAGAATTAGCAACGGATGCGCAATTATCACCGGCGCAATCTGCGAGCTTATTAGATATTTATGCGTGTATTAGCCAAGGACTTATCCCTTACGGTGCTCAAGCATTATTACTTGGCACAACAATGGGTATCTCACCTGTAGATGTTGTCATGTACTCTTTCTACCCAATGGTGTTATTTGTTGTTGTGTTATTGATGTTTAAGCGTGCGACAAAATAGCACGGCTAAATATAAAAAGGGGCAACATAATCAGATTATGTTGCCCCTTTTTCGTCTGTGATAAACGCGCTGTCAGATAGTGTTATTTAATTGGGTTCACACAATCTGGTGTCGTTTTCGCTTTGTTAAATATCGGTTCTGATTTGTCTAAATTTTCTCTTAACTGATTGATACGGCTTTCATTTGACGGGTGAGTCGACATGAACTCAGGTGGTTGGTTACCACCACTCGCTTTTGCCATATTTTGCCATAACTTGACTGATGCTTCGGGTTTAAAACCTGCTTTAGCCATCAACTCTTGACCAACAATGTCAGCTTCAGTCTCATGAGAACGCCCGTAAGGCATCAACGCTAAATATTGAGCACCGATACCCAGCGCGCCCATCGTCATCGCTTTAGTATCATTGTCCATATCGCCTAATAGTACACCGGTTGCCATTAAACCAATGCCTGCAACTTGTTCTGCAGAAATACGTTCATTCGCATGCTCTTCTATTACGTGAGCAACTTCATGTCCCATAATGGCAGCAAGTTGATCTTGCCCTTCCGCGACTTTTAAGATACCGGTATAAACACCAATTTTGCCGCCTGGTAGGGCAAAGGCGTTAATTTGCTCAGAATCAAAAACGACAACTTCCCATTCGCCATCGTGGGCACTTTTCGGGACATGGACAGTAATATAATTGGCTACACACTGCACATAAGCATTCGTTTTTTCGTCTTTGCTTATTTTTTCTTTTTTCTTCATTTCTTCAAAAGACTGTGCGCCCATCGCGTTAAGTTTATTTGAGTCCATAAAAGCGATTTTCGCTCGACCTGTTGAAGACGTGCTACAACCAGCTATTGTCATCGCCATGACAAGTGTAGAGGCAATAAGTTTGCTTTTCATTACAATCCCTTAAATATGATGGTTAGCTATATTCTATGAGATTACTTGGCGATTTAACAAGTGATTTACACCGTTAAGCAACGACTAATTCAAAACTAAAGTTACTGCCAACGCCTAATTCACTTTCTACTGCTATTTGGCTACCCATTAAGTTCAGAAGCTTTTGACTGATAGACAAGCCTAAACCAATATTTTTTTGGTGGCTCACCTTCATAGTATTGGTCGCTTGATAACGTGGGGTAAAGATTTGAGATAATTCTTGAGGGTTGATGCCAACACCACTATCTTTGATAGAAATTTGGCATCGACGCTCTGATGTTAACAATAATTCGAGTGCTATTTGCCCACCTGCTGGTGTATGTCTTAGCGCATTCTCAATGAGGTTTGTAATAACCCTTTCAAGTTTATTGATATCACTAACCACAATGATATCGTGACGTGTCGGGTCAAATATCAGTTTAATATCTTTTGCTTTAGTCGAAAGGTTAAACTTATCAACAATATCATAAAGTACCTCGACAACATTGAACTGCTCATTTTGGATGCTTACATGACCGCTTTCAATATGAGCCAACTCAAAAATCTGATCAATCAACAACTTAAGTTGACTCGCATTTTTTAATGACGTAGCCAGAAAAGCTTGTTTTTGCTTATCACTTAAATCATTTTGTTTAAGGCTCAATGTTTCTAAATAACCATGCAAAGAAGCAAGCGGTGTTCTCAAGTCATGAGATATTTCGGCTAATAACGTTTTACGTTGTAGATCAACGCGTTTTAGCTTTTCAAATTGACAATCGATGTGGCCCATCATTTCATGAAACATTACGCCCAATTGATGTACTTCATTTTTGCTGTGTTCATTCCATTGGTTAAGAGAAACGTCTTTTTGACTAAAACCTTGTTTCGTCACTAACGTCATCTCAATATTTAACAAACGAATTGGTGAGGTAATATTTCTAAATAGCCAAAGCATCAATATAAACAATGCAAGCAAACCAATCGCTAACATAACTAAAGATACTTCGACTTTGCTCTCTTTTTGTACTTGTGCATACGTATCAACATAACGTTCACCAGCAACAATGACATACAAGTAACCCATTAACGTTGAGCCATTAAAAATCGGTGTTGCTGAAAAAATTTTTTGTCTCGTTTGGTGTTTAGGATCGTCACCGTAGACGGGTAGAGGATGGCGGTACTGAATTAAGTTCTCGATAGGCTTTAAACTAATGTGATCTCGTTTCACTAAAGACCTGTCTGCCGAATAGGTGAGTATTTTGCCGCTCTGGTCAAGCAGATAAAATTCAAAAGCTGGGCCTAAAACCATCAAGGTATGAAAAAGGTTTTTTAATGCTTTATAGTCGTAAACGCCTTGTTGCAAAAGTGGATTATCACGAACAAGGCTAGGTGCTAACGACAGATGAAGCCGTTGTTGCGACTCAAACCGAGTTTGTTCTTCTAAGTGTTTTCCCCAATAAAAAAATACGCCAGCAATAAAGATAAAGAGCGCAGTTAGCGTAATGGCAAGCTTTTGATAAAGAGAAACATTCACGCACATACGCCTCTGCGATTAAACTTGTAACCTACTCCCCAAACGGTCTGCACGATCTCAGGCTTGGTAGCATTGCGCTCAAGCTTCGCTCTTAATCGATTAATATGTGAATTAACCGTATGTTCATAGCCACTATGATGGTATCCCCATACAGAGGAAAGTAGTTGTGAACGAGAAAATACTTGGTCGGGATGTTTTGCTAAGTGATGGAGTAACTCATATTCTGTTGCGGTTAATTCAATCACTTCACTCTTGTAAATCACTTGATGAGTTAAATGGTTTATTTGCAAATCGCCAAGTGAAATCGTTTGCTGCTCAGGATCTTGGTTTTTAAGTGCATCAAATAATGCAACCTTTCGCAGCTGAGCTCGGACACGCGCTTGTAACTCCCGAACACTATAGGGTTTAGCCATATAATCATCGGCGCCTAACTCTAGACCTAGCACCCTATCAGTTTCTGAATCTCGAGAGGTTAACATGATAACAGATAGCTCCGGTTGACTTGCTTTTAACTCTCTACAGACATCTAGGCCCGACATTCCTGGCAACATAATGTCTAACATGACTAGAGATAGTTCAGCTCCCCTTGCTAAAGCGATGGCCTGCTCACCCGAAGATGCATGAATGACATTAAGTTTTAATTCGCTCAAGTGCAGCGATATCAGTTTTGCTAAATCAGGATCGTCTTCTACAAGTAATACGTTTTGATTCATGGTCACTATCCGCTATTAAAATAGCAAATAGTGACCGTTGACGACGCACTTAATTGGTTATTGCGTACGTGTGATAACAACTCTCATTGTCGGGTTATCAAACTTATGGGCTTGAGTTAACACCGAACTAGTAAGGCCATCATCAACTGAAACAACACCTGAGTGCATGGTTACCATATCAAGCACATCATCTCGCTCAGCATTGTAGCCTTCACCACCATCTGCTTGGCCAGGTATTGTTCCCATCATTTCACTATTTGCTTCTGTTCCTGCATCATATGAACTGGTTAACAGGGAAATACTTTCACCAACAGCTAAATCAGCAATAGATCTAGCATTGACACCAGTGAATGCATCATTCGTATTAACAAGCATAGTGGCAAGTGAAATATTAGACGGCATCATATCTTCAATCATCACTTCAACCATAGTTGAGGTGCCCGGCATAAGTACATCCTCAGAAGACCCCGTAGCAAGCGCAACCGACAGGGCAAGTAACTCACTGTTGTCACCACCTTCGGCCATGATTTCTAATGCTTCGCTTGCTGTTTCTCCCAATGAAAATAAATTACCTTCATCATGTAATACCACAGCAATTGGTGATAGTGGTTGAGCATAGGTTAAATTTGTCACACTAACTTCAAAGCTGTAAATAACAGGCTCAGGTGTCGGTGGCGGTGTTACTTCAGGTAGATCATTATCACTATCTGAACAGGCTGACAGTATGAGCAACATTGAGCTCACCATGCCAAGCTTTATATATTTTGGAAACCTTTTCATAGCCCCTCCTACATCACAACAACAGTGACTTTAGCGACCGGGTTTAACCAACGATGAACAGTATTGTCTAAATCGCTTTTACCACCAGCAGGATCATCATCACCTAACGCACCACGGTGAACGTGCACCATTTCATTTGCTTCAGTAGACGTAACACCTGTTGCACCTGTGCCGCCGTCGCCTCCTGGAGCAACTGGAATACCCGGTGTACCTGAGGCACCACCGCCGTTAATGATTTCATCATTTGCTTCTGTACCGGCATCATAAGCATTTAAATAAACGGTGTAGGTACCCGCTTCAGTAGGAATTGGCCATGAGTTTAATGCAACAAAACCATCATTAGTTGGCAACATCATACCCGCCACCGATAAGTACATGTTGGCATCATCAGTATCTAACATTGCTGTTGTTGAGGCCGCTGGTGCTAATAAACCACCGGCAGGATTTTCAACAACATCGGCGCTAGCGTCACCTAAAACTGTAACAAGGCCTGAGATATCTCCACCTTCTGCCATTGCTTGTAATTCAGCTGATGCGGATTCGCCTAACGTAAATAAAGAAACAGCATCAGTATGCGCTGTAACAACAAGTGGAGTGTAGTGAATGCCGTTAGTGAGATTAGTAACGGTGACTTCTAATTGCTGAGCCATAGTTAATGGGCTAAGTGCCATTAACGCAGAGAGTGTAAGTAATTTGCCTTTCATTTTTTATCCTTGTTATCTAAATAGAGACAACTTGATTATGAAAGGCAAATATCAAGATAAAATCACAAAGTTATCACAATTTTATCACAGCATTAGTTTTTAACTTATTCAGTTAGTTAGCTTATTTAATTAGCGTTGAACGGTCTTTCTTTCGGTCATATACATCTGACTTATTGAAGCCTAGCGTAATATGAAAATCTTTTTTGCTCAGTTTGAGCTGTTGCCTAAAGTATTGACCATCACTTGAATTAACCACGACGTAATAAGCTGTATCTGTTTCGTTTGACACCGTGCCTACCCCTAAAAGCTCAACGGCTAACCCTTTATTTAAATCGACCTGCTGCTTATCAATATGTTGATACTCATACGGGTTTATCAAGGTAACGTGAAAAGTATGGTGATCTCTCGCCGCCTGGTTTTGACGAAAAGTTGCAAAATCGTCACCTATCGTTGTTTTCATTTTATTTAGATAAACATCAATTTGTGCTTTTGAAATACGCCCACCAAGATAGACAAGGCCACTATTATCTTTCAGCTCAACCGGCTTTATTGTTAGCCAATGACCAATTGCTTTATCTCCTGAAATTGACGTCACTTTTTCTTTATTACCTTTTAGTGCCCTTGCCAACGGCGAGCTTTCGTCGGCCGTTTTAATTGTATTAGCTACGGCAGCGTTAGTGGTTGTTTTATTTGCTTGGCTTTCTTGCTGAGCATAGACATTTCCAGCGCAGAACAAGCTAATAAACAAAAGACCAACCCTTGATACTTGTGCTAAATGGCGCTTAAAAGACGAGCTATCTTTCATCATTGATTCCTTTATAATGTGCATGCGTTTTACTATATCAGTTTGTTAGCTAAATCGCTTACCTAGGTTTAACTTTAAAACGAGTATTAGATGAAATTTTCCCTGTGGTTTTCTCCTGAACAATACCACCAACTAGCGACAAAATATTTTAACAAACGATGGATACTATTAATGTGGAGCTTTTTAAGCTTTGCACTTTTTACATTAATTGAAAGTAAAATATTCAACGTCACACCCAGTGCGCTGGTTGCTCTCGCACTATTTATTTTGTTTTTTGCCCTGCAAAGTTTAGTGTTAGCATCGTTTCTGTTCTTTTTTAAATCGCTGCCTTCAAATCAACACAAAGCAGACACTACGTCTGCGGTCTATCGCTTCTACCGAACAATTGAATGGCTAGAAACACTGCTTTTTAGCTTCTTACTACCTTTGCCGATGTTAGGCTTTATTTATGCCATACTAATGATTGTCAAACACTGAGAATAAAGATGAAAATACTGATATTTGGTAGCAGCGGCTTGACCGGACAAGCGTTGGTGAAACATTTAACCAACGAAGAGTGTCATGATGAAATCCATTTAGCTTTGCGTAAACCTCTACCCTCGATGACTCACCCGCACGTGCATCAACATATTATCGATTTCACCTGCGCTGAAGCAATTATTGAGCTAGTGAGCCAAGGTAACTTTGAACTTGCTTTTTGCGCACTTGGCACAACCATCAAAAAAGCAGGAAGCAAACAAGCGTTCAAACACATTGACGTCGATCTAATTTCAATGATTGGTGAATCAGTAACGAAAAGTCATTCAATAAACTGTTTTTGTTTTATTAGTGCTTTAGGTGCAAATGCTAATTCGTCGGTCTTTTACAATCGATGCAAAGGGCAAACTGAAAACAACATTATTGAACACTTCAACATTGCAAATGCTGAACGTGTAGCTAACAGTCAAACAACTCAAAAGTTGATTATTTGTCGCCCCAGTTTACTAACCGGCGATAGAGATAAATTTCGTTTAGGAGAAAAGATAGGTATTGTGCTTAGCCAATGCGCACCGTTCATATTTAGAGGGCCTTTAAAACAATATAAACCGATCGATGCCAGTTTATTAGCCTTAGCAATGATTCGAAAAAGCACCTGCGAGGGATTGAAAGAAAGTGATATCGACATCTGCGAAAACGACGAATTACACAAGATAGGGCAAGCCACAATTTAAATGTGGCGTTGCTTTTGAGCGTGTATTCCCATCGCGATAAAAATAACAAGGTGAACAGGTACTAAATAGGCAAGTGGTACTTTAGCCAATTGTTCGTTTAATACCGCAGTCAACCATACAGTTGCTAAACCATATCCAAAGGCACAAACCAACACAAAGGCGATTGTGCGTACAATAAAATGATAGCCCGCAAACATCTTCTTAATATGACTGTTAATTTGGTTGCCAAAAAGTACTAACAACGTTGCAACGATTGCCATGGCAGCTTGGTATTGATACGGTTTAAACCAAGCCCCTATATCCAACAAAAAATCTAATAGTACATCTGTCATTACTGTACCTGATGAGTTTTTAACAAACTCACCAATTCTTCTTCCGTTAACACCTTGACACCTAAAGACTGCGCTTTAGTGAGTTTAGAACCGGCTTTCTCACCTGCGACTAAATAGTCTGTTTTGGCAGAAACACTGCCAGAAACTTTCGCACCTAAACTTTGTAAATGCGCTTTTGCATCGTTACGGCCCATTTGGCTTAACGTCCCCGTTAACACATAAGTTAGATTGACTAATGGTTGCTGATCTTCAGACTTAACTTCAATTGCCGGCCAATTAATACCATATGATAACAAGGCATCAACAACTTCATTGTTATGGGGTTGAGCAAAAAAGCTAACAATGTTTCTTGCTACCACTTCACCAACATCGCTAACAGCTTGGAGCGCTTCTATATCAGCTACTCTTATCGCATCAAAAGTTAAGAAGTGACTAGCCAAATTACTCGCCGTTGTTTCACCTACTTCACGAATACCAAGTGCATAAATAAACTTTGCTAGCGTGGTTTTCTTACTTAACAGTAAACCGTTAATTAACTTTTCAGCTGACTTCTGACCCATACGCTCTAGGGTACTCACTTGAATATCTGATAAACCATAAAGATCAGAGGCATTTTTAATCAGTTTTTCATCAACCAGTTGCTCAACTAACTTATCCCCTAACCCATCAACATCCATCGCTTTACGAGAGGCAAAATGTTTGATCGCTTCTTTTTGTTGAGCGCCACAAAAAAGCCCACCAGTACAGCGCAATACCGCTTCATTTTCAGCGCGTTCAACAGCTGAATCACAAACAGGGCAACTTGTTGGAAATACAATATCTTTTGCGTTATCAGGACGTTTAGCGATAACCGTATTAACCACCTGCGGGATAACATCACCTGCGCGACGAATAGTTACCGTATCACCGACCTTAATACCTAAGCGACTAATTTCATCTTGGTTGTGTAGTGTTGCATTACTCACCGTAACACCACCAACATAGACCGGCTTTAATCGAGCGACAGGGGTAATAGCACCCGTGCGCCCCACTTGAAACTCAACATCCTCTAAAATCGTCAGCTCTTCTTGAGCTGGAAATTTATAAGCCATCGCCCAACGAGGTGCTTTAGCAACAAAGCCAAGTGTTTGTTGATGTTCAATACTGTTAACTTTAAGCACCGTCCCATCAATTTCATAAGGCAATGACTCTCGTGCCGTTAAAATCCCTTGATAAAAACGCTGGCATTCATCTTCAGAAGAAAGAAGCTCTACCTCTGGGCACATCGGTAAACCTAGGTCTCTTACAAAGGTTAATCTTTCGTAATGGCTAACAGGTAGCCACTGAGCTGACTCATCAGCCCCCGATAACGTACCAACAAATCCCAAGCTATAAGCGTAAAAGGCAAGGTTTCGCGACGCAGTAATTTTAGAATCTAATTGTCGCAAACTACCGGCAGCAGCATTTCTTGGGTTAGCAAATGCCTTCTCACCTTTTTTAGTTGCCTGAGCATTCAGTGCATCAAAGCTCGCTTTTGGCATAAACACTTCACCACGAACTTCGAGTACTTCAGGTAAATGTTCACCACGCAGCTTAAGCGGAATAGTTTTAATCGTTCGAATATTTTCCGTAATATTTTCACCAACACTTCCGTCACCACGTGTTGCCGCTTGAACAAGTAAACCGTGTTCATAACGTAAACTAACGGCTAAACCATCTAATTTAGGCTCGGCACAAAAGGCTATTTTATCTTCGGTGTTTAGGCGATCTTTTACGCGTTTAACAAACGCTTGCCATTCATCTTGATCGAACACATTATCAAGAGACAGCATAGGTATTTGATGAGTAACCTGAGTAAAGGCTTTTAACGCCTCACCACCAACTTTCTGGCTAGGAGAGTCTACTTTTTTTAATGAAGGGTTTGCTTTTTCTAATTCAATTAACTCTCGCATTAAGCGATCATATTCTGCGTCGGGTACCGTTGGCTCATCAAGCACGTAGTACTGATGGTTATAATCGTTTAACTCATTAGTCAGGGCGTCAATGCGATCAATAATTAGTTGTTCAGACATAGATTTCTCATGATTAGCGCCAAGCAATATTGTACTTAGCGCTATATAATAGGTTATTTACTGGCGATGCGGTGTTTGCGATCAAATTCTCTAATTTTAGTGATGTAATGTTGCTCTGTTTGTTGTGTCATAACACAGCGTTTATCATCTAAAATTTGTGCGTTAAATTCACTGGACAAATGGCGAGCTGCCGACATCATTTGATTAAACACCTCGAAAGGGTCACCTGCATTTGGCAACGTCATGAAAAGGCTTACACCTTGCGTTGCAAAGCTTTCCATAGCGTCTAAATCAAATGTCCCTGGGTTTAACATATTCGCTAAACTAAACGTGACTTTGCCATTGCCCGCATTATCTTGATGACGATGGAAGATATTCATTTCACCGTATTTTAAGCCGAGCGTTAATAGTGACGGTAATAAAGCAGCACCCGACATAAGATGGTTTTCAGGCATCACCACTGAGATAATCAAGACTTCTGGTTCTATTGCTACCTTAGGCTCTTTTGTTTCACTCACTGTCGGTTCATTGTTTGCTGATGTTACTTCAAAATCGTCACCCAGAGTCGGTTCTTGCTGTGACGATTCAAGTGCTTCAACATCGCCAAAATTAAAGCCCATTTGATTGCGCTTTAATGCTTCCTTTTCAGCTTTGGTAACACGAGGCTTACGCGTTGTTTTAACCTTTTCTGTTGCAGGCTGCGAAGTTTTTGGCTGTGTTACTGGTGTTTCATATAGAGGCTCGAGCGCAATTGTTTCTTCAATTTTTTGAGACACTTCTTCATTATGGCTGGCACCACTGTCTTCAAGCGTTTCTTCCTGCTCATGTTCTACCTGCATCACCGTTACATCATCAACACGCGGTGGCTGGTAATCTGTGGTATCAGTTTCTTGCTGATCAATAGCAATATGTGATTCTTTTGCATTGAGATCCTGTGGCAAAGGTTCATCATTGAAATGAGGCGCTGGTGCTGGCTCTTCAGGAATCTCTTCTTCTTTAGGTGGGTTTTTAATTTCCCCTGTTAACGCACTGTGCTCAACGACACGAGGTGCACTAACACCATATTGATCAAAACCACTTTTGTCGACAACGGGGTCTTCATTGCCAATTTGTTCGTCAGTTGTTTTAAGTTTATAAGGGTTTTTATTTTTTCGGATTGTCCATAAACCATGAACAAAAATAGCTCCGATGACAACAGCACTGATAATAATTAATGCGTTTCTGAAATTATCTTCCATCGTATCGCCTTCGTTATGATAATTCTGCCATTGCTACAGCTTCATCAATATCAACAGCAACCATGCGTGAAACACCTGGTTCATACATGGTAACACCGGTTAATTGTGAAGCCATTTCCATGGCTATTTTATTATGTGATATATAAATAAACTGAACGGTTTGAGACATTTCTCTTACCAAATTACAAAATCGGCCAACATTTGCATCGTCTAAAGGTGCATCTACCTCATCTAACATGCAAAATGGTGCTGGGTTCAGTCTAAAAATTGCAAAAACTAATGATAAAGCGGTTAGCGCTTTTTCTCCACCCGATAATAGGTGAATTGTACTATTTTTTTTGCCTGGTGGTCTTGCCATAATGGTAACACCTGTTTCGAGTAAATCATCGCCTGTTAATGCTAAATAAGCACTTCCTCCGCCAAAAACTTTTGGAAACAGTTGTTGCAGGTCGTGATTGACCTGTTCAAAGGTCATTTTAAATTTAGCGCGAGACTCTTTATCTATTTTGGCAATAGCACTTTCAAGCGTTTTTAATGCATCATTCAAATCTTCATCTTGTTGATCCAAATATTGTTTACGTGAAACTTGTGCGTCAAACTCCTCAATAGCGGCTAAATTGATTGCACCGAGCGCGTCAATATCTTTGGCTATTCGCGTTAAATTTGCTTGCCATAACGTTTCTTTTGCTTCAGCTGGCATTTGGGCGATAACTTGTTTAATAGATTGATATTCAGCGATAGCTTCTAGCGCAGTTTCTGCACGTAATTGGTAGTTCTGAAGATGAATATGATGCTTATTAAGTGTCGTTTTATGGCGTTCAACTTGATTAAAAATGCTTGTTTTTTGTTGTTCTAATTTATCAACCTGCTCAGTTTGGCCAGCTTGCGTTTTATGTAATTCGATCAATTCATTTTCTAATTCAAATAACGTATTTTGAGCAATTTCCAGTGCCTTTTGATCATCAATTATTGGTGATTTTAGGTTCTCCTCTTCAAAGCCTAGACTTTGTAATTGGCTTTCGAGGTGATGAATTTGCTCTTCTAAACGCGATTGGTGCAGTTGTGTCGACTGCTGGCTTGTTCGAGCAGTTTCAATCGCCAATGTTATTTGATGGCAAGCTTGCTGCTTATCGATAAGGGTTTGTTGTTTAGCAGCGAGACTATCATTTGATTGCTGAGCTTGTACTTCAAGTTGAGACATATCAAATTGCTCATTCGATGCTAACGCTTCAAATTGATGCAGTAATGATTCTAACGTTTCTTGCGCCTGAGATAAGGACTCATGCTGTTGCGCTATCTGAACTTGAGTTTGTTCAACTAATAATAGTTTGTGATTGTACGATTGCTCATTGAGTGCAAGTGCCTGCTCTGCCTGTTGCAGTTGCTGTTGAAGGTTTTGTTGCTTTAGTTGCTTTGCGGCGACTTGCTCTGAGGCTTGATTTAGCCGTTGCTCATCAGATTTACATTGCTCACTTAGCACAGCAAGATTTTGCTGACTCGTGATTATCATATGCTCGATAGAGGCAAGTTTTGCCTGTTTTACCAGCACATTGTTGGTATTTGACCAGCTACCGAACTGAAAAAAGCTATTGGAGAGCCAAAGCTTATTAGGGCAAATCACTGACTGTTCGTCGTTCAATTGACGTTTAATTTGCATTACTTGCTCAAATGAATCTGTAATCTTTATATTATTTAAATGCGCCAATAACGATGGATAATACGCAACTCCCTCGATAACGCTAGCAAGGCTATCTTCAACTACCGGTTGGGGCTTATTCGCTTTAACGATCAAATTGCAATGCTCAATACCCTCGGGCACTGTTAACAAATCTAATTTATCTGTCGTGACTTTAGCGTTAAGTACATTACCCAAGACCTTTTCGACGCTCTCACGCCACTTTTCTTCAACGATAATGTCTTGATAAAGCATGCGTTCAACAGTCACATTCATTGCTGTTAACCAGCTTTCTAATTCAACCTGTTCATCTTTTGAGTGATGACTTTGAGCAAGCTCTTGAGTTTGTCTTGCTCTTTGGTCAGACAAACTCTCAAGTTGCCACTTTTGCTCAGACAATGTTTGCTTGGTCTGTGAATAGTTTTGTTTTAGCTGAGCTAAGCTAGACGCCTGCTGTTCGGCATCGGCTACCAACGATTGTTTGCTCGCTTTTAGCTGTGCAATAAATTCAATTTCTTGCTCAATAAGTAACTTAAGTTGTATATGCTCTTTATTACTCGCTTGTTCAACTAACTTTTGGTGTTGTTCAGTTAACGTTTGAACAAGCTGTTTTTGGTGAGTTATTTTGCTCTCTAATCCAGTGCGCTCAATAAGTAAGGTTTGTGCCTGTTGGCTTTGTTTTTTTAGTTGTTGTTGTAATTGTCCATTAGACGCTTTAAGCGTATCAATTTCTTGCTGCAACACTAACAAAGCTTGCTCTTCTTGAGCTAATAAAGGTGACTTACTTTCAATGATTTGCTCATGCTGTTGCTGGCTAACATTGTCTTTCTTTAATTGTTCATTTAATTGCTGAAATTGATGTTTGAGCTTCTCTTGTTCTTGAGAGACCACCTGTAAACGCCCTTTGGCATGTTTAATATTTTGCTCTAAGCGAACACAATGAGAGGCGCTGTCGACTTTCTTGGCTTGCAACTTTTCAAGCTTATCGGTTTGCGTACTATTTGCCGTTTTAATTTGATGTATCTGATTTTCGCAGCTGATTTGTTCAACAACCAACAACTCAATTTTTTGTTTCAACTTGTCGATTGCGCTTTGTTCAGCATCGGCTTGTTGTTGATATTTTTGAGATTTTAGAACGGCTAACTCAGCTTTATATTTTCGCTCTTGTGCTTTTAAAGTACGAAAACGCTTTGCCGCTTGCGCTTGTTGATCAAGCTTTTCTATTTGTTGGCCAAGTTCAAAACGAATATCGCTTAATCGCTCAAGGTTTTCCCTGGTATGTTTAATACGATTTTCTGTATCGCGTCGACGTTCTTTATATTTAGATATACCTGCGGCTTCTTCAATAAATACTCTTAACTCTTGAGGTTTAGACTCAATAAGACGAGTTATTGTGCCTTGCTCAATAATGGCATAACTACGTGGACCTAACCCCGTACCTAAAAAGATATCGGTAATGTCTTTGCGACGACACTTACTACCATTTAAAAAATAGGTATTGGTACTTTCTCGATTGACGACACGACGAATAGATATTTCATTACGATCAGCTAAATGTTGAGATAAAGATGGGCTAATAGGATTATCTGAGTGTTCAAATATCAGCTCTACGCTCGCTTGACCAATCGGTTTACGCGATGCTGCACCATTAAAAATAACGTCTGTCATGGCATCGCCACGTAGGTTTTTAGCTGAACTTTCGCCTAATACCCAGCGCACCGCATCGATAATATTTGATTTTCCGCAACCATTTGGTCCGACAATAGCCGTCATCTGCTGAACAAAAGGTACTTTTGTTGGATCAACAAAGGATTTAAAACCAGCAAGTTTAATTTGCTTTAGACGCATTAAATGGGAAAACTCTTATTATTATTGTTATTGACTCTATCACGCTACTTTATCAAAGTTAGATGTACTTTGTAACAAGTCAACGCTGTTGCTTTATTTTTATTTTATTATAATGAGTTTCGCTAACTGATTGTTGTTAAAAATTAATTCAAGGAGTTGTTATGTCGTCAGCGCAGCTTAAAAAGCCAACAGCCACATCTGGAGCGGGTTATTTTTTTTCTGGCTTTTCCTTAATCCAATTAAAAGGGATCAAGCGCTTTGTTTTTATACCGCTTATGGTTAATTTGATCTTATTCTCAATTGCTTTTTATTTCGTTTTTCAACAATTAGATAGCTATATCGCACAGCTAACCGGTTGGCTGCCTGAAATGCTCGATTGGTTAAATTATTTAATATGGCCAATAGCGGTCATGACAGTATTAGTTGTCTTTTCCTTTTTATTTAGTGCAGTAGCTAACTGGATAGCTGCACCATTTAATGGCCTGTTAGCCGAAAAAATGGAGCTGATATTAACCAACCAACCTATCGGTGGTGGCGGCATGGCCGACATTATTAAGGATATTCCACGTACCTTGTCACGTGAGTGGCGCAAGCTTCTATACTATATTCCACGTGCTGTTGGCTTTTTAATTCTTTTGTGGGTACTCCCTGTTATTGGACAAGTACTATGGTTTTTATTTGTCTCGTGGATGATGGCAATTCAATATAAAGATTATGCATTTGATAACCATAAAATAGCCTTTGACGATATGAAAAGCACCTTAACTAACAATAAAGGTATTAGTTTTAGTTTTGGCGTGAGTGTTGCCGTTTTTTCTATGATCCCGATTATCAACTTGGTTGTAATGCCAGTAGCAATTTGTGGTGCAACGGCGCTTTGGGTTGATAATTACCGAGAAGAATATCTCGCCAAGCGTGATTAAATGATTGACGCTGAATTACATAAATCATACATTGACGCGATAAAGATGTAATTTTTAGGGATAAAAGATGAGAATTTTACCAATCACATTATTCATATATTCGGTATTGATAAGTCAAATTGCGGTTGCTGAAGAGCAAGCACTTGAGATGCCTGTTATGAAAGATGCCCGCGTCTTTTATCAAGACACAGAAAAACGCCCTTTCGTTACCAATTTTTATACACGTGCTACCAAACAAGCCGTGATAGATTTCTACCAACAACAACTGGGAGAAGTGTTAAGCCAAGAATTGAAACGTGGCCGTTTAACACTAAATTTCAGCAAAGATGAAACCAGTTATCGTGTCGTCATCTCAGAGCAAAACAACATGCGTCAGGTTGATATTATTGCTCAATAGAGCAACGTTATCTCATAAAAAAGCCAAGTCGATGACTTGGCTTTTTTCGTTCAATAGGCAACGGTGGCTTATTTCTCACCGCGTCCCATAAACTTAGTTTCCGCTGTATTTACTTTGATCATATCACCGGTAGAGATATGTTCTGGCACCTGAACAGTTAACCCAGTTGATAGGATTGCAGGTTTGGTTCTTGAGGTAGCAGAAGCGCCTTTAATTGAAGGGTCAGTTTCTACCACTTCTAGATCAACACTTGACGGCAGCTCTAACGCAACGGCATTGCCATCAATGATCACCACTTGAATACCCGGCGTTTCTTCATTGATAAACAACAGTTCATCTGCAATGGCTTCTTTATTTAGGTTGTATGGCGTGTAATCTTCGTTGTCCATAAACACATATTCATCACCATCAATATAAGAGAACATAACGGCGCGACGTGTTAAATCAGCTAGCTTTAGCATATCAACGTCTTTAAAGGTTTCGTCAACTTTGGCACCAGTAACGACATCATACATACGCATACGGTATAAACTGCCACCCGCACGACCTTGTGGCACCGAGCGACTAATGTCTTTAATCATAACGACTGAACCATTGTGTTCAATCGCGGTGTTCTTTTTGACTTCACTTGCCTTTGGCATTTTTTATCCTCTTACACTCAGTTGTTATTTGTTTGTTGGCTCGCCACTATGAAATTTGAAATCATCATCTGGAGATGAAATCAGTTCAGCTTCTAAATTGCCAAAATACGCTATTCGTTCAGAAATATCACCACCTGCGATTTGTTCTGCTAACGCCAAGTAATCTTGATAATGGCGAGCCTCACTGCGCAGTAATGAGATATAAAAATTATTAAGTTCTTCATCTAAATGAGGCGCCAGTTTAGCAAAGCGCTCACAAGATCTGGCTTCAATATAAGCGCCAATGATCAACTTATCAATTAAAGTATTTGGCTCATAGCTCGTTACATGACGAATCATCCCTTTAGCATATCTACTTGGTGTTATGCTGTAATACTCAATACCGCGATTGTGCATTATCTCAAGTACTTGATAGAAGTGATGTAACTCTTCTTTAATGAGTAACACCATTTTGTCTATTAAGTCTTGCCCGTAAGGCGAGTCGCTTTTAGGAACAATATTTTTTGATAGTTTATTGGCTTTTGCTAAATCAGCTAACGAACCCTGTTTTTTATAGATAAAGGTTTCATAGGGTGCTAACCACGCTAATAACGCATCACCGCTTTCTTTATCAACAGCGTACTTTCTAATCAAATACATAGCAGTTTGTGCCGCTTTAAGCTCACAAATCATGTGATCAATCAGTAACACTTCTAGGTTTTCTGGTTGTTTGGCCTTTTCAATCCAGCCATCTGGGCTTGGCGCGTTCAAAAATTGATGAATAGGCTTAAGTAGGTTTTGGTAAGACATAGCAACAAAACAATAAAATAAGATTGCGCTATTTTAAAAGGCAAATGCTGAGCTTTCTAGTGTAAAATAACATTTATCAGATCTACATCAGAAAATACTTATGAATAAAGACGTAAAGCAGCTTTTATCTCAACACCAACAACTCATTCATAGTGAGTTAAAAAAAGTAACTTCTCATGTGCAACGTGAAGATGGCGATTGGTTTCTCAACACTGTCATGCTTGAAGGAACAGATAGCCCATTTAAATTTAAACGCAAACAGCCTTATCAATCGTTAAAAGGTCAACGTGTAAATCTGACCTATTACCGCGAAACAGAAATGATCGCAGGTTTTGAAATGGAATATATGAAAGTCGTTAGAATAAAAACCTCATAAATTGTACGTTTTTTAAACATATTTTTGATTTAGCGCATCTTTTTTGATTATTTTGCACTCAACTCTTGACGAATTCTTCACCATACTTCATAAATTAAATATCGACGATAAAAAAAATAAATGTCGAATATAAGGTAAACGCTTAACGTTTGCCCGTTTTGGGGATTGTATGAGGAAGTTATTATGTTACTAAATCACATTTGGGGTTTATACGCCCATCCTAAAGAAGAATGGCACACCATAGAGAAGCGTCACGAGAGTTTGACCTATTCATTCACTCACATTTTAGTGGTTGCACTAATACCGTCTATTTGTGGTTACTATGCTGCTGCTCACATTGGTTGGTCAATTGGCGCCAATGAAATAATAAAATTAACCGAACAAAGTGCAACATTTATGGCTGTTGGCATGTACGCAGCCCTAATAGCAGGTGTATTTGCTTTAGCTTATCTCATCCACTGGATGGCCAAGACCTTTGATGCATCACCCGACTTTACACAGTCGCTAGAGTTAGCCGCTTATACTGCCACACCATTATTGATGGTCGGTATTGCTGCGCTTTACCCTGTACTGTGGTTTGTTGCCTGTGCTGGTTTAGTCGCCGTTTGTTACTCTGTTTACTTACTATACTCAGGTGTTCCAATCATGATGAACATACCTGAAGAAAAAGGCTTTATTTATTCAAGCTCAGTAGTAACCTGCGGTCTTGTGTTACTGGTTGGTATAATGGCAAGTACGGTAATTTTATGGAGTTTAGGCTTCGGGCCTATATTTACCTAAATTGAATATATAATAGATTTGTTTTGTTAAATAAAAAGGCGCTTAAAGCGCCTTTTTATATCTTGAGGATATCCATTAACCTTCGTTATGCATATCAATAACCGACTCTGCATTCTTGTCTGATTGCTCTTTCGATTCATCATTACGTGCTTCGTCTAGCTTCTCTAAGTATCCTTGGTCAATATCATTTGTAATATATTGGCCCGTAAATACTGACGCTTCAAAATGTTTCACTTCTGGATTAGCAAAACCTACCGCAGCGGTTAAATCTTCAATTGATTGGTAGATTAACTTATCAGCACCGATTAATTGACAAATGTCGTCTAATTCTCTGCCATGTGCGATTAATTCATTAGCACTTGGCATATCGATACCGTAAACGTTCGGGAAACGAACTTCTGGTGCTGCTGATGCAAAGTAAACTTTCTTCGCACCTGATTGGCGTGCCATTTCAATGATTTGCTCTGACGTTGTACCGCGTACAATGGAATCATCTACTAGCAGTACGTTCTTGCCTTTAAACTCAGAACTGATCGCATTAAGTTTACGACGCACTGACTTCTTGCGCTCTGCTTGCCCTGGCATAATAAACGTGCGGCCAATATAGCGGTTTTTAACAAAGCCTTGGCGATATGGGATATCTAAATGTTGTGCTATTTCTAACGCAATATCACATGACGTTTCAGGAATAGGGATAACAACATCAATGTCTAAATCGTCCCATTCGCGCGCGATTTTATCGCCCAATCGTTTACCCATTTCAATCCGTGATTGATAAACAGAGATTTTGTCGATTGTAGAATCTGGACGAGCAAAGTATACAAACTCAAATAAACATGGGCTATAAATTGGGTTTTGTGCACATTGCTTTGAATGAATCTGACCATCTTCGGTGAAGAAAATAGCTTCGCCAGGCGCTACGTCACGGACAAATTCAAAATCACAAGCATCTAATGCAACTGACTCTGAAGCGACCATGTACTCAACACCGGCTTCAGTTTCACGCTTACCAAAAACTAATGGACGAATACCCTGAGGATCACGAAAAGCGATCATGCCATGGCCGATAATCAACGCAACCGTTGCGTAGCCGCCACGAACACGAGTATGGACATTTTCAATTGCTGTAAAAATATCATCTGGTGTTAAAGACAGACCTTCTGTTTCCTGTAATTCATGGGCTAAAATATTTAATAGCAACTCTGAATCAGACGTTGTGTTTACATGACGTTTAGCTGAATTAAATAACCATTTTTTCAGTTCATTCGCATTGGTTAAGTTACCATTGTGTGCTAATGAAATACCAAATGGTGAATTTGCATAAAATGGCTGTGCTTCTGAAGAGCTTGAAGTACCTGCCGTTGGGTAACGAACATGGCCAACACCAATATTCCCCTGCAGGCGAAGCATATGACGTGTGTGAAACACATCTTTAACCAAGCCATTGGCTTTTCTTAGCCTAAACATGTTGTCGCTAATGGTAACTATACCTGCCGCGTCTTGGCCTCGGTGCTGTAACACCGTTAATCCATCATATAACGATTGACTTACTGGTGTTTGACCAACAATACCAACAATACCACACATGAAATTTCTCTCCGCCGAACCCTATTAGGATAAAAAACTTGATGACTCTTTTAAATACCCAAAAAACCACTCAATAACTAACGTAAACTCAGGGATCAATACTGAATCGCTCCACCAATGAGCATCGCTTGCCGGCGTAAATGAATCCATAAAAAACAACACTGCACTCGATATTAGAACACCGCGAAGCGCGCCAAAGACAATACCTAACATTCTATCTGTACCGGACAAACCTGTTTTAATAACAAGTTCACCAATCAAATAATTTATTAGAGCACCGAGAATAAGTGTGGTTATGAAAAGGATAGAAATAGCCGCCGCATTGCGCAACAAAGGATCTGAGATGTTAGTTAAGAGAGTTGCTAGATTTGAATAGAATTGACTGGCCACAAAAAAAGCCGACGCCCATATAATGAGAGATATAGCTTCTTTAACAAAGCCCCTCACTAAACTTATTAACGTTGATATGCCAATCACCGCTAAAATGGCATAATCTATCCAAACCATAAATTGAATAATCTCATAACTTTTGAGGCGCGCATTCTAACAGAACGTTTACCTTAATACCTAACTATTTTTATTATTTAGTTGGCGTATATTTAGCAATTTTTCCCGTCACTTTAGCTATTTTAGCTAATTCAGGAATCTGCTTTTCCAATGTCGATTTGTTGATATTGGGACCAACAAATACTTTCGTCAATGTTCTGTTTTTTGTTTTAACTGGTTTTGTAAAAACAACGTAGCCAGCACTCGACAACTTGCTCACTAAGTCATCTACATTCTTTTTCTTACTAAAACTGCCTAACTGAATCACCCATGCTTCACCTGTTACTGATGCAATTGGTGTTTTCTTGACGTCTTTTTTTGCATTATCAACGTTTGTTGTTGTGATTTCTTTGGGCTTATCTAATGCGTTAATGATAAGTGTATCAGTTGAGCTATCATTAGCTGGCGTGTCTTGTTCATTAGTTTTTGTTGCTATTTCATCATCAATAGCAACAATATCATCGGCGACCTCTGGCTTTTCAATTGCATTAAGTTTTTGCTCTGGAAACTCTTTAGGCGTTGTCACTTTTTCAACTTTAGGTGGCTGAGGGATTTGCTGAAATTGCTCTTGGTAGGTTTTCTTTTTGCCGTCTAACAAATCAGGTAAAAATATAATGGCCGCCGCCGCAACGATAACGGTACCGACAATACGATTTTGAAATGGTGTAGACAAAGAGAACTCCTAAAAATATAACTTCCGAACATCTGCTACGGTAAAGAATGATCCAAAAACTAAAATCAAATCATTATCTTCTGAGCGTTGTAATGCCATTTTATAGGCCTGCTCAACATTGTCAAAACAATTCACAACGCAACGATTACCGCTGACATGCTCAGATAAGACTTCAGCACTTGCTCCCCTGGGTACATCCAATGTTGCAAGATACCATGTATCAACAAGTTCATTGAATAAGGACAACGTACCTTTTATGTCTTTATCAGATAACATACCCGCCACACAGTGAAGTTTTTTGTATTTGTAACCAGACAGTGTTTTGACTAGATTGCGCGCTGCATGAGGGTTATGAGCAACATCAAGTAAGACATCAGGCTGCTGTTGAATGAGCTCTGTTCGTCCTGGAACTTTTGTTTGTTCAATAACGTCATTGATAAATTGGGTTGAAACGTCTAACGATAAACAGTTTAAAACAGTAATAGCTGTTGCCACATTATCAATTGGAATATTGGGTTTTATTAAAGCGGATAGACTCAGATCGTTACCCTGATAACTCCAATTGTCGGTATTTTCTTGTAAGCTAAAATCAACATTTCTATAAATTGCTCGAGTTTTGATATTTAACGCATGTTGCTTAATTGAATTAATGGTCGATGGTTCACCAACAACCGCGAATTTATCGCCACGCATGATACCGGCTTTCTCAAAGCCGATCAGTTCTTTGGTGTCACCTAAAAAGGCTTGATGATCGAGGTCGATACTTGTAATAACGGCAATGTCAGCATCAATAATATTGGTTGCATCGAGTCGGCCACCAAGGCCCACTTCTAAAATAATATAGTCAGGAGAAACTTCCTGACAGATCATTAACGCAGCAAGTGTTGTGTATTCATAGTAGGTTAATGATATGTCGCCTCTAGCCTGCTCTATCTGCTCAAAAGCGTCAATCAGTGGCTGATTTGTTACTTCGGCTTTATCGATGCGTAATCGCTCATTAAAGCGCTCTATATGCGGAGAAGAATAAACTGCCACAGATTGATGACGCTGCAAAAACGCATTTTCTAAAAAGGCACAGGTTGTACCTTTACCATTGGTGCCTGCGACCGTAATAACTTTAGAACCACTCAATGAAATAGATAGTCTTCTCGCGACCTCGGCAATTCTTGTTAAACCTAAATCAATCTCTTGGCTATGAATGGACTCTAAATAAGAAAGCCAATGATCAAGTGTTGCGTTTGATAATTGGCTTGGATGATGATTGGTCATTTATTCAGTAAACGGCGACGGTTGCCCAGTAAATTTAGCAATTAAACGCGTAAGAGAATCACGCATTTCACGACGATCAACGATTAAGTCGATTGCACCTTTTTCTAGTAAAAACTCACTGCGCTGAAAGCCCTCAGGTAGTTTTTCACGCACGGTTTGCTCGATAACACGCGGGCCAGCAAAGCCAATAAGTGCTTTAGGCTCGGCAACATTAATATCACCTAACATCGCTAAACTAGCAGAAACACCACCCATTGTAGGGTCAGTTAACACAGAAACGTAAGGTAAGCCCTTTTCACTCATTTTAGCCAATGCTGCACTTGTTTTAGCCATTTGCATCAAAGACATTAATGCTTCTTGCATTCGAGCACCACCACTAGCAGAAAAACAAATAAGTGGTAAGTTATGTTCTAAACAGCACTCAACCGCCGCAACAAAACGTGCGCCAACTACCGACGCCATTGAACCGCCTAAAAAAGAAAACTCAAAAGATGCTGCCACAACAGGCATACCATGCAACTCGCCACGCATAACAACGATGGCATCTTTTTCACCAGATACTTTCTGTGCAGAGCTAATGCGGTCTTTATATTTCTTTGAATCTTTAAATTTCAATATATCTTTAGGTTCAAATGCTTCACCAAGCTCTTGACGATTATTTGTATCTAAAAATGTTTCAAGGCGCTTGCGAGCACTAATACGCATATGGTGATCACATTTAGGGCATACACTCATTGCACGCTCTAACTCAACTTTGTATAACATCGCGTTACACGAGCCACATTTAGTCCAAACACCTTCTGGGATATTACTTTTCTGAGTAGTTTTCGCTTTTGGGAGAATTTTTTCAATCCAGCTCATAATTCTTTTCGGCCTATTGCAATAAAATATAATTGATGACGTATTTATTTTGTCTAATTAATCATCAATTTGTTGAAACTATACATATAACCGTGAATTAAAACACAATTACCTATTTACCAGTTACAAAAAACTGGTCTGTTTTGTTTCATCGGTATTATGAAAAGCGCTAATGTGAGCCTTCATTTTACCAAGCTTTGCTATATTAGCTGAATTCATCGGGTAAAAATAGCGGACCAAGCGGCTTCACTGGCAGGTCAAATGTTTCAGGGTATGTAACATCAACAAAGTACAAGCCACCAGCAGCGGCAGTCATACCTGCTAAACAACGATTTTTAGCTGTTAACACTTCCTGCATCCACGCTACGGTTTCTTGTTTTTTACCAACACGAATCAAACTGCCGGCAATATTACGAATCATATGATGTAAGAAAGCATTGCCTTTAACATCAATAATGACGTAATCCTGGATACGGTGGACGTTGATAAATTCCATGGTTCTGATCGGTGATGGCGCCTGACAATGAACCGTTCTAAATGAGGTGAAATCATGCGTACCAACAAGAGCTTGGGCCGCTTGATGCATTAGCGTTTCATCGAGTTTGTCATGAACAAAGCAAAGGCCACCATTTAAAATTGCCGGTCTTAGTGGTGTATTAAAAATAACGTAGCGATAACGTCTAGATGTCGCACTAAAGCGTGCATGAAACTCTTCAGGGACTTGTTTGACCCAAGTTGTAGCAATGTCAGAAGGTAAGTTAGTATTGACGCCTAAAGTCCACGCAACATCCTTACGGATTTTAGTGGTATCAAAATGAACAATTTGATTTGTTGCATTTACGCCTGTATCTGTGCGACCTGCACAAATAACTTCTATTGGCTCATCTGCAACTTTAGAAAGTGCTTTCTCAAGCGCCTCTTGGATGCTAGGTGAATGATTTTGTCGTTGCCAGCCACAGTATTTTTTACCGTCGTACTGAACCCCTAAGGCGTAACGCATATATAACTCCGTATGATTCGGAGGCGCATTATTACTAATTTTAATGCGCTTGCCAATGGCAATTATGTGACTAACTTAAATTACCAAGTAACTGCTGCGCTTCGAACTGCTGTTGTGCATCGCCAAGCTTAATTACATCTTGTAAAATCACTTCTGCATTTTCTTCATCACCGATCTCAATATAAACTTTTGCCAAGTCTAATTTTGCAGCGACTCCGTTAGTGTCTTCTTCATCAATATCGGTATCATCTCCTGCAAATTCAGGAAATTCATTAAGACCAACATCAATATTTTCACTTTTATACGGCTCAGATGCTTCAGGCTCTAAAGAGTCAGTTATAAGACTGTCTACAGAAACGAAATCAGCAGGTTCATTGTCATCTTCTTCAATTGCAACTAGGTCGTCACCAATATCAAGATCTTCAATAACATCTTCTACAATAGGCTCTTCTAGTGTGGACGGCGCATTTTCTTCTTCAATATTGGCTAATAGCTCGTCAAAGTCTAAATTATTTAACTCTTGAATGTCTTCAATTTCGCTAGCTTCAGCGGCCTCAGCTTTAGGCGTTACCTCACCATCACTGAGTAGGTCAGCCAATACGTTGGAATCGGTAAAATCAGGTGTTAGCTCTACCGGCTCGTCATGTGCAGGTGTATCAGTTTCATTTAATAAGTGAGACAGAGTTGATTCATCAAAAGGAGCTTCTACCTCTTCTGTTTGCTCATTAACACCGTCAAGTAAATCTTCTGTTGCTGTCGTACTTTCATCAGAAACGTCTGCTAAAAGTTGCTCTACATCCAACTCTTCGAGATCTATATTGTCACTATGTGCAGCTTCGTCAGCAACGGTATCATTAGCAACGATGTCATCTTCAATCGCATCACTTTGACCTAATATTGAATTTTCAGCGCTCGCTACTTCTTCAACTTGAATAGCATCTAGAATATCGTCAACATCCAATATTTCTTGCTCTTCGTCGTCATTTTCATCAAGCGTGATTGGCTCATCAATATCATCGTTATCGACTACTGTTTCTTGTCCAACACCACTGAAATCCATGGTTAAGAATTGGCCAACATGCTCTTCAGTAAAGTTATCAATATCTTGGGTATTTAACTCATCATGACTTTCAGAGTCACTAACATCTGAAACGTCATCTTCTATTAATTTAGCGTCATTTGATTCAGCCGGTGCGTCGTCAAAACTCGATAATAAGGCATCAATATCATCAGGATCAGTTAATTCGACTTTTGACGTTGGAATATCACTTTCATCATTGCCAGATATTTCATCAAGCAATGAGTCGATATCATCTGGGTCCGTAACATCTTCTTGTAGGCTAGATTCTTCCTCACTTACTTCATCATTTATTTCATCAAGTAATGAATCGATATCGTCTGGGTCGGTAACATCTTCTTGTAGGCTAGGTTCTTCCGCGCTTACTTCTTCATTTATTTCATCAAGCAGTGAATCGATATCGTCTGGGTCGGTAACATCTTCTTGTAGGCTAGGTTCTTCCGAACTTACTTCTTCATTTATTTCATCAAGTAATGAATCGATATCGTCTGGGTCGGTAACATCTTCTTGTAGGCTAGGTTCTTCCGCACTTACTTCTTCATTTATTTCATCAAGCAGTGAATCGATATCGTCTGGGTCGGTAACATCTTCTTGTAGGCTAGGTTCTTCCGAACTTACTTCTTCATTTATTTCATCAAGCAATGAATCAATATCGTCTGGATCGGTAACGTCTTCTTGTAGGCTAGGTTCTTCCGCGCCAATTTCATCAAGTAATGCATCAATATCGTCTGGTTCGGTAACCTCTTCCTGTGGGCTAGGCGTTTCAGCACTTACTTCAGCAAGTAAAGAGTCGATATCGTCTGGGTCGGTAACATCTTCTTGTAGGCTAGGTTCTTCCGCACTTACTTCTTCATTTATTTCATCAAGCAATGAATCAATATCGTCTGGATCGGTAACGTCTTCTTGTAGGCTAGGTTCTTCCGCACTTACTTCTTCATTTATTTCATCAAGTAATGAGTCAATATCGTCTGGGTCTTTCACGTCTTGTTGTGGGCTAGGTTCTTCCGCGCCAATCTCATCACTTACTTGATCAAGTAACGAGTCAATATCGTCTGGGTCTGAGACTGCATCCGCTGATGTGTCTTGTTCGTCAGTGACTTCATCAAGCAGCGCATCAATATCATCTTCGGTATTTGACGGAGCTTCTTCAGCGCTTTGTTCTAAAGCGCTATCATCACTGCCTTCTTCTGTTATTTCGAGACCGCTTAGCAAGTCATCTAGCATGTCTTGACCTAACTCACCGCCATCTAGCGTTTGATCTTCCTCTTCTTCTGGCGTTTGCTCTAACAAATCATCTATATCATCGTCGGCTAATTCGATCGAATCATCTAGTGGCTGCTCATCACCTAAATCATCAAGTGAAATATCCTCAAGGTCGTCCAAATCATCGTCTAAATGAATGACATCATCATCAAGTAATTCATCGTCTAAATCATCAAGATCATCTGAAAACAACTCGTCGCCACCTAACTCTGTTCCATCCAAGTCATCAAGAGATTCATCTTCAGTTAAGTCAATTGCCAGTTCATCATCAAGTGAAAGTTCACCATCTAATGCAAGCTCTTCAGCTTCTGGCGCAGCTTCTTTTTTTACTTCAGTTTCTTTTACCGGCGCTTTAGTTTCCACTTCGACAGGTTTATCGTCAGACTTTCTTCTCAATAGGAAAAACGCAATAAGTGAAACGATTAAGACAGCAGGCACAGTAGCAACCAAGAAAGTAAACCAAATACTCGAAGTAAAATTATCATCTTCAAGTGCCGCTTTTTGTTTTTCTATCATCAGCTCTTGCTCACGAGCATTAGCCTTATCAAGCAATTCTTGTTGCAGTTTGATCAGTGCATCCATTTGCACTTTCATTTCTTCACTTTTCGCAACTTCTTGCTGCATTTCACCAAGTTGACTATCAAAGTTTGATAAGCGACTTTTGAGTTTTTCGTTTTCTTGCAGTATTGCTTGTAAACCATCAATAGAATCTAAAACATCATTTTGAATGGTTTCTAATCGTTGCTCTTGGCTTTTACCGATATCTTGTAATTGTTCGTTAATCTCAGATTTAGCTTGTTCAAGATCTTTCTTTTGAACAACATTTGCCGGTGTCGCTTTTTTAGCTACAATTTTTGGCGCTGATTTAACTTTTTTCTCCCAAACATTATCATCAGCATCTGACTTAGCTTGGGCTTGTTGAGGGTCGATTGAGGCAATGTCATCGTAAGATGGAATTTTTAAATACTGACCATTGACTAGGTGATTTAGGTTATTTTCTTTAAATGCCTGAGGGTTATTAACGTAAAGTGCCTGCATCACTTGATACACAGAAAAGCGTGGATCAGGGCGCACCATAAGCGCTATTTTCCACAACGTATCAGCATTGTTTATTGGGCCATACTGCTTTATTGGAGAGGAATCTGTTGTTTTAGGGCCGCGAATTTGCACACCAGCATCTTGTGCAGCAACGGTTGAACATAAAACTGTAAACAAGCTGGCCAGTAGCAACGGCAATAATCGCAAACTCAGTGTTCGAGGCATTAAGGCTTTCCTAACTCTTATTATAATCGCCAAATAATTGGCTTTACTGGTAAAAATTTTAATCTAGCTGAAAACAAAGCAAGGGTTATACCACATTAGATTCAACTATATCTAAAAAAAAGAAACCTGTTAAGCACAGCCTAACAGGTTTCTTATTGTTTCTCATTGCCTTTTAACTGGAATGAGAGCGTTTAATCGCCTTGATTACTTACGATAAATACTCGCTTATTAGTAATTCTGCAATTTGAATACTGTTGGTTGCTGCACCTTTACGTACGTTATCGGCAACAATCCACATATTTAAACCATTATTATGACTTAAATCTTCACGGATACGTCCAACAAAGGTTGCATCTTCACCGCTAGCTTCACCAATTTGCGTTGGAAAATCTTCGTCTTTCTCGCATACAACAAGGCCTGGCGCTTCCTTTAACAAAGCTTTTACTTCATCAGCACTAATTGGAGACGTAGTTTCTAAATGAATGGCTTCACCATGGCCAAAAAATACAGGTACACGCACAGCAGTAGGATTAACAAGAACATTCTCATCACCCAAAATCTTCTTCGTTTCCCAAACCATTTTCATTTCTTCTTTCGTGTAACCATTTTCCATAAAAACGTCGATTTGCGGAATAACGTTAAATGCGATTTGACGAGAAAAGGCTTTTGGCTCAACAGGTTTACCCGTTAATAAATCAGCACATTGTTTAGCTAATTCATCCATTGCATCTTTACCAGCACCAGATACAGACTGATAGGTAGAAACATTTACGCGTTCAATACCTACAGCATCATAAATTGGTTTTAGTGCAACCATCATCTGAATTGTTGAGCAGTTTGGATTTGCAATGATATTACGGTTACGGTACTCCTCAAGTGCGTGAGGGTTTACTTCTGGCACTACTAGAGGAATGTCAGGTTCATAGCGATATTCAGAAGTATTGTCGATGACGATACAACCAGCATCAGCCGCCATTGGCGCGTATTGTTTTGACGTTGCACCACCTGCAGAGAAAAAGCCTATTTGCGCTAAGCTCCAGTCAAAGTTATCAGCATCTAGCACTTCAACACTTTCACCGTTAAATTCAATAAACTCACCAGCAGAACGAGCACTTGCTAACGGGTATAGCTTATTAATTGGAAAATCACGTTGTTGTAGTATTTCAATGATAGTTTTACCAACTAAGCCAGTTGCGCCCAATACGCAAACATCGAATTTCTGTGCCATTATTTTTCCTCTTGTTGCACGTTTTTACTAAAACCAAGTTGATACAGCGGCTCATACTTGGTGTCTAATGATGTGGTTAATAGCAACGAAGAAAACTCCCTGCGAGCCGGATATGTTTTTCTAATATGATCAAAACCACAAGAATTAATTTGTTGACGAAAAATAGCATCGTCTCGCCTAACATCGTAAACCATTTTTACTAATGGGTTTAGCAAAATTTCACTCATTGGGTGATTTATTTCTACGCTGTTAAACATAGGCTGTGGCAAGTAATCGTTAAGCGATTGCGTAATCGGTTTTGCCAACTGTTTACATAATGCCTGATACAACATTTCACTACCACGAGCTTTTCCTTCTAAGCTATAACCTGCTATATGCGCTGTCGCTATATCGGCATTGTCAATTAAAGGTAGTAAAATATTAGGCTCGTTTTCCCATACATCAAGCGCTAAACGAAAGCCTGCTCCAGCTTGTTTTATCGCTAAAAGAGCGTTGTTATCAATCACCTCTCCACGACAGGCATTAATAAGTATTTGTTCATTCGTTAATCGAGCTAAGCGTTCTTCATTTAACAAGTGAAAGGTTGCATGCTCTCCTGTTAATGTTTTTGGTACATGAAGTGAAACAACATCACAGGATAAAACGTCATCTAGCGAACTAAATTTGCGAGGATCACCTTGTGCTTCAAGCAATGGGTCACAAAGTTTATGAGCAACACCAAGCGCAGTTAGTTTTTCACTCAAACGACTTCCCGTATTGCCAGCGCCGACAATACCAACAGTTTTATCAACAAGGGAAAACTGATCTTTTTCAGCAAGTGTTACCAATGCACTTATTACATACTCGGCAACAGATACTGCATTGCACCCTGGTGCGGAAGTAAAATAAATACCGCGCGAACTCAGGTAATCTCGATCAATATGATCAAAACCAATAGTTGCAGAACCGACAAATTTTAGATTTTTATTTTGCTTAAGTAGTTGTTCGTTGACTTGGGTAATAGATCGAACGAGTAGAACATCAGCATCCGCTAATATTTCTGCACTAACGTCTCGACCAGAAAACGCTTGGGTCTCGCCAAACTCCGAAAAAAATTCTCGGGCAAATGGCATGTTTTCATCATAATAAATTTTCAAAACTAAAACTCATCGCAAAAAAAATGGGGTCAGAGTAAATTTTACTCTGACCCCATGTTATTTAAAACGCTTATTATTTATATTTTTGCATCACTAGCGTTGAGTTAGTACCGCCAAAGCCAAAACTGTTAGACATAACAGTGTTTAATTCAGCTTCACGTGGTTGAGTAACGATGTCTAAACCTTCAGCTTTTTCATCTAATGTTTCAACATTAATTGATGGCGCAATAAAGTTGTTTTCCATCATTAAAATAGAGTAAATCGCTTCATGGACACCAGCAGCACCAAGTGCATGACCAGACATTGCTTTTGTTGCACTGATAGCTGGAGATTTGCCCCCAAAAACTTCTTGAATTGCACCTAGTTCTTTAACGTCACCTACAGGTGTTGAAGTACCATGCGTGTTTAAGTAGTCAATAGGAGCATCGATATCTTGCATCGCTAACTTCATACAGCGCGCTGCGCCTTCACCTGATGGAGCTACCATATCGTAACCATCTGAAGTTGCACCATAGCCAACAATTTCAGCGTAAATATGTGCACCACGTGCTAAAGCATGTTCAAGCTCTTCAACAACAACCATGCCGCCGCCGCCAGAGATAACGAAACCGTCACGGTCTGCATCATAAGTACGAGATGCCTTTTCTGGTGTGTCATTATATTTAGTTGATAAAGCGCCCATGCCATCAAACATCATAGCAAGTGACCAATCGACTTCTTCACCACCACCAGCAAAAACAACATCTTGCTTGCCTAATTGAATTAACTCTGCAGCATGTCCAATACAATGTGCACTTGTTGCACAAGCTGAACTGATTGAGTAGTTAACGCCTAAAATTTTAAATGGTGTTGCTAAACATGCTGAAATCGTGCTCGACATTGTTTTAGGTACTGCATAAGGACCAACACGTTTAACACCTTTGGCACGCAATGTGTCGGCTGAAGCAATAACGTTAGCTGATGAAGCACCACCTGAACCAGCAACGATCCCCGTACGAAAGTTAGATACTTGCTCTGGTGCTAGTTTTGAATCTTTTATGGCTTGTTCCATGGCAACGTATGCGTAACCAGAAGCATCGCCCATAAAACGCATCGCTTTACGATCGATATGATCTTTAAGCTCAATATCAGGTTTACCCCAAACTTGGCTACGTAAGCCCTGTTCTTCAAAACTCTCTGAGCGAGAAATACCTGAGCGACCTTCTTTTAAAGACGCTAATACTTCGTCTGTATCGTTACCTAAACTAGAAACAATACCTAAACCTGTTATTACGACACGTTTCATTTATCTAAACCATCTAATTATTAAAATCGGCGATATGATAGCGAATTTCGCATAAAAACTGGTCTATCCAGTGTACACTTGTACACTGAACAACCGTCAATATCACCCTAAAAAAGTGAAAAAGTAAAATAACATACTTTTATACCAATAACTTAGCGATACATGAAAATTTAATGATATTTCCTCATTCCAAACATGAATTTTTGTCAATACGATAAATTTACGAATGTACGGCCAAATTAAGGTACAATCGATTGGCAAATTCCCTGTTCGCTTTTTACTGATATTTTGTATTTATGAACAACAAAAAAACATCTTCAATATCTGCATCGCTTAATAACGATAACGTTACCTTCCAACAAAACGGATCACCTTTTTCTCAGCAATTTGATGACATATATTTTGATACGCAATTTGGATATGGACAAAGCGAAGATGTATTTATCAAAGGCAATGATATCGCTGATCGCCTACTGACAAACGAACAAGCATTAGTGATTGGTGAAACAGGCTTTGGTACGGGGTTAAATTTCTTTTTAACATTGAACCACTTCATGAAAGCTAAAGCCATTCATCAACAGAGTATTAAACCATTAACCTATATCAGCGTTGAAAAGTACCCATTAAGTGGCGAGCAAATTGAGCAATCACTTTCGCTTTTTCCCGAGTTTTCGCCGATAGTTGCTGAGTTTATTGCACAATACAGGCAACGCAATATAGAAGCATCAACATTGGAGCTAAGTTTTTTTGATGGCTTAGTTCAGTTAGTGCTTATCTTTGATGATGCGACACAAGGATTTGAAAAACTTACCAGCAACGTAAAACAGGCGAAACATCAAAACAAACGTCTTACCTCTCCTATAAATGCGTGGTACTTAGATGGGTTTTCACCCGCTAAAAACCCAGAGATGTGGAACGATGACTTATTTAAACAGCTAGCTCGATTATCAAAAGACGATGCAACACTGGCTACTTTCACCGTAGCAGGGCTCGTTAAGCGAGGTCTGATTAACGTTGGTTTTAGATTGAGCCAGACAGAAGCAATAGGTAGAAAAAATAAAAGTATCTCTGCTAAATATCAGCAAAATAGAAACGCTGGGAAAGGTTATGTTTTGCGACCACATCATGTAAAACCAACACGAGTCGCAGTCATCGGCTCAGGTATAGCAGCTGCAAGCTTAGTTTATAAACTGACCAAAGAAAATATTCGGGTAAACCTGTACTGCCAAGATGAGCACTTAGCACAAGGTGGTTCAAGTAACGCTATCGGCGCAGTATACCCATTGCTGCATCAAGACAGAGATGACATTAGTGATTTCTATCATCAAGCGTTTGTTTGCGCATTAGGTTTTTATCAGTCACTAACTGATGAAGGCATAAACTACCCACATCAATGGTGTGGCGTTTTAGACTTGGCTTTTAAACCCGCGCTCGTTGAACGATTAAAAAGGTTTGATGATATTAACGCTTGGCCTAAGGATATAATTCATTCAATCGATGCTAAACAAGCAAGTGAAATAGCCGGTATACCTATTGAACATGACGGCTTGTATATGCCTAAAGCTGGCTGGGTAGCTCCACAAAAATTGGTTAAAGCAATCTTTCAAGCGGCTGACGATACCGGCTTTTTAAAGGTTAAAACGAGTTGTCACATAACTAAATTAACGCAAGTGGCCAATGGTCATTGGCGACTTCATCACAACAATAAAGTTGATAACGCCGAGCAGGTTATCATGTGCGGTGGTGCTCAATCGAACTTGATTGCCCCCTTTGATGAGCTGCCTTTGTATCCTGTTCGCGGGCAAATATCTTCAATGTACACCAACAATGATATTGGCAAATTATCAACCGTTATTTGCCACAAAGGATATTTAACACCAGAAAACGATGGTATTCATTGTATCGGCGCGACCTTCGATAAAGATGAAAGAAATATAGAAGTAAGAGAGCAAGATGATCTTTATAACCTAACAATGTATCAGCGTTCATTGCCTAACTTTCCAAAGTGGACGACAAACGATATTAAGGCCAGTAAAGCTAGATTACGTTGTATGACACCTGATCATATGCCAATTGCTGGCCCTATGCCAAAAACTGACGAGTACTATCAACATTATCAACATTTAGAAAAAGACAAAAACTGGTCAATAAACACGCCAGCCCCCTATTATGAAAACTTATTTGTCATGTCAGGCCTAGGAGCACGAGGGCTATGCTCTGCGCCATTACTTGCAGATATTATTGTTGCCGATATCTGCGGCACGCCCTATCCGGTTGACAGTAAAATGCGATTTAACTTAGCGCCAAATCGCTTCGCAATTAAAGATATCATTAAAGGTAAATTCAAATAGCCAATTTAAGCAACGAAAAGTGTTTGTAGCGACAACCAATAGTTATTGACGATCGTTTGATCTTGCGGCGTAAGTTCCGTTTTATTTTCGGTTAACGAAATACTGACTTTATCAGCAAGCGCCACTGATAATGTTTGGCTTTCATCACCAAAATTAACCGCTTCAAGTGCAATAAAGCCTTTGATATAGCTAGATGCGAACAGGGTATCTGCGTCAGCATCGTTAAAAACTAACTCATCAAAATACTGATAAAGTGAAGCGATTGTTTTAACGGACTCTAGTTTTGTCATGAGATTCTCTTTCTACTACTGTTCTAATTTGGGCTTGCGACCGGATAAAGGACCTGATCGTTATAACCTGTTGTGATTTTTATTAAGCCACTTAATGCTTGATCGAGCACCTGGTCACCCGTATCGGCAATCAAAGGGCGCTGATTTAATTGAGCAAGTTTTGTTTTGGTAGCAATCACAATGATATTGTCTTTGCCGATGCGTTGAATAATGCGCGGACTTAATTGTTGATTGCCACGACCAAAAATATGCCCTTGGCCACCAATTAAGGTAATGACAAGCTTTGCCGGTTGTTCACCTTGTTGGTCGTCATATTGTTCGAGCATTTGCCAAAGCTGTGGCTCAGTAATATCAGTTGCAATGAGATCTTGCTCCTGAATAACATCAACACCTAACAACGTATTTGCTAAGCCAAGTTCTTCCATTAAAAAAGCCGTTGTTGAGCCAGAGCCGATAATATATAACTGCTCTTCCATATGATTGATGACATCGGCGGCTATATCTTGCAAAACCAATTCATCAGATTCTTTACCACCTGACTTAACTGCTTGCACATATTGTAATTCGCTCGGTACGCTCATTTCGCCGTATCGCTTGGCCTTAACAACACCGTCACGAAATAAACTCTCATCAATGTCCATTACGTCAGCATCGGTAAGCGTAACAAGCTCATTAGTCACCATTTTTTCAATAACACGCCCAGCAGCTTTTGGGGTTACTGCATATACACCAGAATGAATTTTGCAACCAGCTGGGATGCCAAGCACAGGAAAACTATCGCCAACTTGGCTACACACATTTCTCGCCGTTCCATCGCCGCCAGCAAAAAGCAAAATATCGATACCTTCATCTATTAGGGCTTGTACTGCATTTTCTGTATCAATAGCAGATGTAGGTTCAGTCGCTTGATAAATAACTTGCGTATCAAATCCCAATGATTTTGCTGTTGTTTCACCCATATCAGCGCTTACAGTCAGTACTTGAATACGTTCTTGATAAGGAAGCAAGACCTCTAATGCTTGCTGCGCCCTATAGTTAGACTTAGCTGTCGCACCCAGTGCTAATGCTTGTTCTGCAATGCCGTCACCATCGCTGCCTTTTAAGGCTACACTGCCGCCAATTCCAGCGATAGGGTTAACTAAAAAACCTAACTTAAATGATTGCATGACTAACCTCTAGATTTTCAACATGCTGATGGTAAAACAGTTTATCTTGTTCAAAAGGTGTTAAGAATTGCTCAAGTGACAACGGTAGACTGACATCGTAAAATCGCGCCAGCGCGTCAATAAAGTCTTGTGCTCGTTGCGGAAACCCATTGGTCAAATAGTCCTCAACCTGCGAAAACACGCGCTTTTTAAAAGCGGTAATATCGGGCTCAGAGTCGCCATTTAAGTTATCAACAGACACCGTGAATTTTTTATTCGAGGCAACACAAAATGCCCATTCTATCGCTTGAGGCTTTAGCTCAACTAACTCAAACTTTTCTTGTTGCTCAGCGGTTCTACCATCGGGCTCGTACCAATAGCCAAAATCAATAAGCTCTCTTCTTTTACTGCCAGCAATGCACCAATGAGAAATTTCATGCAATGCACTGGCATAAAAACCATGGGCAAATACGATCTGATGATATGAACATTGATCATTGGCGGGCAGATAAATAGGCTCGTCACCACCCTTGATCAGGCGAGTATTGAAACTGCCATAGAAAGTGTCGTCAAATATCTCTATTAAATCTTGATACTTGTGCATCAACATATCGCCAATTGAAAAATTGGCGCTATATTAACGAAAAACGACGATGGATGCATCGTCGTTTTATCGTTTTAAAGACAATTAAATGTTTAGTTGTCGGAAGACTCAGGTAAAGACTTAACTGACGACTTAATGATGAAGTACCCTAGTAAGCCAGAAATTAAAGAACCAATAATAATACCTAAACGATCTTGGAAAATAAGGTTATCACCTGTAGTTTCAAACGCAAGCGAACCAATGAATAAACTCATCGTAAAGCCCACGCCACACAACAGTGAAGAACCGTAAAGTAGTCGCCAATTCATCGCTTCAGGTAGCTTGGCAACACCCAGCTTAATCATCACCCAACAAAAACCAAAGACACCAATTTGCTTACCGACAAATAGACCTAAAATAATCCCCATTGGCACAGGTGACAACACGTCATCTAGGCCCACACCGGTTAAGTTAATACCCGCATTAGCAAAGGCAAATATAGGTAAAATAATAAACGCGACCATTTCATGGAGGTTGTGCTCTAATGATTTTAATGGTGAAGGCTCATCTTCTTTACCTTTGATAGGAATAAAGAATGCTAATGCGACACCGGCTAACGTTGCATGAACGCCCGACTTCAACACTGCGACCCATAAAATAAGACCAAAAAATAAGTAAGGCGAGGTACTTGTAACACCGCGCTTATTCATGACAAATAGAGTAACCAGTACGACGGCGGCAATAACAAGAGAGGTTATTGATAATTGTTCGGTATAGAACAGTGCTATCACGATAATCGCGCCTAAATCGTCAAAGATAGCAAGAGACGTTAAAAAGACCTTTAGTTGAATAGGTACCTTTGAACCAATTAGAGATAAAATACCTAAGGCGAACGCGATATCCGTTGCGGTCGGTATTGCCCAGCCATTAATCGCTGCAGGATCTTGGTAATTTAAAGCAGCATAAATAGAGGCTGGTACTAACATACCGCCAACGGCACCAATAGCAGGTAAAGTGATTTGTCCTGGTTGAGATAAATCACCTTCCAAGAATTCTCGTTTGAGCTCTAAACCAACAAGTAAGAAAAATAATGCCATCAGGCCATCATTGATCCACAGTAATAATGGCTTCGCAATTTCAAAACTGCCAACAGCAACCTTAACAGGCACAGATAACAATAAATCGTAATAGATATTAAGCGGAGAATTAGCAATTACCATTGCTATAACAGCGGAGAACATCAATAAAATACCACTGGCGGCTTCTAACTTTAAAAAAGACTGCAAAGTTTTTAACGGCATTGTTTCCTTCCAATTTTTATTATAGACATATTATGTCATTCTAGACCAAGATGGATGTTAAATATATAGTTTACAAAGCAATTAAGTACAAAATATAAATCGGAAAACTCCACATTTAACGAAAATTATTCATTGAGCTATATCGGATTCACATCTATTCAGGTTATTATCAAGTGATAACAAGGAGAAATAATAAGTAACATGAAAAAGTTAGATGAAATAGATTTACGCATTTTGACCATTTTGTTTTCAGATGCCGACATTACCAATAAAGAATTAGCAGCGCAGATAGGCATTGCTCCTTCAACCTGCCTTGAACGCGTAAAGCGCATGAAGCAAAACGGTGTAATCAAAAATGCATTTGTCGATATTAACTTTAAAACACTAGGTGGCAATATCGAAGCGATTGCGGCGATTCGCTTACAGCCTTATTCAGAGCAAATTGTAAACTTGTTACGTGACGATTTGTTGAAACTGCCTGAAATAGTAAGTTTGTATCATATGGGAGGGAGTTATGACTACTTTATCCATATGTCCGTAAAAGACTCTGAACATTTGCGCCGCTTTGTTTTTGACGCAATCACCTCTCGTGAAGAGGTACAAACGGTTGAAACTTCACTTGTTTTTGAGCACAGTCGCAGTAGCGTATTACCAAACTTTAGTGAAGATTAACGATTTCACTTAGGAAAAAATGATAAAGGCAGTGTAAGTAAAAACACTGCCCTTTTTTTGTTTAAGTCATTCACGTTGCAATGGTAAATCTCAAATAATAAAAAACCTCGCCAAGAGCGAGGTTTACATTCGAGAAAGGTGAATATTTCTCAATAAACTGTCACGACTTCATGTTATGACTTAAGGTCATCAAAGAACTTTTTCACACCATCAAAGAAGCCAGTTTCACGTGGGCTGTGCTTTGCTGTGCTCTTACCCATCTTCTCATCTAATTGACGTAATAAGTCGGCTTGATCGCCAGATAAGTTAACAGGTGTTTCAACCACGACTTTACACATTAAGTCGCCAGTAATGTTTGAACGAACTGACTTCACACCTTTGCCACGTAAACGGAACATTTTGCCCGTCTGTGTTTCTTTAGGTATTTTCAGTTTTACTTTGCCTTCTAGTGTCGGTACTTCAATCTCTCCACCAAGCGCAGCGGTTGTAAAACTAATTGGCACTTCACAATAAAGGTGGTTTTCATCACGAACAAAAATAGGGTGATCTTTCACGTTCACTTGAACATATAAATCACCTGCTGGAGCACCATGTTCGCCAGCTTCACCTTCACCTGATAAACGAATTCTGTCGCCAGTATCAACACCTGCTGGCACTTTGGCGTTAAGTGTTTTAGTTTTCTGAACACGACCTTGGCCATGACATGAATTACAAGGATCAGAAATAACTTTACCTTGGCCATTACACGTAGGACATGTTTGCTGAACTGCAAATAAGCCTTGGCGCATTTGTACCTGACCGTGGCCATGACATGTTGAACATGTTTTCGCTGATGTACCTTTCTTAGCACCACTGCCATCACAAGGCTCACATGCTACATAAGTGGGTACTTTAATTTCTACAGACTTACCTTTAACCGCGTCTTCAAGGCTCATTTCTAAGTTATAACGTAAGTCACTACCACGGCGTGCGCGAGAACCACCGCCTCCGCCGCCACGGCGTCCGCCGCCGAAAATATCACCGAAAACGTCACCAAAAATATCACCAAAATCTTGACCGCCACCGAAGCCGCCACCGCCCATACCACCTTGTTCAAAGGCTGCATGACCGTATTGGTCGTACGCGGCACGTTTTTGCTCATCACCTAAAACTTCATAAGCTTCTTTCACTTGCTTAAAAGTTTCTTCTTTAGATTTATCACCTTGAGTACGGTCAGGGTGAAACTTCATTGCTAATCGTTTATAGGCTTTTTTGATTTCACGATCAGAGGCGTCTTTAGCAACTCCAAGCGTTTCGTAATAGTCTTTCTTTGACATAGATATTTCTTACTTCACTTAAAAATGATGGATATCAATTTGATTAGGTACTTATCTAAATAGCTAATTAAATTGAAGTCCGTTTGGTTACATAGATTCCGACCTGCGTCGGAATGACATTTACTTTTTTACTCTACTTCACAGATTCCGTATCAAGTACGGAATGACGTTTACTTTTCTACATAGATTCCGACCTGCGTCGGAATGACATTTACTTGTTTACCCTACTTCACAGATTCCGTATCAAGTACGGAATGACGTTTACTTGTTTACCCTACTTCACAGATTCCGTATCAAGTACAAAATGACGTTGATTGTGTCATTGCGGCGAAGGCCGTAATCTCATACTTACAGTCAAGTACAATGCAACAATGAGTATATTCCTGAACATAACAAAGCGCCGAAACCGACGCTTTATCATATTTAACTTAAACTTCAAGAAGTTAAAGCTTTAAGCTAGAGGGCTTAAGTTCAAGAAGGACACACGGAGCTTAGTTTACTAAGTGAGTATGTCCGACGCTGAAGTTATGCTCTCTAGCGACAAGGTTTAAGTTCGACTTATTTGTCGTCCTTAACCTCTTCAAACTCTGCATCTACAACATCGTCGCCAGCAGGAGCTGCATCAGCTTCTGGTGCTGCGCCTTCAGGAGCTGCGCCACCTTGAGCTTGTGCTTTAGCTTGAGCAATTTCCATTAACTTAGCTGAAGCTTCAATTAATGCTTGTTGCTTAGCGTCGATAGCTTCTTTATCGTCGCCTTTATTTGCTTCTTCTAACTCAGCAATTGCCGCTTCAATTTTCTCTTTGTCTTCAGCTGGTAGGTCATCACCTGCTTCTGTTACTTGAGTTTTTGTTGCGTGAACCATGCCGTCAGCTTGGTTACGAGCAGTCACTAACTCTTCAAACTTAGCATCAGCATCAGCATTCGCTTCTGCGTCACGTACCATTTGTTCTACTTCATCATCAGATAAACCAGAAGACGCTTTGATTGTGATCTTTTGCTCTTTACCTGTGTTCTTGTCTTTTGCAGACACATGTAAGATACCGTCAGCATCGATGTCAAAAGTTACTTCGATTTGCGGCATACCACGAGGAGCAGCATCAATACCTTCAAGGTTGAATTGACCTAAAGATTTGTTCGCTTGTGCTTGCTTACGCTCACCTTGTAATACGTGAACAGTTACCGCAGCTTGGTTATCTTCAGCTGTTGAGAACGTTTGAGACTGTTTTGTTGGGATTGTTGTGTTTTTGTCGATAACCTTAGTCATCACACCGCCCATTGTCTCAATACCAAGTGATAATGGTGTAACGTCTAATAATAGAACGTCAGTAACATCACCAGATAAAACACCTGCTTGTACAGCAGCACCTGAAGCTACAGCTTCATCAGGGTTAACATCTTTACGTGGTTCTTTGCCGAAGAAGTCAGTAACTACTTGCTGTACTAATGGCATACGTGTTTGACCACCAACTAAAATAACGTCGTTTACGTCAGATGTTGATAAGTCAGCATCAGCTAGTGCAGTTTTTAACGGCTCTAATGTTGCTTTTACCATGTCTTCAACTAACGCTTCTAGTTTTGCACGAGTAACTTTAATGTTCATGTGCTTAGGACCAGTAGCATCAGCAGTTACGTATGGTAAGTTGACGTCAGTTTGTTGTGCAGAAGAAAGCTCACATTTTGCTTTTTCAGCAGCTTCTTTAACACGTTGCATAGCAAGTGGATCGTTTTTAAGGTCAAGACCTTGTTCTTTCTTGAACTCATCCACTAGGTAGTTGATTAAACGGTTATCGAAATCTTCACCACCTAAGTGAGTGTCACCGTTTGTCGCTAATACTTCAAAGGTGTGCTCGCCGTCCATCTCATCAATTTCAATGATTGAGATATCGAATGTACCACCACCTAAGTCGTAAACAGCAACTACTTTGTCGCCCTTTTGCTTGTCCATGCCGTAAGCAAGAGCAGCAGCAGTTGGCTCGTTAATAATACGCTTAACTTCTAAGCCTGCGATACGGCCAGCATCTTTAGTTGCTTGACGTTGTGAGTCGTTAAAGTATGCAGGTACAGTAATAACCGCTTCAGTTACTTCTTCACCTAAGAAGTCTTCAGCCGTTTTCTTCATTTTCTTTAATACTTCAGCAGAAACTTGTGGTGGCGCAACTTTTTCGCCTTTTGCTTCTACCCATGCATCGCCATTATCAGCTTTCTTGATACCGAAAGGCATGATATCGATGTCACGTTGTACTTCTTTATCTTCAAAGCGACGACCGATTAAACGCTTAATTGCGAATAATGTATTTTGAGGGTTAGTTACCGCTTGGCGTTTTGCTGGTTGACCAACTAAAGTTTCGCCTTCATCTGTGTATGCAATGATAGAAGGAGTTGTACGATCGCCTTCTGCATTTTCAATTACTCGTACGTTTTCGCCGTCTAAAACAGCTACACATGAGTTAGTTGTCCCTAGGTCAATACCAATAATTTTGCCCATCTTGAGGATCTCCGAATTTCTGTAATAAAGTTTAATTGCTTAGTTGATTAACGATGTGGGGTCAGGCCAAATCCTTTTCAACGTCTTTTTTTAAAAAAATTGTAATTTTTAGTAAAAATCGTGGACTTATTTAATCAACAAAGCGTATGTATGTGGTTTACTCGTACTATTTACGATAAAAGTTACGAATAAAAAAGCCGAGCTTAGCTCGGCTCTAAACATATGTGTTTAATTTATGCTTGGGTATCAACCGCAGGTGCTTTTGAAACCATAACCATGGCTGGGCGAATTAAACGACCATTTAACTCGTAACCTTTTTGCATAACAGCAATGACAGTGTTTGGTGCTACACCAGGCACTTCTTGCATAGACATTGCTTGATGCAACTCAGGGTTAAAAGGTTGATCTTGCGGATCAACAGCAGTTACACCTGACTTTTCTAACGAAGATAATAAACCTTGATACGTTAACTCAATACCTTCAAGCATAACTTTTTGTGATTCATCTTCTTTATCGATGCTTTGTAGTGCACGCTCTAAGTTATCTACCGTTGTTAACATTTCTCCGGCAAATTTTTCTAACGCGAACTTACGGGCTTTTTCAACATCTTGTGCTGAACGACGACGAATGTTGTCTACTTCGGCTTTCGCGCGAATAACACTGTCTTTTTGATCGGCAACCGTGCCTTGCGCTGCCGCTAAAGCTAACTCAAGCTCATTGATTCGTTCTTGCTCAGGGCTTAATAACTCACCTTCAACTTCCACTTCAGGTGCTTGCTCCTCAACAACTTGTTCGGTTTCATTTACTACTTCTTCATTTGCAACGTCTTGTGCTGCATCATTTTGCGTTGACTCGTTAGTCATGGATAACTCCAAGAAAAATACTATTGCTGGTAATTATGGGGATAAGAAATTTGGTTTCAAGCATGATTATAAATAATTTTAATAAAAAAGTACGCTTTACAAGCGATTGAATTGGAGCGACACTTCACTCATTAGGCAACTACTTGATACTTTTGCAAAAGATGACAGCACTATATAAAACCATCGGCCTGATTGGTAAACCTCACCATGAAGGCGCAGAAAAAACGATTCACAGCTTATATGACTATTTAACTGAGTCAGGCTATCAAGTGCTGATTGAAGAAACAGTCGCCAATACAATTTCCATTGAAAATAGTGTTACTGCAACCTTGGTTGATATCGGTGAGCGAGCAGACCTAGCCATAGTTATCGGTGGTGACGGTTATATGCTAGGTGCTGCGCGTGTATTGTCATGCTATAACATTGGCGTTATCGGCGTAAACAGAGGCAACTTGGGTTTCTTGACTGACCTGTCACCTGATAATGTGATTGAGCCCTTAAAGAAAATTCTTGCTGGCGAATCATATTCTGAACAGCGCTTTCTTATAGAGGCTGAAGTATATCGCCATGGAAAGTTAAAAAGCTCAAATTCAGCAATGAATGAAGCCGTACTTCATGCTGGTAAAGTAGCGAATATGATTGAGTTTGAAGTCTACATTGATGACAAATTCATGTTTAGCCAACGCTCTGATGGATTAATTATTTCGACACCTACCGGTTCGACAGCATATTCAATGTCTGCTGGTGGCCCAATATTAACACCAAATCTTAATGCACTTTCTTTAGTGCCTATGTTCCCCCATACGCTAACTTCTCGGCCAATTGTTGTTGATGGAGACAGTGAATTAAAGCTGATTTTAGCCAACGAAAATTACGAGAATTTACAAGTCAGTTGTGATGGCCATGTTATCCTTGCCGTTATGCCAGGTGATGAAGTGTTAATTCGCAAAAGTCCAAACACGTTACGCTTAATTCACCCAATAGATCACGATTACTTAAAAGTATTACGTTCAAAATTAAGTTGGGGTAATAAGCTTTATTAACAAAAGCTTATATCACCATCTTTAAAAAACGATAAATATTTAAACAAATACTATTGCCAAAAAACAAAATACTGTATAAATTATCAGTATATTAATTCTTAGTGTTCGGTATTTGATCTTATGTTGACCCAATTAACTATCTCAAACTTTGCCATTGTTAAACAATTAGAGTTAGATTGGCGTAATGGTATGACAACGATTACTGGTGAAACAGGTGCGGGTAAATCAATAGCAATTGATGCGTTAGGTTTATGTCTTGGTGATCGAGCGGTAACAAACGTTGTTAGGCCTAACACCAAAAAAGCTGATTTAAGTGCAACCTTCGACATTAAGAAAAACAAACCTGCAAATACATGGCTTTCTCAACATGATTTAGAGGGCGACGATGAATGTATTTTGCGTCGTGTTATTTCAAGTGAAGGTCGTTCTAAAGCCTATATTAATGGCTCTCCAGTACCGTTAACGCAATTAAAAGAACTTGGCAGATTACTGATCAATATTCATGGCCAGCATGACCATCAACTTATTGTAAAAGCCTCGGAGCAAAGGCGACTACTAGACAATTATGCAAAGCATCAAAACCTAATAGACGACGTTAGCTATTACGCCAAAAAATGGGCTGAATTAACCAACGAATTAGAGCGTTTGCAAACTAGCCAAGCACAGCGAGAAGCTGAACAACAGTTGCTTCAATATCAAGTTAAAGAATTAGACGAGTTTTCAATTTGTGAAGGTGAATTTGAAACGCTGGAAAATGACTATAAAAAGTTTAGTAACTCGCAAAGTATATTAGAAGACACCTTAACAACACTTGAATTAGCATGTGACAACGAACAATTTAATATATTAGATAGCTTGCGCCAATGTGTTGATAGACTGATACAATACAGCGATATAGACGGTGACCTTGCAAATGTTTCAACCATTTATCAAGACGCGTTAATTCAGCTTGAAGACGCAAGTAATGATCTGAGACATTTTCATGAACGCCTTGAGCTAGATCCCCAACAATTTCAAGTTATAGAAGAGCGCTATTCAAATGCAATTAACCTCGCAAGAAAGCATCAAGTTTCGCCTGAAAGCTTGCATATAAAGCATCAGGAATTATTGCAAGCTTTGGCGAATATCTCAGGTGATGATTCTCGACAAGAACAAATATTTGTTGAACTTGATAAAACCAAAATAGACTACCTTGAAGCAGCGAAGCGTTTAAGCGATTCAAGAAGTAAAGCCGCGGGCGAAATTAGCCAATTAATTACGAGCAGCATTCAAGAACTAAATATGCCACATGGCCAATTTAAAGCCCACGTATCGACAAAAGAAGGTGAACAGTTAAGTAGTCATGGCTTAGACGACATTACTTTTTTAGTGAGCATCAACCCAGGGCAAGCATTAGAAGCAATGCATAAAGTCGCGTCAGGTGGTGAGTTATCAAGAATTAGTTTAGCCATGCAGGTTATTTTAGCTGACAAGGTTACTTCCCCTGCTCTTATTTTTGATGAAGTAGACGTGGGTATTAGTGGTCCTACAGCTTCAATGGTGGGTGATAAGCTCAAGCAACTTGCTAAAACAACACAAGTGATTTGTGTAACGCATTTACCGCAAGTTGCATGTAAAGGACATCAACAGTATTTCGTCGCAAAATTAACAGATGGCGAGCATACAGAAACAACGGTCACTGAACTAAGCGAGCAAGCTAGAGTCAAAGAAATTGCTCGACTGCTTGCAGGCGACAAAATTTCAGAGCACAGCTTGGCTAATGCAAGCGAGTTGCTCGCAAGTTAACTGAATTTTAATCAGATATTTCCTGCTGCACTTGTTAAGTATGTAATAAAAAACTCACTAGGTAAGCATCAGCATAGATTTACGTTAAAAAAAGTTTTGTATCAAACAGCGCGCTTGGGTATGATGCCAAGCTAAATAATAAAGGATAAGAAATATTCATGCTGTTACGAGTATCTATTATTGCACTTTCTCTTTCGTTAAGTGCCTGTTCAAATTGGATTTATCGAATTGACATCCCACAAGGTAACTATCTAGAGCAAAAAGCTATCGACCAATTACAAGTTGGAATGACAAAAGAACAAGTAAAATTTGTTCTGGGTAGCCCGGTAATTGTTGATACGTTTAAGCCTGATGTTTGGCATTATGTCTATGAATTTAATTCAGGAAAAGACAAAAAGTTAGATTTTAAAAAGAAGTTTATTGTCACGTTTGAAGACAATAAACTAAAAACAGCTGAAGGTGATTTCACCTTACCTGAATCCTTTTATACGCCTATGGAAAATGACGAATAGGTTTAGCTAAAGTTAACGTAATAAAAAACGACGCAATAGCGTCGTTTTTTTATTTATACGCGGGTAAAATCTCACGCTATAATTAGCTTTTATTGCCACCACGCAATGGATTTACACGGCCACCAGTTACCTTGTCAGCTCTGCCATCTGCCTTTGCTTGTTCGGCTCTGCGTTTACGCACTTCTTTTGGATCAGCTATCAAGGGACGATAGATTTCTATACGATCTAAATCGCTAACGATGTCATTGAGTTTAACGGCACGATTCCAGATACCTACTTTATTAATCTTCAAATCAATCTCAGGGAAAATCGATAAAATGCCAGATTGTGTAATCGCTTGCTCAACATCAATGCCATCATCTAATGTTACGGTTAGTAGCTCTTGTTTGTTAGGCGTACCATAAACAACTTCAACTTGTATTGTTTCTTGTTCCACGTTAGCTATAAACCTCTTTTGCACGTTCAGTGAATGACTTCACCATATTATTTGTTAATTGAGAAAATACTTTACCAAAAGCAAAATCCAACACTTTGCTAGAAAATTCATAGTCTATTTCAAAGTCAATTTTGCAAGCATCTTCAGATAGAGGCGTTAGGTGCCAAGCACCTTTCAAATATTTAAATGGACCATCAACAAGTTCTAAAGTCACTTTATTCGCTGTTTTATAAGTGTTTTGGGTAGTAAACCACTTCTTTACTCCGCCTTTGGAAACCAATAATGACGCAGTCATTGAGTGTTCGTCTTGCTGGATAATCTTGCTGTCCGCACAATCAGGCACAAACAATGGATAATTCAAGACGTCATTAATTAATGTAAACATTTGGTCGACACTGTGCATTACTAACGCACTGCGATTAATTGTTGGCATTTCTACTCCTATTAACAAGATTAATAATGATATCAAAGCCAAAACCAAAGCGCATTATGTGAAAAGTTATTTCTAAATCGTAATTAGTGATTTCATTGAAAAAATTTAACAGTATAATGGCGCCATTATGGCAAAGAAAAAATCAAAACAATCAAATAGCAATACTATTGCGCTCAATAAAAAAGCTCGCCACAACTATAACCTGACAGATAAATTTGAAGCAGGAATGAGTTTACAAGGCTGGGAAATTAAAAGTATTCGAGACGGCAAAGTTAACATCTCAGATTGCTACGTTCACATTAAAGATAGAGAAGCTTATTTAGTTGGTGCTGAAATTATGCCGTTAAATATGGCATCTACTCACGTCGTCTGTGATCCTACTCGCCCACGTAAGTTGTTACTTAATCGCCGAGAACTAGATCGTCTAGTGGGTGCTGTCGAACGAGAAGGCTATTCACTTATTGCTACAGCAATGTACTGGAAGCAATGCTGGGTCAAGCTTGAATTTTATTTGGGTAAAGGTAAGAAAACCCATGATAAGCGTGCTGATGAGAAAAACCGTGAATGGGCTATTGATAAAGGCCGAATCATGAAAAATAAGAATCTAGAAAAGTAAGTCGAACTCAGTTCGACTTACTTTTCTTTACGCTGTTATCAAATAGTATTTAATTTTTTTCACAACGAATATGAACCAGCACAACCAGTAGCGCTTGTTATACACGTTTAATAGTCATTGTCTCTAAGCAGCTTTTTAATATCATCTTTTGCATTAATAATATGACTTCGTAAAAACGCTAATGCTTCCTCACTCTTGTTAGCGATGCATAGTTGTAGCAACTTTTTATGCTCATCTTGCGCTGTACTTTCACCGCCTGCCAACAATAAATGCATGCGCACGTACCTTAACGAATTCTTAATCAAGGCATCAGCTAATTCAGCTGTGTGTGGACGATTTGCACGACAATACAAAATATTATGAAAACGGTAATTTAGCTCACCTTGTGAATTGCCCGCATGCCCTGAAGCTTCTTCCATTTGTTGTATTAACGCTTCGGCTTCAGCAATATCTTCTTTAGTCAACTTATCCATTGAGTACTTGAGAAGCTCACATTCAAGTAAAGCCCTTAATTCAAAGATTTCATCAACTTGATCGACAGATAACTCAGTCGTTGTTGCGCCTTTATGTGGTTCAAAGTTAACAAGACCTTCTGCCTCTAACTGCAACAAGGCTTCACGCACAGGAATACGCGAAACATTAAGCTCTTCAGCCAACGCGGCCTGCCTTAATGCTTCACCGGCGGCTATTTCACCGGATAGAATTTTATTTCTTAGTGCTTCAACAACGAGTTGAGTTCTCGTTTTGTGTACAATCGCCATTCATTTTCTCTATATTGCATTTTGTATACGATTATAAGCACTTCAGATTTGAGTTACCAATAAAGTTTGCGTCCCTGCACACTTTACCGGAGAAACTAGCTTTGATAGCAAATAGGCCTTAAGAAGCGTTGCTTTGCTTGAATACCAACAGAGGTTGAACGCACATCAGTCGATGAAGGGAATGGCCCGCCATGATTCATGGTTTCACAAACCTCTACACCTGTAGGCATTTGGTTGAAAATCAATCGTCCCACTTTGTAACTCAGCTGTTCCGTGAGTTCATGATTTGCATCTATTTCAGAGACAACACCATGAATTGACGCGGTTAGTTGTCCAGAAAACTGTTCAACCAACCAGACAAGTTCATCGATGTCATGATATTCAATCACGAGAGCGAAGGGCCCAAACACTTCCTCCTGTAAAATAGGCTCTTCAACAAAATGTTTGGCGGTTGTTGCTAATACTTGCGCTTGAGGGTGAAACGGCTCTAACGGTGCATTCTTAGCCACTAAACTTATGCCGTTTAGTTCACTAATTGTCTGAGTCGCTTTTTGGTAACTTGCTAAAATACCTGGCGTTAACAGCGGAGCACTTGCTTGCTCAGCAAGCACTTGCTCTACTTTTGCTAGAAATTGGTCGCTGCCTTTAGGGATTAGCCATACGCCCGGGCTTGTGCAAAACTGTCCTTGTCCCATCATTAATGAGTTAACAAAGTTTGTTGCTAAGGTTTGGCCGTCATTTTCCATTAACCTTGGTAAAATAACTTGTGGGTTTACACTGCCTAACTCTCCATACAAAGGAATAGCTTCAGCACGTTTAAAAATGCTTTGTTGTAATGCTTGAGCGACATTAAACGATCCTGTAAAACCAACGGCTTTAACTTCAGACTGCTGCACTAACGCATGACTTGTTTGCGGATGAGATGCTTGTATCAAGGAAAACACACCAAGAGGCATACCGGTTGACTTTATGGCTTTTAACATTGCTTGTGCCATCAACTCACTTGTTGCTGGGTGAGCTGGGTGGCCTTTAACAATCACACTGCAACCCGCAGCAAGAGCCGACGCCGTATCGCCACCTAATACAGAAAATGCATAAGGGAAATTCGACGCACCAAAAACTGCAACAGGTCCAACAGGGATTTGTGCTAGCTTCGTTGCTGGTTTAGGTAGCGGTTGGCGATCCGGTTGAGCTGCCTCTACTTTAACTTGAGGGGGAGTGTTGATTAAGTCATTAGCAAAGAAACGTAATTGATTCACCGTGCGCATGCGCTCACCTTGTAGGCGTTGCTCTGGCAGTCCTGTTTCTTGCATGGTCACATCAATTAACATATCACCCAACGCCAAAATTTGATCAGCAATAGCATTTAACAACGCTGCTCGCTGTTGTTCACTCGTTGTTCTGTATTTTTTAAAGGCCTGTTTTGCGACAAACGCAGACGCTTTTACGAGTTGCTCACTTGCTTCGTAAAACAGCGTATCTGCATACTTATTTTGCGCTGGAATAAAGGCCTGAAAGCTTTGCACGTCTTCATCTACCTGCCAAACACCATTAATTAAACTTTTACCTGTGATATTCATACTTTCACCTAAAAATTAGATAACCTGAAACCCTGCGTGATACGGATCATCTGTATCAACAGTTATACAATTACTGCCAAACACCTTGGCCCAACCTTTTATACTTGGCATGATTGCCGTGTACTCACCAAGTTGACAAACTTGCTCAACACAACCAACAAATTGGCTGCCAATAAAGCTTTCGTGAATAAACTCTTGACCAACCGTTAGCTGACCTTTGGCAAATAGCTGTGCCATACGGGCACTCGTGCCGGTGCCACAAGGCGAACGATCTATTGCCTTATCACCGTAAAATACTGCATTGGCAGCATCAGCCGATTTATCTTTTGGTGTACCTGTCCACAACAGGTGAGACGCGCCAGAAACAGAGCTATCTTCAGGGTGAATGCAATCAACTTGCTGATTAACGAGATCTCGAACAAGCGGGCTAAAACGCAAAACATCTTCTGCTTGCCAGTGCTCGATACCGGGAAAGTTATTTTGAGGCTCCACGATAATATAGAAATTTCCACCGTAGGCCACATCAACAAAAAGCTCGCCTAAACCCGGCACTTCAAGTCTAATATTTTGATGGGCCAGGTAAGACGCAATATTATAGATTTTGACCCATTCAACTTTTTTGTTAGCCATATGGTAATCAACAACAATATCACCGGCAGGCACTTCAATGTTAAGCTTACCTGGCGTTTTAGGTTGTATAAGCCCGGCTTCTAAACCTGCGGTAATTGTACCTATAGTGCCATGACCACACATTGGTAAGCAGCCTGATGTTTCAATAAATAATATTGCTGCATCATTTTCTATGTTAATCGGGGGATATAAAAAAGCACCCGACATCATATCGTGCCCACGAGGCTCAAACATTAGTGACTGTCTAATCCAGTCATGGTGGGTAAGAAAATCTTGCCGACGCTCACTCATGGTATTGCCAACTAGCGAAGGGTGACCACTGGTCACTAGTCTGACTGGGTTGCCACAAGTGTGAGCATCAATACAATAGAAGGTGCCTTTTTGCATAACTACTCCGTTAAATTAAACTTCGCCAAGTCAATACGGTTTGCCATTGCAGTATCAAATAACGATTTAACGTATTGCTTCTCATCTTCTGGCAAACTTAAGCGTGGCGCGCGAGTTAGCTCAGAACCACGGCCAGCTAAAAACTCTGAATACTTAATGCATTGTACTAATGTAGGAATGGTATCCAATCTTAATAGTGGTAAGAACCATCGCCAAATTTCTACCGCCTCTTGGTAACGACCCTGTTCAGCAAGTTTATAAATTGCCACTGATTCTCTTGGGAAAACATTAGTCAAACCTGATATCCACCCGGTTGCACCTAGCATTAAGCTTTCTAATGCAATGTCATCAACACCACCAAATACGGTATATCGGTCGCCAAACTCACTGAACAACTCTGAAATTCGACGGGTATCTTCGGTTGCTTCTTTAACTGCGACAATGTTTTGCTCTTCGGAAAGCGTTTTCATTCCTTCTATGGAGACATCGACACCGTAAGTGACTGGGTTGTTGTAAACCATAATCGGTAAGGCTGTATTGCGAGCAACTTGCTGATAGTGATGGATCGCTTCTCGCTCAGTTGAGCGGTAAACCATGCCAGGTAAAACCATTAGGCCATCAATGCCGAGTTTTTCTGTATCTTGACTATATTCAATAGCAAATTGGGTCGTTGTTTCAGCCACACCTGATAATACAGGCACCCGTCCAGCAACAACTTCTTTAGCTGCAGCCATCACTTTACGTTTTTCGTCATGACGCAAAGAGCAGTTTTCACCAACAGTACCGTTAACAATAATGCCATGAACACCTTCTTTTATTAGGTTATCAAGCATCTGTTGTGTGGTTTCGTAGTTTATCGAAAAGTCATCATTAAATTGTGTGGTAACGGCTGGGTATACACCTTTCCAGTTAATTGACATGTGGTCAACTCCATAATTAGTTATCATTTGCTTGCTATCATAGGTATATTGTATACAATATTCAACAATAAATTTAACAAGGCATTAATATATGAAATTTGAAACATTGCATGACACGTCATTATTAGTGCTTAAAGCTTTTTATAGCGACCAAGTTAAGTGAATCACTATGCCTAAGACACAAACTCAAGTAGGGATCATTGGTGGCGGGATCATTGGAGTGTGCACTGCATTGTATTTGCAACGTATTGGCTATGATGTCTCGATTATTGATGCCAAAGGCATTGCCAAAGAATGCTCCCAAGGCAACGCTGGCCATTTTGCGACGGAGCAAATATTTCCTTTAGCAGATAAAGCATTGCTCGCGAACTTGCCAAAAATGTTGCTCGATCCACTAGGGCCGTTTCGTATAAAGCCGAGTTACTTCCTTAAAGCGTTGCCATGGTTTTTACGGTTTGTTTGGCAAATGAGAAAGAGGCCATTTACTCATAGTAAGTTAAAGCTTAAAGAGTTAAACAAGCATGCACTCTGTGCCTTTGAAGAGTTATTAGCCCCGTTTGAACTAGACAATTTAATTACATTGCAAGGTAGTATTTTAACCTTTGAATCTACACCTGATGAGCAAATAGAAACATTACTCAATAAGTACTTAGATGAAGGCGTTGACGTTAGTTGGCTATCGAAAGAACAAATTTTAGCCATCGAACCCAATTTATCAGAAAACGTCACCTCGGCTTTTTTATTTAACCTAGGTGGACATACCGCCGATCCTGAGCAACTTTGCGTTAGCTTAGCAGAACAGTTTTTAGCCGGTGGAGGCCAGATAATTATTGATCAGATCGAGGATATCAATACCCAAGATGCGGTATTATTAACGGGTGAAATGCATTCTTATCATTTTGATAAAATTGTGGTTGCAACTGGCGCGTGGTCAAAGAAACTTGCACATCAGCTTGGCTACTTTGTACCACTAGATACCGAGCGAGGCTATCACCTTATGGTTGAACAAGCCGATATGATTACTCGCCCTATTGCGTCAGCAGAACGAAAATTTATCATGACTCCAATGAGTAATGGGTTGAGATTAGCAGGCACGGTAGAGTTTGCAGGCCTTGATGCGCCATTAAATAACCAACGTGCCGATATATTGTTACCGCATGCAAAAAGCACGTTAAGAAGTTTACCAGATGCGAAGATCAGTGAGCCATGGATGGGTTTTCGTCCATCTTTACCAGATTCACTGCCCGTTATTGGACAGGCACCTAGGCATTCATCGGTATTTTTTGCCTTTGGCCATCATCACTTGGGACTGACCCATGGGGCGATTACCGGCAAATTAATAGCTGAGCAAATGTCTGGACAGAGAACAACAATAGACTTGGCTCCTTTTTGTATTAGCCGATTTAATTAAGAGACAAACACATGACATTGTATAAAACACACCTTGATTCCTTATGCAGTATTTTCACACAAGCGCTTGCTCGTAGCGAAGCTAACAGTGTATTGATTTATTCAGGGGAGCAAAAATATCCATTTAAAGATGACAATGGTCAGCGATTTAATATCAATCCCTACTTTAAATATTGGTTACCGCTTACTGATCAGGTGAAAAGCTTTATCTTTTTTGAGCCGGGTTATAAGCCACATTTATTTCTATTTCAAGTGAGCGACTATTGGCATGCACAACCTAAAGTACCTGCAGGCGAGTGGCAAGAGCACTTTGAACTCTCGATAATTGCTGACGTCAACGACGTTAAAAAGTCACTTAGTAGTAAATTAGCATCTTGTGCGTTTATTGGTGAAGAGCATGAAACGGCTTTATCAATAGGAATAAACCAGTTAAACCCTAAACGATTGCTTGATTATGTAAACTACCAACGTGCATACAAATCAGATTATGAAATTCATAACATGCGTATTGCTAATGAATATGCAGCCAAAGCACACCTTGCAGCCAAACAAGCATTTTTCGCCGGGGCATCTGAACTTGAGATCCATCATGCATACTTAGCTGCCATCAACATTAGAGAAAGCCAACTCCCCTATAACAACATCATTGCACTCAACGAAAATGGTGCAATTTTGCATTATGATCATTACCAAACAACCGCTCCTGCCCAACATAAATCATTTCTTATTGATGCTGGTGCAAGTTACTTAGGCTACCACGCTGACATTAGTAGAACCTATGTTAGCAATAATTATAAGAGCCATGAGTTCAATGACATGTATAAAGCCTATCAGCACCAATATAGTGAACTGCTTAGTGAAATAGCGTTAGGTAAATCGTACCTTGAGTTTCACGACTCATCACATCAACGCATCGCGCACTTGTTGAGTGAGTTTGGTTTAGTTAACTGCTCAGCCGAAGATGCTTATCAAAAAGGGTACAGTAGAGTATTTTTCCCATGTGGTGTTGGTCATTATATCGGATTACAAGTTCATGATATTGGTGGGTACTTAGCTGAAGAAGGCGATGAAGAGCTAGCTAGGGATGAGCGTTATCCATTTTTGCGATTAAACCGCCCGATGGAAGATCGCATTGTATTTACCGTAGAGCCGGGCATTTACTTCATCGATATGTTACTTGCTCAACATCAAAGCAATCCAGATTTCAATTGGCAAAAAATCAATAAGCTCAAAGTTTTTGGTGGTTTTAGAATGGAAGACAGTATTGCCCTGCACAACGGCAAGATTGAAAACTTAAGCCAAAATGCTTTCGATAAATTAGGCTAAATCTTGGCGGCCAACAATCAAAACTTGTTGGCCGTTTCACTTTCAATAAATATTTTTACCCCCTATTGAACAACTAAAGTATCGAGCCAACGAGTTTCTTCATGGTATTTTCTTATTGCTATGAAAGAGCGCAACGTCCTTGTTCTGCTCACGGGAAGATCTTAGGTGCTTAGTCACGCATGAATTCTTCAACATCTGAAATTGTCCGAGGCAATTCAACTGATAAATTTTCATATCCAGTATCGGTAACTAAAATATCGTCTTCTAAACGAATGCCCATCCCTCTAAATTTTGGATCAACTAATTCACAATGGCTTGGGAAATATAAGCCTGGCTCTATAGTAAAAACCATATTGGGCACTAGGCGAATACCCTGACCATCACTTTGGTGATAACTGCCAACGTCATGAACGTCCATGCCTAACCAGTGCCCAGTTTTATGAAGTGAAAATTGTTGGTGAAGTTGTTTTTCAATTATTTCGTCAACACTGGCATTTAGAATTTTTAAATCGTGAAGGCCTATGGCTAATTCCTTCATGGCAGTCGGGTAAATGTCATGCCAGTTACCACCAGGCTTTACTGTTTCAATCGCGCTATCTAACGCGTTAAGCACCAATTGATATATGTCGCGTTGCGCGCCACTAAATTTACCACTAACAGGATATGTTCTCGTGATATCGGCGGTGTAATATTGATAGTCAGCCCCCGCATCGATCAACAGCATTTCCCCCGGTTTGAGTGTTGCGGTATTTTGTGAGTAATGCAGACAGCAAGCATTGTTCCCCGTTGCAACGATTGATGGGTAGCCAACATCCTGACAGCCAAATTTACTCGCATGCTGATTAAATATGGCCGCTAATTCATGCTCAGTGATCCCAGACTGAGTTGCTTTCATAACTTGTTGGTGAGCACTAACTGAAGCACCAACCGCTTGCTTAATTAGCGCTAATTCATGCGGGTCTTTAACTCTGCGTTTTTGATGGATAAAAGATAATACACTGTGTAACTGCTTGAATATTTTAATCTCGTCAAATTTAGCCCCCTTTCGTTGACCATCTAACCATTGGAAAACTTGGTTATGAAAACGCCCTAACTCATCTGATATATAAATATGCTTTCTATTGCCTAATAGTTGATGAATTTTTTCATTAAACAAAGCAATTTCAAATGCCTCGTCAGCATCGTATTGTTCAATTGCACCTTGCTGCCCTGTTCTAGCCGCAAACCATACTTCTTGGAAATCATCTTTCGGTTGGTTAAATATGACAAATGGCTTGTCACAATTAGGTCGCAAAATGGCAACGGCATCTGGTTCGGCATACCCAGTTAGGTAATAAAAATCATGGTCCTGTCGAAACGGGAAAAGAATATTCTTATTTCTCACCTTTTCAGTATTGCCAACTAAAATAACCACCGAGTCTTGCTCGATTGAGGAAAGTAAGTCATTACGACGTTGTTGATAAATACTCATGCAGACTCCCTTAATTTTTCGACGATCAATTGTGCTGCAGCAAGATCTTCAAGTGCATGGCCCACAGATTTAAAGAAAGTAATATCGCTATTATTGCGTTCAAAATGCTTTTGCTCGCGACATAATTCAAAAAGATCCGCTTCTATTTTTTCTTTTTTTATCACGTTATTTTTTAATGGGATAGCTAGATCACCGGTTTCTTTAAGAGCGCCTTGATAGTTATCAACAACTATTCTGCTTCTTAATAAACATTGGTCATCAGCTTCTCGCATATCAGGGCGATAAGCGCCAACCATATCAAGATGCTGCCCAGGTTTAAGCAACGATCCTTTGATCAACGGCGTAATACTCATGGTGGCGCAAGAGATAATATCAACCTTGCCAATGGCATCATCTAAGTTACTGACCGCCTCAACATTTACCGATAAATGAGCTGTTCTTTTTACGATTTGATGGGCTTTTTCGTGGTTACGTCCCCAAACATAAACTTGCTTAATAGGCCGAACAGCACAATGTGCTTCGATAAGCTCGCTCGATAAGGTGCCTGTACCAATCATTAACAATGACTTGCTATTAGGATCAGAGAGAAAGCGACTCGCGAGCGCCGACGCTGCAGCCGTTCGTTTTGCCGTTAATGAAGGCGCATCTAGCATAGCTTTAACTTGCCCGGTTTTAGCGTCAATTAATACATAGACACCTTTTATCGACGGTAATTTGTATTTATAACTTTCTGGCACAACACTGACGAGTTTTACACCGATGTCTTTTCCAACTTGCCAAGAAGGCATCATCAGTAATGTTGTTTCACGGCTGCTGTCTGGATTGGGGATATCATAATGCTGACGAAGTGGCGTCTCTATATCGCTTGCAAAGGCATTTTGTAATTTATCAATAAGCTGATGCGGTTTTGTTATCTGATTTATTTGTTCCGCAGTTATAAATGTCATTGTCATAATTTATTGTCACTTGCTTGTACTTAACACACGTCAATTAGTTTGAAAGCTAGTCGTTGTTGTCTGTGAAGCTACTATGAGACCAGCATTCACAAAGATGTTATTTGGTCTTGATCGCGTTGATTATTTGAATCGAAACGTATGCCAAAAATTATCTATTTCTTTTTAAAAATTAGATGAGCTATTTAAGAAAACAAAGTATTGTATACAATATACCAGGATGTCAATCAGTAATTTTAAGTCCGTACACCGATTTTTTCGTGATCGATTTTTGATAAAAAAGTGATCAAGGCACTGTAAGTAGCTCTTTAAGTTGGTTATTTATTGCTCTAGCGCGCTGTTTAATTAGATTTATCGCTTGCTGTAGGAGAGTATTAGGCATAGAATGCCGATCTGTACTAGTTATTTTACTAGTAGCTACTTGGGGCTGATTCAGGATTCGACGAGATTCACGAAACCCAAGGTGCATGCCCAGGGGCGGTTGGCCTGGTAAAAAGCCGCAAAACTATAATTGCAAACGACGAAACGTTCGCACTAGCAGCTTAATGCTAGCCATCGCCTTAAAGACTCGCCTATTGTCTTGAGAATCGATGGTCACCCCAAGTAGGCTAGCGAGGGAAGCACGCTTGAGGCTGAACCGCGAAATAGTATCAAGCTCACCATGACGAAGCCTGTCGGTTGGCGTCTAATTGGCTAGACAAATAATCGACTAAGCATGTAGGACCGAGGATGTAGGTTTTTCGGACGCGGGTTCAACTCCCGCCAGCTCCACCACCTTCATAATTAAAGACGCTTTTTAGCGTCTTTTTTATTTGTCGTTTAAAAACAACTCTTCGCCTTATTCTTTAACACGCAGATACTCACTACAAATAGTGTCTGCCTGTAATTTAACTTGCTGATAATCTTGGTTTATATGTAACCTTCTAATATGCATATAGTTACTAAAAATGAGGATTAGCACCTGTTACGGGAAGAAGACTTTTTAAGAAGCATTTCACATGTATTAATTACCGGTAATCCAAGAACATGTATTTGTCGACATCATTGCCTGTTGCTGCACTTGTGTGATTAAACCCTGACGTTGCATATCATCTAACAATACACCTGGGTAGCAGTTTTCAACCGTTTCCATTTCGCCTAATGGGTAGGGGTCATCCACCCCCCAAACGATCTGACTCGCCCCTACTCGTTTGATCATCATATCAAGCGTTAACGGATCATGAACTAGGCTATCAAAAAACACATTTTTTGCCTGCATCGTCTCATTTGGCTCAAAGGTATTGGGAAAAAGGTCTGGCCTGCCTTGTACGCCTTGATTCACCCTAGCGATGTTTGCTTGTGCCAACATTGCACCGTGTGCAAAACACGTTCGTACGTTAGGGTACTTAATTGCAAAGCCTTTAAGACTATACATTAAGAATGTATCGGCAGTTTGTGCCATCATCCAAACAAGATGATTTCGCCAAAACTGATCCTTTAGGTTGACCATTTTGCCAGCGTCATAGGGGTGAATTTCGATGGCCAAGCCATGCTCATTAGCAAGTTGCCAAATAGGCTCACACGACTCGTCTGCAACACTAACCCAATGCCCATCGTGCGTGAGATAATGCGTACTTAAACATAACAGCTTCATATTCAATTGCGTTACGCATCGTTCTATTTCTTTGAGCGCTTGATCAATATGGGCAGGTTGAACAACAAAACCTGTTGTAAATTTATCACCATGCTCTGTCTGAACTTGCCCATTAAAGTCGTTTTGAAAATGAAGAATAGATTGCGTATCGGCTTCATTTATCCCGTTGCAGTATAGTTGCGATAGGTTCAATATCACTTCATGCTCGATACCATGTTTCGCCATCCACTCAATTTTTTCACGTAAGAAAAAACTTTTATCGGTAATTGGCCTGCGCCAATCATTTTGATGCATAAACTTGCGTTGCTCATCAATCCAAAAGTACTTTTTCTTTTTCATGAACGCAGGTACTTGCTCAGGATATGGTAGCAAGTGACCATGGGCATTAATTTTGTTAAAACGGCTTGTTTTTGTAAGCATTAGGGTATTTTTATTATGATTATTAACGCAACTAAGATGGCAAACTCGCGAAAAATTAGCAAGTTACTTTGACATTTTAGCAAGCATTGCCTCAACCGCTTTCATATGATCTTCGTCGTGGTGACACATTCCTTGAAACGCAGCACACATTGATAAAAAATCAGGTAGCTCTGTTCTTTGCGCCATTTTCATTAAGCGTTTTGTCATTCTCATGGCAGCAATAGGATTGCTGGCGATTTGTTTTGCCAGATCGTAGCTTTCAGCCATGAGCTGGTCAGCCTCTACAACTTTTAGCACAACACCTAAAGTTAAGGCTTCTTGGGCGTCAATAACACGTCCTGTAAAGGTAAGTTCCGCCGCTTGTTGATAACCAATAATGCGTTGTAAAAACCAAGCTCCACCGTCACCTGGTATCAATCCTAAGCTAGAAAAGGTTTCTCCAAACTTTGCTTTCTCACTCGCTATACGAATGTCACACATATTGGCTAAATCAAAGCCAGCACCAATTGCAGGGCCATTAACAGCAGCAATAACTGGTACTTCAATACTTTGCATTGCTAAAGGAATTTTTTGAATGCCATGACGATATTTGTCCATTAAGGTTTTTACGTCACCACCAAAATCACCGGCCCGGTTTGCCATATCTTTGACATTACCGCCAGCAGAAAAGGCTGAGCCTGCACCAGTTATGACCAGCACTGCAATTGATTGGGTTTGATTGATCCAGTTAGCTGTTAAGCAAATATCCTCGATAAGCGCTGTACTGGTTAAGGCATTTCGCACGTCGTGACGGTTTAAGGTAAGCGTTGCCACATTGTCACTAAGTGACAGTTCTGCGTCGGTTAATTGTGGAAGCGTAATCATCGTATCGCCTTAAAAATAAAAACAGTATACGACGAGCCTACGACTTATTCACCTTTGTGTTTGCGTTTTTTCTTCGCTTTTTTAAGGTAAGGCTGGCAAAACAAATAGAGTCCCGTTAGCCAAAGAACCAGCAGCACAATGCCGCTAGGTAACATTAGCCAAAGGTTAGCGTTATTGAAGAAAAATGTACCATCATGCAAGCTTTCTAAGAAGTCTGAACGTCGATACGCTACTTGCAATATATCGCCGGATTCATTATCAATTTGAACTTCCCATTGGCTTTTGGTTCGTACTTTAGTGATGCCTTTGCTTGGTCGTACGTCAAGCCTATCAATATCTTGCCAACTATTAACTTCTGCCTTTTTGATAGATTTGACCTGTTCAAGCATCTGCTCAAAACTCACCGTTGGTGTCGTTGATACACCTTGTTGGCTTGGTGGTTGAAGGTAATCAAAGTCTTTTCTCACTAACAATAAAATTCCACTAATAAGTACGATGAGAATAGGCAGAGCAATGATAATACTGCCCCACTTGTGGATTTTTCTGTTAGTTTTGTTAAACGACATAAAATTAACTTATAAAAATGATTGATAATACTTAAGGTTGATAACTTACACTAAAGGCAATGCTTCTTTCAGACTGCCATGGCGCGTCTTCGTCGGCACTTGCTCTGTACAATTCGTTAGTTAAATTATTGAAAAATAGGCCAAGTTGCCAGTTTTTGTTAACTCGCCACTTAGCATTCACATGCCATAACAGCACACTTTCTAGCGCAATTTCCGACGGACCAACGGCGTTTTTATCAAATCGATAACTTAGCTGATTTGATAATTGCCAGTCAGACCAATAGCCTTGAATTCGCCAATTTATTTCATCTGGGTTTAAATCATCAAGTGCATTGCCATTACTCTTCTCACCACGATTATACTGATAACTTAAGCGATGATGAAAGTTTTCTGACACGTGCCATTCAAGGCTTGACTCAAAACCATAAATATCAGCTTGATCCACGTTGCGATAACTCAAGAGATCTTCACTCACGTTATAACGCTCAATATAATGCTCAACTTGATAGTAGTAACTACTCACATCAAGCTTTATATTACTGTCGGCCTCGTAATTGATTGTAAATTGCCCGCCAATACTTTCTTCAGGCAATAAGTTAGCATTACCTTGCGTACTACCACGAGGTGTTTCACCGTCAAAGAAGCGCTCGCTTAAGGTAGCAAATCGAAAACTATTACCAGCCTCAGCGTGAACGGATAAACGCTCAGAGAATGACCTGTTTACTGAAAAGCTCATGCTGGTATAGGTATCATCAACCCGAACTTTGGTATTTAGATGTTGGTGTTGCTCAATATAGTCAACTCGCGCGGCAAATGACCAATGCCAAGCCTGCCATTGACCATATTGATGTGCAAATAGAGCAAGATTACCTTGTTCACCATCAACAAGGGTTTGCTGATAAACAAGCGCTTCGCTTAACGTAAGTTCTTGCTCAGAGATATTAACGTTATTTCGTTTTACCCATTCAATGCCCAATTTACCACCAAAAGACTCGCTATGTTCATCTGGCAATTGAAAACCATACAAACCAGAAAAGTCGGTTTGCCATAATAAATTGAACGTTTGGGATTGATAATCTGTGATGTTTTGTCGATCGGCTAGGCGAGTAATATCTGATTGCCAATGCTGATCATGTAGCCCAAACAATAGTTGCCCAAAACGTTCATGCTCTATCGCCATATTGGCGATAACGTGATTATCAAAAGGGTAAACAGTGATACGATCATCTGGAAACTGAGCAGAACTTTTGCCAATGTCATCACCTTGGCTTATCAATAGACTGCCCGTTAATAAAACATCATCTACTTGGTAATTGGTATTAAGCATGCCACTGATGCTTTGGAAAGCATCGTTAAGTAACTCGCCATTTTCAGCACGCGACTGATCACCACTGCTATAACTTAATGCACCGCTAACTAGCTCATTTCCGTGAGCTACGATAATCGATTGCTGCTGATTACTTGGCTGAAACTTGGCAGAGAGATAAGGTGAATCAAAATGGCTTAACTGAGTACTGATGACTCCCCCCATTGCATCTGAGCCATAATATGATGCACTTGGGCCTTTTCTAATGTCGACAGTTTCGATGAATTCACTAGGTAGAAATGCAACCGAATTGCCAGCTCGACGGTCAGTTAACATTGGCACGCCATTCACTTCAGTTTTAATACGGGATTTACTAAAACCTCGAATACTATAGCTTTGAAATTGACCACCTTGCCCATTAAAAGTAACGCCAGGCGTTGACGACAACCAGTCAGCGAAAACCTCTGGTAAAACCGTGATTTGATCTGCCTGAACCTGTTCATTATCAACAGTTACTAACGCATGTTGATAGCGACTACCCTTGACTTCAATATGCTCAATCCCATCAGCATTCAATGCAAGTGAGTTGCTAGAAAGGGTATTTAAGGCTATCAAAGCGCAAAGTTTTAAATAGACGCCAAACGAGGTTTTCAATGGAGTTCCACAGTCATCAAATAAAGCGGCAACACTATAGCAGAAAACCACCATAATTATTTACGACTAAACGTAAAAACAACGCCATTAGTCTGCAAAATTAACGATATAACATGATTGCCACTAGCTATATAACTTTAAGCTGTAATACACTACTCGTACAGATCATGAACATATTATAAAAAATGGATTTAAAACGTCTTTTACCACAAAGTGTGGCGATTGCTATTTCAACCTTTTCTCTTGTATTAACGCCAACAAGTTATAGCCAATCTAGTGAATCTTCACAAATAGGCGGTTATGCAAACGCTTTATATGAAAAGGCGATGTCAGCATATGAGCAAGGCGATATCAATACAGCTGTCATTCACGTTAAAAATGCCTTGAAAGAAGATTCTAATAATTTGCCAGCTAGGTTACTCTTCGCCCAAATTCTTTTGGAATATGGCGAGCTAGCAGCTGCTGAAGACCAATATAGAGTAGCTTTGTCACTCAATGCTGATAAATCAATTGTTATAATTCCTTTCGCGCAATCACTGCTGTTACAAAGTAAACACTCAACAATATTAACGGACATAAATATTGGCCCATATTCACCTCAGGTGAATACCTTAGTATATGTTTATCGAGCAAAAGCCAATACCGGATTAAATAAGCTAGACGAAGCTAAATTTAACTATGAACAAGCGTTAACACTTGATGAAGGAAATATCGATGCACTATTAGGCTTGTCTACAATTGCTAAAAAGCAACTAGACCCGTTATTAGCAAGACAATATTTAATGCAAGCAAAGGCTATCGCCCCTAATGATCCTTATGTTGCTTTTTTTGAAGGAGAGCAATTTCGTCAATCGCTAAAACTTGATGACGCTATTTCTGCCTATAATGAAGCAATCATACTAAGAGAAGACTACCTTGACGCTCGACGTTCCAGAGCAGCTATTTATTTAGATCAAAACAAGTTACCAAAAGCTAAACTTGACATAGAGTTCTTGCTATCAAAGCAGCCCAATGACCCATTCGCACAACTTTTACACGGTATATACTTAGCAAAAACCAATAATAGTATCGAAGCAAAAAATGTTATTGCTCAAGCATCTGAAAAGTTTAGTCAAATTGAGCCAGAAACCATAGAGCAATTTGCACCATTAGCCTTAATATATGGTTTTTCTCAATACCTACAAGGTAACTTACAAAACGCAACAACCAGTTTAAATGGTTATTTGCAAAAGAATCCTAGCAGTAAGCAAGCACGTGAAATACTTGCTGAAATCGCGAGCCAACGAAAACAATATGATCTTGCAGCTGATTTACTTCAACCAGTTGCACATGATCAATTAACAACGCGTAGTGCACATATCATGTTGCGTTCGTTAATTGAAACACAACGCTATAGTCAGGCTATAGAGTTTATTAATAGCTTGCCTGGTAAAATTACCGATAAGCCAGAAATGAAGAACCTGCACGCTGTCGTGTTATTGAAGTCAGGTAAAGCAAAGCAAGCAATAGACTTGCTTAGTGAGCAAACCAGCAATGATAGTTTTACCGCTGACAACCAAGCGATGCTTATTCTGGGTTATAACTACTTAAATTTAGGTTTTACAAAGGAAGCACTTCAGTCAGCCAAACAATTAGAACAGCTTTTTGCAGAGAATGATCGTCAACTCTCAATTACTGACTTGAACTTTATCGGCTCTGCTTATTTGGTCAATGGTGATGACAACCAAGCTAAAGAATACTTCAAAAAAGCCCTTGTCATTGACAAAGAAGATGAGATCGTTAATCGAAATTTAGCGCAACTTTATTTAAAAAATGCAGAATACTCAAATGCACAAGCAATAATTGAAGGCACATTGGCTAAAAACCCAGACAACCTCAATATGTTGCCAATATACGGTGAGTTACTTATCGCGCAAAATGATAACAAAAGCGCCCTTGCTGTATATGAACAAATAAACGAACTATCGCCACAAAACTTAAAAAATAAATATCAACTAGCCAATTCTTATCTTGCTAATAATCAACCACAAAAAGCAATCGATACTGCTAATGATATTAACAGGTTAGAGTCTTTATCACCTTTTGCTCTTATTGTGAAAGCAAAAGCCAACATCCAATTAAGTGATCTATCGCAGGCAGCACGTTCACTTCGCATAGCCTTTGGACTATTTACGGAAGATCCTGAGAAGCTCGTTGAAATAGCTAAGTTACAGCTAAGTGCACAAGATTACCTATCCGTTGAAAAAAGTATTGCTACTATCAGTAAGCTAGACAGTAAACAGGCGCAATTACATACCCTACAAGTACAATTACTTGAAGCAACCGGTGAATTAGAAAATGCACTAAAACTTCTTAGGCAGCAAAAGAAAAAAGATGGTCTTTATTATCGATTAGAGGCCAATATTTTATTGAAATTATATCGAGATCAAGAAGCACTAAACTCTGCAAAAAAAGCTTATAAGTTAGAGCCTATTATTGATAACCATGAACTTGTTATACGCTGTTTATTAATCAATAAAAAATTACCGGAAAGTTACGTGCAGTTCAACGACTGGTTGACTAACCATCCTTATGATTGGCGCTCTTGGCGCAAGTTTGCCAATCTTTATGAACAACATGGTTTAAGTGATAAGGCGATTCAGGCATACCTAGCATCAATTAATATCAACAACAAAGATATATTTAGCCTTAATAATGTTGCTAACTTACTCGTTGATAACGGTAATTATACTGACGCGTTAACACATGCAAAATCAGCCTATCAGTATGCCCCACTTGAAGCCAAAGTTAATGATACCTATGGCTGGGTTCTCGTGCATAACAATCAAGCTAACACGGCAGTTAATTACTTTAGAGAGAGCCTTGCTAGAGACAATAACAATGCGACCACTCGCTTTCATTTAGGTGTAACACTCCAACAACTAAACAGAAACGACGAGGCACTTACTCAGCTTTATCAAGCATTAAGTGTAGCAAAATCAGACGCTTTAAAAGCTAAAATAAAACAAGCAATAGATGGTAAATTCACGTTAGATAATCAATAACGATTAAAGGGCAGTAACATTACTGCCCTTTTCTCAATTTGGTGTTAACGTATAAAAACGTTCTCGCAAATACCAAATCACATCATGTACAAACCACGAAAAATTGAACAGCAGGATAACTGGTTAGATGAAAGTGGTGTAAAAATATATACCATTACTTACCAAGCGAATATCCTCGACCAAGCCTTGTATAAAAAAGCACTGATAAGTATCAAACAATCTATCGGCATTCCTTGGAAAAATACCGCCGCATTTACCATATTCCATGAGGGCGAACTATACCCTTACTTGATTTTAGGTTATTGGCAAAATGGGAATGAGCTATTTGTTCGAGTATACGTTCATATCAATAAACATTGGATAGAAGATCCTGCGCAGTTTTCATTTTGTTTATACGATATGGAAGTTATGTGGAATGAGCGAAATATCTATATTAACACAATAGATAAAGACAGCCCTTCTTTAGATGCCTATCAAAACACTCGTTTGCCGCTAGAAAGCCAATCCGCTCTTATAGAGTAAAGCGTTAAATTACAGACATAAAAAAAGCTGGTGTATACCAGCTTTTCATCTTCAAAATTGCGTTTAAGCGTTTTGTTTCTGTCTGTAGATAAACAACATTGCTAAACCAAATAAAACGATTGTACTTGGCTCTGGCACTTTCGCAACAGTATCGAAAGAAAGGTTTTTGAAACCACCTGATCCTTGCATTCTGATCACTAAATAAGAAATCGTTTCAGATAACGAGAAGTTTTGCGTTGTATAACCACCGTTACCAGTCACTGTCATCATCTCAACATCATCAATCATGTTGCCAGCAGAACCGTAAAAACTAAATGAACCGCGTTGGTTTGCACCATCTTCAATATCAGCTAGTCCAATCGATTTCAGACTAACAGGCTCACTAAAGTCAATAAATACAAAACCACCGTGAGGATCGCTACCTGAATAACGGTCATCAGGATCTTTACATAACCCCTTACCGCCATTCCAGTTTAGGTTACACTGACCATTTCTTTCATGGATAACAGCCACATTACCTTGGTCTACTTTTAGGTCTTCATCCTGAGTAACCCAAGTTGCATCAGTATTGAACAAAGTTAGGAATAAATCAGAATTTGTCTTGTTAAATGCGTTGGCATCAGCTGAAACATCACTGCTCCCCCAATGTGCCCAACTAGATTGAGCCCAAAACGTAACATCTACGTCACCCAGAGAGCCAATATGCCCAGTAGATGTAAATTCTTCATCAATTATCTGACCTTTATTTTTACTATACTTCCATTTACAGGTAGCACAGTTGTTGCCGTCAGTTGGAGAACGTAAACCATTCTCATCAAATGAAATCGTGTAAGAATCGGCATTCGCACCTAACGCTGCTAAAAACAACATCGACGCAAAAGACTTCATTAATATCCTTTTAATCATTTGCAATACTCATCAATTAAAACTTCTAGACTACTCCACACGATGCAAATTACGCGCCAAACAATAAAAAACCTTTAAAAACAACAACTAAAGACATTTACTCTCTGTAACCATTTGAATTATGTAAAAAAAACCAACACCTCAGACCTGTTATGTATTTTTATTATTTTTTGATATAAAAAAGCCGGCATCAAGTGCCGGCATTTATAACACGATCTTTACATTTATTTCAAGCTGATCGTTGTATGTACAGCACTACCGTCTTGATGGTCAGGTTCGAACCAACGCGCAGTTACTGACTTGGTTTGTGTCCAGAAGCTAATTACTTGTTTACCATTTGGCCCTAAATCACCTAGTTTTGAGGCGCGTGAACCCGTAAAGCTAAAATAAGCGACAGGTACAGGAATTGGTACATTAATACCAATTTGACCTACATCAATGTCATTTTCGAACTTACGAGCAGCCCATCCACTTGATGTGAATAAAGATGTACCGTTGCCATTAGGGTTCGCGTTAATGATTTCAATCGCTTCTTCCAAGGTTTCAGCTTCTAGCACACATAATGCAGGGCCGAAAATTTCTTGTGTATAGATGTCCATATCAGGTTTAACATCAGAAAACATCGTTGGGCCAACAAAGTTGCCTTTCTCATAACCTTCAACAATGCAGTTGCGACCATCAACAAGTAATGTTGCACCTTGTTCTACACCACTATCTAAAATAGATAGAATACGAGCTTTAGCTTGAGGCGATACAACCGGACCTAAGTCAGCATCACGCTGTGTGCCTGGACCAACCTTCATTTGTTTTGCTCTTTCAGCAATCTCAGGCAACCAATTACGCGCTTCGCCAACTAAAATGGTCACAGGGTTAGCCATACAACGTTGACCTGCAGCACCGAACGCTGAACCCAATAAATCATTAATTGCACGATCTTTGTTTGCGTCAGGCATAATAACCATATGGTTTTTAGCACCCATCATTGCTTGTGCGCGTTTACCGTGTTTACTTGCATGGTTATATACATGCGTACCAACATTTGTAGAGCCAATGAATGAAACCGCTTTAACATCGTCGTGCTCACATAATTGATTTACAGCGTCTGGCCCACCATGAACAACGTTTAATACACCTGCAGGAATACCAGCTTCTAGCGCTAACTCTACAAATCGAATGGTTGCTGATGGATCTTGCTCTGATGGTTTTAAAACAAACGTATTACCACAAGCTACTGCAGGTGGAAACATGAATGCTGGCAACATCACAGGGAAGTTAAATGCAGTAATACCTACACCAACACCTAATGGTTTGTTTAGCGTATAGACATCAACACCTGTAGCGGCATTGTTCGCCATTTCACCAAGTTGTAAACGGGTAATTGAACAGGCGTTTTCTACAGCCTCTAACGCACGCCCTACTTCACCTTCGGCATCTGGTAATGTTTTACCATGCTCCTGAGTTATTAACTCAGCAATTTCGACAGTATGTTGACGAACAAGCTCTTGGAATTTCATCATAATTCGCATGCGATTAGTCAACGATACTTTTGACCAAGATTTAAACGCTTCATGGGCTGATGCAACCGCCGCGTCAACTTCTTCTTTTGTAGCCACAGGTACCTTCGCAACCACTTCTTGTGTTGCTGGGTTTAATACATCTAACCAAACGTCTGATTGAGAGCGAACTTTCTCGCCGTTGATAATTAGGGGAATTTCTTTAATGGTCATTACAAAACCTTGTTGCTTGTTATCATTTATCGAGCTAAAGGTATGCTTTTATCAGCCAGTAAGCAATATGCACAATTGCAATAAGCCTTGCATATATGCAAAGACAATATAAATCAGTATACTAGCGATTATGAACTGGGAAGATATTAAAATATTTTTAGAAGTTGCACGCGCAGAGAAGCTTTCTCAAGCCGCTATGCGCCTGAACAAAGACGCATCAACTGTCTCGAGGCGCATCCATAAACTTGAAGAGCAACTGGCTACCAAGCTTTTTGAGCGTAGTATTGATGGCCACGTACTCACACTTGACGGTGAACAACTATTGGCAAGTGCGAGTATGATGGAGCAACAAGCAACGAATGCATTTAATCACATAGCGCTTGAAAAAACCGATGAATCTGGCCTTGTGCGCATAGGCTTAACAGAAGCACTCGCCAGCTATTTCTTAACGCCAAACCTTTCGCTTTTTTACCAACAACATCCCAATATAGATATTGACCTATTGCACTCATCTCGTGATGTTAAAATTAGTCGCAATGAAGCTGATATTGCGATATCACTCGAAAAGCCAAATAACACCTCGATGATTGTTACCAAACTTTGTGATTATCAACTTAATTTATACGTGAATAAGTACAGTGAAGTAGGTAAAACGATTGACGACAATAACTTGCCTATTAATCAACTTCCTTGGGTAAGTTATGTTGACAGTTTATTATTCACCGAACAACTCGCCTACTTTAATGAGTTAACCGAAAACATAGTACCTGTGTTTCGGTCTAATAGTGTTATCAGTCAATATCAAGCGATTAAACACGGTTTAGGCGTTGGTATTCTGCCTTGCTTTCTTGCAGAACAAGACCCTGACTTGAAGCAAATATATTGTCGAGAAATTGAAATAGCCAGAACATTCTATTTAATCACGCACCCCGAATGTAAAAGGCTCGCTCGTGTTGCTTTTGTGTGGGACTTCCTAAAAGCACTGTGTCTGGATAAAGCAAACATACTTATACCGCAAAAACCAACCAACTAACTCGTGATAAATTGGTAAATATCGGCATCAGGATAACCTTTATGCCCCTCTTCCATTAACACAAAACCTAATGTTTTTAGTAGTTGCGACGAGGCTTCGTTGTCTTTACTCGTAATAGCAAGAATGTTTTGCATGTGCTGATTTTTATTTAACACCGCAAGACATGCTTCTTTCATGTAACCATTGCGATAGAATGCTTCATCTAACGCATAACCTAAATCTGGCTGTGGTAAATCTTCTCTTTGCAATAGCCCGCATACGCCGATCGGTGTGCCATCATGCAAACTGACGGTCATTAGTCCAACACCGTATGTTTTGTAGCTAAATTGTGGCCCATCTAAAATATAAGTGGTGGCTGCATCAATATCGTCTATCTGTTTATTGCCGATGAACTTGAGAAATAATGACTGGTTATATAGCTGATGAATAAACGTTGCGTCACTTAACGCCATAGGCCTAATAATAAGGCGCGATGTTTTTATCACTTTCATGCTATTTACCATCGTAATTCAGCCCTTTTTCACCTATAAATTGTTGATATTTCATCACAGCATTTTCATCCCCAACGGACGGCTGGCAAACACTTTTTTGATATTGCCAAGAAAACACGTCAAACCATAAATCGAGCAGTTCACCAGAAGAACTCTCTCCTTGCTGTTTTAATATCTTAGCCGCAATTTCTGCCGTTGCTAAGTGATTATTAACTTGAGCACTTCGTAAAGCGTATCGCGAATCAGACAATTGTGCTTGGTTGTTATCAGGTAAGGTAACAATTGGAAGCTTAGTTAAATAAGGACTCTTTCTAAACATACGCCTTGCTTCTCGCCAACTACCATCGAGTAAAACAAACAACGGTTGTTTATTATCAGGTATTGCTACTTTGTCGGTATACACGGTTTGCTCAGGAAGTGCGTACTGCTGAGGGAATACAAGCATAGGAAACCAACGAGGATCGTTCAATAAAGCAATTAACTCATCTTGAGGCTGAGTGCGCGACCATATAAACGGAAAGGTATTGGCGCAAACATCTTCTATTAGTCGACCAGTATTGCTTGGTTTAAGAATTTCACTGTCGTGCAATATGACTAAAAATGCAGCATTACAATGGTTAGTTACCTTCAAATGACATATACAGTTTTGTATCGCAACTTGGCAATTTCTACAGCGTTTAACCCCCTTTCCTCGAGCATTAAAGGGTTTAGTTGCACTATTTATTCGTGTTTGATGAAGATACTGAAATCGATTCATAGCTTGCCCAAATAATTAAGAAAAGCATTTGTACCAGTTAACCAAAAATTTGCAAGTAGAAATAAAAAAAGCGGGCTTTCGCCCGCGAAGTACATGGAGTGTATAACGTATCAGTGGTTTAAATATCGTTGTGTCTATGACCGTGGATATGCAAAACATCAATATCTTTTAATTGTGGAATTGCGTCTTGCATGTCATCTTCTAATTCATCAATTGTCACAAGTGCTTGGCAAAGTTCGTCAGCAGCTTGTTCAAGCGTTTCAGCACGGGCTTCCATTTGGCTTTCAATGTTTTGACCAAAGTCTTCCATGCGTGTTTCGAAAGCTTCCATATCGCCGCCAGAGAACATCATCTCACGACCTACCGCCATTAATAAGCTGCCCATTGATTTTTCAATAGCACTTTCTAACACTTGCTCAAAACGTTGCTCGAAGTCTTCACCTAAAATATCTTCTGCAACTTCTTCATTGCTTCCAATATAAATACCGGTTTCACTATCAAGTTTACGAGCTAACTGTTCTCGAATTTCAGTTAACTCATAGGTTAACTCTTCGCTCACATCATTACCTTCACCAAGTAGCCCGTTAAACGCTAGGTTTACACCTTCAATCGCGATGTTCACACCTTCGATTGCCACGGTACGAACTTGCGGAACACTGTCACGAATACCTGTTGCAAAAGCATCAACTGTCGCTCGTTGTGATGAAGATAAATCAACAACCTTACTATCAATAATTAATTCGTTATCGTCTGATATTTGATACAACTCATGATGATCGTTTGAAAAAACAATATGATTGTTTTTCAGGGAGAAGTTCGCATCAAGGTTAACATCACAATTATTATCAGCTAATGCTAAAGGTGCAGCTGAAGCTAAGGCAAGAGCGACTATAGTTGGTAAAGTTTTCATCATAATTCCTTGTTATTGATACTCAATTTCTGGCTTTGGCCATTTACCATATACATTACAAGACTGGTGCCAACTCATTATTAATACTATTTATCAAATAGTTAACACAAAATACCGGTTTAAACTGCCTAATGGTTTTCAATAAAGAATAGTGAAATAAACTAAATAATTGTGTATCTTGCCAATAAATAACCTCAAGGAATTTACAACATAAAGGAGTAAACAACTTTCCATGAATAATCGCTTATTAACCTTAGCTAGTGTTAGCTTACTCTCACTTAATACCGCAATTGCTGACGTAGACGTGCCAATCGCGGCCGCCCAGCAGTCTTTCTTCAACAACCTACAGCAATACTGTGGCAAAGCATTTTTAGGTAAAATTAAAACCGACACGCCGAAAAGTGATGGTTTTTCAGAAAAGCTAGTGATGCATGTGAGGTACTGTGACGAAAATCAAATTCAAATACCGTTTCACGTTGGTGATGATTCATCGCGCACATGGATAATAACCAAAACTCATGCAGGTTTAATGCTAAAACATGATCATCGTCATAAAGATGGTTCTGAAGATACATTGACCATGTACGGCGGATTAACAGAAGATGAAGGATTCGCACAAGTTCAGTCTTTCCCTGCGGACAGTTATACCAAGCAGCTTTTTGTTAAACAGGGAATCCCTCAATCAAACGATAATACTTGGCAGTTCTTTTTATACCCTGAACGCTTTAGCTATAGAATGATAAGGCTAGCTAGGGAATTTCAAGTGGATTTTGATTTATCTCAGCCGATTACAGCGCCTAAAGCGCCATGGGGTTACGAAGATTAAATAACAAAGTTAACTTTCGTCTGTTGGTTTGATTTACGTCTATCGGGTTGTTGACGTGACTCTATCCATCGTTGACGCTGAGCTTTACCTCCGGTCCGGCGTTCATCTCCTGAGCGCCTTTCTTCAAAATTTTGAACTTCAGATACCGCTTTTTCTTGATAGTGATCAGTTTTCTTTTTTTCGCTCTGTTTAGCTTTTTTAGGTTGTTGCTGCTTTTGCTGATCATTTTTTAAATTTTTAAAAGTCACAGCCGTAGACGATGTTTCCATAGCAACTGCTTGACCTAATGAATTTAATTGACGCACAACCTTCTCTCTTTTTTTCTCTCTTCAACTCTGTGCGTTTTATCGACAATAAATTAATAAACTTTAACCAGAAGAATAAAAATATTTGCGCATATTATGTAAAATCTGATTCAACAAATTATAAACGACTAACCACCCCATTAACTGACTGATTTTTAACAAGTTAACCAAGCACACTTCAACATAGCGAGTACAGTAACAACAAAATATCATGCTTTTTACTAGTAAAATGACGTTAAATTAGGGTATCTTAGGCTTAACAACTTATTAACCCTGTTTTTATTGATAAAATGTATAATACCTATATTGCTAGACAAGCCATTTTTGACGCTAAAAATAATACGATTGGCTATGAATTACTTTTCAGAGATAGCCCCGAAAATTCATTCCCTGCAATCGATAAAAACATTGCGACCGCAAAGCTCATTATTCAAAATCACATTCATGGTGATATAAAAGCAATCTGCATGGGTAAACGCGCATTTATCAACTTTACCGAGCACTGCTTGATTAATAAGTATCCCTTAATGTTTGATAAAGATAGTATCGTAATTGAAATCGTTGGCCATAAAACAGCCTCAGACCGATTGATAAAAATTGTTAAGTTCTACCACAACAAAGGCTATCGAATCGCCTTAAACGATTATGATTTAGCTGAAAAGTGGGATGTATTATTTCCTTATATTTCCGTATTGAAAATCGATGTAGAGCAGCAGAACCCAAAACAAGTCTTTAAAGCGCTATCTCGCATGCGACCTTTTAACATCAAGTTAGCAGCAGAAAAGGTTGAAACACGATTTCAGCGCCAATCGTTAGCAGAAGTTGGTTTTAATTATTTCCAAGGATACTTTTATCACATCCCTGAAATAATAGAAGGTCAAACTTTGGCACCTATGAAGGCGCAAATGTTGAACTTGATAAGCGAGACCTTTAAAGAACCGTTTAGCTTTAATGCTGTATCGACGATTATTGGTCACGACGTAAACCTGAGCGTTGGTTTACTAAAAATGGTGAATAACGTTGCCGTAGGCACTCGAGTTGAAATAACATCATTAAAACAAGCAGCAGCTTACCTTGGCGAAGATAGTTTAAAACAGTTTGTTTCAATCTTAGCTTTGTCAAAGCTAACTTCCGATAGTACCGATGAAATTGCCAAGCAATCTTTGATTGCAGGTAAGTTAATGTCATCAATTGCCGTTCACCAACAATTTAAAGAAGTTCGTGATTTTGCTTTTATTACCGGCTTACTAAGCTCAATGGAAGTCCTGTTGAGTATGCCAATGGCCGACATCATGGCAACTATGCCGTTAGCCGACCCGATAAAGGATGCATTGGTTGGGCAACAAGGTCAGCTTGGCGAACTACTTAAGTTAGCAACAAGCTTTATTGAAGGTGCCAATGATGCTGATGACCTAATCGTAAAACTGGCATTAGATAAAGAGGCATTATCTCAAGAATTTGTTAAGGCGAGTAAGTGGTGTGCCAACCTTGATATCTAGCACCTAGTATTTGAGCGTTTTATGAAATTAATCATGAGAACTGAGTTTGATGATTTGCGCCTAAACCCTGCTCATCAATACGAAACCGACAAAAATGGTGATAAGCAAGTTGTAAAAATATACCGAGACAACGTGCTTATTGCCAAAAAAGTCACTCATAAAAAATCCATTAGATATTTCGGTGTGAAAAACTATCGACAATACCTAATAAACGACGAAAATTAAAAAACTAACGCATATGCCTACAGAGCAATCAACTAAAGATAAAAGTCAATTATTAGTCACCAAAATTGAGCTCGCCTTTAATACCATTAATCAACCAAGAGTGACCTCAGATCTTGAGTGGGAGTGGGATGCAAAGCACCAAGTTATTTTGACGCATTTTGCTCGAAACTTTGCGCAAGACATATTAACCGTCGTTGAACGAAATGTACCGGATACATGGCACAGTAAAAACATTAAGAAAGCACCTAATTCGCTTCGAGAACAATTCACACCTTACGGTAAGTTATCAACAGAGCAAAAAATTTTCACCATGTCGGCAACTAAAGAATCACCAGGGCTTATACTTATTTGGTGGCCATGGGGGCATGGTAATACTTATTCATTGCGCATCGGTCTCCTTGACACACAGTACGATTTAGCAAATCATGCGCCTCAACCTTGGTGGCAACGATTATTTAGTTAGTTTGGCCACTATCGTCAATCATACTAAAAAGTAGAATCATGCCTACACAAGAAAAAATTTTTATTACTGGACTGCCACGCACGGGCACCACAAGTATTTGTTCGGCGATGCTCCAACTCGGTTATAAAGTTGCACATACATCCTATACCAACGCTGCCTTTGAGCAGGCACAGGTAATCGCCGACGCACCTATATTTTGTGACTTTGAGATGCTTGCCAACACTTACACAAACGCTAAATTTATTCACCTTACCCGTGATTTAGAGTTGTGGTTACCTTCGATAAAGCAATTACTTAATCGCATGCATCGCAATGTAACCCGAACAGATGGAGGTTTTAACCCAACACTAAAGCGTTGCTATCAAAATGTCTTTAATCCATTAACCCAAGAAAATATAAATAGTGATGAGTTTCTTACCAACATTTATGTGAATCATCAGCAACGCGTAGAGCACTGCTTTAATGACAACCATCAACGTTTACTTACCATAAATATTGCAAAAGAAGAGAGTTATAATCGCTTATTAGACTTTTTAAACATACCAAGTAAAGGTTCAATTGGCTTCGAAAGAGTAAATGTGGGCGGCAAGATCACTTACTGGAATTCAATTAAGCACCCAAACAAAGTCGATGCAAATTTAAAAGTTAAATCCTAATACAAATTTAAACAATCCATGCTCAATTCACTACAGCTTAACCTAGCTTCGTTATTTCAAAGAGTAGCGAAAGTAGTTTTATGCTATGTGTGCAATGAAAGAGGTCATACTAGTTATAATTGGCTTTTCTTTAATTGCTTTATCAAGTGGCGCTATTAACGCAAAAACCTTAGCTATTGGTTTAATGGCCACCTTAATATTAATTGCTGTTTCTTTGTTTTTAGACATACGACAAGCAAAGGCTGCGTAGAAGCGTTTAAAGCAAAAAAAAATTGAAGAAAATAATTAATCAATATCAAAAAAACCTTAATATTCAGGCCTTTTTGTTATTACATATTTAACGTTTTAATTTCATCTAGCGTTTGCTGTTTAAGCTGCTCAAGCGTTTTTCCATGCGGCACAGGTAAACGCGTGTCAGGATCAACTTTTACGAATACAATATCGTCGGCTAAACAGATGGTTTTCTTCGTTACTTTGTTTCTTACCATACAAGTTACCGTGATAGATGATTTACCAACACTTTTTGTTTTTAAACCAAACTCTACAACATCTCCTTGCAGCGCCGCTGATTCAAAACTAATTTCGCCGATATGCTTGGTTACTAAACAGTTTGTTTCGAGTTGACAAATTGCGTATATCGCCGCTTCTTCATCAATCCACTCTAATGCTCTGCCACCAAACAATGAGTTAGCGTAATTTAAGTCGTTAGGCATCACTAAACGACGAGATAAGAATCTCATAGAACTTCCAATAATAAATAAAAATACGTGCATTATTATAACTGCTATCGGATTTTTGCGTAAGAGGTAAGACCAGAGATAATAAACAAACTGTACATAATGATAATATTCACTAAGATTTGATTATGAGATTATGAATAGGCAAGTCTATGGATTGGTGGCAAAAATTCATTAGTTTAAAATCAACAGAAGAAGTTGAGTTAAAACGCAAAAAACTCGTTTTTTACATGCTGAGCTACTTATGTAGTTTAATCATTTTATATTTTGCGAATCAGCAAAGTGGTGACAATAGTGCGGTTAAAGTCACGCTCAATGTGCTTGGCATATTTTTTATCATTAATGCGGTGTTATCTCACTTTCATCAACGCTTTAAGGTGTCAGTCATTTTATGCTCGATTGGCATCAGTATCTTAGTATTATACTTAGCTTACTCAGGAGGAAATCAAAATACCGGTTTATATTGGATACTCCCCTTCCCTATCGTTTACTTTGTGTTCTTTGGTTATTTTAATGGCTTGATAGGCAACATTTTAGTGTATTTTGCCTTAATGGCGCTGTTATTTAATCCAGGTATACTTGAAGCGACATACCGCAGTGTAGAAATTTCACGCTTCTTGGCATCATACTTAGTGGCTATGATACTTTGCTTAATTGCTGAGTACTTTCGTTTTCAGAGCTACGTAGAGCTCACCATGCTAAATTTCAACAAGCAAAAACAAGCCAACACCGACGCGTTAACTAAACTGCCCAACAGACGCTTCATTGATAACATTTTGCTTGAATCTGCAACCATAAATCCAGAGAAATACTTTCCGATGACGGTCGTAATTACTGATATCGACCACTTCAAAAAAGTAAACGATACCTACGGACACGATACAGGTGATTTAGCCTTAGTACATATTGCCAATCTCCTAAAAGAAAATTGTCGAGGTAGCGATATTGTATCTCGTATTGGAGGAGAAGAATTCTTACTGATATTCCCACAAACAGGTATCAGTATTGGATTGAGCATATGCGAAAAGCTACGCCAGTTGATAGAACAAAATACAATAACCCGTGAAAACCAACCTATTACATTAACGGCGAGTTTTGGCGTAAGCCAAGCGTTAACCCTATTCGACTTTGAGCAGGCTAAAAAACAAGCAGACATCTTGATGTATGATGCAAAAAAAGCTGGCCGAAACCAGATTTGTGGTGGTTAAAAGCCCAACCTATTATTGGGCTTTACCTGTAAATTAGTTTACTTTTATCTTAAAAAACAGGCTATACAACACAGGGACGGCAATCAAGGTTAATAACGTAGCAAACGTCAATCCCCCCATGATGGTGACCGCCATATCAGCAAAAAATGCATCAAATAGTAACGGAGCCATACCTAAGATTGTTGTAATTGCAGCTAAAGATACCGGACGTAAACGGCTTACACTCGCTTCAACAATAGCCATATTTGGTGGGCTACCTTCGGCAATTTGTAGATCAATTTCTTCAATTAATACAATCGCATTTTTAATTAACATACCAAATAAGCTCAAAAAACCGAGCAAAGACATAAAACCAAATGGCATGTCAGCCAATAACAAGCCACTGACAACACCAACAACCGCCATTGGTACGACAAGCCAAATAATCAATGGTTGCTTTAACTTGCCAAACAGTAATACAGAAACTAAAAACATCACTAAGAAGCCGGCAGGTAGTCCACTAGCTAGCGCTTTTTGTGCATCTTTTGCCGACTCATACTCACCACCCCAAGCTAATGAATAGCCCGCCGGTAATTTAATAGACTCAATATCACCTTTTACACGCAAAAGGGCTTTATTCGCGGTTTCCCCAAAAGCAGGATCTGCAAATATGGTGATTGTTCTAAGCCGATCTCTTCGCTGTATTAATACTTCTTCACTGACCAAACTCACGCCAGATGATAGCTGTTTAAACGGGATGTATTGGCGCTGTTGCTGGCTCCAAACTTGATTATTTTCAATCGCATCAATCACTGAATCTTGTGAGGATGACATTTTTGCACGAATGGGATACGCATAGTTTCCGTCTTGCAAAATGCCCAGGTCAACACCTGTAGATGCGTATTGTACTGCACGTGTAAAGTCTGTCCGTGAAACGCCTGCAATACCCGCATTATATTCATCAAAATGCGTATTCAATGCCAGACCTTGTTGACGCCAATCCTGACGAATATCTCTAATACCGCCATCAGCACGCATAATAGCCATCGCTTGATCAGCTAACTCTCTTAACACTTGACTATCTGGTCCTGAAAAACGAGCGGCTAATTTAGCACCGCCACCTGGGCCAAACTGTAAACGCTCTAAATAGAAATCAGCATCCAGGCTGTGTTGTTTGGCAGTTGCTAATATTTCCTGCGCATAGTTATTAATATCATCAGTATTATCCATTCTAACCAATAACAAACCGTAACTTTCATTCGGTGCTTGTGGGCTATAGGTTAAGGTATAACGATCAGCACCTCGGCCAACAAAACTTGTTATTGTCGCTACTTTTTCGTGTTTAAGTAACGCTCGCTCTACTGCTGAAATAGCCTGAGTCGTTTGACGAATATCATTATCTTGGTTCCCCCAATAATGGACAAAAAACAGTGGCGTATTAGACGGCGGGAAAAAACCTTGTTTGACACTACCAAAGCTAGCGTAGGCAGTAATCGTGACAGCAATAAGAAGGCCTACGGTTATTCCTCGATTGCGCAGTGCAACATTAAGTAAACCTAAATAGCCCTTCAAAAAGCCACCTACTTTTTTATATTGCTCAGTACTTGTCTCAACTTTGTAAAAGTAAGAACCAAACAAAGGGGTCACGCTAACAGCCAAAACCCAACTTAATAGTAATGAAATCAGCACGACAGCAAATAATGAAAAAAGAAACTCACCTGTTGAATCGTTTGATAAGCCAATACCTGAAAAGGCAGCAATACCAATAACGGTAGCACCAAGTAATGGCCATTGTGTTCGTTTTACAATGAAACTGGCGGCTTGTTTAGCTGATTTCCCCTGCTTCATTCTAAGCATCATGCCTTCTGCAACAACAATCGCATTATCAACAAGCATGCCCATGGCAATAACCATTGCACCTAACGAAATACGCTGTAATTGCAAATTAAGTAGCCACATGATTAACACAGTCCCCATTACCGTGATCAACAAAACAGAGCCCACGACCACGCCAGAGCGCCACCCCATAAATAAACATAACGTCGCGGTTACTACAACCACCGATAAAACAAGGTTTTCGATAAAGCCAACAACCGCTTCATCGACAATTTTTGCTTGGTTATAAATTGGCGTGAGTTCAAGACCTGCCGGTAGCTTTGCTAAGACATCGGCTATTTTTTTATCAATATGTTCACCCACATTAACAATATTAACGTCGTTGATTGCTGAGATAGCTAACGTAACAGCAGGCTTACCATGATGGTGAACAAGAAAATCTTGAACATCAGTTTCTTCTAACCTTAGTTCAGCTAAATCACGAATTTTAATCGATGAGCTTGAACCAGGCAGTACGAGTGTTAAGTTACTTAAACTTTCAATACGCGAGTCTGCGTCTTCCACCAGCAACCGCAGCTTCTTACCATCAACTTCAATACGACCACTGTCAAAAGGTTGCAAGTTATCATTAAAGAGCGCAATAACATCTGGAAATGACAAACCAAGACCAGCGATGCGATAAGGATCCATATAGGCAACAATTTGTTGAGATTTAAGTCCATTGACCTCAACCTTTGCAACACCTTGAGTCGTAAGTAATTCACGACGAATAATACGAGAGAACTCTCTAATCTCATTAAGGGTGAAGTCTGGTGCCGTTAGTGCATAATACAAACCGTATACATCACCAAAATCATCAAGAACTACGGGCTCGGATGCACCAATCGGTAAACTAGCTCGAACATCACGTAAACGCTTTCTCAGTTCATCCCATATCTGGGGCAATGTTGAAGAGTTATAGGTATCATTAATTTCAACGGTTACTTCAGATATACCAGGTTTTGAAATTGACGTAACACGTTTTAGTTGAGGCATTTGTTGTATAGCCACTTCAACCCGTTCTGTAATTTCTTGCTCTACTTTTATGGCACTAGCGCCTGGAAAGTATGTCATCACCCGAGCTTTTTTAATGGTAAATGCTGGATCTTCTAAACGGCCGATATTAGACAAACCAATCACACCACCAACAATACAGATCAGGACAAGTAGCCATACATTTACCGGATTTTTAATTGAATAACGTGCGATATCCATTAATCAAACTCCGCCTGATAAGGCTGAACGACTATTCCTGAATACATTTTGCTTGCGCCAGCGGTAACAATTTGATCTGTGGGTGTTAAGTCAGATTCAATAACGACGACATTTTCTAAAAAGCGTAAAACCTTAACCGGTGCTTTTTCAACTGACTGACTTCCTTCATCAAAACGCCATGTATAAAAACCTGTTTTTTTATCACCTAGCACAGCTGACAATGGCACAACGTGCACTTGCTGATTTGTACCTTGTTCAATCACAACTTCAAGCATGGCACGTGCACCAGGAATGAGGCTAACACCAGCAATGGGATCCATTGCAAAAACCGCTCTATATGTTTGAGTAACAGGATCTGGTGTTGTTGAATGTTCTAAATAAGTAACAGGAAAAGATTGCTTCAAACTACCAATAGTCGCCTTTGCCTGCTTAATTTTCTTGCCGGTGTTTGCCGTAATAACACGCTCAGGAACATTAATCGTAAAATAGATTTTAGACATATCTTGAATACGCGCGATAGTGTGCCCTGCTTGAACAAAACTATTGTTATCGACTAAACGCTCAGAAATTTGCGCGTCAAATGGCGCAAGTAATTGCGTGTAGCTTAATTGTTGCTGACTATTACTTAATTCAATTTCAGCTAGCTCAAATGTTGTTTGGGCATTATCAAAAGCGCGTTGAGAAACGAGACCTTTCTCAAGCATTGATTTGATTCGGGTTAGTTCTCGTTCAGCTTGTTGCTTTTTAGATGTTTGTTCTTTTACTTGACGTATAAACGGCTTTTGATCAATTGTCGCCAATAAGTGCCCTTCGCTTACTTGCTGCCCTGTGACAATATCTTGTTGCACTAAACGACCTGAAACCTCAAAACTTACATCGACAGTTTTCACGGCGCCAACTTCTGCAGGAAATGTAAAACTAGCATTCTCATTCACTAATTTCACATGGTCTAATTTAACCATAACTGGCTGGTTTTGTTGCTTTTGTTGTGACACTTCTGAACAAGAAACAATAAGCATAATACTCATCAGCGCAATCAAAAATTTATTCATTAAATACTCTCTAACGTGTTAACTGAACACAAATAATGAATCACAGATTAACAGATTATCTAATTTTGTAAACTTTGTAATTCTAATAAAAAACAATTAAACTCCCTCTAAGTTCTAATTTTGCCTACGGATATCTTGTGCTTAACAGTACGATTAAAATTTTAAATGCTGCAAAACAATGCTTTTATCGGCATGGCTTTAGCGCTACCACTATCTCAATGATAAGCAAGTATGCCGATGTTTCTCGCGTCACTATACATAAGCAGTTTTGTTCAAAAGAGCAGATCTTTCGAAAAGTTATCGTCCATTACAATCAAGAATTGATAGAACAAACAGCTAGTATTATAGCTTGTAAACAACCATGCTGGACGAAAGTCGACTCGTTGCTAACCCAATGGGGCGATGAAATATTCAAAGAAATTAATGATGAGATTGTGCGTAATGATCTTATTTATAGTGCTAAGCAGTATTGCAGGGAAGAAATACTTAGCATGCGCGAGGTTAAGTGTAATCTTATAGAGCAAATCCTCCAGCAAGGTATCAAAAACAACGAGATTTGTTTAGATAAATTGGCAATGACAGCATATGACGTTGCTGATTTAATCGAGATAACATTTAGTGGTTTAGTCAATACAGGAAGGCTGGAAAATAGAGAAAAACACATTACCTCACTGCTTAAAATTTATCAGGTAGCCGCACATACCTAGTCATTTATGTTTAGCGCGTTTTTCATTTTCACGCTTTACTAGTAAAAAGGTGAGGTACATTTTTGTTGGTAACGACAAGATTAACCCGATGGCAATGCAGCCAGCACTAATAATCATGCCCGCGACTCCCAACCTTTGAGGTAAGTTCGCATAACTGATGAAATAGTGGCCAAGTAACAATAAACACAAGCCAGATATGATAACGATTTTTAGTAGTTTAATGAGTGCGCTTTCTGACATTGATTCCTCATCGTTAAAGTCGTGTTTATCGTTTAACAGTAACAATAATTAATTAAGTTGTATTGATTTACATCATGTTAACCCGGTAAATATCAATACTCATAACAAATGGACACTACCTATGTTTAACTTTAGCTATAGCAATAAAACACAAATCCACTTTGGCGAACAGCAAATAGCTCAAATATCAAAAGAAATCCCTAAATCAGCAAAGGTACTTGTTACTTATGGTGGCGGTAGCATTAAAAGTAATGGTATTTATCAGCAAGTACAATCAGCATTGTCAGAACATACTTGGTTTGAATTTTCAGGCATAGAGCCAAACCCAAGTTTAGAAACGCTTTCAAAAGCACTGACCATCGTTGAGCAAGAGCAAATAGACTATATTCTTGCCGTTGGTGGTGGCTCTGTAGCTGATGGCAGCAAGTTTATTGCCGCTGCTGCCCATTTTGATGGGGAACCATGGGACATTCTGTCAAAAACTGCGCCAGTAAAAAGTGCCATCCCACTTGGCGTTATCCTGACCTTACCTGCAACTGGCTCTGAGTCAAATAGCTTTGCCGTCGTATCAAAAAAAGAAACCAACGAAAAATTAGCCTTTGGCAGTGAACATGTACATCCGCGCTTCGCTATTTTAGATCCGTCGGTGATGTCATCTTTACCCGAAAGACAATTAACCAATGGTATTGTTGATGCTTTTGTTCACGTCATGGAGCAATACTTAACCTACCCTGTAAACGCTAAAATACAAGACAGGTTTTCAGAAGGTATTTTGATGACTTTACTTGAAGACGGCGTTACATTGACCAAGGATCGCAATGATAAAGGTGCGCGAGCAAACATCATGTGGAGTGCAACGCAAGCATTGAACGGCTTAATCGGCTCTGGCGTGCCTCAAGATTGGTCAACTCACGGTATTGGTCACCAAATTACAGCCCTATATGGTTTAGATCACGCGCAAACACTTGCCATTGTATTACCACGAATGATGTCGATAATGCGTGCTGAAAAACAAGCTAAGTTACTGCAATATGGTGAGCGCGTATTAGCTATAGAGCCTAGCCAGTTTAATGGTGATATTGATAAAACGATTGATGCTATCATTGAAAAAACAGAAAACTTCTTCCAACAAGTTAATATGAAAACTCGCTTTAGTGAGTACCAACTCACTAGCGACGTCATTGACCCTATTATAGAAAGTTTAACAAACTTGAAGATGACTAAAATGGGTGAAAACCAATCGGTAACGATTGATAAAGTCAGAGAAATCCTGACTAACAGCTTATAGGGAGCTCAAGCAACTCAATGCTAACAAGGTTTTGAAGCAAGTTATCTGTCGTTTATTAGCGCGAACGCTATAGCCCAATTAAGGGATAAAGCGCTCGACGCTTTGACGATATTAACAGATAAATTCAAAGCCTTGTTGGCGTGTATTATAAAACCAATCTTCAGTTTATTATTCCCCACCAATGACATTAACTACTGATGTTTGCTGTTCATAGCCGACGGTTCTGTTCCATCAACGCAAACCAAAAATTATAAACGCTAGGTTAACTCAGTGTCATCGCCAAACTTATTGCAATAGCCCACATAATCATTGCAACAACTAAATTTATTATGCGCTGAACATGGGGTTTCGATAACCAAGGCGACATCTTAGCGGCGCCAAGTGATAACGCATAAAACCACGATAAAGATGCCAACAAGGTACCAAATAGAAAGAATAAACGCTCTTCTACTGCAAACTGCCCACTAATACTGCCGATGAGTACCACGGTATCTAAATAGACATGTGGATTTAATAAAGTGACAGCAAGAGTAGTAAAAATCACTGTCTTTTTGGTCGCTAGTGACATCTCTTTTGCCATTTCATCGTTATTTGCAACATAGAAACTTTTGAAGAAAAGTGCACCATAAAAAGTTAAAAAGGCGATACCTAAAATAGTTACCGTGTATGAGATAACTGGATGAGAGTTTAGCAATGCGCCACCACCAAACACACCAAGTGACATTAAAATAAAATCACATATGATACAGATAGTTGCGGCTAGAATATGATAATTTCTCTTTATACCTTGGCTTAAAACATAAGCATTTTGTGCACCAATTGGAATAATTAAACCCGCACCAATAACGAAACCTTTAAACATAGTAATTAACATCATACTCTCCCTTAACAAACAATAGCGTAAGCTTAGAGTGCGAAGAGAATTAAGTAAAATTAATAAATTTAATTTATTATTAGCTTTACTTATATCGTTTTAGGTTTGAAGATGGATATTGAAAAGCTTGACTATAAACTGGTTGCCGCACTTGATAGTATTATTACTGAGCAAAGTTTTGAAGGTGCAGCAACTAAGCTTCATATCACCCAGTCGGCGGTGTCACAGCGTATAAAACAACTTGAGCAATGGTTAGCCCAGCCGGTATTGATCAGAAGTAGCCCTATTGAAGCAACCACCATAGGGCAAAAACTGCTTTCTCATTATCAAAAAATTAAGCAACTAGAAAACTCATTGCTTAGTGAGCTAAGACCAGAGCTCACTAGCAAGACAACACAAATTGCCATTGCGTTAAATGCCGACACCCTTGCAAGCTGGTTTATTCCAGCTATCAGTCCACTGCTTAAACAGCATAATATCGCCCTTGATCTAAAAGTAAGTAATGAAGAAATAAGCCACGAACGATTGAAAAAAGGTGAAGTATTTGGCGCAATAAGCAGCCAGCCAACGAGTTTTTCTGGCGGCAAAGCACGCCATATCGGCGAATTAGATTATGTATTGTGCGCCAATGATGAATTTATTAAACGTTACTTTAAAGACGGAGTAAATCAAAAGTCTTTGATACATGCCCCTGCCATCAGTTTTGATAGCTCGGATAAAATGCATATCGACTTTATTAAAAATCATTTTAGCCTAAACGGTTACGATTACCCTCGCCATCAAGTAAGAAGTTCAGAAGCTTTTGTCAGTATGTGTACTGCAGGAGTTGCATATGGTTTGTTGCCGACAACGCAAGTTCAAAGATTACTTGAACAAGGAACACTCGTTGATCTAGCCCCAGAATTACGAATTAAACAACAATTGTATTGGCACAGTTGGCATTTGGAACGCGGTATCCATAAATTAGTTTCAGATACCATTGTAAGTTACGGTCAAAACTTACTTAAAAACGACGCGTAATTCTAGATTATGTGGCGATAAATCTATCAATTTGACGACTAATTAGGCAGTTACTCGCTAGACCACGCAATTCACCGTATTAAGACTTGAACCATCGGCCTATTTCAGTATCATGCGCGCCTATTTTGAATACCTGAAAGCTAAGACTTACTTAATGAAAAAACTACTCACCTCGCCTGTACAAATGAACTTAACAGATACGCAAAATCAATACTATCAACAAGTATTGAAGTATGTTGCTGAATTAAGCTTAAACTTTATGGCGGTGAAGGTAGTTACTTACCCTGAAAATTTCTTAGATTGGTGTCAAGAATTTCATAGAATATGCCAAGAAGACTTAAACCTAGCACTGTTAGATGATCATCAGTTTAAACCATTAAAAAAGCTAGAAGATACTCTGGTACAAGCTATTAGTGTCATTCAGATAAAATTGAGCCGTGTTATGCCATGGCCTATATTCAATGCTTTTATCGAACAAAATGCGACCCGACATGCGTTACAAGAGCGCCTTGGGCTTCTCGCTTACCTGAAAAGAAAACTTGAAACACCTTATAGTGAATGGATAGAAGAAGATCGTCTAGCATTTATCGGTAAACATACAGCCAAGCATGATCCGAGTGTTTATACTTTTGATGTTGAATGGTTTGGCGCTACAAAAGGGGCAAAGTCATTTGTTAAACTCTTCAATGAACAATCTCATGATGTTTGCCAACTTTTAGAACTGATACCAAATAATGGCCCGGTCAGTGAGAATCAATATTTTGCATTTGTTGAAGCCTACAAAGCCCTTTTTACGCAACATTTACCTGATGAGAAAATTCCTTTTATGCCAGCAACGCGATTGTTAGGCATGCTAAGACCTGATCAGTTCGTTGTTTTAACAAATGCAAAATTAGATAGCATTTGCCAAGGCTTAGGTGTTACCAAAATCAGCCAGCAAGTAGACAGAGCATTCGCCGAATACTGGCATGAAATGATAGCAACAATACGACAAAACACCTGGTGGCAACAAGCTCGACCGGAAAATGAAACAGAAATCATACTTTGGGAAAACAGAGCAATTCTGCTTGATATGTTTTGTTACGCTGATGAAAATATCGCAAGCCAATCAAATTATCTCAAGTTACTCAATAAACCTACGAAAACAACATCCCGTTCGACAACAACGAAAAGAACGAAAGCCTCTGCAGAGCAGCTCGTCGATCAAGCACTTGAAAATGACGACACACCAGATTTCGTCAAAGGTATGCGTGACTCAATAATCAAAAGTGTGCAAGCGGGTAAATCAGTAACAGATGCTATTAACTTAATGAAAGCAATTTTCAGTTAACTAAAGATGAGTTCGGCAGTGCAAATGCACTGTCGAATTTAGGTTAATTAAGGTCATGTTTTCTTAACTTCATGGCAATTTTATTGTGAGATACACCCAAACGTTTTGCTAGTGATCTAGTTGTTGGAAATTCAGGTAATAATTGTTCAAGTAACAACTGTTCGAATTTGTTTTGCGCTGCTTGCCAGTTTTCACAATCACGATATTCAACCTTGCTGACTTCAAGTTGATTAACATTCGCGCCTTGAGCGTTTGACTGACCAAACTCTTTTAGCACCTGCTTTATATCTGTTTCAGTTAACACATTGCTATTGGCGAGAGCTACAAGGCGAAATAAACTATTTTGTAATTGGCGAATATTACCTGGCCATGGATATGCTGCAAGCTCTTGATAACCGCTGTGGGTAATAGTAGGAACCGGCAAATTGACTTGCTTAGCCGCCAACTCGAGAAAATGTGGGATCAATATAGCTAAATCATCTATACGCTCTCTCAATGCGGGAATACTGATAGAGAGTACATTTAAACGATAGTATAAATCTTCACGAAATTGTTGTTCAACAATGTTTCGTTCTAAATCTTGATGAGTAGCCGATATGATTCTTACGTTGGCATTAAGCTCTTGCGTACCACCTACACGCCTAAACTGGTAATTTTCCAAAAAGCGCAACAGTTTTGCTTGTAAATAGACCGACATTTCAGCGATTTCATCTAAGAATACCGTTCCGCCTTCAGCTAGTTCCAAAAGACCAGGTTTACCACCTTTACTTGCACCAGTAAAAGCGCCAGCTTGATAACCAAAGAGTTCACTTTCTAGTAAATGTTCCGGTAACGTTGCACAATTTATCGCTAAAAACGGCTGTTGTGAACGATTGGAACCTTGATGAATCGCGCGAGCAAGTAGCTCCTTACCTGTTCCTGTTTCACCTCGCAATAACACAGGTAGGTCAAGTTGAGCAAAACGTGAAGCTTGGTCTTTAATAGCAGACATTGCCGTTGACTGACTCAAGATCGACTCGATACCGTCTTCTACTGGTTTAGCATTTTGTAACGCTGCCAATTGCCTACCTAGCGCCTTAGTTTCTCGCAACATGATCAATGCGCCCTGATAGTCTCCTTCATTATAAACAGGGCTTACGTCTGCAATATAAGATTGATGATTAACGTTAACCGATATACTGCAACCGGACTTTCGTTGATACTCTTGTTGGGTAATGTTTATTAAGCTTTTAAGACGATTACCTACAACTTTTTGAGAGCCGAATAGTTTCAACGTTGACTCATTTGCGGAGATAACAATACCGGTTTTATCGATATCTAAAATAGGCTCAGCGATGCGAGCAAGTAACGCTTGTAGGTGGGTTTCTTTCAATGTACTCGGCATTGCATCAATTTCATCACAACCTAGGAATTCATTAATTGTTGTTAATGCGTGTGAAATTTGTGACAAGGTTTGCTTGACACCTTCTAGGTGCATATAAATAATGCCCGTTTCAACTTCCATGGAAACTAAGTTCCAACCATTACTCGCGATAACGGTTAGCACTTTTTGAGAAACCCCTATTTGGTCTTCTAATCGTATTGCTACTTTCATTTGTCACATATTAATTACACCAAGTAATCAAATTATGACACTTATTAAATAATAAGCAAGCATGCTACAAAGCCTCTAAAGCAGGATATAAATACCTTTAGATTTATATATAACGCTCAATAGATTCATCTACTGCTTGATATCTCCCCACATTGTAATAAAAAAATTACAAAATACTAATATACGCTTACATAGCCACCACAAAAACAACTTAACCACCTGAAAATATTAAATAAAAATATAATGGCTACATTCTTGCTGTATCAACAATACGCTACATGGAAACCAATAAAAATAACGTTAACCATTAGCAAACCATTACAACAAGCCTTGTGAGCAATAAAACAAAAACTATCACAAGGGTTAACAACAGGAACATATCAATGTCAAAGCACCAAGAACATTTTCAAATTGAAACGAAAGCAATTCATGGAGGCTCAATTAAAGACGAACAATTTGGCTCGTTAGCAACCCCCTTATACCAAACATCAACATTTACCTTTGAAAACGCCCAACAAGGCGCTAAGCGGTTTGCAGGAGAAGAACAAGGGTATATATACTCACGTTTAGGTAACCCAACAACGACACAGTTAGAACAAACCGTTGCAGCCTTAGAAGGCACAGAATCAGCTGCCGCAACCGCAACTGGCATGGGTGCGGTCTCTGCAGCGTTGCTTGCAAATTTAAGTGCTGGCGATCATTTAATCTCTTCAAAAGCAGTTTATGGTTGCTCATTTGCATTGATGAGCCACATGCTGACTAAGTTTGGTATTGAAGTTAGCTTTGTTGACATGACAGAACCAGAAAACATTACACGTGCTATTCAGCCAAATACGAAAGTTATTTTTCTTGAAACGCCAATTAACCCAAACCTTGTCGTTCTCGATTTGGCGGCAATAGGCAAGATAGCTAATCAGCACCAATTGATAAGTATTGTCGATAACACCTTTTTAACGCCTTACCTGCAAAAACCAGCTCAGTTTGGCTTCGATCTTATTATTCACAGTGCGACAAAGTATTTAAATGGTCATGGTGATGTGGTCGCTGGAATCATTTGTGGTAGTGAAGAAATGATCACCGAAATCAAAATGACATCATTAAAAGATATCGGTGCGACCATGAGTCCACACGATGCGTGGTTAATTATTCGCGGATTAAAAACTTTACCTATTCGTATGGATAGGCATTGTCAAAATGCACAACAAATTGCTGAATACCTAGAAAGTCATCCAAGTATTAAACAGGTTTATTACCCAGGTTTGAAATCGCACCCAGGTCACAAGTTTATAGGCAACCAAATGAAAGCGGCTGGTGGCGTGATTGCTTTTGAGCTTGACGGTAGTCTAGAAGATGGCGCATTTTTTATTGACCAAATGGCGCTTTTATCAATAGCCGTAAGCTTGGGCGATGCGGAATCTTTAATTCAACATCCCGCCTCAATGACCCATTCACCTTATACGCCTGAGGAAAGAGAGGCGGCAGGTATTAGCGATACACTTATTAGAATCTCGGTTGGTTTAGAGCATGTAAACGATATTACTGCAGATTTAAATCAGGCTTTTGAGAAGTTGATTAAGCACCAAGGTATGCCTAAGCAAGTTGCTTAACATAATACCGCTAACACACTAAGTTCAAAACAATGAGTTTAAACCAATGAGTTAACATTAAAAATGTTAACTCATTTTTCTTATCCAGCTATCAGGCGCTATTCGCAATACTCGATGCAAAATAGCCCATGGATAACTAGGTACAAAAGCATTGGCCTTTTCTTTTTCTATTGCGCCAAGTATTGCACGACATCCTGTTTCGGTATCTACCATAAATGGCACTTTTTCTACTTTTTCATTGATTTCACTCTTAATAAAACCTGGATGTATGCAACTCACCTTAATCGGCGTGTTCATCACGTCTATTCGAATCCCCTCTGTTAACGTGCTAAGGCCTGATTTTGTGGCCGCATAAACGGTCAATGCACGTCTGAAACCTCGAACAGCGCTAATTGACGATATCGTCACTAAATGCCCGGCATTTTGTTCTCTGAAAATCTCCATTGCCGCTTCACATTGTGCAATCGCAGCAATAAAATTTGTTTGTGCCGTTTGTAAGTTTGCTTGGAAGTAACCGGTGCCAATAGATGCCCCCTTCCCCATACCTGCATTAACAATAATGCGATCAAGCTGACCAAAGTCATGCTGCGCTTTTTTAAACACAGTAAATACATCTTCGTGTTGGTTAACGTCCAAGCTATATATTTCAACCTGAATATTAGGGTTTATCGCCAGCAGTGATGCTTTAAGTGTTTCTAGACGCTCAATACGTCGAGCACACAGAGCCAAATTTCGGCCCTGTTTTGCATATAACGTCGCCATCGTGTAACCGAGCCCAGAGCTCGCACCTGTAATTAATATATTTTTTCTAACCATCAATTATTCTTCTTCTTTTGGGTTTTAATTTAAATATTACGTTTTTTGAAAACCTAGCACTTTTCTAAAATACTGACATTCCGCCTTCGCGACTTTTTTCATGTCACCAAACAAATAGGTTGAAGCAAACCACAGTGCCACTAACAACATGGTAATCGACTGACTATTATCATGCCCTTTGACAAGTAAAGCGGTACCAATCATGGCACTTGCCCAAATAATCGCATTGCCAATCAACATTTTAGATAAGCCCTTTTGCTGTTTTTCTTCTTGCTTCAATAATAGCTCGTCAAAACTTGCATCTTCTTGTTGTTGACATAACTTAAACAGTTTTTGTTTATTCTTGATAAATTCTTGCTTAAGTTGTTGTTGGTCACCAAGTAACGCTGTTGCAATAAAAAAAGCTTCTTCTTGGCTTTTACCCAATGCAATTTGTGCTTCTATTTCACTAAATAGGTGGTCTTTTAATTCATCAATATTTTGCTCATCAATCGCTCTTGCATTCTTTAGTGTATTAAACCATTGATTTACTTGCTCGTTAAGATCAAACATTATTTTCTCCTACTAAGTTTTGCAACATGTCATTTAATTTCCGCCAATTATTGGTCAGTGAAATTAGTGATTCTTGCCCTATCGACGTAATTTGATAGTACTTGCGTTTACGGCCTGTTTCAGACTGTCCCCAGTAAGATGTAATGAGTTCTTTTTTCTCAAGGCGATGCATTATTGGGTACAACATACCATCAGCCCACTGCATTTCCCCATCAGACAACCCTTTAACCTGCGCAATAATGTCATATCCATAACTATCGGCGTTATTTAAAATAGCTAAAATTAAAGGGGTTGCTGAAGCTGCCACCATATCTTTGGGTAAATCCATATTACAAACCATACCTAGAACATCTAGGTATAAAGATACATAGCGATTCTAGGTATGTCAACTTACCGCTTAACGGATCTCAAATATCGCTTGGTTAATCTTGCTGCGCGCAGTTGATCTCTCACTAGTGTTACCGTGCTACATTGGCTATTTTGAACTCGCTTCCCTTGACCCAAACGAATTAATTGTCGCCTTACAATTGCCATGGTAGCTAAGGCCTTTAGTGTTTTATCTTTAAAGCTCGGCTGTAAAATCGTCGCTTGATGAGATGGGTTTTGTTGCCACGTATTGACTAGATTTGGCTCAAAAGCTAAAGCGGACGCAATGCCAACTAATTCAACTTTTGTATCAAGGACTTGTTTTACGGTTGAGAGTTGTGTAACGCCACCGGTTGTCATAATAGGCAACTGTGTATCTTTAGCGATTTGTTCTGCAAAGCTTAAAAAATATGCCTCTCTTGCTAACGTTCTCCCGTCTTTTGTTACGCCTTGCATAGCAGCAGCTTCATAGCTTCCGCCTGAGAGCTCAACGAAGTCGATCCCGACATCTGATAACATTTCGACAACTTGCTTGGCGTCGTCAACATCGAAACCACCGCGCTGGAAATCTGCCGAATTGAGCTTCACAGAGAGTGAAAATGAAGGGCTAACAGCAGACTTAATTCCCTCGGCGACCTGAAGTAAAAGTTTAGCGCGGTTTTCTAGGTTTCCACCCCAACTATCTTCACGTTGGTTGACTAAAGGTGAAAGGAATTGCGAGATAAGGTAGCCATGTGCAGCATGAATTTGTACCCCATTAAAGCCTGCTTGTTCTGCTAGCAAAGCGGTTTTTACAAACCTAGCAATGACATCTTCAATCTCTTCTTCAGTCATCGCTTTAGGTACGCCAAAAAGAGAAGAATGCTTGCCTAGATTTAACGGTATCGCTGAAGGTGAGAGCACTTTGCCGCGCATTTTTTTATAGACCTGTCTGCCAGGATGATTTATCTGCATAATAATTTTGGCATCATTTTTTTGGCCCGCCTGCGCTTGACGAGCAAAGGCAAGTACGTTCGCTTCATCTTCAAGAGCCAGCCCACCAGGGCCCGTCATAGCCAGTTTATCTACCATAACGTTGCCAGTAATAATCAAGCCAACGCCACCTTGTGCCCACTGATGATATAATCGTTCAATGCATCTATCTGGTTGTTGCTTTTCATTACCAAGACTTTCTTCCATTGCGGCTTTTACTAATCGGTTTTTCAGCTTGAGACCGCTAGCTAAGGTAATCTCATCAAATGCTTTTTCTGTCATTTTTCACTTCTCAATCTAGTAGAATAACGCTAGCATAACCTTAAAGTTAACTTTAAGGTCAAGACTATGAGGATTGGTCAATTAGCAAAACAATCGGGCTTTAGCCAATCAAGTATTCGTTTTTATGAGCAAAAAGGCTTAATTGCGCCTGTTGAACGCACACATGCAGGTTATAGATTATACGGTGAACAGGCACTAAATCGATTAACCCAAATAAAGCTTTGTAAACAATTAGGCTTTAGTTTAGATGACATAACGCAACTCATCGGCGAGCAAGAAGCGTTAGATCATAAAGCTATCTTGCACACATTAGCTCTGCGAAAAAGAGAAGTCGAAACACTGATAGGCGAGCTTCAAATCAATCACAAAAATATCTCAATATTAGAGAAGCGATTAAACCAATTATGGCAGCAAGGTGAGTGCATGGGCGCTGAAGAGCTTGCTCAACTCGTTAACTCGACTACTTTTTAATCTCAACTTTTGTTCGCCATTGAGTTGCCGCTGAGCTCACCAAGCTTGCTACCAGGATCGCTAAATAAAACTGACCAATAATGGCTTCGAAATACGCTAAGAACTTGGTAATTGGCTGAATTGGCGTAATGTCACCAAATCCTACAGTCGATAATATGACAAATGAAAAGTAGATATAGTCGGGCAAGATTAAATACCACTGCTGGGTTTCCGTTGTATTGCTAAAAGCTGGCCCTATTGTCATCTGACAAAGGGTATAGATAATAGCGAAGGTTAATCCAACAAGGTAATACAAACAGATAGAACCAAGTATTTTGTTAAGATCGACAGGGCCCGAGAAAATAACTTGTACAGCGACATTGTAAATCATGTAACTAAAGAAAATGGCGAGCATTATCAGCTGGATGATATCAAAGTTGTAAATATTCACTTGATAGCCAATCATGATAAAAATACAAATAGCGACAGGTAAAAATACCGCAGGTTTTCTAAAGTTTAATTTCTCTTTTACGCCAAGCACTGACACTAATAACACCAAAGAGATACTTGATAACATCAATCGCTGACTCGACGCATCAAAAAACTGATGTGACAACGCAACGCCAAATAGCAAAATCGTCAACGAAAACGTTAAATAAAAGAAGTTATCTCTGTGTGTAATCGCATGAAGCTTTGCCATATCAACCTATCTAAAAATTTGTTACTGAAACCAGTGTATCTAATTATTAAAATTAACCAAGTCAAAATCAACGACTTCACCCTGTTCAAGTTGCTTGATCATTTGCACAATGGCGCTATTAATCGGTGTTTTAATACCGTAATTTTTTGCAAGCTTGACTACCGCGCCGTTAAGGTAGTCGACTTCAGTTGCTTTTCCATCGTGAATATCCTGCCACATTGACGAGCGAGCTTTTGGATCGATTGTTAGCATTTGCTTTGCGATACGCGTAAAAAGCCAGTTTGGCAACGTTAAGAGCTTTGGGATCCAATGGGGCTTAACTTGGGTAAATTGCGTTAACGCAATTTGCTCATGCTTCACAACCGCGAGCCATTCCTTCATTGCCCCAGCGAGCACTTTACGATATTTAATGTGTTCTAGTTCTTCTTTTAATGGAAGATTAGCAATTGCGTTAAGTGCATTATTTAGATTTAACAGTAGCTTGGAATAAATGACACAACGAATGTCCTCAACACATTCAAAAAATTCATGCTGTTGATTAAGGGCTTTTTGCAAGATATCGCTATGTCGAAACGATTGGCAGACGATACCACCTTCCGTTCCTTGATGATAAACACAATTGTCCATTGCAAGCACGTTGAAACTTGTCACGCCTTGATATAGCTTTCTTGCAGGCATAGATGATCTGATATCATCAAAACTACCAATGCCATTTTGCATAAAGACAATATCAGTGTGCTCATCAGATATGTTAAGCAGATCTTGAGCAATACCATTAACTTGCTGGCATTTAAGCATGACAAACACAACATCGAAGATGGCTTCAGCTGCTTTAAGCTCCTCAACGGCTACAACCAACTTATTTGGCATGACACGAAACCGACTGCCCAAATAATCTGAAAGGCCTATTCCATTATTCGCTTCAATGGCTTTTTTGACTTTTTCACGACAGATAAGTGTGACATTAATGCCAGCATTGCTGAGCCTACCACCGAGGTAACACCCTGTTGCACCAGCACCGAAAATAGCAACTCGCATACTTATGATTACCCCACTACTAAGCCAAAAACACGCTCGTCATGCCAAACACCATTGAGCGTTGAGTACTTTTTAAGTATGCCCTCTTGTTCTAGCCCGAGCTTTTCCATGGTCTTCTTTGATGCAATATTGTCTGCGACGCAATAGCCAACAATTTTTACAGGATTGATAATTGCTTTAAGCGCGTCAATAAATGCGGTAAGCGCTTCGGTCATATAACCCTGTTGATGAAAGTCTTTTGCTAAACGAAAACCAATTTCGATTCTCTTAAAATCAACAGACTCATAACGGCAAAATACTTCACCGATATAACGATTGGTTGCTGACTCTTCAATTGCAAATGTTAGCCATGTGCCTTCTTCGCCCTGCCACTTGGCAATCGATGACGATACGAGTGCCATCGCATCATCTTTGCTTGGCACGTCTTTAATATATTTTAATAACTCAGCATCTTGCTCATGCCTTAAGCAATCGTCTCTGTGTCGCTCTTTAAGCTTTTCAATATGAAGTCTAGATGTATTGATATCGAGTTGATTTAGTGCTGTTACGATAGATGATGAAACTTGCATACTACTTCCTTATTGTTTTTATTTTTCTCACCATACCTTGCAGTATCATGAATTACTAGTAAGCCGGTTGGCTCACATGTGATAAATTTCAATCGTTTAAAATGCGAACAACAATTCAAACAAAATAAACATTAACAAAAAGTTAACATTTAGCTTTTTTTTCATAGAAACTGCCGTTATTATGCTTGTTCAAAGCATGATGTTTAGCATTTTATTGCTATGCTTAGATCATAAAATAAATGATATGGAAGTCATCGGAGAGAAGTTAAAATGTTTAGAGGAAAGTTAACCAGCCTTGCCTTAGCAAGCGTTATTATGTCCAGTCCAGCTTGGTCTGGTGGACACCACTCATCACCAGCAGATCCTGCGTTAATTAATGAAGCGCGCATTATCTATTGGTTAGAAAAGCGCGGTGAACTATCGCCACTTGCTGATGAAACAACTAAAAAAGCGGCATTAAAACGCTACTTGTCAGGTAAAAATTTCGAAATTCCAAAGTTATCAGGCGAGTTTGGCGCTAAAGTGATGGACGCTGAACACGGTACAAGACTCGCACTTGCAGGTGACGAACTTTCACCTAAGTTTCAAAAACAGCGTTTATTTAGCCAGCAAAAATCTGCAAGTAGTGTCGTTACGAATACGGTAAAAGTATTAGCAATCATGGTTGATTTCCCTGACTTGCCGTACAACGAAAATCGTTTATCAGCAAGTGATACAGACATGTATTATGACGATTACTCACAAGATCACTACACTGATTTACTCTTTTCGACAACTGGCTATGCGGGCCCAAGTGGTCAAACAATTGAGTCGGCTTACCAGTTTTATCAAGAAGAGTCTGGTGAGACATTAAACTTTACCGGTAATACCGTTGGTTGGATTAGAGCCGATAACGATGCGGCAGACTACGGTGCAAATGATGATACCGGTGATGATCTTGACGTTCCAGCGCTAGTATTAGAAGCCGTCACTAAAGCAGTTGCCGAGCAGCAAATTGATTTATCTGAATACGACCAAACAGATTATTTTGATATTGACGGTGATGGCAACATTAATGAGCCAGATGGCATTATCGATCACGTGATGTTATTTCACTCGAGTGTTGGTGAAGAAGCAGGTGGCGGTGTACTAGGTGACGATGCTATTTGGTCTCATCGCTTCTTCGTGTTTGATGAAAATAATCAACCCGTTGACGTACCAGGTTCAGACATTCGTTTGTTTGGCTATACAATTAACCCAATTGATGCAGCGACCGGTGTCGTTGTTCATGAATTTGGTCATGACTTAGGTGTACCTGATGAGTACGATACTGCCAATGGCCAGTATGGTTCGCCAGTTGGCAATTGGTCCGTTATGGCATCAGGGAGCTGGGTTGGTAACCCTGCAGGTACTTCTCCAGTATCGTTTAGTCCATTTGCCCGTGACTACTTTCAAACACGTTACGGCGGAAACTGGATCAACCAAGAAGTTGTTGAGTTCGAAGATATCACGACGCATGCAGCAACGATAGCTTCAGCAACAACTCATGATAGCAGTGTTAACCAAATTAAAGTGATGTTGCCAGAGCAACAAGTGAGCATAGGCGCACCTTATTCAGGTTCATACCAATTCTGGTCAGGTAATGGCGATGAAAAAACGAACACTTTAAGTTTTGATGTTACCTTGCCAGCAGATGCTGCAGTATTAAGCATGAAAGCGCGCTGGAATATCGAAGTTGATTATGACTATTTACAAGTAAAAGTTGATGACGTAGCAATTGTAGGTAATCACACGAAAGTAACGAATGAATTTCACCCTAGCATTTCTAACTTCATAACCGGCGACTCAGTCGACATTAGTGGTAGTGAAGGCGATTTAGGCTGGGTTGATTTAACCTTTGACTTAGCAGATTTTGCCGGCCAAACCGTTACCATTTCATTTTTATACAAAACTGACCAATTCGAAGGTGGTTACGGTTTTATGGCGGATGATTTGTCAATTGACGCTGGTGATACAAATGTTTCTTCATTAGGCGCAGAAACTGATACAGGTTACACGCTAGATGGTTTCAATCGCATTACTGACTCTATTGACGGTGCAGCTCATCATTATTACGTTCAGTTAAGAGACTATAGCGATACAGATAGTGAATTAGGTTCTCGCGATTACCACCCTGGTGTTTTACTTTGGTACAACGATACAGGTACAGCAAATAACCAAGTAAACAATCACCCTGGTCAAGTCATGGTCGGTGTTGTCGATGCGGATCAACGTCCAATTAAATCAACAAGTGGTCGACTATATGGCACATCAACGCAAATTTCAGATGCAGCCTTCAGAACCACACCACATGACGCTACATCTTTCGATACCGAAACAAGTACCTTTAGCCTATTCGATGATAGCTTGGATTACTCATTCCCAGCTCAACCTGAATCTGGTATTAACCTACCGTTTGTCGGCATGACAATGTCTGTTGACAGTATGAACGCTGACTTTAGTACGGCAGATTTAACCTTTAATAATGGCGGCATGAAACGTGTTATAGCAGATCGTCAAGGTTTGACCGTAGACATGAGTTTAGATGCGACAGATGTTAGTGATGAAAGTAGCATTGCATGGCAATTAGGTGATGGTACGGCTCTTACCGGCCGTTCGATTAGTCATACTTATGCAAGTGCTGGCAATTATGATGTTGAAGTAAGCTATACAGCAGCATCTGGTACTCAAATGGCGAGTAAATCAGTTACTGTCGGCGATGCTATAACAGGTGAAATTGTTGCCAATAGAACTGGCTTAAGCATTACCGTGGATGCTGATGTGACTGGTGGTGTTGGCGATTTAACTTACCGTTGGGATTTTGGTGACGGTGAAGACATTGTTGCAGGCCAGTCGGCTTCACACGAGTATGAGTCAGAAAATAACTACGACGTTACGTTGACGGTAACAGATGAAATCAATCAGCAATTGGTAGCAACATTAAATGTTGACATTGTTGATGAGTTAGCACTTTCTATTAGTCGCACATTCTCTGGGCTAACGGTTAACTTTGTATCGACGGTTTCAGGTGGTAGTGCCGATTACACCTACGCATGGGACTTTGGTGATGGCAACACGTCAGACATTGCTAGCCCAAATCATACTTATGCCTCAGGTGGCACGTATACGGCTAATCTAACGGTAACAGATGGCAACGGTACAGAAGCACAAGAGTCAATTACTGTCACGGTCACTGCGCCGACGGCACCAACGACTCCAACAACACCAACAACGCCGACCTCGTCAAGTTCAGGTGGTGGTACGATGGCTTGGTTGTTAATTATCATGGCGGCAGGTTTACGCAGAAAATTTATCAAGTAAACGGTTTTTAGCGTAGTACATAAAAAAGCCAACATAATGTTGGCTTTTTTTATTAACAACGCGGTATTTAACTATTTACATTTAGTTGCGCCTGATTATAATACACTTCGCTCAAATGTTGGCACTAATCAATAACGACAGTCTTAAACATTTAGCAACGACAAGCTGTTTCACGGACAAGAGAAGATCCTTCCCACGGATAGGGCCAGCAATTTGGATCACACTTCTTAGCTTGGAGTATTCCCATGGACTTATTGTTCGACATCATAGGTATGTCTGGCACTTTTTTAGTCGTCGGTTGTTTTTTCTTATTACAGTTAAAGAAAATTACACCAACCAGTTTAACTTACAATTTAATGAACCTTATTGGCGCGATCTTGCTGTTAATTAGTCTTTGCTACAGTTTTAACTTAGCAAGCTTTGTCATAGAGTTATTTTGGATCGCGGCTTCAATTATTGGTTTGGTTAACTACTGGCGTAGCCAAAAGTCAGACGAAATCGCTTCTTAATTTTTTTCAGACAGCTCAATATTTTTTAATTCATTGAATACATATTCGATGAAGGTTTTTATTTTTTTTGATTGAAAAATCACTTGTGGGTAAACCATGAATATGGCTCGCTCTTGCAAGCTTTGATGTTGCAATACAGGTAGCAACTCTCCCAGTGCTACCTCTTTTTTTACAAAGTACTCAGGTACTTTGATAATACCCTCTCCTGCCAAGGCTAACTGCTTTAGCAAACCGTTGTCATTAATTTGCATCCAACCGCAAATATCCATACTTCCGTCTTTAAATTCCCACTGTTGCTGATCTTGCCCGGCAAGGCATTGATGCGCTTTTAAGTCGGTCACTTGCAATGGTTGCCCATAATTATCGATATACTTTCGCGAAGCATAACAAGATGTTTTATAGGGTAATAACGCTTTAGCGATCATATTTTCAGGTGGCGTTCGCGTTGCTCTAAAAGCTAGATCAAAGTCACTTTGGTTTAAATCATGAGAGGTATAACTACAATCAATAGAAAAACTAACGTCAGGGTATTGTGCCTTAAATGCTTGGCAAATTTTTAGCAAGTAACATTCGGTAAATAAACGTGGTGCTGTGAACTTAATTGTTCCTGCAACTTCATCATGACCTGAAAGCACAGAGCGCTCAATATTAAGCAGCGATGCATGAATGTTATGTGTTCCTTTGGCTATTTCCTTGCCTTGCTCTGTCAATTTAACGCTTCGAGTTGAGCGCACGAGCAACGGTGTATTCATGTCTAACTCTAGCTGTCTTATTTGTGCAGACAAATGACTTTTGGAAATGCCTAATCTAATCGCTGCCTGAGTAAAACTTAATTGTTTTGCTACTTCATGAAATAACATTAAGCGTTCTAGTTTTTTGTGATTATGGCTCATGCTCCCTCCTAACAAAGCCATTGTACTATATAGTGAACAATAAGTTCGTTTTTTAGATATACCATCTAATTGACGATTAAACGATAATAACGTCAGATTTTTTTCAGATGAGTATTTAACCGTGACTGATCAACTACCTCTTCAACACCACCAGCCAAAAGCAAGCCGAATTGTCTATGGCGCAATGGGCTTAGGCGGGGGTTGGAATAACAACCCAGTTAGCCAAAATGACATTCAACAAGCTAACGATGTCATTGATACGTGCTTAGCTCAAGGGATAAACACCTTTGACCATGCCGACATTTATACACTTGGAAAAGCAGAGCAAGCTTTTGGCGAAGTCATAAAACAACGTCCTGATCTTAAAGACCAGCTAATTATTCAATCTAAATGTGGTATTCGATTTGAAGACGAACATGGCCCGAAACGCTATGACTTTTCAAAGCAATGGATAGCACAGAGTGTTGAGAATATTTTAACGCGTCTTAATATTGAACAACTTGATATTTTACTTTTACACCGTCCAGATCCGCTGGCCGATATGGATGAAATCGCAGAAGTGATATCACAATTAAAACATCAAGGTAAAATTAAACACCTTGGTGTTTCAAATATGAATCATGCGCAAATTAACTTATTACAACAGGCAACCGGCCAACAAGTTATCTGCAATCAACTCGAACTGAGTCTGCAGCACCACGCTTGGTTAGAAGAAACCGTTACTAGCGGTTGTTCTGGTCAAGTACCAGTAAATTTTGCTTCAAATACCATAGAATATTGTCGACTCAACAATATTCAAATTCAATCTTGGGGTAGCTTGGCACAAGGCTTGTTTTCAGGCCGTGACATCCAAAATCAGCCAGCTAATATTCACGCCACAGCTGAGCTTGTATCTGCGCTTGCAGCCGAATATCAAGTAGCAAAGGAAGCGATTGTCTTAGCTTGGTTAATGAAGCACCCAGCTAACATTCAGACGGTTATTGGTACCACGAATAGTGAGCGAATCATCGCTTGTGCACAAGCCAACTCAATTTCACTGTCTAGAGAGCACTGGTATGCACTGTATGTGAGTGCTCGTGGTCATGAACTACCTTAGGAGCTGACGATGAATCCATTAATTGACAATTTGTCTGATCAATATCAGCTTAAAGATAACGTCGTTATTGTTACCGGCGAAGTTAAAGGCTAAGGAAAGCCAATTACCCGCTTTGTTACTCGAACAAGGGATGAAAGTTGCGATTTGTTCGCGTTCAGGCGACACCATAAATGATACTGTCGCTGAGTAAGGGCGCAATTTTGATGTCTAACGCTTGACTGCCACACATGATTGAAAACAAAGAAGGTTACGTGCTAAACATTGCCTGATAATCAGCAATTAACGGAATGCTAATGCAGGCGTTTACTATGCGTCAAAGTTAGCCCTGGTCGTTTTAGGTAAAGCACGGCAAGAAGAAGTACGAGAATTTGGTATTCATGTGCATTCTTAAACCCTGCGCTGATTCAACCTCAAAAAACATTAGCCGAGGCTGTTGTTCAATCACGTATTGAAAATGAAGATATCGGCCGTATGGTCGTGTATCTGCTCAGTCAACCTCGCCGATTAAAAATTGATAGTGTCGGTCTTTGGGTCTTTTAACCGCTAAATCACTAGATTTTTTTATATAGACACCTGTAAGATAGAGTTTTATTCGCTCAGGTGTCTTTTTCTATGCAGCTACATCAGTTTGATGGTTATATTCAGCAAATTTACCTCGTTGAGCACAATCAAAAACTCATGTTACTTGATGGCTGTTGTCGTGCTGATGTAAAACCCGTGTTGTCTTACATCACCCAAACCTTAAAATTACCAGTGCAAAACTTAGAAAAAGTTGTTGTTACCCACATGCACCCCGATCATGCTGGTGGCGCAGACAAACTAAGAAAAATTACAGGCTGTAAGCTTATTGGTGCTAACGTCGAGGGACATTGGTATCAAGGAATAGACGGTTATTTTATGCACTTAACCGATATGGCCTTAGCTCGATGGGTTGGCAAGCGAATTGGTAAAGGAAAACGTAAAATACGTTACGCCCGTAAGTTAAGCTTTGATATTTTACTTAACGATCAAGATGCAATACCGGGTTTCGAAGAATGGCGCGTTCTATTTACCCAAGGTCACACTGATCGCGACTTGTCGGTTTATCATCAAGAAAGTAAACAAGTTTATATTGCTGATTTACTGGTCAGCGTAAAAGGACAATTTATTCCACCTTTTCCAGTATTCTATCCAAACAGATACAAACGCTCTATTGCAAAACTTGAGGCGCTTGATGTCGAACATGTTTTATTTGCTCATGGCGGTAAGCAGCAAAAGTCAGCCCTAGACTTCCCACTGATTAATCAATTGGCCCCTAAAGAGCCGCAAACACACTGGCGCTCTGTAAAGAAAAAGCTTTTTAAGTCATTAAGTTAAATACCCGCTAGTAACAACTGCCATATACTTTATTGATTGTTTAATAAACTATACTTTGCTACAAATAAAGAAGTTTATAACGACTATAAGAACCCTATGAAATACTCACTAGTAAAAATGTCTGCTGTTGCACTCACAACATCAACATTGATTGCTTGCGGCTCTACTTCCCCCACTAATGAAGAAAGCCAAATGCTAGAGCAAACAAAACAACACCAAGCCAATGCGCCTAAATACAGCACTGCGCCATTACCTGAACAATTCAATGTTGAACTAAAAGACAGCATGGTTAAGGTACAAGGTGGTAACTTTCTTATGGGTTCAGATCATCCTGGCGCAAGAGATAGAGAAAAGCCCGTCCATGAAGTGAGTTTAGATAGCTTTTACATGAGTAAGTATGAAGTTACTCAAGACTTGTTTGTTGAAGTAATGGGTTGGAACCCAAGTTATTTTCAATGTGACAAGTGCCCATTAAACAACCTGAGCTTTAAACAAGTCGATATCTTCCTTGCTAAACTTAATGCTCGAACAGGAAAAAACTATCGCTTACCAACAGAAGCTGAATGGGAATATGCTGCACGTGGCGGTCAACAATCTAAAGGGTACCTGTATAGCGGCTCAGACAATATTGACGATGTTGCATGGTACGCAGGCAATGCTAAAAGAAAAGCCCAAGAAGTTGGTTTAAAAAAACCTAATGAACTTGGTCTATATGATATGACAGGTAATATGTGGGAATTTGTTGCGGATGACTTTGACGAAAAGTCTTATGCCCATCACGATAAGAAAAACCCAAAAGTTGTTATCAATATTCCAAATGCGAAAATTAAGATGAAGGTAACGCGCGGCTCTGGTTATGAATTTGATGCTGATGAGTCAATGGTCTTTATCAGAGATATGGCTAGCGATAATGTAAGAATGCCTGATTTAGGTCTTCGTCTAGCCCATAGTAAATAAAACGACGGGCTATCGCTTAAATCTTGATAGCCTTTGTTACCAATACATACGAAATGCAGTTGTTACCCCCCAACCATTAAATTCACCACCGTCATCGGCACTATCTGCCATATCAGCATATTGCAGACCCAGTTGAAGCTTTAATTTATGGCTATTGAAGTACCAGTTGACGCCGCCATACAATTCTCGATATTTATCACCACGACCTGATTCAATTTGACTGTTATTTCGTCCAAGGCGAACGCCATTTTCATCTTGACTGCGGATATAGGTATATCTAAGTACCCACTGCAACTTATCTGACTGACGATAAAACGGCATAATTTCATAGCCCCACAAATCACTTTGACCAGAAGCACCATCACCGTATGCAATATCGCTCCAAAGCCCCCATTGACCTCGATGTATTTTCGAAGAAAAGCTACTCACTTGTGAGAAGTCTTCAGTATTGGCCTCTGGTTGTGAATCATTTATCACGGTATCTAACGTAAATATTGCGTTGTCCCAGTATTCATTGGCACCAAACGATCGCCCTAATGAATACAAACCAAAAAAGCTAGGTTGCTCCAGAGAAACGCCCTCTGATTCATCACTAGAATAGAAGCCAGCAAAATAATACCAATTATTATCTAAGGTATTTTCGATACTAACACCGGTGAAATATTCATTCACGAACCATAGGTTTCTCGTTAAATTACTGCGTTCGGTGGTGAGTAATCTTTTACTCGATGTTTTTCCGCCAAGCATGAATGGTACTTTTTGTTTCAGGACTTTAACCTTTGCACCAGAATCTAAGTACCAACTAAAGTTGGCATTTGTGATACGTTTAAAACTATCGTCAAAACTATTATTTAAATCTAAATCGACACCGAGAGACATCGTGATTTCTTTATATTGACCGGCCATACCTAGCCTGGCCCTACGCCAATAAATATCAGACATTTGACCTGCTTGGTTACTGTCTAACCAAAAAGAGTCAACTTGCAAACGCCCTGTCGCTTTTAAATAATCACCTTGATCATTTTCATACAATGTCATCATATCCCAAAACGAATCAGTCTCACTCGCTTCAGAGGCATGAACCGGCATGAAACAAGAACTAGTGATTATCGAGGTAATGAACGCCGAATTAGTAACAATATTTTGAAGAAGAAAATTAGTCATATTGGCTCATTGAACACATTGTCGGCAAAGAGTGAAAAATGAAAAATGAAAACAGTTAATAAAAGGTATCAAGTTTTTATCAGGATGATTGCTACATTTTGTAATAAGCGTTACGCAATTAGAATCGCCAAGGCAAAAGCGTTACTTTGCTTTTAGTTTTTGGATGATTTCAATCACAAAATAGATAATTGCCCCAACAATAAACCCTAAAGTCATATTAATTAATACAGTAGAAAGCTGACTTAGAAAGTGGCCAATAGTTGGCAGCGTTTCTATCGTATCACTTGATAATTCAACCAAGTGATGAAGCGCGGGAATACCATGAGTAAAAATTCCACCGCCAACTAACAGCATAGCAATCGTGCCGACAACCGTTAAGGTTTTCATTAATTTTGGGGCGAACGCCAACATACCTTTTCCGATGAGATTGAGCAACGTACTTTTACTACCGTGCTCACTTTTTTCAACTAGGTGTAAACCCGCATCATCAATTTTAACAATACCAGCCACTAGCCCGTAAACACCAAACGTAATTAACAATGCAATGGTTGAAACTACAAGTGTTTGCATCTGTATGGTTTGTGTTTGAACAGTGCCTAACGCAATGACGACAATTTCAGCCGACAATATAAAATCCGTCCGTATAGCACCTTTAATTTTTTGCTGTTCAAAAGCAACGAGATCAACCTCTTCAGTCTTCACTGCGTCAACTAAAGCTTGGTGGTCATCACTATCTTTTTTATCTGGAGATATCCAATGTGCTATCTTTTCGACACCTTCATAACACAAAAAACAACCACCAAGAATCAGTAACGGTGTTATCAACCATGGGATAAAGGCGCTAATGAGTAACGCCGCAGGAACCAATATAAATTTATTTTTAAAGCTACCCTTTGCAACAGCCCACACCACTGGCAGCTCTCGATCAGCTTTTACTCCACTGACCTGTTGTGCATTCACCGCTAAATCATCACCTAAGACGCCTGCTGTTTTTTTAGCCGCTACTTTAGACATTACAGCAACATCGTCAAGTAACGCTGCAATATCATCGATTAATGCTAATAAACTTGTACCAGCCATGAGCACTCCAAATAAAAAAAGAATCTTGTTAGATTAGCCTCTTGTCACTAGTAAACACAAGTTTTGGCAGAGGCTAAAACCCAAAAAAGCCGATGATAAACATCGGCTTAGTTACATATTTGGTCGATTAAGCTATTTTTAAATAATCCTTAATGATTTCTGCACCGCTATCGGCTTGAATAGGCTTAAAGATAAAACCTGAAACACCGTGCTCTTCACATTCAGAAACGAGTTTTTGATCGGTAACAGATGACAACATCACCACAGGAATATCACTGCCCATCGCTCTAATCATTCTCAATGCTTCGTTACCGTTAACATCGTTCATTACAACATCCATAAACATAAAGTCGGGGTTTTGCGATTTAACTAATTCTACAGCGCTATCGCCATCATCAGCTTCGATTACGTTATCGTAACCTAACTGGTTTAAGTAGCGTTTCATTGCTTTACGAATCATTAAACTGTCGTCAACAAGTAATATTTTTGAGCTTACCGGCAGCTCTGTTGAATGCGGATTAGCAATGCCTGTTACATTCTCTGTCGGCTTTTTGTCACTAATTTCTTGGTAAGAAACATTACGAATTAATAAGTTAAAGTAGTATCGACCAACACCTTCAACCATAATTGGCACCGTGATAACTTCTTTAACGCCCTCTAAATAGGTTTCCATATCATTCACATCGTGAACAAAATATGGGCTTGAGAAGTCATAGTCTAAATTGTAACGTCCATGCAGCTCAGTAGAACGACCAACAATCGTATTGCCCCACTCTGCTAACGCATGACTAAGCTCTTCATTAATTTCTTCATAATCGTAGTTTTCATCGAACATTTTTTGACAAACAGAATTGCCGATTGCAATGGCTGTTTCTGGATAATGATGCATCATAATGACACCATCAAGCCCACCAGTAATATCAGAACAAACAGCATATCCTTTAAAACGAAAGTCATCGACACTGTCAACAAATGCTTCGCCGGCGTCGCCAGTAAGTTCAGTCATCGAATTGAGGCTAGCAATAGACTCTTTAATAAACGGGTACAAGATTACTTTATAGATGGTTTCTACAGACATGAGCTTTCCTTATTATTATTAGAATCACTTTTATCCAAATAACCTACTAGAGCGCTAACAATTTTGCAACATAATGCAAGATAAATAGCAGGGAAACCCTATTTTCTAAGGTAATTAGCGTTAGTTTAGAACCATTCTCCCCGGTTGAAGCGATAGATTAGGTTTAAACCAAAAACATCATCTAATGTGTCGTAGCGAGTGCTCACCAATCTCTTTGGTTCAGCTTCTACACTCAAATTATTATTTAATTTATAATACAAACCGCCCCCGAAACTGGTAACAAATGTTTTTCTGTCTCGGTCTTGATCTTTCATCTCTTCACCAAAACCTAACGTAACAAACGGTCTAATATCACTTTCTGTATTGAAATAACGCTGACCACTAACACTGTAATGTTCATAAGTAAACTCCTCGCCTGTCAACTGACTGTCAGCATGACCACGAGAATAATTAAGACGTGCAGAGTATTTTTTGCTGAAATATAAACCCAGAGATGTATTTAATAACGGGGCATTTTCTAGCTGCCAGCTATCATCTAAATTTGTATGGCCTAAACCAAGACCAATGCCAACAATACTCGTATCAATAGGATCTGAGGTCACCTTGGTATATTGATAACTTTTGTATTGACCATTATTAATGCCACCATCCCCTAACAAAAACTCCATATTATATCTGACAAGTGTTTCAGATTGACCGTCAACACCAATTGGTACTTCATTAACAGAGAGATAACCGGTACCGGCACGAATAACTTGTCTATCAAACAAATTATTAATACCCCGACCTAAGCTATCAACAGGGTCTAAGAAAAACAATGCTGTAGAGCCTAACCACTCTTGGCCCCATACCTTGCCACCCGTTGCTCGAAGCTCTTGCTCTGTTTGAAAGGCCCACTCGCCCCACACCCAACCCAAAACAGGCGTTACGACTAAGTCTTGAATTGAAGGGCGTTCAGCGAAAGCCTCTACCCCGTATTCCCAATAAAACGTAGACATCATAGCGGCGTAGACAAAAGAGTCCCATTGACGATAGCCTGACTTACGGGCTACTTGGTAATAAACACCACCAAAATATGGGTGCCCAAGCAAATTTATCCAGGCTACATCGCGATCCCAAACCGGTGGATTTGTGACATTATCTCCCCATTTTTTTAGTGCATTACCATCTTTTTCCCAATTTGAGATATCTTCAGGCATCAGTGCAATAACACCGATAACACCAAGACCATAGCCAAAAATTGACTTTGTTTGCGACCACAATCGCTCTTTATCTTCGCCATGTTTTGCATCAAATAATGAAACATCGTAGGGGTCATCAAGGAGGTATTGCTGAGGATTTTTCTGTTCCCAAATAGTATTAGTGACCCGTTCCACACTCTGTTCGTCATTCGCCATTGCGTTAAAGGAAAGGGATATTGCTATACAGATAGCTGAGAATGGTTTTATTAGATTTGGCATGTAAAATCCCGATACGCTTCTTTATGGAGTACTTATACCTTTACCATAGAAGAATTGTCGATTAATTCAACACTTAAAATAATGATATTTCTGATTTTAATCTAATTTGTTGCGCAGCCTTTGAACGTTTTCTTGGATATCAGCTAAAGCTGATTTAGTCTCATTATCAATTTCAGGTTTTGTCATCACCTTATTAAGTTGGTAATCAATATCATCAATCGGTGACTTCAGCTGACTCGAAAGCTGTTGAGAGTTTGCCTTTTCAGCTTTAATCGTTTCTGATAGCTCTTTACTCAACTCTTCAACTTTTGCTGAACGCTGTTTTAATTGCTGAGTGAGAATCTGCTTTGCTCGCCTTTCGGCATTACGACTAAACATAAAAAATGAAATAAAACCAAAAAGAATGATGCCGATAGTTAAAAACAACCAATACTGAAATTGTTGTTTAGACTTTGCCTCTTCAAGCGCCTGAGTCTGTTTAAGTTGTTCAACTTCGAGCGCTAACTCTGTAGATTGGTAACGCGCTAATTTTTCATTAAGTGAAGCATTTGATAAGCCATGTTGTTTAGAAATAGCCTTTCCTTGATACGCCCGTGCTTTTTCAAGATCACCTGTATTAGCATATATCATGGCGTATAACCAATAGATGTTAACCATCAAAGTATCATCTTTAGCTTGCTCAGCAATTTGATTAGCTTCTTCTAACTGTTCAATGGCCGGCGTAATTTGAACAGATGAAAAATTTGATTTGGCTAGCGTATATAGTGCGCCAGATAAGGCTTGTTTATGCCCAGCAGCGCGAGCCGCATTTGCAGCGCGTTGAGAATTATGCTTAGCTTGATTAATGTCACCGAGCTCATAGAAAACTTCAGACAGGTTATGGAGTGATGCAGCTAACTTATATTGATTTCCTGCTCCTTGATAGTATTCGACTGCTTGTATGCCATACTCTTTAGCCTCTTCAAACTGTTTTGCGTATTTCAGGGCAACACTATATTCACCATACGTTTCCATCAAGCTACTTGTTGGCGTATTAACTTTATACCAAGCAATAACGCCTTCATAGGCAGAAATGGCTTCATCATATTGCCTTAATGCAATGTATAAAACACCCAAATTTCGCTGGATATCCACTTGATCTTGTTCACTACCATAACGTTGGTATAAATGTTGCGCCTCTTTATATGAAATCAATGCGTCATCATATTCAGCAAGTCTTATTTGAACCAACCCGATGTTATTCAATAAATTAGCTTCTTGAATATGATCATTGATCATACGGTAATACACGAGCGTTGCTCGATAACCGTCTATCGACTGCTCATAATCTCCGAGGTAGTAATGAGTAACAGCTTCAAGTTTATTAGCTATCGCTAGTTGGCTATCTAAGTTATGAAATTCAGCAAAGTTCATCGCTTGTTGAGCAACATCTCTAGCTCTTTTAATCTGCCCACCTTCAATCAAATAATAAACCTGCGCAATATCGACCTTAGACTTACTTAAACTATCATCTAACGATTCACGTAAACCAGAAAAAGCTTGTATCGCTTGTTCACGATTTTCGATATTTTTAATGTCATTCAACTGGCTTTCAAGAGCGCTGTTAGCCGCTGTTGAAGAGAATGAGAGAGTTAAACAAATGATTAATATTGATAAAAAACGATGCACTTTATAATTCTTATTATTTGATTTTTAAAAGCTAGAAGGATCTACAAGACTGTCAAAATAGCATTTTATCGCGTTTTTTGATAGCAATTACGACAACTAGAAAAACACATTTTATTTAATAGCAGTAGGGATAAGGATTTGTGCAGATATTGCTTGATGATCTGATAAAACTTCAGCTGATACACGATAGCTTATGAACGACAATTCAGGGGAAACGAATATCCAATCAAATCGATTGTCACCATAAGTTGCTAGGCTTAGTGATTCTTTAAAATAAGTCTTTAGTTGGCCGCCTTTTATTATTTGACCAATAATTTTGTCACCTCCTCGCCATACAGAATTAAAATCCCCCATGACAATATTCACATTTTGTCGTTTCTCTACTACGGCCATGAGTTGGTCAATCTGGTCCTGACGTTTGCTTTGCCGTGAGAAATCTAAATGAACCGAATACAGATCTACTAAAGGACAATCTCCTTTATTACCTTTAGTGCCACACGGTAGCTTGATTGAAGATAAAACAAAGCCTTTACTCAATGTTGGCGGGGTTGGCTTAAAGCGATAGCTTAGCGCTTCTTCAATAGGATATTTGGATAGAATCGCTGTACCATATTGACCAAAAAACTGCTCGACATGGTTTCCTCTAACAAAATAATCATAACCTGCGTTTTCGGCTAAAAACGCGACATGGTCAAAATCGCCACTCCACCATGAAATACCGTCGGCTTCTTGCAAAGCAACAACATCAGGATTTTGCTCTTTTAAAAAGTCAGCAATACTATAGAGGTTACTTTTGATCCGTTTTTTAGACAAAAACATCTGGTTAAAGCTATTGCCTCGGCCATGCGCCATATTCAAAGAGACTACGTGAAGCCTGTTGGTTTGATTTGAACGAGATGATGGTTGAGCCGAAGACGTTTTGTCTGAATGAACGGTTAGCACTTCTTCTCGTTCAAAAATGGACGCTTGACTATAAACACAAAAGCTAAAACCTAAAACGAGAGCAATTAGCTTCCCTGCAGTTCTCATTACTTCTGATTCGCTTGTTGCTGGCGGTAACTCGCTAACTTTTCGTTCATCCATGGAGAAACCTCAATGAGTTTGCCTGGTTCACACTCTAAATAATAAGCCTTACCTGTCCACGAGCTTTTACTAGCAAGCCTATCAATAAAGTGCTCGGCACTATCTGCATATTTTTTTCCACGTCGCAGTTTTAATCGTAAATGATCTGCTGCACGCTCAGCTGAATGATTGTCACCGTTTCGATGAAAACTACATCCACTTTGTTCAACCGAAGTAATCAAAAACTCAATCTCTTGATCTACCACAGTTGTATCTGCCGATAAGGCCATAAAACTAAATAAACTTAATACGAGCAACAACTGTTTCATACAAAATTCCACCACGCCGACTGCTTACTAACTATAAAATGATTTTAAAAAACTTTCTTATCATTTGCCCATCTAGTGACATTAAACCTCAAACTTCAAACAATTGTTTTACAAGTATGTAACCAAGTATGTGAGCCAACCAATTGTCAATGTTCAACGCTCGTGCAAGTGCTCAAAGCTAACTAATTAACATATTTAGCAAAAATAAGCCCAGTTATTGATCTACTTCATGATTCTACCTTGATGAACATAAGCACTATTGTTAGTGTTGAATAAGGAGGACACAACAATGAAAAAACCTTTATATATAGTTGGTGTTGACGGTAGTGAATGGAGCGAACGTGCAGTCATGCGTGCAGTCAACTTAGCAAAGCAAACTTCAGCACAGGTAGAAATCGTTTCAGTAATTGAGTTTGGCAAAATTCAACCTATCCTAATGGAAGGCAATGAGCCTTACATTGTAGACAAAGGCAATGAGCAAGATGAAACCTTTAAAAAGATTGTTGAGCCATTGCTTAATAAGCACGCAGATTGTGGCGTTGAACTAACCTACCAAATGCTATGGGGTGATCCTGTAGATGTGTTGCATGAATGTGCAAAGGCTGAACACGCAAACATGTTATTTATGGGGCGTCGTGGTCGCTCTAGATTTGTTGATCTATTACTTGGTAGCGTGGCAAATAAAATCGCCCATAAAGCAGGTATTCCTGTCGTCCTCGTGCCTTAAAAAAGCATTTCGTTAAAGGGTGCGACATTTTGTCGCACTTTTTGTTTCTATCGTTGAAAACCTCAATATTTCCTTCAGAATTCGCCACACCAATACGAAATAAAAACAACAAGTTTAGGATTATTTACAGATTTGGGTGTTTGTAGCCAAAAGGTGATCGCATTAAAAACCACCTCAGCAAGAATAATCAGGAAAATCGTAAACCAGGGCAATTGATAATCTAAAACAAGGTTTACAAAAAGCACTAGCGCAGACTGCACCACAATTGAAGCGGCGCGTAACAATAAAATATAATCTGTCGTGTTCTTAGCAGATACAGAAAGGGCATAACTTGTTATCAATTATGTTTTTTCTAAACTTTACCATAGCAAGGTACACGCTAATAGCTTAACTAATTAATCTAAATCAATGAATTAAGCTCTTTGTTTAGAAATTTACTGTCCTAGCATCGCCTTGTTTCGTCAAGCGTAATGACTTTATCTGCTATGGTTTCTGGTGTTTTTAAATACAATGAACCAACGTACAAATCCATAAAAAACTTACTACGAACACCCGCACCATTTAGCGTTAATAGTGTTTGCGTCACATGTTTTGTTTCGGGCACTTCTATTCCAGTTATTTGTTTGCTGAATGCTTGATTAGACAATACAAGCAAGCAGATAAATAAACAGTGGCCTACAAAGTTAATCACGTTTTTTTCTCCGGTATCTGTTTTGAACAAGGGCGTTGAGATAAACAGTTGAGTCTACTAAAGTAAAACGTTGAAATTGTAATAGTGAACCAAATAAACGAGCCCCATCACCTAACAAGGTTGGTATCGTTGTGATGACCATTTCGTCAATCAACTCAGCTTGCAAAAACTGCTGAATAACTTGGCCACCATCAATATAAAGGTTTTTAAATCCCTGCTTGTGCAGCATATTGACGATATGTTTTATATCACCACTGACAATAAACACGTTATCTTGAAGTGATTCAGGCACACTACTCATACTATTGGAAAGTACAAAGACAGGTTTACTATATGGCCAGTCGCCACCAAAGCTTAAAACAACATCTAGTGTATTCTTCCCCATAACAAGTGCATCAATCGACGCCATATGCTTGGCAAAGCCCATATCCTCTTGTTCTGGGTTTTCAAACTCGTCTAACCAATCAATACCACCGTGCTTATCAGCGATATAACCGTCTAAACTCGTGGCAATATATACAATATTTTTCATCTGTTAGCCTCTTATAAAAGAGAATTTAGATAATAGTAGAAAATTGACCTGCAACCCATAATGAAATGTCAAAAACTATAAAAAAATGAAATAAATACTAGGGTCTGTTGATCTTTCAGTTTGTAACTCTGTTGCCTTGAAAAAGATGAGATTCGCGGTGCTTAACGTAATGTTTGGTTGTTCCAAATACACTTTAAGCAACAAAGAATATCGCTTCTTCAAGTCAACCCACAGGGCTTTGGCTGAAATGAAAGATCAAGAGCCCCTAATGAAGTGATTGAGGGCCAGCTTAATTAGCTGGCTCACTTAATTTACCAAGAATAGGTGATGTCTTTAACTTTCTTTTCAACATGCATAGCCTCATACGCATGATAAACATCTTCAAAATCAAGCGCTAGCTCTGTTGTATAGGTATCGCCAACGGGGTAGCTTTTCACCACTTTTGCGCCACGAATGACACCTTGTACTTTAGCCGTTAATACTTGGTCTGATACCAATAAATCAGCCATCGTTGAGCGTCCAGTAATTTGTTGACCATAGACTTGCTCTGCCAATTCAGCATAGGCCGCAATTTTAGACGCATTAATCGCCATTAACATACGCTGGGTTTCATTTTCAGACTTTTGCAAACTAATTGGCGCATAACCTATAGCGGTTAACACCGGAAATTTCTCGGGCTTTACTCGCTCATATTGAACATGCTTATCAAAACTTGAACAAGCCGAAAGAATCGCAAAGCAGAAAATAGCTAATAAAAAATGTTTCATCGATTATTCCTCTTTTAAGCTTTTCTTTTCTTGTGGTTGCTGACTTTCTCTAACAAGTTTGCCATTAATTAACTTAACGTTTTGTTGTTTAGATATTTGCTCACCAACAACCCAATCAGGAATGTAAGCCTGCGATGTAGCGACAACAATATGAGATTTCATACCAATAATTCTCGCATTTACCATCACGCCACCGTCTTGTTTGGCCATGGTACCGGTAACAATGTAGTCAATAATTTGGCGAGACGGCAATTGTTGCCAGTCTCTGCTTTGTACAAAGTCACCGGTTTTCGTTACGCGGATATTTCCCGTCGTTTTGAAATCTACCACTTTTAAACCGTGATGCTGCAATTCATATATTAAACTTTCAGATAGTTGGTTGCCCAACCAATGGGTAGATTCTAAATCATCTAGATTGACAAATGACGCTACTGCTAAAGGCGTTGACGGTGATACATAATCGCTTGATTTAACAAGATTATCAGCCATAACTTTGACAACATCATTGATCGCATGAACCGGCATATTCGCAGCGGTAATTTGCTGATGGTTACTGTCATCTGTTTGGTAATAGTCTTGATTTTCTTGCTCTGAAGATGAACACGCCATCAATAAACATGGTAGTGTAATTGCGAGCCAAGGCTTCATAATTAATCCCCTATGGGCTGATTTTATCTTTTCTATAAAGGTATCTAAGCACAATTTACGCCAAGATTGATATGAGTAACAAGCCACTTAAAAACTCACAGCCCTTTCGGCATAATAAATGCATTGGCTTAACTAGCTAGAATTAACGACAAAAGCCTGACAGATAACTTTATGCAAAAACTTTTACGCCATATCGTAACGACAATTATCACGTCAATCACAATACTAATGCCTGCCCACGCTCAATGGTATCAAGCATCTGGTAGTTCATTTATTGACAGCAGTGGTAAGAATATTGCCAAAACACGTGCGACAGAAAACGCGTTGAAAAAAGCGTTACTTGTGGCCGGTGCTTCTGTGTCGAGTGTTCAGCAAGTTGTTAATGGCTTAATGACTAAAGATGAGCTCAGCGTGCGTGCTAGCGGCATTGTTAACGGGTTTGAAATAGTCGAAGAGCAGCATCAAGATAACGTCGTTACCGTAACGATAAGAGCTGATATTTTCCCACAAGAGAAAAAATGCTTTGCCGCTGATTATCAAAAGCGCCTATTGGTAACAAAAACCCATATTAAGCATCGTGAACAAGCCAATATCGGTGGTATCTACTCGCTTGATAAACAGATTGCTCATCAATTGAATGCACAACTACAAAGCAATACCCGTTATATGCAAACCCAATTGGCACTTAGCAATACAACAGAATTCGCCCGTTACATTGACAGTTTTGAACAAAACAAATTAAAAGATTTGACCAGGGGCATTGCAAATATGACGCAAAGTCAATTTGTCCTTTACACAGAAATAACCGACTTATCGTTTGATCAAGACGCGACGAATTCTTGGAAATTTTGGCAAGAAAAAATCTTGCCACGCAACTTTGGCTTAACAATACATTTATTTGATGGTAATACAGGTGAGTCGTTTTTGAGCGAACAATATCATGCCTCATCGCCATGGACATATAAATACCGTGAGCAAGTAGATGTGGCGAGTAATCACTTTCAAACTAGCCCATATGGTTTAGCAATTAATCGATTACTAGAACAAGCAGTGATGGATTTAGACGAGTCATTAATGTGCCAGCCATCACAGGCTAAAATCATTCACGCCGGTGAAACGGAACTTTTACTCAATATCGGTAAGAAGCATGGCGTAAAACAAGGTGATGAGTTTTCTCTTTTACACCAAGAAAATTTTATCGCAAACAATGGTCAACAGTACTCTGGCTTCAATGTTAGCGCCTATAAGGTAAAAGTCACAAAAGTTACGCAAGATACTGCGACAGTGACGACACTAGATGGTGAGATACTTGGCAATATACAACACAATGATTTAGCAGTAAGATATTAATAATGCTAGCCTTTAACTATTGGGCTAGCTTTTCAAACAAAGTCCCTGTAGCTCAGCTGGATAGAGCATTCGCCTCCTAAGCGAAGGGTCGGACGTTCGAATCGTCTCAGGGACGCCACCTTTTTTACCTCCCCCAAATAAACATTAGAAAAACTAATCCGACAATACTAATTTATTTCAATTGTATGCGCTTCAATTGCATTTATAATGCGCGCTCTTTTTTTAAACAATTTTAGGAGTAATACCCACTAATGAACGAAATGTTCTTCGACATCATCAGCTGGCTTGGCTTGGCTTTATGTATCGGTGCTTTTTTTATTAAAGATATCATTAAACTGCGTCTGGTAACGTTTATCGGTTGTATGTGTTTGGGTATCTATTACACGCATATTGATGTTGTTCAGGGTATGATTTCTAATGTAATTATTTTAGGCATCAACGGTGCTTATCTATTTAAATTTAAATTTGCCAAGTTATTTAAACGAAACAAAACAAATTTTGAAGACGACCTAGAATATAGCTAATCGATCTTCAGGCATAAAAAAACCCGCTAACTGCGGGTTTTTTACGTTTAAATCCTTTGCTAGGCAGATTAATTACTCTGCTCTACAACAATGTCCTTATCTCCATCTGTGGCGCTATTACTGAAAAAAGCTGATACGGCTAAAACAGCTACAGCTAGCATCACGGTGGTCAATTTCAATCCCCTAGGAGATGACCTATTCATATTTTGCCTTCGGAGTGTACTCGTTATTATTATTACCGACTCTCAATAATCGAGACTACGTGATTAACGAATTAATTTCAATAACTTAATACGTTTTAACAGTTATTTTAAGACGTTTCACCGCATATACAGTTAATAACCTCGTACTTTATCGACAAGATTCGTAATTTCTTCACTTTTTGTCATCGCTAAATAGTTTAATACTACCTGTTCAATGATTTGTTTTTGATCAGTAATCGCTGCAATGTGAGGCGTAATATCAATATTCTCTATCTGCCAAAAGCGATGAGACTTAGGCAAAGGTTCTTGCTGAAAAACATCTAAGGTTGCTCCGGCTATGTCATATTCTCGACAAGCTGTGGCTAGCGCATTCTCATCAACAGTATTTCCTCTGCCGACATTAATTAACCAACTCTCTTTTCTACATGCAGCTAAAAATGGCTGGTTAATTAAATGTCTTGTTTCAGGTGTATCGGGTAGCAAGTTAATGACATAGTCAGCATTGCCAAGTTGCTCAAATAGCGCTTCTTTGCCAAAGTAGCACGGATAAGCTTTATCGAGTTTTTCTGAACGACTCCAACCGGTGACAGCTAATCCATTTTCAATGAGTTTATTTGCGACAACGTCACCTATTTTGCCAACACCTAACACTAACACATGATTACCTTGCAGGCGTCGCTGAAATTTCCAATTTTCATCTAGCTGCTGACGAGCAAAAACACCCAGTCGACATTTCCTCATTAAAATCACAGCTAAAACATATTCTGCCATTTGGGCTGCAAGTGATTGATCAACAATCCGAGAAAGTAAGATGTGGCTAGGAATTTCATTATCATAAGTAAAATGGTCTACGCCAGCACCTAGAGATTGCGCCACTTTAAGATTCGGTAGCTGTTGCCATATATCTCGAGGGTGCTTCCACATAACGGCAAAAGTAACTTTTTCTGGACATTGAATATTAGGCCAGAGCTCAATTTCTTCATTTGGCAGTCGTTCTTGTAAGAGCTTTTGTAATTTTTCAGCATTACGATCAGTAATGACAAGTGCAATCGACATAGCGTTTAAAACCTAATACTTTTTCTTAAAATGTTAATAAAGTCAGTAGTATCACAAACTTTTATTTTTTATAAAATTTTTTATCAAACGAACCCATCTATCAAAAACTCGCTATACATCTAAAAACATACAAGAAATAAGATAATATTATTTGCAGTCAGTTCGCTGGTGAGCGAGAATACGCCAACTTTCCTTCACAACAAAATTACTGAGTTCAGGAGCAATTATGCCTTCTCGTCAACAATTGGCCAATGCTATTCGTGCGTTAAGTATGGATGCCGTTCAAAAAGCAAAATCAGGACACCCTGGTGCACCTATGGGTATGGCAGATATTGCCGAAGTTTTATGGCGTGATCACCTAAAACACAACCCAACTGATCCTAACTGGGCTGACCGTGACCGATTTATTCTGTCTAACGGCCATGGCTCAATGTTGATTTATTCGCTTCTGCATTTGTCTGGTTATGATTTACCAATGTCAGAAATTGAAAACTTCCGTCAATTGCATTCAAAAACACCAGGTCACCCTGAGTACGGTTATACGCCAGGTGTTGAAACAACTACTGGCCCGTTAGGCGCAGGTATCTCAAATGCCGTAGGTATGGCAATTGCGGAAAAAACATTAGCTGCTCAATTTAACCGTGACGGCCATAACATTGTTGACCATTTCACTTACTGTTTCTTAGGTGACGGTTGTTTAATGGAAGGTATCTCTCATGAAGCATGTTCATTAGCAGGTACATTAGGTTTAGGTAAATTAGTCGCTTTTTGGGATGACAACGGTATTTCTATCGATGGTCATGTTGAAGGTTGGTTTACCGATGACACACCAGCACGTTTTGAAGCCTATGGCTGGCATGTGATTAGTGGCGTAGACGGTCATAATCCTGAAGCGATTAATGCAGCGATTGAAGAAGCTAAATCAGTCACAGACAAGCCAACAATGATTTGTTGTAAAACCATTATTGGTTTTGGTTCACCGAACAAATCAGGTACCCATGATTGTCATGGCGCACCATTAGGTGATGATGAGATTGCAGCAGCACGAGAATTCTTAAACTGGCCACATGCACCATTTGTCATCCCTGAAGATATTGCAGCTGACTGGAGCCAACAAGATAAAGGTCAATCAAGCCAATCTGCTTGGAATGACAAATTTGCAGCCTATAAAGTAGCTCACCCTGAACTCGCTGGCGAATATGAACGCCGTGTCATTAATGGTGATTTACCAAGCGAATTTGAAGCAAAAGCTAACGCGTACATTCAAGAAACACAAGCTAAAGCTGAAAACATTGCTTCGCGTAAGGCGTCACAAAATACAATTGAAGCTTTTGGTCAAATGTTACCTGAATTATTAGGTGGTAGCGCTGACTTAGCAGGCTCTAACTTAACCTTATGGTCCGGTTCAAAAGGTATTGAAACAGATCCTGCTGGTAACTACATCTTCTATGGTGTGCGTGAATTTGGTATGAGCGGTATCATGAATGGTATTTCTTTACATGGTGGTTTTATTAACTACGGTGCAACGTTCATGATGTTCATGGAATACGCGAGAAACGCGGTACGTATGTCGGCATTAATGGGTATTCAAAACATTTTCGTTTACACCCATGATTCAATTGGACAAGGTGAAGATGGCCCAACCCATCAACCTATTGAGCAATTAACCAACTTACGTACAACACCAAACATGGTGACATGGCGCCCTGCCGATGGTACTGAATCTGCTGTTGCATGGAAAAACGCTGTTGAGCGCCAAAATGCGCCAACATCACTTATTTTCTCTCGCCAAGGCTTACCTGCGTTAGCGCGCACAGATGCTCAAGTAACTGACATTGCTAAAGGTGGCTATATCTTAAAAGATAGCGTAGGTGCACCTGAGGTTATTTTAATTGCGACAGGTTCTGAAGTGTCATTAGCATTAAAAGCGGCAGAGCAACTTGGTGATAAAGTACGTGTGGTTTCAATGCCATCAACAAATATCTTTGATGCTCAAGATGCTGATTATAAAGAGTCAGTATTGCCTTCAAGCGTGACAAAACGTGTTGCGATTGAAGCTGCTCACACAGATTTTTGGTACAAGTATGTCGGCTTTGCAGGCAAAGTAGTTGGCATGACGACCTTTGGTGAATCTGCACCAGGTGGCGCATTAATGGACCACTTTGGCTTTACTGTAGAAAACGTTGTTAATACAGCAAATAGCTTATAAATAACCGTTATTGTTACCCTAAAAGCGCCGAACAAATAGTTCGGCGTTTATTTCATGTAAGAGAGTTATGTCGGTAAATATAGCCATAAATGGGTTAGGTAGAATTGGGCGTAGCGTGCTACGAGCAATCTTTGAAACCAACCGCCAACATCAAATCAATATCGTTGCCATCAATGAACTGGCTGACATAGAAGGTATTGCACATCTATTAAAGTACGACAGTACCCATGGCCGCTTCCCTTTTGAAGTGAGACACAATCAACGCCAGTTGTTTATCAATGATCATGAAATCAATATTAGTCACCACAAAAGCTTAAACGCGCTTGAATGGGCTGAGCACAATGTTGATATCGTACTAGAATGTTCAGGCGTATATAACACCCGAGAAGATGGTGAAGGCCACCTAAAACAAGGTGCCAAAAAAGTACTGTTTTCACAACCTGTGGCTAAAGACATAGATAACACCGTCATTTATGGCATTAATCAAGATAGCTTATTGCCTGAACATACCCTTGTTTCAAATGGCTCCTGCACAACCAATTGTATTGTGCCGGTGATCAAAGCAATTGATGATGCTTTTGGTGTTGAAAGTGGCACGATTACAACGATTCATTCGTCAATGCATGATCAACAAGTCATTGACGCCTACCATAGCGATTTACGCAGAACTCGAGCAGCGAGCCAATCCATTATTCCTGTTGATACCAAACTTGCATTAGGTATTGAGCGAATTTTACCTAAGTTTGCTGGCCGATTTGAAGCCATTGCTGTGCGTGTTCCTACCATTAATGTAACAGCGATGGATTTGAGCGTTACGGTAAATACCGATGTTGCTATAGAAGATATTAATCAAGCAATCGTTAAAGCAACAGGCAATGGTCTTTCAGGTATTTTGGGATACACAGAAGAGCCTTTAGTTTCTATCGACTTTAATCATGACCCTCATTCCTGTATTGTCGATGGCAATCAAACACGTGTTAGTCACAAGCGTTTAGTTAAAATGCTAGTGTGGTGTGACAACGAATGGGGCTTTGCCAATAGAATGTTAGATACAGCTTTAGCCATGGCTAAAGTATAAATTTTTATTATTACACTTTTGTTCAAACGGAGTTAATCATGTCAGTAATCAAAATGAGTGATTTAGCACTTGCCAATCAACGCGTTTTAATCCGTGAAGATTTAAATGTGCCAGTAAAAGGCGGTAAAATCACTTCAGATGCTCGCTTAAAAGCAGCATTACCTACCCTTAAATTAGCCTTAGAATCTGGTGCAAAAGTGATGGTAATGTCACATTTAGGTCGCCCTACTGAGGGTGAATTTAATGCTGAGTTTTCTTTACAACCAGTTGTTGACTACCTTGCCGCAGCACTTAACTACCCTGTTCGTCTAGTCACTGAATACCTTGACGGTGTTGAGGTTGGCGCTGGTGAATTAGTTGTTTTTGAAAACATTCGCTTTAACGTAGGTGAAAAGAAAAACGATGAAGGTTTAGCTAAGCAGTTAGCGAGCTTATGTGACGTATTTGTTATGGATGCCTTTGGCACCGCACATAGAGCACAGGCAAGTACACACGGCGTTGCTAAATTTGCACCAACAGCTTGCGCAGGTCCATTACTTGCAGCTGAATTAGACGCTTTAGGTAAAGCATTAGATAACCCTGCTCGCCCTCTCGTAGCGATTGTAGGTGGTTCAAAAGTATCAACAAAGCTTACCGTACTTGATTCTTTGGCTGGCATCGTAGATCAATTAGTTGTTGGTGGTGGTATTGCTAATACCTTTATTGCCGCTCAAGGCCATGGCGTAGGTAAATCGCTTTACGAACAAGATTTAGTTGCAGAAGCTCAACGCTTAACGAAACAAGCACAAAACAACGGCGGTGATATCCCTGTTCCAACAGATGTTGTTGTTGGCACAGAGTTTTCAGAATCAGCGGTTGCAACATTAAAAAATGTTGCTGACGTAAGTGACGAAGACATGATTTTTGACATTGGTCCAGACTCTGCAAAAGCACTTGCTAGCATATTAGAAAATGCCGGCACTATTGTTTGGAATGGCCCTGTTGGCGTATTCGAATTTGATCAGTTTGGTAAAGGTACAGAAGCGATTGCTCAAGCGATTGCGAATTCAAAAGCATTTTCTATCGCAGGTGGCGGTGATACATTAGCAGCTGTTGATAAATACAACATTGCAGATAAAGTATCTTATATCTCCACTGGCGGTGGTGCCTTCCTAGAGTTTTTAGAAGGTAAAAAGCTACCAGCTGTAGCTATACTTGAAGAAAGAGCCAAACAAGTATAAAAATAAAGTAAGCCGTTTTATACGGTGTAAACTTTTATCATAAAAAGCGCTAATTGAATGATTTCATCATTTTTATTAGCGTTTTTTCGTTATATACCGAACAAGATTTTACATCTAATAAAACTTCCGTCTTTTATCCTAAATTACCTTTATTTAGTTGGTCACTCTGTTACAATTCGCGCCGAAAAATGAAAACTTTCAAAGGCAATTACATTTAATTACACGTTGCTTAATTATCAACGCTAATTCACCACTAAAAGTGTACGAGTAGGAGTTTAAAATGGCTTTAGTTTCAATGCGTCAGATGCTAGATCACGCAGCTGAAAACGGATACGGCATTCCAGCATTTAACGTAAACAACTTAGAGCAAGTTCGTGCGATCATGATCGCCGCTGACAAAACCAACAGCCCAGTAATATTGCAAGGCTCGGCGGGTGCAAGAAAATACGCAGGCGCGCCTTTTCTGCGTCACCTTATTTTAGCAGCAATTGAAGAATTCCCCCACATTCCAGTTGTTATGCACCAAGATCACGGTACATCGCCAAGTGTGTGTCAACGCTCTATTCAATTAGGCTTTTCATCGGTGATGATGGACGGCTCTTTAATGGATGATGGCAAGACTCCATCAAGCTACGAGTACAATGTTGATGTAACACGCAGAACAGTTGAAATGGCTCACGCTTGTGGTGTTTCAGTTGAAGGCGAATTAGGCTGTTTAGGCTCACTCGAAACAGGTGAAGCAGGAGAAGAAGACGGCATTGGCGCTGCGGGTAAGTTAACCTTAGATCAAATGTTAACCGATCCAGAAGAAGCCGCTGACTTTGTTCAAAAAACTCAAGTTGACGCATTAGCTATTGCTTGTGGTACTTCACATGGCGCATATAAGTTCACTCGTCCACCAACAGGTGACATTTTAGCAATTGACCGTATTAAAGCGATTCATGCACGTATTCCTAATACACACCTAGTGATGCACGGTTCTTCTTCGGTTCCGCAAGATTGGTTAGCTGTTATCAATGAATACGGTGGCAACATCCCTGAAACCTACGGTGTACCAGTTGAGCAAATTCAAGAAGGTATTAAGAATGGTGTTCGTAAGGTAAATATTGATACAGACTTACGTTTAGCATCTACTGGTGCTACACGTCGATTCCTAGCGCATAACCCTAGCGAATTCGACCCGCGTAAATTTTTAGCAGAAACGACCAAAGCGATGACGGATATTTGTGTTGACCGTTATGAAGCGTTTGGCGCTGCTGGCAATGCGAGCAAAATCAAACCTATTTCTTTAGATAATATGTTTACCCGCTATGAAAGTGGTGAGCTAAACGCATTAATCAAATAACATTTTATCAGCGGGCACCGCTCGATAGAAAACGGGTTAATTATTTGTTAACATGTGGCAAGATTAAAAAAAGAGGCTGAAGCCTCTTTTTTTATATATAAATTTTGTTAAAAATGTTAACAGCTTATAACCATTAGCAGTTAAAGGTATAGCCTTAATAATAAATATATATATAATAGCCCTAGCGCACGTTGTAAGCGCAATGGAATTACAAAACTCTAAAATAAAAACCGGAGAGTGCACATGGATACAGTAGTAAATTGGTTATCTGAAAACCAAGACTTATTAATTAATTTTGGCATCAAACTAGCGGTTGCCATTATTATCGTTTTTGTTGGTAAACTTCTGTCTCGCTTAGTTAGTCGCGGTGTTGCAAAAGTATTAAGCCACAAACAAGTTGATAAAACGGTTATATCTTTTGTTGAAAGCTTAGTTTACGGCTTAGCCTTCACATTAACGCTGATCGTTGCCATTTCCCACTTAGGCTTCAACACCTCATCACTAGTCGCAATTGTAGGTGCTGCTGGTTTAGCGATTGGTTTAGCGCTACAAGGTTCACTTTCTAACTTTGCTTCAGGTGTACTACTTATTTCTTTCCGCCCATTTAAAGCTGGCGATTTCGTTGAAGTAAGTGGCGTTGCGGGTATCGTTGAAGAAGTATTAATCTTCTCAACTAAGCTACGCACAGGCGATAACAAGACAGTAATTATTCCTAATGGTGCAATTACTGGCGGCACGATTACAAACTATTCAGCTAAGCCGACACGTCGTATAGACCTTGTTATCGGTGTAAGTTATGACGCTAACTTAGCACAAACTCGCCAAATTCTTGCTGACGTTGTAAGCAAAGACGAACGCGTGTTAAAAGATCAGGACGTAACAATAGGTGTCAGCGAACTAGCAGATAGTTCAGTTAATATCGTGGTTCGTCCTTGGGTTAAATCTGGCGATTACTGGCCAGTATATTTTGATTTACTAGAAAACATAAAAGTTGCACTTGATGAAGCTGGAATTGAAATTCCATACCCTCATCTATCTGTGCAGGTGAATAACGAGAGTAGCAATGAAAACTAAGATAAATGCTTTGGCACTAGCACTAGTGCCATTTTTCGCACTAGCCCAGGATGGCCCTGAAAAGAAAGAACCTGAATTAACAACAGCTATGGAACTTGGCTTTCTGTTAAAAACAGGTAATACCAACAGCGCAGATATCAAAGCAGGTGTTCAACTTCGCTATGATCAAGCCTTATGGCGTAACTCTTTGGCGATAAACCTGCTTGCTAAAAAAGCAGAAGTCGAAGATGAAAATGGTGAAGATAGCTGGGTAACTTCAGACCAAACATGGGATGTTGCTGCAAAGACTAACTACACAATTAACGAAGCGCACTCTAACTATGTGTACGGTAGTGCAGACTACAAGCAAGATAGATTTAGTGGTTTTGAAAACCAATCTTCTGTCTCTGCTGGTTGGGGTCGTCGTTGGTATAGTGATGAAGTTTCAAGCTTTGATGCCGATATCGGTCCGGGTTTCAAACGCGATGTTCTCATGGCAACGAGTACGATGCCAGAAGAAACTAAAGATGCATTCATTGTGCAGGCGTCAGGCTTGTACTTGCATAAAATCAACGAGCATGTTGAATTTAGACAATACTTAGCTGCCAAATATGCAACTAAGAGTGGTGAAAACAGTGTTTACCGTAGTGAAACATCTGTAACAACGAAGCTTATAGAAACATTACAATTAAAGTTTTCTTTAAATATCGATCATAACTCTGTCGTTGAAACGGGTACGAAGAAAACAGACACTGAAACTGCTGTAACAATTGTTTATAGCTTTTAGCTAAACCTTTATCTAGCGCACTGTTTGATGAAAAAGCGATGGAGAAACTCATCGCTTTTTTTAATTACCTGATGACTCAAAAAATGTCACTTTGTAGCCCTGCTCCGTTAACCAATTCGCAGCCTGTTCCTTATCGTCAAATACAGCACGTTTAAATTGCCCTAACTCTTCAACGACCATTTTACTAATGACCTGCTCTTTAATTGCTGAATGGCTATATACTTGCGCAGCTCTTCTTAAACCGTTATCAACACACCAATCTACCAGTGATTGAACAATATCGAAAACATCAGCGCTACACAGCTCCCAACGGTCAAAGCATACATAATGCCCCCAAGTATCAGTGTATTCACTAGCAAGCGCTTTAAGCTCCTTAGCGTAGTTTATTGCTGCTTCCTTATTCCATGTGCCTGAAAGTTCAGCATAAATCACCTTATTGTGGCGCCATATTTTATAGCCACCATGTTGATCAAACTTCATATCAACGCCATGTAAAACGTCTAAGCCATGATCAAAATCTAGCGTTGAATAGTCTAGAATGCAATGTAAACACAACACAATAGAATCGGCTTCAATGATATAAGTATAAAAAAACGGCTAGAGTTACCTCTAGCCGTTTATTAATGAACTGGTTATTTTATAAAATTAAAACTGGTTCATCGTATTGTCTTCACCAGCCGCTTTAAGCGCCGCTTCACCAGCAAAGTATTCTTTATGGTCATCACCCATGTCTGAGCCTGCCATATTTTGATGTTTAACACACGCAATGCCTTGGCGAATTTCTTTACGTTGTACACCTTTAACATAACCTAGCATACCTTGGTCACCAAAGTACTCTTTAGCTAAGTTATCCGTTGATAAAGCAGCCGTATGATAAGTTGGTAAAGTAATTAAGTGATGGAAGATACCTGCTTCACGCGCAGCATCGGCTTGGAACGTACGAATACGGTTATCCGCTTCAACACTTAACTCTGATTCATCATATTCTGCGCTCATTAAGTTGTTACGATCGTAAGCTGATAAATCTTTACCTTCCTCAGTCCATGCATCAAATACTTGCTGACGGAAGTTCAACGTCCAGTTGAATGACGGAGAGTTATTGTAAACAAGCTTCGCGTTAGGAATAACTTTACGAATCTCATTAACCATACCACCAATTTGTCCGATATGAGGCTTTTCAGTTTCAATCCAAAGTAAGTCAGCACCGTTTTGTAATGACGTAATGCTATCAAGTACACAACGTGCTTCACCTGTACCTTGCTTAAACTGGAACAAGTTGCTTGGTAAACGTTTAGGTCGTAGTAACTTACCATCGCGGTTAAGGACAACATCGCCATTGCTTAAATCAGCAGGTGCAACTTCTTCACAATCTAGGAAGCTATTGTATTGGTCACCTAAATCACCTGGTTCTTTCGTTACAGCAATTTGTTTTGTTAAACCAGCACCTAAAGAGTCAGTACGAGCAACAATCACACCGTCATCAACGCCAAGCTCTAAGAATGCATAACGAACAGCACGAATTTTAGCTAAGAAGTCTTCATGAGGAACAGTAACCTTACCGTCTTGGTGACCACATTGCTTTTCATCTGATACTTGGTTTTCTAATTGGATACAACAAGCACCGGCTTCAATCATTTTCTTAGCAAGTAAGTAAGTTGCTTCTGCGTTACCAAAACCTGCATCGATATCAGCAATAATTGGTACAACATGTGTTACATGGTTATCAATTTTATTCTGTACTGAAGTAGCTGTAGCCTCATCGCCAGCTTTACGCGCTGCATCAATCTCACGATAGTAACCACCTAGTTCACGCGCATCGGCTTGACGTAAGAACGTATAAAGTTCTTCAATTAAACTAGCGACTGATGTTTTTTCGTGCATTGATTGGTCAGGTAACGGACCAAACTCTGAGCGCAATGCTGCTACCATCCAACCTGATAGGTAAAGGTAACGGCGATCAGTATTTTCAAAATGCTTCTTAATTGAAATCATTTTTTGTTGACCGATAAAGCCATGCCAACAACCTAACGATTGCGTGTACTTGCTAGGATCAGCATCGTAGTTGTCCATGTCTTGACGCATGATTTTTGCTGTATACTTAGCAATATCTAATCCCGTTTTAAAGCGGTTTTGAAGGCGCATGCGAGCAACAGATTCTGCAGAGATAGCATTCCAGCCTTCATTTTGAGTAGCAATTAATGATGCTGCATTATCAATTTCGTTTGTATAGGTCGACATAGCGTTTCCTTAAGTTTTCTAAAGTATTAATAAAAGTTTTCACTGGGAACGACATAAATACTAATACCCAAAACACTAATAACTGAAATATATTACAGCGATTACCACCATTCACAAAACTTATAATAGAGTTTTAACTCTATTACCTTTGAAAATTTAAACGCACAAAAACAACAAGTTAAAATAGATAAAAGCAAATTAAAACTAAAGTATTAGTTCTAATTTGATAAAAAGGTTTGTATAAAAAGGATGATTAGCACTATAGTGAGTATGAAGATGACTTATAAATTATTAGAAAAACATTTTTATTATGAATATATCTAAAATTGATTTAAACCTACTTATTTACCTAGACGTTTTATTGCGAGAGAAAAACGTTACCAAGGCTGCTAGCCAGTTAAATATTACACAACCGGCAATGAGTAATGGTTTAAAGCGCCTACGCAATTTGTTTAACGACCCTATTTTAGTGCGAACGTCTGACGGCATGGTCCCGACTGAGCGCGCCAGAGCGCTAGCACCAGCCATTCGTAAAATATTATTGGAACTAGAAGAAGCATTACAAGGCGAAGAAGAATTCAACGAGCAACACTCTCAACGTGTCTTTCGCATCATGGCAAGTGATTATGCAGCTTCAACATTGCTGCCTGCTTTATTAAAAAAGATCAACAAAAAAGCGCCGAATATCACGATCGATATTATGACGCCTAGTGATGTGACATTCCACGATGTTGAAGCGGGTAAAATAGATATGGCAATAAACCGCTTTGATGAATTGCCGCAATCTTTTCACCAAAAAACCATTTGGCGAGACACCTTCTCGTGTTTGCTCAGTGCGGATAATCCCGTAGTTTCTAAGTTCAATCTAAATACCTACCTATCAGCTAAGCATGTTTGGGTATCAAAGACTGGTTTTGGTGTCGGTGTTGGTATGGACCCAAAAGATGTGCAAAAACTGGGTTGGGTAGATGAGGCATTGGCTAGGTTGGGTAAAAAGCGTGACATTAAGGTATTCACACGTAATTACCATGTTGCCATGCAACTTGCGTATGAAGATGAGCTCGTTGCCACACTGCCGACAAAAGCAGCCATGCTACATAAAGATGATGCAAACTTTACCGTATTAAAGCCACCATTTGAAATCCCTGATATTGAGTTAAAAATGATCTGGAGTCCTTTGTTACACCATGATGCTAGCCATATTTGGTTCAGGCACCTGGTAATGGAAGCGGCGAATGAACAAAGCTAGCTTTTTAAACCATGCTTATAGTGCGCTCGTGATAACCGCGAGCTTAGCACTAGGCTATGGAATAAATGCTGTCTTCGACTTTTTACCTGCCGCACTTTACGGCATGTTATTACTTACCTTTGGCTTGCAAGCAGAGCTTGTTAATCCCCATAAATTACAAGCAAGTGTTGATTGGATCATTAAGCACATGGGCGTGTGTTTTGTGCCTGCCGGTGTTGGTATTATGGAACACGAAGCTTTAATCGCTGAGTTTGGCCTTGTACTTACCTTACTCGTTATTCTATCCACAATGACGTTATTACTGGTAATAGGGTTGCTTTATCAAAGGCAATTAAATAAACAAAAAGCACTCGTTGATAGGTAAAAACATGCTTGCCCACCCTATCGATTTTATTTTCTATATTTTACTTACAATCGTTACTTATCACCTGTTTGTTGTTATGCAAAACAAGCTTAAACTCATTTGGCTAAACCCGATGATGATGAGCCTACTTGTGCTCATACCTATACTTTCGTTAAACGACATTAGCTATCAACGTTACTACCAAGATACTCAAATTTTCACTCAACTACTTGAACCCGCTATCGTGGCGCTTGGCTTTGTGCTCTACCAACAACTCCATACCATCAAAGGTCACTTGAAAGGTATTTTTATTATTCTTTCGAGCGGTATTAGCCTAATCATGCTGATTAATATGATGATGACGATTTGGTTGCTTGAACGCTATGACATTGCGGTGTCTGTGTCTTTAAAATCAGTAACGACACCAATAGGGCTAGCATTAACAGAGCAACTCGGCGGTATTGCGGCCATCACCGCTGTATCTATTATTATCGCCGGCATTGTAGGTGCCATTTGGGGATTACCACTTTTAAAACGCTTTGGTATTAACGATCCGCAAGCCCAAGGCTTAGCAATTGGTTGCGCTAGTCACGCGCTAGGCACCGCAACGGTAAGTAAATTAAGCTACGAACACGGCGCATATAGTTCACTCGCGTTAGTAGTTTCAGCCGTAATTACAGCATTAATTAGCCCGCTTATTATTCCCTTCTTTAGCTAGTCATAAAATAAGTCTATAGCTATACAAGGGCTCTACTACCACTATAAATACTAATGATATGCTTGATATCACGATAGATATTGCCGACATCAGAAAAAACAACTATAACCAAAACAAAACAAAAACCAAAACAATATTCACTAAATCAATACCAACTATCATTTAGAGCAATAACTTTAAATAATGAGCACCTACCACATTCAAAAAATATAACTTTAACGTTTTAAATCAATAACTAACAAACAAACAAAAATTCACTCATTGAAGGTTGTTGGTGTTTTTGTACTGATTCTTGCGCTAGACCTACTTGCGTCGTTGCTAGATTCCTCTTACATTCACTACATATTTGTATGTAAAAGTAAAAACTTTCAGAGGTAGTTATGTCTTCTCGTATTTCTATTGCCAACTTATCGATTGATGAACAATTACATGAGTTCATTAACAACACTGTACTACCTGGCCTGCCCGTATCAGCCGAACAGTTCTGGCAAGGTTTTTCTGAAATAAACACGCAGTTCTCTCGTGAAAACCGTGAATTATTAGCAAAACGTGAATCACTGCAAAGCCAAATAGATAACTGGCATTTAGAAAACCCCACCTTTGACTTAGCAAGCTATAAGCAGTTTTTACAAGGCATTGGTTACTTGACTGCACCGGTAGACGACTTTCAAATATCAACAAGCAATGTTGACAAAGAAATTGCACAATTGGCTGGACCACAGTTGGTGGTGCCCATCATGAATGCGCGTTTTGCGTTGAACGCGGTAAATGCACGTTGGGGTAGTTTATACGACGCACTTTATGGCAGTAATATTATAGATGAAGACAATGGCGCGGAAAAAGTTGGTGGCTATAACCCGGTACGTGGCCAAAAAGTTATCGCTTATGCTAAGCAGTGGTTGAATGAATCCTTACCACTCGTTAATGCTAATCATGAAACAGTGCAACAATATAGCATTGAAAATAGCCAACTTGTATTAACACTCGTGAATGGCGAGCAAACCTTGTTAGATGACCAAACTCAGTGGCTTGGTTACACTGGCGACAAAGCAGCGCCTTCCTCATTAATTTTCCAACATAACGGTTTACATATCGAGCTTTGCTTTGATGCAACTTCTCCAATAGGGAAGTCTGATAGCGCTCATATGAGTGATATTACCCTTGAGTCAGCATTAACAACCATTATGGATTGTGAAGACTCTGTTGCTGCCGTTGATGCTGAAGATAAAGTTATTGCCTATAAAAACTGGTTAGGTTTAATGCAAGCTAACCTTACCGAGACTATAGAAAAAAGTGGATCTACATTCACACGCTCAATGAATACCGACAAAACCTTCACGACACCTTCTGATCAAACGGCAACATTAAAGGGCAGAAGCTTGATGTTCGTTCGAAATGTTGGTCACTTGATGACGAATCCAGCTATTGTTGACGATAGCGGTAATGAAGTATTTGAAGGTATTATGGATGCGATGATCACCTCATTAATCGCTATGCATGATTTACAAGGACCAGCGCAAGGTGGAAACTCAACGGAAGGTTCTATTTATATTGTAAAACCTAAAATGCATGGTCCAGACGAAGTTAACTTTGCTAATCGGTTGTTTAACGCCGTTGAAAACGTACTCGGGTTACCTCGTAATACCATTAAAATGGGTATTATGGATGAAGAGCGCAGAACCAGTGTTAACTTGAAACAATGTATCTACCAAGCCCGCGAGCGTGTGGTTTTTATCAATACAGGTTTTTTAGACAGAACGGGTGATGAGATCCATACATCGATGTTAGCAGGCCCGATGACACGTAAGAACGATATAAAGCTTACTAAGTGGATCAGTGCATACGAGCAAAACAACGTTGATATTGGGCTATCGTGCGGCTTTAGCCAACGGGCCCAAATTGGTAAAGGAATGTGGCCGGTTCCTGATGATATGGCTACCATGATGGATGTAAAAATAGGCCATCCAAAATCAGGTGCAAACACGGCTTGGGTGCCATCGCCAACGGCAGCAACATTACATGCATTGCACTATCATCAGGTAAATGTCGTTAAACAGCAGCAATTACTCTCTACGCGCACACCTATTAACCCTGACGACATGCTAAATATTCCGCTTGCTGATGATACGAGCTGGACGATACAAGAAATAGAAAGCGAACTAGATAATAATGCTCAAGGTATTTTAGGTTATGTTGTTCGCTGGATAGACCAAGGTGTAGGCTGCTCTAAAGTCCCCGATATCAATAACGTAGGGCTAATGGAAGATAGAGCTACATTGCGCATTTCTAGTCAACATATTGCTAATTGGCTAGCGCATAACATTTGTAGTAAAGAGCAGGTTCAAGCAAGCCTAGAAAAAATGGCAAAAGTTGTAGATGAGCAAAATCTACATGACCCTCACTACCAGCCTATGGCAATTAACGTCGAAAGCAGTATTGCTTTTTTAGCCGCCAGCGCTCTAATATTTGAAGGAAAAAGTCAACCTAGTGGTTACACTGAGCCTTTACTTCATCAATTTAGACAACAAAAAAAGGCAATATAAGCCACAGCTAGTAAATTAGGGAGGTTAACCTCCCTTTTATTTGCCATTAATCTTAAAATGTCGGCACTTTATCCCAATTTGGTGGTTGATGACTTAAAAGCTCCCTATAGTTATGACGTAACTAGCTTAACATTTTTGTAACAAATAACTTGTACAGTGTTTAAACTATGCAGATTCTGCCTTGGAGCAAACTATGAGTACCGTTAACAAATTTTTTCCTGCAGTGATCGTTTTTTCTTTATCTTGCCTTGCAAGCTTTTCTGTGAGTACTGCGGCTCAAGAAATTAAAAATACAATACCTTCTGCGATGGCAAACAACCAGCCAGTTAAACATGTATATCCTTCTCTAGCAGGCAAAGTATCGTTACAAGTAGAGGCATATAAGAACGTTAATGTGTCTTATTCACCGGTTATTACAAGCTCAAACCAAGAGTACATACCTACCAAGTCGCTTGTTAAAAACAAAGGTAGCAAAATATTTACGTTTTTCACCCGCTTTAATGACAACCTCCATTTATTGTTTTCGTGGTTCAAAAGTGACAATAAACCTGTCGCAAAAGAAAGCGTAAAATTACCAACGAAAACCTGTAACTAACCTGAATTAAACGGATACATTTACACGACATTTATTAACGTTTTTGCCTTGATAAAACAGCTACTATAATCGCTTTAGCTTCGGCAAAATCTGTTGAACAACACCTACCCTCACCTGTTTGTTGGTATAGCTATATCCGGGATTGCCACATGGTTTCTATTATCAAATGAATCAATAACAACAAGTCGCTAACTGCTTTGCTAGGCAGCTAGCGAATTACAAGTAAACTAATCGTTAAAAACTATAGTGCGTTGCTTTTGAAAGTAATTGTTTGGCGTCTATATTGTCAATAACACATTGTAAAACGTCTGATTTATTAAAAATAATAACTTTATCTAGTGTACGCCTATTGACCGTTTCACCGCCTCGCTTAATGACCAGGCTCACTTTTTCAGTCTTAGGTAATGCCTTTAGGCTATTACCATATGAGCATAACGAGTCACTAAACTGCGCATGTAACTGCTTGTTATATTCAACACGCTGCGCTTGCTGTTTTGCTTTTTTTTCTTTTAACGCCTTATCTTGCTTTCTATTCTTCTCAGTAAGCACTTTCTTTTGCTCTATTAAAGATTGTTTTTCTTTTTCAAGCGCTTTGATTTCTATTTTGATCTCTTTGGCTGCTTCTTTGTCTGATACAACACGTTTTTCTTGATACTTTTTATCTCTCAACTCTCGCTCTATATCTCGTAACTCGTAAGTTACGTCGCGTTGTTCATCTCTAAGTTCTCTGGCAAGCTCCCTTGCATGCTCCATGGCCTCCATCGCACTTTCATATTGATGAGTTTGCGCTTCCATCGTACGGATGACAATTTCATCGACATCAACGTCACCAATAATTTCCTGTTCAATCACAGGTGCAAACGGCGCAGGAGGAGCAGTAATAAAGGTGAAATTATCACCAGACCAATGGGTAAAGTGGCCACCTGAACTTACTGTAAAAACAACCCCCTGCCCTGCAAGGTATAAACTATCGACGTCTGAAACACGAAATTTACCGTTATTTTCTATTTCATTAAGCGATGTTTTAAATATGTTATTCATAATATTTAATTGCTTGTGCATGGCATCCATATCAACGCCAGCATGACTCACATTAGTTATAAGAAGCGTAGCTAATACACTAAAATATTTTTTCATCATCGTCTCCCATACGCTATAAACGTGTGTTGATTAAACTTGCTTTTTGAAACTTCACCGCTTGTTCAAGCTGTTGAAGTTGAATATTTTGTCGACTTTGTTGCTCAGCGAGTTGATCATTAAAATGTAAAAACACATCGCTAATATCTTGTTGTCGTTCTGTTCTCGCACTATCAAGTAAATAGGTAGCGAGTTTTAAATTGCTTTGGTTTTGCTGCTCTTGCATCTGCATCACAAACTGTGCAAGTTTCAACTCATTGTCGGATTGATACTGCTTTAACCGCTCTTCAACAATGGCTTCGACTGCCACCGGCGATATCGCCTTATTGTTGTCACCAAGCGCTATCGTGATTCCTTGTTCTGAGCTTTGAATATTCACATTCAATACGACCATGCATATCGCAACAATCGAGAAACTCATTGATAACCAAGGTAAAAAGCTAAACTCTCGGGTGGCGTTACTTTTTGCTTGCCCTAATACTTTCCCTTTGTCCCAATGAGGCACTTCCAATGTGTTCATCTCGCTTCTCATGCCATCTAATTGCTCTGCAGTTTGTTGGCGTGCTTGGCTATAGTCATCACTATCATGACGACATTCCAATAGCGGGTTATTAACCTCATGATCACTATGTTTCATAATCCACCTCGAGTGTTAATTTCAGCTTATCTAGCGCGCTATAAACTCTAGACTTCACTGTGTTAGTTGAGATCCCTAACTGTGACGCAATCTCATCAAACGTAAATTGTTGAAAAAACTTCATCTCGACAACAAGCTTTTGGTTGACGGGAAGTTGCTGCATCGCTACGAATAGCCGCTGAGATTTGAAATCATCGAAAAGTGCCTCTACGTGACAATCGTCCACTGCTCGGTTATCTAACGCTGGGCTTTCATCTAACGACAACGTTGGTTTTTTCCGACGGTAATATTCAATACACCGGTAATGTGCAATTTTAAACAGCCAGCCCTTAAATGGGCTTTCGCCTCGAAAGCTTGCCAAATTTCGATAAACAGCAATAAAAATATCCTGCATCAAATCAAGCGCGTCATCTTGATGGCTAACCATACGCAAGGCGTAGTGATATATCGGCTTTTCATACCTTTTCACTAACGTATTCCATGCCCGTGACTTGCCCTTTAGCGCATGTTTTATAAGTGTGTTATCACTTCGCTCAAACACTTAAGTTCCTATTTTTATTTTCTTTAATATACAAGTGGCTTACTCGTAGCAAAAAGTTTGAAAATATTTTAATTATTTTTCAGATAAACAATCGGAGACGACTTGTCCCAGCTTTAAAAAGGTAGATTGACGCAAAGAAGTATCACGCCAAAGCATACCAATTTCGCGATACATATCATCTGGTAAGCGTTTAATCGACAAGCCCTGTCTAATGCCAATGCCTTGATCAACCGCCATTTTAGGAAGAAACGTAAAACCATGATGAAAGGCTGTCATCTCAACAAGAGTAGCCAAGCTTGACGATGAGAATTTGTGGATACGACTTTGATCACCTAATTGACAAGCTGACAAAGCATGCTCAGTTAAGCAGTGCTCTTTACTCAAAAGAAAAACGCTAGCTTCAGGCACTTGCTGGTAGTCTTGCGTCTTTAGGAACTGTTCTACTAGCGCATCATCGCCAGCAATATAAAAAGGGTCTTTGCCTAACACTTTTGTTCTGAAGTTATGGCCATCGATCGGTAACGCAAGTAAAGCAATATCAATACTGCCGTCTGCGAGCTTAAGCAATAGGTTTTCAGTCGTATCCTCGATAAAAAACAATTCGAGATCAGGTAATTCGTCCTGACATGACAAACTGAAATCACTTAAGAGATATGGCGCGATGGTGGGAATACAGCCGATAGACACAGTGCCACAACCGACTTGCCCTTGATATTGGGCAAACTGTTTCAACTCTTTAGCTTGTACAATGAGTTGCTGCGCTTTACTCACAACTTCTTCACCTGTCACGGTAAAGCTAAAGGTTTTATGGTCACGTTCTAGTAATTGGCAGTTAAGTTGCTCTTCGAGTTTTAAAATCGCGCTACTTAGCGTTGATTGACTAATAAAGCAGGCTTTAGCTGCTCGATGAAAATGCTGATGCTGATGCAAGGCAACGAGGTAAGATAAGTGCTTAAGGCTTGGCAATTCCATAATCTATAAAACCTATCAAAATTGATGAATTAATCAATTATAGATTAAAGCTTTATATAACAACAAATTATAAATCTATCAATTTAATACATAGTTAAAAATAATCCAAAAAGTTGTTGATAATTGGTTGACCAATTAAGTATATTGGGAACGCGTTGTACCAATAAGTCGTAAGGTAAATAGAATGGTAAGAGCATCAGCAAGACATATCTTAGTTGATTCAGAAGCACAAAGTATCGAATTAAAAGCAAACATCGAGAATGGTGAAGACTTCGCAGAAGTTGCAAAAAAGCATTCTCAGTGTCCATCTAAAATGCAAGGCGGAGCTTTAGGGTCGTTTGGCAAAGGTCAGATGGTAAAAGAGTTTGAAGACGTCGTTTTTAGTAGTCCATTAAACCAAGTTCAAGGACCTGTAAAAACGCAATTCGGTTATCACTTAATTGAAGTTACGGCTCGTAGCGAGTAAATCCAGTGAAATTTTGATAAAAAAAAGCCAATCTTACGATTGGCTTTTTTATTTCTGCTAATGCTTAGCTAAAGTAACTAGTCAGCATCCAGAAGAAGATAATCGACATACCAGCACCCGCTGGTAAGGTAATAACCCAAGATATTACGATATTTCGCACGACACCTAGGTTAATCGCAGCAATACCGCGTGCCATACCTACACCTAACACTGCACCTACAAGCGTTTGAGTAGTAGATATAGGTAAACCAGTACCAGAGGCAATAACTACAGTACATGCAGCAGCTAATTCAGCAGCAAAACCACGGCTAGGCGTTAGGTGAGTAATACCTTTACCTATAGTTGCCATTACACGATGACCAAATAGCGCAAGACCGGCAACAATACCTAAACCGCCAAGTGGTAATATCCACCAAGCTAATGCTGTTTTCTTAGCAATTTCACCATTGTTAGACACGATACCTTCAACGGCAGCCAATGGACCAATCGCATTAGCGACGTCATTTGAGCCATGTGCAAACGCCATACAACAAGCTGTTACAACCATTAAGATAGCAAACACTTTCTCTACGTTCGCATAGTGGTGCTTCTTCTCAGCTGACTCATCAAACTTGATACGAGCAATAAACACTTTACCGATTAACGCAACAACTAATGCAACGATAACTGCCCACATATAACCTTCAGCCGTACCTAGCTCTAAACCAACGTGCTTAAGACCTTTTTTAATCGTCACTAATGATAAGACAAAACCCGCCATAAACATGTAAACAGGTACATAACGTCGTGCTTGTTTATATGGGTTTTCAGTGTCAAAAATTAACTTTTGCGCACTATTAAAAATAATGAAGGCAATAATACCTGAAATAAGAGGCGTAACTACCCAGCTACCTACAATACCACCAACTTTTGCCCATTCAACCGTATCTGTGCTTACACCAATTGCCGCGAAGCCAATTATTGCACCAACAATTGAGTGTGTTGTAGATACAGGCCAGCCTAGTGCTGAAGCAATTAATAACCACGTTGCAGCAGCAAACAATGCTGAAATCATACCAAAGACTAATAACTCTGGTGTATTGGCAAAGTAGCTTGCATCAATGATCCCTTTACGAATCGTTGAAGTAACCTCACCACCAGCAAGGTATGCACCTGCAAATTCAAAAATCATAGCAATAATAATTGCTTGCTTAATCGTTAAAGCTTTCGAGCCAACTGACGTACCCATAGCATTAGCTACGTCATTAGCACCAATACCCCATGCCATGAAAAATCCGACAAGAGCAGCAAGGATGACTAACGTGTCACCGTAATTTGAGATAATTTCCATTGTTAAACCTATTTTCTAGCTAACATGATTTCAAGGCGAGCACCTACACGCTCAGCTAAATCGGCAAGATCACCAACCCACTCGATGATTTGATATAAAAAAATCACATCAACTGGGTTTAATTCTGTCTCAAGTGCTAATAAATCAGCACGTAATTCAATTTGCATGGAATCAGTATCATCTTCGATCACATCTAATTGATTAATCATTTTTTCAACGATCTCAACTTCACGACCTTTGAAACCAGTTTCTAACAAATCATCTAATTCATTAATTGCATCAGCAGCTTTTTCTGTTGCATCTAAACAACGGCCTAAATAGGCATTGAACTTAACTTTCAATGTTGCTGGTACTTCTAATTCTCGACCAATAACACGACCAGCAATGTCTTTTGCGCGGTTCGCAATTTTGTCTTGTTGTGTTAATAGTTCTAATAAATCAGCGCGATCAACCGGCATAAACAAACCACCAGGCAAATCTAAGCGAATTTGACGTTTAATTGCATCCGCTTCTTTTTCAAGTTTTGAAATTTCAGCACGTTCTTTTTCAGCCAAATCCCAATTTTGTTCTTCAACAGCTGCAAAAAAAGGCACTAATCGACGACCACATTTAGTCGCAACACGAATGTGCTTTTCTAACGGTTTAATTGGTGATTTTGCAAAAACACCAAGAATTGAATTTCCAGACATACAGTTTCCTATAGACAAATGTCTTAGTTTTTCTTCGGCGCGGATATTACCTGATATTGTGCATGTTGCAAGCATAAAACACATAAAATCGCGCCATGTAAAACCCTAATGTTCGTTTATTAACCAATAAATAAAACACCATAAGGTAAAAAATGCAATGCATAATTAACCTTATGGTGTTTAAAAAACTTTAACAGTGCTAAAAAATAAACTTACATGTCATCAGGAGAGGTATGGCGAACAACCTTACCTTTGACAAAGTATATAATATATTCACAGACGTTTTGACAACGATCGCCAATACGCTCAATCGCACGTGCCGACCAAATAACTGACATTACCGATGGAATAGAACGTGGATCTTCCATCATGTAAGTCATTAACTGGCGCATTAATGCATCGTAATTACGATCAATATTTTTATCTGCTTTATGAAGCTCGATAGCAGCATCTACGTCCATACGAGTGAAAGCATCAAGGGTTTGTTGAAGTAATTGTAATACTGCACGCCCCAGATTATCTAAATTCATTAGCAAGTCTTGCTGCTTTGAATCAAAACTTTCTAAAGCTACCTGTGCGATTTTTTCAGCTTCGTCACCAATGCGCTCTAAGTCAGCAATGGTTTTGATAACAGCCATAATTAAACGTAAATCACCTGCAGCAGGCTGACGCTTCGCAATTATGCGTGTACATTCGTCGTCAATGCTTACTTCTAGGTTATTTATTTTGTAATCACTTGCTAATACTTTTTGCGCAAGCTCTTTATCATTTTCATACACAGCTTTTAGTGAGTCACTTAGTTGTTTTTCAACTAAACCGCCCATGTGCATCACATGATTAATAACGTTTTCTAAATCTTCATTAAATTGGCCCGAAATATGTCGACCAATATTTAAATTATCCATAGGTACCATTTCCTTTCCCCCTATTAACCGTAACGACCAGTAATGTAGTCTTCGGTTTTCTTTTTAGACGGCGTCGTAAACAACGTATTTGTGTCGCTGTACTCAATTAAATCGCCCATGTACATAAACGCTGTTTGATCTGATACACGCGCCGCCTGTTGCATGTTGTGCGTGACAATCACTACGGTAAACTGTTTCTTTAAATCGTTAATCAATTCTTCAATGGTTAACGTTGAAATTGGATCAAGTGCTGACGTTGGCTCATCAAGAAGTAAGACTTCTGGTTGAATCGCAATTGCACGAGCGATAACAAGACGTTGTTGCTGACCACCTGATAAACCAAGTGCACTATCGTGCAAACGATCTTTTACTTCGTTCCACAATGCAGCACTACGTAAAGAGCGCTCACAAGCTTCATCAAGCACACGACGATTGTTTTCACCCATAATACGTAGGCCATACACTACATTTTCATAAATGGTCTTAGGAAACGGATTAGGGCGTTGGAACACCATACCAACTTTACGACGTAACATTGCAACATCAACATGTTTATTATAGATGTTTTCGCCGTGTAAGTTGATTTCACCATCAATACGACAGATATCAACAAGATCATTCATGCGGTTAATACAACGTAAAAGCGTTGATTTACCACAACCACTTGGGCCGATAAACGCGGTTACTTGCCCTTTAGGAATGGCCATAGAAATATTTTGTAAGGCTTGTTTCTCACCGTAGTAAAGATTCAAGTTCTTAATGTCTAAGGCCTTTTGTTCGTCCGATAAATTATTAAGGTCTAATTTATCTTGCTCATTTGAAATCAAATCTGGATTTACTGAAATCATAATAACTCTTTCTTTTTGCTAATTCGCAATTTTAAACTTGATACCACTAGCGCCTTAGTGCTCTAGTGCTCGGTATTTTTCTCTTAAACGGTTACGAATCGAAACCGCTGTCATATTCAATGAAACAATAATCGTTACTAGTAATAGTGCTGTTGCATATACTAATGGACGTGCTGCTTCTACGTTCGGGCTTTGGAAACCAACATCATAAATGTGGAAACCTAAATGCATGAACTTTCTATCTAAGTGCAAGAATGGGAAGTTGCCATCTAACGGTAATGTTGGCGCCATTTTCACAACACCTACTAACATTAGTGGTGCTACTTCACCCGCTGCACGAGCTATCGCTAAAATAATACCTGTCATAATTGCAGGGCTAGCGATAGGAATAATGATTCGCCATAAGGTTTCAGCTTTAGTAGCACCTAACGCTAATGAGCCGTGACGCATCGACGCTGGAATACGTGCTAAACCTTCTTCTGTTGAAACAATAACAACAGGTAACGTTAGAATCGCTAAGGTAAGTGCTGACCATAATACACCTGGCGTACCAAACGTTGGGCTTGGTAATGTTTCTGGGTAGAACAATTGGTCGAGACTACCACCTACCATATAAACGAAGAAACCTAAGCCGAATACACCGTATACGATTGATGGTACACCCGCTAAGTTAATCACAGCGATGCGAATAAACTTGGTTAACGCGTTCTTGCCTGCATATTCATGTAGGTAAATAGCGGCAACTACACCCAATGGCGCTACGATTACCGTCATTAACAATACCATTAGCACGGTACCGAAAATTGCTGGAAAGACACCACCTTCAGTGTTTGCTTCGCGAGGATCGTCGAATAAGAAACCTAATAAGTGCTTAAAGAACGTACCAATTTTATCGATAAAGCTTAACTTATTGCTATACGTTACGTTTAGAATGGTTTCAAAGTTTATTTCAACTTTCTCTCCACCCATCGCACGCAACACTAACTTGTCTCGTGCAACCTTATCGCGCAATGCCATTAGGTTCTTTTCAAGCTCAGCATATTCAGCATTTAACGCTAACGTTTGACTTGCGATATCCTGTTCAACGTCAGCAGTATAAGTACCATCTAATTGATGTTTACGTATTTTGAGACGTAAGCGCTCTAATTGATAGTTAATCGCACCAATATCAACCTTTTGTAATTCGCGAATCTCTTCTTGAAAATCATTTACACGGGTTAATAGTGTGTCTAGTTGCTCAAGTGAAACAACTTTACCATCTAAAACAACTTCTTCAATGTAACCATAAAAGTTACCATTAGAGCGTCGTTCAATAACAACTAACTCTTCAGGCTGTGAATGTTTTACAACCTGTGGTACCAACAACCAGCGAAAGTCTAAGCTTACTAATTCACGGTTACCCGTTTTAACCAATAAGCGCTCAATGGTTTCTTGACCTGGTTTTAGATCAAGTTTTACCTTGTTTAATTGCTTAACAGGGATACGCTCACGGTCATACACTTCACCGATAACCGTAGACGCTTTGCCAAACTCATCAACTAATTCAAACTGGTGAATTTCCGAAGGCCAAAAGTATGATAAACCGCGAGACGCAATTAACCATAAGAGACCTAGTACTGAGATTAAACTCAGAGTAACACCAGCTGCAGACATCCAAACCCATGGAGAGCCTGATTTAAACCAATTATTCATGATAATAAAAATTCCTTACCAACGGCCCTATAACGAGCTGTATTTTTCTCTGAGGCGTTGACGAACAAACTCAGCAACTGTGTTAAAGATAAAGGTAAATATAAATAGTACGAATGCCGCTAAAAATAGAATTCGATAGTGAGAACTACCCACTTCCGATTCTGGCATCTCTACTGCAATGTTTGCAGATAACGTACGCATACCCTGGAAAATACTCCAATCAACAACCGGCGTATTACCCGTTGCCATTAATACGATCATCGTTTCACCCACTGCGCGGCCTAAGCCCATCATGACCGCAGAAAAAATACCTGGGCTTGCAGTTAATAGGACAACTTTAACAAGCGTTTGCCATTGCGTTGCGCCAAGTGCTAGTGAACCACTCGTTAAGTGCTTAGGTACTGAGAAAATCGCATCTTCAGCCATAGAGAAAATAGTAGGAATAACAGCAAAGCCCATAGCAATGCCGACAACTAGCGCATTACGTTGGTCAAAGTCGATACCTAAATCATTTGTAATGTATTGACGCATATCGCCGCCAAAATAAAACTCTTCAACTAAAGGTGATAAACCAAATGCTGCAAGTGCCGCTAGAATGATAATTGGCAACAACATGATAGGCGCCCAAGCTTCTGGTAAACGACCTTTCCACTTACGCGGTAGACGGTACCATGCATAGGCAGCAAAGAATGTACTCAGCGGTAGGAACAGCAGTAATAACGCGACCGCTGGTAAATAGTCTTCAATGATTGGTGCTAACCATAAGCCCGCCAAGAAGCCTAAAATTACTGTTGGTAAAGCTTCCATTAACTCGATAGTCGGTTTGACTTTTTTACGCAATACTGGAGGCATGAAATAAGCAGTATAGATAGCTGCTGCTAATGCAACAGGAACAGCAAACAACATGGCATAAAGCGCCGCCTTCATCGTACCAAATGAAATAGGTACTAATGAAAATTTAGCTTCAAAATCGTCAGAACCTGACGTTGATTGCCAAATGTAATCTGGCTCAGGGTAACCTTCGTACCAAACTTCCTGCCACAATGCAGACCAAGTAACTTCTGGATGTTCGTTCGATACAGAAAATAATTTCGCTTGACCTTCACTCACCATCATAATGCCATCAGCACGTGGAGCGATTGCAAAAACAGATGGCATATTATCAATCAATTGACCACGCCATAAGTCAGCTGCTGACGTTGTATAAAACACGCCCATCTCACCTTTTGGTGTAAACGTGTAGAAACTCTTACGGAACTGTTCAGTATGAATTTTACTTACCGGTTCTTGGTCACTTACCTTGAAGCGTCGAATTTCTTGAAAAGCACGCCCGTTCTCGCCAGCCACTTCAAACCACTGACTTACAACACCATGGCTAGAACCAAATAAAATTGAGCTACCGCCAGATAATAGCGCAACAGAGGTTAGCTCTGCTTCATTTGAAAATGGCGTAAATTGTGCTTTTTGTGGCACTGAATATTCATCATCTAATTCATAGATAGTAATATCATTGCCACTGCGAACAACGGCCATACCTAAATCAGGCGTAATTGCTACATCGTCAACCTGTGTTAGCTGAGCGTCAATTGTTTGATATACCGCTTCATATTCCCAGTCGTAACTGAAATCATCTTCAGCAACTAATGTGGTTTTAATTAAGCGACCATCTTCAGTAAAGCCTACGAATAATGCTCGTTCATCATCCATTGCAAACGCTAATTTTGTTAATGCTTGTTCTTCCTCATCAACAATGATTGCCTCCTCACCTAATGGATAGTCAACACGTGGTGCGATATCACGACCTTCAGGTAAGTACTTAGCAGTAAATTTAGCAGTAACTACTTTTACTTGGTTTTGTGAGTCAACAACGACAACCTGATGATTATTTCCATGAGCTACCAATGAAATAGCTGCGTCGTCTTGGATAACACGTTGATTATCAATCAAGCTACCCTGTTCACGAAAAGCACTTGTGGATAGCTGATAGAAATTGACCTGTCCTTGCTCAGTAATTTCGTAAGCTACTTCCTTCAACTCATCAAGACCAGTAACAACTGCTGGCGATTGATTAGATAAAGTTACAGAAGATACAGACTCAATGTGAGCTGATTCAAAAACCGGCTTTATCACATAGAGAAGGTACATAAATATTAAAATGAGAGTGAACAATACACTTACACCACCTAACGTGATGAGGTACTGCGCTAACTTATTTTTCAACTGACGGAAGTCTGTTGATTTCGACAATGTCGCCACTTAAACAACCTATAATCTGGGGCTAATTTAACTTGGGGCGAAGTATAAGACAGAAATGTGACAGTTTTGTGACAGACTGAAACAATTCGAAAACAACTTCAAGAACAACCAAATAAACAAACCATTAAATATCAGAAAGTTACGTCAAAACCTGACTATTTAGTTAATTATCACAATCCATATATTGTTAGTAATCACCTGATATTGTTGCCTTTTTATTAACGAGATATTATTTAAGACTCTGGGCGATATAACAGTGAAAAGCGAATAAATGGTGCGCCATCGATATCATTATCCATTGATAAGCTGCTTTCACTAAAAGATACTGCACCGAAACCACTATGACCAATCATAAATTCACCCCAAAAGCTATTGTGTAGCCGATGTTCATAAGCCAAGCCTAAATTTACTTGACCGAAATCAACATCAACCGCTTGTGACGAGAAGTTATTTTCATCAGGTAGTTGCCACTCAGCGCCATTAACAAAGCCACCTAATTTAATGACATTGTTTTGAGTAGGTGCATAAGCGATAGCAGGCCAAGGCATAACGCCGCCAATACTCCACTCTTTGTTAATAAACCAATCAAAGCCAATATATGGCAGAACTATTCGTTCATCTATTGTGTTGTACGTAATTGCCCCCCAGTAACTATGAAAGCGTGCAGAGTGACGATAACGACCTACAGCTCCCATAATACTCTCACTTGGCTGATTAAAATCGTGATCTCCTCTCATGCCTCGATAACCATAATAAAAAGCACCTACTTGCCAATCAATATTCGGTTGAGCGACAACCGCAGCTAATAATCCTACTGTATCAATTCGATAACTATCGTATGCGGTTTTTACGTGATTAGACTCTAGCGTTTCTCCAATAATGATCATGTACTTTTTATCAACATAAACAGGCAAGCCAAAACCTTGAGCAAAGTTTTTATAGTTGAACTGGCAATTGATGTCATCTACACAATGATTTTCCAAAGTAATGTCATCTTGGTCGGTATATTGAAGATAGCCAATGGGGATAAAAGGAATATTGGAAATATTTCGGTCAAAGATAAAGTCACTTTGCATGATTTTACTAATCAACAAATCACCGACTGCAAAACTCTTTGCACAGAAAACAGCACTACTTAGCACCACCAGCGCAGACCACGTCCTTATTATACTCATCGTTAGTTTTATTCGCCTATTGAAAAAGAAGGTAACGGATAATAACAATTCATCACAATTGTTTCGTAACAATTATAGGTAAACCGTTATAAATTCGTTAATAATCTTAGTACAAAAAACATCCACTAACAGCAACAATATATTATTGGAGTTAATGTGAGTAAAATTAGAATTGTCCTCAACGGAAAAAAAGCCATTATTGATGAGGTTAGAGAAGCTATATTTACCTCAAGAGCCTATGGCGAGGTAGAGGTTAGAGTGACCTTTGAAGGTGGTGATGCTGCTCGGTTTGTGGACGAAGCCATTGCAGATGGATGCACTCGTATTGTTGCTGCTGGTGGTGACGGTACAGTCAACGAACTGACCAACGCATTGATGAAAAGCAAAGCAACTACGAAGCCTGAATTAGCCATTATGCCATTAGGCACAGCAAATGACTTTGCAACGGCCTGCCAAATTCCTAGCGACCTCCTTAAAGCACTAAAACTTGCAATTATTGGTAGAAGCTTCCCCGTTGATAGCGTTCAAGCCGGCGATGACTATTTTATTAATGTGGCCAGTTGTGGTTTTGGTGCCCAAGTCACAACAAATACACCTGTTGCCTTAAAAAACTTCATTGGTGGTGGTGCCTATACCATTTCAGGACTTGTTCAAGCCCTCAAGTTTGAGCCTTATGAAGGGACTTTTAACATTTCAGGGCAGGAAGCCAACCGCAGTATTATTGTGGCAGCTGTATGCAACGGTAAACAAGCGGGAGGCGGACAAGAACTTGCGCCATTTGCGTATATCGACGACGGTTTGATGGATATTGTTTCTTTTAGCCAGTTTGCCAGAGACGATTTACAACAGGTAATTGCCGAATTACGCGACCCGACTATAAAGGGCAAGTTTATTGAACGCGTGCAGGCAGAATCTGCCAGTTGGCAATCTCCTGCTGCGATCCCAATCAATTTAGATGGTGAGCCAATTCGTACCAATAATATTGATTTTAAAGTTCACGCTAAATCGATTAATTTGGTACTGCCAGATGATTGTCCTTTATTGCTCAAGAACAAGCATTAAATAAAGGATTACGTAGATAACGGTTGCTTACGCTGACAGTAACAACCTTGCGCCTGATGATTAATTAATTGGGCATTAAAACCTTGCTGATAATTTTTCATCACTAAGCCGATCGTATTGGTAGATTGATTACAAAAAGCGCCCTGCGCGTAAGGTCCAAAGTACATAAGTTCATTCTCCTCACCTAATACCAGTGTTGCAGGTGTTGAGGTAATGAAGTCAGGTGCGTTGTCTAAAGATAAATTAATCGTCACAACGTCATATAAATCAGACTCGGCTTGCTTATTTAGGCTTTTAACATGCTTTTCGCTATAAGTGTTGCAACGGCACTCATTGTCTACAAAGTGGTAAATAACCCCTTTAGATTGAGCATTCTTTGTACCTAAACTAGCTATCGCCATCGAAGAAATATCTTGGGCAGACAAACTGAGTAAAACACGTTCAGGATCAAAAACAACAAGGCGCTGAGCCGTAAAGTAGTAGCCAGCGTAGCCAACACCAGCTAACCAAAGCACAACAATAGCCAAGTGCATGACACCTGGCTTTGTTGAGCTACTTGAAGCTTTCCACTGTTTTAACCAATGCATGAGTTGAAGTCTCTACGTGTTGTGTACTTTCAGACATACATGCTACTTTTTCTAAATCATTGTGCATGGTTTTTCGTAAATTCTCGCTACTTTGAGCAATACCTTGTGTCGTTGTTGCTTGTTGCTCTACAGCTGTTGCTACACTGGTTGCCACAGTATTAGACATAGCGACAAGCTCTGATGCTTGCTCAATTTTCACATTCGCTTCTCGTGTTGCATCATTAATTTTATCGACAGAATTCATACAGTTTTCCATCGATTTTGTAGAGCCGCTTGAATAGGTTACAAGCAGCTGTAAGGTATCATTAATTTTATCAGTGCTTTCTTTCGTTCTATTGGCTAATGTTCTTACTTCATCGGCAACAACGGCGAAACCTCTACCTTGTTCACCAGCGCGTGCCGCTTCGATTGCTGCGTTCAATGCCAGCAGGTTGGTTTGATCAGCAATACTGGAAATTTCAGATAACACGTTAGTAATACTGTCGACAGAGTTAGCTAGCTCTGCAATTTCATCACTCGTTGATTGTAATGCCTGAATAAGTTGGTTATTCATTTCCACCATCGAGCTCATGTTATTCGCACTGTCTTGAGTATGTTGGTTGGCATCTGCCATTTGTGAGCTCAAATTAACAGTATCTTCAGCAATTGACGCAACAGTTACTGCCATTTGCTCGGCTGACGAAGCTATCGCGTGAATTTCATCTTCTTTAATTTGTGCGGAAACTTCGATTTCGTCTTTACTACTTACCAGCTGTTCCGTGCTTTCTTTTAACTGAATCGATTGTTCTTTTACGTCACTCACCACGTTATCAATTAATGCTAAGAATCGATTAAAGCCAGCTAAAATTTCACTGTCTTGTTGTTCAACCCTCAATTTAAGATCAATGGCATCTGGGTTTTGATTGAGCTTCTCGGTTACATCACTGAGCTCTTGCCCGACCAATCCTTCCTCGTAAATAGTTTTTGCAATAAAACCACAGATAACGGCTTCAACAATTGCATATACCGCATGAACAATTACAGTGCCAAATGTTAAGTTATGTATTTCAAAGACATAAACACCGTAACCGTTTGATTGCATAAAATAGAAACTAAGGTGATGAACTGCGATTAAACCAATCGCCGACACGAAAACGCGCCAATCTCGATACATGGTTAATAGTGCTAAGCCAATAAATAGCTCAAAATGCACTTCGATTAAGCCGTTCATTTGATGAATATGCAAACAGGCAAACACAATAATAGCTAAAGCAACTACATGCCTTGTTAATGCTTCATCAGGCATTTTCATTGTGAAATATATACCGATTGCCAGTGTTGGCAAACCAACAACAAACGCTTCTATATATGTACCATGCACCATGGCCATAGCAATTGTTTCTATAAACAAAGCGACTAGCAAATACAAAAATAGCTTATTGGTTTTATTCATTATTCTTACCACCTCTTATTATTGCTAATTTAAGCGTAGCTCATAATTTAAGTTTCTCGCCATATTCATCAGAATAATGCCACCATGACAAACCATCAATCTAAAAAAGCTATCACGACAATCTAAACAATCAATTTTAACAATTACAAAAAATTCTCTACTATTAATCCCGTAAACACAAACACAGTTTTTAAAACAAAAATTTTCGGAGATTTAGAATGACTACTTCATTAATCAACACAACTATTCAACCATTTACAGCAACAGCTTTTCACAACGGTGAATTTGTCGATGTTTCAGAGCAAGACGTACTAGGTAAATGGGCAGTTATTATGTTTTACCCTGCTGACTTCACCTTTGTATGTCCAACGGAATTAGAAGATATGGCAGATCACTATGCACAACTACAAGAGATGGGCGTTGAAGTTTACTCAGTATCAACTGACACTCACTTTACTCACAAAGCTTGGCACGATACGTCTGACACAATTGGTAAAATTAACTTCCCAATGATTGGTGATCCAACAGGCCGTATTTCTCGCAACTTCGGCGTAATGATTGAAGAAGACGGTTTAGCACTTCGTGGTACGTTTGTCATTAACCCAGAAGGTCAAATCAAAGTAAGCGAAGTACACGATTTAGGTATCGGCCGTAGCGCAAGCGAACTAGTACGTAAAGTACAAGCAGCACAATACGTTGCCGCTCACGACGGTGAAGTATGTCCAGCTAAATGGACGCCAGGTGAAGAAACATTAGCACCTTCTTTAGATTTAGTAGGCAAAATCTAAACCTGAGTTATCTCGTTTCTACCAACTATATAGAGAGTTTCAGATTCAGTGCATCGTTAACAACTCTTCTATATAGCTTGGTTTCCTGGCTTGGTGTGCCTTTCATACTTCCACCAAGCCTTTTTTCTCAAACTGATCAAATGTTAATGTCTCATTAAAGATGAGGCGTGAGGAACTTATTATGTTAAATTCTCAAATTATCGAACAATTAAAAACTTACCTAAAAAACTTAACTAATCAAGTCACCTTAACCGTCTCGATTGACGACAGTGACAAATCTAAAGAGTTAGACCAATTAGCATCGACCATTGCATCATTGTCACCGCTGATTACATTAAATTATGAGCAAGGCACTCGCTCGCCTTCATTAACCATAAGTGGTGTGTCTGGTGCTAAAATGTGCTTTGCTGGTATTCCACTTGGCCACGAATTTACCTCGTTAGTATTAGCACTATTACATTCAGGTGGTCACCCAATTAAATTAGAGCAAGACGTTATTGAACAAGTAAAACAGCTTGACGGTCACTTTGCCTTTGAAACCTATGTGTCATTGAGCTGTCAGAACTGTCCTGACGTTGTTCAGGCATTAAATATGCTCGCTGCATTAAACCCAAATATTGTTCACACCATGATTGACGGTGCACTATTTGAAAAAGAAGTAAATGATAGAAGCATCATGGCCGTACCAAGCGTTTACCTAAACGGTGAACTCTTTTCTCAAGGCCGCATTAGCTTGCCTGATGTTTTGAAAAAAATTGACAGTGGCACTGAAGAAAAACGTGCTCAGCAAATGAATCAAAAAGACCCGTTTGATGTACTTGTTGTAGGTGGTGGCCCAGCTGGTGCTTCAGCAGCGATTTACGCGGCTCGTAAAGGCATCAAAACAGGCTTAGTTGCTGATCGATTTGGCGGTCAAGTCATGGATACTATCGGTATCGAAAACTTTATTTCGGTTAAGAAAACAGAAGGACCTAAACTGGTAGCGAGTCTTGAAGAGCATGTTAAAGATTATGATGTAGATATCATGACAGGCAACTTAGCCGTAAACGTTGAGCAAAACGATTACTTTAACCTAACGTTAGACAACGGCGCTACATTGCAAAGCAAAAGCTTGATATTAGCTACAGGCGCTCGCTGGAGACAAATGAATGTGCCTGGCGAACAAGAATATCGTGGTAAAGGCGTTGCGTACTGCCCACACTGTGATGGCCCGCTATTCAAAGGGAAGTCTGTAGCTGTTATCGGTGGTGGTAACTCAGGTATTGAAGCGGCAATTGATTTAGCAGGTTTTGTTAACCATGTCACCGTACTGGAGTTTGATAACAAACTTCGCGCCGACCAAGTACTGCAAGACAAAGCGGCAAGCATGGGCAATATCACGATCATCAAAAGTGCAATGACGACACAAGTACTTGGTGACGGTAATAAAGTAACAGGTTTACGTTATACCGATAGAACCACAGAACAAAGTCACGACATTGAATTGGCAGGTATTTTTGTTCAAATCGGCTTGGTTCCAAATAGCGAATGGTTAAGAGATTACATTGAACTTACACCACGCGGTGAAATTATCACAGATAAACAAGGCAATACTTCAGTACCTGGTATTTTCGCTGCAGGCGATGTAACAGACTCACCTTATAAGCAAATAATTATTGCGATGGGTGACGGTGCTAACGCCAGCCTTGGTGCATTTGATTACTTAATTAGACAAGTACCAAACGTTGAAGAGAAAGTTGCGTAAGCTTACTGCAATCAATTAATACCTAACTCCCTTTAATAGCTCAGCAATTTGCTTAACATTGGCCAATAGCTGAGCTTTTTTTTCATTGGATTGAGTTAGCGTTAGTGGCTGATATTGCAGCGCTTCATAAGTCGTATAAAACTGCTCAAGCTGCTCCTCTAACGGTGAAAAGTGCAGAGATAACAACACACAATATCGACGCACAGTCATACTCGGGCTATCAAGTTCACCTTGCAATGATGTTGGTAGCGCTTCTTTCTTAATTAATTGCTGCAATCGACGATAGTATTTCTCTTGAACAGATACTGTTTTCTTCTCTTGATTTAACGTAATAATAAGATAAAACACCGCGAAAATTATCGCTAAGGTTAACGCTACAGCGAGTGCTACTTTCCAGTATTGTTGTTCACCAAAAAGCTGTTGTAACAATTTAGATTGTTTTTTACTTGAAAAGCCAACAATGTATTTAGTCCATTGATAGTCAATGAGTTCAAAAGCGGCTTGTATTCTCAATAGCGTCACCGGATCTAACCAACGAGCGTTAGCGAGAAAACCCGGATTTAGTAAAGACTGCTCTTGCGCTAAGGCGGCATCTATACCTTGTTCAACACGCTCAGGACTAACCGCAGCAGTCGGATCAACGCGAGTCCAGCCTTTTTCTGGTAACCAAACTTCAGCCCATGCATGTGCATCTTTCTGATATATCGAATAAAAGTTACCTTGCTCATGATAATCACCACCTAAATACCCGGTAACTAAACGCGCTGGAATACCTGCCGCTCTCATTAAAAAAGTGAAACTGCTGGCGTAATGCACACAAAAGCCTTCCTGCGTATCAAAGAAAAATTGATCAAGCCTATCTCCAGTTAACAACGACGGACTTAACGTGTAGTAAAACGAGTCTTGCCTTATTTTTGAGAGAACTTCATCAATAATCAGCGCTTGGCTATTTGGGCGATTTTGATACTTTTCAACCAAATTTTTCGCTAGCACTCTCAATCTTGGGTTACTTTCTTCAGGCAAAGATAAATTCACCGTATTTGATAACGAAGAAAGTTCAGGAGACATTGTTAGCTTTGGGTAACTTGAGACTTCATAAGCAAATTTTTGGCTAATTGGCCTAGGGGCAATTAATGTGTTGTCTGCTAGCCTTTGTATTGCTGTACTTTGCGGGCGAGCGACATCTAATGCGAACAAAAACTGCTGATAATTGGGTTGGACAAAAACTTGATAATTTATTGCATTACCAGTGAATAAAGGTTGTGGCTCTTGTGATTCGATATACTCGAGATAATGTTGCTTTGTCCGAAATATGGCACGTAAACGCGGGCTATGTTCAGCACTTTGCCATGTACTACCATCAAAGTGCTCCATAACCAATGCACGCCAATAAAGTGGCTGATGAGAGCTTCTTGGTGAAGCAAACTCCACTTGAAAGGCGAGTTCATTTGACTGTACTAACTGACTAATATCACCAACATTAACACTGTCCGACAACCCAGTTTTAGCCATTTTAGCTTGCGGAATAGCGGCAAAAGGTTGTAACCGAGGAAAAATAAAAAAGAGAAAAATCGCTAAAGGAATAGATACAGTAAGCAACTTAGTCAGTAAACCGATATACGGTTTAACCCCTGTGAATGACGGCCAACGTTGTTGATTACCAACTGATGTAGTTTGTCTTTGATAATTCAAAAGAGGTAATAAACTGATGATCAACAACACCATAAAGAGTAGAAAGAACCACAAACTCTGGTGAAAAATCATTGCCGTTGCTAGCACCATCAAACTAAGTAAATTAAACACGTAGAAATCGCGTTGATGGTTTTGCTCAAATAATTTCATTACATGGCTAAACACCAACAAATTAACCATAGTTAACATCAAGCCAAGCTGTTTACTGAGGATGATTAGCAACAATGCGCCGACAACGGTAAACACATTAACAAGACGTCGACTTTTTAATATTGGATAACGAAAACCTTGCATAAAAATGATCAACAACAAACTATTTAGCACTAAAAATGCGACAGATAATTGTGGAGCTAGCATTAAAAAGTTAACCAACACTGCTACCCACATAAAGACGCTCGTGCGAGAAGACAATGGTGTTGTTGCTTGCTTCTTTTTGAACAAGGCCATAATGTCACATGCTCGCAAGTGCTTGTAAGCACTTAATTTGATGCTTTTCACCACTGCTTGGTTCTATTTCCAAATGGGGTAATTTAAGCCCAAAAGATTGCTGAAGCTGACTGTACTCTATAACTAATGCGCAAAGCTGACTAAGTTTCGCCTCAAGATCATGGGCTGACATTTGCTGAAAATCGAGCCAAACATCACCAGTGACAGCTGATGCATGCCCTTTACTCAGCCATTGTTGAGACTTAGCTAACTGCTTCCACGCAACCAATGATAAAGACTGACCAACTTGGTAATTTTCCAATTGGTAGAAGTCCCCCATTTGGTTAGCTGTGTTAACTTGCCCTTGTTCAACCAGCTCTTGTTGGTACTGGCGTTGTTGCCACAACATGGGTAATTTAGGCTCGGGATAAACCATGTGTTCACAACCTAAATCTAGCCGCGTCCACGTGTTGAATAACCCTAGTGGAAAAGTCGAACGAATCCGAAGCCTAGATAATTGGTGAACACCACGACGAGTATTCAAAATCGGCACCTGAATTTTCACATTATTTTCGTTTAAATTTTCACTCGTTAGCATAAACGAATGTTGTATGGCCGGTTCAACATGAAACTGAATATACTGGCGTGCGTTTTGCCCTGATAATTCAATCACTAAATAACTGACTTGCTTGGCAAAACCCGTAGGCGCTTTAATAAGCTTAATACTCATACCATTTAGGTTTTGAAAGCTAAATAACATCGTTGTTACAAACAGGCTTGCGAGTAAAAAACTAAACATCAAAATAATGTTATTCTGGTAATTCGTGCCAAGTAAAAAAATCACTAGCACCATGGTTAAATAAGCAAAACCGAAACCACTTGGAAAGATAAATACATTGTTACTTGATAGCTGATGATGCGCATTTGGCGGAATACGATGTTTCAACCAATTCAACATGCGTTTATTGATGTAGGCTTTCATGGCTAAGACGCTACAACGGCAACCTGTTCAATAACTTGTTGAGCAAGGCTTTGTTGACCAGAAACTTGTTGACCGATTCGGTGCTCAGTGACAGAAATAAATATCGCTTGCACATCATCAGGAATAACATGCTCTCGCCCCTCAATAAACGCCCATGCCTTTGCGCTATTTACTAGCGACTTGCTTGCTCTTGGCGATAACGCTTGGCCAGTAAAACCTTCTTCACGGGTAAACTGACAAAGTCTAATAACATAATCAATAATAGCGTCGCTACAATGCACTGCTTGTACTGCCGCCATCATTTTCTCAAGCTGAGCATTGTCTACCATCGCGCTAAGCGGCGGTTGTTCAAAGCGAGAAGTACTGTTTTGCAATAACACTTTTTCAGCGTCAGCATCAGGAAAACCTATTGCTATTTTCATCATAAATCGATCGAGCTGAGACTCAGGCAAAGGATAAGTACCAGCATGAAATACTGGGTTTTGTGTCGCGATAACAAAAAACGGTTCTGGCAGTTGATGACTATGGCCATCAATACTCACCTGATGTTCTTCCATCGCTTCTAATAGCGCACTTTGTGCTTTAGGACTTGCTCTGTTTATTTCATCAGCAAGTAGTAACTGACTAAATATAGGCCCCTTGTGCAAAGAAAACTGCTGTGTTTTGGGATCGAATATCGATAGTCCAACAATATCGGCTGGCAAAAGATCACTGGTAAATTGAATGCGCTGATAACTCATACCTAACGATTGCGCTAGACCGTGTGCTAAGGTTGTTTTGCCCATTCCAGGTAAATCTTCAATCAGTAAATGCCCTTTAGCTAATAAACAAGTAAGTGCAAGTTTTACTTGATGCTCTTTGCCTAAAATCAACTGATTAACGTGAGAGAGTATTTGGCTTGCTAACTGTCTAGGCATATTTATCATCATAATAAGAAGGTATATAGCTCCCATGTTGCTACAAACAGCATTACAAACTCAAGCACTAGATAGTATTTATCGACAATTAGGCCGAGCGCACGGCTAGGCAAGCTAACAGTAGAAAGTTACTTAAAAGAACGCCGAATAAAGTAGGCGTAAATTAAAATTTGTATCTTGATCAACTAAAGGACTATCGGTAATGCTATCGTCATACCACGTATAATCTAAAGCAAGCATGGTAAAACCATCAAATAAAATGGGGGTAGAAACCGAAAAACCGACAGAGTAATTCACCGCGCTGCTACCTTGGTACGCTGCTCTGTTGTCAGTGACCTCATGCGAACGCACACCATAATAGTAGTCAACGTGCTTCTCGTCTACGTAACTTACCTGAGCATTAGGCTCAAAAAACACGGGACCATAGCGCATCACTTTTCCTACTTTTGCCGAAATTTCATGCCCTTTAGATTTAGCAAATATATCGAACATTGCGCTAATGTCAGTTTTCCAATTATTGCGTTCGTAGCCAATACCGAAACCAGCATCCATAGAGAAATCACGCTCGTCCATACCGATAAAAATATCACTATCTCCGTCATCAAAACCTTGGAAACGCGGAGCTAACTTCAGCATAAAGTCAACGTCATTTGCAGAGTATGCATCGTAACTAGCAAATGGCCCTAAAACTTCAAAGTTATCGCCTCGATAACCTAAAATAGGCAAAGGAATAACGCGTCGATCGTAACCTTCATAAATTTCACCACTTAGACCTAAGCCAAAACCGTAAAGAAAACCTTTTGGCTCTAACCTTGCGCGATTATCGCCACGCTCATCAATTGGCTTTTCTTGTTCCGCGTTATCTTCCATGTTTCCTGCATGTGCAGTAAAGGATACGGCAGATAAGGTAAGTGCTGATAATGAAAATAAGGTATTGAATATGCGCATGAAAAGTCCTAAAAGTGATAAGTAATTTCCTTTACGTCATATTGCCTTAACTGGTTCACTTTAACTATTTAATTTTTATAATTATTTGAGACTGTTTTAAGAAGCAAAGATATACTCTGTAGGTAAATATCTTGTCGACGTTAAGGAACGAGATTCAACCCGATTTCTACCATCGTCTTTAGCTTGATAAAGTGCGTTAACACAACGGCCGAATACGTGCTCTTTTGTTTCATTTTCCTGCCACTGAGCCACACCGAAAGAACAAATAATTGAAATATTTTCTTCAAAGGCAAAGCTCTCAATAATTTCTCGAAGTAACTCCGCATTTTGACAAGCCCTTTAGAGATGCACTTACTACACTTAACTATGGCTGATTAAGTCAAATGATTCAAAATAGATGCTAAAAAAGTAAAGCAATGTATTACATTGCTTTACTCGTTGCTTTTTGCCGAATCTGTTATTTAAGACTTAAAAATATACTTTGTTGAAGATAAATCATATTTTTCTAAATAATTTGCAATAGAGCCAAACGAAGTTGTAACAACCTTACCTTGATGATCTTTAAGACTAACACTGTCAGAAAAAAGGCTACCCATTGATAATTTAAAGCGACTAACATGCACGGGTTGCGCTTCAAAGTATGCTTGTGTATTTGCTTTTAACTGACGTATATCAGTCGTTTGATAAATCGCTGCATTAATAATATCTAAGGTATGCTCGGTACAGTTTTGATATTTAGCATTATATGGGTTTGCAACTAATGAATAATTAGCATTGTGCAATGTTTTGTTTTTACCGTTAGCAATAACGTCAATGATCTTATCTTGAAGCTCAGGGGTTGGAATAATAATACCCGCTTTCAATTCATGTACTCCCCAAAAAAAGTCGACGGGGTAATCAGTCACAAGAGAGCTTACACTGCTGTCTTTAGCCTGCTGATAAAGGTTATGTATTGCATAACCTTTTGCCTTATCACCATTAGCTAACGTAATTTCAGAATATATTGCGATAGCTGTATGAGTAAATTCAATACCTTTGGGCAGTTTAGCTTGAGGCTGACCAACGCGTGCAATAATAAACGCCCTAGCACCGTTTTTTGCTGCGTATTTCTCAACACGCTTTGCAAAGTCAGCCACTACTTCTGGACTAAACTTGGTTTCAGTTGCTTGATTACTGCCAGCGATAGCAAACGTTGACATTAAACATAATATCGCCATTACGAATAATTTTTTCATCTTATAACTCCTTTTACCTTGTGAAAGTAATGCTGTAAATTTATTGGTCTTTTTCCATAGCTTGTGCAGGAGAGCGATCTACGGTAATTGTAATTTCAGTAACTTCTAATTCAACGACCTTTTTATCCTTGTTCTGGCTTGGGCTATGCGATGCAACTTTTGACATATCTTTTCCCATATCGATACTTGCTTCGCCAACACTTACAGCAACACTGCCTGCAACAAGCAATGGAACCGCAACCACACCACTAGCTACTTGAACACTGCCCGCTGCGCCGTGCGCTACAGCCAATGCAGAATGCTTACTTGCCTTGCTTACATGTTCAGAGGACGGCTCTGCAAAGCTCGAAAAAGAAGCTAATAACACACTAATACAGCTAACATAGGTAATCGTTTTCATCATATTTCCTTAACAGTTGAGTTACTAATCAAAGTAGATAGATGTATTCAATGTGTAAACTAAAGTGTTTGATGTATTAACAGAAAGAACTTAAAGTATTAAAAAATGATACCAATAAGCATTATATGAGCCAGATTAAGCAAACGACGAATACATTGAAGCAATTGTTGAAGCAGCACAAAGTCACTTATCGAATGATTGCTGGAAAACTCGAGATGAGTGAAGCAAATATAAAACGAGTATTTGCCACCAATAGTTTTTCACTAGAGCGTTTAGAGCAAATTTGTCAGATAATAAACCTTACATTATCAGATCTGTTTTCATTATCTGAAAAACAACAACAACAATTAACGGAATTAACGCTTGAACAAGAACAGGAACTGATAGAAAACCCCAAGTTATTGCTAATCGCAGTATGCGTAAGAGACTATTGGGCGTTTGAAGAAATCATTGAACACTACGACATTGATTTACATGAATGTATTCAACTAATGGCAAAGCTCGATAAAATAAAATTAATTCAACTTTTACCTAACAACAATTACAAATTACTCATAGCACAAGATTTCAGGTGGATTAAAAATGGCCCTCTTGAACGCTTTATGGAGAAAGAAGTATTAAACCGTTTTATGGCAAGTAGTTTTGATTCTGATGATTGTTTTAGGTTTTATTTACGTGGCAGATATTCAAAAACGTCTATCGGTATTATTCAACGTAAACTTAATCAAATAACAAAAGAAGCTGCTGAACTAAACATTGAAGATAGCAGTTTGCCACTTGAGCAACGTATTCATATGGGCATGCTATTCGCTATGCGACCATGGGAGCCTTCGCTATTTGAGCAGTTTAGAAGAACGAAGTAATACTCGTACGACTCAATCCAAAAACAAAGAAAAGCATATAATTAATATACTTTTAGTTTAAAAAGTTACGCCTTTTAATAACGTGGTTTACATATAACATCCTTAATTTAATACTGGCTCTCGAAAGAACAGAGATTTCAATTAAGCATATTTAAGGAAAAATGATGAACAATAAACCAACGAAAGCATTCACGTTAACTTGTATTGCCATGTTAATCGCAGGAACGACAGCATTTGTCATAGGCTTGAGTAATGCCACCATGGAATTAAATGAAAAAGGTTACTATTTTGCCATTTTAATTTTTGGTTTATTTTCCTTTGTATCATTGCAAAAAAATGTCAGGGATAAATTAGAAGGCCTAAAGATATCAAAAGCCTACAGTATTATGTGCTGGGTATCTTCAGGGACAGCAATCGCTTTGCTAGCAATCGGATTAATAAATGCAGAATTACTGTTAAGCGAAAAAGGTTTCTACGCGATGGCATATTTGCTAAGTGGCTTTGCAGCAATTACCGTACAGAAAAATGTAAGGGATAGCCAAAGCGCCTAGACAATAAAAGAACTCATTAGTATTGCTAAGCTCAGTGTTAATAGTAAGCACTGAGCTTTTTACGTTAATCGACTAACAAAAAAGGGTAATAACACAGTTGTTATTACCCTTTAAACACTCAGAAACCTTAAAAAAACTAATGGTTTTCAGAGACCATGTTTACAGTATATTTTGGAATTTCTACGACCAAATCTTCGTCTTCAATAATTGCTTGGCAACCTAAACGTGATTCTGGCTCTAAGCCCCATGCTTTGTCTAACATGTCATCTTCTAACTCGTCACTTTCTTCGATAGAATCAAAACCTTCACGGACAATCATATGGCAAGTTGTACACGCACACACTTTTTCACAGGCATGTTCAACATGAATGTCATTCTTAAGTGCAACATCTAATAGGCTTTCACCTTTTTCGGCTTGAACTACTGCACCTTCTGGGCAAAGGTCTTCATTTGGTAAAAATATAATTTGTGGCATAGTTTAAATCTCGTCGACTGAATGGCCTGATAAAGCCGTTTTTATTGATGAGTCCATACGGCGCTCAGCAAATGCTGCCGTTTGTTGGTTAACGTGTTCAATTGCAGCTTCAATAGCATCAGTATCACCATTTTGGCTAGTTTCAGCTAATTGACTAATTGCGTGTTTAATAGTGCTTAGCTCTTGCTCAGAAAGTAAATGAGCGTCTACAGCTAATGCTGACTCTAACGCTTCAATAACGCGTGCTGCTTCAACTTGTTGCTCTTTAAGCATACGTGCTTCAATATCAGCTTTAGCATTAGACATTGAGTCTTTTAGCATCTGCGCGATTTGAGTTTCTTCTAAACCAAATGATGGTTTAACAACGATAGATGATTCAACACCCGTTGATTTTTCCATAGCGCTCACTTCAAGTAAACCATCGGCATCAACCTTAAAGGTTACGCGAATATGGGCTGCGCCAGCGGCCATTGGTGGAATATCTCGTAATTCAAATCGTGCTAATGATCGACAATCATCAACTAATTCTCGCTCACCTTGTAATACGTGAACAGCCATTGCTGTTTGACCATCTTTAAAAGTGGTAAATTCTTGTGCTTTAGCAACTGGGATGGTGGTATTACGTTCAATCACTTTTTCTACCAAACCGCCCATCGTTTCAAGGCCCAACGACAATGGAATGACATCAAGCAATAACATGTCTGAATCTGGCTTGTTGCCAACTAACACATCAGCTTGAATTGCCGCGCCAATTGCGACAACTTTGTCTGGATCTATCGAAGTCAGTGGCGTTTTATTAAAATACTTTTCTACTTCTGCGCGCACCATAGGTACACGTGTAGAGCCACCAACCATCACCACTTCTTCTACCATGTCGGTTGATAAACCTGCATCTTTCAATGCTCGTCGACATGCTCTAAGGGTTTTCGTCACTAACGATGAAATTAATGTTTCAAAGGTTGATTTTGAGACTTCACCTTGCCAGGTTTTATTGTCATCAAGAGATAGCTCAACAGTTGCAACGTCGCTTAACGTTAGGGCTTCTTTTAATTCTCTTGAACGCACAGCTAACTGGCGTTCTATTTGTGGCGACAATGGTCGAGTCAAACCAGCTTGCTCAATTAAGTGCTCAGCAAGTGCAACATCAAAATCGTCACCACCTAATGCCGAATCACCGCCCGTCGCAAGTACTTCAAAAACACCTTTATTAAGACGTAGTATTGAAATATCAAACGTACCACCACCTAAATCATAAACAGCAATAACGCCGTCAGTATGACCTTCATGCGCAGTATCTAAACCATAAGCTACAGCTGCTGCAGTAGGCTCATTTAACAAACGTAAAACATTTAAGCCAGCAAGTTTTGCCGCATCTTTTGTGCTTTGTCGTTGTGCATCATCAAAATATGCTGGTACCGTAATCACGACACCTTCTAGCTCGCCACCTAACGATTTTTCTGCGCGCGCGGCTAAGTTTTTTAAGATTTCACTAGAGACTTGCACCGGATCAACTTCACCTGCACGCGTAAGTAGCGTTGGGTGATTTTCTTGACCTGCAAAATGATAAGGTAATGAAGGGTATTTCGCTTGGATATCGCTTAAGCTGCGGCCTATTAATCGTTTAGCCGATACAATGGTATTTTGAGGATCTGACACACTCACTTGATGAGCTTCGTCACCGACTAGAGTACCGCTCTCTTGATAACTTACTATTGACGGAACAATATCATTACCCTGCTCGTCAGAAAGTGTTTTTGGTAGTCCACTTTGCACACTAGCTACTAAAGAGTTAGTTGTGCCTAAATCAATACCGGCCGCTAAACGGTGCTCATGAGGAACGGTACTTTGACCTGGTTCAGCAATTTGTAATAAGGCCATAATGGGGCTCTTTAACTAGATTGAAAAATTTACAGTTCAAATAACTGATCTTCAATGCGATCAAGTTCAATCTGTAGTTTTTGATAAAATTTTAACTTACGTAAGTGCTCAGATGCTGCCATATTTGCGTCATCATTTTGCTGCGCTAATTGTACTTGTAACTCACTAAAAAGCGATTGATATTCGCTATCTAGCTCTTGGCTAGCGGCAAATAAAGCATCATCAGGATTAGCGGCGTGTTTAACATCATCGAGTAATTCACGCAATTCCATTTGACGCATCAAGAACATCGTATCTTTAACAGTGCTTTGTTCATCTGGCATATCAACACCACGCAACTCAAGCATATATTGAGCACGCTTTAGCGGTGTTTTTAAGGTTTGATAGGCGTCATTGATCATGGAAGATTTTTGCACCGCTAACAATTGCTCTTGACTAGAAGCATGAGCAAATCTATCTGGGTGCATAGATTTTTGTAGGCGTTGAAAAACATCAGAAAGCTGTTTTTCATCAACGTTAAAGTTTGGCTCTAAACCAAACAATTCATAATAATTCAAGCTAACTCCGCGATTCAAATAGCTGATTATACGTTGAAGCTTTCACCGCAACCACACTCGCCTTTTGCGTTTGGATTGGTGAATTTAAAACCTTCGTTTAAACCTTCTTTAACAAAGTCTAATTCAGTACCTGAAAGGTAAACTAAACTTTTCGCATCAATAATAATATTAACGCCGTCAATGGTGAAAAGTTCGTCATCTTCATTTAGGTCATCAACAAACTCAAGCACGTAGGCTAGGCCTGAACAGCCAGTTGTTTTTATACCTAAACGCAAACCAAGGCCCTTGCCTCGGTTTGTCATAAATGTTTGAACCCGCTCTGCTGCTGCGGGTGTCATGGTTACTGCCATCTTAGCTTAACCTTTTTGTGTATCTTGTTTAGCTTGGTAATCTTCAATCGCTGCTTTAATTGCATCTTCAGCAAGAATTGAACAGTGAATTTTCACTGGTGGTAAAGCTAATTCTTCAGAAATGTCAGTATTCTTAATTTCTGCCGCTTCTTCAATCGACTTACCTTTAACCCACTCAGTAACAAGTGAGCTAGAGGCGATCGCACTACCACAACCATAGGTTTTAAATTTTGCGTCTTCAATAATACCTTCGTCGGTAATTTTTAATTGAAGCTTCATCACATCACCACATGCAGGAGCACCAACCATACCTGTTGCTACTTGTGGATCGTTTTTATCCATAGAACCAACGTTACGTGGGTTCTCATAATGATCTATTACTTTTTCGCTATACGCCATAATATTCTCCTCGAAGCACAGCCTTTGGCTAGTGCGCTACCCACTCTACAGACTCTAAATCAACACCATCTTGGAACATTTCCCAAAGTGGTGACATTTCACGTAAATGACCAATAGAGCGTTGAATTAAGTCGATTGCATAATCAATTTCTTCTTCTGTCGTGAATCGACCGAAACTAAAACGAATTGAACTGTGTGCCAATTCATCATTTAAACCTAGTGCACGCAATACGTATGACGGTTCTAAACTCGCTGATGTACAAGCTGAACCTGAAGATACCGCTAAATCTTTAAGCGCCATAATCAATGATTCACCTTCAACAAAGTTAAAGCTAACATTTAAGTTACCTGCATAACGTTGATTAAAGTCACCGTTAACAAAAACTTGGTCCATGTCTTTAATGCCATTCCATAAACGATCACGCATTGCTGTGACATGTTCTATATCTTGCGCCATTTCTTCTTTAGCAATACGACAAGCTTCACCAAAACCAACAATTTGATGTGTAGCTAATGTACCACTGCGCATGCCGCGTTCATGTCCGCCACCATGCATTTGAGATTCTAAACGAATACGCGGTTTACGACGCACGTATAAAGCACCAATACCTTTAGGGCCATACATTTTATGTGCAGACATAGACAGCAAATCTACTTTAGTCGCCTGAACATCAACAGGGATTTTACCGACTGATTGCGCTGCATCAACATGGAAGACAATTTTTCGGCTACGACATAATTCGCCGATAGCATCGATGTCTTGAATAACACCAATTTCGTTATTTAGATGCATAATAGACACAACAACTGTATCTTCACGCATTGCTGCTTCGAGCTCAGCTAAATCAATTAAACCATTTGGCTTAGGATCTAGGTAGGTCACTTCAAAACCTTGACGTTCTAATTCACGACAAGTATCTAAAACCGCTTTGTGTTCGGTTTTTGACGTAATAATATGCTTACCTTTCTTACTGTAGAAGTTTGCCGCACCTTTAATCGCTAAGTTGTCTGATTCAGTAGCACCAGATGTAATAACGATTTCACGCGGGTCAGCGTTGATTAAATCGGCGATTTGATTACGCGCAACATCAACAGCTTCTTCAGCTTGCCAACCAAACTTATGAGAACGAGAAGCCGGGTTACCATAGAACCCATCGGTGGTCATGTACTGCATCATTTTTTCAGCAACGCGTTTATCAACAGGCGTGGTTGCTGAATAATCAAGATAAATAGGAAGCTTCATTGACTAACTTTCTCCAAACTAACGTTCACGTTGGTAACGATTACCAATTGTGAATAATATTTTTTGTTTCAATAACAGTTTTGTGCGCAGTATCGGCTGCTTGGCCGTATTGCTCATCTTGTCGTTTTGAAACCGTTTTAACATCTCTTTGTTCTACGAGCTCTGACAAAGAAATGCCTTGTAAAAATTCTTCGATGCGATTACTTAAATCTGACCATAGGGTATGTGTTAAACACTGATTGCCACCTTGGCAATTGCCTTGTCCTAGGCATTTGGTTGCGTCAACACTTTCATCGACTGCACTAATCACATCGGCTACAGCTATTTGTGCCGAGCATTTACCCAACTTATAGCCACCACCAGGTCCTCTGACGCTGTTTACCAGTCCATGTTTTCTCAAGCGAGAAAACAACTGCTCTAAATAGGATAATGAAATACCTTGACGTTCAGAAATATCCGCCAAAGGTACAGGTCCAGATGATGCGTGAATCGCTACATCTAGCATTGCTGTAACGGCGTAACGCCCTTTAGAAGTCAGTTTCATAATGTGCCTTAAATAATTTGCCGCGCAATTATATATATCCTAGTAAATTAGTCAAACAAATACCTGAGTAAATTACTCAGGTATTTTAAGTGTCATTTCAGGAAAGGTCAATACCTGAGTAATTTAATCAAGTATTATTTTTTGATATAACCTAGTTGAACTAGATTTGAGGATCAAACTCGTCAACAATTTTACGACGACGCTCTGCTGCTTTTTGTTCATCTTCAACAAATTCACCGACTCGCAATTCAGGTAATGCTTCAGAGCATACGTCACCACCTAAACGATTAATTTCTTCGCATAGTGATGACACTTTACCATCCATTAGGTGCATATGATCAAGCATTCGACCAATGGCTTTAGCAACAGGATCAGGGTTTTCCGCCGATACGGCGTAAGCATCGAAACCAAATTTCTCAGCTGCTTGTTCACGTTGCTTTGTTTGCTGATCTTTATGTGGGTTTACAATTTTTCCAGGTATACCAACCGCCGTCATGTTAGCTGGTACATCCTTAACAACAACAGAATTAGATCCCACTTTACCGCCTTCACCAATAGTAATAGGACCTAAAACTTGCGCACCAGCGCCAATAACAACATTATTGCATAACGTTGGGTGGCGTTTACCTGCTTTCCAACTTGTACCACCTAACGTAACACCTTGGTATAACGTGACATCATCACCAATTTCAGCGGTGCCACCGATAACCACTCCCATACCATGGTCAATAAAAAAGCGACGGCCGATGGTAGCACCAGGATGAATCTCAACGCCAGTTAGCCAACGAGCAACGGTAGAAAACGTGCGGGCTAACCACTTAAGATTATACTTCCATAGTTTATGACTTAGTCGATGACACCAAACAGCGTGAAGACCCGGATAGTTGGTTAATACCTCAAATACGGTTCTAGCAGCGGGATCTCTATCAAAGACACTATTAATATCTTCTTTGATACGACTAAACATAATTTTTCCTTATTAATTTACGATTCGTTTTTCTTTGCAGCTTTTTCAACAGACGCTAAGATGCCACGCATCATCTTTACTTCTTTAACATCTGGACGTGCTCTATTTAAAAAGCGACGAAGCTTAGTCATCACTAAACCAGGATGACTTGGCACAATAAAGCCTGTTGCTTTTAATGCCTTTTCAAAATGTTCAAACATGCGCTCGGTTTCGTCAACCACAGGATATTCGACATCGTCTTTTTCAACGTATTTAGCATTTTCTTTAGCCAAGAACGCCATGCGCACTTCATAACTTAATGTTTGTACTGCCATCGCCAAATTCAATGAGCTATATTCAGGATTAGCTGGAATTTGGACGTGGAAATGACAAAGTTGTAATTCATCATTTGTTAGACCAGAACTTTCACGGCCAAAAACGAGTGCTACCGGATACTCAGGCGCTTCTTCAATCATCTTTTCACCACAACTACGTGGCTCAAGCATGGGCCATGGCAATGTTCGAGAGCGTGCGCTCGTACCTACCACGAGGCCACAATCTTTTACTGCTTCTTCTAACGTATCAACTACCGTTAAATCGGCTAGTACGTCAGTAGCGCCTGCAGCTAAGGCTTGTGCCTGGCCATTTGGCATTTCAATAGGATCAACTAATACTAAGTTTTTTAATCCCATGGTTTTCATCGCGCGGGCCGCTGAACCGATATTTCGACAATCCGAGGTATTAACTAAAACGATACGCACTGAATCTAATAATGAATTTGACATTTATAACTATCTAGATGGCTAAAATTGCAGTATACCAAACCCATTAGGTTTTTACACCGCTCAGAGCTATGTCACAGGAGTAGTAACAACATAAATTTCTTTAACATAGTTACTCTACGTTAATTAAATTTAGGGCAGTTAATGTTTCTGTGATGAGCTCCCAAGGGCGAGTTTCAAGGACTTTTATACTGCGTTATAGCTATTGACAAGGGACAACCATTCTCTACAAGTTCCGCCTTGCCTAAAAGCCTTTAAATTCTCGCTGAGTACGAAAAAACTTATTGGGTTTGGTATCTTTTAACACAGAACATTACCGCTGTTGTGAAAAAAAAGCACCCGATTTACATCGTTTTCGCTATGGTCTTTCATTCTGAATTAGTTGATTTACTTATAAGAATCTGTCAAATAAATGAATTTAATACCCTTTGATTACAATTTCGTTGTCGCTTAGCGCTAAACTTTTTGCTACAATGCGCGCCGCTTACGTCACTGCTGATTGCATTTGAGCGTAATTGCGTTGTTCTTTTACATGCTGTTTTACAAATTTATAGGTGATTATTATGCATCCGATGCTAAATATTGCTGTACGTGCTGCGCGCGCTGCGGGAAATGTGATTGTTCGTGCTTTCGAACAACAAGATAAAATTGAAGTAACATCGAAAGGGTTAAATGACTTTGTTACTAATGTTGATAAAGCCGCTGAAGAAGCAATTATTGAAATTATCTCAAAAGCCTACCCAAAACACTCTATTGTGAGTGAAGAATGTGGTGTTATTGATGGCGAAGATAAAGACTTTCAATGGGTTATCGATCCATTAGATGGCACAACTAACTTTGTAAAAGGCATTCCTCACTTTGCAGTGTCAATTGCATTAAAAGTAAAAGGCAAAATAGACCAAGCCGTAGTGTTTGATCCGATTCGTGGTGAGCTATTTACAGCTAGCCGTGGTAAAGGTGCTCAGCTAAATGGTTTCCGTATCCGCGTTAAAAACTCAAAAGAGTTAACTGGTGCTATCGTAGCAACAGGCTTCCCATTCAAGCAAAAATTCCATTTAGATAACTATATGGAAATGTTCAAAACAATATTTGTCAAAAGTGCAGACATGCGCCGCGCTGGCAGTGCAGCTTTAGATTTAGCTTATGTTGCTGCAGGTCGAGTTGACGGTTATTTTGAATTTGGTTTAAAACCTTGGGATACCGCAGCAGGTGAACTACTTGTTGTTGAGGCTGGTGGTTTAGTTACTGACGTTAATGGTGGTTTGAATCACTCGCAATCAGGTAACATTGTGGCTGCAAGTCCTAAAGTGTTAAAAGAAATGGTTGCTGATATTCGTCCTCACCTTACCGATGCGATGAAAAAGTAAAACCTCTTAATTTAAAAAAAAGGGTCAGCGTAATATTTACGCTGACCCTTTTTTATTGCCGATTATTTTAAAACTCATCGTTAATGAAGGTTACTTAACTAAAAGCAACTCTGTTTGGCGGCCATCAAAATAACGAATACCACGTTCATCAAAATAGGCATCTTCTTCTAACATTATGCGAATTTCTTTCTGCCAAGCGTTTATATAAATCGCGTTATTTAATTCAATAGAATACGCGGTGTTGTAATGAAGCGGATGATCACCGGTACCTCGCACTCCTTGTTGCTGATCCCACATACCTAACGTTGTGCCTGCACCATGGCCATGATAGCCCAAAGGATGTGAATAAATCGTTGGCTTTAACCCTTTAGCTTTGGCTTTTTCTAGAGACGATTTAAGTACTGCATTACCTGTTCGCCCTTTAGTAAACTCATTAGTAAAAATATCTTGCAGTAAATTGCCTTTTTGCAGAGCATTGGTTAAATAATTAGGTGCTTGCGTTTCACCCTTTTGTAAAACATAGGCATGCTGCTGAGTATCAGTATTGAGTCTTAAATAGGTTAAGCCAAAATCAACATGCAGTAAGTCGCCTTGCTGGATAATTTGATCGCCATAACCATTGGTAAAACTATCTTCATGATCAAACTTCACATTATCGCTGCGTTGAATGGCAACTGATGGGTGAAACCAAGTTTGTAAATTTATCGCTAAAACTTTCTCTCTAAACCACCATTGCATATCTTCAGTCGTCGTTTTGCCTATCTCAATAACATCACTAGAGAAACCCTCAGCAATTATTCGATGTGCTTGAGCAACAAGATTTTCCATAATATCTAATTCAGGCGCTATTCTTGTTTCAAGCCATGCTATGGCAAGTGGCTCTGCACTAACTAAACGATGATGGTATTTTTGCGGCAAAGCATCGATTAGTTCGCGTTTATCTGTGATCACTAAACCATCTGCGTGCCCCCAAAATTCTGATTCATTAAGCGCTATATTCTTCGGCTGATATTGATTGATGATATCTACAAGCGCTTGCCACTGATCAGGCTGTTTGGCTTTATCCCATGCCCTTTCAAAACTGTTCCCTACTTTGTATGGTGCAATAGCCAGTGCCTTGACACCTTCATTTGGCGTATTCACAAATGCTAAAATGGTTCTACGACGAGCAGAGTGCCATGTCGCCGGTAACAGTGTTTTAATAATTGGGTCTTCATTATATTCGCGAGAAATAATGAGCCACATATCAACACCATGTTTATCCATTAACTTGGGTAATAACTGCTTAATTCGCTGCTCAGTAATGTTATCTATAACTGCTGCGCGTTCCCGCAAAGGTAAAGGTTGCCACTGAGCAAGCGATTCAACACTATATATAGCTAAAATAAACGTGATTGCGATTCGATAGAACATTCTGCCTCCTTGTCTGTACTAATGATTAATAGCCGCCAAATGAACCAGCCGGCCCAGGAAATACAACTGGTGATTCGAAGCCATCTTTCGACACACTACTAACCCCAAAAAAGTAATTATCAATGACAATATTCTCTAACGTGAAGCTATCGACATTGCCAACATATTGGCTTTTTGTCCACGTAGGTTCAGTTGTTAAACGCCAATGGATGCGATAACCAGCAAGGTTTTTAGCTTGCTCGCCCGCTAATTTTTGCCAGCTCAATGTTGTTGATGGTTGTACCGCGCCTTTAATCGTCACATTCGCAGGTGGTGCCGGCGCCCAAGCTATAGAAGCAAGGCTCACAGCATTTAATGAAGTGAGCTTTGCATTAAAGGCAAAATCGACACCTGATAAGACATCACCATATTCGTGTCCGTTTTCAGTTCTAATATCTTGATGCTGTCTATCATAATGTTCATTGGTTTCCATGATGCGCACTGCTGGAAAGCCGACTTCATTAAAAGGACGGTGATGACCACCTCGACCAAATCTATCTAAACGATATACCATCATGGTGTCTAAATTAGGGATATATTTATCGGCGACTACATCAATATAGCGGGCTAGATTTCGAGACGGTGAATCAACTTCACCACCTGTGAAGCGTCTTAATCTAGCCTCCTTAGCGGTTTCAACATAACGGACACCTTCGGAAAAAACACGAGCAGTTGTGTTGTTGATCACGCCATTAATCCCTGCAATGTTTCCTATCATATCGTTATTAATAACACCTTCTACTCGCCAGTTTTCTGCTAGTGCAATTTCAGCCATGATTTTACCACCAAATAACCCTTGCTCTTCACCAGCAAGCGCAGCGTAAACAACAGTGCCATCGAATTTGTACTGTGATAATACCCGTGCAGCTTCTATAACACCTGCTAATCCCGATGCATTATCGTTTGCACCTGGTGATAAAGAGGTAAAATCTAGTGGATCACTCACCCGTGAATCAATGTCGCCAGACATCACAATATAACGATTTGGATCAACACTACCGCGCTGAATAGCAACGACATTAACGACTTCCGTTGGTTCAGGAATACGCTTTTCGCCTGAAAAGGTTTTGCGTTGATAAACAACTTCTAAACAACCACCGCATTGCGCAGAAATTTTATCAAATTCACTTTTTATCCAGCGGCGTGAAGCACCGATACCCTGTGTATCAGATTCCGTTTCAGATAATGTATGGCGTGTGCCAAAACTCACCAATTTAGTGACATCGCTTTTCAAACGTTCACTACTAACGGCGCGTTGAATGTCTCTTAAAACAGCTTGTTCGGAAGGAGGAACAACAAGAGCAGAGGCTGAAAAAGAAGATAAAAATGTTGCTGTTAACAAGGCGTAGCTAACAGAAAATACTGGTTTTGCTGACATGTAGGTTCTCTTCGTTATATTTATTTTTCCGCTAAGAGAGTAGCAAGTCGATGAAAAACCTGCCATAGCTTGTGTGTGAACTCATTGTAAAACTTTCAACAACTATTTCATTTAAGAATAAGTAGTGCAAAAGAAATACTTTATGGTTATATTAAGTTTTATTAGAATGAAAACTCTACTATGTTAACTCGAGGTTCTTATGTCACCAATGCCACTTCCTGATGCTCCACACAAGCAAGCTTTTGTTGCTGGTGAAGTTGCCCTCGTTGGTGCAGGCCCTGGCGATGTAGACCTTTTAACCTTGCAAGCCTTTCGTTTTATTTCACAGGCAGAAGTTGCCATCTATGATCGCTTAGTCAGCGATGAAATCATGGCACTAGTGCCTAATGATGCTGAACGCGTTTATGTTGGTAAAAAGCAATCGGAACATCGTGTTCCACAGCAAGGTATCAATCAATTGCTGGTTGACTATGCAAAACAAAATAAACGTGTCGTTCGATTAAAAGGTGGTGACCCTTTTGTTTTTGGTCGAGGCGGTGAAGAAGCACAGTTTTGTTTAGCAAACCAAGTAGCTTGTCATATTGTGCCAGGCATGACAGCTGCATCAGCCTGCTCAAGTTATGTCGGTATTCCGTTGACCCATCGAAAAGTTGCCCGATCATGTACATTTATTACCGGTCATGTCCAAGAAAATGGCGAGCTAGATCTTCCATGGCAAACACTTAACGATAAACAACAAACGGTTGTTTTTTATATGGGTGTAAAAAGTTTACCGATCATCATTGAGCAATTACACAAAGCAGGTCGCGATTTATCAACGCCAGCGGCGCTTATTAGAAAAGGAACACAACCTGATCAGCAGGTGTTCAAAGGGAGATTAGACAATTTGGTTGAGCTGGTTGAAAAGCACCAAGTAAAACCACCAACCTTGATTATGATCGGTGACGTAGTTAATACCTTCGATAGTAATCACTTAAACGGCTTAGGCTATTTAACACCGTAGCAGCGCTTCATATAATTGGCCTAAATCGATAAATCACAGCAGAAATTAGCGCCAGACCAACTCAAACACTACCAAGACCTGGTTTAGCACTGAGTTTATAAGAGCTTGCCCTCTCATTTCCTTTCAACGCCATGCTTTACAAACTAACGTGACCTTCCACAAGGTTCTGCTACTCGGTTCTAGGAGAGCTGATATCTGCCAACTTACTCCTCTTTTAATACAACGTTAAGAGGGCGGAAGTTTACAGAAATTGACCGACTAATTTTTGTGCAAGTTCACAAAAAGGTGAATTCACTTAAATTGGCATGCCAAGTTCATTTTAAAGTAGAACTCAGCGCGCTGACATTAGCAAAGTAAGGTTAATTACTCGTATTACTCTTCGGCTTGTTGCTTGAAGAGTGGCGAGATTTATTAGGCGAGTGACGACCTTTAGCCGGCTGTTTGCTATCCGACGTAGTATGACGTTTATTACGGTTGCTTTGATTAGGTTTCTTTGGCCCTTTGCCTGCATGGCTTTTATCATGATTAGAAGAGCGACTTGGCTTATCGCCTTGCTTACCCGAACGTTGTTCAACAACTTTCTTTTTTGGTTTCTTTGGCTTTTTCTTTTTATAAGGTCTTATCGCACGCGACTCAGGTAAAGGGTTATGAGGCGTAAAACCAGCAATATCACGACGTTCAATATGTTGTTGAATCACATATTCAATATCTTGTAATTGATCAATTTCATCAGCACTAACCAATGAGATAGCCTGCCCATCAACACCTGCTCTTCCCGTTCGTCCAATACGGTGAACATAATCTTCTTGAACATTAGGCAAATCAAAATTAACAACGATTGGTAATTGGCTGATATCAATACCACGAGACGCAATATCGGTTGCTACTAACACTTTAATCGTTTTGTCTTTGAAGGACTGTAATGCTCTGTTTCGCGCGCCCTGACTTTTATTGCCATGAATAGCAAGCGCTTCAATGTCTTGACTATCTAAAAATTTAACCAGTTTATTGGCGCCGTGTTTGGTGCGACTGAACACCAATACCTGATCCAAATTCTCTTCTTTAATTAAGTGAGCAAGTAGCTGAGGCTTTCGCTTTTTATCAGCAGGCACTAACCAATGGGTAATCGTATCTGCCGTGGTGTTTTCTGGTGTTACTGATATTTCAGAAGGTTGAACCACGATCCCTTTCGCAAGCTCTCGAATCTCAGGAGAAAAAGTTGCCGAGAACAGTAGGTTTTGGCGCTTTTTCGGAAGCAGTCTTATTATTTTTTCAATATCACGAATAAAACCCATATCTAACATACGGTCAGCTTCATCTAACACGAGTGTCGATAGCTGAGAGAATTTAATCGCATTTTGAGAATACAGATCTAACAAACGACCCGGCGTTGCAACCAAAATATCAATGCCATTTCTCAATCGCATCATTTGAGGGTTAATTTTCACCCCGCCGTACACTACCGTGCTTGTTACTTTTAAGTGTTTAGCATACGTTTCAATATTATCGCTAATTTGTGCAGCCAGTTCTCGCGTTGGCGTAAGAATCAGTACCTTTGTATGATTATGGCTAACTTTTATTTTTTCTTTATTATCATGCAGTTGCTGTAGTATTGGTAAAACAAAACCCGCTGTTTTACCTGTACCGGTTTGCGCAGCAGCCATCACATCTTTTCCCTCAAGGATCTTAGGAATAGCTTGTGCTTGAATAGGCGATGGTTCGGTATAGCCTTTTTCCTCTAATGCAGAAAGAATTTGAGGGGCTAACCCTAATGAAGAAAATGTCATAAATGCCTCTAAAGCGCAAAGATAGCTGCCCTTACATAATTAATCATATAAGAAACAGTAAAAAGGGCGTGAAGAATACGCGAAGCAGCCAAGTTGTGCAACTACCAACACGTTACTCTAAGTGGCTATTGAGCCAGTTTTTAGCTTCTTTGATATCTTCAAATGTCGCGTTTTTTAAGCCAGCCTTGTCATAAACGCGTTTCATTTGTTTTGCTGTTGTGCTCGCGTAATCGCTATGGGTAAGGTTCACGGCAATAGCCTTAGCAGTGCCCTTAGCTACATGTACTTCGTGGTAAGCAAGGCCATCAGGCAAGGCTAACGTATTACCACGCATAATAAGCAATATGGCAAAATTTCGGTAATCAACATTCTCCGTTACATACTGAATGAGATCTGCATGCATTTCTTTGAAAAATTCGAGATTAAATGGCCCATTAGAATCTATGATAACGATATTATCATCTGTAGCGTAATGGCATAGGCCGTGGGCGGGAAAGAAACTAGTCAACATCTGTACTCATAGATATTAATATAGTGTTAATTATAGAGCAATAATCACTAGGGGCTGATGATCTTTCATTTTAGCCTCTGCTTTAGGCTAAGTTTGAAGATAACCAAGCGAAAAGAGAGTAATGTAGTTGTTCTACCCTAACGATTTTCAACGATGTTAGGTTTAAAATTAGCCAAAGCCCTTTGGGTTGACATGAAAAAGCGATACTCTTTGTTGGTTAAAGTGTATTTGGAACAACCAAACATTACTTTAAGCGCCGCGAATCTCATCTTTTGCAAGGCAACAGAGTTACAAACTGAAAGATCAACAGACTCTAATAAAAAAGGGCTGATAATCAACCCTTGAATTCATCAATATTAAAGACAGGCTACCTAATCATTGAGCATCGCAAGTTTTTCTTGGTAACTTTGTTCTTTAGCGACATATCTAGACCATTGCTGAGCCATTTTTTTCGTGCTTTTAATGTCTTTAGCTAATTCAAATGCCGATAACGATTGTTCAAACTGCATTAGGTTAAAATGTGCCATACCTAATACGAGTAACATATTACCGTCATTATCAAGCTTACCACGACTAATCGCTTTATCAGCATGCTCTATCGCTAATTGCCATTTTTCTGTATTCAAATAGGTTTGTGCTAATTGCGCATCAAACTTACCGTGTTCAGCTATTTCAGCAGCTTTTTGCAACACAGGGATCGCTTTTTGTTCTTCACGTGCTTGAATATAAGCTTGTGAAATCAATTGGTAATGCTTTTCTTGCGGTACAACTTTACCTTGAGCAATTGCATCATCAAGCACTTTAGCTGCTTTGAAAGGCAATTGCTGATATAAGTAAAGTTGAGCCAACATCATAATATCACCAGGTTTAGTGATGTAGCCTGCTTGCCATGCCGTTTCCATTGCACCAAGTTGCTTTTTCTCTTGGCCAATTTCACCGTACATACCAGCAAGTTGAATCCAGTATTGTGGCTTTTCGTATAGCTTAACCAGCTTCTCTAAAACTTTAGTCACATTTTCTGGCTGCTTAAGTTCATAAAAAGCGGCGCGCTGAAGTATTAACCAGTGCTCTTTAGGCACTTCATTTTTGCCTTCAGTCATCGTAACAGCCGTATTAATATGCTTAATGCTGTCATCAAATTGCTTATTTTGATAATACACTTGGGCAAACAAAATGTGCTGACTGGCTTGCAACGGCTTGTTATTAACGTCTTGCCATTGCTTTAGAAATTCTAATGATTGAGCGAAATCTTGTTTTTGCATCGCAAGTTGCGCCAATGAATACAAGGTAGCAACGCGCAAGGTTTCAGGAATCGCTTCTTGTGCAACAACATTTTCAAAGCTACGAATAGCGTTTGGAATATCTTCTTGTCCGTAATACATGAAGCCATAAAAATTCCACAACATGGCTTTTTCATAACTATTCAAACTATCAATTTTACGTTTTACCGCTTCAAGCACTTCTAAACCTGCAGCTTTGTCACCGCCATCTGCTAGCTTTTGAGCACGAGCAAGTTGCGTATAAACACGATCACGCATTGCAGGCACTTTCGTTGTTTCTTGCTTAGATGCAGCATAGGCAACTGAACCTAACTGTTTATCAAACACAGTAAAATCAGACAAAACTGGCAGTGAAAAAAGAACACTTGCGCAAAGGCTTTTTATCATGAATTTATTCATCATATTCTCCTAAAGAAACCACGCCTAACCGTCGATCTCAAACGTTATTTTGTTTTGTACGCCAGAAACTTCCATTGGCTCACCGTCTACTACGCGTGGACGATATTTAAACTTAAGGGCTGCATCTATCGCAGCGCGGTCAAAAATACTCTCTGGCTTAGCTTCAACCACTACAGGATCTTTAACAGAACCATTTTTAGTTACTGTAAAAGATAAAATCACATAACCTTCAATACCACGAGATTGTGCTCGACGAGGGTATATAGGTGCGACCTTAAATAAAGGTAAATACTCACCGTCAGAGCTCGCTAAACTTAATCCACCAGATAACCCACTACCCGTTTGCACATCAGCAGTGAAACTTGTGCTGATCGCGTTAGCATTTGGGTTAGCTTTTGCCATTTGCATAGGCTCAACTTGAGGCGGTGGCGTTTGTGGCTTAGGCGGTTTTTGAGGCTTACGCTCTTTTTTCTGAGGGGTCTCTTCTTGTTTTAGGCGAATAAAATCAAGTACGTTACCTTTAGGAGGATCCGTTAATACGTCGTTACCACCTTTTATAAGTACCTGCATCCCCCACAATAAGAAGAAAGTAACGCTGACCGCTAAACCAATCGCTAAGGCATAACGCGCACTTGCATGTGTAAACAAGTTTGCTTTAGGTTGCGTAACTTCTACAGCTGTTGTCATGGTTATGCCTCATCTGCCGCGATTGACACGTCATAAACGCCAGCAGCACGTGCTGAATCCATCACTTTCACTAATACGTCTGTCGTTGCTTTTTTATCCGCTTGAATAACAACCGTACCTTGTGGGTTTTCAGCTTTTAAACGTTCTATATTAGCTTGAACCGTACGAACATCTACACGACGTTTGTTGATCCAAATTTCACCTTTATCACTGATCGCCACTAAGATATTAGCGCGTTCTTTTTTAACGGCCGTTGCCGCTTCAGGACGGTTAACATCGATACCAGCTTCTTTTACAAATGACGCTGTAACGATAAAGAAAATAAGTAAGATGAAAACAACATCCAACATAGGTGTCATGTTGATTTCTTCTGCTTCTTCCGCTTCGTGAATAACTTTTGCTAATTGTGAGCGCATACTATTGCCCTTTTCTCTTTTGTAGATGCAACAACTAGTGTTGCATCAATAATTTATCTTCTAATAATTCCGTTTGACGCTTAGCGTAACGTTGGAAATACGTCACCATAAATACGCCTGATAAACTGCCGACCATGCCAGCCATTGTTGGAATTGTTGCTCTTGAAACACCCGACGCCATTGAGCGCGCATTGCCACTACCTGAAATCGCCATTACATCAAAGACTTCAATCATGCCAGTTACCGTGCCTAATAGGCCAAGCAATGGACATAACACAACCAACGATTGAATCAGAGTAATGTTTTGGTTTAGTGCAATCGAAACCTTTGATACCGTGGCTGCTCGAATTTGCTCGGCATTCCATGAGCTTCGTTCATCACGTGCAAACCACATATCTACTGTTTGCTTTTTAATTGATTTATAACCGATAAGTACGAAGACCAAGCGTTCAAAAATCAATAACCACATTAAAGCGATAACTGCAGCTATGACGGTCAACACCTGACCGCCAGTATCTAGGAACTCACGGATGCTATTCATCATGTCGATGAATACAATCATGATTTATGCTCCCTTCTCGCTACGATTAGCAATAATGCCAGCACTTTGCTGTTGTAAAATATTGATAATGCCTTTACTACGTGTATTTAGTAGCGTTGAGATAAACACCATAGGTATTGCCACAACAAGACCAAGAACCGTTGTTACTAGGGCTTGAGAAATACCGCCAGCCATTAGTTTAGGGTCACCTGTACCGAACAAGGTAATTGCCTGGAAGGTATTGATCATACCGGTTACCGTACCTAATAAACCAATAAGTGGCGCAACAACAGAGATGATTTTGATGATAGTCAAACGTGATTGCAATTTCGGTACTTCACGTAGAATTGACTCAGAAAGTTTTAATTCTAACGTTTCAGTATCGGCATTCGGGTATTGCTCTTTAACCATCAATACACGCCCTAACGGGTTGTCATCAGAAGCAGCAGGTGCTTTCAATTGACGATTAACTTTTGCACCAATTAAGAAAAGTGAAATAAAGCGTTCAATCGCAATAAGTAAACCCACTAAACCAATCGCTAAAATCACATAACCTACTGGACCACCTTGATCAACACGCTCACGATCACTAGGTGCTTGAATTAACAAACTTAAAATTGAACCACCGGTTGGATCTAAAGCAAACGCTACTTGACCATTTGAGGCATCAGACAACGTAGAAGCCGTATCTAAATAACGGTTAACCGGTTGACGCATTAATTCAGCAACTGAATCTGTTTCATTGATGTATTCTAAATATTTGCCATTGGCTACTAGGTTAAAGCTACCAACGCGCTTAACTGCCGTTGTAGTTTTTGTACCATCAGCTAAAACAATTTCACGATCGAAAGTTGCGATTTTGCCACTTTGTGTCATTTCACGTTGAAGTTCGAACCATAAACGTTCAATTTCTTCAATCGATGCTAATTTCGACGTAGAGCCCATTGATTGAGCAAACTCATCTAAGAACACATCACGACCTGAAATTTGTGATGAAATCACTGAATTTTGGAACTTACTCTTGGTATCGCCAGCCACTTGCTGAAGCACACCAAATAATTCTTTTAGTTCACCTAAACGTTTATTTAATGCATCAGTTTGGTTAGCAAGTGCTAACTCATTATCTTGGAATTGATTTTCAAGTTGGGCACTTAATTGAATTTGACCATCACGCTCGCCAATAGCTTGCTTTAACATAGCGTCTTGCTCAGATTTACGTGCTGTAAACTGTGCTTCACGAGCTTTGTTTTCTTCTGTTTGAGCAATTTGACCTTGAGCTAATTGATTTAACAATTCATCTAGGTTTTTAGCATCATTCGCCTGAGCCAATAAACTAAATGCGGCAGCCGCAACACTGGCTAATAAGGTTTTGGTATTAATTGAGAATTTCATGTGATGTCCTTACTCGCTAACGTTAAGTGGAACGACGACTAAATCAGGTGCAAGTTGTTTTCTTGCAATACGTAATGCTTTATTTATGTCACTGCGGTAACTAGCAGGAAGATCATCCCAAGCTTTTGTTTCTTGATTCCATAAACCTAGCTTTGAACCATCACGTGTTTGATATAAAAAGCTAATACGACCTATGCGAAGAAATTCAACATTTTGCTCTTGACCATCAACGTCTAAAAGACCGCTGTAGGCTTCAATTGTGCGACCGTAATCTACTTCTATTTGGTAAGCTTCTAATACACGACGAAACTTTTCTGAAACGGCAATATCAGCGCGTTCCATCATTGAATTTAAGCTTTCGATGCGTTTTTCACGCTCTTCTGGTAAGAAAGGTACATCAAGAGAAACGAAGGCTTCTAACGTTGAAATCATACGCGCCATCAAAGGAGAAATTTGACGCTCGATAATGCTGACCTGCTCCATTGAAGTAGCGATGTCATTTAATTCAGTTAATTGATTATCAATTTGCTTTTGCATTTGACCGTTGTAGACATTAAGACCATCAATTTCTTTATTAACGGTTTTAAACTGCTGCAATTTGGTTTGTATCTGATCGCTAATTTTGTCAATTTTCTTTTGTGACATATCAGCAGATTGGTTGATTTTTTGACCCGCTTTTACAACGTCTTGGACATCAGTCGACTGAGCAACTGCATTAAGCGAAAGACTACAACTTGCACCCATTAATGCTGTTGCAAAGGCTAGCTTAGACAATTTCATATTAAACCCTAGATTGATTTTTTTGCTAATAAAGAACCAAAAACGTGACAATTTGTTATGTTTTTAGCACTTTTGTTATGGGGCAAAATTCTAAAGGTGAAATGTGACAATAAAGTTTCAGCTATATTGCAACTTTATTAAATGACAAAGATATGACCATTTTTTGACAAAAATTAAGGATTTATGACATGACATAAAATGAGAACAGGGATTGCGGCCTTCGCCACAATGACGAAGCTCTGCGAATACGCGACAATGACTATGTATATGTTCCACACTGACTAGCTAGCCAAGCCAAAAGAACCATCATGCGTCATACCGACGAAGGTCGGTATCTCATTCACGAGTATTAAGATTGCGGCCTGCGCCACAATGACTATGTAAATACGCCACAATGACGATAGTACTGCGCAACCATTATGTGTCATACCGACGAAGGT
>NZ_BSSU01000011.1 GCF_030161415.1 Thalassotalea eurytherma
GTAACCTATTTATCCCAAGCTTCCAGACCCATATGCTCTTTAACTTTTTCATTTAATTTTGCATAGTCTTTAAATAGTTTGGCAAATGGAGGCTCCTCTCCAGCGAAGTAACCTATTTGTGCAACATACACAGATTCATTGTCTTGTGTTACATACCTTGTCACCCATGCAGGGTGAGCGGGATGGTTTATTGTTGTGAAAGCGATATTTGCACGTTGAGCATCATCAGAAAAAACTACCAAGTTATGTTCTTCATAAACTCTTTTAGTTTCACCGAACTCTTTAGCTACCGAATCAAAATAACCCTGCCACTGCTCAACTGAAATTTTTGCGCGGGGAAAAGGCTTTATATCTGCGGCATTACCGCTCAATGAAACAAATAACAAAACTAGAAATAGACACTTATTCATCTGGTTACCTAACAGTTTATTACGTAGACGTCTCAGTAATATCCGTCTACCAACGTGCCTTTAAAGTAGCAGAAACTACTAATAAATCAATTTGTTAACCACTCCATCAACTAGCAATATCCCAGTGCTGGGATATTACTGAGAGTTCTTAGTAATATCCAATGCTAAAACACAGTTAATTTCACCTTTTCATTGGGTTAACATACTTCTTTAACTGGTTGAGGTGTATTACTAAGAAGTATCAGTAACACCATAGAAATAATACGTTAGAAATTATATTGCAAAAACTTAGGCCAATGTCGGGGGGATCAAAAGCCAATAAACCCAAATAGTGTATTGTCAGCTTTTGTAACTTTACTGACCTTATAGGCTCTTTATCGAGTGCCAAAAATAAATTGGGTGTCATTTAAATGCTAAACGTTGTCGCCGTTTAACGTATTTCTCATTATTTGTGTGGCTCTACACATTTGTTATTAATTCACGCAACTAAACGGCTAAATGTTTCAAATTAAGATGAAAATCATCTTAATTTCCACTTACTTATTCGATAAAGTTTATATTTTGTAACAATTTGCCGGTGATAAAACAGCCATCTTTTATTTCAAAATGTCTTTGATCACTTATAGTGTAGCTATAGAAAACCAACTAATGGATAAGTTATGGGCCAAGAAACACCAAAAGTACTCGTTGTTGATGACGATATGCGACTAAGAGCATTACTTGAACGATACCTTGTTGAGCAAGGATATGTTGTGAGAAGTGCAGCTAATGCTGAGCAAATGGATCGTTTACTAGAGCGTGAAAACTTTCACTTGTTGGTGCTTGATTTAATGTTGCCTGGTGAAGATGGTTTATCAATATGCCGTCGTTTACGCCAACAAAATAATGATATTCCAATTGTTATGCTAACGGCTAAAGGTGATGAAGTTGATCGCATTATTGGCCTAGAGCTTGGCGCCGACGATTACATGCCAAAACCATTCAACCCTCGTGAATTGCTAGCAAGAATAAAAGCAGTATTGCGCCGTCGAGTGCAAGAAGCGCCAGGTGCACCTTCTCTGGAAGAAAATGTCGTTGAATTTGGTGACTACCAGTTGAATCTTGCGACAAGAGAAATGCGTCAAGGTGAAGTCAATATGCCACTAACAAGCGGTGAATTTGCGGTGCTTAAAGCGTTGGTGCAGCACCCTAGAGAGCCGTTATCTCGCGACAAGCTAATGAATCTGGCACGTGGTCGTGATTACTCTGCGTTAGAACGAAGTATCGATGTACAAGTCTCGCGTTTACGTAGAATGTTAGAAGAAGATCCTGCTAAACCTCGTTATATTCAAACGGTTTGGGGGCTAGGCTACGTTTTTGTGCCTGATGGTCAAAAAGTCGCTTAACGTTACAATGTTAATTGCTGTATATAAATCGCTAAGGTGATGAAATGAAATTAATGCCTCGTAGTGCTTTCGGGCAAACAGTTTCGTTGATTGGTGTGTTACTGCTCGTCAATCAGATCGTCGCCTACGCGTCAATGGCGATTTATATTATTCAGCCAAGTTCTCATCAAATTAATCAGTTACTTGCCAAACAAATACGCGTTGTTTTTATTGATATTCAAGACGTTGTTATGAGCCCTAAAATGGCAAGAGCATTCCATAGAGAAACGGGTATTGGTGTTTACCGTGAACAAGAAGCGATGCAGCTTGGTTTAGAAAACGCCGATTACTACCCGTATCGCTCAATGGAAATGAGTAAGCTGCTCAATGGCCCCGCTGAAGTACGCATTTCAGAAGGTGAAGAGTACTTATTTTGGATTCGCCCACCGCAAGCGCCATCTTTGTGGGTTAAAATTCCGTTGTCAGGCCTTGAAGAAGCTAACTTACTGCCCCTCATTGTTGTTCTGATGGTCATTGGAGGCATGAGTGTTGTTGGTGGCTGGCTGTTTGTGCGGCAACTCAACAGGCCGCTTAGAGCATTGCAACGCGCAGCTAATCAAGTAGGGCGTGGTGAATTTCCTGAGCCCCTAGAGCCTCAAGGCACAAGTGAAGTGGTTGCGGTAACGCATGCTTTTAATCATATGTCTAAAGGGATTAAGCGACTTGAAGCCGACAGAAATTTATTGATGGCTGGTATTTCTCACGATCTACGAACACCCTTAACACGCATTCGATTAGCCAGTGAAATGATGTCTGATCAAGAATCATTTTTGAAAGAAGGTATCGAAAGTGACATTGATGATATGAATAATATTATTGATCAATTCATCGACTATATTCGACATGACACGTTAGATAAACGCGAACTAGCTAACATTAACGAGTTAGTAGACGAAGTTGTTCAAGCTGAACGTATTTCAGGGCGGGAGTTTGAAGTATCAATTGTCGATACCCCGCTTGTACCTATTAAATATATTGCCATTAAGCGAGCACTCGTTAACTTGGTACAAAATGCTTTGCGCTATACACAAGGCAAAATTATTATTTCTACAATGTTTGATAAAGAAGACAAGCTTGTCGCTATTTCGGTAGAAGATGAAGGCGAGGGTATGAGCCCTGAAGAAATGGAATTGCTATTTACGCCATTTACTCAAGGTGATAAGGCGCGTGGCACAGAGGGTTCAGGCTTAGGTCTAGCCATTATAAAAAGGATTGTTGATTCACACGGTGGCAAAATATCGTTATCAAATCGTGAGGCAGGCGGCTTAAAAGCAACCATAAAATTACCAATTAAATAAGGCTTTATAGCGCTTCATATTCCTTGGTAATAACGATGTTCTTGCCGTTTTGTTTGCCTAAATAAAGCGCTTCATCAGCGGTATTCATTAATTTAGTTAAGCCAGCCTCAGGTTTAGCTTGGGTCACGCCAAAGGTTAAAGAAATCTTAAATTCATGACCTTGGTAACTAAAGTGTTGAGCAGCTATTGTCGCTCTTACTTTATCCAACAAAAATTGCGCATTTTCCAAGTTAGTATTTGGCAGCATAAAAACAAATTCTTCACCGCCCCAGCGTGCAACAATATCTTGCTTACGAATTAATGAAATAAAAGTCTTAGCAATTTCTTTTAATACATAATCACCACAATCGTGACCATAGGTATCATTAAATTGCTTAAAATTGTCTATGTCGGTTATTGCAAAACAAAGCTCATGTTTCCCGCGCTCAATCACGTTCAATTGATACTCTGCCTTTTCAACAAACGCACGACGATTTCTTAGCTTTGTTAAATAATCAGTATTTGATGCTTGTTTCAGTTCTCGGTGGGTTAGTGCGTTATCAACAGCGATAGCAGTATAAGAAGCAATGGTTTGCATCATATTAAGTTGCAACTCATTAAAGCTACCTTCTTGCTCACGTTGCACAGTAATACAGCCAACAATGTTTTGTTCAATCATTAAAGGAATATAAACAATAGACTGCATCATGCCACCGGCAGCTGCCGTTTGTTCAGTGGTTACATACTTGCTGCTATCTGATATCTGGCTCAGAACGACTTCTTTTTGATTTTTAATACACCAAACGGCTAATCGTTCGTTGTCCGTCATGTGAATTTGATAGTCTTCTAGCGCTCTGCCTTTTTCTATCGTGAACGGGAAATCAATAAGGTTTTGGTTCTTGTTATAAATACCAATTGAAAACACATCAGCATTAAACAGCTCTTTAATATGGCTATATACATACTCAGCTACAGTATTTAGTTCTAGGCTTGAGGTGACTTCTTGTCCAATAGTACTAATCGTGGTGATATGTTCTTGTTGTGCTTCTGTTAATTTTTTTAGGTGAACTATTTGATATTTTCGCTGAAGAAATGCCCAATAAGCCAAAATAACTAAGGTAAAAAACAAGAGGGTAAAAAACTGCCAAATGGCAATGTTGTCGATTAAACGGCTCGCTGAATTTGTTTTTTTGTACGGTGATGAATTGATAATTTCATGTTGAACTTTATCTATTTGCTCGATTGCATCGTCAATCCACAAGTAGGGCTCAGAAACGCCTGTATATGCGCCAACAAGCTGATTCCAACGTTGGTGTGATAAAATAATTTGAAATGACGACAGGTAAGCAAGTAAGGCATCTTGCTCTTGCTCAAGCCCGCTATATGATCTGGCAATCGTGATATAGATGTTGGCCATCATTTTTTGGTCGTCAATGTCAGTAAAGTAAGGTAGCGCTTCGTTTAAATAGCGTAATGCCATTTGATAGTCATGCCTTTCAAACAGGTTATGGGCAATGAATACTTTAGCTAAAGCGAACTGTTTTGCTAATTGACCCTCTTTACTAAGTGCTAAGGCACGTTGAGCACTGCGCATCGAGTCTTGATGTCTACCTTGCTGAAAACTAATTTGAGATAAAAGTAAATAGACGTCGACCAACCCTGCAGGAGACAGGTCATCAGGTGTTGACAGGAGTTGCTTTAAATTGCTTTCAGTTTTTTGTGGAGTATTTTGTGCTTGAACAACCAGTGTGTCGTAATCAATTTCTTGTGTGCCTGCAAAACTAAGGCTAGAGAAGGCAATAATTAAGCAAAGAGTAATGTTTACAAGAGTTATCATAGTCGAGAAAGCTTGTTGTTTTTAAGTACTATAGCAGGATGAAAAGCTTATATCTAACAGTCTATTGGGCATAAAAAAAGCCGCATTAAGCGGCTTTCGATTCTAAACACTAAATTTACAGCTGAGGACCTGCTGCTACTAGCGACTGGCCGTGATCTGTATCGGTGAATTTCTCAAAGTTATTCACAAAACGACCAGCTAGGCCTTTCGCTTTTGACTCCCAATCAGCAGCATCTTGGTAGGTGTTACGTGGATCAAGAATGTTGCTATCACAGTCATGTAATGCCGTTGGTACTTGTAAGTTAAATAGTGGTAACTCAACCATTTCAGCATTCTCAATTGAGCCATCTAAAATTGCATCGATGATAGCGCGCGTATCTTTAATTGAGATACGTTTTCCTGTGCCATTCCAGCCAGTATTTACCAAGTAAGCTTCTGCACCTGCAGCATTCATGCGCTTAGTTAATACGTCTGAATATTGTGTTGGGTGTAAGCTTAAGAACGCCGCACCAAAACAACTTGAGAAAGTAGGCGTTGGCTCTGTGATACCACGTTCAGTACCAGCTAATTTAGCCGTAAAACCTGATAAGAAATAATATTCAGTTTGCTCTGGCGTTAATTTCGCAACCGGTGGTAGTACACCAAAAGCATCAGCCGTTAAAAAGATAACTTTTTTCGCGTGACCTGCACGAGAAACTGGCTTAACAATGTTATCAATATGGTGAATTGGGTAAGAAACACGCGTGTTTTCTGTTTTTGAGTTATCGTCAAAATCAATGTTACCTTCAGCGTCTACCGTTACATTTTCTAATAATGCGTCGCGACGAATCGCGTTGTAGATATCTGGTTCGTTTTCTTTTGATAAGTTAATGGTTTTCGCATAACAACCACCTTCAAAGTTAAATACGCCGTTGTCATCCCAACCGTGCTCATCATCACCAATTAATTCACGTTTTGGATCGGTAGATAACGTTGTTTTACCTGTGCCAGATAAACCGAAGAAGATTGCTGTATCACCATCTTTACCAACGTTAGCACTACAGTGCATTGACGCAATACCTTTTAATGGTAATAGGTAGTTCATCATTGAGAACATACCTTTTTTCATTTCACCGCCGTACCATGTACCGCCGATTAACTGCATTTTTTCTGTTAAGTTAAAGGCAACGAAGTTTTCAGAGTTTAAGCCTTGTTCTTGCCAGTTCGGGTTTGTTGTTTTGGCACCGTTCATTACGACGAAATCAGGTTCATAATTTTCTAATTCAGCGTCTGTTGGGCGAATGAACATATTCTTAACAAAGTGTGCTTGCCATGCTACTTCAGTGATAAAACGTACTTTTAAGCGTGTATCTTCGTTTGCACCACAAAACGTATCAACAACGAATAAACGCTTGCTTGATAATTGTGTAACCACCAAGTCTTTTAAGCTAGACCAATTTTCAGGGCTCATTGGCTTGTTATCATTTTTACCTTGATCTGCCCACCAAACAGTGTCACGCGTTGTATCGTCGCGAACAATGTATTTATCTTTTGGAGAACGGCCGGTAAAAATTCCTGTATCAACTGAAACTGCACCAAGTTCTGTTACATAACCTTTGTCATAACCTTCAAGGCCAGATTTAGTTTCTTCTTCAAACAGTAAATCGTAAGACGGATTGTAAACAACTTCAGATACGTTATTGATGCCGTATTGAGTTAAATCAATCGATTTTGCCGCAGTTGACATAGTTCATACTCTCCAATGGGTATAAATAAAAATTAAGGTTATGTTCAGATTGTCTCTGAGGCGCCAATTCTAGGGGATAATCTGCTAAAAAAAAAGCAATAATTTTTTGTGACTGAAAGTTTTCATCTTTTATTACAAGGTTTGCTTAATTTGCAGGTTTTTGTATGTAAAAAAACTACAATGCTATAATTTTGATAGTGAGTTTTGTTATCAGGTGGTAATCGGTAGATAAGGCTTTGACATAAAAAAAGGGCACAAAAAGTGCCCTTGAGATCATTTTTAATTAAAACTAATGCTTTTTATCAGAAAAGTACGCTGCAAAGTGCGTTTTGTCGAAACGATAAGTGGTTAAACAAAAGTCACAGCTTGTCGCTATTTCATTTTGCTCTTCAAGTATCTCTTTTATTTCTTCTTGACCCAGTTGGCTAATAGCAGTCATTACTTTTTCTTCAGAACATGAACAAAGAAAGTTCACTGCCTGAGGTTCAAAGATACGAACATCTTCTTGATGATATAAGCGATATAATAAATCTTGAGCGTCTAGGCTAAATAATTCTTGTGCTTTAATTGTGTTGGTTAATTGGCACAAGTGATTATAGTCAGCCAGTTGCTGCTCTTTATCTTCACTATCTGGCAACAATTGAACTAAGGCACCACCGGTGAGTGATTTTTCAAGATCTGTAAATAGCCAAACAGAAGTAGGGATTTGATCTGATGTTTCAAAATAGTTTGCCAAGCACGCTGCTAGAGTTGGCTTTTCTAACGCGACAATACCTTGATAAGGTTCGCCAGATTTAGGACGAATAGTGATCACCATCGTACCTTTACCGATTAATTGCTCAAGGCCAACTTCATCACTATGCTGCGCAAGTTTTGCAACACCACGCATATTTTGTTGATGATCACCATTAATCGCTAGATAACTAACAGGGCCATTGCCTTGCAATTGCACAGTGATTTCACCTTCAAACTTTAAAGTGGCGGTTAATAAGCAAGTTGCTGATAGCAATTCACCTAATAGTTGTTTCACGCCATCTGGGTAATTATGGTTAGCAATAATGTCTTGGTACGTTTTTTCTAATTGAACAAGCTCGCCACGTGCGTGCATATTGTCAAATAAATAACGATGCAATACGTCGTTTGTAGACATAAGCGTTATATCCTTTCTTTCAATTGTCGAATTTGTCGACGTTGTTTTTTGTCTGGTTTAGTATCAGTTGCAGGGCTGAATAAAATGCCTTGTTTACGAGCGAGTGCTGTATCTTCGCGCGTTTTCATACTTGAATCTGTTTCTTGGTATAAGGTTTGAGCAAATGTCGCATCGCGTCTCCTATCAGCTAAAGCGATGACAACGATCTCTTTTTCGTCGTAGCCTTGTCTTACCCTAATTTTGTCGCCAATAGCGACTGTTTTACCCGATTTTGTTCGTTGGCCATTATAAAACACTTTACCGCCATCGATCATCTGTTTGGCAATTGCACGTGTTTTAAAAAAGCGGGCAGCCCACAGCCATTTATCGAGGCGAGTTGCTGTGTTTTCAATGTCGGCTTCGGGATTTTTTTTAGCCATAAATAGTTATTCCAAAATCGATTAACATGATTGTCATCTTGCTTATTTATCATTGCCTCTTGGATAAAAATGTAGGAAAACACCTCTTGGTGCTTGTTGATATCATCAACCTACAGTAATATCGATGCGTTAAAAGACAATATATACCTAAACTATTATAAGAAATGTCACTCCAACAAACCATTAAACCTTTAGTATCTGCATTGGAAAAAATGCCACAAAAAACTATTGCTGCCGTCATCAGCGGCGTGTTGTTAGTATATATTGCCTATTTGTTTGCTCAGATGACTTGGCTAATGGTGCCAAATAATTCAGCGCCTAATCAATTGCAGGTATCTAAAACTGGGCAGCCAAGCCAAAACCGTGATCCTTCTATTAATGTTGAGGGTATTAAATCACTCAATCTATTCGGTGAATTTAATGCGCAACCTTCAGCCGTTAAAGAAACTGTTCAAGACGCGCCTCAAACACGTTTAAACCTTACCTTAACCGGTGTAGTCGCAAGTAATGATACGCAATTCTCGTCGGCAATTATTGAAAGTGGCGGTAATCAATATACTTATGGTATTGGTGATAAGATTGAAAAAACACGGGCAACACTTGAAAAGGTTTATAACGACCGAGTCTTAATAAAACAGTCTGGTACCTTAGAAACGTTAATGCTTGATGGTGTTAAATATAATAAGGCTTCAACGCAGAGTGTAAGAAATAATCGACCCAGTCAAAGATCTACTGCACGCACTAAACCGGTGATTGATCAACGAGATAACAAAAGTCTTGCTAAGCAGGCTACTGTTTTAAAACAAAACTTGACGAATAACCCGGCAAAAATTACCGATTATTTAAGAATTTCACCAATGCGCCAAGGTAACGAATTAATGGGGTATCGATTAGGCCCAGGTAAGAAACCTGAGTTTTTTAGAACCTCAGGTTTAAAGCAAGGTGATATTGCTATTCAAATGAATGGTCTAGATTTAACCTCGCCACAAGAAGCGAGTCAGGCTTTGAAAGTTTTACGAAGCGAAACAGAAATAACATTACTTGTTGACCGTGATGGCGAGTTAACAGAAATTTTATTTAGTATTAATTGATTTCATGAAAAGGATTAAATCCATGCGCAAAGCAAGTCGCGCAAGTTTGTTTACGACATTGGCATTTTCAGCAGTAACAGCGATCACCATTAGTGCATCAACGTTAAGCTTAGCTGTGCAAGCAGCAGAACCAACAACGTTTTCGCCAAACTTTAGAAATACAAAAATAACTGAGTTTATTAATACCGTCGGTAAAAATTTACAAAAGACCATGATTGTCGATCCTAATGTAAAAGGGACGGTTAATGTTCGCAGTTACGATTTACTTACCGAAGAACAATACTACCAGTTCTTCTTAAATGTGCTTGAAGTGCATGGAGCAACTGCCGTTCAAATGGATAACAATATTGTTAAAGTTATCCGTCAAAAAGATGCAAAAAGTTCAGCTATCCCTGTAGTTGATGCAGTTAATGCGGGTGTTGGTGATGAGATGATCACTCGTGTTGTTGAAGTGAAGAATGTAACTGTACGAGAACTCGTGCCGTTGTTACGTCAACTAAACGATCAAGCGAACGGCGGTAACGTTACTAACTATGACCCTGCGAACGTTATTATGATCACGGGTACTTCAGCTGTTGTTAATCGCTTAGTTCGCATTATTGAGAAAGTTGATAAAGCGGGTGACCAAGACGTTCATATTATTCGTTTAAAGCACGCATCTGCCGGCGATATGGTACGAATTATTGAGTCAATGAATAAAGTTACGTCAAGCAAAGCTGCCTCAACACCAACGTTTCTTATCCCTAAAATTGTTGCTGATGATCGTACCAATAGCGTCATTATTTCTGGTGAAGCAAAGGCCCGCGACCGCGTGGTTAAATTGGTTGAACGTTTAGATGCCGAATTAGAAACCAACGGTAATACCCGTGTGTATTACTTAAAGTACGCAAAAGCTGAAGACATTGTGCCGGTATTAAAGGGCGTTAGTGAGTCAATTGAAGCGGAAGAAAGCTCAAATAAATCAACAAAAGCGCGCTCGAGCAAAAAGCGTAATATCTCAATTGAAGCACATGATGACACCAACACCGTCGTTATTACTGCTCAACAAGACATGTTGCGTTCACTTGAAGCGGTTATTCGCCAATTAGATGTTCGTCGTGCACAGGTATTAGTTGAAGCAATTATTGTTGAGGTTTTCGAATCTGATGGCATTAACTTAGGCGTTCAATGGTATACAGAAGCTGGTGGTGGTACTCAGTTTACTAATGGACCAGTGCCAATCACGCAACTTGCTGCCGGTATTGAAGCAGCGCAATCAACGCCAGGTGAGCCAGGTTCTACTTTTACCGATGGTAACGGTAATGTTGTTGTTAATGAGCCAGGTAATGATATTGAAGGTGATTACAGCTTACTGGCACAAGCACTAGGGTCTGTGAGCGGTATGATGTTTGGTGTTATGAAAGACGATTGGGGTGCCATTATTCAAGCGGTAAGCGCAGATACCAACTCTAATATTCTAGCAACGCCGAGCATAACGACACTAGATAATGAAGAAGCCTACTTTATTGTTGGTCAAGAAATTCCAATTATTACGGGCTCTACAACGGGTAGTAATAATGACAACCCTTTCCAAACGGTAGACCGCCAAGAAGTGGGTATTAAATTAAAAGTTACGCCACAAGTAAACGAAGGCTCTGGCGTTCAATTAACGATTGAACAAGAAGTTTCATCGGTAAGTGGTGCAACGGGCGTTGATATCTCGATTAATAAACGTGAAATTAAGACCACTGTTATGGCAGATCATGGTGATACCGTTATCTTAGGTGGATTAATTGACGAAGATGTACAAGAAAGCCAACAGAAGGTACCACTTTTAGGTGACCTACCTATATTAGGCCATTTATTTAAATCAACCAGTACGTCGACAAGAAAACGTAACTTAATGGTCTTTTTACGTCCTACTATTATTCGTGATGGCACCATTATGAATGAAGTGACTAAAAACAAATATAACTACATGCGTGCGCAAGAAATTTTGCAACGTCAAAACGGCTTATCTTTAATGGATAACGAAAAGTTACCACTACTGCAAGAGTGGAATGAACAGTTAACTTTGCCGCCATCGTTTGATGAATATATGAAAGATAAAGCGCAGGAAAAAGCTGCTGACGATAATAACGAGTAGGTGTTGAAGAATGAGTGATACACCAGAGTCAGAGATAATAACCGACGTCGAATCTTTCGATACTGATATTATTGCCGAAGAAGAGCAGTACGTAGTGAAGTATCGATTACCCTTTGGCTTTGCTAAGCGCCATAGCGTGCTTGTGCAAGAGATCAATGATGGTTTTGAGGTGTTTTGTTTATCAACAACACCTCCGTCAGCGTTAAATGAAGTGCGTCGTGTCCTAAAGCAAGCATTCGAGATTCATTATCTTGATGAAAATGCATTTGAGTTGATGCTGACCCAAGTCTACCAACGTGACTCTTCAGAAGCTCAGCAAATGATGGAAGATATCGGTAATGAAGTTGACTTATATTCATTGGCCGATGAAGTTGGTGAGACACAAGATCTGCTTGAAAACGAAGACGATGCACCGATCATCAAAATGATCAATGCAATGCTGTCTGAAGCGATTAAAGAAAACGCCTCTGATATTCATATTGAAACGTTTGAAGCTAGCTTACAAATACGTTTTCGTGTCGACGGCGTATTACGAGAGGTACTAAAGCCTAACCGTAAACTTGCCTCATTGTTAGTATCACGTATCAAGGTTATGGCTAAACTCGACATTGCCGAAAAGCGTATTCCACAAGATGGTCGAATTTCACTGAAAATTGCTGGTCGAGCCGTTGATGTTCGTGTTTCTACCATGCCAACAGGTCATGGTGAACGTGTTGTGTTACGTTTATTAGATAAAAACGCTGCTCGTTTAGATTTACAAGACTTAGGTATGACTGATAACAATCGTGCCTTGTTCTCTGAACTCATTGATAAACCTCACGGTATTATTCTTGTTACCGGTCCTACCGGTTCTGGTAAGTCGACGACACTCTATGCTGGTCTTACTCAAATTGATGTCAATGAGCGCAACGTCTTAACAGTGGAAGACCCGATTGAATTTGCTATTGAAGGCATAGGGCAAACACAAGTTAACACGAAAGTTGATATGACCTTTGCTCGTGGTTTACGTGCTATTTTGCGTCAGGATCCTGATGTGGTAATGGTGGGTGAGATTCGAGATTTAGAAACCGCACAAATTGGCGTTCAAGCGAGTTTAACGGGTCACTTAGTACTTTCTACTTTGCATACCAATACTGCGGCAGGTGCAATTACCCGTATGGAAGATATGGGCGTAGAGCCATTCCTGCTGTCATCAAGCTTACTAGGCGTATTAGCACAGCGATTAGTGCGTACCTTATGTCCACATTGTCGTGAAAGCCATCAACCTGATGCCGAAGAGCGTAAAATACTTCAACTGGCCGACAGTGATCAACGTGTGGTTTATCGTGCCAAAGGCTGTAGCGAATGCAACTTTAAAGGCTTTAAAGGCCGTACCGGTATCCATGAATTGTTAGTCGTTGATGATAAAGCTCGCGAGATGATACATAACGGTAAAGGCGAGCAAGCAATTGAAAAATATATCCGTAAAACAACGCCAAGTATTCGACAAGATGGTTTTGACAAAGTGCTAGCAGGCATCACCACTATTGAAGAAGTATTACGTGTTACCAGAGAAGATTAACCCCTAGTTATGGCAGCATTTGATTACCAAGCGGTTGATAGTCGCGGACGAAATAAAAAAGGTGTTATCGAAGGCGATAGTGCCAAGCAGGTGCGTGGCTTGTTGCGAGAGCAAGGCCTTATTCCTATGGATGTTAGCCCGTGCTTAACGAAGAAAGAAGAAGATAATACTTCAGCACGCTTTAGCAGAGGCAAGATTTCAGCCTCAGAATTAGCCCTTATTACCCGTCAACTATCTACGTTAGTTGAATCAGGTTTACCTATTGAAGAATCGTTAGTCGCCGTTGCGCAACAGTGTGATAAAAATCGCATCAAAAGTATGATCATGGCGGTGCGAACAAAAGTGACTGAAGGTTATAGCCTTGCCGAGAGTATGGCTGAATACCCGCAAATATTTAATCGACTATTTCGAGCAATGGTGGCGGCTGGTGAAAAGTCAGGCCATTTAGATAAAGTGTTAAGTCGACTTGCTGATTATACTGAGCAACGCCAAGAAATGCGTTCAGCACTTGTTCAAGCGATGGTCTATCCCATCATTATGACCGTCATCGCTATTTCAGTTATTGTGATTTTATTGACTTACGTAGTGCCTGACATTGTTGGTCAATTTGATCATATGGGGCAAAATTTACCGGGTACAACGCAATTTTTAATCGCCGCTAGTGACTTCTTGAGAGATTACGGTTTAGCCATTATATTGCTGTTTATTCTCAGTGGTTTCACTTCTGGCCAATTAATGAAAAAACCGTCGATTCGCCTAAAGGTTCATGAAAAATTATTGAAACTTCCTTTTATCGGGCGAGTCGTAAAAGGTATCAATACCGCACGTTTTGCAAGAACGTTGAGTATTTTAACTGCTTCAGCAGTGCCATTGCTTGAAAGTATGCGAATAGCAGGTGAAGTATTAGATAATCTTTACATAAAACAAAAAATTAAAGAGGCTGGCGATAAAGTCCGTGAAGGTACAAGTTTACGCGTTTCTTTAGAGCAAACGAAATTATTTCCACCAATGATGTTACATATGATAGCAAGTGGTGAAAAAAGTGGTCAGTTAGAGCATATGCTTGGCCGTGCAGCAGATAACCAAGATCGTGACTTTAAGGCGCTAGTAAATATTTCTTTAAAAGCGTTTGAACCAGCACTCATGGTAAGTATGGCGGCTATTGTGTTATTTATCGTTTTAGCGATACTACAACCCATATTACAGCTAAACACTATGATAGGTGGTTAGTAGGTCAAGTAAGCTTATTTAGCTAACAATTTTAATGTTTGATAAAAAATCCCTTGTTATGAAAATAACAAAGCCGGATGAAGGAAGTCATATGAAAATGAAAAACTCTCCAAAAAAAGTACAAGGTTTTACCTTATTAGAAGTGATGGTTGTTATCGTCATTTTAGGTATTTTGGCTAGCCTTGTTGTACCAAATTTAATGGGTAGCCAAGATCGCGCAAATATTCAAAAAGCTGTTTCTGATATTACTGCATTAGAAACTTCACTAAGTATGTACAAAATGGATAACTATAATTATCCAACGACAGACCAAGGCCTAGACGCGTTAATTGAGCAAACCGATATTGATCCAGTGCCACGTCGTTTCCCTGAAGGCGGTTACGTTAAACGTTTACCAAAGGATCCGTGGGGTAATGACTACCAACTATTGAATCCAGGTGAGCAAGGTAAAATGGATGTGTTTTCAGTTGGTCCGGACGGTGAAGCGGGTACTGAAGATGATATTGGTAATTGGAACTTAGGCGACTATCAGTAATGATGTTTGGGCAGTCACAGGTGAAAAATAAGGGTTTTACCCTCATTGAAGTCATGCTTGTGATTGTCTTGATTGGTATCTTTGTTACAACCGTACAATTTAATTTTTATTCGAATAAACCTGAAAGGCAGATAGAGCAACAAGCCGAACGCTTTTATGGTTTGTTCACCCTAGCGGCTGAGTATGGCTTGCTCAATAACGTTCAATTAGGCATTGTCTTTACGAAAAAAAGTTATCAGTTTGTCGGTTTTGATGGCACTGATTGGGTTGAGTTGCCTGAGCAAGATAAACTAACGCTGATAGAGCTCCCCGAAGAATTAATGATTGATCTTGCGTTGGATGATTTGCCACTTGATGATGGTCCTTTGTTGTTTGACCCCAAGGCGATGATGCCAGAAGATGATAATTTCAGAGAGCCTGACAGACCAGCAATTCCTCAAGTGTTTATTCTGTCCGGCGGTGATATAAGCCCATTTCAAGTAACCTTTGCCTTTGATCCTGATGCAGAGATCGATTTAGATATCACTTATCAAGTGACAGGGCTTTATAGCCTAACTTTACAAATTGAAGGGCCTTTAACTGATGTTCGCTAGGCAGGGGGGCTTTACGCTAATTGAAGTCTTATTAGCGATGGCATTGTTTGCTATTGCTGGCGTTGCTTTGCTAGGCACCGCTGCAAACAGTGGCGGTAATTTACAATACCTTGAACAAAAATCTTACGCGAGCTGGGTAGCCTCTAACCAACTTACCGAAGCGGTACTAAGCGACAGATGGCCGCCACAAAATAATAAAAAGGGTAAAGTAGAACTTGCTGAGCGAGAATGGTTTTGGCAGCAAAAAGTTTTGAAAACAACTGATAATAATTTGCGGGCAATCATCATTGAAGTTCGTATCAATGAAAAAGATGAATTGCCTAGCGCAAGTTTTATGACATACGTAGCTAATCCGTCACAATGAAAAACGTTCTGTCTCATCATATTCGTGCTCAAGCTGGCTTTACTTTAGTAGAGTTATTACTTGCCGTGGCAATTTTTGCACTGGTTAGTTTAGCGGGCTTTTCAGTTTTTGATACGGTACGTAAGTCTGATGAACTGAGTCAACGAAAGTTAAACCAACTTAATCAACTACAAACATTGTTTTTGATTATGGAGCGTGACTTTACCCAAATAGCCCGTCGTCACGTGCGCCTCGATGGTGATAAATCGAGTGAAAATTTTATTCATACTGATGCACTTAGCTTCACTAGCCAAAGTGGTGCTATTGCCTTTGTTAGGCATGGTTGGACAAACCCTAATTTAGTGATTGCACGCAGTGCTTTGCAGTCGGTGGCTTACCGTATTGAAGATGACCAGCTTCAACGATTGCACTTTATTCATGTAGATGCTGTGCCCGGCGAAGAGCCAAAAATGCGGGTCTTGCTTGATGACGTTACTGATTTGTCGTTCAAGTATTATTATCTTAAAAAATGGAATGACACCCCACCTAAGAATAATCAATTACCGCAAGCGATTTCTGTGGAAATCGCGACAGAAGCATTAGGTGAAATAACGCGAAAGTTTTTGGTTGCTGGTGATGATGTAAATGGCTCTAAGCAGGGAGATGATGACTAATGAAAGTTGTTAGCCATCAACGTCAACAAGGCGTAGTACTTATCTCTGTTTTACTTATAGTTGCATTAGCCACTATCGTAGCGACACAAATGAGTACTCGTATTATGGGGCAGCTCCAACGTGCATCAAATTTAGAGATGAACCAGCAAGCCTATTGGTATGCTATGGGAGCTGAGGCGCTGGCTAAACGTGTGTTGCTTACGGTAATCGATCAAGATCCTGATTTTATTAACTTGAGCCAGATATGGGCACAAGGAGAGACCGCATACCCAGTTGATAACGGCGAGATTGTTGGTGAAATTTCCGATTTACAAGCCTGCTTTAACCTTAATGCATTACGCGAAGAACAGAGCGAAGAAGCGAACAGTAAAAAGTCTATACAACGTATAGGCTTTGAAAGGTTGTTGGTTAATTTAGATATTGAAAACGTCGATGATTTCACGGCTGAATATATGACGGATGCACTGATAGATTGGTTAGATGAAAATACCAGTATTGTTAGCGCGGGCGGTGCGGAAGACAACGATTATGCAGGCCAAGAATTTGCCCATTTAGCCGCTAACCATTATTTAGCTGACCTTTCAGAACTGCGCGTCATTGAACACTTTACGATGGACGCTATCAATGTTTTAAAAGATTATGTCTGTGTCTTGCCAAACAACAACCTACATCAACTAAACATCAATACCCTCTCGGAAGATAATGTGGTGTTGTTGCAGTCTTTTTTAGATATCTCGCGCGATGATGCACAGGAAATCATCAGTGAACGTGGTACTGATGGTTTTGAAAATACAGATGATGTTTTTGCCTTAAAGGTATTAACAGACGCTAAGTTAACAACAGAGCAAAAAGCTCAAATAGGCGTGGATAGTGATTATTTTCAATTATCTGCTCGTGCCAGTTTCAATAATAGCTACTTTACGTTAGTGTCTACGTTTAAAGTCGACAATAATAAACGGGTAGATGTGCTTAGAAGAAGCATAGGGATAAATTAATGGTAGAAACCTTATATATTCGATTAGGTAGCCAAGATTATGACCCAATATCTTGGTTAATTTACTCTGCCCGAGAGCAAGAAATTATTGCCAGTGGCACATTGCCAAATACGCAAGCGTTAACCGAACTCACAACGAAAGCTTCTGATCGCAAAGTTATCGTATTTGTAAACGCTTCTGATGTTAGTTTGCACGCGTTAAATGTGCCAGCCAAGTCACAACGTATGATGCGCCAGGCTGCGCCTTACATGATTGAAGAAGAGCTTGCACAAGAAGTTGAAGATATGTTCTTCGCCTATGGCGAGGTTACTGATGACAGTGAAAATAATTGCTATTTAGCCGGTGTTGAACGCGCACAAATGCTTAATTGGCAAACTTGGTTACGTGACGCCAACATCCATACTGATACCATCATCCCTGACGCACTTGCTTTACCAAGTAACGATAATCAGTGGAGTATGCTAAGTCTTGATAATCAAGTCATGATTCGTCAAAACGTTTGGCAAGCAATGACTTTAGATCAAGGGCTGGTTGAACATGTGCTGGCTGCTTGTCTTCAAGACGAGAATGCCACCTTAGCAACTTATTCACCTTTTGATTTCACTGATCAGGAAACGGTTTGTAGTGTTGAACCACAACTTGAAGAGCTTCCTTTAGCGTTACTCGCTAAGCATTACCACGAAGCACCTGTTAATTTATTGCAGGGTGAATTTCAGGTTAAGCTAACCAAATCAAATCATAAACAACACTGGGTAATTGCAGCGAGCATTGCTGGATTTGCACTTGTTACTCATATAGTGATGACAGCGGTGAGTCTGTATCAAGTTAACCAAGAACAAGCCGCGACAGAACAAGCGATAATTGCAACCTATAAGCAAGCGTTTCCAGATGCAAGACGCGTAAGTGCGAGTAATGTGCGATCGCAAATGAATCGAAAGCTTGATGAATTAGGAGCAGGCAGCCAAGATGCAAGCTTTTTAGCCTTGTTAGACAAAGTTCAGCCTGCTTTTGCTTCGGTGCCACAACTTAAACCTGAATCGGTAAAATATGATGGTAAGCGTAATGAGCTGCGATTGACCGCAGTCGCTCAAAATTACCAAGCCTTTGATCAATTTAAGGCGGCTTTAGAAAAGCTAAAATTAGAAGTAAGTATCGGCTCTCAAAATAACCAAGGTGAGCAAGTTGTTGGTTCTATGAGTATTAAGGGATAATGATGAAAGCAAAATGGCAAGCGCTACAGCCAAGAGAACAACAACTCGTTGCTGTCATGGCTATATTTATCGCAATTTTCTTGTTTGTAACCGTGATTTGGCAGCCTTTGCATAATAGCCTTGAAGCAAGCCAGAAAAAATTAACACGACAACAAGAGTTGTTGGTGTGGTTAAAAGATAAGACAAATTTATACCAACAAGCCAAAGGTGGTACTACTAATCGTCCTAGTGCCGGTAGCCTATCGAGCATCACTAATCGCAGTGCCGGTCGTCAGCAAATTTCAATTACTCGGATTCAACCACAAGGCGAAGATTTGCAAGTGTGGATTGACGAAGTGAGCTTTGACAAACTCGTTGATTGGCTAGCAACGTTATCGGCACAAGAAGGTATTCGGGTTAAAGGTATCGATCTTACCGATACTGAGCAAAGCGGTGTGGTTAGAGTGCGTCGTCTGCAGTTAGGAAAGAGTTAGTCAACATGAAAAAGTGGTTAGGGTTTAGTGCTTTATTTATTGTTAGTTATTTGATCTTCTTATTTGCTACAGCGCCGGCGAGCTTGATCTTAAATCAAGTAAAGTTACCTAAAGATGTTGTTATTCAGGGTGTTAGTGGTTCAGTTTGGCATATGAAAGCACAGAAGGTATATGCTGAAGCCGTTACCGTTGAAAAAGTCAGTGCCAAACTAAACTTACTGTCGTTACTGAGTTTCAACCCCGTGGTTGATGTGACGTTTGGTGATGCCTTAATACCGGGTCCTGAAGGTTCGTTATCGTTGAGTATGCAAGCGGGAAATGCACAGGTAGAGAACGCCAGTATTTTTCTACCTGCCAATATGGTTGCACAGCAATTACCCTTACCTATACCGATGACTGCTCACGGTATTGTTGAAATGGATGTGCCTTTTTATGCGCAAGGAAAACCTCTTTGTCAGGCATTAGAAGGTCAAATCCATTGGCGACGTGCAAAAGTGAACGCTTTTGATGAGAGCATCACCTTAGGTCGCTTAAGTGGTAATGTAGGCTGTGATAACGGCTCTATCGCGTTAACGATTGAGCCAGATAATCAACTGGGGTTGACCTATAACGCATTTATCGGCGCTAACGGTCAAGTATCTGGCAATGGTTATTTAACACCGGGTGAAAACTTCCCAGAAAAACTTAAAAGCGTGCTACCGTTTATTGGCACGCCAGATAACCAAGGCAGATATCGTTTGCGTTTATAGTGAAACAGGGTTGGCGTTAATCTCAGCCAATAACGAAGAAAAATCAGTAATAGCCGGAAATTGTGTAATTGTCCGGCTATTTTTTTGGCTATCAGGGTTTGCTACAGCTAATAGATGCTTTATACCGTAGGTTTGTGCTGACGTTAAAATATCTAGATTGTCATCAACAAATAAGGTTTTGTTGTTTTTGAAAGGTTGCTTGTCTTGCAAACGTTGCCACAAGGTTTGCGATTCTTTAGTCGCGCCAAATTCGTGTGTTGAGTAGAGTTTGTCAAAGTAACGATCAAGCGCCGTACGTTCAATTTTCAAAGATAAACTGTCAGGGTGCGCGTTAGTTACTAAGATCACTTCCCTGCCTGTATTGCGCAATGCTGTAAGAAAGTCATGGGCGTCATCTCGCAATGCTATTAGATGTTGTACTTCACGTTTTAAGTCGTTGATCGGCAATTGTGTTTGCTCGGCCCAGTAATCAAGGCAATACCAAGCGATAGTGCCTGATACTTTTTCATAATGTGAGGTTAAATCTTCACGAGCTTGTTCGATTGAAATTTGTTGCTGTTGAGCATATCGCAAAGGCAAATGTTCTAACCAAAAGTGATTGTCAAAATGCAAATCAAGTATGGTTCCGTCCATATCAAGTAAAACAGTTTCAATTTCTGACCAATCAAGCATAGATTTATTCCTTAAAAACAATTTATGATAGACATTATATCGAACCTCTTACTTGAGTGTTGAATATTCTTAAGTGAGACTATTTGCAGGCCGCTATGACAAAAACTAAAACACTACCTGAAATTACCCAAGCGCAAGAGATAAGCGAAAGTAGATTTTTTGCGATTGAAGAGCTTGCTTTGACCTTTTCGAACGGTGAGAAGCGCTTATACGAGCGTATGAAAGGTGGTGGCCGTGGCGCAGTGATGGTAGTACCTTTTAAAGATCAAGACACGCTCTTGTTGGTTAGGGAATACTGTGCTGGTACACATAGTTATGAACTTGGCTTCCCTAAAGGACTTATTGATCCCGGAGAAGTTGCCGAACAGTCTGCAAATCGAGAATTAAAAGAAGAAATTGGGTTTGGCGCTCGTCATCTTGAGCACTTACATCAAGTGATGCTTGCACCGGCCTTTTTCAACGCAAAAATGGAAATTTTTATTGCACAAGATCTGTACCCCGAATCATTGGAAGGCGACGAGCCAGAGCCACTTGAATTAGTTGAATGGCCTGTTAAAGATTATGCTCGTTTATTAGCGCAACCTGATTTTAATGAGGCGAGAAGTATAGCAGCATTGATGCTAGTAATAGATCGGTTAAGGGGGGCATATGAGTAATGACAGTTATTTAAAAATCGCTTTAGAAACGGCAAAAAAAGCGGGTAACGAAATTTTAGGTTATTACAAAAATGGCGATTTTACTGCTGAAATGAAAGCAGATGAGAGCCCTGTAACAAGTGCCGATATCGCAGCGAATAACACGATAATTGATTGCCTAAAAACACTTACGCCAGATATTCCAATTATTTCTGAAGAAACTTCTGCCGCTGAACTTGCACAGAGAAAGAATTGGTCAAAGTATTGGTTGCTAGATCCAATCGATGGCACAGGTGAGTTTATTCTGGGCAGCGGTGATTTTGCAGTGAATATTGCATTGGTTGAAAATCATTGGCCAACAATCGGTGTCATTCATGCGCCTGATCACAAGCTCACCTATTTTGCTCAGCGTGGAAGCGGTGCATTTAAAGAAAATACGCATAGTGCCAAGCAAATTCAGGTAAACCCATTTCAAGCCAGTAAACCCGTTAAGGTAGCGATCAGCCGTCGCCAAGAGCTAGGTTTGATGGGGCAATACCTTAAAGACAGCTATCAATATGAATATGTTGCTTTAGGTAGCTGCTCATTGAAAAACTGTTTGATTGCCGAAGGTGGTGCAGATTGCTATTTGCGCATAGGCCCTACGGGTGAGTGGGATACTGGCGCCAGCCAATGTATTTTGGAAGAAGCCGGTGGCAGGATATTAAGTAGTAACTTTGAAGCGCTTAGCTATAATCAACGAGATAGTTTAATGAATCCTGATTTTGTTAGCTTAGGGGACCAAGCATTTCCATGGCGAGACATTATTATCCCCCATGTAGCAACCCGAAAAATATAAGGAAATAGTATGCGCTTTTTACTCTTGGTGTTATCTCTTTGCTTGTCTACCAGTGCAATCGCGAACTGGCAAGTAGACAATGATAAATCTACGTTAAATTTTACATCGGTGAAAAAAAATAGCATTGGCGAAATTCACTCATTTAAGCAAGTATCAGGCATGGTAAGCAAAGCAGGCGCAGTAAAGTTTGCCATTGATTTAACGAGTGTGGTAACTGGCATTGACATTCGAGATCAACGCATGAAAAGTTTTCTGTTTGAAACAGATAAATTTGCAACGGCTACATTTGCCGGTCAAGTTGATGGGAAAGTGTTAAATACCTTAGCTGTAGGTCAGGAAAAGACATTAACATTACAAGGTGAAATATCGCTTCACGGCCAAACTCAGCAAATAAGTATACCCGTTAAGGTTGCAAAACTAACTGGTGGAGACTTGTCGGTACACAACATTAAACCTTTGGTTATTCAAGCAAAGCAATATGCATTAACAAAAGGTTTAATGAAATTGCAAGAGCTGGCAAGTCTTCCTAGCATTAGCCCTGTCGTACCGGTTCACTTTAGCCTTCATTTAACCAAAAGCTAGCATTCTGATTCGTTATCCTGCTGGCTGGCAAACTGGTCAGCAGGCAATATATTCACTGTTTCATGAAGCTGAGAATAAACAAGTACCGCTGTTTTACTTTTAAGTTGGTGTTTTACCGCAGCAACCTTCTCTTCTAAACTCACGTCATACTCACCGTAATCGGTACCTTCTTTTAAGACATGTGCTTCGACAATATTATTGAGAAGTTCTTCAGAAAGTTCGTCTAAAGGGATAATCATAAGTGCTCCGATAAAAATGCGGGGATACGCTGCTCTAGCCAAAATATTGGTCTAAAGGGGTTGTTGCCCGCAATAAAACCAACATGACCACCTTTAGGGCTTACTTCAAACTTGATATGCGCTGGCAGGTTAGCAGGTAGGTCAATGATATCCTGGTGGCTTAGAAACGGGTCATCTTGTGCATGAATAATTAAGCAAGGTTGATTTACGTGCGATAAAAACTGTTTGCCGCTAGATTGCTGGTAGTAATCTTGCGCGTCTTCAAAGCCGTTAATTGGCCCAGTGACGTAATCATCAAACTGCCATATTGAAGAGAGAGTGGTGATTTTTTTTTCACACAGCTGAGGTAATTTTTTCGCGTTTATTTTTTCAATTGTGCTGTTTTTCAGCATGTTGAGGAGATAGTTCTCGTAGACCTTAGAAAAACCTTGGCTAATTCGCAAGCTACAACTGGCTAAATCAAGCGGTGCACAAATCACACTAGCGACTTTAAAAGGTGATTGTTCTACTTCACCGAGATATTTAATGGTGACATTGCCACCTAAAGAAAAACCAACCAGTGCCTTAGGATGGTTAGGGTATTGTTTGGCAAGCCATTGGCTAAAATGATGAATGTCTTGGGTATCGCCACTATGGTATGACGCGCCAAATCGATTTTGTAACTCGCCACAGCCTCGAAAGTGCATTAGCACGCCGCACCAACCTTGTGCCTTAATTGCTTGTAGCATGCCTTTAGCGTAATGACTATCTTTTGAACCTTCTAAACCGTGAAGTAAAACAACAATTGGTTTGATGTCATGTTCGTTTGGTTTTTCAGTCCAAGCTAGCTCAACAAAGTCGCCATCGCAGGTTGAAAACTTTTCAGTAATCAAAGAGACATGTTGCTTACGTTTTAAATATTTTGCCAACATGGTTTGGCTATGAGCATTTGATAGCCACCAAGCTGGCTTAAATTGACTAACTGAAATCACAAATGTTATCTAATAAAACAATTTTTACTATTATCCATTGATGTGCAAAACAGAACAACTTTAAAATTTAGACGAGTTGATTAATGAAAAGCCCTTTGCGCTCTTCTTCCTCTTTTTTAGTTGCTATTGTAGCTTGCAATAAAATATCTAACGTTGCTTGTTCACTACTCGTTTGGGCAAAGTCAGTATCTTCGATACGTGAACGGGATGCAGATAGGTTAACGTTAGCTGCTTCATAGGTGGAAATTTGACTACCTAACGCATTACTCGCCGCGCCATTTTCACTCGCGGAGGTTGCTATGGTTGATATTGCTGATTCGATTGCCGCTTGGCTTGCTGCAGGATCTGAGGCATCTAAGCCAGTTAAAAAATCATCTTGACCAAGAGCCTCGCTGGCAATGGCATTAATTTCTTCTGTGATTTGAGTATATTCATCTTGGATTACACTTTGATCAGCCAATGGGTTTCCTGACTGAACAGCTAAAACATTTGCCCGTTGCAGGCTATCGGTAATCGATGAAAATTGAGCGCTTTGAATGTTATTAAGATTTATTTGATCTTGTACGTTTACGCTTGCCTGATTTGCACCATTAATTTGGCTAGTTAAACGGTTAGCTATTTGTAAGCCCGCAGGGTCGTCTGCCGCATCGTTGATGCGTTTGCCTGAAGCGAGTTGCTCTTGTTTTTCATCTTTTTCTTCGTTTAAGCGATAAAGGTTATTCGCGGTTGACGAAGTATTGATTGATAGCGGCATCATGATCTCCAACGACAGTGATTTACTAAATTATAGCAAATATCACTGCCTTTAGAGGTGACGTTTAATCGATAACCTTAGTGCCGGCGTAATCTATTGATTTACTTATTTTCTTCAATATTTTTTATAAAGAAATATACGTAATAAGCACAAATAAGCAATACGATAGCTAAACCGCCGAAAGAGAATAGTACAACGGGATCATTGATAAGCATTTGAAAAAAGTTCATGAGAGACTCCTTATTTACGTTACAAAGCTATTGTAAATAAGGAGCGTTATCGAGATCCTGATACAGATCAATGATACGTTAATATGTTGCTAAATTTGCTTGTTGTGCTTTGACTTGTTGCTGTTGTTTAAATTGGCGGCGTTTACGATCAACATCAGCACGGACACGTTTAATTTGTATTTCATTTAATTGGCGCTGGTCCATCTCTGCACTTGTTACTGCGTCTTTATAACCACTATATGCAGCCATAAGGTTCCAAAAATATGATTTTTCTATATCTCGGTTGACGCCTTTACCTTCGTAGTACATTAATGCCAAATTAAATTGGGCAAGCACATAATTTTGGTTCGCTGCTTGTTCATACCAAAATACCGCTTTCTTTTCATTCTTATGAATGCCTTCACCGTTTGCGTACATCACACCTAAATTAAATTGTGCCGTGAGTAAATCTTTATTGGCGGCGCGTTCCATTAATTTAAATGCGGTAGTTAAATCCTTTTTCGTCATCTTGCCTTCAGAATACATTAGCGATAACTGAAAAAGTGCTTCTGGATAATTCTGATCTGCTGCAAGCGTAAATAACTCAAACGCTTTGCTGGCGTCTTTACTAACGCCCCAACCATTAAGATACACTTCGCCCATTTGATATTGGGCAGGCGCAAAACCTTCTTCAACTAAAGGTTCAAATTCAGCGATCGCTTGATGAAATTCACCTTTATTGAGTTTAGAGACGCCAGCTTCAAAATCGGCGGCATGAACAGATGTAGCTAAAACGCTAAGCAATAGTATTGATTTAATAAGTTTTTTCATCATAAGCCTCTACAGCCATTTATTTATTATTAGTTTAGCAAGTGTTTTACATTAACACCGAATTTGTTTGTAAGTGACTATGTAACTAGCCGCCACCTGACATGATTTCTTCTATTTGTTCAGCAAGCTCAAACCATTCCATTTCACTGGTTTCAATATCTCCCTTTAATTGTGCTTGTTGTTTGAGTAGATCATTTAATTTACTTTTATTCTCGGCACTATAAATTTCAGTGTCACCTAGTTGTGCTTCAATACTTGATAATTGGGCTTGCCAGGTTTGGGTTTGCTTTTCTAATTTGTCTGCTTGCTTCTTAAGTGGCGCTGCCTTTTGGCGCAGTTGTGCTTGCGCTTGGCGTTGTGCTTTTCTATCTGCTCCACCGGTAGACTCTTTCTTTGTCGCTTGTAATGATTCTTTCTTGTCATCGTTTAGCCATTGCTGATAGTCGTCAATATCCCCTGCAAAGGGTTGGGTTTCGCCATTAGCAACAATGTAAAATTCATCGACACAAGATTCTAGTAAATAGCGGTCATGAGCAATTAAAATGATCGCACCACTAAACTCTTGTAAGGCTAATACTAGGGCTTGTCGCATCTCAAGATCTAAATGGTTGGTTGGTTCATCAAGTAGCAATAATTGCGGTTTTTCTAGCACGATGAGAGCCAAAACAAGTCGAGCTTTTTCGCCACCAGACATCGTTGCAACGTCACTTAACGCTTGCTCACCCTGAAAACCAAAACTCCCCAAATGGGAACGTGCTTCTAGGTCCGTCATTGATTTATGGGCACGTAAAATATGCTCAACGCCATTAGAACCATGGTGAAGCTGTTCTAATTGGTGTTGAGAAAAATAACCAATTTTGAGTTCTTGCGCTTGATGCCTTAGCCCTGACACTAACTCGATGTCGCCAGCCAATGACTTAATTAGCGTTGATTTACCGGCTCCATTTCGGCCTAGTAAACCAATTCTACTGCCAGGTACTAACGTTATCTTTGCTTGTTTTATAATGATGGCATCTTGACCATAGCCACAGTCAGCTTCATCTATTGACAGCAGAGGGTAAGGCATATGTTCAGGCTGTTTGAAGCTAAAAGTAAACTGGCTATCGACATGGGCAGGTGCCAAATCAGGTAATTTCTGTAAGCGCTTTAAGCGGCTTTGTGCTTGTTTTGCTTTACTTGCTTTAGCTCTAAATCGATCGACAAACGCTGTTAAATGGGCAACTTCTTTTTGCTGCTTTTGGTATTGTGCGTCTTGCTGAGCAAGCTGTTCAGCACGTTGACGTTCGAAACTGGTGTAGTTGCCGGTGTACAGCTTTGCTTTTTGTTGTTCAAAATGCAGTATTTGGCCAATCACGTCATCTAAGAAATCACGATCATGAGAAATGAGCACCAAGGTGCCTTCATAGCGCTTCAACCAACGTTGTAACCAGATAACCGCATCTAAATCTAAATGGTTAGTTGGCTCATCCAATAGCAATAAATCAGCACGAGAAATAAGTGCTTGCGCTAAGTTTAAACGCATGCGCCAACCACCAGAAAACTCTTTAACAGGCAGTGAGAGTTGCTGTTGTTGAAAACCTAAACCGTGTAATAGTTCGCCTGCACGAGCGGGTAGACTATAACCATTAATGGTATCTATCTGGTTGATGATAATAGCTTCTTGATTGCCATCATCATTTTGCCGCGCAATGTCGAGCTCTGCTTCAAGCTGGCGAAATTCAACATCGCCATCAATCACGTATTCTAACGCAGATTGAGATAATGCGGGTGTTTCTTGTTTTACCGTCGCAATTTTCCATTGGCTTGGCAGTGTGAGATCGCCGGCCTCAGGTTGTAATTGCCCTAAAAGTGCAGCGAAGAAAGAAGATTTACCACATCCGTTAGCGCCGACTAAGCCTACTTTGTGTTTTGGGTGTATAGTAAAAGTAGCATCGATAATAAGGTGTTTGGTTCCTCTATCTAGGCTAAGTTGGCTTGCATTAATCAAAAGATATCCTCAAATAGCAGCGCTTATTTGTTAATTGTCTATATTGTCGCTTTTACCGATAGGGTTATTCAAGGTAAAATCACGCAATTGACCAAATATTCTTGGTCTATCACTATCTGTTTGTTGTGATAGTTAAACTAAAATGAGAGTAATGTGAAAAAGCGATTTATTGCGGGGGCAATATGCCCTAAGTGCAAAGCGATGGATACCATGGCTTTGACAAAAGAAAACAACTTAGAAAAAGTCACATGTGTTAGTTGTGGTGAACAAATGGTGCAACCAGAATCCCATGTTGAAAAAGCGACACGGGACAATGAGCAAATGATTGGTATTTTTACGCCAGAGTAAAGCTAACGATCAATTAGTAGTGCGGCGGTGGTGGCTCATCTTCTGGGCGACCTATCTGACTGCTATTTGCGCCTGATTTGATACGTTGTGCGATGAGTAAAGTGTGCTCTTTCAATTCAGCAATTTGTTGCTGATGAATAGCGATTTCTTGATTAAGTTGATCGATAACGTCTTCTTGAAAAGCATTGCGTGCTTCTAATGCGTCAACGCGCGTTTCAAGCTGATTAATTATCTTCGTGATTTCATTCATGGTGTTACTTGATAGTTAGTCTTCAAACAACCAGCGTTCAGCATAGCCAGAAGAGCTTTCGGTGATAATGGTGTTATTATCGCTAAAAGCGGCTGCATGCACAACAGCGCCTGCAGGGCGAATATCTTGTCGAGGTGTAACACGCCACGAGGTTAACCGCTCACCACTGGCTATGTCCCAGACACTTACCTTACGTGAAGGTGCTCCTGTTAGTAATTGCTTACCATCTTTAGAGAAGCTTACCGTGCTGAATACTTCTTGGCGATTTGTGTATTTTAACGAGCTAACTTTCTTGCCTGTTTTTAAATCCCAAATATGTGCTTCTTTTTTACTATCTGCACTAAATGCATATTTACCTGTTGGATCTAACGCAACTTTTGTCACACGAGAAGGGTGATTAAATCGATAAATTACCTGACCAGAAAGCGTATCCCAAACATATGCGACGAAATCATTTGAGCCAGACATCGCAATACGACCATTGGGCAGCATGTCGATAGAATTAATTTTTTCTTGATGTCCTAAAAACTCTAAACGGCGGCCTGTCGCTAAGGTGATATGAACGACTTTAGCATTTGATTGACCGACTAGCATGTAATTTCCATCATTGGCAACGGCGATATCACGGATAGTTGATTCACTGATTTGCCAAAAGCCTTCTGATTGCCCCGATTCAATATTCCACAAGGAAAAGTTTTCTCGACTTGCTGTGACTGCATGCGAGTTATTGCCAGAAATATCAAGTGCTAGCACTAAGTTATCGCTGCTGTTTTGCTGTTGTGACCAAGTGTACTTGAGCGCGTTTTTTCTCAGATCCCAAACACTGATGCCATGATGAATCGATGACACCACTGAAATCGAAGCATCATTTGAAATATCGGCAGCATAAGCTCCTTCGGCGGCATGTTGCCATTGCACGAGCGGCTGCTTGTTGACGTCTTGGCAGGCGAATAGAAGTGATGAAATAATCATCACTTTTAAAGTTCTGAAACATTTATTGCTAAAACACAACATATTAATACTTTTTTATCCTTTTATTTATCGTTAGTATAAGGTGTTTTTCACTATATATATCAAGATATTTATCGTCATGCTTGAGGAATTTCTTCAAGAAAGCGGTTTAAACGGAGAAATCAATGAAATTTTTAAAACCTACCCTAGTTGCGGTAGCGCTTCTTTCAGTTTTGGGCTGTCAACAAGAAGTTAAAGAAGAAAAGCCAGCTAAAGCGGTATTAGAAACTGAAATTCAAAAGCAAGCATATGGTTTAGGTGCATCAATTGGTATGTACATGGAGCGTAACTTAGAAGAGCACCAACGTTTAGGTTTAGCGCTTGATAAGCAACTAATTATCGATGGTTTTATTGAAAGCATTAATGGTAATTCTCAAATTGCTAAAGAAGACATTCAAGGTCTTCTAATGTCATTAGATCAAGAGATGAAAGCAAAACAAACTGAAATGGCACAAGTAGAAGCAGATAAAAGCTTAGCTGAAGGTCAAGCCTACTTAGATGAAAATGCTAAGCGTGAAGGTGTTTCAGTAACTGATTCAGGTATTCAGTACGAAGTACTTGTGGCAGCCGAAGGCGACAAGCCAGCAGCAACTGATACCGTCGTTGTTCACTATAAAGGGACTTTCTTAAATGGCGAAACATTTGATAGTTCTTATGATCGTGGTCAGCCTGCTGTGTTCCCACTTAACCGTGTAATTGCTGGTTGGACAGAAGGTGTTCAACTTATGTCAGTAGGTTCTAAGTACAAATTTACCATCCCTTCTGATTTAGCGTACGGTCCAAATGGTAATCCACCTCGCATTCCAGGTAACTCAGTATTAGCGTTTGAAATTGAATTGTTAGAAATTCAAGCCCAAGAAGCGCCAGCTGAAGTCGGTTCAGAAAAGTAAGCGACGTAAATACTGACATTAAAAAAGCCAGTCATTGACTGGCTTTTTTATTTTTAAAAGATAAATCTCTTTAAAGCGTTTGAGACAATATGGTTGCTAATCGTTGTGCTGCTAAAATTACTTGGTGTTCTACAATCGGTAAATATTGATTTTGATAGGCTTGCGTAATCACGACGCTATTGTTGTGCGGTAGGCACTTTTCAGCTTTGTGCTGACAATAACCAAAGGATGCTTGCTGCAATAATTGATAGCTTTCGTCTGCCCATTCCCATACATCACTAGGCTGCCATTGCTCTTTAGTTTGCTCTGGCATGTTATTCATTAGCATTTTTGTGTATTGTGCCACAGTAAGCTTTTTCGACATGATTAAACACTCATCCCAATACCAATGTAAGTTTTTACAACGGGCTTTAGGTATTGATTTATCGTAGGTTACTTTTGTTCTATTGCCACCATAGTCACTGGCATAGCTAACATGTAGGGGTTGATGTAAATCTGCTACCCAATGACTTAAAAAAAGTAACGCTTGTGTTTGGTTACGACCTCCTTCAGCAAGCTTCTTTTGATGGTAAATTACGCCCTTGGCGACACATGAACCTTGGCAGTCACTGGAGGTTATTGCGTGATCATCTCTCGTGGTATTGAGGTAATGCCAAGGTTTATATTTGTCATATTTAGCCATTTTTTTGATTTTATCAGGCCAATTACAAGCTTTAGCAAAGGTTAACTGTTTATGACCCTTAACCAATAGTTGTTTTTCATGGTGTGGCAGCTGCCTAACGAGTACATCGATTTTATGCTGTTGTTCTTGATTGAGCAATTGGTCGGCCATCTGACAAATGAGCTCATGACCATATCCACCAAAAGCGAATGACTTCGTGCTCGTTAATAATATAAAAGCGATAATGATTATCTTCATACTTTACTCTTATGGGCAAGGGTATGTGCATTTTGTTCCCATTGCTGACCATCGAACTTTACAATGTTAATTTGTGATGGTTTGGTATCTAAACACCTAACATTGACGTCTACACCGTCTGGGTTGGATCGTGGAATATAGAAAGGCTTAATACCACAATGTTTACAGAATGAGTGTTTCGCAACACCCGTATTAAATGTGTAGGTTGTTAGCGCACTTTTACCTGATAACAATGTGAAGTCTTTTTTAGGGACAATTAAATGAAGAAAGCCTGCTTTACTGCATATAGAGCAGTTGCAGTCTTCAACCTCTACTTGCTCAGGTGCCACTACCTCAAAGGTAACAGCACGGCAGTGACAACTTCCTTGGTATTTCATTTTGATAACATTAAATTTATGAATTTATATGATTATTTGAAACTTAATGAGAAATTGCAATTTTAAGCAGGAAATAAAAAGGCCTTACCAAGGTAAGGCCTGAAATGCTCGCTGTGTGGTCTAGTTAATATCTAGCTTCTTTTATGTTGTTCTTTACTAGCGCAGATATTTTATAACAAAGCATTTTCATCATATCAACAAGTTTATTAGAGCATTTATACCACGACTTTTTTCGTACAAAAGACTTATTTAATGCAGGCTATACACTGCTTGCTGGTTTGTTGAATATAATTTCATTGAAAATCTGTCCTGTTGAATTAAAGTCTTTTTTTTTCAATTCCTTAGGTTTATTTCGAGGTCAACCAGATGATGTTGAAGTAGTGGCTAAGTTGAGTGTTATATAACCAAAAGCAAATTTTTATTATGCTTTTATATTATAATTGTTTAGTTCAAAAAATATACAGCGCAACTATTTTGAATTGTACTGTTCGTGTCGATAGATATAACCGACTAGATCGAAAAAGCTATTTTTAGAAAGTTTATTCAAGTAAGTAGTCTAACTTATTGCCACATTAACTCTGGCGATGAATGACGATCCACATGTTGATCCTCCTATATAAAGAGAAACGCGGCAAACGTTGAGAAAATTAACATTAAGGTTGCTCCTGACTTTATTTTTGTAACTAACCATTGATCCGATAAGGTCAGCTAGGACCCAAAAGTAGCCGGCAAAAAGAGCGTCATCCTTAATAAAACATGCCGTTGCCTCCCAGAATTCTTTGACTGCAAGATATCAGAGTAAACACAAGACTATTTACTCGATCTTTTACACAAGTTAAAAGATAAACAATCCAACGAGATATAAATGGTAGGTTATGCAAATGGGAACAACAGCGTAAATCAGCGCACAAAACACACAAAGTTTTTCTATATATCGACTAAACTTAACTTGGTTCGCTCACTTACAACTTTATCTGAGCAACTTCGTTAACCATGAACAAGACAAAAAGGTAGCTGAGTAATCATAAACATGATTGAAATTTGAAAGTTCCTTTGCCAGGAGGCGATATGGAATTTGGAACAATTGTAGAACTTAAAGCTGATGTAACACAAGGCGAGACAACTTTTCCTAAGGGTATGTTACTAGCTGTAGCGCATTACGTAAAAGACTACAAATTACAACTCAACACATTCGGCAGTGAGAAACCTATTTCTCACTTACTCGAGATAGACCCTTGCAGAACTAAAAACATATTGCGCATCGTTGGAAAGTGCGCACCTAAAATCAAACCTGTAGCGAGAAACAAAGTCAACATACACCTTCGACAGAAAAGTCGAATAACAAAACAAAAAGAGCTAAGCACCGCTTATTGCCCAAATACAGCATTTGAGATTCAGGAGTACCTCAAAAGTAAACAATAAGAAGTTCGAGCCCGACAGTGCACCGGGCACTACTAGCGCTAATTAGTGCGTTTTCGTCACTACACTCGTTCGACTATAGTCAACAAAAACATGCCCAATGTTGAAGGCTCAGGCACATCGACCACGTTATCTCACACTAATGCATAGAACGATTAGCTTGACGTCGATCTTGCTCTCACTCGAAGAAGACGTCGATTCGACGAAAATCTCCTGTCCGCTCTAGAGCCTGCATTCCTTAGTCTATATACTTTTATTTTCAATCGAACTTTACAGGTTAACCAGGTACTTTTTTTGAAAATAAATTCAATTAATTAAACGGCTTTTGACCTGTCTCATAGCACTATCTTTTTGACAGTGATAGAATGCGCCCAGAAAAAATTGGAGAGCTTAATGACTGAATTAAAGAACGATACGTATTTACGCGCTTTATTGCGTCAACCTGTTGATTACACGCCTGTATGGATGATGCGTCAAGCAGGTCGTTATTTACCTGAGTATAAAGAAACTCGTGCTCAAGCCGGCGATTTCATGTCGCTTTGTCGCAACACAGAGTTGGCGACTGAAGTGACTATTCAGCCATTAAGACGTTTCGATTTAGACGCTGCGATTTTATTTAGTGATATTTTAACCATTCCAGATGCGATGGGATTAGGACTTTACTTTGAAACAGGTGAAGGCCCTAAGTTTGAACGTCCAATTACTTGTAAAGCAGACGTTGAAAAAATTGGTTTACCTGATCCTGAAGGTGAATTGAAATATGTTATGGACGCAGTGCGTTCAATTCGCAAAGAATTAAACGGTAAAGTGCCATTAATTGGTTTCTCAGGAAGCCCTTGGACACTAGCTACCTATATGATTGAAGGTGGTAGTTCAAAAGCCTTTACCAAAATTAAGAAAATGATGTTCGCTGAGCCGCAAACATTACACTTATTATTGGATAAATTAGCTGACTCAGTCATTGAATACTTAAATGCGCAAATTGCTGCAGGTGCGCAATCTGTCATGGTATTTGATACGTGGGGTGGCGTATTATCACCGCGTGACTATAAAGACTTCTCATTGCAATACATGGCAAAAATTGTAGACGGTTTAACGCGTGAGAATGAGGGACGTAAAGTACCGGTAACCTTATTCACTAAAAATGGTGGTATGTGGCTAGAATCAATTGCGGCAACAGGTTGTGACGGCGTTGGTTTAGATTGGACTATCGATATTGAAAATGCGGCAGCACGTGTAGGCGATAAAGTTGCGTTACAAGGTAATATGGATCCATCCATGTTATATGCTCCTAAAGAGCGTATTGAACAAGAGGTTGCAAAAATCTTATCGGGTTACGGTGATAAAGGCACGGGTCATGTTTTCAACCTAGGGCACGGTATTCACCCTGATGTGAACCCTGAACATGCAGGTCATTTTATTGAAGCAGTCCACCGTTTAAGCAAGCCGTATCATAAGTAAATAGCTATATGGCTGACAGAAAGACAAAAAAGGCAACGTAAAATACGTTGCCTTTTTTATTACTTATCGCTTGGTTGAAATAGTAGCTAGCGGTGAGGCTAGCTACTAACACTGTTAGCTAAGCGACGTTTGATTCCATTGTCATCAATGAAGCATTACCACCAGCGGCTGTTGTATCAATGGTCACTGTTTTTTCAGTTACTAGACGATGAACGAGTCCTTCGTAGGTGTACGCAGTTATTAATGGCAAGATTGCGCCTGAACGTGATGCAATGGCTTCACCGGCAAAAGGTTTAAGCTGTGAGCCATTATCAACAATTGCACCAGCTAATTCTGGCGCCGTTAATACATTTGCCACCTGGTTTAATTCAACCATATTAAATGCACCTTGAATAAGGCCAATTTGTTTAAGTAGCTTAGCAATTGCTTGTGTTTCTTTGGTAAATAACGGATCGACAATCGCAACTACACAGTTACCTGTGGCTAATGCGCTCACTAATGATGTTAACCAAAAGGCAAATGGTGTCTCTTTGCATCGTAAGCAAGCTAAGGTACCGCGAGCTTCAAGGTGTAAGGTATTTGACTCACCTGTAGGCCCTGGCAATTGTGTCGGTTTAGCTAAGGTCTTTTCAACAAAAGCAAGTTGCTGATGACAGGCGTTAAGTGCTGCTTCTATGTCTTGCTCTTGCGCTAAAATTACTTTATTTGACGCAAGTTGAGCTAATAGTTGACGCAATATTGACGTACGATTATTTAATGAACTAAATTGCCAAGCCAGCTCGGCATGCTTGGCTTGATTAACCATTGCCCAAGTTTTACCTGCACTGGTTTGGTCAACATGGAAAAGTTCACGCAGCTGGGCTGTGTCTTCATCGCTAATATTCACGTCAATCGATGGTAAGTTATCTTTTACTAGGCGAGTTAAATACATCGGACCACCGGCTTTAGGACCTGTGCCAGATAAACCTCGACCACCAAATGGTTGAACACCTACCACAGCGCCAATCATATTGCGATTAACATAAACGTTCCCTGCACGAGAACGAGCGGCTAAGTATTGGCTTTTACCTTCAATACGCGTATGAATACCCATAGTTAAACCAAAGCCTGTACCATTGATTTGGTCAATGACGCTCTCAAGCTCGTTTGCTTTGTAACGAATCACATGAACACATGGGCCAAAGACTTCTTTTTCTAATACCGATAAATTATCGATTTCGTATAAACGCGGCACAAAGAAATTATGATCAATATCGTCATCGAGCTTTGGACCTTCACAGGCATAATGTAACGTGCCGCGAGATTTTAGGTACTCAACGTGCTCGTTAAGTGCCCCTAACGCTTTCTTATCAATGACAGGGCCAACATCAGTAGAGAAGTATGCAGGATCACCTACTGTTAACTCAGCCATTGCACCTTTAATCATTTCGATGATTTTATCGGCAACGTCATCTTGTAAGAATAAAACGCGAAGTGCTGAACAACGTTGACCTGCACTTTGGAAGCCAGATGCTACAACGTCATCGACAACTTGTTCAGGTAATGCCGTTGAGTCAACAACCATACAGTTTTGACCACCTGTTTCAGCAATTAGTGGTACTGGGTCGCCATGACGCTCAGCAAGTTTACGAGAAATCCATGAACCTGTTTCCGTTGAACCGGTAAACATAACCGCTTGAATACGCTCATCAGGAACAATGTTTTCACCAACCACACGTCCGCGTGCAATGACTGGCTCAACAACACCTTCTGGTAAACCAATCTGTTTCATGAGTTCGATGGTACGCAGGGCAACTAAGCTTGTTTGTTCAGCCGGTTTCGCAACAACGGTATTACCAACAACGATGGCTGCGGCTACTTGACCTAAGAAGATTGCTAATGGGAAGTTCCATGGGCTAATACACAATACAACACCGCGAGATGTGAATTTATCTTCTATCAGTAATTCTTGTGCTTTCGCTGCGTAGTAACGACAAAAATCAACCGCTTCGCGCACTTCAGCAACACCATCAACCGGTGTTTTACCTGCTTCTTTGGTACATAGTGCGATGAGTTCATCCATATGTTCTTCAAGAATATCAGCTGTTTTTCTCAATAGTTCGGCGCGTTGTTCAACAGACGTTTGAGACCAGTTGGCAAAGGCAGTATGAGCACGCTCAACAATGGCTTTCATTTCTACTTCACCGGCATGTTGAATGTAACCAATAACTTCACCGTTATTTGCTGGATTTGTTACTGGCTCTGCACCATCAACGATTGGCGTCGCTATTAATGCAGCTGCCGTGACTTGCATGTTGTCACGCATTTTTGTCACAGCATCAATATCCGTTAAATCGATACCTTTTGAATTGTTGCGCTCAGCACCATAAAGCTCGATAGCTTGAGGGATTTGTGGGTTGTATTTGTTCTGCCAGCCTTTAACGGTATCTACAGGATCTACGAGTAACGACTCTACCGGTATTGTTTCATCAACGATATTGTTTACGAAAGAGCTGTTAGCACCATTTTCTAATAAACGACGGACTAAGTAAGCTAAAAGATCTGAGTGCTCACCGACAGGCGCGTATACTCGACAAGGTACATTTTTACCAGTAACCACTTGATCAAATAATGATTCACCCATGCCATGTAAACGTTGGAATTCGAAACCTGATAAATCACCAGCCATTTCTATAATCGTAGCCACGGTATAAGCATTGTGAGTCGCAAATTGCGGATAAATGGTATCGCGGTAGTTCAGCAGCTTTTTCGCACAAGCTTGGTATGATACGTCGGTAGATGGCTTACGAGAAAACACAGGGAAATCGTTGTAACCTTCTACTTGGCTGTCTTTGATCTCGCTATCCCAGTATGCACCTTTCACAAGGCGAACCATCATTTGACGTCCAGCTTTTTGAGTGAGTTCACGGACCCACTCAATCACATATAAGCCACGTTTTTGGTAAGCTTGCACAGCAATACCAAAACCATCCCAACCATCTAGATCAGTATCTGTAAATACCGCTTCAATAATATCTAACGAGATGTCTAAGCGGTTTGCTTCTTCAGCATCAACCGTAAAGCCAATATCATAAGCTTTAGCTGCTAATGCTAATTGTTTTAGGCGAGGAATTAATTCGCTAATCACACGTTCACGATGTGAAAATTCATATTTAGGGTGAATCGCTGAAAGCTTAATTGAAATGCCTGGACTTTTTTGCGGGCCTTTTCTATTGGCAGCTCGACCAATTGCGTCAATCGCTGTCATGTAGCTTTCAAAGTAGCGATCGGCATCTTTCATCGTGCGAGCGCCTTCACCTAACATGTCGTAAGAGTAGGTGTAACCTTTAGCTTCTGTTTCTTGAGCTCTATCTATAGCGCCATCAATTGTGTGGCCCATGACAAATTGCGTACCCATGATTTTCATGGCATAGCGAACAGCTTGTCGAATGACCGGTTCACCTAAGCGACCAACGGTACGTTTAAGGAGGTTAAACTGTTCTTTCTTTTTATCATCAGAATAGTTTACAAGCTTACCGGTAAATAATAAGCCCCAAGAAGATGCATTGACGAATAATGAGTCACTATTACCAATGTGTGAGCTCCAGTCGCCATTGGCTAGTTTATCGCGAATTAAACTGTCAGCGGTTGATTTATCAGGTACACGTAATAAGGCTTCTGCTAAGCACATTAATACGACACCTTCTTCAGTTGATAGTGAAAACTCGTTAAGCAGTGCATCAACACCACCTTTACCCACTTGGTCAAGGCGGATGTTTTCTACTAAGATACGAGCGAAATCCCAAGCTCTTGATTTTGCATCAACTGATATTTCAGCGATGGGTAATAAATTAGCAAGTACTTTATTTTCGTCAGCGCGATAGTGATCACGAATAGTTTGACGAATTGGGCTTGTCGCCGTTAATGAACCTTCAAATAACATATGCTTACCTGTAGATTAGTGCAATAAAGCGTAAAAAATAATTACCGAATTTTAATCAATTAGCCTCAGAATGTGCTGGTTAAATTCGGCGTTATCCAGTATTTTATATCTTCTTTACCTATTAATTCAGCATAAAATACTGAGATGAACGATGGATAAACAACGCACCCTTGATCGTATTGATCTAACTATTTTAGACACTTTGCAAAAAGATGGCCGAATTTCTAATGTAGATTTGGCAAAAAAAGTGAATTTAAGTGCTAGCCCCTGCCTAGATAGAGTGAAGCGTTTAGAGCAAGAAGGCTATATTGAGCGCTATGGTGCTTTTTTAACGGCGGCGAAACTACACTATGGCATGTCGGCATTCATTCAAATTACGCTAGAGCGCACGACCAGTGATGTTTTTAGTACCTTTCGTGATGAACTCGTCAAAATAAAAGAAGTAGCAGAGTGTCATATGGTAGCAGGTGGCTTTGATTATTTAGTTAAATTACGCTTTAAAGATATGGCGGGATATCGAGACATTTTAGGGGGTATTGTTGACTTACCTGGTGTATCTCAAACTCATACCTATATAGTGATGGAACAAATTAAGAAAGATCAGGGCATCCCTCTTATTGAATAACGAGTAAAACTTAAGCTTATCGACGGTTCAATTGTGCATAAAACTGGCGTTTTTAAACACACAAAGATATAGTGCTCATGATTACATAAGGATTGATTATAAGATGTACAAAACAACAATGTTTGCTGTAGGCCTTACAGCAATTTTCGCTTTAACCGCTTGCACAGAAAAATTAACTCAGACAAAGCAAGTTGAAGTTAATCAAGAAAATATCAAAGCACATATTGAATTTTTAGCTGACGATACTCTTCAAGGACGAAATACCGGAAGTGAAGGTTATCAAATTGCCGCTAATTATGTGAAATCTCACTTTAAACAAATGGGTTTAAAGCCACGCGGTGAATATGACGGGTTTGAACAACAAGTTACGTTCCGCAAAGCATTCTTAGAAGCTGATTCAGCTAAAATGATCGTTGAAAACAGTGGTCAACAAACTGAAATTACTATGCCTGAACAGTTTTTCACCTCAGGTTCTGCACTGCATAATGATTCAAGCGTAACCGCTGAAACAGTGTTTGTCGGTTATGGTGTTGTTTCTGAAGAATTTGGCTATAACGACTACGACGGTTTAGATGTTGAAGGCAAAATCGTTGTTGCATTAACAGGTCGTCCAGCTGATTTACCTTCTGAAGAAGGTGCGCATATCGGCTCTGGAGGCGAAAAAGTCCGTCATGCAGCAAGTCGTGGTGCTGTTGGTTATATTACATTGCATACGCCTAAACGTGACAAGGTTCGTCCTTTCTCGGTATCAGCAAAATATGCAAATGGTCCACGTTATAGCTGGTTAGATAATAACGGTAAACCATATGGTAAATATGAAAAAATCAAAGGTGGTGGATATTTACACTTTGATCATGCCAGTGCGTTATTTGAAGGTGCTCCATTAACAGCTGAGCAAGTATTTGATGCTGATTCAAATGATGAAAAAATTGCGGGCTTCCCATTAAATGGCACTGTCACCTTGGCAGCGAAAAGTCGCCACGAAGAAATTACCAGCCCTAACATTATTGCGGTATTAGAAGGCAGTGACCCAGTTTTAAAAGATGAATTTGTTGTTTTTAGTGCCCATTTAGATCATATCGGTGTGTCGACCCATGGTGACCATGAAGACAAAATTAACAATGGTGCATTAGATAATGCTTCTGGAGTAAGTATCTTATTAGAAACTGCACGTATGTTGTCTTTACAAGAAGAGCAACCTAAGCGTTCTGTACTTTTTGTTGTGGTTACGGGTGAAGAAAAAGGTCTATTAGGCTCAAGCTATTTTGCACAAAACCCTACGGTTCCAGTCATGAAAATGGTGGCGAACGTGAATTTAGATATGCCACTTATTTTATATCCGTTTGCCGACGTGATTGCTTTTGGTTCAACGCATTCTACGTTGGGCCCAATCGTTGAGCGTGCAGCAGCAAAAATTGATATTAGTTTGAGTGAAGACCCGATGCCAGAGCAGGCGTTATTCACACGCAGTGATCATTATAGCTTTGTAAAAGCGGGCATTCCGTCAGTATTTTTAATGACAGGTTTCAAGTCTAAAGATGAAAATGTTGATGGTGGCGCGGTATTTAAAGACTTCTTGAAGAATCACTACCACCAGCATAGCGACCAAACAGATTTACCCATTCGTTATGACGTAGCGGCAGAGTTTGCAAAGGTAAACATGATGATTGGTTTAGAAATAGCTAACCAAGCAGAAAAACCAAAATGGAACGATGGTGACTTTTTTGGTAAAACTTTCGCACAGTAGTTTTATCTATTGTGAGTAACAAGCGTTTAGTGAAAGCTAAGCGCTTTTTTATCACTAAATTATCATTAAATGACCTTTGAATCATAAAGTTATCAAGATACACTGAAACAAAGTATGCCAGAGAATATAATAATGAATGCGCAACAGTATGCCGAACAAGCTAATGGATCATTTGCCTTACCAGATGCTTGTTTTAAAGTGAAAGCCCTTATGGAAGATGAAACGTCGGTGATAGAAGATTTCGCTAATGTGATTAGTGTTGATCCGTCAATGACATCACGTCTATTAAAAATAGCCAACAGCGCTATTTATAGCTTTAGCGGTGAAATCAGTACCATATCAAGAGCTATCACGATTATTGGTACACAGGCGATCTATAACATGATGTTAGTTGATGTCGCTGCAAGTGCATTTAAACATTTTGAAAATCAGGTCATCGATTTAAAACGATTTTGGCGAAGCTCTGTTTATTGTGCCTTGGTATCCAAAAATCTTGCTGTGAAAGCAGGCATTAGAGATATAGAGCGTTTGTTCGTTGCCGGTTTGTTGCAAAACTTTGGTGAGTTAATTGTTGCTAAAGAAACGCCTGACATCGCTAAACAATGTGAACAGTATACGGCTGAACAATTACCGTGGTCGATTCAACAACAAGCCTTGGGGTTTACTTATACAGATATCACGGCTGAGTTGTTGTCTATGTGGCAAATTCCAGAGAAAATTATCTTACCGGTTAGGCATTTTAACCAAGCTCAAGACATTCAAATTAATAAAGACGTAAAGGTGCTTTATTTAGCGTCGAGACTTGCCTTAGTTGATAGCCATCCAGAGTTGTACCCATATGACGATACGGTTGATGAAAAAATGTGTCAGGCATTAGGTGTTACTAACGACGATCTTAACCAAGCTGCAGAGTATGCCGCGAATGAAGCGCAAGAAATTTTGAACATAATGAATGCTAAGTTCTTCTAATTGATGGCTTTTTAGCCAGTTGAAGTGGTAGCAAGTAAAATTGTTACCACTTTTTTATGACAATAATATTTCCTTAAGAAATAAAAAACGCTTTAATTTCAATAAGCTTCGTAAGCGTATTGTTTCAATTGCACCGAATTCTATACAGTTTGCCTACAAACTATACAGCTCGGGGGCAGACACAACATTAAATCCTTGCTAGCATCATTGACCACAAAAAATAATAATCAAAATATTCTAATAATTCTTACAACGAAGGAAATCTATGAGCGCAAACAGAGAACATTTTAGCTCGCGCATTGGCTTTATTTTAGCTGCCGCGGGTTCTGCTGTAGGTATTGGTAATCTGGTTGGCTTTCCCGTCAATGCAGCCAAAAATGGTGGTGGTGCATTTCTACTTATCTATGCAATTTTCGTCTTTTTAATTTGTTTACCTGTCATGATGGCCGAAATGGCTATGGGGCGTAAGTCACAAAAAGAACCTGTTGGCGCATTTAAATCATTAGGTGGTGAAGGTGGCTTATGGACCTTTGCTGGCCTATTAGGCGTTATTACACCGTTTATGATTGGTGTGTTCTATATGGTAATCACCGTTTGGCTATTTGGTTACTTGGTGATGCTCATTGGCGGCAACCTTGATTACTTAGCTGACCCAGCTTCATTTGGTGCCTTTATTAATAGTGGTTGGGTTTTTGGCGCATTAGCGGTTGTTGCAACTATTGTTAATTTTATCCTATTAGCGGGCGTAAAAGACGGTATTGAAAAGGCAGCGAAAGTCTTAATGCCATCGTTATTCATTATGCTTGTTGCCTTAGTGGTTTTTGTTTTATTCCAAGATAATGCAATGGCAGGCGTTGAGTTCTTTATTATTCCTGAGTTCGACAAGATTACCCCTACTGTTGTCAACGGGGCATTGTCTCAGGCATTCTTCTCACTATCGTTAGGTATGGGTATTTTAATTACCTATGGCTCGTATATTGATAAGCGCACAGATATTGTTGGTTCAGCAAAGTTAGTTGCAATCACTGATACCGCCGTTGCATTTACGGCAGGTTTGATGATTTTACCGGCTGTTTTCTCATTTAACCCAGAGGTAAACCCTGCCGAGTTAAGTGACAGTTCTGTCTCTTTAATTTTTACTTTTTTACCTAAAATATTCTTAGCATTACAGGTGTCAATTGGTTATGCGGGCGCAAGTATTGTTGCTGGGATCTTCTTCTTGTTGGTATTTTTCGCGGCGATCACCTCATTGGTATCGATTATCGAAGTGCCGGTATCCTATTTAGTAACAGAGAAGCGCTATTCACGTAAGAAGTCGTTAAAAGTATTGCTTGCGACTGCTGGTGTATTAACGTTATTTGCAACCGTATCTTTTGGTATGGTGGCTTTCTTCACTGAGTTTACCAATTATGCGAATGGTCCTAAGTCATTCTTTGACGTGATTTATGATATTTTCTACGACACAATTTTACCGCTAAACGGTTTGTTGGTGTGTTTATTCGTAAGCTACCGTTGGAAGAAAAATAAGTTGAGTGAAGAGCTTGCCCAAGGCAGTGAAAACTACATTGGCTCATTAAGTGAAAAGTATATAAACTTCGCACTAAGTACGTTTATTCCCGTTATTTTATTGGGTATTTTCCTAAATACCGTAGCGACAAAATTTTTCGGCACAAGCTTATTTGGCTTCTAAACCCGGATAAAACTGTTTTCAAAGCCGTGCAATTGATATGATTGCGCGGCTTTTTTATTGGGGTAATTTTAATGATTGAATTTATTCAATGGCATGATTTAAGCCAAACACAGCGTCTTTTTCATGGCCGAGGGCATGCCTACACAGGTTTTGAACATATAAGTGTTGATTGGTTTTCTCCTGTCGTACTCATTACCTTATATAAAGAAGTTGATAACCAATGGCTTGCTGAATTAGCTCAGTGGTTGAATGAAAATATTGATGGTTGTCAGTCGGTTCAAGTGCAATATCGATGTCGTTCAATGGCACCCCAAGAAATACTGATTGGTGAAGATATACAGCAAACGGTGGTAGAGGAGCAGGGCAGAAAGTATCACATTCGTTTTGGTCGCTCGCAAAACCATGGTCTTTTTCTTGATATGTTAAATGGTCGTAATTGGCTGCAAGCAAATGCTGAAAATAAAAAAGTCCTTAATTTATTTTCCTATACCTGTGCGTTTTCTGTTGCCGCACTCGCTGGTGGCGCTAGTGAAGTAGTCAATGTTGATTTAAGTAAAGCGTCGCTATCGGTGGGCAGAGAGAACCATAAATTAAATCAACAAGACCTTTCTAAAGTAAAGTTTCAAGGCATTGATATATTTAAATCATTTGGTCGATTGAAGAAGCTAGGGCCTTTTGATGTGCTAGTTTGCGATCCGCCTTCCTTCCAAAAAGGTAGCGTTAATATTCAGCGAGACTATGGCAAAATTTTACGCCGTTTACCTGATTTTATGGCAAGTGGTTCAGAATTATTACTGTGTTTAAACTCACCAGATCTCGATGAAAATTTCTTGAAGCAACAAGTAGAAGAATATTGTCCTCGTTGCCAGTTTAAAGAACAACTCTCAAACCCTGAAGTTTTTAAAGAAGTACATCAGGGTAAAGGTTTGAAGGTGCTTCGCTACCAGTTTATTTAGTGCCAAAACAGCTGTTATTGCAAAACAACGCGCGTTGCTAAGCTTATCAGGACAACCCCCGTCACCTTATCGACAATATGGCTATTGTTTCTTAGTTTTTCGATAATGTTGCCGCGAGTTAATGCAAAGGTCACTAAGCAGTACCATATGCCATCGATCAGGCCTACGGTCGACACCATAATCATTTTCTGTTCTATGCTCGCGCTTGCATCAATGAACTGACTAAATAATGCAATGAAGAAGATGGCCAGTTTCGGGTTTAAAAAAGCGATTAGGAAACCATCGCGCCAACCATTAACGTTAATCTCGACAGCTTGGTTATCATCATTAGTTGAAGGCTTTTTAGCTAACAGTGCTTTAACACCTAAATAGACTAAAAACGCCGCACCACCATATTGTAAAAATTGAAATAACACAGGTGAGTTAACAATCAAAACCCCTAAACCAGCAATACAGGCACCTGCATAGATCGCTACGCCTAGTCCGTGACTGATCGCGGTAGCGTAACCTTGTTTAGCACCACCATGAATGGTGTTTTTTATTACCAAGGCGAGGCTAGGTCCTGGTGACAACGCACCCAAAACACAGATCAGTACGAGGGATAACCACAAATGAAATTCCATTAGTTTCCTTGATTGATTTCTTTAATAAAGCTGGCAAATCTTGGCACACCTTTAGCCGTTTTGCCAAGGTATTTATATTCAATTTTGCTGCCGACAACAGGTGGATTTCGACGTTGCTCGTCTGTAAAGCCAGTACCTATTTTAAAGCGAATACCAGTCTTTGTTTCAACGGTAAGTGATCCTAGCATGCCTGTATACTTTCCTTTGCCTTCAACATGATCTACAACAGTTGCGGTATCGAAATAGCTTGGTTTTAATTTGAGTAAATGATTGACCCGTTTAGCTTGATAAAGCGCGTCTTGGTGATGAAGCATTAAGCCTTCACCTTGTTGAGCGATAACTTGGTCAAGAAGATGATTTAATTGGGTAATATTGAGAAGTTTTAGTTGCTGTACACATTGTATTGTTGTTTGACGAAGCGTTTGGCAAAGGGAGTTCATGACGACAACGCGCTCGTGAAAAGGGCCTTGGTGTTTGGGTAAATCAAAAATATGGAAGTTAATAGATTGCCAACATGCTTGGGCTTTATTACGACGAACACAGCCACTAATGTGATCGAAGTGGTTTCGCTTACTCCATAACTCACCATCGAGGGCCGTGTTTGGCCAATTTTTCGTAAAGCTTTCAGGCACGTTGATGATGTTACCTTGCCGAGTGTATAGGTGCAGACCATCCCAATACCCTCGAACGCCATCGAGTTTTTCACTGATGTAGTATTGATTGATGTCGATGTGTTGATCGGTTAATGCTTTACCGTGTTGCAGTGGCATCGTGTTTGACTGAGCCCTACTAGCAGCAAAAATGACAAACGCAAATAGTAGCCAATAAGAAATACTTTTCGTCTTCATTTGAACAATCCCTGTTCTTAAACTAAAAACTAAGTATAGACATAAACATCATAAATGATTGATTGTAATTTCAAGGATGAAATCATGACAACATTACCTATTAAGTTCCTTTTGGTAAGTGTATTTCTTGCATTATTTACTTCGAATTCGCAGGCAGCGCCAGATTGCTCTGCAGAGAAAAAATCACATCAAAGCATTCAGAATAAACTGCGCAAAGGTGGTAAGCCCTCAGCTATGAGCAGATTACAAGAGCGGGAGCGAAAAGCATGGCTAGCTTGGTGGCAATGTCAAAAGGGTAAGACCAAGAAAAAAGCTAAAAACAAGGCAAAAAAGACGCAAAGGTTGTCGGGTAAAACTCAAGCGCAGATGAATCAAAATCAACGCAAAAAAATCAATGCTAAGTCACCAACTTATGCTGAGAATAAACCACTGGTTATCAAAGGGGCTTTTTCTGGTGCGAAGCAACAAGCGTGGTTAAATGCTTATGATAAGCCGAAAAAATGTATTCGGCCTAAAGTCATGAGTGTTTTTGCATACTGTGTTGAGCATGCTAAAAAAGCGCAAGAGATTTTTGACCAACAATATAATCAAAAACACTAAATTTCGGTGTCAAAACATACCTTTATTTGAACGGTTATTCTTAATGTTATGATAATAATGGTTATTTTTGTTGGTGTGGCAATTGCTTCTTATAGTTAAATTGAACAACAGACAGTAACAATATGAAGGATAAAACCAGAAAGTTAGTCATTTCGTTAGTTGGTGGCTTTTTAACTATCATCGGCACGCTTTTTATTTTGGTACCGGGGCCGGCGTTTTTGTTTTTGCCATTAGGGTTGGCGGTACTTAGCTTAGAATATCCATTAGCTAAAAAGTGGTTACGAAAAACTCAACGAATGATGCGTGTTTCAGCTGAAAAACTTGATCGCCTCATTTATCGTCTAAGAAAGCGCTCATAAAAAAAGCAGACAAATATGTCTGCTTTTTCTTTTATTGTTGCAATGCTTACTGTTGGTAATTACGTTTAATTTCTTTGTAGTCATCCACAATTGATTGCATGGTGTCGTTACAATATGGACGTAGGCCACTTAACATCATGTACTTTTTGCCATGCCCAATGACCTTACCATTACTGGTTAAATCAAAAGCTAAACAAGCTGAACCGCGCTTTCCATCGATAGTTAACGTATTTTGATCCGTAACAAGCTCAATATTATCCCCTTCGAAGCTATCAAGTTCTAGCGTCATACGCTCATACATCACCATCGGTCTTGTCGGATTGATCATCACCTGATGCTCAGACATAAGCTGTACTAAAATATGAGGGAATGTATGACCTGAAAACTCGACGTAAGCTTTGGTTAATTGATCAATAAAGTCATCGTTAGTTGTTCTTTCTCCACTAACCGCAACGTTTAAATATTCTTTTTCTTTATCATCGGTTACACAAGCTTTGTTTTCTATGTGAATAGGGAAGTTTAAAGGGATGTTATCAGTGACCATGCCACTAAACGTGAATTCCATTTTTTGGTACAACCCAGCTTTCGCTAGTGTAATAGCAAACAGTAAATCACCCGGTACACAAAACCTTTTTGCATCGACATTGTGAATCGGGTTGAAGTCATCAGCGATTTGCTTAGCAAAGCTACTTGCTTGCTCTCTTGAAAAAATAACTTGGTTATTATCTTGCGTATAAAACGAGGTAATCAACATTGAACTCTATAAAACTGCTTAATCTGGCGGCGATTTTAGCAGTAATAATGTTGAACACGAAAGGAAAACACAGCCGACCAGTTTTTAGCCATCTAACACTATTGAGATTGAACAAGCAGTTCCTTAGCTTTTTTGCTGAGGTGCTTAATTTGATATTCGCGTTTTGCCGCTGACGATTTATCTAGGCATTGCTCGCTGTAAACTAGCGTTACAGGACGTCTAGTACGAGTATACTTTGCCCCTTTTTTATTATCATTGTTATGCTCGGCAACCCGGCGTTTTAAATCAGTGGTAATGCCGCCATAAAGGGAGTTATCTGCGCAACGAACAAAATATACATACCAAGAATTCATCAAAATTTTCACTTTAATTATTGCTTTACAACCGCTTATTATGATCGCGAGGCTAGCTTAACCTTATAATTTTGCTTAAAATAGCACACAAATAACATTCTACGAAGTGTCCGTTATGATAGGTCCTGGTCCTATTTCAAAAATGAAATCATCACACGATGAACAAGGTAATGTCAGTTATCAGTTACCAATAGGTGATGAATTGCTGTCATTAAATGAGGTTATTGGCAAAGAGCTCAAGCTAACTTTTCATAATAAAATCACCTGTAAGCATTGTGATAAAAAGATACGTAAGAGCTATTCTCAAGGCTATTGTTTTCCTTGTATGCAGAAACTAGCGCAATGCGACATGTGTATTATGAAGCCTGAAACGTGCCATTATGATCAAGGTACCTGTCGTGAGCCAGAGTGGGGTGAGCAACACTGTATGATCAAGCACTATGTGTATTTGTCTAATACTTCAGGCGTTAAAGTAGGAATTACAAGGCATACACAAATTCCAACTCGTTGGGTCGATCAAGGGGCGACACAAGCATTACCACTATTTGCTGTGAGTACACGTTTACAATCAGGTTTGGTCGAAATTGAATTAGCAAAACATATTGCTGACAAAACCAATTGGCGAGCCATGTTAAAAGGCCAGGGCGATGCAGTTGATCTCAAAGATAAAGCACAAGAATTATTGCCTTTAATTGCTGATACCGTTGCCAAATTAAAAGAACGTTTTGGTGACGATGCCATTGAAATTCTAGATGAAGAGGTTGTTAACTTAGCGTTTCCTGTGACAGAGTACCTAACAAAGATTAGCTCATTTAATTTTGACAAAACACCTGAAGTGTCTGGTGTTTTAAAAGGCATTAAAGGTCAATATTTGATTTTTGAAACTGGCGTTATCAACATGCGTAAATTTAGTTCTTATCACGTAAGTGCAGAAGTCAATTGAAGACTGATTGATAATAGCTATACTTAATTTGTCGATGAATTTTCTCAATATTTTTTCATCATCGGTTTATAATGAAAGACATTAACTTTTAGGGGTATGTTTAATGGATGCAAAGGCATATGCGGAGCAGGCTAGTGAAATCTTTGTATTGTCGGATTCGTTCATCAGAATTAAAGATCTGATTGATGATGAAACATCAACGATTGACGACATTGCAGATGTTATTATACTCGACCCTGCTTTGTCGGCCACTGTATTGAAGCTTGCTAACAGTTCATTTTTCAATTACCCCGGAAAAATAGACACCATATCGAAAGCGGTTTTAGTACTAGGTATTACTGAAGTTTATAATTTGGTTATCGCTCACTTCACTGCAAAAGCATTTGAATCAATTGATGCTGATGCTGAGTACCTGACTCAATTTTGGGAAAAGAGCGTTGATTGCGCACTGATTATCAAACAACTCGCTTTACAGTTAAATGTTCCACGTGGTGAACGACTGTTTATTTTAGGTCTTCTTCATAACCTCGGTGAGCTTGTCGTAAAACAACTGTCGCCAGAAAAAATAGCTGACATATATGAAGGTTTAGAAATCTATCCGTGGTTGCGCGAGCAAGAGACATTAGGTTTTACGTTTGGCGAATGTACCTCTCATCTTCTTCAATGTTGGCAATTACCGATTAGTATAGTCGAGCCGATTAAGAAGCAGGATGAGCTTTCAGACAATTACACGATTAATGATGTCAACTTACTTTATCTTGCTAAACGGATGATGGCTAAAAACACCTATTTTCCAAAACTGTTGTACCAAGAGATTGTTAGCGAAGAGCTCTATGAAGCGATGGGGCTCGATAAACAAGCCTTTGATGATGCTTTGAAAGTGTGTGATCTAGAACGTTTTGATGTACTAGCCATTTTAAATCCGGGCGCAGCGATGATTTATTAATCGTATATTGATTTTAAGAAAGACAGCAGAAGCTGTCTTTTTTTGTGCCTAAAGTTTGTGCAAAGCATTTTATTTAGTGCACCAATATTGTGCGTTTTATTCGGGTGGTGAAAGTGTTTCTGTGTTAAGTTGTTGTATTTATTTGTCTTTTATACTTGGCACAAGCTTTGTAACAAGTTATTAAAAAACACTTGTAGGGAAAATAATATGAAACTTGTCAGTGCGATCATAAAGCCTTTTAAGCTTGATGATGTAAGAGAAGCCATTTCAGAGATTGGCGTCGAAGGTTTAACGGTTAGCGAAGTTAAAGGTTTCGGCCGTCAAAAAGGTCATACCGAACTATATCGTGGTGCGGAATACCAAGTAGACTTTTTACCAAAAGTTAAATTGGAAGTTGCCGTAAATAGCGATGTGGCAGAGCGTCTAGTAGAAGCAATTAGCAAAGCAGCTTATACAGGCAAAATTGGTGACGGTAAAATTTTCGTTTACGACCTTCAACAAGCAGTACGTATTCGCACCGGCGAATTAGATACTCAAGCTATATAATAATAGGGGATAATAATGGAAGAGTTAGCAACAGTATCGACGACGGTTACCGAACTTCGTTTCGCCCTAGATACTTTTTACTTTTTAATTTCTGGTGCATTAGTTATGTGGATGGCAGCAGGTTTTGCCATGTTAGAAGCGGGTTTAGTTCGCTCTAAAAATACAACAGAAATCTTAACTAAAAATATTTGTTTATATTCAATTGCGTGTGTGATGTTCTTACTTGTTGGCTACAACATCATGTATGTCGACAATGCTGAAGGCGGCATTATTCCTAGCTTAGGTGCGCTAATTGGCACACAAGCTGCAGATGCTGACCACTCACTTGAGTCAGACTTCTTTTTCCAAGTTGTTTTCGTTGCAACAGCAATGTCAATCGTATCGGGTGCGGTTGCTGAGCGTATGAAACTTTGGGCTTTCTTAATCTTCACAGTGGTATTAACTGGTTTTATCTACCCAATGGAAGGTTACTGGACATGGGGCGGCGGTTTCTTATCAGCAGCAGGCTTCAGCGACTTCGCAGGTTCAGGTATCGTTCACATGGCAGGCGCTGCAGCAGCATTAGCAGGTGTATTATTACTAGGTGCTCGTAAAGGTAAATACGGCGAGAACGGTCAAATATTCCCAATTCCTGGTTCAAACATGCCTTTAGCAACATTAGGTACATTCATTTTATGGATGGGTTGGTTTGGTTTTAACGGTGGTTCTCAGTTAATGCTTTCTGACGTTGAAAACGCAACGGCTGTTGGTCAAATTTTCTTAAACACAAACGCAGCAGCAGCAGCTGGTGCAGTAGCTGCATTATTACTAAACAAGGCTGTTTGGGGTAAAGCTGACTTAACGATGATTTTAAATGGTGCATTAGCTGGTTTAGTAGCAATTACTGCTGACCCACTTTCACCTTCACCGTTATTTGCTTCATTAATTGGTGCGCTAGCGGGTGTATTAGTAGTGTTCTCAATCGTTGGTTTTGACAAAGTTAAGATTGATGATCCAGTAGGTGCTATCTCTGTTCACGGTGTTGTGGGTTTCTTCGGTGTAATGATCGTACCATTCAACAACGCAGATGCTAGCTTCGGCAGCCAGTTATACGGTGCATTGGTTATCTTCGGTTGGGTATTTGTAGCAAGCTTGGTAGTTTGGGCAATCTTGAAGAAAACAATGGGTATTCGTGTTAGCGATGAAGACGAGTACAACGGTGTTGATAAGTCTGATTGTGGTATTGAAGCTTACCCAGAGTTTGTTTCAGTAAACAGTTAATCAACTCATTAACCTATTAAAAAAAAGCGACTTCGGTCGCTTTTTTTGTATTAAGTCAATGTTAAGTTACGTAAGCTAAATTAGTTGTGAAACAAATAGTGTTCACATTTTAAATATGTGTAAAATAACAAGTAACTCACTTTCTCTATACAGGTTCAACTTATGGCAAGAGAACAATTTGGTGTTTGCTCAGAACCCAGTTTGCATGGCTACTATTTACTTTTTAACGTCGTTGATGATGACAATAGTTATTTAAGACAGGCGCTAAGTCGTATGCCGGAGCTCTTTGATAACTATGCAGATCGATTTTCTGAATCTAATTTAACCGGTGTTATTGCTATTGGTTCAAATTATTGGGATGAGCTATCACCTGATGCCAGGCCAAACCAATTGAAACCTTTTCCTACGATGAATAATGATGATCGTATAGCGCCGTCTACAAGTTTTGATTTATACATTGAAATCCGAAGTGATCGCGCTGACGTTAACCATATTGTGAGTTCTAAGGTCTGTGAATTATTGGGCTCAAGTGTTGAGCTAATAGAGCAAGTACGTGGCTTTAGATTCCTTGATGGCAGAGATTTAACGGGCTTTGTCGATGGAACAGAGAATCCACAAGGCTATCATCGCCGTGAAGTTGCCTTGGTAACAGATGAACAAGATAAAGACTTTTCAGGTGGCAGTTATCTACATATACAACGTTATCGTCACAATATGAAATTATGGCAAACCATCGAACAAAAAGAACAAGAAGATGTGTTTGGCCGCACTAAAATGGATAATGTCGAACATACCGATGAAGAGATTCATCCTTGTGCTCATATTAAGCGCGTCAATTTAAAAGATGACGACGGTAAAAGCATGGAAATATTGCGACAAAGCATGCCGTATGGTGATATGAAGGTCCAAGGGTTATTTTTCGTTTCATACTGTAATACGAGTTCACATTTTGAAAAGATGCTCGAGAAAATGATTCATAGTGATGGAGAAGGGCACTTTGATCATATGTTGAAATATACGCAAGCAGAAACAGGTTGTGCTTTCTTTGCTCCTAGCCTTAACTTTCTAAAGTCTTTAGCTTAAATCGCATAGAACAAGCAAATTAATGAATACATCAAATTAACGTTGGCGACGCTAGATATAGAATCGCCAACGCTGGTTTGCACTATCTTAAGAAAGGTTTTTCGAAAAAAGCTCTTCTAGCTTCTTAATCGTGTCGTTGATTTCGCTGACATCTGTTGGCGCAATGAAAATTGTATCGTCGCCGGCAATCGTGCCTAATACACCATCACTCTTACTTAAACTATCTAATAATCGAGCTATTAACTGCGCAGCGCCTGGGCTGGTGCGAATAATGATCATAACGTTGTTATGCTCAATATCTAGAACAAGCTGCTTTAACGGGCTTTTTGCCGTTGGAACACCAAGCTCCGCAGGTAAACAGTACACCATTTCTTGACGAGCATTGCGCGTTCTTACTGCGCCAAATTTGCTTAGCATACGTGACACTTTAGATTGGCTGATATTATCAAAACCTTGCGCTTTGAGTGCATCAACAATGTCACTTTGCGAGCCGAACTGCTCTTGTTTCAATAAATCTTTAAATGCTTGTACAAGCGCTTCTTGTTTTTGTTGAACTGTCATGGTTTTCTTATTCTATATTGAGGTAGGTTATACCAAAGTCTTATGGGGTATTTAGCCATAATCAGCTATCTTTTACCAGTAAAAGCCATTCGAAAGCATCGTTCCTAGTATTCGGTTGACTATAAAAGTCTGTTGGTAAGTCAACAAAGCACTTTTATAGGGCCGATATTGATTGTTTTTTCGTGATTTATGCTATATCTTTTGTGCACGAAAATTTTAAGTAAATACTCAAATTTTGGAGAGTCCCAATGAAAGTAGCTGTTTTAGGCGCAGCTGGCGGTATCGGCCAAGCGTTATCTTTACTTCTTAAAACTCAATTACCTGCTGGTTCTGAGTTAGCTTTATATGACGTTGCACCGGTTGTACCTGGTGTTGCTGTAGATTTAAGCCACATCCCGACAGCGGTTGACGTTAAAGGTTATGGTGCAGATGATTTAGCGCCAGCGTTATCAGGTGCTGACATTGTAATCATTCCAGCTGGTATGCCTCGTAAGCCAGGTATGGATCGTGCAGACTTATTCAATGTTAATGCTGGTATTATTAAAACACTCGCTGAAGGTATTGTTGCTAACTGTCCAAAAGCATTAGTAGGTGTTATCACAAACCCAGTAAACGGCACTGTGCCAATTGTTGCTGAAGTGTTTAAGAAAGCAGGTACTTACGAAGCTAACCGCGTATTTGGTGTAACGACACTTGACGTGATTCGTAGTGAAGCGTTTATTGCTGAATTAAAAGGCGTAAATGTTGCTGATGTGAAAGTGCCAGTAATTGGTGGTCACTCAGGTACAACTATTTTACCACTTCTTTCTCAAGTTGAAGGCGTAACGTTTAGCGAAGAAGAAGTTGCTTCATTAACACCTCGTATTCAAAACGCAGGTACTGAAGTTGTTAATGCTAAAGCGGGCGGTGGTTCTGCTACATTATCAATGGGTGCTGCTGCAGCACGTTTCACGATGTCTCTTATCAAAGGCTTACAAGGTGAAGACGTTGTTGATTATGCATACGTAGCCGTTGAAAATGGTGATGCTGAATACTTCGCTCACCCAGTACGTTTAGGTGCAAATGGCGTTGAAGAAATTTTATCTTACGGTGAGTTAAGTGCTTTTGAACAAAAAGCTAAAGAAGATATGCTTGCTACATTAAACAAAGACATTCAAGAAGGTGTTGATTTTATCAACGGCTAATCGATGTTTTTGAGAAAAAAGCCGCTTTAAGCGGCTTTTTTTATGTCTGATAAATCATATTAGCAAATGATATTTTAATAAGTAGGGGGAGTTATTGTCGCGATAAGATGTTTACGGTGAATTCGCAAGTTTCTTACTCAACCATTGAAGGGCGTCTTCTTTGGTAGAAAAGTTTTCGACTGTTTGCTGATTAATTGAAGGCGAGTGTGCCGTTACTATACTTGTTGTTACTCGGCTTTTTACGACAAAGGCTTTGGCCACTAGCGGTTTATCGTTTAACCACTGATTATAAGCTTCTAATACTTTAAAGGCTTCTGGAGTTGCACCTTCCATTAAAAGGTTATCAACGAGAATGGCAAATGGTTGGCTCCCTAACTGGTCGACTCTATCTTTAAAACCATTGGTATAGTCATAAGCGCCTTCTTCGTTAAAAGAGCCTATGGCTTTAGCAATAATAATATTATCTTCAACGGTGAATAATACTTCACCATGTTGCTCACCAAGCATTACTACTCACCTGTTAAGTTACTGCGTATTTCAATTTATTTTCTGTTATTTGATGAGTCTACGTGATTTTTTCACTTTAGACAAAGTGTAAATATATTGTTAATATTGGTTTTTTTGTTAACTGCTTTTATTAAGGGACTAAAATGGCTAAAACACTTAATGTTATCCTATTTCTGATGATTGTTTTATTAGGCTATAGCAATTATCAACAGGGCAATAAAATTGCTGAGCTTTATATCAAAAATGCGCAGCTAGCAAACCAAATAAACTCAAACCAAGAAGCGCAAGCCAATTCAATCGACGCTGATATAGAGCAACCGCAAGTAGTCGCTAAATCAATAAAAAATGATTCACTAGCAGCAGCTCTTCACAAAGAAACACAACACAGTGAAACAGTTTCAGATAGTAAAGTGCAAGCCAATTCTCCATTAAAAGCGCTGCAATCACCTGAAATGCAAGAGATGATGCAGTCTGATTTTATGAAGCAACAATTGAAATATCAGATGAAAAATCGACTCCCACCGTTATACGAAGCATTGTTTGATGAGTTGCAACTAGACGATGCGCAGCGAGAGACGTTGATGAGTTTGATTATTGATGAACAGATTGTCCAAACCCAATACGCAATGGAATATACGTATCAGTCGTCTGAAGAAAAGCAAGATTTCGAACCATACCAAGAAAGTGAAGACTATCAAAAATCACTCGAAGTCTTGATTGGCCCAAGTGGTGTTGAAAGTTACAAGGCATACGAAAAATCACTACCGTTGCGCCAAGAGTTAATTATGTTTAATGCGCATACGTCTCCTGATTTAGTCTTATCAAGCGAACAAATGAACTCAATGATTGACTCTGTAACGCAGATTCAAGAACCAGATGACATAAGAGACAGTATGGATATGATGTCACTTGTTCAAGAAGGTAAGTTAGACGAAGTACGTGATCGGTTAATGGAAAAGCAACAAAAGACACTGGAGCAGTCGGCCAATATATTAACTGAGCAACAGCAAGCAAGTTATCAAACTTACTTAAATCAGCAAATGCAAATGCAAATTGCAGGGTTAAAGATGATGGCAAATATGTAGCTAATCATCACTGGCTATTATGCGCCAATACTAAAGAAAAAGGCCAGCATTAATGCTGGCCTTTGTAATACAAGTTTATAAGAGCGCTAGGCTGAACGATTCGCTGCTATATGAGCTAATGCAATAAGCGCTGTTTTATGCTCTGAGTCTGGCAATACATGCAACGCTTGAATTGCTTTGTCGGCTTCTTTTTCAGCTTGTTGCTGGGTATAACGCAGTGAGCCTGTTGCTTCCATGGCGGCCATTATTTCATCTAAATGGTCCATGCCTGTGCAATTCTCGATGGCGTCAGCGATCAGTTGACGCTGATGCTCATTACCATTTACCATCGCATAAAGTAACGGTAGTGTCGGTTTACCCTCTGCTAAGTCATCACCAACATTTTTACCCATTTCTTTTGCGTCAGCGGTGTAATCCATAATATCATCAACTAATTGAAATGCCGTACCTAGGTGTTTACCATAGTCAGCCATCGCAGTTTCTATCGTTTCATCTTGGTTTGATACAACTGCCGCTAAACGAGTCGCTGCTTCGAACAGCTTTGCCGTTTTGCAATAAATCACTTCCATGTAACTTTCTTCGGTTGTACTTGGGTCATTGCAGTTCATTAATTGCAGTACTTCACCTTCTGCAACAATATTGGTAGCGTCAGAAAGGATCTTCATGATCTTCATATTATTTAAACCGACCATCATTTGAAATGAACGGGTATATAGGAAGTCACCGACAAGTACGCTAGCACTATTGCCAAATAAGGCGTTTGCCGTTTCTCGACCTCGACGCATCATAGATTCGTCAACAACGTCATCATGCAATAATGTAGCCGTATGAATGAACTCAATGATCGCGGCGATCGAAATATGATCCTTTCCTTGATAATTGAGTGCACGAGTCGCCAAAACTGATAACATAGGGCGCATTCGCTTGCCACCAGAATTGACAATATAGATACCAAGCTGATTAATTAACGCGACGTCAGATTGAACTTGTTGGTAAATGAGATCATTAACACTTGTCATGTCTTGTTGAGCAAGTGCTTGTATTTGTTTTATTTCCATTGCAGATGTTAGCGCTTAAAAACAGCAAAATTGAGCAGATAATAGTGATGAAGTTTACACGAAAATTAGTGTAAAAGAACACTCCAAATTGAATCGTAAAAAAAATACACAAAACATGTGATTTATACTTGCGATCATCTAATCCTTCGCGTAGAATTCGCGCCCTATATTTTTAAATTTAAAGCGTCTTTATTGTACAAAGTAAGGCGCAGTACGGAGTAGCTATGTACGCGGTATTCCAAAGTGGTGGTAAACAGCACCGTGTGACTGAAGGCCAAGTGGTTCGCTTAGAAAAGTTAGAACTTGAAGTTGGTTCATCAGTAGATTTTGATAACGTTTTAATGATCGCTGACGGCGAGAACATCAATGTAGGCGCACCTTACATTGCTGGCGGTAAAGTAACAGCTGAAGTTGTTACTCAAGGCCGTGCAGACAAAGTTAAGATTGTTAAATTCAAACGTCGTAAGCATTCACGCAAACAAGCGGGCCATCGCCAATGGTTCACTGAAGTGAAGATTACTGGTATTAACGGCTAATTTTAGGAGCATTTTAAAATGGCACATAAGAAGGCAGCAGGTAGTACCAAAAACGGTCGTGATTCAGAAAGTAAACGCCTAGGTGTTAAGCGCTTCGGTGGTGAGACTGTTTTAGCAGGTAACATTATCGTTCGTCAACGTGGTACTAAATTCCACGCTGGTACTAACATGGGTATCGGTAAAGACCACACTTTATTCGCTTTATCAGATGGTAAAGTTCAGTTTGAAGTTAAAGGTCCTAAAAACCGTAAGTTTGTTAGTATCGTAGCTGAATAAGTTTCGAAACTGTATGAAAAACCCCGCAGTTGAGCGGGGTTTTTTTTTACCAGTAAAAAATGAAACTGGCAGTTGAATACAAAAGCCTACAAAGATCTTTTAGCTAAGTTATTAAGATCGCTTATAATAGGTGAGTACAAACAATTTTGGAGTGTCTTAAAAGACCATGAAATTTGTAGATGAAGTAGAAATCAGAGCAGAAGCTGGCGATGGCGGTAACGGTATCGTAAGTTTTCGTCGTGAAAAATATATTGAGTTTGGTGGTCCAAACGGCGGCGACGGCGGCGACGGCGGTGATGTATATCTCATTGCTGATGAAGGCTTGAATACGTTAATTGATTATCGATTCGAGCGTTTCCATCGAGCAAAACGTGGTGAAAATGGCCAAAGTCGAGATTGTACTGGTAAAAGTGCAGATCCTTTATACCTCAAAGTACCTGTTGGTACGCGTGCGATTGATGTTGATACTGGTGAGCAAATTGGTGACTTGACTAAACATAAGCAAACCTTAATGGTTGCTAAAGGTGGTTGGCACGGTCTTGGTAATACGCGTTTTAAAAGTTCAACAAACCGCGCACCACGTCAATGTACAAAAGGCACCCCAGGTGAAATTCGTAATATACGCTTAGAATTATTATTGCTTGCTGATGTTGGCTTACTTGGTTTGCCAAATGCAGGTAAATCAACGCTTATTCGCAGTGTCTCTGCAGCCAAACCGAAAGTCGCTGATTACCCATTTACAACGCTAGTGCCTAATTTGGGTGTTGTGCGTTTAGACTCTCAGCGTAGTTTCGTTATCGCTGATATCCCCGGTCTTATTGAAGGTGCGGCTGATGGTGCAGGTTTAGGGACTAAATTCCTTCGTCACTTAGAGCGTTGTCGTATTTTACTTCATGTTGTTGATGTATTACCTGTCGATGGCAGCGATCCTGTCGACAATGCAAAAACGATCATCAATGAACTAGAAGAGCATTCACCAAAGCTTGCAGCTAAACCTCGTTGGTTAGTGCTTAATAAACTTGATTTGTTACTTGAAGAAGAAGCACAAGAAATAACTGAGCGCATTATTAAAGAGCTAGATTGGCAAGGCGAAGTTCGTTCTATTTCGGCATTTGGTAAAATGGGTACAGATGATTTGTGCCAAAGCTTAATGACCTTCATTGAAACATTGCCGACGGTTGTCGAAGAAGAGCAAGACGAAGAGTCTGTTGAGTTTAAGTGGGATACTTACCACGAAGAAACAATTGCAGATTTCGACGATGATCTCGATGATGATGATTGGGATGAAGACGAATACGACGTAGAAGTTGAATATCGTAAGTAATTAATTAAACTTTCGATATAAAGTATTAAGGCGCAATTACTTTGGTAATCGCGCCTTTTTGATCGTGTCTGCTTTTGTTAAGATGCGTGCAGTTTTTATTTATTTTAGCTTTTATATGACAACTCTATCTATGATCGTTGCGCATGCCAGCAACCGCATAATTGGTAAAGATAACGATATGCCATGGCACTTGCCAGCCGATCTGGCGTATTTCAAACAAACGACTTTAGGTAAGCCTATCATCATGGGGCGTAAAACCTATGACTCTATAGGTAGGCCATTACCAGGTCGAAAAAACATCGTCATTTCACGCGATACTGCATTAACTATTGAAGGTGTTGACGTTGTACAAAGTGTTGAGCAAGCACTGGCATTAGTTCAAGATGTTGAAGAGATAATGGTGATTGGTGGTGGTGCTATTTATGCGCATTGTATGCCTAAAGCTGACCGACTTTATATTACTCATATTGATGCAGATATCGATGGTGATACACAATTTCCTGCCTATGATCTTGCTCATGATTGGCAACAACTCAGCACCGAATTGCGCACAGCAGATGAGCGCAATGCCTACGATTTACGTTTTAACGTTTACCAACGAAAATAAGCAGTTAAGTTAGTATATAAGGCATAACCTTAGGGGTTATGCCATTCTCTTCTTATATCGCCATTCATGACCTTGCTCAGGTGTTTTTGGGATAAGTATCGAAAGCATTAGTGAGCAAGCGGCAAAACCGGCACCGACATAAAAGACGAGTGAACTGTCTACCATCCAAACGGCGCCTAATATCGCAGGAATAACAACTGCAGCAATATGATTAATTGAAAAGCTGACGCCGGCTGTTGCGGCGATATCTTCAGGACGGGCAATTTTCTGGAAGTAGGTTTTTATGGCAATTGCCAAGGCAAAAAATAGATGGTCGACAACATACAGTATAGCCGCCGCCATACCCGTTTCGACCAGGCCGTAAGCAATAAACAAAATAATTAAACCGACATACTCAAAAATCAATATGTTGCGTTCACCAACCTTGCCAATTAACTTTCCTATGCGGGCTGCAAATATCCAGTTAAATACATAGTTAATTAAAAATAACGCACTGATATCAGCAACAGAATAATGAAACTTTTCAACCATTAAGAAGCCTGCGAACACAACAAAAATTTGTCTTCTAGCACCGCTGAAAAAGGTTAACGCGTAAAATAACCAATAATCTTTTCGAAGAATGAGCTTTTTAGATTGGCTGTGCGGTTGTTCAAATGACGAGAATGCAAAGTACATTAATAACGCCATAACGAGCGCGAAAAAGCCAAATAATGCATAGGTTGACTGATAACTCCAGCCGGCATAATCCATGAGTATCCAAACACTGCCATAAGCTAGCAATGACCCAACAGACTTGGCCGAAAGTAAACGCCCCATAAAGTGAGCCGTTTTTTCTTTGTCGATCCATTGAAGTGTTAGGGATTGATTGACTGTTTCAAAGTAGTGAAAACCCGTCGACATTAATAAGGTTGTTAAATACAAGCCATAAGTTGAAGGAAAAAAACCTGTTAAGCCAACGCCTAATGCTGTGACAGCTAAAGAAATAATTGCTAACTTTTGTTCTTTTAAAAACAATAATAAATAAACTGCGGTAAACGCTAAAAATCCTGGTATTTCACGAATACTTTGTAAAATACCTATTTCTTCGCCGGTAAAACTTGCTTGCTCTATAACGAAGTTATTAAGCAATACCATCCACACAGAAAAAACTAACGGCATCGTAAAGGCCATTGCCATGAGTAAGACTTCAGGTTGATCGTATTTTTTGGCTAGTTTCATTGATATTAGCTTTGAGAAGAAAAGATTATTATGACAATAAAAAAGGCTGGTGAATACCAGCCTTTTATGAATTTACGTTTAGCGTTATAACTTAAATTCTTGTACCGACTGTTGAAGTTCTTCAGATAAGCGAGCTACCTCAGAACTTGATGAAGCGGTTTGTTTCGAACCCGCCGTTGTTTGTTCAGCAATCGCCACAATTGATTCTAAGTTTTCACTGATTTCGTGAGCAACAACACTTTGCTCTTCTGCTGCGGTCGCAATCTGGCTAGAGCGGTCGTAAGCTTCATGCACTGCATGCGTAATAGTTTCAAGGGCTTTATCGGCCATTTCTGATTGCTCTACACAGTTAACAGCTTGTGCTTTACCAGTGTCCATAACTGATACCGCTTTCTGTGCACCTGTTTGTAGCGCTTCAATCATGTTTTGAATTTCTTGCGTTGACTCTTGCGTACGACTTGCTAACGTTCGCACTTCGTCGGCAACAACGGCAAAACCACGGCCTTGCTCACCGGCTCGTGCTGCTTCAATTGCTGCGTTTAGTGCAAGTAAGTTCGTTTGCTCAGCAATACCTCGAATAACATCCAATATACCACCGATAGACGCACTATCTTGTTGTAGTTTATTAATAACTTGTGAGGCAGATTCAACTTCGCTCGCCAATGCTTCAATGGTTTCACGGTTTTTATCTGAAATACCTTTAACACGTTCAGCTTCATCATCCGCTTGTTTGATCTCACCTAATGCGTCATTAGCACTTGATAGTACGCTTTGTGAAGTAGAGCTCATTTCGGTTGTTGCAGATGCAGCTTGTTCTACTTGGTTGCGCTGCTCTTCAATCGCTGTTGTACTTTGGGCAGTAACTGCTGAGGTTTGCTCTGCCGCAGCCGCTAGTTGAGTTGAGCGACTCACGATACCTTGAATCAAGCTTCGTAGGCTATCAATTAACATGTTACAGTTGCTAGCTAGCGTTGCAAATTCATCTTGACCACTGTCGTCTAATTTGTGAGATAAATCACCCGATGCAACAATCTTAAGCATGTCATTAACACGGCCTAGTGGGCGTATGATGCTCATTAAGGTGAAAAACGAAATAATGATAGCTAAAGTAATAGAAACAAGCATAATCACGATAGTTTGTGTTGTACCTGAACTTACAGCACCACCAACACTCTTAGCTGCTTGAGACGTTGTTCTGTTTGCTAATTCAACTTGCTTGCCAAGAATACTATTTGCAGCATCAATTAAATTTTCAGATTCAATTAACTGCGCTTTAGCTGAGGCTTCAGTGTTTAACTGGCTATTCTTAACATTGATTAGGCTATTTGAACCGTCAAGTATGTCGACAATCTCGTTAATAAGGTCGTTTAAATCATCAGCAATGTCAGAAACACCCGCATCGACTAAGTTACTTGAAATGTAACGAACTTGAGCTAGCATCTCATTTTTTGAACTACCTAATTCACGCGTAATAAAGTCAGCCGTTTGCGTTGATGCAGTATCACGATATTCGTATGCCGAAGATACGATAGCATTTAATACTGTTTCAAGGTTTTCACCAGCAGAAATTGAAGATGCTAACTTGGTATCGGCAAGGTCATGGTCAGCTAAATCAAGCAAGATAGTCGCTGCGTCATCGGCCTTTTCTTCGAGAATATCGACTTGATCAACTAGAATTGACGTTAAATTGATATTTTCAGTTCGAGAAGCAAACACTTGGCTTGTCGCACTTTTTAACGACATAAATGATGATTCTACACTTTTCACGTTGCTGGCTAGTTGAGGCTCAGATGAAACTGTTGATTTCAAGCGCTTTAGCGTCTTAGTAAAGCGATCTTCAATTGCTTGATACTCTGTCTTGTTAGCATTTATTGATTCAAGATCAGATTGATAAAATGCTTTTAACGTGACGTTACCCATTTTAGCTATCGCGGTTGCTAACTCGTTACTACCTTGAAGCGTAGGGGTTGCAAGTTCATTTTGTTGTTTTGCTGAATCACTAATTGTATCGAGATTCATAATCGACATTAAACTTGTGATGACAAGTAGGAGAGATAAAATGGTAAAGCCACCAATTATTTTCATCGCTACAGTTAATTTCATAGATACCACCAATTTTAAACGCTAACTCAATGAAGGATATTATAATTCTCTAAAATTACTTATCGGTCCATTTGAAAAAATATTTAGAGCTTTTTGCAGATTATAACAACTGTTGTGAGTTTTACACCTTTAGTTACAAATTGCCGAAGGAAAATGTGTGTTTAGTTTAGAGATATGAATTTTGTGTTAATAACTTGCCTGATTTCACTTTGATCATCGTAAGATGGTTTCCCCAGACACAGCCAGTGTCGAGTGCGATAATATTCTTGAGTCCTGTTTCACCCATTAAGGCAGCCCAATGACCAAAATACCATGTGATGTTTTTCTGCTCTTCGGTCAATAACGTAAACCAAGGCTTAACATCTTTTGGAGCATCTTCAGGGGATGACTTGCAATCAAACTCTAAACTGCCATCTTGATAACAAAATCGCATGCGGGTAAAGGCATTGACAGTAAACCTAAAGCGCTCTGTTTTCGTCGCTACTTGGTGCCAACTATTTGGCGTGTTGCCGTACATCCGAGTCAACCACTTTTCTCTGTCTTTTGCACGCAGTCGCTTTTCAACAAACTGAGCGTTTTCGATGGCTTGGGTTAGTGTCCACTGTGGTGAAATGCCGGCATGAGATAAATATGATTTACCATCGGGTAATGGCAGCATTAAAGGGAATTGGGCTAGCCACTCGATAATACTATTAATGTTTTTGCTTGCTAGTAGGTTGTCTAATTTGTCAGATTTTTTAGCTTTTTTTATGCCATAATAAATCGACATTAAATGTAAGTCATGGTTGCCCAAAACACTATTAAAGCTATCGCCTAAACTTTGTAGGAATTCAATAGTGGCTAGCGAATCACTTCCTCTGGCAACAATATCGCCAGCTGACCAGAGCTGATCCTTATTTTTATCAAATTTTGCTTTTTCAAGCAGCGCTTTTAATTCTTTATGGCAACCTTGAATATCGCCAACGATATAAAGCGCCATAAGTTAATTGATAATGTTAGGCATCGCTAAGGTAAACACCTTGATAGGTGCTTTAACTTTTGTGCCGTCTTCTTGAATAAAAACGTAAAAGCCTTCCATTGTGCCAAGTGGGCTCTTTAATATACAGCCGCTGGTATAGGTATAGCTTTGATTAGGTTGAAGAATGGGTTGTTGTCCTACAACGCCGTCACCTTCAACCGTATTGGTTTCGCCTATTGAATCGGTGATGAGCCAAGAACGAGATAATAATTGGCTGCTATGCTCACCACGATTAGTGATAGTAATGGTATATTGAAACATATACCTATCTTCACTTGTCAGCGACTGTTCAGGTAAAAATTCAGCGTCTACCTGAACGTCGATCCATGTTGTCGTTTCCATATCTAGCATAAGATTAAGCTTGCTGTTTTTGTTTGGTGACGATATTAGCTAACGTAATAAATTGATCAATGGTCAAGTTTTCAGGACGTAATGTTGGATCAATATCATGGTCAATAAGTATTTGAGCATCAATTAGCTTTTTAAAGCTATTACGAATCGTCTTGCGACGTTGATTAAATGCTGTCAAACACACTTGATTTAAGTCTTCCAATGCCTCTACTGGATTCGCTATTTCTTTATGAGGAATTAAGCGAACAATGGCTGAATCAACTTTGGGTGCAGGCGTAAATGCCTCTGGACCAATTTCCATGACCGGGATAACCTGACATTGATACTGAGTCATGATAGATAGTCGACCAAAGGCTTTCGTGTTAGGTGCCGCAGCCATGCGATCAACCACTTCTTTTTGCAACATAAAGTGCATGTCTTGCACACTATCTTTAAAGCTCAGTAAATGAAAAATAAGCGGTGTTGAAATGTTATAAGGCAAATTACCAAAAATTCTTAGGGGCTTTTCTTCGGTCGCTAATTCTCTAAAATCAAATTTTAATGCGTCTATTTCATGAATGGTTAGTTTCGAAGCCAAAAATGGGTGGTGACGTAAACGATGAGCTAAGTCTCTATCTAATTCTACAACGGATAACTTGCCTGCACGGTCGACCACGGGCTCTGTTAATGCACCTAAACCTGGGCCAATCTCTACTAGATTTTCACCTGGTTCAGGGTTAATAGCATCGACGATGCTTGAAATAATGGCATCATTATTCAGGAAGTTTTGGCCAAAGCGCTTTTTAGCTTGATGACCTAAGTGACTATTTTTACTCATGATTTGTTTTGACTTAATAATATGGCGCTATCGATTGCAGCTATGAAACTGCCATTATCTGCTTGGTTAGTGCCGGCTAAATCAAGAGCAGTACCATGATCCACAGAGGTGCGAATAAATGGTAAGCCAAGTGTGATATTTACCGATTGTCCAAAGCCTTTGTATTTTAACACAGGTAAGCCTTGATCATGGAACATTGATAAAATCGCATCGGCATCTTCTAAATATTTTTCTTGGAAAATGGTATCGGCAGGTAAAGGACCTATGATGTTAATGCCTTCTGCACGCAAAATATCAAAGGTTGGATTCATTACTTCAATTTCTTCTTTACCTAAGTGACCGTCTTCTCCCGCGTGCGGATTAATGCCACAGGCATAAATTTTAGGGGATTGAATGCCAAACTTAGTTTGTAAATCATGGTGAAGTATTCTAGTGACTTTACTTAAGCGCTCTGGCGTAATCGCTCTAGAAACATAAGCTAAAGGAATATGCGTTGTCACTAATGCAACACGTAAACCTTCAGTTGCCAACATCATGACAACATCAGTGCAGTTTGCTTGCATCGCAAAGTATTCAGTGTGGCCACTAAATGCAATACCTGCTTGGTTAATTAACCCTTTATGCACTGGGCCTGTGACAACCGCTGCAAACTCACCAGACATATTTTTTTCACTAGCAATGCGTAGTGTTTCGACGACGTATTGGCCGTTATTGGGGTTTAATTCGCCAGCTCGGCAAGTATCACCTAAAGGCACATCTAAAACAGTAATGACGCCGGCAGAAACGGCGTCACTGTTGTCTGGATCATAATCAACCAAAGAGATAGGCAGGTTAAGTAGCGCTGCGCGCTCAATAAGTAACTGCTTTGATGCAACTACAACTAGCTGGATAGGCCATGCTTGTTGAGCAATATTGATGATTAAATCGGGGCCAATACCTGCTGGTTCGCCAGGTGTAATTGCAATTCTAAGGCTCATTCGTTATTCCTGATCGAAAATTTCTATATAAGCTTCGTCACGTGTTTCTTTAATCCAACGCGCACTTTCCATACCGAATTTACGGTTGTAAAGCATTTGATAAGCCTTGTTTTCATTCATTTGTGCTGTAGCATCAAGCATTCTTCTGCCTGTTAATTGGGTAATATGCCAACCAAATGAACTTCGAAACGGCTTACTGTATTCGTCAATGTCTAAACTTGCTAAGGTGTCTCTAAATGCTGGATCGTATTTATTTGGATCCGACCACCCTAAATCACCACCACGCACAGATGTAGGGCCTTCAGAGTGCTCTTTTGCTAGCTCAGCGAAATCAGCTTCACCCGCTGCAATTTGATCTAAGAAGCCTTGTAGCATCTCTTCTGCTTTTGCTTCACTTAAAATGATAGTTGGTTTGATAAGAATATGACGAGCCTTAACTTCTTCCACTTCTACAACTTCACGGCCACGAACATCAAGAATTTTTACAATACTAAAACCTAACCCTGTGCGGATTGGCCCGAATACCTCACCTTTTTTCTTACCGTCGATAACTTCTGCAAATAATGTAGGTAATTCATTGATTGTTTTCCAACCTATACTACCACCGTCAAGTGCATTCGCATCACCTGATGACGCAATAGCAATTTTACGGAATTCAGAACCGTTATTGAGTAACTCAATAACTTTATCAGCACGTTTTTTCGCCGCATCTAAATCAGCTTGCTTTGGCTCAGGTGGAAACTCAATTAAAATGTGACCGATATTGTATTCTTCATTTTGGCTCGTTTGCTGTTTCATTGTTTCTAGCAAATTCGCTACTTCTTGGGGTGAGATATAAATACGACGACGAACACTTGCTCGTCTTACTTCACCAAGCACTAATTCGTTACGTACACTTTCTCGGTATGCTTCATAGCTCATACCGTCATTGACGATAATTTGGCGAAACTGCTCTAAAGACATGTTATTTGATTTTGCTAAATTCAGAATTGTTTCATCTAGCTGCGCATCACTAATTTGAACACCCATACGGTCACCTAATTCAAGAATAAGTGCTTCGTTAATGAGTTTGTCCATGACTTGTACGCGAATAGCCGTATCAGAAGGTAAGGTCTGGCTCTTCGCTTTAGCTTGCGCTTTAACGTTTTTAATCATGTCTTGTACTTCTGATTCAAGTACTACCGTTGAGTTAACAATCGCAGCAACGCGGTCAACTTCTTGCTCGGCACTATGACTTAAAGACGGGCTTAATGCACCAATACTCAGCAGTGCAACTACTAATAAGCTTTTTAAAGATAATATTGTTTTCATTAATTTTCGTTCTAGTTAATTTTTAAGAAAATACGGTTTTTTATAGCCAAAGATGCTCGAATTTAACATATCTTGAGCTGATAATGATGACTTATTGCCACTTAGGCCTGTTATCACTAACTGTAACACAAACCCGCTGTCGAATTCATCGCGGTTTTGGTTGTTAATGTCATTATCATCAATCGTTGTATTAATATGCCTATGATAAGCAAATCTAACAGCCCAACAACAACTTTGATATTGCACACCTAAGTAACTTTCTAAGCTTCGGTTTTTACGCATATCTTGCGTAACACGGCCAACTAATTGCCAGTTTTCTGAAACTTTGGTCGTGCCAAGCAAAGAAAGTTGTTCGAGTGTTTCTGTTGAGACATTGCGAATGTAACGATGGTTCAATTGAATTGAATGTTTTCTGCTAGGCAGGTAATCAACGCTAAACTGACTTTTATTGGTTTTTTGATCATGGGTGTCGTATTGAAGGTCGCCACTAAACTGCCATTTTCTATGTAGTTGGAAGTAAACATCTGCTGCTAAGGCTGATGTTTCATCGTCGACAATTAAGCCATTTGCAGTTACGCTTTCCTGAGCATCAAAATAGTTAATTTGACCTATACTTGCGCGAAATACTTCATTAGAGCTTGGATCTAAAATACGTGATGTTACACCCCAAGATAACTGGTTAGCAGCGGCTATTCTGTCTAAACCACTCCAGCGTCTATCTCTAAATAATCCGTCATAATCGTCTTGTAGTGGTGCTGAATCGTATATGCCAATCGTACTTTGGTCTTCATCGCCAACATACAGATATTGTAATTGCGGTTCTAAAGTTTGGGTGTAACCGGCTTTGCTCATAGCGCGATCAAAGTTAATACCACCGTGAATACGCGCTTTGGGTAAAGTTCGAGTCACTGACTCACTCAAGGTGCTATCAGGCGTTAAGTTGTCTTGTTCGTAATGGGTTTGCAATAACTTAAATTCAGAATTTAAAAAGTAAGCAGGGGTCGCGATAGGGAATGTCATACCCGCTTCAATATGATAACGATCAGCTTCAGGTAGTGAGCTATCTCGATTAGTAAATCGAGAATATTCAGAGTAGAGCTCAAATACTCCGCCAACACTATCCATGTCGAAGGCGCCATCAAATTCTATTTGAGGTAAGGTTTTGTAGCTTTGAATATAATTACCTAAAACCTCAAAGTCTTGGGTTTTAGCTGTTAGTTGCCAGTCTTTGGCAAAATAAGAGATTTCACCAATTTGATATAAGTAGGCGTCAGACGAATTGTAATGTTCGCTGCCAATATCAACTAAATAATTGTCATCACTGATCGATGTGTAATCTACGTAAACGCGAAAGTTATCGTTAAATGTCCCGAAGTGTTGAAAACGCCCTAAATAACGCGCTTCTTCGCCGGCAGCGCCTGTTAACTCTTTATCTTTATTTAAGTATTCAAAATTAATAGCACCTTGCTGCTCACCTTGAAGGTAACGAAATTCTGAATTCAATAATAAGCCACGCTTAGACATATAATGAGGCGTAATCGTCGCATCCATATTGGGTGCTATGTTCCAATAAAATGGCGCTTCAACTTCAAAACCAACGTTGCTTGATGAACCAATTTTAGGGTAGAGGAAACCAGTTTTTCGTTTGTTAGTTACAGGAAAGTTAAAGTAAGGTACGTATAAAACAGGTACATCAAAAACACGCAAAACGGCATTGTATACTTCACCCACATTATCTTGTTCAGAAATATAAATTTGGCCTGCTGAAATTTGCCAATCGGGTACTTCGCCTAAACAAGTCGTGTAGGTTGAATCAACTAAGCTAAGCGAACCATCAGCATTGACGTATATGATACTTGCGCCACCATGGCCAGGGTTGCTACTTAATTGGTAGGAAGCATCACTTAACGTTGTACTTAAGTTTTGTTTGTCAGCATTTAGATGCTCAGCAAATACATTAACGCCTTCACTTTGAAAGTGAATGCTACCCGATGCGTCTAGGCTTTCGGTTTCGCGGTTAAAGGCTAAGGAATCTGCTTTGATTGACTGACCATTTTGGCTCATCAGAACATTGCCATCAAACTTGGCTAAACGATTCTTTTCAATAAACGCATGATCTGAGCTAATTTGAATGAAGTCTTTGGGTAGCATATCCGATACTTCCATGACTTTTGCGTACGATGGAATTGGGCATGTCAATTCTTCACTTTTTTCGGTAGTGTTTGCTGCGTGTGAGAAACTAGAGAAGAACACACAGCTAAACGCCCATTTTAGGAAACGGTTACAGAGCATCTAATATCCGAAATAATATAAATTCTTGGGTTATTGTTATAATTTTTGCATTATAACACGAGTTTATTCGATTAAGCGTTTATCTTAGAACAATTTTTACCAATTTGTTAACAGAAATTTTATTCGCAATGTAGGAAGAAATCGCACGTGGCGACAGATCGTAGTTTATTGTTTAATGCTTGGCTTTTTAAGCAGTTAAGCCAGTTAAAACAAACCCATATTAGTAAAGAAAACGTAGAAATTGCCTCACTTACAGGCGATGCCGGTTTCAGGCAATACTTTCGTATCGTTTTAGCACCTGATGATTCTTTTATCGCTGTTGATGCGCCACCTGCGTTATCTAATAATTGCGCATTTGTAAATGTCGCCAATGCCTTAGAAAATAATCAAGTGCCTGTGCCATCAGTGCTCGCGTTTGATGAAACTAACGGTTTCATGATGCTTGAAGATCTAGGTGATAGACAATTCTTTGATGTGATTGCACAAGAGGAATTATTACCTTGGTATAAAAAAGCCATTGATGAGTTAGTCAAAATAACCACACTAGATTATCAAGGTGCATCGCTTGAACTCCCCGAATATAACGATGCTTTTGTCTTAACTGAGCTCTCTATTTTCACTCAATGGTTAGTCGGTGAGTATTTAGCGATTGAGTTAACGCCAGAGCAACAACAGCATATTGAGCATACTTTCAATGTGTTAATTCAAAACGTTGCTGATCAGCCTCGGGTGATGATGCATCGAGATTTTCATAGCCGAAATTTAATGGTTCAACATGATCAAATTGCAATAATTGATTTCCAAGATGCAGTGCAAGGCTCAATAACCTATGACATTGTTTCTCTTTTGCGTGATTGTTACAAACAGCTTTCTTGTGAGGAAATCTCAGCTTTATTCGATTATTATTTATCGAAAATCAGAATAAATGAGCAACTTGCGGTACAGACCAAAGATGTCGACAAATCAAGATGGCAACGCTGGTTTGATTTGATGGGAATGCAACGCCACATAAAAGCCAGTGGTATTTTTGCCCGCTTGTCACTTCGCGATAACAAACATGGCTATTTGAATGATATCCCACTAACCCTTAGATACATTATTGAAGTAAGTAGTCACTATCCAGAGCTGGTTTGGTTTGGCCGTTTTGTTGAAAAAGACATTTTACCTCAAGTGTTGAGGAAGCTTTCATGAAGGCCATGATTTTAGCGGCGGGAAAAGGTGAGCGTATGCGCCCTTTAACCAATCAATGCCCAAAGCCTATGTTGAAAGTTTTTGGCAAGCCTTTACTTGAACATCACCTTATTCAACTAAAAAAAGCAGGTGTTACAGACGTTGTCATCAACCATGCATGGTACGGTGAAAAAATTGTCGAGTACTTTGGTGATGGCAGCCAGTGGCAAATGAATATCCGTTATAGCAAAGAAGAGGTGGGAGCATTAGAAACAGCAGGTGGCATTATTAATGTTTTATCGACATTTAATGACGAACCTTTCTTATTAGTTAACGGAGATGTTTTCTGTTTACTTGATTATACCAAGTTGAGTTTTAACGTTAATGCTTCAGCCCATATCGGTTTAGTGAAAAATCCCGAGCATAATCTCACCGGTGATTTTCAGTTAGTTGAAGGGCAAGTCGTTTTGCCTAAAAATACTGATGATGAAACCTATACTTATTCAGGAATTGCGGTGTTACGAGCTAAACTCTTTACACCATACTTGCATCATCAAGGGCCATTGTCTTTAGGGACAGTATTAAAGTCGGCCTGTCAGGAAGGGCTGGTTAGTGGACAAGTGATTGAAACACCGTGGACCGATGTTGGCACGCCTGAGCGACTAGAACAACTTAATCAACAAGCCCAAGAAAACGGCTTTAAGGAAATTTAAACAGTATCATGAGAGTTTGGGGCAAGGTTTTTGGCTTTTTATTTGGCTTTATGCTGTCTAAGAATATCTTTGGCGCATTATTGGGCTTGTGGTTAGGGCATAGTTTTGATCGTCGCCGCCATTTAAATTTTAATTTTCAGTCAACTGATGGTGATTTAAATGCGCAAGCAGCTTTTCTTTATACAACCTTTTCAGTGATGGGTTACGTTGCTAAAGCAAAAGGGCGTGTAAACGAGCATGAAATAAAGTTTGCTAGCCAATATATGGATAAAATTGGCTTAAAAGGCGAGTTGAAGCAACAAGCGCAAGATGCCTTTAGAGAAGGTAAATTGGCTGGCTTTCCGTTAGAGCAGCGCATCGCAAAATTTATGGAAAGTGCCAAAGGTCGTCATGATTTGATCTTAATGTTTCTTGAAATTCAAATTCAGCTAGCACTTGCTGATGGTGTGCTGGTTACAGAAGAAAAAGATGCACTGCGCCAAATAGCAACATTACTCGGCGTTTCGGCTCAAGAGCTTGATCGATTGCTTGATATGATTAGCGCTGGGGCTCAGTTTCACGGTCATCAAAGTGGCCGTTCATCGCAGCCTTCGCCGAAGCACCAGTTGGCTAGTGCTTACAAGCTATTAGGTGTTGAAAAAGGAGACGATAAGAAAACCATTAAGAAAGCTCATCGTAAACTCATGTCTCAACATCACCCAGATAAACTTGTCGCGAAAGGTCTGCCGCCTGAAATGATGAACGATGCCAAGCAAAAAGCGCAAGATATACAAGCGGCGTATGATTTGATTATGGCAAATGTTGATTAACGAGAGCATGAATAAGGAAGGGCTATGGAAGTTTCTTTATATACCGAAAATGAGCTAAATGACGTTGTTGCTGTATATGTTGAGGCCTTTAGCAAATCTGAAGGTGAGAACGAAGGTCTGGTTATTGGTGAGTTAGCCAAAGCGCTATTAGAAACAACGCCTAGCCAAGATATTTATTGCTTTGTAGCTAAGCAGCATCAACAAATTATTGGTGTCATTATTTTTAGTCGTATGATATTCGAAGAGCCACTTCAAAGCTTTATTTTGTCACCGGTAGCCGTTAATTCACTGTCCCAAAAACAAGGTGTCGGGCAGCAGTTAATTACCGAAGGCATTGAGTATTTAAAAAAACAGGGGGTTACGCTCGTGTTTACTTATGGTGATCCTGCCTATTACAGCAAGGTGGGTTTTGACGTGATCACGGAAAGGCAAATTAAGGCGCCACAGCCTTTATCTTTTCCTCATGGTTGGTTGGCTCAAAGCCTCTCAGGTGATGATATTCCAATATTAACAGGCGACAGTATTTGTGTCGCTGCGCTAAATAAAGCGCAATATTGGTAAAGCCTACCAGCCCATTGATGCGAGCCAGCCTTCAATCGCCTTACGCGTATTCTCTTGTGGATAGTAGCCGGTAGCAAAGTTATTCAGTTTGTATTGACGGTATTCAACTTTGAGATTTCGCGTACTTTCTTTTTGTCTCATCTTAACGCTTGGCTCTACTCTCATATTGTCATGCTTGAGGTATAGATCTAAGGTCGGCAGTTCACTCTCACTGACGGCTTTAGCAAAGGCTAAATCTTGTTGGTCGGTTAGTTGATAAGCACTCAACATAATGAATGCTTGTGGCACTGGGATAGCCGCTTCTTGATAAAGAGACATTAAGAAGCCTGCGTTACTGCCTGCAGTCGCAACCAAAATAGCGCCTTGTTGTTGTTGCGCTTTTTCCATGACATTTACCATCAACGCCTGTAACTGACGAAGGTAATCATCCAATAATGCTTTATTCTGTGTTGCTCTTTCTTCTTCAGTAATAGCGGTTGAAGGGTAATTCTCAGGCATGGCCGGCGGTTGAATACTGATCGTGGTATAACCCATATCAGGCAATGTTTTTGCTAGATACGCTAAATGTTGTGCAGGTGCGATAAAGTCATGCCAATCAGGCAGCAACAATACCGTCCCTTTATTGATTGGCGTATTACTTTTTTGCTCAAGTAGCGCATGTGATTGAGTACCAATTAAAGTTTCTGTGACTTGATTTAAATAGTGTTTAATATCATCTTGCTGTTGGCTGAAGTAGTCGGCAGGTGGCACTAAAACACGTTGTGATTCATTCTTATTTGCTTCTGAGTCTTGCGCCACTGCAGGCAACATAAAAAACAATGTAACGCTTAATAGAAAAGCTAAATAGATCAAAGATTGGTTTTTATATTTTGTCATCACAGGTGCCTAATTGTGCTTCAATACTACATCGGTATACTTGTCAAAAACTTGAGTGATAGTTAACGAAATTTAAAAAGGACAAGGTGCTTCTAACGATAGTTTTTCATTAGTAACGGGGTGATGAAAACTAATTGTATAAGCATGCAATTGCAGTCGTTCACTTAGTGCTAATGCACTATCATGTGCATATAGGCGATCGCCAATAATAGGGTGTCCTAGTGATAACATATGTACGCGTAATTGGTGCGAGCGCCCGGTAATTGGTGTTAATTCGACTAAGCTGGTTTCTTCTTCAATTGCCAGTACCTGAAATTTGGTTATTGAAGGCTTACCATGTTCATGGTCAACTTTTTGTTTAGGACGGTTCGGCCAATCACAAATAAGCGGCAAATTCACTTCACCTTCAGTTTTATCAAGGTGCCCATACACGCGGGCACGATACTTCTTACTGACTTTGCGTTGTTCAAATTGTCTTGATACATGAACATGGGCAGGCTTATTCAACGCCATGATCAGTAAACCTGACGTTGCCATGTCGAGTCGATGTACTATGGTAGCTGTTGGTAATACTGACTTTACTCTATTTTCTAAGCAATCTTGGTGCTCAGGCAAACGCCCAGGCACTGAAAGCAAACCGCTCGTCTTGTTTAATACGACGATGTCATTATCTTGATAAACGATATCAAGGTAAGGCGACATTGGCGGTCGATAAATAAAGTCAGGATTAGCTACCATAATATTATTGACCCGCTACGATTAAACGAATAGCTTCGAATTTCAACATCGCATGATCAATAAAGTGACTCAGTTGCTCTTGTTGCTCTTTGATAAAGGCTAATTCAGATGCACGAACATTTGGGTTAATTTTTGATAATGCAAATAAACGGTCATATTCTTCATTAAGTGATTCGTTCATTTGCGCTAACGCTTTTTTCTGAATCGCATTTACTTGCTGCTGTGCGTGCTCTTCAGCTGATGACACTAAAGGCGATACTTGAGATTTAAGCGCCTTCACTAACTGTAAAGCGACTTGTTTTTTAACTGGTGATAATTGCTTATCAAACACCTTAGATGGCACTTTGTCAGCCAAATCATTACCGTTTTTATCCACTAAAATGCGAATAGGTGTTGTTGGTAAATACCGTGGTAATTGCAATTGGCTTGGCGCGGTAGCTTCAACGGTAAATATGCACTCTAAGAAAAAGGTACCCGCTGGGATCGCTGGGTTCTTTAATATACCTATGCTTGAGTTACCAATGTCGTCAGATAGAATTAAATCCATTGAGCCTCGAACCATTGGGTGATCCCAAGTGAGCAGCTGATAATCTTCACATGCTAGTGCAGTGTGACGGTTGAAGGTCACGGTTGTACCGTCTTCTGGCAAATTAGGAAAGTTCGAGTTCAACATGTGCTCTGTTGGGTGCAAAGCAATGGCGTTATCGGCTTTGTCATCTTGCTGTACATTAAATACGTCGAAAACATTAAACATAAAGCTAGGTAACTCAATGCCTTGATCTTGCTCATCAATTAATGAAACAAGTTGTTGCGCACGACCTTGGCCTGAAGAATTAAGCTCTAGCAATTTATCTCGGCCTGATTCTAAATCGGCTTTTATTTCTAAGTGTTTTTCATGGCTGTCAGCAATGAATTGATCTGCTTGAGCCGATTGCCAATTTGCTGTTAATGCTAATTGGACAAGCGTTGCCCCATATTGCTCATAAACAGCGCGGCCGGTAATACAAGTATGTTCAAAGGCATTAAGGCCTTTATGGTACCAATTGAACAATAGTGACTGCGCTGATTGTTCAAAATATGGGACATGTAATTTAATTGTTTGCGTTTGACCAATGCGGTCTAAACGGCCAATACGTTGTTCGAGTAGATCAGGGTTACTTGGTAAATCAAATAACACGAGATGATGCGCAAATTGGAAATTTCGGCCTTCACTGCCGATTTCAGAACACAATAATACTTGGGCAGAGTCTTCGTCTTGCGCAAAATAGGCAGCAGCTCTGTCGCGTTCAATAATTGACAAACCTTCGTGGAATACAGCTGCGCGCATACCTTCTTTTGTTCTTAAGGCATTTTCTATATCAATTGCTGTTTGCGCATGAGCACAAATGACTAATACTTTTTCTTTATCAAGTGATTTTAATAAATCAATTAAGAAGTCAACGCGTGGATCAATGTCGTACCAAGGGTAATCATGATGGTCGAGTTCAAATAGTCGCTCTGGCGTATTGAGCCACTGGCTTTGTTGTGCTGTTTTTAGCGTTTCAATGTCGTTTGATTGAATGTACTCAACAATTTTATCCTGATAATCGTCAGGCATTGTTAATGGCGCAGCCTTTAGCTGTCGCTCAGGGAAACCTTTAATCGTGTTTCGAGAGTTTCTAAACAAGATACGGCCTGTACCATGGCGATCAAGCAACTGTTTCACTAAGCTTTGGCGGGCTTCATCACGCTCTTCATCATCACTATTTGCTAGTAAAAGTAAATCTGATACGTCGCTTTCTTTTAATAGGCTCGCTAAGGTGCTGATGTCGTCAGCAAAGAGTTCATCGTCACTGAGAAGTTTGTTGGCACTTTGGGCGACGTCTTGGTAATGGCTTTCTTCTTCTACGAATTTTGCATAGTTAAAGAAACGGTCAGGATCGAGTAATCGTAAGCGAGCGAAATGACTTTCATGACCTAACTGATCCGGCGTAGCAGTTAATAGCAAAACGCCTGGAATTGTTTGTGCAAGTTGTTCAATGCATTGATACTCAAGGCTCGGTTTTTCTGGCTGCCAATTCAAATGGTGTGCTTCATCAACGACCATTAAATCCCATTCTTCGGCAATAATCGCTTCATACCATTGTGGGTTTTGGCAAACAAAATCTAAATTAACGAGTACTAATTGCTCGGTACTAAATGGGTTTTCTTCGCCAGATTCAAGGCATCGCTCTTCATCAAATATACTAAATGCCAAATTAAAGCGACGTAGCATTTCAACCAACCACTGATGCATTAAAGGCTCAGGCACGATGATCAGAATTCGGCTTGCTCGTCCACTAACGAGTTGTTGGTGAATAATAAGACCAGCTTCAATGGTTTTACCTAAACCCACTTCATCGGCAAGTAAAACACGTGGAGCGAAACGTTTACCGACTTCTTCTGCAATATACAATTGATGAGGGATCAGACTAACACGTCCGCCAACTAAGCCTGATAAATCTGACTGTTGCTGCTCGAATTGCTTACTCAAACAGTTTTTACGCAGTTGAAACCAATCAAGGCGATCTATTTGACCATTTAGCAGGCGATCATGAGGCTTATTGAATTTGATAAAATGATCAATCATCACCTCTTTCAAACTTGTCGGCTCTTGCGTATCGACACGAATACCATGATAAGTGAGTAATTGATTTTGCTCTTCAATTGATTCTATTTGCAACTGCCAGCCTTCGTGGCTAGGAATAATGTCGCCTTCATTAAAGATAACTCGGGTTAGCGGTGCATCAGCTTTGGCATACTGCCTTGAGTCGCCTGTTGCGGTAAAAACTATGGTAACAAAGCGGTTTTCTAGTGCTGTAACTGTACCTAAACCTTGTTCAGATTCGCTATCGCTTATCCAGCGTTGGCCGAGTTGAAATGACATTAACGTGTGTCTCCTAGTCGCTAGCTCAAAAATGGCGCGCTATATTACCGTTAATCATAGTTGTAATCATTAAAAAAATCTTATTATTGGCAATTTGTCAGCGATTTTCGACAGAAAGGAATAAAGTGGCGGGGCAAAGTGAATATTGAATTAAGAATGCCTGACCTAATTGGCCAGTTTGCCATCAAATTATGACAAGTCAATGACCTTTTTATAGCGTAAAAAAATTCATTAAAAAACGACATTTTTTGCTTGTTTTGGTGATCACTTAGTGAGACAGTGGAAGTGTCAATACTGACTTTACATTTGTCCGTTCGCTAACTTAGATGGGACATTTCTTTCACCAGTAAGACCATCTGTTTAGCGTTCTATCGTAGAAGGATATGCTATGGCAGATAACAAAATCACTTACGTACTCGACACAAATATTTTACTGCACGAACCTTTCGCTTTCCTCTCCTTTAAAGAGCACAACGTTGTTATTCCAATGACGGTTTTAGAAGAGCTCGACTCAATAAAAGATAGAAAAAAAGATGTTAGTCGTGACGCCCGTGTTGCCATTCGAGCGCTCGAAGATACTCTCGCTAATGCCACACCTGAAGAAATTGTTGAAGGTGTCTCGCTTGCCCACGTTGGTGGTGAAGGTGAACCAACAGGTACTTTGGCCATTTTTAATGATTACGCGCTAGAAAAAGACAATACTCAAGTATCGACAATGAAGGGGAGTCGTCTGTCATTTAACGACAACGATAACCGCATTATTACCGCTGCCCTGCATTTACAGTCAAAAAGTGACGGTAGGAAAGTTGTATTGGTCACTAAAGATATTAACATGCGCTTGAAAGCCAAAGGCGCGGGATTGAATTTCGTTGAAGACTATAGAACTGACCAATTAATTGATGATATTCAATTCTTAACTAAGGGTTATCAAGCGTTTGAAGGAGACTTTTGGCAGCACGTTAAAGATTGCGATAGTGAGACAAGTGGCCGTGTGACAACCCATTATGTAGAAAAATCGCTATTAAAAAGTACTTATATGAATGAGTACGTGATTGATGAAACAGAACACTTCGCCGGTAAAGTCACTGGATGGGATGATGAAAAAGTTGCCATTCAAGATGTTTCTCGCGAGCGCTTAATGGGAAAAAGTGCCTGGGGTATATCGCCGAAAAATGTCTATCAGGGTATGGCGATGGATGCATTGTTAGACCCAAATATTGATATGGTTGTACTAACAGGTCCTGCGGGTTGTGGTAAAACATTACTGGCGTTAGCTACGGCTTTAGAGCAAGTGGTAGAACGTGGCCTATATGACAAAATTATTGTGACTCGTTCAACACCTGAAATTGCTGAATCGATAGGCTTTTTGCCTGGCACCGAAGAAGAGAAAATGGCCCCATGGTTAGCAGCTATTACTGACTCTTTAGAAGTGTTGCATAAACAAGATGAGAATATGAATGGTAGTCTAAATTACATTATGGAAAAGGCGAATATTCAGTTTAAATCGGTAAACTTTATGCGTGGTAGAAGTATTCAAAATGCTTTTGTTATTTTAGATGAATGTCAAAACCTCACTGCTTCACAGCTTAAAACAATCATTACGCGCTGTGGTGAAGGAACCAAGCTAATCTGTTCTGGTAATTTGGCACAAATTGATAGTAATTATTTAACCGCAGTAACGTCGGGCTTAACGTATATCGTTGAAAGATTTAAAGATTTCCCTGGCAGTAGTACAGTGAACTTAAATGGTGTTGTTAGAAGTCGATTAGCCTCTTTTGCTGAAGAAAACATGTAGTAGACGTTCTTAAGTGATTGAATAAAATAGTTGCCAAAGTTTACTTTTGTGGTGTCAAAAGGCTGGGGCTAATAACAAGGAGTGTTATTAGCTACACAGTCAAAAACCTTGCTGTTAACATTTTTTTTACTTCTTGTTGTGTTTTTTTTACATGGTGTTAGTTTTATCTGAAGTAAATATTAAAGGGATTTTTATGAAGTACATTTCTGTTATCTTAACACTGTTTTTTTCACCATTATCTTTAGCTTTTCTGTTTGATGGAAAGCAAGATGTTCAAGCATATGCTTGTGAAGACTGTAATGAAATAAATGCGAGAAATATAGCTGTGGCTAATGCTCCAGTGAATAACTGTGATATTTTTCGTAATGGAAGCATTGCGAGTTATTGTGAACCAATTTCTAAAGAAATTTTGATTCCTGTTCACAAAACAAAAGACATATATAAGTTTATTGTCACAACAAAAATAGACTCTCAAAATCGCCCATTCGTGAGCGCAAGGGCATTTCCTCTAACATCAAATCAATCTGCAATAATGCACAGTTACCTTGATTTCAATGATGATCTTATTAATGCAATAAGTGAAGCAAGCATAAGCAGTAGTGAATTATTTCCTAAGCCAGATTTTATTATGAGCAAGAGTGCCCAAGGGGCAGGTAATAACGACAGCTCTTGTGATAGCCACCCAACAGCGTTTCTATCTAGCCCTGAAAGCAAGCGTGCAATTAGAAAAGAAATACGGGATAAATTAAGCGATTCTTTCAATGGTGATACTGCCTTAGAGTTAACACATGAAAAATTGGTGAATGGCGGGGGAATATCGCTTGGGCAAGGGCAAGGCGTTATAAATATTAGTTTTTCTTACATTAATAGAAACTTAATAGTTTTTAGAGGCGATGATTTTGACAATAGACTTGCTTTTAATGTTCATTTAGCGAGTGACTCTATGCGCGATAATCAAGTTGTTTTTAACCTTGAGTTAAATAAGGGATGGACAAAAATTGATGGATTTAAATATGGTGAGCTATTCGGTGGCGGTGAAATTGATCTAACTGGTGTTTTAGTATCAAATTGTTTAATTGATTTTTTGACAAATGAAAGTGAATCTGACGGTCAACAACCGACGACGGGAGGAGGTTCAGGATCGCTATCAGACCCATTTTATGGTTTAGACGCCTTCAATAACAACAACTCTATGAATTTCTGCCAGTCTGATAAAACTGTCAAAACATGTTCTACAACTGAAGATGGTAGTACTAAATGTGCATCATCTAGGTTAACTTGGATAAATAAATGTGGCCTTGCCAATTAACAATAATGCACGGGTTGTAAATAATATTTGAAATTGAACAGCAGTGATAAAAATGTTGTCTGCACTTGATAATACGTTATGAGATGCGCAATCTAAAAAAGCGAATACTACAATCTATTTTATTTAATTTAATGAATTAATTGGCGCATGCATAATGATTACCAGTAACAAAAGGAGAGCATTATGAGTACATTAAAAAAACTATTAATTGGTCGTCTAAATAAATCATTACAGCAAGCGGTAAAAGTTTGCAACTATGCTGATAATTATTACGGTGATCGTATTTGCACGCTGGTTGATAAAAAGCAGTAACGGGCAAACTTTAATAAAAACTTCTGTAGACAAAGACTTAATCGAATCAGTCTTTAATGTTATATTCGTCAAAGGCTGATTTATTCGAAAGAGTTGTTGTGCAAAATAAAGATAATAAAACGCGATTGTTTCAACGTTATAACCGATTAGTTTTCTCGGTTTTTATCGTAGTAGGTTTACTCGCCGTTATTATTGCAATTTCACGTTATTACGCTTCTGTAGAGGAGCATCAAACTCGCCGATTTCAGCAGCTTTTAAGCAATACTGATTTACTAGATCAGCGATTAGCTTTAGGTATTAATACCATTAATAACCTTTCTAGTCTTGCTCAATACCATTTAAAAAACCATGCACTTACATTAGCGCCATTACCCAGACTGGTTGATGATAAAGAGGGCTTCTATCTTGATATCATTCACTTTGACGATAAAACATTAATTAATAATGTAACGGGTAACGGCAGCGTTGCTGATTTGTCAGAGCCTACGTTAAATGAAATCAAGATGACGCAGCAAATTGGCCCTGCCTTTGCCAGTGCGGTCAATGTTATCCCTGAAGCGTCTTGGCTTTACTATATTTCTAATCGCCAATTTGTCAGTATTTACCCTTGGGTAGATAAGGAGCAGTGGCGCTTTAATGCGAGTAGTCGTCAAAGCCCTCACTATTTAGCCTTGAGTCGGTTAGGGCAAGATGAACTTTATTGGTCTTCACCTTATATGGATACCGCGGGCACAGGTGCTAGCTTTTCTTTAGGCCAAGGGGTTTATAACCAATCTCGATTTATGGGGGCTTTAGTACTCGATTTCAATTTAACTAAGCTTTCTCAATATTTGACGAAAAGACCAAGTGATAACGCATCTATCGTTGTTGTAAACGCGCAACAAAAACTGATGATTAATTACCCTCATGAAACAACAGAAGAGCAGCAACTGGTGTCATGGCTAGATATTGCTCCCGCTGAATTACAAGAGTTAAGCCTTGCTGATATCAATTCAAGAGGCCCTTTTTTCAAAAAGAATGGTTGGTGGGTTGAAGTGGTTCAGCTCAAGTCGAATGGTTGGTCTATTATTCAATATCAGCCTTACAATTCCTTCATTTCTCCCATTATAAGAGACGCGATAGTTAGTTTTATTTGGATTATGGGGACACTTTTTGTTGTTGTTCTTGTGCTGTACCTTCTTACCTTAGGCAGTTTTATTAAGCCGACCAAGAGCTTTATTCAACATATCGAAAATTCAGCTAAAGGCGATCCAGGCAAAGAGAAACCTCCGCTTGGTTGGCATTATTGGTACCAGTTGGTAGAAAATATATTTGGTCAAAACCGCAGCTTGATGCAGAAATTAAAAGATCATAACTCTGAGCTAGATCAGCGTGTAGCAGAGCAAACCAGTGCACTAAGAGCGAAAAGCGAACAGCATGAGCGAGACTTTGCGCAATTAGTTTCTATCGTTAATGCGATTCCTGAACTAATTATTTTCACTGATCCTAAAGGCTTAACAATTGGGGTTAATCGCGCGTTTAAGAAGTTTATATCTGTCGAAGATGAGAGCTTAATTGGTAAAGACGCGTCAAACTTATTACCTAAAGCCATTGGTCAGGTACTTGAGCACTTTGTTCATTTGACTAAGCAAGGTAATGACAGCTCGTTAAATATTCGCAATGTTGAGGTGAACGACCAGCACTTTGATATTTATTGTGGTTACGTGTTTAGTGATGAAAAAGCCATTCTTGGTAGCGTATTCATTATTCGAGATGTGACTAATCAGCATGCTACCGAACTCGCCATAATGAAAGCTAAAGAGCATGCCGAAGATGCCAACCAAGCAAAAAGTCAGTTCTTGGCAAATATGAGTCACGAGATTCGCACACCGATTAATGCTATTGACGGTATGATGTCAGTACTCGAAAATACAACAATAACACCTTTGCAGATGCAGTATATTACTACAGCTCAATCTGCATCATCATCGTTATTGCGACTTGTTGATGAGCTGCTCGACTTAGCAAAAGTTGAGTCTGGCAATATGCAGTTATATTACGGTAGCTATTCTCTAGATAAAATTATTGAGCAGGCCGTTGAATTCAATTTAAGCAAGGCGAAACAAAAAGGCCTCGATTTTATTATTGAGTTATCGCCTTTATTACCCGCTAAAGTAAAAACAGATGAAGGTCGACTTGTTCAAGTATTAAATAACATCTTAAATAACGCCGTGAAGTTTACTCGCAGTGGTTCTATTAAGTTATATGTGAATACTTACATCAGAGCAAAGCATCAAAACCAAACTAAAATACGCTTTTCTATCACCGATACCGGTATAGGTATCAAGCCTGATGCACAAAAGGATTTGTTTAACGCGTTTACTCAAGTTGATGAGTCTATGACCCGAGAGTACGGTGGTACTGGTTTAGGTTTAGCAATTTGCCAACAAATTGTTAGTTTGATGGGCGGGACAATCAAAATAGACTCAGCTTTAGGCAAAGGCAGTGAATTTAGCTTTGAAGTGCTTTTTGATGACGTGATTTATCATTCACCGTTAAATCACCAAATTGAGATTGCAAGTTTAGCGGCGTCAATTAGTGAAAATGCGGTTGAAGGCATTAATCAATTAGCGGTTAATGTGCGTAAGTTAACAGATATAGCTAACCTATCAGTAGTAGAGCAAGATACTGTGTTAGTGATTGATACGGAACAAGCAAATGATGAAGATTTGTTTAAAAACTTACTCGAATTTAGTCATCAACATTATTGTCATTGGCAACATATTAAAGCTGTTGGTATTTTACTGCCAGAGCGCAAAGAAAAAATAGCAGCTATTGAAAAACAAGCCATGTCGTTGAACTTACCTTATTTGTTTATTGAACAACCTATCTACCGTTCAACGCTATTATCACTTTGCAAAATGGAAATGCAGCAACAAAACCAAGCACTTAAAAACCGCTTGATAGAAAGCCCAGCAAACGACTCGTTATTGCAAAATAAGCGAGTCTTGCTTGTTGAAGATAACTTAGTTAATCAAATGGTTGCCAAACAGCTTTTGTCAGCAATGGGTATTGACGCAAAAATTGCAGAAAACGGTCAGCAGGCGCTAGAAATGGTAAAAAAAGAGGACTTTGAACTTGTCTTGATGGATATTCAAATGCCTGTGATGGATGGATTAACAGCGACCCGAAAAATTAGAGCAATGAAACAATTTGAAAACTTACCCATTATTGCAATGACTGCCCATGCACGAGAAGAAGACCGACAGAACAGTTTTCAAGCCGGCATGAATCTTCACATTGCTAAGCCTGTAACGGCAAAAATCTTGAAACAGGGAATGCTTGAGGTCTTAAATTTGAATCAACAAGTCAGTTGATAAAACGGTTACTATCTTCCTAGCAATATCTATTTGGCCATTATAGGCTTTATTCTTCATCAACCGTTTCATTGACATGAAATTTCTCTACCGTGTATAAACCAGCATCTATAGCCTGCTCTGATTGCAGCGCAATTTTCCCAAGTGGATATTGTGCAGGGCCGGTTGGCTCGCCCAACACATAGGTAATACCTTCATAAGAAATTGTTTTATCACCTGCCTGCAAAGGAGCATTAATACCCATCAACGCATGGCCATCGATAAACACCATTATCATTTCAATGCGTGGCATTAAGCTGCGTAAAAGTGCCGAAGCAAGTGTCACTTTTGAATCGCAATCACCTTGGTTTTGATACAAAAGTTGCATGGGGGGGACAAAGCCAGCACCTGCTGATGTTTGCCTTGAGGCTAATTTAGAGTATGGGATAGACTGGATAAAGTTGAACGTATAGTCGGTAACCAGTCGGATATTTCTTAACTCTACCGTTTCTAAAATAATGGGTTTGAGTGCTTTTAGTAATGGCGCAGATTGTTCTGCAATTTTAACATGATCGGGTTTCACACCTTGTTTGCCATCATGGCGCGTGAAAATATGATAAAAACGTTGGGCGAGATATTGCTCTTTTGCCTCACCTGATAGGCGCTTTAAATGGGCTGATGCATCTTGCAATGCATTTTCACTCGTTGCGGTTAACCCGATACCCAGCTGGCCATTATCTCGAGTAAGCTTTATTGATACACCGTCAATAGGATCAGCTTGCCATGCTTTTAGTGTTTTTTTAACGACAGCCTGTTGCGCGGATAGTGGATTATAAGCACGAAAATTTCTAAACGGTTTAAAAAAGGCACCACTATTTTCAGAGAAGTTGAGTTGTTGCGCGGCATCATTCATATCTTGCCAGGCAAAATTAAGACTTACCGTCCCTTCTTGTTGCTGTTTGCTAAAATGTAATTGTTGAGCGCAAAGCATTAACGGCGTCGCTAGAAACGCGAGACTGAGGGAGAGTTTCACTAAGCTGCGGCAAACTTTATTTTTCATGGTGCTAGGCTTTATAGCTTCTCAAATAGATTACATAACAAGGTTTTAGTGTAATAAAGCGGAACCTGTTTTCTATTGATAGTACGTTCTCATCGCGCTGATTGCCACTTATTGCTTTACATTTTCAAACAATTGTTTATATTTAAACGGTTGTTTTAATCGTATGTTTAATTATTAGGAGTCCCCATGGCTGACTATCAAGCCCCGTTAAAGGATATGAGCTTTTTGCTACATGATGTGTTTGATGTTTCAACTTTATGGCCATCGTTACCACACCTGGCCGATCATGTAGACCCAGAAACCGCAGATGCTATTTTGCAAGAATGTGCAAAAATTGCTGAGCAAGAAATTGCACCACTATCAAGAAATGGTGATGAAACCGGTGTTTCATTTAACAATGGTGTTGTTACGACAGCGCCTGGTTACAAAGAGGCTTTCCAAACTTATGTAGAAGGTGGTTGGACTGCACTCGGTGGTGATGTTGAGTATGGTGGCATGGGCATGCCTAAAATGATTACAGCTTTACATGAAGAAATGTTATGTGGCGCTGATATATCATTCTCTTTATACCCTGGCTTAACAGCAGGCGCAGGCTTATCAATCGCAAAGCATGCTACTGAAGAATTAAAAGAGCGTTACCTAACGCGCATGTATTCAGGTGAATGGACTGGCTCAATGTGTTTAACTGAGTCACATGCAGGTACTGACTTAGGAATGATTCGCACAAAAGCTATTCCTCAAGAAGATGGTAGCTATAAGGTAACGGGCGAAAAGATATTTATTACAGCGGGTGAACACGATCTAGCTGAAAACATTGTCCACTTAGTACTCGCTAAATTACCCGATGCGCCAGCAGGGCCTCGTGGTATTTCATTGTTCTTAGTGCCTAAGATTTTAGTCAATGAAGATGAAACATTAGGCGAGCCAAACAATGTTAAGTGTGGCTCTATCGAACACAAAATGGGTATTCATGCCTCTGCGACTTGTGTGATGAACTTTGACGGTGCAACAGGCTATCTTGTTGGTGAACTTAATAAAGGTTTAGCATGTATGTTCACCATGATGAACTTCGAGCGTATTGGTGTTGGTATCCAAGGCATTGGTGCGGGTGTTCGTTCATATCAAAACGCATTAGAGTACGCTAAAGATCGTCTTCAAAGTCGTGGTTTAAGTGGTGTTAAATCACCTGAAAAGCCAGCTGATTCTATTATGGTTCACGGTGACGTGCGTCGAATGTTGCTCAATATGAAGGCATCAAATGAAGGTTCACGTGCACTATCGACATACATTTCTATGAAATTAGATATTGCGACCTACGGTGAAGGCGAAGAAAAAACGAAAGCTGACGCACTTGTTGCGTTGATGACACCTATTGCAAAAGCATTCTTTACCGACTTAGGTTTTGAAAGCGCGGTTGCTGGTCAGCAAGTATTTGGTGGTCACGGCTTTATTCGCGAATGGGGTCAAGAGCAGTTAGTTCGTGACTGTCGTATCGCGCAAATTTACGAAGGCACGAATGGTATTCAAGCAATGGATTTACTTGCCCGTAAAGTTGCTGGCTCAAAAGGTGAGTTGTTTAGTGTTTTTGCTGATGAAGTAAAAGCCTATATTGCTGAAACGACAGCGCAAAACATGCAGGAATTCATTGCGCCACTTTCAACGGCACTTGCAGATTTAGAAGCGTTAACGCAAGAAGTCTTAGTAAAAGCGGCGGCTAACCCAGAAGAGTTAGGCACGGCAGCAAACGACTACTTGCATGTCTTTGGTTATACGGCAATGGCTTACATTTGGGCAATTATGGCAGAGAAGTCTTTTGCTAAAGCTGACCAAGATGAGTTTTACGTGTCAAAAATTAAAACCGCACGCTACTTCTTTAAACGCATGTTACCTAGGACACAGTCGCTAATTTTAGCGATTCAAGCAGGCAGTGACGTGTTATTTGATATAGAAGATGAATTGTTTTAATTACTAGATAAAAATATTATTTTAAAAAGCTCGCAAACTTGCGGGCTTTTTTATTTACAGACTATAATGAATGAGAATTTATTGTGTTGTAATTTTTTTGAAGACATACAGTAAATCCAAAATGCAGGGAGCATTAATTTGAAAAGGAATAAGCCTTAGGTTACGGGCATTCAATTTATCCCTGCTGATATCACATTAACGTTAGGGATTATTATGAAAAAATTCACGTCTTTTATGAGCGGTTGCTTAGTTGTTATTGCATCAGTGCTTACATTGTCAGTTTATGCTGAAACGGCAGACAACAGCCAAATTTATCAATTGCTCGATCGTTCAGGAACTACACGCGCCATTGAAGGCCTACCTATTCAAATGCAAGCATTAGGTCAGCAACTCGCGTTAACGGCTAAAAATCCGCAAGAGCACCAAGAGTTTATGACGTTGTTTATAGACTCACTTGATACAGACCGTATGCTACAGCAAATGCTGGAAAATATTGGCAACAATATGTCGTCGGAAGATATCGAAGGTGTTTTGCAATGGCTACATACCGATATTGGTGAGCGCATAGTTAATGCTGAATTAAAATCGACTGAACCTGAATTTCAGCAAAATTTTATGTTGTTTATGGCTGAGCTTCAAAGTAGCCCTCCATCAGATGAAAGAAAAGTCGCTATTATGGAGTTTGTTGAAGCTTCTGGCATGGTTGATCAAGGCATGAACTTAATCACGGGTATGGTTAAGAATATGTTTTCGGTTATCAAAACAAAAAATTCCGAAGACGAAGAGCTTACCAAAAACTTAGACGATCAGTTGGCATTGATGACGAAATCTATGCGTCCTGCTTTTGAGCAACAAATGGTATTAAGCTCATATTATTTATATCAAGATATTAGCAATGAAGATTTAGCAACGTATATGACATTTTTTGAACAACCTGCCGGAGAAAAATATCTAGCAACCATGTATGACGCTTTAGGTGAAGCATTGAATACTTGGGGCAGAGAAATGATCAGTCAAGTTGTAGCGCAACATGATAAAACCGCTGAAAATGCTGAGTAGAACTTAAGGCAGTTATTTAGCGTTAAATTGACGTTAACTTTAAAGCAAAGGCCAGCATCATTGCTGGCTTTTTTTACCGTTCAAATTGCGCTTTAGAGAACGGTATTTAACGGGGAAAACGTCAAGTATTAAGCGGTTGTATTGATGATAGAGTCGCCTTCTTCAATATCAAATTTCTCAAAAAGCGAAGACAAAATATCATCTTTATCATGACTGCTAAGCTCTTCACTACCACTTGCAGCAGGCTTTTGAGCGACAACTTCATTCAAGTAATCTGTAATATCACTAATTTCTTCAGTGCTTTGCTTAGTGGGCGGAGGTGGCCTTCTAAATCATTATCTTCGATGAGGAGGTGGACAACTTTCACCTAAATAGTTAGCTACCAGTCTACGTAACCGACTACTGTTATCAACCATTTGATCCCAATTGTTTTCTTGTTGATAGATGTTAATGAGTTCACTGGCTAAAAGCTGTAGGCGTTCAATTTCTTTATTATTAACATATTAGAGCATGCCTTTATCAATGCTACTTTGCACTAATATCATTAATGTGACGATTAATGCGACACTAAAGGCAAACAAAATAAAGAACAGCTTATTTTGAATATTCAGAGAATATAGAGTCTCACGCTTCCTTAATTAAATGACCAGGTATTTCGTTTCAAACAATAACATTAAGGTGATTATATAAATAGAATGTGCAAACAACGTGCACAAATTTAACTATTAGGTTTTTAATCTGATGGGCAGTTGAATGTAATTATTACCCTGACATTAAGATTTCTAGGGCTTCACGGTATAAAGATTTTAATTGACTACACTTATTAGTACGACCGATTTGAGCGCACATTTATACGCTCAATTAAAACACCTGTTTAAAAAATTTGATTTTCGCTTTTAATCAAGGCACACTCAATCAGCTATTATTACACACATAACAAATATTCTGTTTAGAAAGCACCTTAAAGGTGAAGGAGAGGAAGGCATGTTATTTCAAGGCAAAAGCCTTACTGCCGAACTACTTACTGATGGTATTGTTGAAATGCAATTCAACGCTGAAGGCTCAGTAAACAAGTTCGATCAGGCAACATTTAAAGAGTTCACTGCAGTTATCGAGGCGATTAAAAACTGTAGCGAGGCTAAAGGTGTCATCGTTACATCTGGAAAATCAGCATTCATTGTTGGTGCCGATATTACCGAATTTTTAGAAACATTTAAGCGCCCTGAAGAAGAGTTAGTTCCTTGGGTTAAAGGTGCATCAGATGTGTTTGATGCGTTTGAAGACTTAGATATGCCAACCGTTGCTGCGGTAAATGGTTTTGCCCTAGGCGGCGGTTGTGAGATGACATTGGCATGTGATTTCCGTATTGGTGATACAACAGCGTCAATTGGTTTACCGGAAGTGAAACTAGGCCTAATGCCTGGTTTTGGTGGTACTGTTCGTTTACCACGCATCATTGGCGCAGATAACGCTGTTGAATGGATGTCTACGGGCAAGCCTCATAAGCCAGAGCAAGCATTAAAAGTAGGTGTTTTAGACTCAGTAGTTGCACCAGAAATGCTTAAAGAAGGCGCTATTTCGATTGTTAAACAAGCAATTAAAGGTAAGTTAGATTGGCGTGCAAAACGCCAGCCTAAGCTAGAAGCATTAAAACTTAGCCCTGTAGAAAAAATCATGACGTTCAATACCTGTAAAGGCATGATTGCAGCTAAAGCGGGTAAGCATTATCCAGCACCTATGGTGATGGTAAGCTCAATTGAAGCCGCATGTGACTTAGATCGTGCAGGCGCGATGGCTGTTGAAAACCAAGGTTTTGCTAAATTAGCGAAAACCGACGCTGCAACCGCGCAAATTGGCTTGTTTATGGCTGACCAAGTTATCAAGGGCAAAGCGAAAAAAGCTGGCAAGGTTGCGACTAAAGCAATCAACAAAGCTGCTGTGTTAGGTGCAGGTATTATGGGTGGCGGTATCGCGTACCAATCTGCATACAAAGGCACACCTATTATCATGAAAGATATTGCTGATAGCGCGTTAGACTTAGGTTTAACTACGGCTGCCGGTTTACTAACTAAGCAAGTAGAACGTGGTCGTATGAAGCCTGCGAAAATGGCAGGTGTATTAGCGAATATTACGCCATCATTGAGCTACGATAGCGTTAAAGATGTTGACGTAGTTGTTGAAGCTGTTGTTGAAAACCCGAAAGTTAAAGGTATTGTTTTAGCTGAAGTTGAAGGTGTGGTAGCTGATGATGCTATCTTAACATCAAACACATCAACGATTTCAATTGACCTACTTGCTGAAAGTGTAAAACGTAAAGACAAATTCTGTGGTATGCACTTCTTTAATCCTGTGCATAAAATGCCATTGGTCGAAGTTATTCGCGGTAAAGAAACGTCTGACGAAACGGTTGCAGCTGTTGTTGCGTACGCGGCGAAAATGGGTAAATCACCTATCGTCGTAAACGACTGCCCAGGTTTCTATGTAAACCGTGTTTTATTCCCTTACTTTGCAGGCTTTAGTCATTTAGTTAAAGAGGGTGCAGACTTTACTGCCGTTGATAAGGTCATGGAGAAAAAGTACGGCTGGCCAATGGGCCCTGCTTACTTACTTGATGTTGTTGGTATTGATACCGCAGATCACTGTACTGGTGTTATGTCAGCTGGTTTCCCTACTCGTATGCAGAAAATTGGTGACGACCCAGTTAGCAAAATGTACGCGAACGAGCGCTTTGGTCAGAAAAACGGTAAAGGTTTTTACGACTACGGCACAGACAAACGCGGCAAGCCAACAAAGGTTCCTGCACCAGTTGCATATGACCTAATTGGTAATACTGAACATACCGAATTCTCTGCTGATGAAATTATTGCACGTCTTATGATTCCAATGGTGAACGAAGTGGTTCGCTGTTTAGAAGAAGGCATTGTAGATACTGCAGCTGAAGCTGATATGGGCTTAATTTACGGTTTAGGTTTCCCTCCGTTTAGAGGTGGTCCAATTCGTTATTTAGAAACGGTTGGCATTGCTAACTTTATCGAAATGGCAGACAAATATGCGCATTTAGGTGAAATTTACCACGTAACAGACGGTATGCGTGAAATGGCAGCTTCTAGTAAGTCATACTTCACGACAGACGTTAAAACAGCTTAAGCCGAGGAAAGAAAAATGAAAGAAGTCGTAATTGTCGATTGTATTCGTACCCCTATGGGTCGCTCTAAGGCTGGTGTTTTTCGTAACGTGCGCGCCGAAGCCTTATCTGCACACTTAATGCAGCAACTTTTAGTCCGTAACCCGAACTTAGATCCTGCATTAATTGAAGACATTATCTGGGGGAATGTTAAACAAACTAAAGAGCAAGGCTTTAACATTGCTCGTAACGCTCAGTTATTAACTGACATTCCAAAGTCTACGGGTGCTGTTACGGTTAACCGCTTATGTGGTTCATCAATGCAAGCACTTCACGATGCCACAACTAACATCATGGCCGGTCAAGGTGACGTGTTTATGGTTGGTGGTGTTGAGCACATGGGTCACGTACCTATGATGTACGATGTAGATTTTGACCCAGCATTAAGTAAGCACATTTCACGTGCAGCCGGAAACATGGGTTTAACTGCTGAATTATTAGGTATGCAACACGGTATTACACGTGAACAGCAAGATGCCTTTGGTGCGCGTTCTCATCAACGTGCGCATGCTGCTACCGTTGAAGGCCGATGGGCAAATGAAGTCGTGCCAACATTAGGTCATGATGCTAATGGCGTGTTAACTATGATTGAGCACGATGAAGTGATTCGTCCTGAAACAACGATTGAGTCGTTATCAGGTTTACGCCCAGTATTTGATCCAGTAAACGGAACGGTAACGGCAGGTACATCTTCAGCATTATCTGACGGTGCATCGGCCATGTTAGTGATGTCAGCTGATAAAGCAAAAGAGTTAGGCTTAACGCCTCGCGCTAAAATTCGTGGTATTGGTGTTGCAGGTTGCGATCCATCAACTATGGGTTACGGCCCGGTACCAGCGACGAAAAAAGCACTTAAACGTGCAGGCTTATCATTAGCTGATATTGAAATGGCTGAGTTTAACGAAGCGTTTGCTGCTCAAGCATTATCTTGTGTTCGTGCATTAGGCATTGAAGACAAAATGGATGACATGATTAACCTTAACGGTGGTGCCATTGCACTAGGTCATCCATTAGGTTGTTCTGGCACACGTATTACCGGTACCTTATTAAACGTGATGGAAAACAAAGATGTTTCTATCGGTTTAGCTACTATGTGTATTGGTTTAGGCCAAGGTATCGCTACCGTAATCGAAAGAGTATAGTTTTAACTTAGCGTGTCTTTATGACGCTATAAGTTGATTCAAATATAGAAAGCTCGGCATTTGCCGGGCTTTTTTATGCTGGCAATTATTTGATTTTTAGGGCTGAGATTCCGGCCTGCGCCGGAATGACGAGTTTAGTTCGTATGCCGCAACGATCTGATTTGAGCGCTGCCGGAATGACGGTTTGATATCAAGGTGTGCTTCAGTTCGGCTAATAACATTCGATTACGCCCGTCATTGCGGCGCAGACAATTAGACACTTGAGTCTTGTTGTGCAGGCCATTTAATTCTCATTGCGGCACAGGCTATTTAAATTCCATTGTCATTGCGGCGTAGACAATTAGACAATTAGACACTTGAGTCTTGTGGTGCAAGCCATTTAGTTCCCATTGTCATTGCGGCGAAGGCCGCAATCTTTGAGGTTGGTGTTTTTCAGTTCTCGGCCAAGATCTCGCCGAGATGACATAGCTTTTAGCTCGCCGAGATGACATAACTTGTAGGTAGCCGAGATGACATAACTTGAAGGTAACTAGTTTTTAAAATGTAATGCCGAAGCTTGCACCAACCACTAATGATGTTTCACCTTCAACAAAATCTACTGCAACCATAGGTGCAATCTTAAAGTGATCTATATGAAAATCGTAGGCTGCAGACAAACGGTATAAGTCTTCTTTGCCACCGTCGTGACCATGAATTCTTTCTTTTCCGTAACCAGCGCCAACCCATACTTTTTCCATTGGGCTATAAAGTGCTGAGACAACGAATGTCTCTATACCATCACCGTGGTGCGCGCCATCAACTTTTTCCCAGGCAACGCTTGTTGCCCACTTATGATTAAATTCGTAAGCGTACTCTAAACCGTAGCTTGAGTAGGTGTGATGTTCTGTTTGAACACCTCCTAATAAAATCCCTAGTGAATGAGGACTTTCCACTTTTGATTCATGATGTGACGTGTGATGGTTTTCGGTTTCGTGATTATTGGTATCAGATGCCCAACAAGTGTTGCTAATGATGGCTAACATCAAGACAATTAATAATTTTTTAAACATGACATATACCCTTATTACTATCTTATTAGGGTATGTCATAGGTTTGAAGCTTAGTAGCAGGTATATGTTGTTTAGTATGCCAATTTTGTAATCACAAGTTGAATCAAAGCACAGCGCATGACAAGTGTTAAGGCATCGTTATCAACTTGTTTTAAAACGTCTAAATCATGACAAAGATGGCGGCAGTCGCAACAAGAACAAGTGCAAATACATCTTTTTTAGGAGGTATTTCTTTTAAAATGAAGATTGAGATGAGCATCATGAAAAAGATTTCAATTTGGCCAAGGGTTTTTACTAAAGGTACAGTTTGTAGTGACATCGCACTAAACCAACCAAGCGAGCCCAAAAAACTTGCAATTGAGGTGAACGCCACCCGTTTTTTATGAGCGAACATGGCTTTAAATGAAGAAGGATTGGTTATTAACATAAAGCCTATTAGCATGATGGTTTGTAAGCTAATAACCAAAAACAACACCCAAGCGGCTCGATGTGGAAAAGGCAACGAAATGGCAAGCGTAGCTTCTCGTACCCATAGTGACGTTAATGCAAAAGCAGACGAACAAGCTAAACCTAGCAATACTGTTTTAAGTGACAATTCAGTCATTTTTGTCGGTGAGCTGAGCATAAGAATTGCTATCGCACCGATTAACACACCAATCCAACCAAATAAGGTTAATTGTGTACCAAAAAATAACACGCCAAGAAAGGCGGCAACGGGTGCTTCACACTTTGCTAAACCTGCACCAATAGCAAAGTTTTCTTGTTTAAATAAAACAACCATTAACGCTGTTGCGACGATTTGCATGATGGCAGCGCCAACAACGTAGCTTATTGTATTATTTGATAATAAAGGTGCATCGGCGGGCGCTGCAGCGTATAACGATAGCAAATAAACAAAGGCTAAAGGTCCTGCCCAAAGAAAACGAGCAAGCGTAACGGCAGGTACACTTAGGTGCTGACTTAATTGGCTTTGAAGTGCATTTCTGCCCGCTTGGCAAAATGCAGCAAAGCAGGTGAAGAGGATCCACGTCATTGGCGTGCTTAGGTGTTTTCCATTTGATAATGAACTACATCAAGATCACCGAGTGGATCTTTACATATAGCAGACTCGATAAAACGCATACCTAGTTTTTTCATGATATTGATAGAGCCAGCGTTTTCTTTTACTGCTAAGGCGCATAAATACTTAACGTCAGGCAATTTAGCAAGCTCATTACAAATAGCTTGTGCGGCTTCAGTGCCATAACCTTTACCCCAAGTCTTTTGTTTGAAGCGCCAGCCAAGCTCTAAGTTATCAAATTGCGTTGGTTCATCACTGAAAAAGTCGAGCGGGCGAACTAAAACCCAGCCGATAAAATCGTTAGTGTCTTTTTCGAATACCTTCCATAAACCCCAACCTTTTTCTTGATTGGAATAGGCGTTCAAACGAGGCACAAAAATATTATGAACGTCTTCCATGGTTGTGACCTTACCGCCATTGATATAGCGCATCACGTCTGGATCTTGATCAAGTTCAAAGAGTAAGTCGGTATCTTGTTCTGTGATAAACCCATAGGTTAGGCGTTCACTATCGGGAATGGTTACTTTGTCCATAAAGCTTTCTCTTTCTGAAGTAGGGAAATAAAAAGGGGCAGGGTATTAACCCTGCCCCTTATTCTATTGAGCTAAATGTATTTTAGCTAGCAATAATTACGCTAATGAATCTTGTAGAGGCGGTACAACTTGCTTCTTACGACTCATGATACCGTCAATCCATACTTTGCCGTCAACAGTAGCCGAACCGTAAGCTTTTTCAGTAAGGTCATCGTTATTACTAACGACTAAAACTTCAGAGCCTTCTTTCATGATATCAGTAAGTACCAATAAAACACTGTGGTAATCGCCTTCTGTTTTCAATGCGGCGATATCTGCTTGCAAATCAGCCTTCATATCATCGACTAAGTTAAGGTTGATTAACTCTAATTGACCAATACCAATTTTGTTGCCGTGCATGTTGAAGTCTTTAAAATCGCGCATAACAAGTTCACGCACTGGCGTGCCTGCAACGGCTGATTTTACTTCAAACATTTCCATACCAAGCGCTTTATAATCTTCGATGCCCGCAATTTCTGCTAGTGCTTCAACACATTTAATATCAGCCGTAGTACAGGTTGGTGATTTAAAAATAACCGTGTCAGATAAAATCGCACACATCATAGCACCAGCAATATTCTTTGGAATTTCTACGCTGTGAAAGTCATACATCATTTTAATGATAGTATTAGTACAGCCTACCGGGCGAATCCAACATTCTAAAGGCGTTGATGTTGTGATATCACCTAATTTATGGTGATCAATAATGCCTAAAACCGTCGTGTTGTCGATGTCGTCTGGACCTTGAATGCGGTCAGAGTGATCTACCACGTAAATACCATCTGTATCAGCAAAGTTCATTTTAAGTTCTGGTTGTTCGAAACCAAACTTATCTAAAATGAATAATGTTTCAGGTGATAATTCACCTAAACGAGCAGGTTGTACATCTTCACCAATTTGCGTTTTTAAGTACGATAATGCAATTGCTGAACAAATTGAATCTGAGTCAGGAACTTTGTGTCCTACTGCATAAGCTGGCATGTTTTCTTTCTCCAAGCACCAATAATGATTTAATGGCGCGTATTCTAGCAAAATCTATTGGTGTTCGCATAGTATACAAACCGCTAAGAATAACTAGGGTCTGTTGATCTTGCTGTTTGTCACTCTGTTGCCTTGAAAAAGATGAGATTCGCGGCGCTTAAAGTAATGTTTGGTTGTTCCAAATACACTTTAAGCTACAAAGAATATCGCTTTTTCAAGTCAACCCAAAGGGCTATGGCTAATTTTAAACCTAACATCGTTGAAAATCGTTAAGGTAGAACAACTACATTACGCTCTTTTCGCCTTGTTATCTTCAAAATTAGCCTAAAGCAGAGGCTAAAATGAAAGGTCAACAGCCCCTAATAATTCAACTTACTCGTTTTGCCCCAAAACACTTTATAAGCAAAGATTGTGTAACCGATGATCATTGGCAGTACAACAGCTGCTCCCATGAAAATGACCATGAGTGGTTCACGGGCACTTGCGGCCTCAAAAATGGTTAGTTTGGCAGGCACAATATAAGGGTAATAGCTATAAGCGAGCCCCGAAAAACAGAGAAGAAAAATACATGCGCCACAAGCAAATGGATACCAGCAGCCTATATCTCGTTTAAAAGGAACTTGCTTGTTACAAATTACTTATAATAAGACAAACACTTATCAACTTCGTTGCGCGAACCCATAATCACTTCAACACGCTGGTGAATGTCATCAGGTTCAATCTCCATAATGGGTCCTTTGCTGGTCACGGCTTTACCGCCAGCTTGCTCAACGAGGAAACTCATTGGGTTTGCTTCATACATCAACCTTAGTTTGTATGGCTTATCAGGGTTTTTGTTGTCAGCAGGGTAGGTAAAAATGCCGCCACGAGTTAACACGCGGTGAATATCGCCAACCATTGCCGCAATCCAGCGCATATTGAAATACTCACCGCGAGGGCCAGCTTCACCTGCAACTAAATCGGTAATATAGTTTTGCATTGGCTTTTCCCAAAAACGTTGGTTTGACATATTGACAGCGAATTCACGAGTATCTGCAGGCACTTGAACATTTCGTTCTACCAGCAAGTAACCACCATGGGTTCTGTCTAAAACGTAAAAGTGAGTACCACTACCTGTTGTCATCACTAGCATGGTTGATGGACCATATAATACATAGCCAGCACATACTTGTTTGTGACCTGCTTGTTTGAATTGATCTGGGTTATCAGCTGCCATGTCAGGAATGGCTTCATGGATAGAGAAAATCGTACCAATAAGCGAGTTAATATCAATGTTTGAACTACCATCGAGTGGGTCAAACGAAACGATGAATTTACCATCTTCTTCACCAGCAACAGACGTATCTTCTTCTTCTGAAGAAATTGCCTTTACAAAGCCCGACTCTAATAAGATGTCTTTGAATAACTCATTCGCTACTACATCGAGTTGCTTTTGCACTTCACCTTGAATATTTTCATCAAGTGTTGAACCCATCAATCCACCTAAGTGGGCTTGACTAACACGGAAAGAAATTTCTTTGGTTGCTGCAAGAATGGTTTTTATTAAAGAGATCAAATCTAGAGGAACATTATCTTCACGTAACGCTGGGGCTAGTCGTTGCATCTGGGTACCTAATTGCCGTAGAGTGATGTAAATTAGCTTAAGTAATTTTATCGTTTTTATTAACTGATCGACTTTACTCAAAGCTTTCAAAAAAAATCACAAAAAGTATACCGAATTTGGCCGTTGATTTCAGTAAAAAATAATTAGGAAACACATGAAATTTTTTCGACTATTTGCTTTGTTACTCAGTGTCTTGGCGCTTAGTGTTCAGGCAGAATCCTCATTTAATGACTTTGTTAAGGGTAAAACCCACCATCAAGGTTATTTTGACTTTTATTATGACAATGCAAACGGCAAAGTTTATTTAGCCATTGATCAATTAAATCAAGCATTTTTGTTTCAAAGTGGCTTACCGAAAGGCGTAGGTTCGAACGATATTGGTTTAGACCGCGGGCAATTGGGCGATACGCGAATTGTGCAGTTCGAGCGGGTCGGCGACAAAGTCTTTTTGCGTCAACTGAATACTTATTACCGAGCAAATTCGGAAAATGAATTAGAGCGCCAAGCAATTGAAGAAGCGTTTGCTAGCTCTATTCTTTGGGGTTTTAAAGTAGCTCAAGACGGCGAAGGTGTAGTACTTATCGATTATACGCCTTTCCTCATTTCAGATATTCATCAAGTGGCTAACCGTTTATCACAAACTAAACAAGGCAGTTTTAAGGTCGACAAATCTCGCAGTGGTTTTTATGCAAAGCGCTCGAAAGCATTTCCAAAGAACACCGAGTTAGAAGCCACCGTAACGTTTGTTGGTAAAGGCACTGGTCAATATATTCGTTCAGTTTCACCAGAAGCAAATGCGGTGAGTGTGAACATGCACCACTCATTAATTGAGCTGCCAGATGACAACTATCAAACGCGTGCCTTTCATCCCTTTAGCGGTTTTTGGTCGGTGGAATATGCTGACTATGCCTCATCGATTGAAGAGGACATGATTAAGCGCGTAATTCCTCGTCACCGTTTACACAAAAAAGACCCTACATCTGATCTAAGTGAAGCGGTTGAACCCATTGTTTATTATTTAGATGCAGGTGTTCCAGAGCCGGTGAAAAGTGCGTTAATTGATGGTGCTATGTGGTGGGATCAAGCGTTTGCAGCCGCAGGGTATAAAAATGCTTTTCGAGTAAAATTGCTGCCAGCGGATGCTGATCCAATGGATGTGCGCTATAACGTGATTCAGTGGGTTCACCGAGCAACCCGCGGTTGGTCATATGGTGCGTCAGTTATCGACCCTCGTACCGGTGAAATTTTAAAAGGTCATGTAACACTTGGTTCGTTGCGTGTTCGTCAAGATTATTTAATCGCTTTGGGCTTAACTTCACCATTTAAAGGTGAGACTACTGATACCTCATCTATGAAAGAGATGGCACTTGCCCGTATTCGTCAGTTATCGGCTCATGAGGTTGGTCACACATTAGGTATTGCTCATAATTTTGCTGCCAGTGTCAATAACCGAGCATCTGTGATGGATTACCCACATCCACTGGTGATGTTAAATGATGGCAAGGTTGATTTGTCTAAAGCTTACGATGACAAGATTGGCGATTGGGATAAATACGTTATTGCATATGGCTACGGAGATTATGAAAAATCTGAAGAGCCTGTGGTTTTAGCAAACCTTGTCAAGCAAGCCCAAGATAAAGGACTACAGTATATTTCGGATCCTGATGCGCGTCCTAAATCAGGCGGTCACGCAACAGCTCACCTTTGGGATAACGGTGCAAGTGCGGTTGATGAGTTAAATCGTATGATGGAAGTGCGTTCACATGCTTTATCAAACTTAGGGATTAACTCTATTGCTAATGGCACTCCACTATCTGAAATTGAACAGGTGCTAGTCCCTATTTATAACTTTCATCGCTTTCAAGTCGAAGCTGCAGTTAAATTGATTGCCGGGGTTAATTATCACTATGAAGTTAAAGGCGAAGCAAGGATTAAAGGTGTAGAGCAAGTTGATGGTAAGGCACAACAAGCAGCCATTACCGCATTACTCAATACCTTGGACGCGCAAACTTTAACATTACCTGAATCGTTAATTAAGCTTATTCCGCCGAAGGCATATGGTTATAGTCGAAATAGAGAAAGCTTCACGTCAAACACTGGTTTAACGTTTGATCCAGTAACCGCTGCACAAGCTAACGCAAAGCATACTTTAACGCTATTGCTAAACAGTGGTCGTTTAGCCCGCTTAGCTCAACATCATATGTTTGATGATAATGTACCAAGTGTCGCGCAATTATTTGATGAGCTTATCAAGGCAACAATTGCGCAAAAACCTCAATCAGGTATATCGGTATTAGTTCAGCAACGTATTAACCATCAGGTAGTAGAAGCTTTGTTAAACTTATGGCATAGCCCAAACACCGTTGTTGAAGTTAAAGCAGATTTATATACAACGTTGAATGAATTGATTGATTGGCTTGAAGATAAAGAAGGTGATCGTAAATACAAGCAAATGTCATCTCAGTTTAATTTACTAAGTATGATGATTGAATCAAGTTTAGAAACCAATAAACGTGTCCAAGAAGCAGGTAAATTACGTTTACCGCCGGGCTCACCTATAGGTCAGTAGATTTTAAATGAAAAAACGGCATGACGGGAAGGAAAGTCATGCCGTGTGCTTATTTGTTGTTAGCACAAAAGAAGTGTTGTTATGATTGTGTTGTGGCAGGTTTAGCCAAAAGCTTTTCTGAAAACTTAGGTTTAGCCAGCACAACCAAATTTCCTATCATGATGGTGACAAAACCAAAAACCGTATAGCTATTCCATTCAAACCCTTCGACAAATGTTGAAATTACTACCGCTACTGCTGGAAACATAATGGTTGAATAAGACGCTTTATGAGCGCCAATATTGCCGAGTAGTGTTAAGTAACAGCCAAAGCCAATCACTGAACCAAAAAGTGACAAATACAAAAGAGATACGATGTATTCAGGCGTTGTTGACATCGTAAATTCGACGCCTTGAATCATCGCCATTAACGCCATAAACAAGGTACCGTAAAGCATGCCCCATGCGTTAGATTGGACAACGGGTAATTGCTTATTTTTATTAGCGATCGAAATCATATTACCTGCAGAAGCGCACATTGTACCGATCAAGCACAAACCTAAGCCAAGCAGTGTGGTGTCGGTTAATGATAAATGCTCTATTTGTGGCCAAAACAAAGTCACTATGCCGATTAAGCCTAATGCACCACCAAGGTAGGTTTGTTTCGATATTTTAGTGTTAAACCAAATGCGTGTATTGACAATGTTCATCAACATAATGGTAGAAAATGCGATACAGGTTAGCGCTGAATTTATATGGCTTTGTGCTAAATATAGAAAATAGTAATTGGCACCAAATAGCATCACACCAAAACAAATCAATTGAAAATGGCTTTTCATATCGAGCGATAAATCGAGTTTACGCCATTTACAATAGACAAAGAGCACAATGGCCGCTAAGCCAAAACGATAAACCAATGAAACTTCAGGTGCGACATCACCTAGCTGATAATTGATCGCAATCCATGTAGAACCCCATATTAAGACAGTCGTGAGGTATAGAGCAGTATTATTCATCGTTTAGCGCCTCCTTGGAAAATTAAAACACGTTCAACCTAGTAATCGTTTTTACTCAACTAGCAAAAAATCACGTTTTGAGTTTGCATAGGTTATCGCTTTTTTGTTTTAATAACATATACAGAAAAACAAAAATGAGACCTATACAGTTTGCAGCTACTAGATAAAGAAGCCAACGTATTCCTTTATCAACAAGTCATCGATTTTGTTGAACAGCAATACCAACAAGGCTTGCTCAAGGCTGGCGACAAATTACCCAGCTTACGTAAGTTGAGCAGCCAACTGGGGATAAGTGTGCCCACGGTAAAGCAGGCCTACATTGAGCTAGAGCGAAGAGGACAAGTGCAAGCAAGGCCGCAATCTGGCTACTACATGAAAGCCACTGCTGCTAAAACCTTGTTGCCGATGAGAAGCAAGTGGGCGAGTACATCACCTGCTGAAATAAACTGTCGCAGTCTAATAGAGCAAGTTTACGATGCTATTCACCTACCCGACACCGTCGCATTAGGTATTTCCAACCCGATTAAAGTGCAAGCTCCAGATAAAACACTGGCTAGATTAATGCGAAAAGTGCTGTCTCAAGTGTCAGAAAAGGCCGTCAGTTATGGTCCGATAAATGGCGATAAAAAACTGAGGATGCAACTCGCTTATCGTTATCAAGAGCAAGGAGTGCAAGTCGCATATGATGATATTGTGATCACTTGTGGTGCCCAAGAAGCTATTTCTATTGCACTACAATGCGTTGCGCAAAAAGGTGACGTGATCGCCATTGAGTCACCTTGTTATTTCGGCATTATCGAGTTGATCGAAAGCTTAGGTATGAAAGCGGTAGAGATTTATACCTGCCCGGAAGAGGGCGTATGCTTAGAAGATCTGCAGCAAAGTATTGAGCATCACCATATTAAAGCGTGTGTATTTTCAACAGCAATTAATAATCCGCTAGGTTCTAAAATGCCTGACGCAAAGCGAGCATCGTTAGTGGAGTTAATTGAATCATACCAAGTGCCTTTGATTGAAGATGATGTCTATGGTGAGCTCTATTTTACTGGTGATAAACCTAAACCCGCACAACTCTTCTCAAAAGATGGTTTGGTGATGACATGTTCTTCATTTTCTAAAACAGCAGCACCTGGCTACCGAGTCGGCTATTTATTACCGGGTAAATTCGAAGAGCAGGCCAAACGTATAAAACGGGCGCAGTCATGTTCAACGGCTATGCTGCCGCAGTGGACGTTAACCGAATACGTGCTATCAGGCGATTATGATCGACACCTGCATACGCTACGCAAAAAATTGATGTATAATTGCGAGCGTATGCGCTGTGCAATTGCCCATTACTTTCCAAGTGGGGTTTGTATTAGTCAGCCGCAAGGTGGCAGTGTACTGTGGGTGCGTTGCTCGTCTAAAGTCAATACTCGAGATTTTTTCCAACAAGCTATAGATGCTGGCGTTAGCTTTGCGCCGGGCATGATTTTTTCACCCTCAGGAAAATATCAAAACTACCTACGACTCAGTTTTGGTGTTCATTGGGATAACAAAGTCGAACAGGCAATTGAAACGTTAGGTGCGATAATACATCAGCATTACCAAAAGCATCAGTTATTATAAGGGCAATTCATGTCGCAACTTGGCGAACATTCACTCAAGCGTTTAATCATACTCCTGGCAAGTTTAATGGCGATGTCGCCATTAGCTATTGATTTATATTTGCCTGCAATGCCCGTCATGGCACAAGATTTTTCGACAACCATGCCGATGATGCAAAATACGTTAAGTATTTATTTAGCTGGTTACGCGTGTGGCTTGATTTTATTTGGCCCGCTGTCAGACATTAACCCAAGGCGAAAATTGGCGATTATCGGCGTGGCTGGTTTCACGCTATGCAGCTTTGCACAAATATTTTGTCAAAGTATTGAAGCGTTTTTTGCGTTGCGGTTTGCACAAGCATTTATCGTTTCTTCAGCACTTGTCATTATTCCTGCAACCATTCGAGAATATTACGGTAAAAACACAGCGAAAGGTTTGTCGTATGTTTCTATGGTGATGATGTTAGCGCCGATGATCGCGCCAACTATTGGTAGTGTCTTATTATCAATAAGTGGCTGGCCGCTGATATTTATTGCATTGACGAGTTATGCCGTAGTGATGTTAGTGCTGGTAGTTCGCTTTTTGCCAGAAAAAAAACAACGTTCGCCAAAACCTAAATCTCTTGAGTTTTTTTCACGTTATAAGCTTGTATTTACACGCAAGAAAGCGCGGACTGATTTATTGACCTCGATGGTGGTTTCACTGGCCTTCTTTAGTTATATCACTGCTATTCCGTTTGTTTATTTATCGGTTTATCAGCTTAGCGAGTTCCAGTTTAGTGTGTTGTTTGGCGTTGCTGTCTTTGCCTTGATGACAGCGCACTTTATTAATTCTCGCCTAGTGACTAAGGTTGGATCGAGAGCGATGTTAAATGGTGGCTTATTAGTGGCAATGACGTTTTCTATCGCGCTTGTTATTAGCACTGTCACTCATGCGCATATTGCTATTTTTGTCGCATCATTATTGCCGTTGATGGGGAGTTTATCTGTGATAGCGGTGAATGCTGACGCGCTCGTGTTTTCACGTTTTAAAATGCATTTAGGTACGGCTACTGCTGTAATTGGGGTGTTACGGTTCGGTGTTGGCGCGCTAGCTGGGCCAATTTTAGCGTTTTTTCACGATGGCACAGCAACGGTGTTTGCCAGTTTAATGTTTAGTTGTATTGCGTTCATAGCGATTTTACAGTTGCCAACGAATATACGATTAAGAAAATACCGTCAGCAATTAAAGCAGCTTAGCTAGAAAGTAAGTTTTCTTGGCCTTTTAACTTAGCTTGCGCTAAGCGCCATTCACGCAAGCGTGCATTGTAGGCATCCCAAACGCAAGGATTACATGCGCCTCCACCACAGCAGTCATCGTCTGCAGGTGGGGTTGGCTTCTCTACTTTTTCGTCATTTTGCTGGGTCATACGAGATCTTTGTACTGCTTAAATTTTTGCTTAGGATAATAAAAAATGGGGCCAGTGTAAAAGTTTACACTGGCCCCATTTTCCTATTTGCTTTAACGTCTATTCTTGTTCAGCAAGTTTCTTTTCTAAATAGTGAATGTTTGCTCCACCATTTACGAAACCTTCGTCATTAAGAATATCTTTATGAAGCGCAATGTTGGTTTTGATACCGTCAACAACTAACTCATTTAAAGCGTTACGCATACGTGCAATCGCTACGTCACGATTATCACCGTATGTAATTAACTTACCAACCATTGAGTCGTAATGTGGCGGTACTGAATAGTCGGCATAAATATGAGAGTCCCAACGAATACCCATACCACCAGCAGGGTGGAAGCGAGTGATTTTACCCGGTGACGGGATAAAGGTACGTGGATCTTCAGCATTAATACGACACTCAATTGCATGACCTGCAATCTTAATATCATCTTGTGTATAAGATAACGGCTGGCCAGCAGCAACACGAAGTTGTTCTTTAATTAAGTCAACACCTGTAATCATTTCTGTCACTGGGTGCTCTACTTGAATACGTGTATTCATTTCAATGAAATAGAACTCACCGTTTTCATACAAGAATTCAAAGGTACCTGCACCACGGTAATCAATCTCAAGACAGGCGCGACAACAGCGCTCACCAATTTGCTTACGCATCTCTGGTGTAATACCTGGTGCTGGTGCTTCTTCAACAACTTTTTGGTGACGACGTTGCATTGAACAGTCTCGCTCACCTAAGTGAATTGCACCGCCTTGACCATCAGCAATAACTTGAATTTCAACGTGACGTGGGTTCTCTAGGAATTTCTCCATGTAAACCATGTCATTGTTAAATGCTTGGCGAGCTTCTGTTTTCGTTAATTGAATTGATTCTAACAATTCGCTTTCTTCACGAACAACACGCATACCACGACCACCGCCACCACCAGAGGCTTTGATGATTACTGGGTAACCGATACGTTTACCGTGTGCTAAGTTTGCATCATCATCATCAGTTAATGGACCATCTGAACCGGGAACACATGGAACGCCAGCTTGCTTCATTGCCTGAATTGCCGCTACTTTATCACCCATAATGCGGATGCTTTCCGCTTTAGGCCCAATAAAAGTAAAACCTGATTGCTCTACCTGTTCAGCGAAGTCAGCATTTTCTGCTAAGAAGCCGTAACCAGGGTGAATAGCTGTTGCATTCGTTACTTCTGCAGCAGTGATAATGCTTGGGATATCTAAATAACTTTCTGTAGCTGGCGGTTTACCGATACAGATCGTTTCGTCTGCTAATAACACGTGCTTTAAGTTACGGTCAGCAGTTGAGTGAACAGCGACTGTTTTAATGCCTAGCTCTTTACAAGCGCGTAATATACGAAGTGCAATTTCACCTCGGTTGGCAATAACGACTTTTTCTAACATGGAATTACCCTCTGTGTTGGGCTTATTCAATGACGAATAGCGGTTGATCGAATTCAATAGCGTCTTCGTTCTTCGCTAAAATTTCTTTGATAACACCAGATTTGTCAGCTTCAATTTGGTTCATCATTTTCATTGCTTCAACGATACATAATGTATCGCCAGCGTTTACGTGCTGACCTACTTCTACAAATGCAGCTGCATCTGGAGAAGCTGATGAATAGAATGTACCAACCATTGGAGAACGCACAATGTGACCAGACGGCGCAGCAGATGCTACTGGCGCTTCGGCAACGGGTGCTGCTGTAGGAGCTGTAGGCGCAGCTGCTGGCGCTTGCATCATTGGTGCAGCTTGCATCATTGGCTGTGCTAGTGCTGTGCCACCTTTATTAATACGAATTGATTCTTCACCTTCAGAAATCTCGATTTCACTGATACCAGACTCTTCAACCAGTTCGATCAATTTCTTAATTTTACGAATATCCATTGGAACACCTTTGTTAGTTTTGTTTGTTTTTCTGCGCTGATAAGGAGTCGATAGCATAATCTAATGCAAACTCGTAGCCTTTTGGTCCTAAGCCACATATCACTCCCTGAGCAACGTCAGATAAATATGACTGATGCCTAAACGATTCTCTTACATGCACGTTTGATAAGTGAACTTCTACAAACGGTATGTTAACCGCTAATAGTGCGTCTCTTAGTGCAACACTGGTATGCGTATAAGCAGCAGGATTAATAATTATGTAATCAATTTTGTTCAAACTTTGATGGATGGCATCAATCAATTCATGCTCAGCATTAGACTGCAAATGACTAAGCGCGACGTTTTGTTGGCTGGCTTTTTCGTTTAAACCTGTAACGATCTCGTCGAGATTTTGTGCCCCATATATAGTTGGTTCACGTTTACCTAGCATGTTTAGGTTAGGGCCATTTAGCACTAAAATATTGAATCTTGCGTCCATCTTCTTAAATTTGTCGTTAAATTGTTGGTAAATCCATCATTGCATAGTTTTTGATGTTTTTACAGTTTGTTTCAGGGTGGAAATTTTCATTCCTTACTTTTAGCAACATATTATAGGGTTTTCGCAGAAATTAGCAGTAAAATACTGGTCTGATGACGTAGAGCCAATAATTTAAAGCTTTTTTTTAAATTTCAGCTAGACTATAAAGTGTTGAGCAAGTAGGGTAAGCCGCTTAAAGATCAGCGAGTTACCATGTTTCCGGCCTTATAGGAACAGGTGCTAATAGCACTAAGATTAGTAAGGGAATAACTATCAAATATTTAAGCTTTTTATTTTTGCTAGTAGGGTTGGTGTATGTTGGGCGTGTAGATGCTGCAGTCATCATTAGTCATTCCTCAATTGAAACTAAGCAATTATCAACATCTCAACTTCGTCGCATTTACACCATGCGACAAACAACATGGGCCAATGGTCAGGCTATTGTTGTTTATACACTTCCGAGCTCACATCCTGTTCATCAAGAATTTACTAAAAAAGAGCTCAAAATCTTTCCATATCAACTCGACAAAATGTGGATCAAGTTGACGTTTTCTGGTTTGGCAAAACCACCTATTAAGGTCAATACCATGGAGGAGTTAATAGACGCGGTTAAGTCAACACCGGGCGCAATCGGTTATGTAAATCAAAATGCCTCATTAGATGGTCTGAATGTTATTGCAATGGAGGCAAAGTAACAGTGAAAAAATTATTCCCAACGATAAGTATTTTAGCGCTTAGTCTGTTTTCAACAGTTGTTAGTGCATCAGAAAAATTACAATGGCATGGCTTTATTGCACAAGGCCTTATTCAAGCTAAAGATACTAATTATATAAACGACGATGGTGATGTCTCTACAGAGCTTACCGAAGTAGGTTTAAACCTTTCTTACCAAATTAACCAGCAATTACGTTTCGCAGCTCAAGCGGTATACATCAATGGCGGTAATCGGTATAACGAAGGTGGTCGAGTCGATTACTTTATGTTGGATTGGCACGCTTATAGTGATGAAAACGACAACACGCATATTTATGTTGGCCGTATCAAAAACTACACCTATTTATATTCGAGCGTTCGCGATGTGCCGATGGCACGACCTAGTATCATTCTTCCACAGGGGATGTATTTTGACGCCACCCGTGATTTAAGTGTTGGTGGTGACGGGGTGTATATTAATCACAAACATGATTCGGAAAATTACGGACATTTTGATTTCAATATTTCCTCAAGCCAGTCTGAAATCTCTGATAAGCAAAAGCAGATTATGCTTGGAGACTTCGCCACCGGCGATTTAGATCACAAATTAGATGTTCAATCGAGTGTTTACTGGCAACCTTCTGATTTCTCACCTTGGCGTTTTGGTCTTGGTGCATTAACCGCCGAATTTGATTATGAAAAGGGTACTGGCGACGCTTTTTCTGATGGTAAATTAGTGCTGCAACGATATACGGCTAACTTCAACTATGAAGGGGAGTATTGGGAGTTTAGCGGTGAAGTGATGCAAGAACGTTTTCGTTTAGAAAATTTATATTTTGATGGTTCTCTTGTCGATCGCTTTAGCCAAGGTATCTATGGTCAAGCACGTTATAATTTTACTGATAAATTAAGTGTGCTAGGACGAGCAGAGCGTTTTTACGGTAATAAAGATGATCGTGATGGCAAAACGTTAGAAGCTAGTTCAGGTGGTTTGATTCCTCGTTATTTTGCCTATCAACATACCTTAACCTTAGGGATGAGTTATGATTTTCAGCCCAATCTTCGATTACAATTAGAAAATCACTGGATTAAAGGTGCAGCCCGCCTGACGCCAATTATCTTGCCTGACCCTGTTACGAATAATAAAGAAGATTGGCAAGTGTGGGCATTGCAATTGATGTATTGGTTCTAATATGAAAAAGTTTTTTGTTAGTGTTTCATTTAAGCTTGTTTCCATCTTAGTTGGCACCTTGTTATGTATCAGTGTGTTTTACTCATGGTTATCATTCGTTAAGTTAGAGTCTGAATATGCCAAACTTCAACAAGAAGCGTTGGAGCAGGGGCGTTATTTTTTCCAATTGCAAACGAAGCAGCTTGTTACGGAGCTTCAAACGTTAGTGGAGTGGTACGCAGATCCCGATCAAGGGCGGGCGAATCACGATTTCAACGCGCTAGGTCAGGTGTTTAATCAACAATTTGAAAAGATGCAGCTACATCTTGATATTGAGGATATTTGGCTACTACAACGCAATAATGTGGCATTTAGTACATCACCATTAACCAATGAAGTTAGGCAAATTAGCCAACAAGTGCAGTTCAAACAGCAACCTATTTCAAAAATTGTTTGTGAAGATAAGTGTTTTCAGGCTGTTGGTTTGCCTATTATGAATGCGCAAGGTGACGAAGCCGCCATTATTTTAAAAGCAAATATGAGTGACAATCTAATGTCATTCAATGAGCTGTTTGGTGGCGATGTTGCTGTATTTCGAGTGCCTCATAAAGCAGGTATTGCAAATGCTGAAGTATTACTAAGTACTGACAACAGGCTAATTGATCATATAAAAACGTTAAAAGTCGATAATGAAAATATTGATAGCATCATGGAAAACGGGTTGAACTTTACTTTTCAAGAGCGCTATTACTTAGTTAACTTTCTTCCATTAACCCTTAATGAAAATGGTTTTTTCAATTTAATATTGATTGAAGATTTAACCCAATACACGCAAGAAAACCAACTGTACCGAAATAAGTTCTTGGCCGCAGTGATTGCTTTTTTATTGCTGGTGAGCTTTATCGTTTATGTACTTTCTCGTTCATTTACCGATCGCTTAGTAACCCTTGCAGACTTTTTACCATTGTTGGCTAAAAAGCAATTTACTGATTTTCGAAAAGCTGAATTCAAGCGTAAAAACTGGTTTAGTGATGAGTTAGATACGGTAATAGAGTCGGCGACGATGCTGAGCTACCAGCTTGAAAAACTTAATTTAAAAGTGAATTTGAAAACCAATGAGTTAGAAAATATTGCAATGTATGATCTGCTTACCGGTTTACCAAATCGCAATATGCTTAATTTCGAATTAAAGAAAAGCCTAGCTAAATTGCAATATAGTACGCATGGGTTTGCACTATTATTTTTAGATTTAGATGACTTTAAAAAAGTTAACGATAGTTATGGTCATAGTGAAGGTGACAAATTGCTCGTTGAAGCCGCTCAACGACTTAATGCCTGTGCTCGAAATATTGATGTTGTTTGTCGTTTTGGTGGTGATGAATTTGTCATTATTTTGAGTCAGTTAAGTACTGAAAGTGAAGGTAAAGCGCTTGCTGATGAGTTTTTGAAACAGTTTAAATCAGGTATCAAACTTGAGGAAAACACCTTCTACGTATCTTCAAGTTTAGGCATGGTTTATTGTGCTGATCCTGATGCATCGCCAGACGATTTAATCTCTTCTGCAGATATTGCGATGTACGAAGCGAAAATGAATGGCGGTGACCAATGTTTTGTCTACGATCCTAAAATGTATCAGCGTGTGGCACACCGTGTCATGATGGAAGGCGATGTGAGAACTGCATTGCTTGAGCATCAGTTTAGCCTAGCATTACAACCTCAAATCGAAGCAAATACTAATCGCTTTATCGGTTTTGAAGCATTGCTTCGTTGGAAACATCCTGAACGCGGTATGATTTCACCAGACGACTTCATACCTGTTTTAGAGAACTCAGAGCAAATGATTGAGTTAGGATACTGGGTTGTTCGTCGCTGTTTTGAATTAGTACGTAACTTTATACAGCTTGGCTATTCAGATATTAAAGTGGCAATCAACTTGTCAGCAAATCAATTCTTAGATCCTAATTTATCGCCATTTTTGACTAATTTACTGCAAGCCTATGAATTAGACGCTAAGCATTTTGAGTTAGAACTTACTGAACAAACCTTAGTGGAAGATATTGATAAAGCAATTGCCGTAATGGTTACGCTTAGAGAATATGGTTTTAGTTTTGCCATCGATGATTTTGGAACAGGCTACTCGTCACTAGCCTATTTAAAAAGAATGCCGGTCGATATTATTAAAATAGATAAGAGTTTTGTTTTCGGTATGCTAGAAAATAATGCCGATTATCAGATTATTATGTCGACCATTGCCATGGTGAAAAGTTTAGATCTGAAAGTGGTCGCAGAAGGGGTTGAGACCGGCGCTCAAATGCGTAGCCTTGAAGAGAATGGTTGTGATTATTTCCAAGGGTATTATTTTGCTAAGCCTGTACCTGAAGACGAAATAATAGAATACATTCAAGAGCAATTTCGCCATGGCGTTTGGAGTAATACCGAAGTCTACCAATAGCAATGAAAACACTAAAGTTATTGAGGCATGCTAAGTCTGATTGGCACACACCATATGATGATGACAAATTGCGTGGCCTCAATAGCAGAGGCCATCGCGATATTGCACGTATTGCACCTTTACTGAGTAGCTATTTAATCTCATCACAGTCGATCCTTGTCAGTGCTGCGCATCGAGCACAGTTAACGATTCAGGGTATCGCTGATATGCCCTCACCAGAGAACGAAGCGCCACTCAATTGGACGGTTGATGAGTCTCTTTACACCTTTTCAATGACTCACTTATTGTCGTTGTTAGGCAACATATCAAATGATTTTACTGATATCTGCTTTGTGGGGCATAACCCTGCTTTTATAGAGCTCATTAACTACCTTGTTATGCCGCCGCTCGATAACTTTCCTACATGTGGTTTTATCGAGATGAAACTTCAGATTCATTCATGGCAGGATATCAAGGAAGGTTGTGGCAAAGTGTCTTTTTATCTAACACCTAAGCAAATAAAAAAAGGGTCAGTGTAATGATATACACTGACCCTTTTTATGTCTATTGATATACGTTCGATTAGGGGCTGTTGATCTTTAATTTTAGCCAAAGCCCTTTGGGTTGACTTGAAAAAGCGATATTCTTTGTTGCTTAAAGTGTATTTGGAACAACCAAACATTACTTTAAGCGCCGCGAATCTCATCTTTTTCAAGGTAACAGAGTTACAAACTGAAAGATCAACAGACCCTAATATCTATCGAGACAGTTTAAATCATCGAAACAAGTGACAAGTCGTTTTGTCATACTTTGTTCAGCATGCTTTAACCACGCACGCGGATCATAAAACTTTTTGTTCGGTTTATCGTCGCCGTCTGGGTTACCAATTTGGCCTTGTAGGTAATCTTTGTTATCAGTGTAGTAGTTTTTCACACCTTCCCAAGTAGCCCATTGTGTATCCGTATCAATGTTCATCTTAATGACGCCATAATCAATTGCGTCACGGATATCTGATAATTCAGAGCCAGAACCGCCATGAAAAACAAAATTTAATGGCTTAGCATGTAAACCAAACTTTTCCTCAACATACTTTTGTGAGTTATGCAAGATTAACGGTGTGAGCTGAACGTTGCCTGGCTTGTATACACCATGAACATTGCCGAAAGATGCTGCAATGGTAAAGTCTTCAGAAACCGCATTGAGTATCTCGTAAGCATAGGCTACATCTTCAGGTTGTGTGTATAACGCACTGCTATCTAGGTGTGAGTTATCTACGCCATCTTCTTCACCACCAGTACAGCCTAACTCAATTTCAAGCGTCATACCCATTTTAGTCATGCGCGTTAAGTATTGCTTGCAGGTTGTAATGTTATCTTCAAGTGACTCAACTGATAAATCTATCATATGTGAGCTAAATAATGGTTTACCTGTTTGCTCAAAATGGCTTTCGCTTGCTTCGAGCATGCCATCAATCCAAGGCAATAGTTCACGACTAGCATGGTCGGTATGCAAAATAACAGGTATGCCATAAAATTTGGCAACTTGATGCACATAGTGAGCAGCTGCAATACCACCTGCTACGGCAGAATCGTTACTTGATAATCCCACGCTCTTCCCTAAGAAAAAGCTTGCACCACCATGTGATAATTGAATGATTATTGGTGAGTTGACTTCTTTTGCTGCAGCGAGTGCAGCATTAATTGAGTGGCTACCAATAATATTAACGGCTGGATAGGCAAAGTTATTTGCCTTCGCGTAGTCGAGTAAAGTTTTAACACCTTTTTGTGTTGCAACACCTGGTGCAACTAAGTTAGATAAACGCTCCATGAAAATCCCTATGAGTTAGCATGTTTGCAGGCTTCAGTAATATTATGCCATTGTTTTTGCTCAACCCAAACTTTTGTTGAAATCCATGTGCCACCAACAGCAAAACAGTTTGAAAGCGATAAATGATTTTCTTTGTTTTGTTGCTTAACACCGCCCGTTGGGCAAAAGCTTACTTGCGGGAACAAGCTGCTCATTGCTTGAATGAAGCTAGGTCCACCAGATAACGATGCTGGGAAAAGCTTAACTTCAGTATAACCATGCTCTGTGGCTAATAACAAATCGGAAGTCGTCGAAATACCGGGTAAGACAGGAATTGTTAAACCAGATAAGTGTTTAATAAGACTTTCTGAAATAGCAGGTGTCACAATGCAGTCAGCTTTTGCATCCAGTGCCTGTTTTAATGTTTCTGGCGACGTAATCGTGCCTGCACCTACCTTCATTTCAGGTAGTGCTTTTTTGATAGCGATTAATGCATCAATAGATGCTTGCGTGCGCAGTACCACCGCCACTACATCAATATCAGCATCAGCCATTGCTTTAGCAATAGCGACACCTTCCTCTGCAGTATCAGCTTAAGTGTGCGCCTAAATAGCAACCGTTAAATCAATCGCCGGCTGAAGTCGTATCAACTGCGTTATCGATCGGAGCAATTGGATGAATTTGTTTTAAGTTGTTTGCCATTGAAGTGATATTTTAGACTCAGTACCTCAGTCATCAACCATCTGTAAAAAGTACCCTAAATCTTTATTTGCAAGTTTTCGACCATGTTACCGCCCATAAGGCCCAGGCCGATAAATCAATTAGTGGCTTTGTCGTATTCATTCCTAAAAAATTTTCAGTTCACTCTACCCGAATTGAACAAATAAAAATGTCGGTAAATTAACTATTCTTACTATTCAATATTTACGACTCGCGGCCTTCGGTTAGTAAAACAACGAGCAACAGCGATATGCGAATTTTTTAGCGAAGGTTAGCGCTTTGAGGGGGCTTTATTTCTATGTGTTGGGTTGCAAGCCAATTTGTGTTTTTTGATAATACAATGTTGTAATTCCTCTTGTTTGGCTTTAGGGAGTGGATGCGTGCTTGGGAAAATCTAAAATGAATGGGATAATAATGTTTTAAATGACCTAACGAAGCGACAGATGAATACTTGGGCAGAGCTAATATCTTGTGAAAAACAAAAAACATATTTAGTTGATACGTATAGCTACATACAGAAAAGAACGGCGCAAGGCATAGAGGTTTTCCCGCAGGAAAGGGACATATTTACGGCATTTGAGCTTACCCCCTTAGAGCACGTCAAAGTCGTTATCTTAGGCCAAGATCCCTATCACGGCGCGGGGCAAGCTCACGGGCTATGCTTTTCGGTAAATGAAGGTATTACTGTACCGCCGTCACTACGTAATATATATAAAGAATTAGCGGTTGATATCGATGACTTTGTTATACCAATGCATGGCAACTTAACGTCATGGGCAAAGCAAGGCGTATTAATGTTAAACACGGTGTTAACGGTTGAGGCTGGTGAAGCTCATTCTCATAAAAAACTAGGTTGGGAAAAGTTTACTGATGTGGTTATCGACACCTTGAATCAGCAAACCTCACCGATAATCTTTATTTTATGGGGGGCACACGCACAGAAGAAAGGGAAACATATTGACCAAAACAAACACAAGGTATTAGCTGGGCCACATCCATCTCCGCTGTCAGCGCATCGTGGTTTTTTTGGCTGTCGTCACTTTTCACAAGCGAACCAATATTTAGTTGAATTAGGTAAGTCACCTATTGACTGGAAAATTAGCTAATAAAAAGCAGCGTTTACATACGCTGCTTCTTAATGCGAGTAACGTTTTGCTTATAAAAATGTTTTGAGGTGAGCTGTAAATTCTTCAGCGCCCATAAACCCCGTAACTCTTTGTTGGCTTAACTCGTTCCCTTGCAAATCAAAGAACAAAATAGAGGGTAAGCCGAACACATCAAAGTGCTCCATTAATTCAACACTTTCATCACTACCTGTGTCTGTTAAATCTATTTGAATCAGTAGTGTGTTTGCCAAGGCTTGTTGCACGTTTGCTTGAGGAAAGGTGTACTCTTCAAACTCTTTACAGGCAATACACCAATCGGCGTATAAATCGAGCATCACTGTTTGCCCTTGGCTATTAGCTTGTTTGATTTGCTCATTGAGTTCAGCCAAATTATCGACAAATATGAATTGTTTATGTTGGGCAACTTGTTGTGTGTGGGTAGCCTGATTCGTTGGTGAAACCAATTGAAACAACTGGAAGGCACCGAAGAACATCATCAAGAATATCACCAAGCTTCTTACGCCAAAACCAAAGTTTTTCTCGGTTTGAGAGTTGGCAACGTAAAAATAGGTAGCGCTTGCCAGTAGTAATAAGGCCCACAATGCACTGCTTATCGTTGCAGGTAAAAAACGTTCTAATAAGAAGATCGGAACAGCTAATAGCAACAAACCGAATATATTTTTTATAATATTCATCCAGTTACCTGCTTTCGGTAAAATCTTACCACCTGAGCTACCTAAGATTAATAGTGGTAGCCCCATACCTAAACTTAGTGCGTATAAAGCACTTGCGCCTGTTACGATATCACCACTTTCCGCGATAAAAATTAATGCGCCGGTTAATGGCGCCGTTGTACAAGGTGAAGCGACAAGGCCTGAAATAGCTCCCATGATCAGCACACCTGAATATGACCCACCTTTTTGCTTGTTGCTCATCTCATTGAGCTTGTTTTGCCAGCTTGTTGGTAGTGACAAATTGAATAAACCAAACATTGATAGCGCAAGAAATATAAACAATACGCTTAACACAATTAACACTATGGGATGTTGGAACATCGCTTGAAACTGTGCACCAGCTAACGCAACAACAATACCTAGGGCGGTATAGGTTAGCGCCATACCTTGGACATAGAAGAAAGATAATGTAAACGCGCGTTTCGTTGATAGTCCTTCTCCTTGGCCAACAATAATACCTGTTAAAATTGGGTACATTGGGAACACACAAGGCGTAAATGATAGTAATAGTCCACCCGTAAAAAATGCAATAAGCGTGATCAGTAAGCTTTCGTTGGCCAACATGTCAGCAAGTTCAAATTGCTCTGAAGCGTTAGCCGTTTTACTCGTTGTGGTTGGAGAATCATTTTGTTCAGGTGTTTGAGATAGTGCAGCGAGTACATCGCTTGTTGAATGTTTTACTTCATCTAGCTCTATCATTTTAATAACTGGTGGGTAACAAAGCCCTTTTTTCGCACAGCCTTGGTATTTTACCGCGATAGTAGCGCCAGGTTTAGCATCTTCAATATTGATGTCTAATGACAATGAATCAGGGTAGATTTGCTGAACACCAAAAAATTCATCTTCATGCTCAATACCTTCAGGTAAGGTTATTGGTGAAATAGAGGCGTCTGTTGGTGTAAATTTAAATTGATGGCGATAAAGGTAATAACCGTCTTTAACATTAAAGCTAATGTCGAGTTTGTTATCTTTTTGGTAGTAGTCAAAAACGAAGGCTTCGTCTACTTTTAAAAATTCATTGTCATTGCTAAAAAGCGAAACATTTGACGTATCAAATATTGAGTTTTGTGCCAACGCACTTGTACATAGGACTGTTAACGCTAACAGCCAAATCTTGATAAAATTTTTCATACAGCTACTTCAAAGACTCACTTATCCAGTTTAAATATGCTTGATTGCCACCATCAATATTGATGGCAATGATCTCAGGTACATCATAGGGATGCAACTTCTCAATCGCTTGTGTAAGTTCTTCAACTTGGCTCGCTAAGGTTTTAATCAATAATTGATGTTCGCATGCTTCATGTACTTCACCTTGCCACGCATAAACAGAGGTTATCTGTGGAATAATGTTAACGCACGCAGTAAGTTTTTTTGCCACTAAATGATGAGCAATTGCCTTTGCGTCTTCATGTGTTGGGCAGCTACATAACACAATTTGATACATTTTCTTTTAAACCTTTTGTTGCCATTAACACCAGAGTTAATAGGTATTTTACACAGCTAATGTCTATTTACTATGCTTGTTAATTAGCACAGTGGTTGAAATAGACCTGTTTACCCTCATATTTGTTTCATTCAAGAGTTGGCTTTGAGTTAAATATGACAATCTAGGTTGCCAGATTTTAAGCTAACTCTAACTTTAGGAGTGTTTATGTTTCCCATTTTATTTTTGATGTTTGTTCTAATTCCTATTATTGAAATTACCGTGTTAATTCAAGTAGGTACCGTTATCGGTACGTGGCCAACAGTTGCCATTGTTGTGTTAACCGCTTGGCTAGGTGCAAAGTTTGTGCGCCAGCAAGGACTAACAACATTACGTAACCTGCAAGAAAAATCAGCACGTGGTGAAATACCATCAAATGAAATTATTACGGGTTTCCTGCTGTTACTTTCTGGCGTTTTCTTGGTCACGCCTGGATTTGTCACTGATGCTTTTGGTCTTTCTTTATTGATTCCAAGTGTACGAAATGGCTTCATTAAAAAAGTACAAAGCCATATCCATTTGCAAGCGGCAGCGCAGTCAGGTTTTCATTCGGCTCATTTTCAACAGGGTAATACGTATGAACATGAACCATTCGATCAACAACCTTTTGATCAAGCGCCTCAACAACCTCGCCAACACTTAGGTGATACGATTGAGGGAGAATACGAGCGAAAAGAATAATTTTTTTCGCTCTTTAACTTGTAAAGTTATTTTTTGCCCTTATTTATTCAAGCAAACAATCTTTTTAAAACAACCTATTCTCGGAGAGAAATAAATGAGCATTCGTCCATTACACGATCGCGTAATCATCAAGCGTAAAGAAGTAGAGTCAAAGTCTGCTGGCGGTATTGTATTAACTGGTAGTGCTGCTGAGAAGTCAACTCGCGGTGAAGTCGTTGCCGTTGGTAACGGTCGCATTTTAGAAAACGGTGAAGTTCGCGCTTTAGACGTAAAAGTTGGCGACCAAGTAATTTTCAGCGAAGGTTACGGCGTTAAAACTGAAAAAATTGACGGTGAAGAAGTACTTATCCTTAGCGAAAGTGACATCTTAGCAGTCGTTGAATAAGCACTATTCATCTCGAGTTAACTATTAAGAATTAAATGAAGTTTGGTTAGCTAATAAACCAGATTATCAAAAAAGAATTAAAGGAATTTCAAAATGGCAAAAGACGTATTATTCGGTAACGACGCTCGCGCTAAAATGCTTGCTGGTGTCAACATTCTTGCAGATGCAGTTAAAGTAACATTAGGTCCTAAAGGTCGTAACGTTGTGTTAGACAAGTCATTTGGTGGCCCATCTATCACTAAAGATGGTGTATCAGTTGCTAAAGAAATCGAACTAGAAGACAAGTTCGAAAACATGGGCGCTCAAATGGTTAAAGAAGTCGCGTCTAAAGCAAATGATGAAGCGGGTGACGGTACAACAACGGCAACTGTTTTGGCACAATCTATCGTTAACGAAGGTTTAAAATCAATTGCTGCTGGCATGAACCCGATGGACTTAAAACGTGGTATCGACAAAGCTGTTGTTGCTGCTGTTGCTGAGTTAAAAAATATCTCTACAGCATGTGCTGACAACAAAGCTATTGAGCAAGTAGGTACTATTTCTGCAAACTCAGATACGACTGTTGGTGAAATCATTGCAACGGCAATGGACCGTGTAGGTACTGAAGGTGTCATTACCGTTGAAGAAGGTCAGTCGTTAGAAAACGAATTAGACGTTGTTGAAGGTATGCAGTTTGACCGTGGTTACTTATCACCATACTTCATGACTAACCAAGAAAACGGCACCGTTGAAATGGAAAACCCATTCATCTTATTAGTTGATAAGAAAGTGTCTAACATCCGTGAATTGCTAACAACACTAGAAGGTGTTGCAAAAGCAGGTAAGCCTTTACTTATTATTGCTGAAGATGTTGAAGGTGAAGCACTAGCAACATTAGTTGTTAACAACATGCGTGGTATCGTGAAAGTTGCAGCAGTTAAAGCGCCTGGTTTTGGTGACCGTCGTAAAGCAATGTTACAAGACATCGCAACATTAACTGCAGGTACAGTGATTTCTGAAGAAATCGGTATGGAATTAGAAAAAGCAACCTTAGAAGACTTAGGTCAAGCTAAACGCGTTGTAATCTCTAAAGACAACACAACAATCATTGATGGTATCGGTGAAGAAGCAGACATCCAAGCACGTGTTACACAAATTCGTGGTCAAATTGAAGAGTCTTCATCAGATTATGACACTGAAAAACTTCAAGAACGTTTAGCTAAATTAGCTGGCGGTGTTGCAGTAATCAAAGTAGGTGCCGCAACTGAAGTTGAAATGAAAGAGAAGAAAGATCGTGTTGACGATGCGCTTCATGCAACTCGCGCGGCGGTTGAAGAAGGTGTGGTTGCTGGTGGTGGTGTTGCATTAGTTCGTGTAGCTGACAAGATTAAAGATCTTAAAGGTGACAACGAAGACCAAAACCACGGCATCAACGTTGCACTTCGTGCAATGGAATCTCCACTTCGCCAAATCGTTTCTAACTGTGGTGACGAAGCATCAGTAGTTCTTAACGAAGTGCGTAATGGCGAAGGTAACTTTGGTTACAACGCTGGTAACGGTAGCTACGGCGATATGCTTGAAATGGGTATTTTAGACCCAGCGAAAGTAACGCGTAGCGCTTTACAGTTTGCTGCATCGGTCGCAAGTTTAATGTTAACGACTGAAGCAATGGTTACAGACGCGCCACAAAAAGATGGTGGTGCTCCAGCAATGCCTGATATGGGCGGTATGGGCGGCATGGGTGGCGGTATGCCAGGCATGATGTAAAAACGTCTATAAAAGCGTAACAAGAAGGCCAGCGTAAGTTTTACGCTGGCCTTTTTTATTGTATGTTAGATAAAGGAACTAATTGCACAGGGATTAAATTTTGCAAACAAGGATTGTTTTAGGTCTTATTATTTGTGGTGTTTCATTAGGCTGTTGGAATTTGCTCATAGACCCTAGTCAGCGCAACCGCAAACATCAAAAAAAATGACTGAGCCATCTGCACTAAAAGTGCAACATGTAGGTGCTCATCAACAAAATCTCCAACAAAAAAATCAATTTAATCAAGTTGAAACGATTGAAAAACGTCCAGAACAAGCGGAAGCCACTGAGGTAGGTTTGCAAGATATCGATTTGTCTTCTTGTTTTACGGATCAGGAGTTCAATAAACAATTAGATAGTCCAGAGTATATTCAATTAGTGCAGGCGTATATTGATTCCCTCGAACAATCCAACGATCAGCAAGCACAACTTTACTACACATTGTTCTCAGATGAGATGACACATGATATGAGGTTGAATCGAATGCTTGATTATTTTGAATATTTTCCAGAGCACCCCTTAATTGCTCAGCAAATGATTAACTCTTGCAGTCGCGGCGTTTATAAACGCTGTACTAATGAATTAATTTATCAAGCGATTGCTGTAGACAAAAGTAATGGCGCAATTTGGTTATCAGCGGCAAGCTATTTCGCTAGTAAAGGCTTAGACGATGAAGTCTTTAACGCGATAAGTGCCTTAGAAAAAACCTCTGTATTTAATGAACGGTATGGAGAAAAGGTGTTGCTTTATACAAGAGCCCTTGAAGGCGCTACTGCAAACAACTTCAACCTTAATGCAATAACAGGCATGGGTAAGGCTGCGGCACTTTTGCACCCGCTATATTCAATCAATGGTTGGTGTGACGTAGGTTTATCAAATTTAGTGAAACTAGAAGCGTGTAAGGTGCTTGCCCAACAGTTAGTGACTCGAAGTAAAACAGCATTAAATAGTGCATTTGGTGAAGAGCTACAAACCAGGTTAGATAGAGTAAATCAACCTGATCTCGAAACAACAGATGGCGACACATTTCTTAAAGAGATCAATCAGCAAAAGAACGCGATGACAAGTTTTCTTATTTTTACTAATGAAGTGTTATTAAGAAGCTACTTAAACAACCTTGATCAATACGGAGAGGTTGGTGCAACAAAAATAGCTGAAAAAGACATTGAGCAAACACTCTCAAATGATCCAAGCCTGTTATGTGAAAATACTAAAGAATCATTTAGTGGACTTTGACCTACTTATTCGTTGGTTTTTAAAAGAGTAAGTAGGTCAATATGATAAGATAATTAGTTATCGTTAACTTCTGGCAGCTCGTCTTCGTCGTCTGTTTCGATATCCGTTACTGTAACGCTACCTCCACCCAAATTAACCGCACGAATTCGCATTAACTCAAGCAATCGCATATTCTTCGTGTAAAGCTCGTTATCGACCGCTTCATTAATACTTTGTGTACCAGCTGAAGGTCTGATTTTACGTTTTGAACCATATAAATCTGCGATTTTCCAATTTTTGATATTTGCATTAAATGAACGAGCTGCTTGAATGTCTTCACTTATCGTCTTTTTCGCGTACGTGAGTAAATGCTGTTTTAGGTCGTTTTCGAAATCTGGAAAAAACGATTCATTTCGTTGATAAAACTGAGAAATTCGAACTTCGCCATCCCCACCATTAAACTGGGTGCCGCGATTTGAATTAATAAATTCAAACGCGTTGTCAGCAAGTGATTTATAAACGTTATAACCCGTATAGGCTTTACGTCTAATATTTGGTCCGCCAATGTTACCTTGGTATAAACCGTAAATAATCAACGGATCGTTATCATAGTTTTTTTGCAAAATATCATACTGAATATCGTTTAAGCTCAGCTTGATATTGTTAACCGTAATAATTTTATTTTCTAAAATTGATTGCTCACCATAGAGGTATTCCCGCAAGTCATATTTAGGATAAATCTTTGCAACTTCATTAATTAAACTGACGTTATAAAGGTTTAACCAGTATGCAAGTTGCTCTTCTTTAGAATATAAATTCAGTGGTGTTTCTTCTGGAATAAGTTCTAGCGACTGTTTCAGTAAATCAATTTCTTGTTGTTGTTTTACAAGTGATTCGTAGAAAAAACGATTTGCCTCGTTTTCTGTAGCTCGGTCTTTATAGTGTCTAAAACGCGTGCCAAAAATTTCTTTCGGCCTTTCGGAAAGCTTCCTAGTAGAATAGCCCATGTAGATGACACCTGCATGTAGCATTTCATTAACCACGCTAAAGTCCATCTCTAGTGGAGACTCTTCAGAGTAACTAGAAAAATGTTGAGCTAAGTGTATTTCAGTTGCATTGGCGTTAGTACTCATTGAAAGGTGTAAAAAAGCAATGAGGGTCATTGAAATTAACGTACGCATAACATTCCCTGTTTATCTATTATTTGGTTCATCATTAAAAGTAGGCCAAGCCTAATACTGTTGTAAATATTATGTTAACAAAGGTTTTTAAGATTGACCAATTCCGATCGACATTTAAATGTAAACGAGTGTTGCAAATGGGGCTTAGGGCGGGCTGAAACACTTCAGTGAACTGTTAAAAAGAGGTCTAATATCAGCTCATTTTGATATATTGTCTTGCACAGAGAATATATCAAAACGTGCAGGTAAATTTGTTATCAAGGGTTATTTGTCAGGTGATAGCGCCTGACAAAACATACTCTTTAAAATTTCTAATTCTTTTACTCGTACATAATTAGGTCTAAAGATCATGGCAATGTTTCTATGTGGTCCTGGCTCATTTAAATGGACAGCCCTAATTTCGCTATTATTTGCAACCAGTTGTTCAAGCGCCATTTCTGGCACTAGTGTGCTACCTATTTTACCTGCTACCATTTGAATCAAAGTATTAAGGCTTGTTGCAGCGAACTCTTGCTCGTCTTGCTCATTCTTTAATTGGCATGCTTCTAATACGTGGTCTTTTAAACAATGGCCGTCCCTTAATAGCATTAATTTTTCAAGCTCAAGCTCATTGCTTGTGATCTCCTGCACGCCAAGTGGACACTCATCTTTGTGGCTTATCCAGTAAAAATCTTCATGCCAAAATTCAAAAGACATTAAGCCATCAATAGGAAATGGTAACGCAAGAATTGCTGTGTCTAGTTCACCGCGTCTTACCATATCAACAAGCATGTGAGATTGCTCTTCTACAATATGGAGTTTGAAGTTTGGGTAAGTAGAACGTACCGATGGCAAGACTTTCGGTAATAAATAAGGACCTACGGTTGGGATTACGCCAATTTTCATTGGTGAAGCTAAAGGGTCACTTTCTGCCTGTCCGAGCTGATGAAGTTCATCTAACTCTAATTTAATCACCTGAGCCTTGTTGATGAAGGTCTCACCTTGGCAAGTTATTAGCACTTGCTTGTTATTTCGCTCAAATACTTGAAAACCTAGTTGCTTTTCCATTTCATTTATCGCTGTGCTCATTGCTGACTGTGACACATGGCAGGCTTCAGCCGCCTTTTTGAAATGGAGAGTTTTAGCTACCGCTAATGCATAATTAATTTGCTTGATTGAAATCATCTTATCTATGTTTTGTTTTATTGTTCATCTTTCTTTATTCAATCAGTTTTATTGAATTATATCTAGACGAAGAACATCACCGGGGCGTTAACTGATTGACCTAGGTTATTGTTTTTTTATTTTAAAACTATTAAAAATCATGGTTTTATGTTTTTTGTTGTTCGTTTTAGGTGCTCGATTAATTAAATAGAAGATTAAGTTCAATTTAATCAAATTTATTCTTTGAGCATCCAGACTACACTTAAATGCGTCAAAAACTACGTATAACAAATTTCTAGGTGAATACCATGAAGATAGTACAAACGCTAAAATTTTCCGCTGTTGCTAGCGTGCTTGCCATGTCATTAGGTGGCACTGCAAGTGCGTCAGAACAACAAATGAGTAAGCCCAAAGGTGCAATAGGCATGGGCAAGGTTGCTCCTAATCAAGCTAAATCAAATAACTTTTGGTGGCCAGAACAAATCGATTTAAGCCGTCTTCGAGACCATGATCTTCGCTCAAACCCATTGGGCAACGACTTCAATTATAAAGAAGCGTTTGGCGAGTTAGATATGGACGCGCTTAAAAAAGATATCGATTCTGTATTAACCGAGTCTCAAGATTGGTGGCCTGCTGACTGGGGTAACTATGGTCCACTTTTTATTAGAATGACTTGGCATGCTGCTGGAACATATCGCACATTAGATGGGCGTGGTGGTGCCGGTGGTGGTCAGCAACGTTTTGATCCCCTTAATAGTTGGCCAGACAATGGCAATTTAGATAAAGCCCGTCGTTTACTTTGGCCTGTTAAACAAAAGTACGGTGAATTAATTTCTTGGGGCGACTTGATTGTTCTTGCTGGTAACGTTGCGTTAGAAAATATGGGCTTTAAAACCTACGGTTTTGCAGCGGGCAGAGACGACGACTGGGAGCCAGACATGGTTTACTGGGGGCCGGAAGTCGAAATGCTTGCCAGTGATCGTCGAGAAGCTGATGGTAAATTGAAAAAACCATTGGCTGCAGTTCATATGGGGCTTATTTATGTAAACCCTGAAGGGCCAGGCGGTGTACCAGACCCATTAGCTTCAGCGAAAAACGTCCGTGAAGCTTTCGCTCGCATGGCGATGAATGATGAAGAAACATTGGCACTTATCGCTGGTGGCCATACCTTTGGTAAAATGCACGGTGCCCATAAAGCAAGTAAATGTGTCGGTGTAGAGCCTGGCGCAGCACCTACTGAAGATCAAGGCCTAGGTTGGAAAAACAAGTGTGGCAAAGGTCATTCAGAAGATACTGTAACCAGTGGCCTAGAAGGGGCTTGGACACAAGCACCAACCCGATGGACATCATTGTATTTGTCTAATTTATTAAATTTTGAATGGGAAACTACCCGTAGCCCAGCCGGTGCAATTATTTGGGTACCTACAGACGAGTCATTGCATAAAGCCGTGCCTGATGCGCATGTTAAAGGCAAGTATAACCCGCCAGTAATGAATACTGCTGATATGGCACTGAAGTACGATCCTGCCTATCGCAAAATCGCAGAGCGCTTTTTAGCTGATCCTGAAGAGTACCGTTTAGCGTTCGCGAAAGCGTGGTTTAAGTTAACGCATCGCGATATGGGGCCACGTGACAATTATTTAGGTAATGACTACCCGAAAGAAGCATTGATTTGGCAAGATCCTATATCAAAACCAGACTACAAGCTGGTTGATGATAGAGACATTCGTAAGTTGAAAGCCAATATCTTAAGCTCAGGTTTATCAGTGTCAGAACTTGTTAAAGCTGCATGGGCATCAGCATCTTCTTACCGTGATTCAGATATGCGTGGTGGCGCCAATGGTGCGCGTATCGCTTTAGCACCTCAAAAGGATTGGGCTGTTAATAACCCAGGTGAGTTAAGCAGCACAATTGAAACACTAAAAGGCATTCAAGAAGATTTTAACGACAGCTTCTTTAGCGCTAAGAAAATATCATTAGCAGATACGATTGTTTTAGCAGGTGCTGCAGCGATTGAACAAGCATCAAAAGATGCTGGTGTTGAAGTGACAGTGCCATTTGTTCCGGGTCGTGGTGATGCAACGCAAGCGCAAACTGATATCAATTCGTTCTCGTTGTTAAAGCCTAAGGCTGATGCGTTCCGTAACTATCATGAAGCCGATTATTACAAGTCGCCGACTGACGCCTTAATCGATAAAGCTGATCAATTAGCGCTAACGGTTCCTGAAATGACCGTACTGATTGGTGGTATGCGTGTATTGAGCACAAATACGGATGGCAGTGCACATGGCGTATTGACGGATAAGCCGGGTGCGTTAAGCAATGACTTCTTTGTAAATTTACTTGATATGTCAACAAAATGGCAGAAATCAGGCGCTATTTATGAAGGTCTTGATCGCAAATCAGGTGAGGTGAAATATACAGCGACACCAGTCGATTTAATTTTCGGTTCATCTTCGGAGCTGCGCGCAGTAACAGAAGCCTATGCTTTCGATAATGCGCAAGAGCGCTTTGTTAAAGACTTTGTTAATGCTTGGGTAAAAGTCATGCAAGCAGATCGCTTTGACATCAAATAGAAAACTTAAAACTAAGACGTTAAGTTAATAATCAAACGGTAGCCAATGGCTACCGTTTTTTTATTTCTTATGATTCAGTTTTATTAATTATAAACATCGAAAATGCTAAATATACTGAATCAAGACCGTACTCTATTATCAACACATAGCATAAACAAATAGATAGGACTTACAATGCACACAGTTGATAACAACACACTTACTTATAGTCAGCCTCATGCTGGCGTTGCTTTAGTTGCAGAGGGTGGTGGTCAACGAGGTGCATTTACCGCGGGCGTTTTAGATAGTTGGCAAATAGCTAACTTTAATCCCTTCCAAGTACTGATCGGCACATCTGCTGGCGCTCAAAATATTGCGAGCTATATGAGTAAGCAAACCGGCTATGCATATACCCTAATTGCAAATTTGACCCGACATCAGAGCTTTTTCAATCCATGGCGTGCTTTTACAAAAAAGAATGTCATGGATCTAGACTGGTATTTCGCAAAAGCGGCAAGCAAGTTCTATCAGTTTGATGAACACCAAGCTTACTTAAATAGCCAAGGCAGAAAGGTTCGATTTTCAGCATCAAATTCATCAAAGTTTGCCACTGAATTAATTGATCCTAATGTTCAAGGCTGGTTAGAGGCGCTCAAATATTCAAGTGCAATTCCTTATTTATATAAATCTGATTCCCTTGTTGATGGCGGTGTGACAGCACCTGTACCTGTTCATCAAGCTTATGAACTTGGTGCTAAAACGATTTTAACGATAAGAACAACAGTAGAAGACAGAAGCCCAATGCCAAAACCGATTAAGCAATTAAAACCGTTTATTTGTGGCAAAGGTAAGTGTCCTGAATTCATCAATTTATGGACCAAGCATGAGCATGCTTATGATGAAGCTGAAAGTTTTATACAACAACCACCTGCAGGCGTTAAGGTTATCGAAATTAAACCTCTACAGCCACTAAAGACAAAAGTTTTAGGCAGTTCTCAACAAGATATTGTCGCCGATTATAAATATGGCTTTGCGCTTGGACGTCGCTTTATTGAAAACACAGATGAGAGCTTAGTCATTCATTAAATGTAATTTCAGCTATATTTCAATTAACCGCTATAAACGTTAGGAGAGAGTAATGGATAATAATTCAACCGGAAAGTGCCCATTTGTTCACGGTAGTAATACACAAATGGGCGGGCACGGCACAAAAAAATATGGACTGGTGGCCTGAGCAGCTTAATCTCAAAATTCTTCGTCAAAATGATACAAAAGCTGATCCTATGTCGAGTGACTTTGATTATGGTGAAGCATTCAAAAGTATTGATTACAAAGCGCTTAAACAAGATTTGTTTGATTTAATGACTGACTCTCAAGATTGGTGGCCGGCAGATTACGGTCATTATGGGCCTCTATTTATTCGTATGGCATGGCACAGTGCAGGAACATATCGTGTCACTGATGGTAGAGGTGGCGCTTCAACCGGTACACAGCGCTTTGCACCATTAAACAGCTGGCCAGATAACGGTAATCTTGATAAAGCACGACGATTACTTTGGCCAATCAAACAAAAGTACGGCAATAAAATTTCTTGGGCAGACTTAATGATTTTAGCCGGCAATTGTGCGATTGAATCAATGGGACTTAAAACCTTCGGCTTTGGCGGCGGACGTGAAGACGTTTGGCATCCTGAAGAGGACATTTATTGGGGAGCGGAAACCGAGTGGCTAACCGATGGTCGATATACGGGTGAACGAGATTTAGAAAACCCACTCGCAGCCGTTGAAATGGGTCTAATTTATGTTAATCCTGAAGGCCCTAATGGCCAACCTAGTGTACTAGCGTCAGGGAAAGATATCCGAGAGACTTTTTCTCGAATGGCAATGAACGATGAAGAAACCGTTGCGTTAATTGCTGGTGGTCACACGTTTGGTAAATGTCACGGTAATGGCGATGCATCACTATTAGGGCCTGAACCTGAAGCTGCACCGCTTGAAGAAATGGGCCTAGGTTGGATTAGTGAACATGGTTCAGGTCATGGTGGAGATACAATTACCAGTGGTATTGAAGGGTCATGGACTGCGACACCAACCCAATGGGATATGGGGTATTTCGATTTACTGTTCGGTTACGATTGGGATTTGGTGAAGAGCCCTGCAGGCGCTTGGCAATGGGTACCAATTGGTGCGTCTGATGATCATTTAGCACCGAGTGCTCATGACGCTACTAAAAAAGTAACGACTATTATGACCACAGCTGATATGGCATTGCGCATAGATCCTATTTATGGACCAATTTCAAAGCGTTTTCATGAAAACCCAGATGAATTTGCCGATGCCTTTGCACGTGCTTGGTTCAAATTAACCCATCGAGATATGGGACCTAAAGCGTGTTATTTAGGTGATGAAGTACCTGCTGAAAACTTAATTTGGCAAGATCCAGTGCCTGCAGCTCGCTATGTATTGACCGACACAGATATTACTAGCCTTAAATCGATGCTTAAGGATTCAGGCTTAACGGCATCTGAAATGGTTTATACGGCATGGTCATCAGCGTCTACTTATCGTCATTCAGATAAACGCGGTGGTGCTAATGGTGCAAGAATACGTTTATCACCACAAAATGATTGGCAGGTTAACCAGCCAGCGCAGCTGAAAAAAGTGTTATCAGCGCTTGAAAGCATCCAAGGACAATTTAATTCTGGCGATAAAGAGGTATCTTTAGCTGATTTGATCGTACTTGCTGGTAATGTTGGTGTTGAAATGTCTTTAGCCCTTGCGGGCAACAATGCTTCTGTACCGTTTAACGGTGGTAGAACTGACGCAACCGCAGAGCAAACAGACGCTGAATCATTTGCGGTATTAGAGCCTCAAGTGGACGGATTTAGAAACTTTATTCCTGCTGGGTTACCTTTATCCCCAGAAGAGATGGTGCTAGATAAAACGCACTTATTAAACTTAACTGCACCTGAAATGACAGTGCTTATAGGTGGTTTAAGAGTGATTAACGCAAACTATCAAAGCAGTGAGCTCGGCGTTTTAACTAATACACCCGGAACACTGGATAATAGTTATTTTGTCACCTTGCTTGATATGGGCACTAAGTGGCAAAAAGCGAGTAAGCCTTATCACTTTGTTGGCGTAGATCGATCTTCTGGTGAACCTAAATGGACAGCAACCAGTGTAGATTTGGCAATCGGTTCTAACTCCGAACTAAGGGCTATTGCTGAGGTTTATGCCAGTGATGATGCTAAAGAAAAATTTGTAAACGACTTCATTGCTGCATGGGTAAAAGTCATGGAACTAGATAGATTCGATATTAAATAACCTGACTCTCTACTTGTCTTGATACTCAAAAACGTGAACCACAGTGTTCACGTTTTTTTATGAGCTACAAGCGACCAAAATTTTCTGTTTTAAATTATGATTAGACCTGTTAATTTTATAGGTAATTTATGGGTTATATAGTTTGTATGCACTCACTTAGAGGTTTTTGATAGAGAATTACTATGTAATGTGTGTTTGGATTGATTCTAAAACTAGTATCTAAATAAAAAATAAAGGAGTAAGAATGAAAAGGTTTTCAATGGTTTTAATGCTACTTGTATCATCATTTAGCGCAAATGCGATAACAGCCAAAGAAGCATGCGAAGAGTTAAAACCCGTTGTCAAAGATATGCAAAGTCAAACACCTATGGATATTGATTACATGACAACATTAACAGGCGCTCAAGCGATTTATGCCGCAAGTGCTTGTTTACTAAATTATAATTATGTCATTAAGTCAGATGTTTTATTAAAAGAAATGACGGATACAAATGACTTGTCTATAGAGGAAAACTTAGACTTTCTAATGACAGAAGAAGGAAAAGAAACGCTTCAAAGTATTTTTGATAACATTGCAAGTAATGCAGCTCAAACAGCATTTCAGCCATTCGCCGAAATTAAAGGTATGAAAATTACTTATTTTTATGCATTTGATGACCAAAAAATACCTTCTGTGATGGCCACAGTTATGGAAAATGGATTTTAAAATTCAACCACTTTGAATAAAAAGGGCGCTGTTAAAACGAGCGCTCTTTTTTGTATCTCTGGTTGTTAGTTTTTATACTTTTCAAACCATGCGAGTGTATTTTCAATTTTTGCAATCATGCGCGAAGGTTTGCCCGCAATGCCGTGAGGTGCACCTGGTACCTTCACTAATACAGTATCTACTTTGCGCAATTTCAACGCTTGATAAAACTGTTCTGTTTGCGCCATCGGTGTACGTAAGTCTTTCTCGCCTGTCATCAGTAAGGTTGGTGTTGTCACATTGCCTACTAATGACATCGGTGAACGTTCCCAATAGTGCTCAACGTGTTCCCATGGCATACCAGGGAATTGGGTTGGTATTTGGCCTAAGCCACTATCAGCAGTTAACACTTTGCTTAACCAGTTAATTACTGGCTTAACAACGGCAGCTGCGGCAAAGCGGTCTGTTAAACCAATAGCATAGGCAGTTGCGATACCACCAGCACTGCCACCTGCGATGAACAGGTTATTTTCATCAATAAAGCCTAAATCGACCATCGCATCAACACCAGAGTCGTGATCTGCAAAGTCTTCTTTAGAGCTGTACTTATATTTTAGTAACATCGCAAAACGCTCACCATAAGAGCTACTGCCACGATGGTTATCATAAAAGACAACATAACCTTGAGCTGCGAATCGTTGTAATTCAGCACTAAAATGCGGGCCGTAGGCTAAGTGAGGTCCACCATGAATCTCAAGAATCAGTGGGTATTTTTTTGTCGGGTCAAAATTTGGTGGTGTAATGTACCAACCTTGAATAGGTTCACCGTCAAAAGATGACTTATAGTTGATTTCATGCACTTTACCCAGCGTTTTATGAGCAAGTAAATCTTCATTTAGTGCGGTTAATTGACGTGTTTTACCTTTCGTATCTACGATTGCTACATCGGCTGGACGTTCACTTGAGCCATGTGTAAAAGCAATTTTTCCTGAGCTGTTTGCGTTAAAATTACCGCTAATATATGGACGTCCTAAAGTTGTACCAGATAAAGAATCTGCTAAATCTTTAATCTTTCCTTTTGTTGTAATAGTCGCAACTTTTCTTTTACCAAAATCATCGTAACTAAACGCTAGGCTCGATTTTGAAATCCACTGTGGCTCTCTAATTGAACGGTCAAAATCTTCAGCAATCAATGTACTTTGTTTAGACGACCATTGCATGATATTCAGCTTGCTATTTCGGTATGGATTTAAGGCATTTGAGGTTGCTAAAAATGCCAGTTTTTTACCGTCTTTAGAAAATGCAGGGCTAAATTCTCTGCCAGGGCTGTCTGTAATTTTAGTGATTTCATTGGTGTTCACATTTACCGAAAACAAGTCGCTTTCTAGTACTTGGTATTCCCAATCGTCGACTCGGTTAGCGGAAAAAATTATTTCATTATTGCTCGGGTGCCACGCTAATTTCCCTCTATGGTGAAAGTTACCACTTGTTAATTGACGAGGTGTACCACCTTCACTAGGAATAACAAAAATATGGTCATAACCAGGTTTGACAAGTCCTTGTCCGTCCCTTTGGTAATATGCTTTGTCGATAACAATTACCGGCTTAGCCCATTTAGCACCTTTGGGTTTGGCTGGCATGCTAGCAAGCTTTGTTTGTTTATCTTTTACACGCTGGCTAAAGGCTAGCCATTTGCCATCTGGCGACCACGTTAGGCCTGAAATGCCTGCTTGAAGTTGGCTGACTAATGCTGTTCTATTTTGTTCTAGGTAATGGACATGTATTTGCCAGCTACCTGATAAATTGCTAACAAAAGCAACTTTTTTTCCATCTGGAGACCAGCGCGGTTGTGAATATTGTTTATCATCTGAAAATAACGGTAGTTGGGTTTGAGTTTTTGTATCAATCAACCACAAATTACGGTTTTTATTGTCGGTCATGATGTCGTTTGAGTTACGAATATAAACGACTTTTGCTCCATCTGGTGACAGTTGAGGACTACTTGCATACTCAAGATCGAAAATATCCGTCGCTTCAAAAGTGTTGTTTGCTAGCGCATTGGTTGTTAATAAACTTGCACTTAATAGGCTAAGTGCCGCGAGGGTTTTTCTCATAAGGTATTCTCACATTTTGTTGTTATCTAGCTATTTTAGTGATAATTGCTAACAAGACTAGCGTGTTAAACGCAAAAATCCATCCATTTAGCGTGCATTGTATTAAGTCACAATTCTCAGCGCTTATTAAAAATTCGTGCTACATTATTTTACAATTTAATAACAAAGTTATACGGCACTGAGTGAATTATTTTTGTCACAATCTCATGTGAAATATACAAATATAGGAAAGCAGGATGCAACATCGAATAGTTGGCTTACTTTTAAGTGCATTATTAGCAGTAGGTTGTAGTACTGCGCAGCAGGAAATTAAGCCAACAACAAGCCAATTGGCAATTTCTAGCGTTCAAGATGCACCATTTTTTTATCCTAAAGGTGCAAACTTTGCGATAGCCCCAAAGTTTGTCTCGAGTGAGATTGTCAGTCAGGCACAAGAGCAAGCGCTTTATCAATCGATGACTTACTATTTAGAACAAGCATTTAAGGCGCGTGGCTATAACTTTGTAACGATGGAACAAGCACCTGATTTCGTTGTCAAATTTGCAGTCGCTTTATCAAAAGATTTAACTGACGAGATGATTAGCGAACATTTTGGCGTAACTCCCGGTCTATCTAATGAGCCGTCGTTAAATAAAGCAAGTGTGCTGATTGCCGTTGATGACCATAAGACAGAGCAGCGATTTTGGAGAGGCGCGGCACAAGGCTTTGCTAAAGAAGATGTTGCTCCTAGTTCTCGTGAACAGCGCTTAAAAAGTGTAATTAATAAAGTGTTAATGCAATTTGATACGCAGGGTTAACACTTTAATACAATTTCTCCTGCACACTATGATTAAATGTACAAAAAGTTAACGAGGTAAATGAAATGAAAAAATTAGTAACCGCTTTATTTGCAACAATAGCAATTGCTTCGTCTGGCTCTGTATTTGCTGGAACGTCAGAAATTACCTGGACGAATCCTGAAAAATATACTGACATGCGCCCTGCAAACGAAACAAAGAAAGGTTTTCAACAACGAACGTTTAGAAATCTTGAGAAACACGTAACTAAGTTAGCTTCTGATTTACCAGAAGGTTATACATTAAAAATGGACGTAACTGATGTTAACTTAGCGGGTGAAGTGCAAATGCGCAGCACACAAATGATACGTGTTGTAGACCGTGTATTTATTCCAAGTATGAAGTTTAGCTATCAATTAGTTGATGCATCAGGTGCAGTGGTCAAAGAAGAAGCTGAAGTGAAGTTGAAAGATATGAACTTTATGGATTCTTCAGCAGCAAATCGTTACCGCAGCCAAAGCTTTAGTTATGAAAAAGTGATGCTTGATAAATGGTTCAACGCTGCTTTCTCAGACTATAAGTCATAAAACCTATTTATAATAAAAAGGCTAGCATAATTTAATGCTAGCCTTTTTTTATGAGCAAGATTTGTAAGCTACTTTTCTTGGTAGCTGCTTTCAAAGTTTGCTAACACTTGAAACAACTGCTCTATCTTTTTCACTAAAACAATCAACAATTTTTGGTCTTGCGTTTGTTGCCACTTTAATAGGTCGTCTGCAACTTCCTCAACGTAAGGTTGAAAAGTATCTGCCTTAGCCTCAAACCCTGCATCTTCCGTGAAAATGGCTTTAAAGCCAGCTTTTTTATTTTCTCTAAAATCCGAAAGTGTTGCGTCAGCCGTTAGTGATTTTTTCAATATTATCGAAATATTATCGATAAGTTGTTGGTTAATTGCACTTGTCATAGTCATTTAATACAAAGGATAAAAATTGGCGCTATTATGCCAAAATTGGCTGTAAATTGTTAGAGGCGCTTAGCGTTGTTTTTATGCTATTTTTGATGGCTGAAATTTATTCCTTTGTGAACAATTTAAATATTGTGCTAGGCTTTAAAATAACCAATTAAATCAGAATATTATTTATGTTGCCTAAGTACTTTTTTGTGATTTTTGCTGTGTTACTGAGCCTGTTATCGGCCAACAACCTTGCGCAAGAGCAAGGTGAAGTTTCTGTTAAGCAACTGTTGGAAACGGAAGAAACTGTAGAAAAGCGGGCAACTGAAGAGTTACCTGAAGAGCCACCGGTCAGAAATACAGACATTGTCATCGATCCCTATGAACGCGGTCAGCCTCAAAGTGCCATGGCGGGTTTCTTGTCGGCAGTTAAAGATTATGATTATGAGCTTGCCACTCAATATATGGACTTTCGTAATCTATCAGACAGTACCGCAGCCTTTGAACCAGAAGAGTTAGCGCGCATGTTGCATATTGTACTTCGACGTACGATATGGATAGATCTTGAAGCAATTAGTGACCTACCAACGGGTAACTTGCAAGATGGTTTACCATCCTATCGTGAGCTTATTGGTGAAATCGACAGTGCGTCTGGCACTATCCGTCTTTATTTGCAGCGGGTACCAAGAAGTACCGATCGCGTGAAGATTTGGAAAATTTCAAACGCAAGCGTAGAAAAAATCCCCTATTTGAGCCAGCAATATTCTTATACGGAATTTGGTGAATGGCTATCGAAACACCTCCCAGTAAAGGACTTCTTAGGTGTTGAATTGTGGCAATGGGTCTACTTTTCAGTTGCGTTAGTGTTTTACCTTTGTATCGCTATTTTGGTGACCTATATTGCCAGTAAATTAATTGCGCGATTCAATCCCGAAACACATGTGGAATATCATCGTTTTCTAAAGGGCCCTGTTACCTTATTACTAACAATTTTAATGTCTCGACTATTTGTCGCCGAATCTAACGTGACGTTAGCTGTTCAAGCTATTATGGATGGCGCTACCATTCTCGTTTTTGCTTGGATTTGGCTGTTTGTTCGCGCAATCGACTTAGTTAAAATAAAATTGTCAGATCGATTTATCGCCCAAGATAAACCGTTAGCCGTTTATTTGTTAAGACCTGCTAGTACCGTCGCTAAAGTTATCATTGTTGCCGTGGGGACCTTGTTGTGGTTCGAAAACCTTGGTTTTAGTGCGACCACTTTATTGGCAGGTTTAGGTATTGGGGGCCTTGCAATCGCATTAGCTGCTCAAAAAACAGTTGAGAACATTATTGGCGCAATAACCCTATATACCTCTGCGCCTGTCAAAGTAGGGCAGGTTTGTCAGTTTGGCACAACCTTTGGCGTTGTTGAGGAAATTGGCTTAAGAGCAACACGTGTCCGAACAATAAATCGTACTGTTGTTCACGTCGCCAATGCGCAGTTTGTCGATATGCAGTTAGAAAACATCTCAGAAAGAGAAGTTATAGCCTATCGCCCACTATTGTTTTTAAAGCCAGACTGCCAAAGTAAGTCGGTTGAAGGAATTATTGAAGACATTGCCAATATGCTCAAAGCCCACGACAAGATTGCAGCTACACCTCATAGAGTTTGTTTAAAGGGGTTTACGCTACATGGGCTTAGTTTAGATGTATTGGCTCATGTAAAAACGACAGACTATGACGAGTATTTAGTTGTGATCAATGAGTTGAACTTAAAAATTCTTGACGTCATTGCACAACATGGTTGTCAATTGAACAGTACTCAAGCCGTTGAAGGTATTGCTTAATTAACGTTCTGTTAGGTAAGTGTTATCGGTGTTTTACTGGCTTCACCAGCGATTTCACTGACCACTTTCGGCATTAAAAAACCGGGTAAAATTGCCATAGTTTGCTTAACGATTTCCTGCACTGTATTTAATGGCAGGTCGAAATGAGCAGCGCCTTGTACTTTATCAAAAATATGCAAATAGTATGGTTGAATGCCAATATCAAACAATTGTTCACTTAGTTCACTCAAAACCTCAGCACTATCATTCACGCCTTTTAATAAGGTACTTTGGTTAAACAAAGGAATGTTTGCTAAACGAAATTTATCCACTGCCCGCGTTAGACTATTATCTATTTCGTGGTAATGATTAATATGCAAGACAACCGCAACCTTTAATCGAGAGCGGGCGAGGCGGCTAACTAATGTTTCAGTGACCCTTGAAGGAATAACAACAGGTAAGCGGCTGTGAATGCGTAAGCGTTTTACATGTGCTATTTGCTCTATTTCACCAATTAACCAGCTAAGATGTTGATCATTTGCCATTAATGGATCGCCACCACTAAATATGACTTCGTTAATCTCTGGATGTTGCTTCATGTAGTTAAGCGCAGACTGCCAGCGTTGTTTATTGGGGCTATTGTCCTGATATGGAAAGTGGCGACGAAAACAATATCTGCAGTTAACCGCGCAGCCGGCTTTTACAATCATTAAAACCCGATGCTTATATTTGTGTAATAAGCCCTCGGCAACCGTATCGTGTTCTTCTAAAGGGTCAGTAAAATAACCCGCTTGATGACTAAACTCTTCACTTCTTGGCATTACTTGCATCAGCAGCGGATCAGATATGTCACCTTTTTTCATGCGGCGAATAAATGGTACTGGCACGCGAACAGGGAATAGCTTGCGAGCACTAAAGTGTTCTTGGTAACTTTCAAGGTCTAAATCGAGCATTTTTAACAGCTTTTGTGGATCTGTAACCACATTTGCTAATTCTTTTTGCCAAGAAGTGTGCAAATCACTGTTAATTTGAGTTATTATCTCGGGCATTTGAAAGACATCTCCGTTTAAATTACGAGAACAATTATGGCTACTTTTAGTACAAACCAATTTAAAGCCGGGCTTAAGATAATGCTTGACGGCGAACCATGCAACATTCTTGAGAATGAATTAGTAAAACCAGGCAAAGGCCAAGCGTTTAACCGTATTAAAATTCGTAAACTTATCTCAGGTAAAGTGTTAGAAAAAACCTTTAAGTCTGGTGAAAGTGTAGAAGGTGCAGACGTAATGGACACAGAATTAGCATATTTATATGCTGATGGTGAGTTCTGGCACTTCATGAATAACGATACCTTTGAACAAATTGGCGCAGACGAAAAAGCTGTTGGCGACATGGAAAAATGGTTAGTAGAAGGTAACATTTGCACGATTACCTTATGGAATGGCTCTCCAATTGCAGTGACACCACCTAACTTTGTTGAACTAGAAGTGACAGAAACTGATCCTGGCCTTAAAGGTGATACGGCGGGTACTGGTGGTAAACCAGCAACGTTAAGTACAGGTGCCGTGGTACGTGTTCCTTTATTCGTTCAAATCGGTGAAGTAGTGAAAGTAGATACTCGCTCAGCTGAGTATGTTTCACGTGCTGGTAAGTAAAGAATAAGTATTTAATAAAAAAAGCCTGCTTTAAGCAGGCTTTTTTGCATTTTGCTACGTAGATTTACACTTGTTCTACGCTTTCAAAGTAAAAACAACGTTATTATTGAAAACAAGAATAATGCCCATATTTACGTCTAAGTTAACCATGTTGATTTAAATTTAAATTTCAACGCCTTAAACGCGCAGAGGTTCATGATATGCAGCCAGCACTAGAAATTACTGGATTAGAAAAAATTTATAAAGGTGGCTTTAAAGCGCTTAAAGGTATTGACCTGCAAGTAAACCAAGGAGACTTCTTTGCGTTGCTAGGCCCTAATGGAGCGGGTAAATCGACAACGATAGGTGTGATTACCTCATTAGTAAATAAAACAGCTGGCAATGTAAAAGTATTCGGTCACAGTATTGATAATGAACTAGAAGCAGCAAAAAGTCATATTGGTTTAGTGCCACAAGAATTTAATTTTAATCAGTTCGAATCATTAACCCGAATTCTGGTTAACCAAGCTGGATATTATGGCGTACCGCGTGATCTTGCGCATGAACGTGCTGAAAAGTATCTAAAACAGCTCGATTTATGGGAAAAACGTGATGACGCAGCAAGAATGTTATCGGGTGGTATGAAACGCCGCTTGATGATTGCACGTGCGTTAATGCACCAGCCTAAAATGTTGATTTTAGATGAGCCAACAGCTGGTGTCGATATTGAGTTAAGACGTTCAATGTGGGAATTCTTAACCCAAATAAATGAACAAGGCATCACAATTATTTTGACTACGCATTATTTAGAAGAAGCAGAAATGCTGTGTAGACACATTGCGATCATCGACAGTGGTGAGATCGTTCAAAATACGAGTATGAAAGCTTTGTTAGCAACCTTAGATATAGAAACGTTCGTTTTAGACATTGGTCAAAAGCCTGACAGCCTATCATTAGCGGTAACGCATCGATTACTTGACGAGCATACCCTTGAAGTTGAAGTGTCTAAGTCAGAATCTTTAAATGGTGTGTTTGCCCAGCTCAGTGAGCAGGGTGTTGAAGTAAAAAGTATGCGAAACAAAAGTAATCGATTAGAAGAACTATTCGTGAGACTTGTGAATAATAATGACGGAGCAAAATAAGATGCAAAATCGAATCAACCTCATTGCATTAAAAAGCATTCTTCATAAAGAAGTGCACCGTTTTATGCGAATTTGGGTGCAAACGCTTGTACCACCGGCAATTACCATTAGTTTGTATTTCATCATTTTTGGCTCACTGATCGGCTCTCGTATTGGGCAAATGGGGGGCTTTGATTATATGACCTTTATTGTGCCTGGTTTAATTATGATGAGTGTCATAACCAATTCATACTCGAATGTAGCGTCATCATTTTTTAGTGCTAAATGGCAACGAAATGTTGAAGAAATGCTTGTCGCACCAGTACCTAACTGGGTCATTGTTGCGGGGTATGTTGGTGGCGGTATGGCACGCGGTATGTTAGTAGGACTAATCGTGACTATTATTGCGATGTTTTTTACTGACATTCAAATTCACAATATCTGGGTTATCCTTATTACTGTCAGTTTAACCGCCGCTGTTTTCTCGTTAGGTGGTTTGATCAATGCTGTTTTTGCAGGCAGCTTTGATGATATCTCAATTATTCCTACCTTTGTCTTAACGCCATTAACGTACTTAGGCGGCGTTTTTTATTCGTTAAGTCTATTGCCCGAGTTTTGGCAAGGTGTCTCAAAATTAAATCCTATTGTGTATATGGTTAGTGCATTTCGCTACGGCTTCCTAGGTTATCAAGACGTAAGCTTGACGACATCTTTCATTGTCATCGGTATTTTTATTGTCAGTTTGTATGCTATTGCCATGACATTAATATCTAAAGGGATAGGGTTACGTAGTTAATGAGTTTTGGTGATTCAAAAGTAATAATTTCAAATCAAGACGGTGTGCATGACAAGCTTGAAGATATTGTCCAAAAGCACCTGAAGCACCGTTTTGAAAAACCGTATTCTCAACATACGCTTGATGTTTTTAACGCACTTGATGCGGAAATAAAGACGTTTCAGGGGAGTGTGATTCTTGATGCTTGCTGTGGTGTTGGCCAAAGCACACGCATACTTGCCAAGCGAAACCCTGATGCCTTGGTTATTGGCGTCGATAAATCGGCCAATCGCATTGATCGTAATGTGGATGAGCATATTGATGAGAGCTTAGCGAACCTACCTAATGTAAGGCTTGTAAGAGCAGATCTTAATGACTTTTATCGTTTAGTCGCGCAGTCAGGCTGGCCTATTGAGCAACATTTCATTTTGTATCCAAACCCGTGGCCAAAATCAAAACATATTCAACGTCGCTGGCATGGTAGTGCTGTTTTTCCGACTATACTGCAAATAGGTCAACGTATTGAGTTGCGTAGCAATTGGCCACTGTATTTGGAAGAATTTGCTGCAGCAACTAAGATAGTGGGTGGCTTTACGACTGAATTGGCAGTGGTTGATGATGAGATGCCAATAACGCCATTTGAAGCAAAATATAAGGCGAGTGGCCAAATTTGTTATCAATTGGTTTTAACCAGAACGGCTTAGTGATATTTACCAATTATTTGTGTTTTAGACAAAGTTTGTGTTTAACCTGTTAGCTGTCGAATTTTATTTTACATAAAATTCAACAAGTTAAGTTTGGCTTGTATTTTGAATCCTTTATATCGAAAACAAGGAGGAAATTATGCAAACGAATGTTAAAAAACAGGTATTGAGAAAAGCCTTTATCGGCTTATTATTTTTAGAAGCTGGATTTTTGCTTAGTGCAAATTTAGTCTCTTAAATACAAAAAGTAGAAGACTTTTAATGCATTTTTTATTACAGTGCCGCTCTTGTAAATTAAATTTGTAAGAACTATTTAGCGATTATACTCAAGTAAGGATACTTTTTACGGAAACTTATGTGAAAGTTTTCTTGTCGCTTATCAAGTTAATCAAGGTTTTAAATTAGTTTTGCGTACTGTTTTAAATAAAATGAGCTCAACGACGCGTCGCGCCAGTGCAACGCAAGAGTCTTTACATCGAATTTTTACCATTCCTGAAGCGCCAGATTCAACGCTTGGCGTGATCGAAAAGGAAATGTCTGAGAATTTGTTGGGCTTTTTAGGCCAGCATATTGTTGCTGTTGAAAAACCGTTAAATGAAATTGAAAAAGACTTTGCTTGTTCGGCGCTGCCTGAAGAGCCAGAGTTTGTCTCGGATCATATTCACCACTTATTGAACAAACTTGTTGCTCAATCTGTTCATACGTCAAGTCCGAGCTTTATTGGCCATATGACCTCTGCGTTGCCTTATTTCATCTTACCGCTATCTAAACTCATGGTAGGTTTGAATCAAAACCTGGTGAAAATTGAGACATCGAAAGCTTTTACGCCATTAGAGCGTCAAGTATTAGGTATGATGCATCGACTGGTTTATGGCGATAATGATGATTTCTATCAGCAATGGATGCACAGCGCTAATCACTCGTTAGGTGCATTTTGCTCTGGTGGCACCGTTGCTAATCTGACTGCTCTTTGGGTTGCCCGTAACAATTTACTCAAAGCTGATGGCGAATTCAAAGGTGTCGCTCGCGAAGGCTTATTTAAAGCACTAAAACACTATCAGTATGATGGTATGGCTATATTGGTTTCTGAACGAGGTCATTATTCGCTTAAGAAGTCTGCTGATGTTCTTGGTATTGGCCAAGACAGTGTGATTGCCATCCCGACAGATAAATATAATAAAATTGATATCAATGCACTGGCAGATAAATGTCAGGAATTAACCCGCAATAATATCCGCGTTCTGAGCATTGTTGGTGTTGCCGGTACAACAGAAACAGGCAATATCGATCCATTAATGGAAATGGCCAAAATTGCACAGCAATATCAATGTCATTTTCATGTCGATGCTGCGTGGGGCGGGGCAACGTTATTGTCTAATACTCACCGTAAGTTAATGGCAGGCATTGAGCTCGCTGATTCAGTCACGATTGATGCCCATAAACAAATGTATGTACCAATGGGCGCAGGCTTAGTGGTATTTAAAAACCCTGCGTCAGTAGCGGCAATTGAACACCACGCTGAATATATTCTGCGTAAAGGCTCTAAAGATTTAGGTTCTCATACTCTAGAAGGTTCGCGACCAGGTATGGCGATGCTTGTTTATGCAAGTTTGCATATTATTAGCCGTCAGGGTTACGAAATGTTGATTGATCAAAGTATCGACAAAGCACATTACTTTGCGCAAAAAATTAATGAGCATCCTGAATTTGAACTGGTAACAGCCCCTGAGCTTTGTTTACTAACTTATCGCTACGTGCCTAAAGAAGTTCAGGCAATGCTTGAAATTGCTTCTCAAGATCAGATAGAAGTCATCAATAGTTTATTAGATAAACTAACGAAGTTTATTCAGAAAAGACAACGGGAAAGCGGTAAGTCTTTTGTATCGCGTACTCGTATTGAAGTAAACCGTTACCAAGGTAAGAAAGTATTAGTGTTCCGCGTAGTTTTAGCGAATCCGTTAACAACTAAAGATATTTTAAATGACATCCTTGCTGAGCAATGTGAGTTAGCAAAAGAGTCGCAAAAATATTTACCGGAGCTTCTTGCACAAGTAGCAAAAGCTAGCGTTTAGCTTTTTACTAATAGATCAAAAAAGGGCCAAAGTAACACGTTACTTTGGCCCTTTTTGTTTTCAAATTAAATTAGTCTCTCGAAAACTGCACGTTGTCGATAAGTCGTGCTTTACCACAGTGTGCTGCAGCCAATATAACTAAATTGGTATCATCATCACTTGCAGGGTTTAGTGTGCGCGCGTGACAAACATGAATGTAGTCTGTTTTCATCCCTGCTTCATCAATTGCCTTTGACGCTTGTTTTGCTAAACCGATAAAGTCGGTATCTTCTTTGGGGGCACTTTTAATCGCTTCTACTAACCATTGCATTTGTTGGTTAAGTGTTGGAGCAATCGCCTTTTCTTCAGGTGTTAAATAGTTATTACGAGAGCTCATAGCAAGGCCGCTTGCTTCACGCTTGGTTGCAACAGGGATAATGTCGATAGGCATCGACAAGTCTTCCACCATGGTTTGTATCACCTGCACTTGCTGGTAGTCTTTTAAACCAAAACATGCGACATCAGGTTGTACCAAATTAAAAAGCTTACAGACAACTGTTGATACACCTCTGAAATGACCCGGACGACTTTCACCACAGTAGCCTTCAGAAACATTAGGTACTTCAACAAAGCTTTGCTTGTCTAAGCCTTTTGGGTAAATCATTTCTGGCGTAGGGGTAAATAATAAGTCGGCGCCTTCAGCTATCAGCTTAGCTTGATCGTCAGCAAGTGTTCTAGGGTAGGCTTCAATATCTTCATTTGCGCCAAATTGCATAGGGTTAACAAAGATACTAACAACGATTTTGTCAGCGTGTTTCTTTGCTTCAGTTACCAAAGAGATATGGCCAGCATGTAAGTTGCCCATGGTTGGCACAAAACCAATCTTTAAACCTGATTGGCGCCACTGATTTATTTGCTCACGCAGAGCGCTGATATTCGATACTGTTTGCACGTCTATTATCCGCGATTAGGCTATTTGAAAATATGCTCTTCACCAGGGAAGTTGCCTGCGCTTACTTCACTGATATATAACTCAACGGCTTTCTTAATGTCACCGGTATCCTGTAAAAAATTACGAGAAAACTTTGGCATATAACTACATGAAATGCCTAAAGCATCATGCATTACTAAAATTTGCCCGTCAGTGTCTTTACCAGCACCAATGCCAATCGTTGGGATGGTAACAGCGTCAGTAATAGCAGCACCAAGATCAGCTGGAATACATTCTAAAACAAGCAGTTGAACGCCAGCTGCTTCTAACGCTTTAGCTTCTTCAATCATCGTTTGCGCTTGGCACGCTTCACGACCTTGAACTTTAAAACCACCAAATACGTTTACTGACTGAGGTGTTAAACCAAGGTGACCACATACAGGAATACCACGCTCAACTAACGCTTTAATTGTCTCAGTAAGCCATGAACCACCTTCCATCTTCACCATGCTCGCGCCAGCTTGCATCAGTTTAGTCGCATTAACATAGGCCATTTCTGTCGTTGCGTATGTCATGAATGGCATATCACCGATAATAAGCGTGTTTTCAACACCCGCACGAACACTTCGGGTGTGGTAAGCCATATCGTCAATCGTCACTGGTAATGTGTCGTCTTGGCCCTGCAGCACCATACCAAGTGAGTCGCCTATTAAGATGGCGTGAATACCTGCCTGATCAAAAAGCTTTGCAAAGCTGGCATCATATGCAGTGATTGTCGAAATTTTTTCACCTTGCTGCTTCATTTTTAACAGCGTAGAAGTGGTGATTTTTTTAGCCATGAGTCTTAAAACCTATAGGTTAAATTTGAGCTTTATTGTAAATAAAACACGATTAATTGCCACTAAGAATTGTTAACCCATTTGGGTCGATTGTGTTACTTAATGTTTTTATCGTGCTGCCATCAGGCAGTATTAGTGTTGGAGCGATTTCAGCTAAAGGAAGAATAACAAATTCACGAGCTTTCATACCGTAGTGAGGAACAATCAAGCGCTCTGTATCAATAACTAGTTGGTCAATTAACAGGATATCTAAATCGAGTACACGAGCACCCCAGCGATTACCCTTTATCCGTTCGCGTCCAAACTCACCTTCAATACGTTGTAATTCATCGAGTAGTTCAAAGGGCTCAAGGGATGTTTCAAGTTCAGCAACCGCATTGACATAATCAGGTTGGTCTTGAGGCCCCATTGGCTTGCTACCGTATAATGATGAAGCTTGGATTAAAGACGTTTGCTCAATGGTGTTAAGCGCATTAATCGCTTCGCAAACTTGTGTTAATGGATCGCTTAAATTACTACCGATACCAATAAATACCTTAGCCATGGTTTACTCGCTCGCAGCCTTTTTGTTTGGACGGCGTTTACGGCGAACTTTTCTGTGGGGGTTAGCGCGCCCGGTTGTTTTGAGCATTTGACTTTGAGTAGATGATGACGCGTCTTGAAATTCGGTCCACCACTTCGCAAGTTCTTTGATTTGGTCATCGCCAAATTCAGCACGCAATAGTAGAAAATCGTAGCCTGCTCTAAATTTCGGATGCTCTAAGGTTTTAAATGCACGCTTAGGGTCGCGTTTTTCAAAGCGTTCTTGCAGAATCCAAATGTCCTTAATTGGCAGTTGGAAACGTTTTGGTATTGCAACAGATTGCTGCTGCTCGCTCATTAGTTCATGATACGCTTGAAAAAAGGCATCCTGAGGTAGAATATCGCTGTTCGCTTTTAAGGTTTCAATGCGTTTTTGCAGTGGGAACCACAAAATAGAAGCGAAGAGGAAAGCAGGTGTAACGCGTTGGTCATTGGCAATACGAATATCTGTGTTATCTAACGCTTTAGCAATAAATTGCGTCATTAACTCGCTTTCTTCTAAACTAAAGTTATCGTTAGCGCACAAGGCACGTTCGACGGCTGGAAAGAAATGCTCAAACAAATCATATTCACGAAGTAAATTAAAGTTTGCTTGCGCTTTACCACTGACGAATAGTTTTAAAAACTCTTCGAACATTCGCGCAGCAGGAATATTTGAAAGTAACGAAGCCAGCGGTTTGATAGGCGCTTGTGTTTCAGGGCTTATTGTCATATCCAGTTTTGTTGCAAATCGGATCGCACGTAACATGCGAACGGGGTCTTCGCGATAACGGGTTTCAGGATCGCCAATTAAGCGAATCTTACGTTGTTCGATATCGTGAACACCGCCAGCAAAATCATATACTTTGAAATCTTGTGTCGAGTAATAAAGCGCATTTATCGTAAAATCACGGCGTTCTGCGTCTTCCTCTATACTGCCGTAGATATTATCTCGCAACAGCATACCCTGATCGCTTTGCTTTGATATTTTCGTGTTTTTACCGCTCGTGTCATCATGATGACCACGAAACGTCGCAACTTCAATAATATCTCTACCAAAAACAATATGTGCAAGGCGAAAACGGCGCCCGATCAAACGGCAATTTCTAAAGAGCCCTTTTATTTGTTCAGGCGTTGCGTTAGTAACGATGTCAAAATCTTTAGGCGTAAGCCCTAATAAGATATCTCTCACGCCACCACCTACAAGGTATGCTTCATAGCCACCCTTGTTAAGACGGTACAATACTTTCAAAGCATTATTGCTAATAAATTGACGTGAAACAGGGTGTTGATCTCTAGGGATCACGATTGGACCTTGTGAAAAATCATGGTCAGTCTGTTCGTCAGAAGAATTAAGTAGCTTTTTACAAAAATTGATAACGCTTTTAATGAGATAAAACCTTGCTTTAGGTGCTAGTAAATTAGGCGCAATAATATACTAGCTGACCATAAATTAGAATGATATTTAATAAATTTAATCAATAGATAGCGCAATTTCTTGCTGCTTTGGGATAGCATTAAAGTCAAAGTGCTCTACCGCCCATGTCACGATTGCTTCAGGTGATAAATCAGTTAGGCACTCGTCAACGTTTTGCCCTAAAAACTTTAGTGCATCAATGAGTACTTTTTGTGGCGTTAACTTATTGATAGCAGGTGCTTTATTTTGCTTACTTAGCTTATAACCTTGGTCGGTGATGGCAAGGGGAATATGTCCAAGTGTTGGCGGCTGATGACCAAAGGTTGCATAGAGGCTTAATTGGCGAACACTGGGCTCAAGTAAATCGCAACCACGAATGATATGGCTAACGTTTTGGTAGATGTCATCGACAACAACAGCCAGTTGGTAGGCAAATAAGCCGTCTTTTCTAAATAGAATACAATCTTCACTTGCTAACGCAGAGTCAATACTAATTTTGCCTTGGATAATATCTGAATAGTGATCGATGTTATGTTGGTTGATATAGCGAATAGCATTACCAGCTTCAGGTAAGTCTAATGATTTACAATGGCCATCGTAAATTCCACCTCGCGCTTTAATTTGTGCGCGTGTGCATTGACAAAAATAACTGAGTTTAGCGTCGCGTAATTGTTTTAGTGCATCAAGATATAATGCGGATTGCTGACTTTGGTAAAGTACTTGTTCGTCCCAATACAAGCCGTATTGTTCAAGTGTCTTTAATATATCTTTGCTTGCGCCAATTTGTTCTCTAGGGGGATCGATATCTTCAATACGAACGAGCCAAAGCCCATTGTTTTGTTTGGCATGAATATAACTAGCTAAAGCCGTAATTAACGAACCAAAATGAAGTGGGCCCGACGGCGAAGGAGCAAAACGACCACGGTATTGTGCCTGTGGTCGTTCAGGTAATGCTAGTTTCATTGAAATGAATTAGCCAGCGAGTTGACGCTCTTTAATTTCTGCTAATGTTTTACATTCAATACATAGGTCAGCAGTTGGACGGGCTTCTAATCGGCGAATACCAATCTCAATACCACATGACTTACAGAAACCGAAATCATCCTCTTCAATAAGTTGAAGTGTTTTTTCGATTTTCTTAATGAGTTTACGCTCACGGTCACGAGTGCGAAGTTCTAAGCTGAATTCTTCTTCTTGCGCGGCACGGTCTACCGGGTCAGGGAAGTTTGCAGCTTCATCTTGCATGTGAGTTACAGTGCGGTCTACTTCTTCGCGCAACTGGGTGCGCCAAGCGTCTAAAATTAGTTTAAAGTGCTCTAATTGCTCTGCACTCATATATTCTTCGTTTGCTTTTTCTTGGTACGGCTCAACGCCAGCTAACGCTAAAATACCTAGAGCTTTTTTGTTTGGCATGCGTAATCTCCTAATGCTTCTTAGCCCTTGATGTCTGCTTTAAACTCTCAAGGTTGCAATTGCCAATTAAATGTAGGCTATGATTCTTATTAAAACGCCTATATTGTGCCTACTTTGGGATAATTCAAGTCTTTCAGAAAACTTTTTTTAATTAAGTTTTATCACAAAGAAAAAGATTTTTATCAAGATAACGACCTTGTCGTCAACTGATATTTATCAAAAGTTTAAAAAACACAGTGATTAAATTATCACTTTTATCGGTGTAATGCTTGCTATATCAATGCTATCACTGTTAGAAATAAAGTGAGCCTTGTATGCGATAATGTTAACGCCAACTTGCTGTGCTTGCTTAATTAAGTCACCATAAACAGCGTCAATATGGTGAGCGGGGGTCACACTGTTAATGCCAGTATGCATGACAAAAAACAGTAATGTCGCTTGCTCACCAGAATTAACCATAGCCATTAGCTCCCGCAAATGTTTTTGACCACGGGTCGTTTTAGCATCTGGAAAATAACCTTGGTTATTTTCAAGTAAGGTGACACTTTTTACTTCTATATAGGTTCTTTTCAGGCCGCTGTCGGTGAGTAAAAAATCAATTCTGCTCTTTTCTTCACCGTACTTAACTTCTCGTTCAATGTTTTCAATATTAACGAATTCAGCTATAGCGCCAGATCTCAATGCTTGATCAACATAATCATTTGCTTTGTGGGTGTTAACGCAAATTAGGTTGTTATTGGGTTTTTCGGTAAACTCCCAACTAAGAGGGTACTTTCTTTTAGGGTTATCTGAAGTGCTATACCAAACAGTATCACCTTCATCGGCGCAACCCGTCATTGCGCCTGTATTGGCGACATGGATTGTCGTCACATCACCATTTGCAAGCGTCACATCGGCTAAAAAGCGTTTATAGCGCTTGATTAATTTTGCTTGATTTAACGAAGGCATTTTATAGCAAATCGTTAAGTGCAAAACCTAAACCAAAACGCGTTTGATTATGATCATAGTCTATTAAGCTTTCACCATAGCCTGTAAATACGTTGGCGTACCCTTTGAGCTTACCGTAGATAGGGAATGTGACACCTAACTCTCCAGAGCCTTTATTGCTGCTAAAGTTGTATCTACCTAAAAAACCAAATTCTAATTCTTCCCATTGATAAACCATACCAAGCTCGTAATGCCCCATGTAATCAAGAATATCTGGGTTATCGTCGCCATCTGGATCAAATTCAAACGCTTTTTCATTTTCTTTTAAGCGATACCAAGGGCGCAACGATAAAGCAAAATCATCTTTTTCCCATAAAAAGTTCATATAGGCTCTATTCCAACTGCGAGACAATAATTGCGATTTGCCATTAGATTGGTGCTCTATACCGACTAGAAAATAGGTGTTGCCACCGAATAACTCTAAATTTAATGGCAAGCCATAGAAAAACTCTGGTTGATAATTGGTTTCTCTAAATGGTTTAGAAATATTATCCGAGTAAACTTGCCACCAAGCTTCAATAGTGAATGCAAAGAACAAACCATCGTCTTCGACAAAAATATCACTCGTATTAAGTGGTACCTTTAAACTTAATTGAAACTTGGTTTCAACTTTTTCGAAGTTTTCATCATATCCTGGGATTCTATTATAAGCTTCCGGGTTTACTTGGTTTGTTGTTAACGCTGGCATAATGTAATTCATACGGTGTGGTGACATTACATAGGGTTCAAACTCTGATTGTTTTTCGGCAGCAATACGCTTTGAAATTATGCCTGTTCGCACTTTGGGTGCGGAAACAGAGCTTTCCGCTTGTGCTTGAACAATATCCGAGTCAGCTGCCTCCTGCTGGCATTGCTTTCTGATATCTTCTATGGTTAATGTCTTGTCAGCACTTTTATACAGCGCTAAAACACATGCGTCTTCAATTGTCGCATGAGCGAAAGTTGGCGATAATAACAAGGCAATACTGATTGCCATCATAGATTTTTTCATAAAAGTTCAGACACTTTATTAAATGTAGGTTTATTGTAAGCAATTAGATTAATAATAAACAATAATTGGTTAAAATCTTGTGAATAACCAAGTGTTTTTGATAATTTTTAATTATTTCACGAATTTATTTCTACAACGAAGTGAACGCAAAATTAGGACCGTTTGTATGACGACAGCTCAACCAAAAATATATTTAACATTTGAATCTCAAGCCCAAGATTGGCAAGAAAGTAAACGCGAGCAGTTTATTGGTAGTGATATTTTCATTTGTGTTGATAAAAGCAATCCGTATATCTTAAGAGAAATTCAAAGCGCAGGTAGAAAAATAGAATCACTTGGCGTTAAAGAGGCTATTTTATCTGGCGAAAACTGGCAAGAAGACAGTCAGTGGGCTTTTGCTTTAGGGTTTACTGCTGTAGGTAAATTAACAGCGGTTAAGTTTACTGGAGACCAAGCTCAAGTCTTAAGCGAAAAGCTCGATATTTACGCGTTTAGTCGTGACTTAACAAACCAAACGCCTGCTCAGTTATACCCTGAAAGTTTAGCTAAACAGGCCCTTAATTATTTAACTGAATTAGCGCCAAGTGCCGTAACAGGAAAAATTATTGCAGGCGAAGCTTTGGTTGAAGCTGGTTGGACGGGGATTTATCACGTAGGTATGGCAAGCCAGCACCCACCTTGTTTGTTAGAGGTAGATTACAACCCTACCGGCGATGAAAATGCTGAGGTTGCAACTTGTCTTGTTGGCAAAGGGATTACCTTTGATAGTGGTGGCTACAGCATAAAAAGTAGTGCAGGCATGTTCGATATGAAATGTGACATGGGCGGTGCTGCAGTGGTTGCTGGCGCATTTGCGTTGGCAATAAAACAAGGGTTTACTAAACGCGCTAAACTCTTTTTATGTTGTGCTGAAAATATGATTGCGGGTCATGCATACAAGCTAGGTGATATTCTCACTTATAAAAATGGTATAACGGTAGAAATTGCTAATACCGATGCAGAAGGCCGATTAGTGCTTGCAGATGGTTTAATGGCTGCAGGTGAAACAGGAGCTCCTTTAATTATTGATGCTGCTACCTTAACTGGCGCTGCGGTCTTAGCCACAGGCGCTGAATATACTGCAATGTTTACGCTAGATGAAGACTTGGCTACCAAAACTAAACAAGCGGCTAGTGAAACAAATGAACCAATCTGGCAATTACCTTTAGAGCCATGGCATCAAAATAAATGCCCGTCAGCATTTGCCGATACGGCTAACTCAACAACACAAAAAGGTGGTGGCGCCGGTGGTGCAAGTAATGCCGCTGGCTTCTTGTCACGTTTTGTTCCTAATGAAGGTAAAGGTTGGGTTCATTTAGACATTGCTGCGGCATACAATGCTTCAAGCAATGGTTTATGGGCAGCAGGTGCGACTGGATTAGGCATCGCTACCATTGCAAAAATGATGAAAGAGAGTTAATTGGGTTGCTTTTTTAAATAGTTGGCAAGCCATGTTTTTGCTGCTTTTACGTCGCTAAAAATATGATATTTGGTATTACAGCTTTCATATACGCGACTTAATTGCATTTGTTGAATGTCGGCTTGCCTACTGTCTTGTATAACAGTGGCAAGCGCTGCCATGTTTTTACGCATTCTTTCTCGGGTCAATAAAACAAGCTCTTCTTCCGCTTCAGGTGAAAATACCCCACTACCATGAAAACAAGCGATACAACCCCATGGCTCGTGTTTAAGCTTTTCTATCGCCTCTAAGGTTTCTGACTTATATTGCAGCATAGTATCGAAATCAAAAGGGCCTGATGCGTCAACAAATAAGATATTATCCTGTGCTGTTATCTTGTATGTATGATCGTTCATAGTGTCTCCTTGAGCTTAACGAATAACGCTATTTTAAGCGGATATTAGGAATACCAAGTTTTATTAGACTTGCCAAGTAAGCAGGTTTTTCAAATTTAGCAAATATTAAAAACTTTATAAATCAGTTGATTAACTTAGGGGCCAAGTGTGGCTAGCTGTATATTTTTCGCCATTATTTGTTGATGTTGATTGGTAAAGGCTAAAGCTAGTCGCAGAGAGTAAGTATTCAAACCTATCATTTATACTGCTTCGAGGTATCTCCTTTGCTTTGCGAAAAATACTCACGTGTGGGGTGAAACCGTCGTGCTGACTTTTAAAGCCAAGATTTGATGTTATAGCCCCTAATTGTTGCTCCAGTGAGAATAAATGAGGGACGTCATGGTCAATACCAAAATATGCAACTTGGGGTTTACGAAATAATGCAATGTTCGTTAAACAATAGCTAAAACGTTCAGGTTTTATCTCAGCAACAAATTGATTAATTTTCTGAGTCAGTATTAATTGCGTTTCAGGTTTGATATTGCCAAGGAAGTGCAAGGTCAAATGAAAATTTTGCCAAGGAATAACACGTGCATTCGGCATTAAAACTTGTTGCTGAATATTCGCAATTGCCTTCTTATCATCGTTAGAGATGTCTAGCGCAATAAACATACGAGCCATACTTCATTCCAATCAACAATTTGCAAACGGATTTTGGTAGACTATGCCTTCATTAATCATGAGGCAAGCCGTGTTTCCGATAGAATCAATAAAACAACCTTTACTATCAAGCTTAAAAGAGCACTTGTTGACAATACTTGTGGCGCCTCCAGGTGCTGGTAAATCAACAGTCTTACCCTTGTGGCTATTAGCTGAGCATGCGTCAGGGCGCATACTATTGCTTCAACCTCGACGCGTCGCGGCAAAAAATATAGCGCAATACTTAGCGAATCAACTTGGTGAGTCTGCAGGGCAGCAAGTGGGCTATCGCCTGCGAAATGATACAAAAATTGGCAAAAATACTCGTTTAGAGGTGATCACTGAAGGGGTCTTGATCAAGATGATTCAGCAGGATCCTGAATTGTCAGGGGTTTCGTGTATTGTTTTTGATGAATTTCACGAACGTTCAGCACAAGCTGATTTAGCATTTGCCTTAGCTAGGGATATTCAGCTTGGCTTGCGAGATGATTTAACACTCTTGTTAATGTCAGCAACGTTATCAAGTGAGGAGTTACAAGGTCAGTTACCTGATGCCAATGTTTTGGTTAGCGAAGGTAAAATGTTTGATGTCAGTATCAGTTACCAATCGGTTCCATCTCAAGGTTATTGGCGAGAGCATGCATCGCAAAGTATTATTCGTGCATGCCAACATCATGTTGGGTGTGTTTTAGTTTTTTTGCCTGGCAGAGCAGATATAGAGTTTGTCGCTGAACACTTATCTAACGCGTTACCCACCGTCTTGGTGAAAACATTATTTGGTGACATGACGCTAGATGCTCAACAACAGGCTATAACTGCGCCGCTTGAAGGGCAGAGTAAAGTTGTTCTTGCGACTAATATTGCAGAAACGAGTTTGACAATTGATGGAGTCAATCTGGTGATTGATTCTGGCTATGAAAAGCAAGCCGTCTTTGACCAAAATACACAAACCAATCGTCTATCACAAACGCGTATCAGTCAGGCGTCGGCAATTCAACGCGCTGGTCGCGCAGGGCGCACAATGGCCGGTCAATGTATTCGGCTATACAGCCACCATGATTTTGAGCGTATGGCGAAACAGGCCAATTTACCAATATTACAAACGGACCTTATACCGGTAGCGCTTGAAGCGAGTCGCTGGGGCGTTTGCTCTTTAAAGCAATTACCCATGCTTACGCTACCCAAACCTCATACTGAACAAGGTGCGTGGCAGTCTCTTGAACAACTCGCAATCGTTGACAGTCATCGTAGGCTAACATCACATGGCCAAGCGTGTGCAAAATTGTCGTGTCACCCTCGTTTTGCCCATATGATTGAGCAGGCAAATAGCGCAGAGCGCAATGGTGAAGAGGGTGCAACTTATTTGGCGTGTTTGGTAGCAAGTATGCTTGAGCATAAAGATGTCTTTGCTTGGCAAAAAGGGCACTCAAATGTCAGCCTTTTAGCTCGGATTAGTTACCTTTTTGAGCATGGCAATAAACGATTTCCTTTTGTATTAAAACAGACTAATCAATTGTTTACTGGTTATAGTAAGCAAAGCGCCTCGAAGCCTGAACAGTTACCGTTGCATCTACTCGGCGTATTGGTTGCCTGTGCTTACCCTGAGCGAATAGCGAAAGCGAGAAATCAGCAAGGAAATTTTGTTTCCATTTACAATAAAGGCTACCTTTTAGCTGAAGATGATCCATTGTGTGATAACCAATACATTGCGGTTGCACAGCTCTCACAAGTTGAACAAAGGCTAACGGTTCGTATTGCGGAGTCATTGAGTTTTCAAGATATTGAAGCATGGCAACTAGCGCCTATTAGCACTAAAGCGGTTTGCAGCTATGACAGTTCACTGGATAAAATTAGTGCGCATAATTGTCAGTTAGTTGGCGAGCTTGTTGTTGCCAGGCAATCGCAAAGCCAAACGTTAACGACAGAAATTGTTGCGGATTTATGGCATAGAGAATTATTGAAGCATGGTTTTGATTGGTTGCTTTGGTCTGCAGAGTCAAGGCAACTCAAGCTTCGCTGGCAATGGTTAAACCGATATCAATCTCACCTGCAACTGCCAGAACTTAGTGAGGACTATTTGCTCGAAAATCTGGACATTTGGCTATTACCGTATGCAGGTAAGTGCGTTAGTAAAAAAGCCTTAAACAAGCTTAATTTGGCCGAGCTTTTAATGCAGCTATTGAATTATCAGCAACAACAAATACTGAACAATACTGCACCAACCTACTATGTTGGCCCTACTGGTAGGAAATGCCCTATAACCTACGATTTAGAAAACCCACCTAAAGTGTCTTTGCCAATGCAGGAAATTTACGGCTTGAGCCAATCGCCACAAATAGGTGATCACAGTCATGGCAAAGGTGTTGGTCTCGTTTTAGAACTGATGTCGCCGGCCAACAGGCCTATTCAAGTGACCGGTGATTTAACTAATTTTTGGCAAGGTAGTTACCGTGCGGTACAAAAAGAGATGAAGGCAAAATACCCTAAACATTTTTGGCCTGATGATCCTGCCAATGCCGAGCCAACTAATCGAACCAAAAAATATATGTGAGTTATAAATCTATTTGTTTAAAGCCGTATTGGTTTTAATGGTGATAGCCTTTCCAGTATTAAATATACAAATATAACGATTAATCAATGAACTAGGTGTTTTGTGCGGTAGGTGTGGCATTCATCTAGCCTATTTGAACTGGTACTTTTGGTGTCATTTGCACAGTTTTTCCTTATTTCTTACTAAATGTTTTCATTATTGTCTTTTAGGCTTGTTGCAAGACGTTTATTGGAGAAATGAAAATGGTTACTCAGTTATCGAAGTATTTCTCATCGGGTAGTGCTAATGCGTTAATGGTATGTACAGGGTTTATTCTTTCAGGTTGTGGTGGTTCAACATCTGAAGACACTGTACAAATGGATATTCCTATTGTTCAAGGCAGCGATGATTACACGGTGGTCGTTCCTGAATTAACAGAACATGATGAGCGCTTATTAGCGCTTATCCAAGAGCTCGATTTAGACAATTCCCTTAATGCCGGCCTAAACCTTCCTTCAATCGACGATCCAGGCGCCCAATTAGGAAAAAGTTGTTTTTTAGCAAAAGCTTGAGTGGCAATAAAGACACCGCTTGTGCTAGTTGTCATGATCCAAGCCTAGCTGGTGCAGATGACTAATCTTTTCTTATTGGTATTAGAGCAACCGAGATAAACGTGTTTGGCATAGGACGTATTGCTAGTGATGGCTTGCCAAGTGTACCTAGAAACAGCCTTACTGTGGTTAATGTCGGGCTATTTGACCGAGGTTTGTTTTGGGACTCTCGAGTTGAGAGTTTATCAGCACAACCACGACAAAACGGAGCAATAGGGCCCATCAGTACACCAGATAGTGGTTTTGCTATCGCCGATGACAATGCAGGAACTAACCTCGTGGCGGAGCAGGCTAAATTTCCTGTGACATCGGTTGATGAAATGAAATCTGACAATTTCTAATCTGGAAGTACGAATGAGGAAATTAGGTATCATTTAGTTGCTTTTCCTCAAATTGGTTCAGGCAAAGGAAACGGCGCTACCGGTGATGACGATTTTGGTCGGGAAAACGTGACTGGTAATAGTGATGAACGCTATCGTTTTAGAACGTCTAGTTTACTTAATATTAGTTTAACTGCCCCGTATGGGTATGCTGGTAGCTACCAAACGTTAACCGATGCCGTTAATCATTATGACAACCCAAGAGGTAAGGCATTAGATTACGTTCGAGATGAGCAATAGTGCCAATTGCCACAGTTTGAAGACCTGAATAATTGTCAAAATTTATACCCTAATGCTCGTCTTAATACGTTGAATGCCTTAAATAAACTGCAGCAAGAACGTGATGATGATGTTTCAGAATTACCCCGAGTGCAATTAGGTAATAATGAAGTGGCTGACTTAGTCGCCTTTTTGACATCGCTCACTGATGCTTGTTTGACTGAACGTGAATGCATAGCCCCATGGATTGCTGTCCAAACAAATGATAACCCAGATGGTGAAGTACTTATTGCCACCGACGCACAAGGGAACGCGCTATAGCTTGCACTTTTCGTTAGCGATATTATTTAGCATCAAGTAACATGAAGGCATAATTAAAAAAGTCTAACTGTTATTTGATGCCAGAAAAACCGAAAAAGAAAGCCTCTCCTAAAACGCCATCTTCGACTTCAGAAAAAAGTAAACTGCCACGCTTTTCGTGGAAAAAGCTGTTTTGGCTGCTTTTTAAATTACTGTTTATTGGCATAGTGCTTATTGGCTTTTACTGTATTTATTTAGATGCCAAGGTACGCGATAAATTTGAAGGGCAACGCTGGCAAGTCCCTATTCAAGTATTCAGTAAAACACCCGTTTTTTATCGTAATGATATTGTGTCAATAAAAGCGCTAAGCAAGGCGCTCAAGCTTAATAATTACCAAAAAGTATCAAACGTTGAACGACCAGGTGAATATGCTACCTCGAGTCGTCGTATCATCATTTATCGTCGTCAAATTGAACCAAGTTTAGCCAAGATTGACGATGCACCAGTAAAAATCACCATCGATGTCATTGGCGGTAAAGTCCGTGAAATTTACCATGATAGTCAGCCTGCAGATGTTGCAGTATTAGAGCCTGTTCTCATCGACCGAATCGTCCCTAAAAGCAATGAAGATCGCGTGATAACGCCATTGCAGGAAATACCTGAGCAACTGATAGATACCTTGCTGTTAGTGGAAGATCGAGATTTTTATTTTCATAAAGGGATTTCGCCGCTTGGTATTTTACGTGCACTTTATGCCAACGTTATAGCCGGGCGCACCGTGCAAGGGGGCTCTACTTTAACCCAGCAATTGGTTAAAAATATGTATTTGACCCGTGACAAAACATTGTGGCGAAAAGTCAATGAAGCGCTAATGTCACTGATTTTAGAATACCGTTACAGCAAAGATCAGTTGCTAGAAGCTTACATGAACGAAGTTTACCTTGGCCAACATTACGCTAATGGTATTTATGGTTTTGGTTTAGCGTCAGATTTCTATTTTGGCAAGTCGATAAACCAACTATCAGCGAACCAAATGGCAATGCTGGTTGCTCAAGTTAAAGGGCCGAGCTACTACGATCCGTGGCGTTACCCTGAGCGAGCGCTAAAGCGTCGTAATTTAGTGCTTAAGATCATGTTTCAAGCACATATTATTGAGCAACAAGAATACCAATTTGCTATTAATTCTGCATTATCGGTGCGAGAAAATAGACGTATTAGCAAGCAAAAATACCCTGACTATCTGCAACTTGTTAAACAAGAGTTGAGAAATGTCTTACCTGAAGATGCGTTGCAATCGGGTATTAAAGTATTTACCGGGTTTGATGTGGTAAGTCAGCAATATTTGTCACAAACACTCGATACAAGCCTAGCGAAACTTGAAACTGAGCGAAATCAGAAAAATTTGCAGGCGGCGATGATCGTAACGGATTTTCGTACGGGTGAAATTGTCGCTTTATCAGGCGGTAAATCTCTGGGATATGCCGGCTTTAACCGTGCGCTGTCGGCTAAAAGACAAATCGGTTCTCTAATTAAACCTGTTATTTTTGCCGCTGCTCTAGAGCGTTATCAACAATACCATTACGGGACGATGCTCGCTGATAAACCATTGGTTTTAGTTAGCGATAGTGGTCAAGAGTGGCGTCCAAAAAACTATGACGGGAAGTTTAGAGAAAAAGTTAGTTTATTTGATGCGCTTATTTATTCCTTAAACGTACCAACGGTGAATCTAGGCATGACACTTGGCTTAGAGAATGTCGCCAGTGCATTGTATTCTTTTGGTTATCCTGAAGGTGAGCTTGAATTGCGTCCTTCAATGTTACTTGGTGCAATAAACATGACACCTTATGACATTAATCAAGTATACGTTACATTTGCGACCAAAGGTGTTTATCGCCAAACCTATGCCGTTTCACAAGTGCTATCGCAATTCGGTGAAACGCTTTATCAGCATAGAGCTAAAGAAGCCGTCATTTTATCATCTCAAGCAGGCCAATTAATTGATTATGGCCTGCAAAGCATCGCGAAAAAAGGCAGTGCACGCTCACTCACTTGGCGTTTAAAAAACGTCAATATTGGCGGTAAAACGGGCACGACCAATGATCAACGTGATACTTGGTTTGTCGGTTATGATGATCGCTATTTAGTCACGAGTTGGGTTGGTAAAGATAACAACCAACCAACTTCCTTAACGGGCAGTAGCGGCGCATTAGTCTTGTTCAGTGAATTTATGAAAAAAGTTGGTACGCAGAGTTTATCAGAGCAATACCACGAAGATGTCACCTTAGGGTGGTTTGATGACGAAGATGGCACCCTCTATGGGCAACCATGTAAAAACAGTACGCAACACCTAGTATTTAGTGAAAGTGTCGCCGAAGGATTAACCTGTGGAAAAAGGCAACAACGTGCTGAAGAGCCAAAGGAAAAAAAGAAAAAATCGTGGTTTGAACGACTCTTTGGCAAGAAAAACGGGGAATAAAAAAGGCAACGTAAAAACGCTGCCTTTGACTTCGTTACTGCTAGGTTTAACTAAGCTTTAACGACTTATAATTTAGCAAAACAACGATCAGCTGCAGCAAGTGTCGCTTCGATTTTGTCATCTGTATGTGCCGTTGACAGGAAGCTTGCTTCAAACGCAGAAGGTGCGAGGTATACGCCTTCATCTAACATGAAATGGAAGAAGCGTTTAAACTTATCAGCATCGCACTCAGTCGCTTGTTGGTAAGTGGTTACTGTTTTTTCATCAGTAAAGAAAAAGCCAAACATTGCACCAGCATAATTAATACTTAAACTTACGCCATTGCGCTCAGCTGCCGCTTTAAAGCCCATCGCTAGCTTTTCAGTGGCTTTAGCAAGTTGAGTATGTTTATCGCCAGTTGATAATTCATTTAATGAGGCCAAACCTGCTGCCATAGCAATTGGATTACCTGATAATGTACCTGCTTGATAAACGGGACCAACCGGCGCAATAAAATCCATGATTTCGGCTTTACCACCGAACGCACCAACTGGCATACCGCCACCGATAACCTTACCTAAGGTAGTTAGGTCTGGTTTAATATTGTAGAAAGCTTGTGCGCCGCCTAATGCAACACGAAAACCTGTCATTACTTCGTCAAAAATCAATACACTTTTATATTGATCACAAATATCACGAAGGCCTTCCAAAAAGCCCTCAACCGGCGGAATACAGTTCATGTTACCGGCTACTGGCTCTACGATAATACAAGCAATTTGGTCACCTAATTTTTCAAAAATCGCTTTAACTTCGTCTAGTTTGTTAAAGCTTACGGTAAGCGTATGCTCTGCGAATGATTCAGGAATGCCTGGCGAGCTTGGTACACCTAAGGTTAATGCACCTGAACCTGCTTTTACTAATAATGAATCAGCATGGCCATGATAACAGCCTTCGAATTTAAGGATTTTGTCTCGACCAGTGTAACCACGCGCTAAGCGAATAGCAGACATCGTTGCTTCGGTACCTGAGCTTACCATGCGCAACTTTTCCATTGATGGTACAAGTTCACGTACTTTTTCTGCCATGGTAATTTCTAGTGCTGTTGGTGCACCAAAACTTAAACCATTTTCAGCTGTTTCAATAACGGCTTTCTTAATAACAGGGTGATTGTGGCCTAAAATCATTGGTCCCCATGAACCGACATAATCAATATATTTGTTACCATCGGCATCAAAAATATAGGCGCCATCTGCCTTTTCAATAAAGCATGGTTCGCCACCAACACCATTAAATGCACGCACAGGTGAGTTAACACCACCTGGGATGATATTTTTTGCTGATTCAAAGAGTTCTGATGATTTTTGCATATTTGTTCGCTTATAAATTATTGATGTGCCTAACATTTGGCAATTAATTTACCCAGTGGGTTAACCTATTTATTGTCTAATACTTGCGGCTATTAATTAGCTGCACAACTGATCATGTATAGGAAACTCAACTGCATATTCATAAATCTAATTTATTCAGATTTTAGCTTTCAAGAGCGGCGTAAAATCGCGGCGAAATATAGCATATAAAACCATAGATGAGAATGGTCCGGTGCTGAAGCCTGCGCTTGTGGCAATATCAACTATACTCTGATTTATATAGATTAGTTTTGAAGGTTTACGTTTTGAAGGCGTTCACTAGGTCAATTTTTTTGCTATTAATTACTGCCTTGTTTGGTGCTCAGGCAAAAGACGTCGTTAATTACAATATTTCGAAGAAGTTTCCTGATCCTAAGCAGGCTTATTATATCGACTTGCTTGACCTCGCTATGGAAAAATCTATCGATAAATATGGTGACTATGAACTTGTACCTGTGGTGTTTGAAATGCCTCAAGGTCGAACGTCGATCATGGTGCAATTGAACCAAGGGATTGACGTAACGTGGCGAGTGACTAGTCAAGAGCTAGAGAAGCGGCTTCAAGCGATATATGTTCCTTTACTAAAAGGCATGATGGGCCAGATAGCATTATCTTGCAACATAATGGCATTAACGTTGTTGAAGGTGGTGCGCATAAATTATTAGATATGTTACAAAAAAGAAGGTTTGATTACTTTCCGAGAGCCATACATGAACCATGGATTGAAATAGCGGATATGCCTGATTTGACTGTTGAAGAAAACATTCTTATTCGTTATCCCGCCCCTTTCTATTTCTTTGTTAATAGAGAGAATACGCGCTTATCTGAACGAATAGCCTACGGCTTGGAATCCGCCATAGCTGACGGTAGTTTGGATTCACTTGTTCTTCATCATCCCGTGACTAAAGATGTTATTCAGTTAGCTAAAATTCAGCAACGAAAAATATTTATATTCACAAACCCTAATCTCTCTGAAAAGTCTCAACAACTGCTTCGAGAGCCACGTTACTGGATCAGTTTAAGTCGTTAACTCTAGTTTGTTTATTCGGTTGTTTATATGTATAAAAATTGTTAATATTGGCTGTATTAAATACAAATAAAAATAATAAAAACTAGGGAATAAGATGCGTGTATTAGCGTTTTTGCTACCGCTTTATTTGCTCGGATGTGGCAGTACAATCAATAAAAAAGATGTTCAATCTTTAACGAATAGGCCCGAACAGTTCGTTATATCAGAAGAAGAGCAAACCTTAATTGCTCGTTCTAATAAACTTCACAACGATTTAGTTAAACAAGGTTTAATTGTTCGAAATAAAGCAGCAAATGACTATATTGCTCATATGGCGAAAAAAATCGAGCCTGACTTTGATGCGCATATCGATATTTCTTACTTTATTTTACGAGACTCATCACTCAATGCTTTTGCGTTACCCAACGGCAATATATACCTCAATGCTGGCCTAATTAATCAACTAGCATCTGAAGATGAATTGGCTTTAGTGATGGCACATGAAATGGCCCACGTAGTAGAGCGCCATGGCTTAATTAAGTTACTTGATAGAAAACAAACGGTCGTAAGTTCTCATGTGGTTGATTTGATTTTTATGGGCACTGGCTTAATCTACTTTGCAGCGATTAGCGATTTAGCGTCTTTTAGTCGTCAAATGGAAGAAGAGGCTGATTCACTAGCCATTGAGTATCTTGCAGAGTCTGATTACGACTTGAATAAAGGGATTACTGCAATTGAGAAGCTTGTTTTAGAAAAACACGGTAAAGAGCTTGGCTCAATTTGGAGTTCACATCCAGATATAAGCACTCGCGCTAAAGCCGGGCGAGAAAAAATATCTGCGATGAATTGGCAAGTAACAGAGCACGTCAGCAGCCATCCAGATTATGAAGATTTCCGCTCGTCGTTAACTGAATTAGTGATCAAAACCCGTTTGCGTAACAAGCAGTTTGAATTGGCTGCAGACATAGCAAAGCGTGAATTAGAGATCAGCCCTGATAATGCGCTTCTATACTACTATCTTGGTGAGGCAAACCGGTTAAAATCTTCTGAAACCAGAGCCTACGCAAAAGAGTATGCTTGGCTTTATGATGAAGATTTTGATGACGATTTAATTGAAAAACTCTCGGAAGGCAATTCAGGTTATATCGCGTCGTCTAAACAATACTTTGAAAAGGCCACCGAGTTAAATAGTACGTTGAGCCTGCCATATAAAGGGCTAGGCCTACTCGCGCTAGATCAGCAAGACGTTAATCAAGCAAAGTCATACTTACAACAATATTTATCATACGATGGTATTAAAGATCGTCGTTATATCAACTCATTAATAGATAATTTAAAGGGATAAAAAATGCTTTCTAAGCTAAATAAACTAGTTGTCGTTTTTACGGTACTCGTGGTTACTGGTTGTGCGCAAACTACCGTTCGTCACCACCAAGATTTTGAAACGGTAGCGAAGAATGTTCAGTCGGTAGTTATATTGCCAGCTCAGGTTGAAATTGAGCAAATTAATTTTGACGGTGATAATACACCACTAGAAGAAAAGTCAGCGTTAATCAAAAGTCAGATTGAATCTATCGCTGAATTAAAATTAGAAAATGAATCACTTCAAGTTATCGAGTTCGATTTTGCTAAAGCGTTTGAAGAAGATGAAGAATTTGCTTACGCAATTACGCAAGCTAAAGAAGCGTGGGAAGCAGCAAAGGGCGAGCTTTATGAGCAAGGATTAGTTTCAGAAAAAGAAAAGTCAAACTTTCAGGCTAGTTTAGGCAGCGCATTAAATATCATTGCAGATAAAACCGGCGCAGATGCCGCACTTCTTGTTCAATATACAGGTTTTGAGAAATCAAGCGGGATGATAGCGAAAGATGTTGCGTCCAGTGTCTTAGTTGGTGTTTTGACCTTGGGTGCTGTTGTACCAATTCAAGCAACTGAAGGTGCTTTTATTGATGTTGCATTGGTAGATTCTAACAGCGGTAAAGTGATTTGGGCTAACCGAAAAGGTGGTACAAGTGCCGATGCATCGCCAGCTGAAATTGTCTTTGGTGAATTGCCTGACTTAACATGGAAAAGCGAATTAGCTGCGCCAACAAACCAGCCGGTAGCTGAAGAGTCAGTTTCACCTAAAGCGCCTGATTCTGAGTAAATTAGAAAATAACTGGCGAAAACAAGCCCGTTTTATAGCGGGCTTTTTGTTATGAAAAAGTTGGTTTTAAATAAACCAAGATAATGATAGCAAACAAAATAAGAACAGGGACTTCATTAAAAATTCGATAGAAGCGACCTGAGCGTGTGTTTTTATCTTCAGCAAAGGTTTTAAGTAGCTTAAAACAATAAATATGGTAGCCAATTAATAGTACTACCAAGGTTACTTTAATGTGTAACCAGTGGCTGGCTGCAAACCAAGCCATGCCATAAAAGTGGATCAGTGCGATGCCTAAAAGCACTGTTAGAATACCAAAAGGTGTCACAAAATAAAGCAATCGTTTTTCCATGCCTTTTAAATGCTCAGCAACTGCTTGGTTGTCGGTTTCTGCATGATTTACAAACAACCTAGGTAGGTAAAAAATGCCTGCAAACCAAGCAACCATAAAAATAACGTGGAAGGCTTTAAGCCAGAGCAATGTTGTCATTAGGTGAGTTTCCCTTCGTGTAAATAACTACGAATTTGTTCAAAACTAATCATGCCAATAATGTTAGCTTTTTCTTGTTGATAAATATATACGCCACCACAGCGTTCTGTTTTTAACGCTAGGTAAGCTTCTGCTAGTGTAGCTTGAGAAGAGATTGGCTTGAGTTGATAGGTATCAATTTGACTGACGTTATTAATAACTAAATGCTGGTGCCAATAATAATGAATATGGCCTTCCTGATCTTGTTCCTGGCTAACGACATACTCTTCTAACGATGTTGTCAGTGCTTCTTGTTGTGCTGAACCACGATCCAACATCAGAACTTTCAACCGTTCCTGCATTATACCGATAACACCAATACGTTGAAGAGAAGTCTCTAACGGTGGTTTGCGATAAGGTAAGTTTTGCAAGTTTAATTGCATGATAAATATAGAACGGTTATTAAAAAATTGCCCTGAAATTAAACATGCAGTTGAAATGACGATCATCGCAGGTACAACAACTTCTAATTGGTTCGACAATTCAACAACGGCTAATAAAGCCGCTAACGGAGCATTTAAGGTTGCCGCCATAAACCCCGCCATACCCATCAGTGCCATGTCATTTGCTACGTTTGGTATATCAATAAATGGCCCAATAGCTATCGACATGGTAATGCCTGTTAGCGCACCAATAGCTAAAATTGGACCTATCATCCCACCGGGTATACCAAGGCCGATGGCAAATAATGTCATTAATATTTTAGCGATCAGCAAATAGCAGATAATTTTCCACTGTTCATTAATGTCCAACCCTAAAGCAAGGGAAACTTCAGAATGTAAAGGGTCGATGGTCACAGGGGCAAATAACGCAAAAAGCCCAGTAATGATGGCGGCAAGGCCTAATCGAATGACTATTGGCCAACGTTTAAATTTATCAAGAATATAAATAAGAGAGTGATTAAAGGCTGAAGCTAATGCCCCAAGAAGAATACCGAGCAAGACCAAATACGGAAATATTGAATGGTCGAGGGACAAGATTGAGAAAAAATCAAACTCAAGTACTGGGCCATAAACGCTACTTGTCACCATAGAGCCAATGATTGACGCAAGCATGATCGGGATGAAAATATGAATTTTGTATTCCCGTAAAATGACCTCCATAACAAACATTACCGCCGCAATCGGGGTGTTGAAGGTTGCAGCGATAGCAGCGGCTATGCCGCTAGCACAAAGTGTTCGTATACTATTGTAAGGTAAGTTGAGCTTATTACCTACATAACTTGCACCTGCAGCACCAATATGAACGGCAGGCCCCTCTCTACCAACAGAAAATCCAGCCGCTAAAGCAACCGCTCCGCCCCAAAACTGATTGAGTGTATTTCTAAAGGGAATAACACCGTAAGCTATCTTTAAACGGTGCAGAACAAAGGGAATACCAGAACGAATATATTGATACCCTGTTAGCCAAGACATAGCTAAAATCAGTGAAACACCTGCAATAGGGATTAAAAAACGACTTAGTGCATCAAAGCTGATATACTGGCCAACTTGATACTTAAAAAGCTCCTCTAGGCCATCAATAGTCAGAGTAAAAAGTATAATTAGTAGCGCAGCAAAAAAGCCGCCAAATATGGCAAGTAAACATAGTTGCCATGAAGTTTGCGGTAAAGCTAAACGTTTTTTAAAAGCGCTAACAGGTTTCATAGGTGTTTATTAATGCCTTGCTGTTGGCATATCGAAGTTAGTTACATAATACGTTAATAATGAATTGGTTAGCAAAAATAAATCTTAGTGTTGTTGTAGAAAGGTTAGGACCATTTCGTTCGGCATTGCTTCTACTGTCGTTAATTGCAGTCAGCATCTTCAGTGGTTATCGCTTAGGTAACTACTATAATAACTATCAAGTTAAAACCATCGAGAATCAAGCCAGTCGGTTGAATAACCTCTATCAAATTCAACAAGATCAAGCGTCTAGAATTAATACCTTGTTGGTTGAATTGGAAGTAGAAAAGCTTGCAAGCGAACAAGCGGCCACTTCACTAAGAGCGTTACAAGCAGAGCACTTTGCTATTAAAAAAGAACTCGCTTTTTATGAAAAAGTCATGGCGCCAGAAAAGCAAGCAGACGGGTTAGTGATTGATAATGTGATTATTACGCCAACACAAAGCCATAATCATTATCGTTATCAAGTTATTCTTGTTCAGCAGCAAGCCAATAAACGTTATGCAAAAGGCTACATTGAGTTGTCATTAAAAGGTAGTCAAAGCCAAAAGCCAGCACGTATTGATTTATCTAAACTTGCCAATATCGACAAAAAGCAACGGTCATTTAGCTTACAGTACTTCCAAATACTCGAAGGTGAATTTACTCTGCCAGAAGAGTTTAGTGCTGAGCAATTAGATGTTTCAGTTATCCTTCCTAAGGGAAAATGGCAGAAATATCATAGCATTGACCAAAATTATCAATGGCAACAAATCCTTTCATTATAAGAATAGCGTCTAAGCGGTAGCAAAATTTTACAAGCTTAATGCGACAAATACTTGATTAAATTAGTCAGGTTTAAGATAATTCGCCCCTAATGAATTCCTGAAGTTAAGAAAGCAGATGTCAGCCACACAATTACCGATTAAATTTACTGATGCAGCCGCAAGCAAAGTCTTATCGCTGATCACTGAAGAAGAAAACCCAGAATTAAAACTGCGTGTTTACGTAACAGGTGGTGGTTGTTCAGGTTTCTCATACGGCTTTACTTTCGATGAGAAAGTTAACGACGGCGATATGACCGTTGAAAAATCAGGCGTGACACTTGTTGTCGACCCAATGAGTTTGCAATACCTTGTCGGTGGTGAGGTAGACTACACCGAAGGTTTAGAAGGTAGTCGCTTTTTAGTCACTAACCCAAATGCAACAACAACCTGTGGTTGTGGCTCTTCATTCTCTATTTAAAAATATAGTTTTCAACGAGTTAAAAACCAGCTTGCAAGCTGGTTTTTTTGTTTTTGAAGGTGGTAAAGCGCTCTAAATATTCTGTCACATTTTTATCAACTAAAATAATAAGACTTACGTATAATCCCCCCATTGTATAACATATAGAAAGATTAGGGGCTGTTGATCTTTCCGTTTGTCACTCTGTTGCCTTGAAAAGATGAGATTCGCGGCGCTTAAAGTAATGTTTGGTTGTTCCAAATACACTTTAAGCAACAAAGGATATCGCTTTTTCAAGACAACCCAAAGGGCTTTGCTAATTTTAAACCTAACATCGTTGAAAATCGTTAAGGTAGAACAACTACATTACTCTCTTTTCGCCTTGTTATCTGCAAAATTAGCCTAAAGCAGAGGCTAAAATGAAAGATCAACAGCCCCTAACTAAATCAAGAAGATTTGAGGAGAGAATATGAGTGGTTTATCTCGAAGTCGCCAATGGATAGAAAAAAGACCTTACATGCTTGCGGCATTGATAGTACTCATTTTAATTGTTTGGATGCTATCAGGCACATCAAGTAAGCCGGTAGAGACTGAACAAGCAGCGTCTGTTACAGAAGTCACGCCGAAAGTAAAAGTTAAACGCTTTGATGCCGAATTTGTTGATAATACGGTTGAATTATACGGGCGAACTGAACCAGATCGTGTGACCACCGTTAAAGCAGAAGTGGCTGGAAGAATTGTCAAAGTGCACGCCAAGCGCGGTGCTAATGTAACTAAAGGTCAAATTCTGGCAACGATTGATATTAAAGACTTAGAAAGCCAATTAGTGCGCTCAAAGGCTTTATTAGCGCAACGTGAATTAAATTATCAAGGTGTTGAGTCGCTTCATCAAGACGGCTATCAAGGTAAGGTTCAGTTAAGTACGGCAACCGCTGAATTAGAAGATGTTAAATCGCAAATTAAATCATTAGAGATAGCGATCGCAAATACTCAAGTGGTTGCTCCTTTTGATGGCGTGTTAAATACCCGTTATGTTGAGGAAGGTGATTATGTAAAAGTCGGCGATAAAATTGCGATGATTGCTGATCTTCAACCCATTGTGATTACTGGTTATGCAACAGAACACCAAATCAGCCAACTTAATGTTGGTCAAAAGGCCTTTATTGAGCTGTTGAACCAGCAATCTACACAAGGGCAAATTCGTTATATTGCTAGTGTAGCCGATGAAAAAACTAACACATTTAAAGTTGAAGTTTCCGTCAATAATGAAAATCAGCAATGGCGAGCAGGGCAATCAGGTACCTTAAATATTGCGCTGAATAAAACACCAGCGATTAAAGTTTCACCAGCTCTTTTGGCGTTAGATGAACAAGGCAATATTGGTATTAAAACTGTTGATAATAATCATGTGGTTTTTACTGAAATTGACATCGTTAAAAGTGAAAACGACGGTATTTGGTTGGGTGGTCTTGGTGAAAATGCCGATATTATTATTCTAGGACAAGGCTTTGTACGTGATGGTGACAAAGTAGATCCTGTCATGGATGAAAGCGAGTAACAATATGCTATCGATTATAGAAGGCGCATTGTCACGCACACGTTCAGTGTTGATGATTTTTGTTTTGTTAATCATCTCTGGTGCAATAACTTATGCCAACATAGCAAAAGAATCTAACCCTGATATTACTATTCCAACCATTTATGTTTCTATGATTCATGATGGTATCTCCCCTGAAGATGCTGAACGCATGCTCGTTCGCCCAATGGAGAATGAACTTAAATCTATTGCCGGCATTAAGGAGATGAAATCTAATGCAGGCGAAGGTCATGCATCTGTCACGTTGGAATTTGTTGCAGGTTTTAATCCAAAAGAAGCACTTGCTGATGTGCGAGACAAAGTTACCTTAGCAAAAGCTAAACTTCCGTCTGAAACCGAAGAGCCTGAAGTTCATGAAGTAACTATGGCTAACCAACAACCAGCAATAACAGTGATCTTATCAGGGCCAGTTACTGAGCGTGGCTTAGTAACATTAGCTCGAAACCTGCGCGACACCCTTGAGTCTCTTGAAGAAATACTTGAAGTTGATATCGGCGGTGATCGTGAAGATATGGTGGAGATTATTGTTGATCCACTTTTGATGGAAAGTTATGGCCTAGATTCATCTGATATTTATAACTTAGTAGAACGCAATAACCGATTGGTACCTGCAGGTACAATGGACACAGGCAAAGGGCGATTTGCTATCAAAGTACCATCTATTTTCGAAACAGTGCAAGATCTACTTGATTTACCCATTAAAGTTGATGGCGATCGAATCATTACGTTTGCCGACGTCTCAAAAGTGCGTCGTGCTTACAAAGACCCAACATCATTTGCCCGTTTAGATGGTCACCGTTCAGTCGCTATAGAAGTGAAAAAACGCCCTGGTGAAAACATTATTCATACCGTTGATAAAGTGAAGGCGATTACTGAACAGGCAAAGCAAAAATGGCCGTCGCAAGTAGCGGTAACTTATGTGGGTGATCAATCTGAAGAAGTAAAAGAAACATTAAACGACCTGCAAAACAATGTATTTTCTGCGGTACTGTTGGTGGTTATTGTTGTAATCGCTGCACTTGGTGTTCGAAGTGCGATGTTGGTTGGCTTTGCGATTCCAGGCGCATTTCTTACCGGCATTTTAGTGATCGCAATTTCAGGTTTAACAATTAACATTGTCGTGCTGTTTGGTTTGATTATGGCGGTAGGCATGCTGGTTGACGGTGCTATCGTTGTAACTGAATTTGCTGATAGGCAAATGAGTGAAGGTATCCCGCGCAAACAAGCCTACAAGATGGCATCAAAGCGCATGGCTTGGCCTATTATTGCATCAACAGCGACTACGTTAGCAGCCTTTGCTCCGTTAATGTTTTGGCCGGGTATGATGGGTGAGTTTATGAAATACTTACCATTTACGCTGATTGCAGTGTTAACTGCATCACTTGCTATGGCACTTATTTTTGTCCCTGCTATTGGTACTGTTTTTGGTAAACCTCGCGTGGTCTCGAAAGAAGAAAAAGCGCAAATGATTCAGGCTGAAGAAGGTGATATTCGAACGCTAAAAGGCTTTACCGGTAAATACGTGAATCTCTTAATGAAAGCGGTTGAACGACCTAAAACGGTAGTACTTTCAACTGTCGCAATCGCTATTTTGGTGATGTTTGCTTACGGGAAAAGCGGGCTAGGTGTTGTCTTTTTCCCTGACGTTGAGCCAAATAGTGCGACTATGGTAGTACGTTCTCATGGTGATTTATCGATGCGTGAAAAAGATGACATCATGAAAATTATTGAACAGCGTATCTTGCCGATTAGCGATATTGAAACCCTCTATACGCGAACCGGCGGTAACGATCAAATTGGTAGTTTTCAGGTTAATTTTGAGAATTGGCAAGAACGCCGTCCTGCCGATGAAGTTATTGCTGATATTCACGAGCGTACTAAAGATCTTGCGGGTATCGAGATTGAAGCACGTAAAAATAGCCCCGGACCACAAAGTGGTAAAGACTTGATCATTGAGCTAAGTTCTCGTTTTCCTGATCGTTTAGATGAAACTGTTAAAACGATTAGAAATGCGCTAATTGTTAACGGTAATTTTACCGATATTGAAGATTCAGCCTCTAAGCCAGGTATTGAATGGCAGCTTAAAATTGACCGTGCAAAAGCAGCGACCTTTGGTGCTGATGCTACCTTAGTTGGCTCAACGGTGCAGCTCGTGACTAATGGGCTGAAACTTGGTGAATACCGACCAGACGACGTTGATGACGAACTCGACATTCGTGTTCGTTTCCCTGAAGAGAAGCGTCATTTAGGGCGCTTAGACGAAATACGCGTTAAAACCGCTGCTGGTTTAGTTCCTGTTACTGGGTTTGTAGAACGTTCTGCTGCTACGAAAGTTGATACCATTCGCCGCGTTGATTCAAAACGTGTTGTTTCTGTAAAGGCAAACTTAGTTACTGGAGCGCAATTAGTAAAAGAATTGCCAAAATTAAAGGCTCAGTTTCCCGATCTGAAAATTGATCCAAGTGTCGATATTGTCATTAAAGGTCAGAACGAAGATCAACAAGAATCTCAAGACTTCTTAATCAATGCCTTTGGTGTTGCGCTATTTGTTATGGCGATTATTTTAGTGACTCAATTTAATAGCTTTTACCAAGCCTTCTTAATATTAAGTGCCGTGGTATTTTCGACGGTAGGTGTATTTCTAGCCCTTATGATCGTGCAACGTCCGTTTGGCGTGGTGATGGGGGGAATTGGGGTAATTTCATTGGCGGGTATCGTCGTAAACAACAATATCGTGTTAATCGATACTTACAACGTGTTGCGTGCTCAAGGCTATAAAGTTGTCGATGCGATATTGCGTACTGGTGCGCAACGCCTGCGTCCTGTCTTATTAACCACGGTAACCACCATATTAGGCTTGTTACCTATGGTTTTACAGGTTAATTTAGACTTCTTTAATCGTACGGCGGTTATTGGTGCACCATCCACACAATGGTGGGCTCAATTAGCGACAGCCGTCGCAGGTGGACTTGCTTTTGCAACAATTCTGACCTTGGTGATAACACCCTGTATGTTAGCGTTGAAAGATGTAAGAAAAGAGACGTTAAACAAAGCGCCTGTGTTAAAAAGAGTCGATCAATCCGAAACAATAAATGAAGTCGCTTAAGCGACACGTAATGGAGTATATTTTGTTGAAATCAAACCCTCTTGCTAGGCTGACAAAGATTTTAAGCCTAAGTGGCGCTGTGTTAACGAGTGTCATGTTTTCGTCAGCAGCAATGGCAATAACAGAGCAAGATAAAGCTGTTTTAGAGCAGTTAAAGCAATCAAGCTTGAAGTCAGATTTGTCCTATCAGTTAATTGAATCGCTAACCACTGAAGTAGGTAATCGCCTAATGGGCACAGAAGGTGACAAGCGCTCAATTGATTGGGCAGTAAAAAAAATGAAAGCCTTAGGGTTTGACAAAGTATGGACAGAAGAAGTTAAAGGTACCTACTGGCAACGTGGTCATGCTCATGCAGAAATTGTATCTCCTTACCCTCATCATGTTGTTGTGTTGGCGCTAGGTGGCAGTGTTAGTACACCTAAAGGTGGCTTAGAAGCTGAAGTTGTTCATTTTGAAACATTAGCTGATTTAAAAGCCGCGCCAGACAACAGCTTAGACGGTAAAATTGCGTTTGTTTCATATCGTATGACTAAACATATTGATGGTAAGGGTTATGGCCCAGCTGTTGGCACTCGTGTTACCGGCGCTAGCGTTGCAGCGCAAAAAGGTGCATCAGCGTTAGTGATGCGCTCTGTTGGTACAGATAACAATCGTACGGCACATACAGGTGTAATGCGCTACCAAGAAGGTATCAAAAAAATACCGGCTGTTGCGCTATCAAATCCTGATGCAGACTTACTTGTGAATCAATTGAAACGTCAGCATCCTGTCACCTTTAAACTGTCAGTAGATACCATTACTCACCATGATCAATCGGCAGTTTCTGCCAATGTAATTGGTGAAATTACTGGCAGTGAATTGCCTGATGAAATCGTGGCTATCGGTGCTCATCTAGATAGCTGGGATGTTGGCACAGGCGCTTTAGATGATGGTTTAGGGATTGGCATGACAATGGCTGCTGCTGCGCAAATCGCACAGTTAGAACAGCGTCCTAAACGTACTATCCGCGTTATTTTATTTGCAGCAGAAGAAGTGGGCTTGTTAGGTGCAAAAGAGTACTTAGTTAAACGCAATGATGATGTGAGTAACCATGTATTAGGTGCAGAATGGGATTTCGGCATGGGCCCTATTTATAAAATGACACCAGGTGTTGGTGCTGATGCATTAAACTCAATTCGCGAGTTTGCCCAAGTTATTGCGCCATTAGGTGTTGCATTATCGCCGAGAAACGACGGCGTTGCTCAGTCAGATATGAGTTTGTTAACTAAAGCAGGTATGCCAAGTGTAAACTTTGCACCAGATGGTACTGATTACTTTGATTATCACCATACTGAAAATGATACTTTAGATAAGGTAAACCCTGACGACCTAAAAATAAATACAACAATTTATACGTTGTTTGCCTACTATGCTGCACAAGCGCCAGTAGATTTTAGAAAATAGTCAGCATAATAAAGTAAAGGGGCAATGTATTTGTTACGTTGCCCCTTTTTTATGTCACTTTTAAAAGTTGATTTAACCTTGCATCAATAAGAACTCGATAATTTTATTCATATCTAAGTCAAAATCATCAGCCTTAACACCCTTAACAATAAAGTCTTCGGTATCGGTTAAATCGATATCTTCGGTCATTACATAGCGGTTATCATCAACGTTAAAGAATGAACGAACTTTAGGGCGAATTGGATCGTCTTGGTTTCTAGCTTCAACAATTGCTAGTTTGTGAGAATTGAGTTCTACTAAAGAGCCAACAGGGTATACCCCCATGCATTTTATGAATTGATCAACAAGTTGCTGATCTAAGTGCTCATCTTGAGCAAGCTTTCGTAAAATACTAAAGGCTTTAATATGCGGGTAGCCTTCTTTGTAACACCTGTCAGCCGTTAAGGCGTCAAAAATATCACAAATCGTGATCATCCTGCCGTAACGTGAAATATCTTTTTCTTCAATGTTATAAGGGTAACCTGTGCCGTTTAGTCGTTCGTGATGTAAAGCGGCAACTTCAAGGCTCAATTCAGAAACACCAGGGGTAGCCGAAATAATATCTATTGAATGATTTACATGGGTTTTCATCACGTCAAATTCTGCTTTGGTTAACCGCCCCGGTTTGTGCAAAATATTATCGTCAATTTTTATCTTGCCAACATCATGTAAAAAAGCACCAATCGTTAACTGTTGAACAAGTGGTTTGTCTAGGCCTAAATAGCGAGAAAAGATTGTCATTAAAACGGATACTGATACGGAATGCTCGAGTAAATATTCATCTTTATCGCGAATATTAATTACACAAGCCAAGGCATCAGGGTTTTTAAATACGGTATCTATCGTGATGTTGGCAATATCAATAATGGGTTCGATGTTAATTTCTTTTCCCATTGCGACGTCTTTTAATATTCGACGTTGAATATTTTTAGAATCGCTAAAGATCTTTTTGGCTTTTTTAATCTCTATAATCACAGGGCTTTGTTGCCCGTTTGAATCGTGATTGCCATTTGCAGACGCCGGGTTAAGTGCTTTATCTGTATCCACTAACACAGATATCACGCCTTTCTTAGTAAGTAAGGAGATAACATTTTTGTTTTTTATATGACCAGCACCAGTTAATGTATAAGAACCTTGTTGCTTAACAATATCGATGACGTATTCGCCAATTGATAGGGCTGATAACTCTTTTTCTATAATCATTGAAGAGTTGAAGTTACCTTAACGAGAGCGTTTAAAATTTATCTATGTTATAACTTTTAATATAAACTGAAAGCACTGAACAGACAATGTTGTAAATGTTAACTGATTGTCAATTAATAGATTTAGATCAATGTATAAACTTTTTTTCATCGTTGCCGATAACTAACTGAGTACATTTTAAAGAGGGCTGATAATGCTTCGATTGACAACTTTTCTTGCGATTTTTTTGGTACCTAGTATCGCCATAGCCCAAAACCTACAAGCTGTGCAAATCTATACAGATGACATGTTGCTTGAACTTATTAAAGAAAATAAGCATTTATCGCAAGTGGTACTCGATGAGTGTCAACTTGTGCAAGATATTGAAGCGAGAGCGATTAAGGCTAAAAAGCCGTCTTATCAGTTTTTGTGGGGCGATATGCTAGCCTACGGTGTTTGTATTAAAAAAGATGTGCCATTGGGATTACACTATATGAAACTAGCTGCAGATCAGGGACTTCCTGAAGCACTTGAGCAACTAGGTCGTTATCACCATGTTGGCAAGTTTATGCAGGTAGATATTGATCGCGCGATTATTTACTTAAAGGAAGCGGCAAGTGTGAACAATTTAAATGCACAATTGCGTTTATCCCGTTTATACAATGATGGTTACGGTAGTCCATTAGATTTCCCTGAATTGTACTCGCAGTTGCATCATGCGGTGACAGACGACAAAAACACACACCAAAAAATCGCGAGTGAGCTTGCCAAGTTGGCTAATAAAATGCCAACTCACGTTGTAGCACAAGCAAAAAAAGAGCGATATTAACGGTTAGTTGTTTAGCCGCGTAAAAGAAATTTAATACCGACAGTCACTTATTACGGTATAATTGAAAAAAAGACTAAAGATTGAATAGAGTGACTGTTAACGATCCGCACTTTGAGCGTGAAGCCAAAAAATATGAAAAACCTATTGCCAGCCGAGAATTAATCCTCGAGCTCATTGGCAAAGCCAGCATACCTTTAAATTTTAAAGGGGTATGCCAAGCCACGGGTATTGATGATGAAAATGGCAAAATCGCACTAAAAAGACGATTGCGCGCAATGGAGCAATCTGGCCAACTCTTCTTCAATAAGTTTAAACAGTACGTTATTCCCGCCAAGCGAGATGTCATTACCGGCAAGGTGATTGGTCACCGCGATGGTTATGGCTTTTTTGCACCAGATGACGGCGGCAAAGACTTCTTTATTTCCTCTCATGAAATGCAACGAGTTTTTCATGGCGATATTTGTGAAGGTATTTTACTTGAGCGAACCGATAAAAAAGGACGTAAAGAGATTCGCATTTTAGATGTCATCGAACCTCGTAAACATGGTGTGGTTGGAAGACTATTCAAAGAGCACAATATCACATTCGTTGTGCCAGACGATGCTCGTATTCAGCAAGATATTTTAATTCCACCTAAACAAAATATGGGTGCTAAGCATGGTCAAATGGTCGTGATTGACATTATTCAGCGACCATCAAAACACCGTAATGCTATGGCAAAAGTGGTGGAAGTGCTTGGTGACCATATGGCACCAGGTATGGAGATTCAAATTGCGTTACGTGAACATGATTTACCGCATGAATTTCCTGATCAAGTAAAAGCTGAAGTTGCCACTTTGGCTGATGAAGTAACCAACGACGCCAAGTTACCGCGGGTTGATTTGCGTGACTTACCTCTTCTGACGATTGACGGCGAAGATGCGCGAGACTTTGATGACGCTGTTTATTGCGAACCGAAAAAAAGTGGTGGCTGGCGCTTATGGGTTGCGATAGCAGATGTTAGTTATTATGTACGACCTGAAAGTGCGCTTGATGATGAAGCAATAGCGCGCGGCAATTCAGTTTATTTTCCATCTCAGGTTATTCCAATGTTACCTGAGAAACTTTCCAATGGCCTGTGTTCGTTAAATCCTGATGTTGATCGCCTATGTATGGTCTGTGAAATGACAGTAAGTGGGTCAGGAAAATTATCAGGAAGTAAATTCTACCCTGCTGTTATGCGCTCTAAAGCACGCTTTACCTATACAAAAGTTGCTGCAATTTTAGATGGTGATGAACAGTTAAGGGAAGAATATCAGCCATTAGTTGCTGATTTAGAAAATCTTCATGCTATGTATGTTGCATTAGCTCATGCACGAGATGAACGCGGTGCGATCGCGTTTGAAACAGAAGAGTCACAGTTTCTGTTTAATGAAGAGAAGAAAATTGAATCCATTGTGCCATTGGTTAGAAATGATGCCCACAAGATGATTGAAGAGTGCATGATTCTCGCTAACGTATCAACGGCAAAGTTTTTAGAAAAACACAAAATGCCAGGCCTCTTTCGTGTGCATGATAAACCGAGCGAAGATAAGTACCGCAACTTTATTTCGTATCTTGGTGAGCTTGGTATTGAAATGCCTTTTAGAGAAGCACCAGAACCGGCTGATTACGGGCATATTCTCGCGAAAGTAGCAGAGCGACCTGATCAAGAGCTGATACAAACAATGCTATTGCGCTCAATGAAGCAAGCCGTTTATCAGGCCGAAAACTTAGGGCACTTTGGTTTAGCACTTACGCAATATAGTCACTTTACGTCACCGATTAGGCGTTACCCAGATTTAGTTGTTCATCGTGTAATAAAAGCCGTACTTCAAGCTCAGGCTAACAGCGAAGCTAATGATGGTTGTTATAGCTATAGCGAAGAGCAAGTCACTGAGCTAGGTGAACACTGCTCAATGACAGAGCGCAGAGCCGATGATGCAACGCGAGATGTTGCTGATTGGCTTAAATGTGAATATATGCAAGATCACGTAGGTGATCACTTTACCGGCGTCATTTCAACGGTAACGAACTTTGGCTTATTCGTAAGGTTGCAAGATTTACATATTGAAGGATTGATTCATATTACTTCGTTAGGTCGTGACTTCTATCATTTTGATGATGTCCGTATGTGCTTATCGGGGGAGAATACCGGTAAGAAGTATCATGTCGGTGATGTGCTTGCCGTGCAGGTTGCCGCAGTAAACCTTGATGAGAAGAAAATAGACCTTGTTTTACAAGGTGAGAACGCTGTTATTAAAAAAGCTAAACCGCTAGCTAACATTCGAAAAAGCCCGAGTAAAAAGAGTAAGTCAAAAGCGCATAGTGGCGCAAAAAAAGCAGCGCGAGAATTTGATAAGCCCGCTAAAGGCAAAAAGAAAGACAAAACTGAAAAGTCTAAGGTTAAAAAGCGCAAAGCACGTAAATCAAGACCTGGAAAGAATGCCCGCAAAGGCGACAAATCAAAGAAATAAGTAAGAAGATTTAACTATGTCAAAACAAAACGATATTGTTCTTGGAATCCACGCGGTACAAGCGTTAATTGAACTATCTCCGGAACGCTTTATTGAAATGTGGGTGCTTAAAGGTCGCGATGATGAGCGCATGGCGCCAATTATTAACTTGGCACGAAAATATAAAATTCCTGTTCAGTTGGTACACCGTAAAGTGCTTGACGAAAAAAGCTTAGGAGAACAGCATCAAGGCGTGATTGCTCGTATTACACCAAATAAACAGTATAACGAGAATGATCTTGATGAGATTATTAGCCAAGCAGAGCGCAATGATGTCGCTCCTTTTCTTCTTATTTTAGATGGTGTGACTGATCCTCATAATCTAGGCGCTTGTTTACGAAATGCCGATGCAGCAGGCGTACAGGCGATTGTTGTTCCTAAAGATAAAGCCGCAAAAATTACAGCAACGGTTAGAAAAGTTGCCGTTGGCGCTGCTGAAACTGTGCCGCTAGTTCAGGTCACGAACCTTGCTCGCACTATGAAGCACTTGCAACAATTAGGTGTTTGGATTGTCGGAACTGCAGGTGAAACTGACACCAATTTATACGACGTTAAATTATATGGCCCGATGGCATTAGTGATGGGAGCCGAAGGAAAAGGCATGCGTCGTTTAACCCGTGAAAACTGTGATCAATTAGTAAAACTGCCTATGGCTGGTGCCGTTTCAAGCTTAAATGTTTCCGTGGCAACCGGCATTTGTTTATTTGAGATTGTAAGGCAGCGTATTAACGCTTAATTGAGTGCTGAGGATAAAGCTTTAGCCACAGTGTTGAGTGCTCAATATTAGAAATATCAGGCAGAAAGTCGTTTGATAAATGGATGTAGTTCTTGTTTCGCCATTTATCTAACGGAAATATGTTTAAGGTGCTTGTATGATTTCGCATGAGCGCCTCTAAACTCCCATCCTCATGTGCCTTCATCAATCCATAATATATTTGTTTGGCTAGCGCTGGGTGCTGTTCGTTAGTAAAAAAATAGATTGGGAAAGGGTAGTGTAATAGCGTGTCATCAAATACCGCTAAATTGGGGTACGTTAATTTTGCTTGTTCAAACTCACCATAACCTTCAAAAATAGCTCGAGGGAAATAATCACAACGTTTGAGTATGAGCATTTTAAACATCAAATCAAACCTAGTTACGCGCAATACCTCATAACCATTAGCTTCCAAGATATCCGAGTCTGGCCAGTGTTCTCCTTGGCAAGCAACTTTCTTTTTAAGTTCTTCAGGTGAAATGTCAGAAAACTGGTCAATATTATCTTCTCTTACGATAAACATCCGATAACCTAAAAGCCCCTTGAATAAGGGGATTTTTATAGGAATAAGTGTTTGTTCTCGCTCAATATTGGTGCCAGACCAATAAAGATTGACGAAATCTCTTTTAAGTAAATTAATAGAGCGACCTTGAGTCGTTTGTTGTCCGCCCAATGTTACAACTCGTTGGTATGGAAAATCTTCTTTAGATTTTTCAATAGCGAGTGTCGCGAGAGACTTGAAGTACTGATGACTCGTATCTTCGTTTGTTTGTTGCCCTAAAATGACTACATGTTTCGCGTAACAAACATTTAATATCGCAATAAGTAACCAACAGCAAAATGGAAAAAGGTATCTCAAACGTGAGCCTACTTTTGTAAGTGTTGCTATAAATATAGACTGAATTATTTTGATATGACAAAGAGAGTGTTATTCGAGAAGCGAGCACATGGTGCTCGCTTTTGTTATTTTTTATGTTGAGAGTTTATATTCAAGTAGCTGTATCGTTTTTTCATTGGCTAACACTGAAGAATCGAGGCTAGTTTGTGCTTGTCCTAGCAGTAGATCGCTTTCGTCTTTAATATCCGTAATGTTTTCTGAGATTTCATGTATTGCGACACTTTGTTCTTTTACGGCTCCTGCAATGTGCTCTGTCAGATTATGAATGGTATCTACCTCTGCGATAATGTCATTTAATGTGCTCGATGATGCTTCGATTTGAGATACATTTAACAAGCTTTTCTCGGTACAAAGGTTAACTTTTTCTACAGCACTCGCGGTAAACGATTGTAACTCTCCAATGATACTAGTGATTTGTTCCGTCGAATTTTGAGTTCTATTGGCTAAGGAACGTACTTCGTCAGCAACAACGGAGAAGCCTTTACCTAATTCACCTGCTCTTGCCGCCTCAATCGCAGCGTTTAGCGCCAATAGGTTCGTTTGATCAGCGATACCTTTAATTTCTTCGATGAACACATTAATTGCTAAACACTTTTGCTCAAGTGCATTGATATCTTCAGCAGAAGCCGTTAATTCTTGCGCGTTTTCTGATAGGAATACATTAAGTTGACTTAATTGGTCTGTGCCCTGATGAGCTTTTTTAGATATTAGTTTGGCTGTTTTAGCTGTTGATTCTGTACTTTCAACAATCTCTATCGTTGAGCTATCAAGTTGCACGGTTGCTGTAGAGACTTGTTCACATTGAATTGATTGGTGTTTTAATGCTACTTCCGTCAGTGAAGCGTGGTTTTGTGCCGCGTGACTCACTTCCCTTAACTCTTCAATGGCAATATGCATTTTATGTGTAAAGGAAATGAAGTTATTAATGGCATCAATTACTTGACCAAATTCGTCATCAGTCTCTTTGTTTACCTGCTTTGAGAAGTCTCGCGTTCTAATGATGTTTTCAATGGCGTCTACAGCACTTCTTATTGGGCAGGTTATGATGTCAATAAGTTTAAAAATAAAGACAGATAAGGCTATAGATATTGCGACAAAAGACAGCAAAGCTCCCCAAAATGCGAACGCTTCTTTTCTTTCGATAGCAGCGCCAGCTTGGGTGATGGTAGCGATTAAGATTGACTCAGATTTATGGATAGCATCTCTCATTTCACCACGAATGCCACTGCTGCTATTTAGGCCTATTTGTTGGTCTATCTCAAAATAGCTATTTACCGCCTGCTCGTAAGTGTCCAAAAACTGAATGGCTTTTTGTTGACCATTGAGTGATAAGCGAAGATCTGTAACTGCGCTGGCAAGTTTATCTAAATAGTTGGTATCAGCACGCAGCATATAATCTTTTTCATGCCGTCTGATCGTTAATAGCGCTATTTGATTACTTTTATCATTACTAGCTGACAAAATAGCTTCCAACTGATGCGTTGCACGTCTTAATTCTCCGTATTTTCCCGAGTCTTTATCTAGCCCTTTGGTTTTCATCGCTTGGCTCAATAAATCAAACTGGTGTTTATAAGCCTGTAATTGCGAAGTTAATTGTCCAATAGGTAAGTCTGCATTTAATGCTTCATCTTGAACTTTTAGCGCGTTTAAGTCATTCGTTAATGTTTGATAGGTTTTGTTATGTTTATCAAGGTAATTTTCTTGTTCTCGAATGATGAAATCTTTTTCACTGCGTCTAAGTTGTAGCGCATTTACCTCGATTGATTGAACAATAGATTTAACATTGTCGAGTTTTCTTATTTGATGTGAAAAAATATTCGTAGTGGCTAGGAGTGTTAATAAACCAGCAATAACAGATAACAATAAAATAAGCAGTTTTCGCTTAAGTGACAAAGTACGAGATGGCATGATTATTCCTTTAATTTATCGTTATTATAATGAGTAGTTGTTGGATGTTTTATTTTTACGTCATGAATTTGTCATATTTATGTAACAAACTCACCTGATTTTTGTCTTGTAAGGGAGTTAAATGTAAGTAGTTGTGTTTTCGGTGAAGTTATAGTCAATACCCATGATTTTGTTATGGTTTTTAGCGAAGTGAAAGCTGTTTGCTATTTATGTGTTGGAAGATTTTGTCTTAGCCCATTGCGAAATAAGGTTTTATGGGTAAAGCTTAGCAATAGTAAAGGTAACTTTTAGGCGTTTTTGCTAAGGCGGTTGTTTGGTGTTGATAAAGTTGGTGTTGCTTATTTTTATTGTGTTAAGTGCTCCTTTTTATGCGTGTGCAGATCAAATCAATAATATTGTGCTTGGTGTGTCAAATGCGACATCTGGCCCAGCAAGCCAACTTGGTAGCAAACTCAATAACGGGGCAATAGCATTTTTCAATAAGCTTAATAGAGCGGGCGGTATCCACGGACAAAGCGTTGAATTACAACTTCTCGATGATAGTTATGAGCCTTATTTAACGAAGAAAAACACCCAATCTTTATTAACGAAATTTAATGTGTTTGCATTATTTAATTATGTAGGCACGCCAACCAGTCATTCTATCTACCAGCAAATCATTGACCAACAGATCATTTATTTAACGCCTTTTACGGGTGCTCAGTTTTTAAGAGAGCCTTTTGCTAATAATATTGTTCATCTGCGTGCAAGTTATCGGCGAGAAGTTGAGGCGCATGTTAAATATTTGGTTGAAGATAAAAAAATTCGTGAAATTGGTATTATGGTACAAGCAGACCAATTTGGTGCTGCGCTGGAAGAAGAATATATTAGAGCGTTAGCTGCTTACGGTTTAAGCCTTGTGGTAAATACGCGCTTTCGTCGCAATACATTAGATGTTCATTGGGCATTAACTAAATTAAAGAAAAGTAATGCTCAAGCAATAGGCTTTGCAGGTACTTATAAACCATTGGCATCATTGATTAATAAAGCGACTCAACAAGGTTTTACACCTTTTTTTATGAGCGTCTCCTTTGTTTCTAGTCAAGACCTGTTTTCACGTATTCAGCCTAGCAATAAAGTCTTTGTTTCAGAGGTAATGCCTGATCCAAAAACTTGTCGTTTAGCTATATGTGATGATTTCATAAACGACATGGATACTTTAGGGATTAAGTCTTATGGTCGTATTGAACTCGAAGGTTACGTTAATGCCTATTTGTTTAGCCAATTAGCGAGCAAATGTGAGGCCCCTTTGACAAAATCTTGTTTTCTTCAACAAGCCAATCAATGGCATCGTCAGACGCTAGGAAAAAACAAACGCTTCAATGAATTACAAGATATTTTGAATGTTAATGTAGAGCTGGTTAGCCGCTCAAAATAACACTTTTCCCCAATCAATAGCTCTAATTCCAGCGCTTATTATTAAATAATCTGAAATGATTGCATTTAGTGTTCATTTTACCTACAATACGCGACCTTAATTCAGCCCATTAAAATTTTGTTCCTTGTCTCAATACTGGCGAAGGGCTGAACCAGATAAGAGACTACAACCGTAAGGAGCTCGTAATGCGTCATTACGAAATCGTTTTTATGGTTCACCCTGATCAGAGTGAACAAGTACCAGGTATGATTCAGCGTTATACTGATCTTATCACTGGTGCCGAAGGTCAAATCCACCGTCTTGAAGACTGGGGCCGTCGTCAATTAGCTTACCCAATCAACAAACTACACAAGGCACACTACGTTTTATTAAACGTTGAAGCGCCTCAGTCAGTTATTGATGAGTTAGAAACTTCTTTCCGTTATAACGATGTTGTTATTCGTAACATGATCATGCGCACGAAAGGCGCGGTAACTGAAGCTTCAGCAATGGCTGCTGCTAAAGAAGACCGTCGTGAAGTTAAGAAAGAGGTTACTGAAGCACCAGCTGCTCCTGCAAAGGAAGAAGCTGCAAGCGAATAAGTAATCTGTGACACAAAATAGTCTAACGATAGAAGCTGTTGTTTTTAAAACACCTAAGCTAACATCGAGCCCTGTGGGGATTAAGCACTGTCAATTTACTATCGAGCATCGCTCTATGCAGGTTGAAGCGCAAATGAACCGCCAAGCATTTGTAAGAATGCAAGTCGTGGCAACAGGCGATTGGTCACAACACTTAACGAGTGAATTAGTTGAAGGCAAGCAAGTAAGAGTGACTGGTTTTTTAAACCGTCATGAAACAAGAAATGGAAATCCACTCCTTGTATTGCATGCCCAACAAATTGAAATGATTAATTAGTAAATACTCAACGAAAATTGAATGTTTACATAATAGGAGAAATCCCATGTCACGTTTTTTTAGACGTCGTAAGTTCTGCCGCTTCTCAGCGGAAGGCGCTGCTGAAATCGATTACAAAGATATCGCAACGTTAAAAAACTATATCACTGAAAGTGGTAAAATTGTTCCTAGCCGTATCACTGGTACAAGTGCTAAATATCAACGTCAACTTGGTCGTGCGATCAAGCGTGCTCGTTACTTAGCATTATTACCGTATACTGATTTACACAAGTAACCTAATAAGGGGTTTTGAAAATGGAAGTAATTCTTCTTGATAAAATCGCCAAATTAGGCGGCCTTGGTGACAAGGTAACTGTAAAGTCTGGTTACGCTCGTAACTACTTATTACCAAAAGGTAAGGCAGTATTCGCATCTAAAGCAAACGTTGAGCACTTTGAAGCTCGTCGTGCTGATTTAGAAAAGCAATTAGCTGAAGTTTTAGCTGCTGCTGAAGCAAAAGCTGCTAAAATCGTTGAATTAGCTGAAGTTACTATTGCATCTACTGCAGGTGACGAAGGTAAATTATTCGGTTCTATCGGTACTAAAGACATCGCTGATGCAATCACTGCAGCAGGCGTTGAAGTTGCTAAAGCACAAGTACGTATGCCTTTAGGTACTATTCGTGAAACAGGTGAATTCGAAATCGCAATTCACTTACACAACGATGTAGATACTCAAATCAAAGTAAACGTTATCGCTGAAGCATAATTTTTACCTTGTTTGAAAAACACCGTACTCGAAAGAGACGGTGTTTTTTTATATCTAATGTAAAGTAACTCAATTCATTAAGAAAAAATTCACGAACTTGCTACAATTAAAAAACTGCTAATTATTGTTGGGTACCTATATGACGCAACTTGTCAAAAATACACATAAAAAAGTTATTCAATTACTGGGTGTCTTTTTGGCTGTTGGTTACCTTATCGCAATAGGTACGTTGACTTGGCAATTGCAACAGCAAGCGCATCAAACGGCTCAATTTATCAAGCCATTATTGGAAAGTAGCGTTCAATATGAAAGTGCCCTAAGCACGACAACCATCGAGCAAGTCATTGTTACCGATAAAATTGTCTATCAAAATGAATCAAGCATCGCACCTTGGGCGAAAGAGCGGGTAATTGTCAGCGAGCAGATAGTGCTTATTAGACCGACGCTATGGTACCAAGTGATGAATTCTCCGGTGTTTATCATACTAACGGCGCTTTTTATCGCGCTGATCGCTTTGGTTTGGAAACGCTCACAAGCTTATGTTGAAACAGCGCTTAGTGAAATTAATGAAATAGAGCATTGGGCGAACACAGCGATTGTTCAAGGTAATTATCAAGCAGTAACGGTAGAGCATCCTATAGGTTATGCCATTAACCACTTACGAAAATCGATGCTTCATGCGCAAAACCAAGACAGCCTGTTTGATAAAGCAATAAAAGAAAGTGCGTTGTTAGATGATGAGACAGGAATAGGCAATAAAGCGTACTTCACCAGCAGGCTTAGTGCGTTAATGGCGGAAGAAGATGCCCGTGGCGCGGTTTATATTATACAATGCCAAGGCTGCGATATTATTCATTCGCTCTATGGCCATGAACAAGCGATCCATGTCATTGAAATGGTGATTCAAAGTATTGAAAAACGCTTTGAACAACGCGCCAACTTCTATTTAGCACGTTGCCAAGAGTATGAATTAGCGCTACTAGTACCGCATATTTTTGTTAAAGAAGCCGAAAAACTTGCCAACCAACTATTGAAAGCGATTCTCAATATTATTTTGCCTGTTGGTATTAACAAAGACGATTTTTGCCATATTGGTATGAGTTATTTTAAATCCAATGATAAGTCGTTTCAGGTGCTAGCAGAAGCTGATATGGCATTGCGAACAGCCCAACTTCAAGGTCCTTCTCAGTGGTTTATGTACGACGACGGCGAGATCCCGCATGAAAGTGCGAAAGGTTCCTTGAAGTGGCGAACATTTTTAGAAAACGCTATTAGAAATAACAGCTTTGTTATCTTCTTTCAGCCTGTTATCGAACGCTTTTCTGACAATATATTGCATCATGAAGTACTTACCAAGGTAAGAGATGAGAAGGGTGAGTTGATCAGTGCTCGAGTCTTTCTTCCAATGGCTAAAAAGTGTGGCTTATCTGCGCCCATTGACTTATTGGTGATTAAGCAGATTTGTCGGTTGCTAACGTACGAGCCAGATAAACAAGACCATTGCAGTGTTAATCTATCCGTTGATGCGTTGTTAGATAACAATTTTGTTGAGAAGCTCCATGAATTACTCAAAGAGCATCAACACATAGCACCTAGACTGATTATTGAAGTGAGTGAATATCAGTTAGTGAATCATTTAAAAGAGTTAAAGCCTATATTATTTAAACTAACTTTACTCGGGGTTCAATTACTTGCAGATAAAGTTGGTCAGTATGTTGTTAGCGCTCAATATTTGAAGCAACTGCCTATCCGCTACGTTAAACTTCATCGTTCAATTGTCATGAATATTGAGCAAAAACCTGAAAACCAAATGTTTGTTCAAAGTATGCGAATTTTGTGTGAACCGTTGAAAGTGAAGATATTTGCATTAGGTGTAGAGAATCAAAATGAATGGCGCACATTAACCAAACTGGGCGTGCAAGGTGGTCAGGGCCATTACTTTACTGAACCTATTGCACAAGTTGCCAAGGCCATTGGTCACTAGCAAGCTTTTTCCTTTCAAGTAAACCATTGATACCCTGTAGCCCGCCTGTATGCAGCAGCACTACAGTTTGTCCAGCTTCAAAATACCCTTGCTCTACCAATGTTAAAAAGCCAAGCATCATTTTACCTGAATATACCGGTTCGAAGGTGATGCCCATTTGTTGGTTAATTTTTGCCAGCGTATTTGCATCATCATTGGAGAACTTCGCGTAACCACCTAAATGAAAGTCATTAAATAATTGCCAGTTGTTTAGATTTTGCGTTTGATTCGATAGTAAATGCTCAATTTCTTCTTTTAAATAATGAGCACCTTTTAACACGTTAATCCCCAAAATTGGATGACGATTGTCATCTGCTGAAATTAAACCAGAAATAGTACCCGCACTACCTACCGGTGTAATAATCGTGTCGTAATCTAGCTGCTGATCTAATTCGGTAATAACTTCTGCAACCCCTTTTAAGGCGAGTTGATTTGTTCCTCCTTCAGGTACAATCAGGTAATTTGCGTACTTTTTCTGTAATTGCGCTAAGTAATCGGCTTGGTTGCGATGCTTATAAGTTAATCTATCGACAAACTGGCAGTCCATTCCCCAAGAGCTTGCTTGTGATAAGGTTGCGTTGCTCAGGTAATGAGGCTCGCCTCGAATAATGCCGACAGCATTTAATTGATTTAGTTTACAAGCATAAGATAAAGCGTGGATGTGGTTTGAGTATGCCCCGCCAAAACTAACGATGCCTGTTTTACCTGATGCTTTGGCTAGCGCAATGTTATATTTTAATTTTCGCCATTTATTACCGGAAATAATAGGATGAATTAAATCATCTCTTTTGACGTAAACTTTGATCTTTGCATGAGCAAAAATTGGATGTTGAATTGCTGTGATAGGGCTTGAATTAGGCATAAAAGGTTATGAAAAAGTTAGCATTTTTATCATTAATTCGTTAAAAAAACTTGCGTGCGTATACGAAAGAGGGATAATGAATATTATGCAATAATAATATTCTAACTATAGCAAATTAATGTCTCTAAAAAATACGTTCAGACAAATGTTTAGCAAAAAAGAATCAACTAATCAGTTAGCGATTAGTATGACTAAGCAGGGTATTGCTTACTGCCATATGGCTGAACAAAAAATTCAAGACGCTCAACTGCTTAAACTTGTAGATAACGACTTTACGAAATCTTTATCATTACTGGGTTCTACATTAGGACTAAGTGGTGACTGTCGATTGATACTTGCCGCCAATCAATACCATATTGTTCAAATAGATAAGCCTAGCGTACCTGAAGAAGAGTTAAATCAAGCGCTAAAGTGGCAAGTTAAAGAACTCGTCAATATTCCGCCAGAAGATATGATACTCGATTATTTTGATGGGCCTATGCTGGCTGGTGGCGGGCAAAAACTTAATGTTGTTGTCGCATCAAAAGCTGAACTGGCGACGTTTGTTAAAGAGCTAGATCAGCAGCAAATTACGATTTCTTCTATTACGACGGAAGAATTTGCTTTTAAAGATTTATTGCCGGTGCAAGACGATGCTCACCTTTTGTTAGTGCAGCAGCCTGGCGAAGAAATGGTGATTTTAATCATTAAGAATGGCCAAATGTATTTCCATCGTCGATTACGTGGTTTTAGTGATATTGCAAAAAAATCAGAAGACGAATTAGCCTTTGGTATGATCGACTCTATTAGTCTGGAAATTCAACGCTCAACTGATTATTTTGAACGTCAATTAAAACAGGCACCTATTAAAACGATAAAAGTATTAACGCCAAATGACAATGAGGCTTTTATTGCGCGTAAATTATCTGAGAACACTAATGTAGCGGTTGAATTGTTTTCGCTACCTGAACATTATGCTAACTATCGTCAATATGCTGCGCCGTTGGGTCTGTTTATCGAGCAGACACCAGTAGCACAGACGCAGGAAGTTGAAGTATGAATGTCAAAACGTCTATAAACTTATTACAACCGGAACTGCTGCCAGACCGTAATTTTCTGACCTTGCAAAACATTGCAATTGGCTGGGTGTTAGCGCTAATCGCCACTATCACGCTCGGTGTGTCGTTATCTTGGCAAGAAGAACAGTTAGCAAACAAACAAAAAATATTGAATACTGAAAAACGTCAAATAGCTAAAACAATGGAATCGCTTGAAGCACAACTGGCACGACATAAAGTGGATAGCCGTTTAGTTGCAAAGCGAGATCAACTTAAAGCGATTATGACGAACAAAAATGTGTTAATAGCTCAACTTACCGATGGGAAGAAAACCGAAGTTGTTGGTTTTGCTAAAGCAATGACGGAGCTCGCCAATTTTCATTCGAGAAATATCAGTTTAGAGCGCGCAGTGCTAAATAATCAGCATATTAGTTTTTCTGGTGTGGCTAAGTCACCAGATGCTGTCCCTCAATGGCTTTCTGGCTTTGAAAAATCTTCATTGTTATCTGGTCAGCATTTCAACCATTTTGAATTGATCGAAAATGATAATAATTATACGCAGTTTAGTGTTAGCTCTGACGTTAATGCGCAACCTGAGAAATTAGGAGAGTCGCAATGAGAGAACGTTGGCAACAATATTGTGAAAAGTTTCTAACGCTTACGGGGCGTGAGAAGTCAATGATAGTCATTGCAGGCTTCGTTGTAGTTACATTTCTGCCGTTTACCTTGTTTATCGACGGGACGATTGTTTCGATCAATAAACATAATCAGCAAATAACCAAACTAGAGCAAAATAATCGCAATACAAAATCTTTAATTTCAGATATGGAGTTAAAGCTTGCTCAAGATCCTAACTTAACAGTTAATCGCGAAATAGCAGCCTACGAGCAAAAAATAGCAGAGGTAGACGAACAATTATTAACGCTTACTTCTGAGCTTATTGATCCGGTGTCAATGCGCACAGCCTTAACGTCATTATTAAGTATGCATCGAGGCGTTTCGTTATTATCATTTCAGGTGAAGCCAGCACAACCCATGGTGATAGATCAAACCATTGAAAAAGAAGGCGACTCAGTCTCTTCTACCGTCAATTCGGGGCTTTATAAACATGAAATAACGATCAAGCTTAAAGGTCGATATTTCGTTCTACGTGATTACTTAACACAATTAGAATCACTTAAATGGAAGTTCTTTTGGCAAAGCTTTGACTACCAACTCATTGAATACCCGAATGGTGAATTGGATGTCACTTTGTATAGTTTGAGTACACAAAAGGAGTTTCTCGGTGTTTAGAATCATTTTCTCCATTTGTTTAGGGATGCTGTTCAGCCAGCCATTAGAAGCTGCTGTCGATCCAACAAAACCTTTGTTTGGTTTTTCAAAGTCACCATCAAGCACACAGAAAAGCAAGCTGGTATTACAATCTATAATGGCCAAAAACGGTGCTAATTCAGCTATCGTTAGCGGTAAACTCGTCCAAAAGGGTGACCAAGTTAATCAATATAAAGTGATCAGTATTGGTAAAAACGTTGTCAAATTACAATCTCCTGAGGGCCAATTGACCCTTAAATTGTTTGCAGAGTCGGTTAAAAAATAATGAATAAAATAATAAAGAAATCAAGAATCCACTATTATTTTTGCGCGCTAGTATTAGCTGGCTGTCAAACAGTCCCTGAAGAGCCCAAAGAAATTAATCAAGCGCTTGATAGTGCTATTGCTCAAGGTCAAACATCAAAGTCACCAAAGGCGTTAACGGCAGTACCAAATGCTGTTCAGCAAGACTTAATGCAACAGAGCATGCAGCAAGCTAGAAAAGGTCTTTTGGCTGAAAAGCGCTTAGAAATAGCGGCAAGTGATGTTGAAGCGAAGCATTTTTTTGCCGCCCTAGTTGATGACTCTCCGTACAGTGTTGCTGTGCATCCCGATGTAGAAGGCACCATCACTTTAAATTTGCAAGATGTTACGCTTGAAGAAACAATTGATGTTGTCAAAGAGCTTTATGGTTATGACATTCGCACACGTGGCAACGTTATTCAGGTTTATCCTGCTGGTATGCGCACAGAAACATTCCCACTTGATTACTTATTTGTGAAGCGCTTTGGTTTATCAAGCACAAGTATAAATTCTGGCGGTGTTTCTGAAAACGATCCAAACAGTGGCAACAACAATAACAATAACAATAATAACAGTAACAGCTCATCCGGCCGCTCAAGTAATAATGGCAACAATTCGAATAATGGTTATGGCTCTGGTAGCGATAACTCAAGCAGTGGCATCAATATCTATACCGAGAATGAATCAGATTTTTGGACTGAATTAAAAGAAACATTGCTAACCTTAGTGGGTGATGAAGATGGTCGCTCGGTTATCGTCTCACCGCAAGCAGGTTTGGTTACCGTGCGCGCATACCCAGAAGAAATTAAAGCGGTTAAACGTTTTATTGATGATTCAGAAAGCCACTTAAGGCGTCAGGTAATTATTGAAGCGAAAATATTAGAAGTTACGTTAAGTGACGACTATCAACAAGGTGTGAAGTGGGACAATATTTTCGGTCATATTGGCTCTACTGATTTAAGCTTTTCTACAACGGGTAATGTTGTAGGTAATGTTATTTCTGGTGCAATAGGCGGCACAACGAGCATTGGAATAGACAATGCAGATTTTTCAGGTGTTATTGAATTATTGCAGACACAAGGTAATGTGCAAGTATTATCAAACCCAAGAATTACCGCAACGAATAACCAAAAAGCAGTCATCAAAGTTGGTGAAGATGAGTATTTTGTTACCAATGTTTCTAGTACAACGACAACAGGTACGTCAACAACGACCACACCTGAAGTTGATTTAACACCATTCTTCTCTGGTATTGCGCTAGATGTAACACCACAAATTAATGAAGATGGTGAAGTTATTTTACATGTTCATCCATCAGTTACATTAACTGATGAACAGGTTAAGACAATTCGCATTAGCGATGAAGATATCGTCTTGCCATTGGCGCAAAGCAGTGTGCGTGAATCAGATACGATTATTCGTGCGCGCTCTGGTGAAATTGTTGTTATTGGTGGTTTAATCGAAACGCGTAAGATTGATTTAGAATCTAAAACGCCATTACTAGGTGACATTCCATTTTTAGGCGAAGCATTTAAAAGCAAAACACAAACTACACGAAAAAGTGAGTTAGTTATTATGTTAAAGCCTACCGTTATCGGCCAAGAAACATGGACGGATCAGCTTAAAGATGCGCGTCAATTATTAAAACAGTGGTTCCCTGAAAGTGAGTAATTGCTAACTTAAGGCGATAATATGTACTTGTACCACTTTGGCTTGACGCAACTACCTTTTACGTTAACGCCAAATACGAGTTTTTATCTAGGGTTAAAGCCTCATACGGAGGCTTTTGCTGTTCTGCTAACTGCGTTAAAAACCGGCGAAGGGTTTATTAAAGTTGTTGGCGAAGTCGGTACGGGTAAAACCTTATTATGTCGCAAGTTACTCAATGAAATCCCTGAACACTTTGTTACGGCGTATATTCCAAACCCCTATTTGAATCCAGATGAATTAAGACGAGCGGTTGCAAGTGAACTTGGCGTAAAGCAAGCTCAGCGTATGTCGAGTCAATTGTTAAACCAAAGAATTCAAGAGCGGTTATTGGCTTTGCATCAAAAAGGCCATTCTGTTGTGCTTATTTTAGATGAAGCGCAAGCACTGCCCGAAGAGAGCTTGGAAGCGCTGAGGTTATTCACCAATTTAGAAACAGAATCAAGAAAGTTATTGCAGGTTGTTCTTTTTGCCCAGCCGGAACTTGATCAGCGACTCGCAACACAACAGTTTAGACAGCTACGGCAGCGCATAACGTTCTCATATCAACTGCGCCCAATGACATCGTTAGAAGTTGAGCAATACGTTCAGCACCGCATGCAAATTGCCGGTTACAAAGGAGAACAATTGTTTACCCGTTCACTTTGTAAAAAACTCACGAAAGCAAGTAAAGGCATTCCTCGTTTAGTTAACGTACTGTGCCACAAAATGCTGATGCTCGCCTATGGCGAAGGGCGACATCAATTATCAGCTAAACATTTAGTATTGGCTGCCAAAGATACAGAAGATGCTCATGTCAGTGGATGGCAAAAATTAGGCGTTTATTTGAGTGCAGCGCTGATATTACTGACGACCACACTCATTAGTTGGCAGTTTTTAGGAGAAGTTTAATTGAGTGTTATTAATCAAATGCTAAAGGATTTAGATGAGCGAAAACCTGAACAGCAAGGCTCGCCTATTCAGCAAACTGCGGTCGGAGTGCCGAGTGGGCAAAAGCGTGGTTGGGCATTAATAGTATTGATCATTGTCATTATTAACGTTTTGGGTTGGTTTGTTTGGCATATCTATCAGGAAAATCAAGCGTTAAAAGCTCAGCAAATAGATACAAGTCAACAAGTTGTAGTAAAAACATCGAAAAAAGCTGTTGATACTGCTGTCACAGAACAGCAAGAGCGGCTAAGTATACAAACAAAAGAAGAAGCATCGTTAGTTGCGGTAGAAGAGCCGAAGCAACAAACACAGCTACCGCCAAAAGTTACTGAAGTTGAAGTACCCAAAACACAACCCGCTCGTTCAGAAAACCAAATTGAGCAGAAGCCAAACCTGGCAACAGTTGCAACTAATAGCCAAGCTAAGGTTCAGGAAGTCGTGGCTCCTAACGTAGAGAATGTAGCTGAATCCCCGGTAAAAATTGAAAAAGCTAAACCGACGATGTCAGTAGCAAGGAAGCAGCTTTCGCCTCAAGAGTTAATCTCGAAGAAAGTCGAGCAGGCACAGAATGCCATTACGACAAATCAGCCACTTAAAGCCGAATCGTTATACGAAGAAATATTAGTTATTGATCGTCATGAGCATGAAGTAAGAAAACAGCTAGCCGCGCTTTGGTATGGAAGAAAGGCATACCAATCGGCATTGAATCTGTTGCAACAAGGTAGTGCGATTGATTACAACAATAGCGAATTTCGACTAATGAAAGCTCGTATATACTTAACGATGGGTCAAGCGACTAACGCATTAAACGAGTTATTGGTACTTAAAGATGTCCAACAAGTTGAATATCAGGCGATGATAGCAACAACGGCTCAACAACTGCAGCAAATTCAAGCAGCAGTTTATGCTTATGAAAAATTAACACAATTACAGCCCAATGATGGGCGATGGTGGTTAGGTCTAGCAATTGCCCATGACACTGACGCCAAATTTGAACTTGCAATTAATGCCTATAAAAAAGCGACTGTACTCCCTGGAATTTCCAACTCTTCCATGGCATTTGCTCGTCAAAGAATACAAGAATTAGGAGAATAATATGGCGGCACCAAAACTTAAAATGCGCTTAGGCGATTTATTAGTACATGAGCATATCATTTCTAATGAACAACTAATGCAAGCGTTAAATAGCCAAAAAACAACTGGCCGTAAGTTAGGTGATACCTTAATTGAACTAGGGTATATCGGAGAACGACAATTACTTGAGTTCCTCGCTCAGCAACTTGATGTGCCTTTCCTTGATATTAGCCAGCGACGTATTTCTCCTGACATGGCTAAATTATTGCCTGAAGTTCATGCCAGACGACTACGCGCGATTATTATTGAAGATAAAGGTGCTAGTGTTGTCATTGGTATGAGTGATCCTGCCGATCTAAATGGTTTAGACCAATTAGAGCAGTTGTTATCACCGAAATCGATTGAACTTGCCGTTGTAATGGAATCTCAATTATATGAAGCGTTTGATTCATTGTATCGTCGAACGGCGGATATTGAGTCTTTTGCGAGTCAATTGGAAGAAGAATATACCCAAACGACAGACTTTGATTTAGGCAGTAACTTTTTAGATGACGGAGGCGACGCAACCGTTGGTAAGCTTTTACAATCAGTTTTTGAAGACGCTGTTCAAATGCGCGCATCAGATATTCACATCGAACCGGATGAAAAAAGTTTACGTATCCGTCAGCGTATTGATGGTGTGTTGCAGGAAAACGAACTTAAAGAAAACAAAATTGCTTCCGCTGTTGTCTTGCGTTTAAAACTAATGGCAGGTCTTGATATTTCAGAAAAACGTTTACCGCAAGATGGCCGCTTCAATTTGCAAATCAAAGGGCACAATATTGATGTGCGTATGTCGACGATGCCAGTTCAATATGGTGAGTCGGTGGTGATGCGTTTGCTTGATCAAAGTGCTGGCCTATTGTCGTTTGATGAAACAGGTATGCCACAAGACTTAGTCGATCGTTTACGACATCAAATTACTCGGCCGCACGGTATGGTGCTAGTTACAGGGCCTACTGGTAGTGGTAAAACAACCACATTATATGCCGCACTGAGTGAACTTAACCAATCTACGAAAAAAATCATTACCGTTGAAGACCCTGTTGAGTATCGTTTGCCTCGAATTAACCAAGTACAAGTTAATTCAAAAATTGATTTAAATTTCTCAGATGTATTAAGAACGGCACTTCGTCAAGATCCCGATATCATCATGGTTGGTGAGATGCGTGATCATGAAACGGTAGAAATTGGTTTACGAGGTGCGATCACCGGTCACTTAGTCTTATCAACATTACATACCAACGATGCTATTACCAGTGCATTGCGTTTAATTGATATGGGGGCGGCAGGCTTCCTTGTTGGTAGTTCATTGCGTGCCGTTGTTGCTCAGCGTCTCGTTAGACGTGTATGTGATAATTGCAGTACCGACCACACACCGGATACGCAAGAAATGTTTTGGCTTAAAAACCTGGTTGGCGATAATGTTGAGCAAGTTAAATTTAAACGCGGAACAGGTTGTCAAACCTGCCAATATACAGGCTATCGTGGGCGAATAGGTGTTTTTGAATTACTTGAAATGAATGAGCCTATGATGGCTGCGTTAAAACGAGATGATGCAGAAAGTTTTACAGAATTAGCGCGTAAAAACCCAACCTTCAAACCTCTGGCACTTGCCGCCTATGACTATGCAGTTCAAGGTATTACAAGTGCGGAAGAAGTGTTGCGATTGGTTGAAACTGTTGACGTGGCAGGGTAGTTAGATGGCAGCCTTCGAATACGTAGGACGAGATGGCGCAGGAGCGCAAGTTAAAGGTGTGATAGATGCCGTGAATGCTAGCGCAGCAGCCGAGCAGTTATCTCGACAACGTATTACGCCGATTTCAATTAACGAAAAGGCTCAGGCTAAACAAAGTGCCAATGTAGATATTGGCGACTTACTGGGCTTTGAT
>NZ_BSSU01000012.1 GCF_030161415.1 Thalassotalea eurytherma
GGTCGCTCCCTGCCATCCTTGGCATCGCGACATTAGTAAGTCCTGTTACGTCAGTAGAGGAAAAACGTAAATAGCAAAAGCCAATAGTTTGGCTTTGCCCGTTTTTTCACAGTGAGCTCTGCGAACTGTAAGCCAATTGCTAGACACCTATTATGGTCGATAAAGACGTTCATCCATGAACATCATCGCCATTAGAAAGCCCGCTCATTGAGCGGGCTTTTTTGCGTCTGGGATTTTAAAAAAGAGATACTGACCTACGTCAGTATGACTCGGTTATAGTTTGTCATTGCGGCGCAGGCCTCAGTCCCAGCCAGTCATTGTGGCGCAGGCCGCAATCTTGTATTCACGGGGTTGATAGACAGAGATACTGACCTTCGTCAGTATGACCAATAGATACCGACCTTCGTCGGTATGACTCAGCCTCAGCCAGTCATTGTGGCGCAGGCCTCAATCTTGTATTCATGGGGTTGATAGACAGAGATACTGACCTTCGTCGCTATGACTCAGTCTCTGCCAGTCATTGTGGCGTAGGCCGCAATCTCTTTTGAGTAACACAAAGTGGCTTTTTGTTAGGCCTTTTCAAACCAACATAGCCCAGTAATTTGGCTATTATTCAACGTCGCTATGTTCAACGATTCAAGGGGTGATAATCTATTTTAATGCTAATAAAGTTCCGATTTAAATTCTGTAGACTATAAATAAGTTTAAGTCTCTAGTTAAAGCAGTTAACATAAATTTAAAATAATAATAATTAATGATGTTATGCGCTTAAAAAAATTATCTCTTTTATTTCCATTTCTTTGTTTTAACGTTTTTGCGGCTGCTCCTAGTCATGAAATCGATTTCTATAATTTGAACTTTGAGTATATAGAAGGCAACGCGCTAGATGTTGATTTCGCGGCGGAGTATGGAACACTTTCAAATTTTACGCTTGACGAAAACGACGACGACAGCCAGACCATTTCTCTACAACCTAATTTATGGGTTCAAGCGTTATGGGATAAAAGCTTGCTTCAAGCAAAAGTGAATATTAACCATTTATCACTATTAGATATTGACGATAATGATCACACCAATATTAATGCGCTTGGTAAATACCAATATAAGATCACGTCTAATCAAAGTCTCTTTTTATCTGCCATGTATAGAAATGCCTATGAATACCCTGGTGAAGGTCTATCGCAAGGGGATATTGATAACATTACAGTAGGTGACGAAAAAAGTAATTACTTTGCTAATGCTGGTTTTCGTTATGGTAGTGATTCTTCAGTAGCTAGGGCTGAAATATTAGTGGGGCAACGTGGTTTTGAATACGAAACACGCCGAGATATTTCATCAATGCTTGATGTGAAGGCTCAATACATTCAAGGCCATTTTGACTATCTAGCATCAGGTAAGACATACTTGTCTGTGAAGAGTGAATATGAGCAACTTAGCTATGATCAGTCAGTAGGTGCTGATCGAGATAGCTTGGCATTGTTACTCGGTGCTAAATGGCGCCACTCTATTTTCTTTAAAATGGAAGCTTATGCGGGTGTTCAACAGCTATCTTTTGATAGCGATTTATTAGATGACGATAAAGTTACCCGTTGGGAATTAGATGCGTTGTGGAGCCCAACAGAATTTACAGAAATTAATGTTAATGCGCGACGAAGAGTTGTAGATGCAACACAAACCGAAGATAGGTTTCGTATAGTAGAAAATGTTTTGGCGACGTTAACTCATGATTTTACTGATCAATTTTCAGCAAATTTTTATGTAGGCTATACAGAAGAAGAGGCTATTTTTCCAACTTATTCACGCCTAGATGACTATCTATTAGCCGGAGCAAAAATAAGTTATAATGTAAATCATTTTTTCTCTATTTACATAAAAGATAACTTTTTGAGGCTGTCTTCAACAGAGGAAAATTTAGACTTTGATAAGAACCATATCGTATTAGGTATTAATGTTGCGATTTAACTTTTTAATCAGTGTATTTCTTCTATACTTTGTACTTATAGCACCAGTATTCGGGCAAAATTACGTATTAAGTGCCGGTGATACTGTTTTAATAGAAGTGTACGGTGAGCCGGATTTACGCACTAGAGCAAAAGTCGATAAATCTGGCATTATCTCTTTCCCGTTTCTTGATGACATTAAAATATCAGGAAAAACAACGGAAGAGATTGAATTGATCATTGATGATGGATTACGTGGCGATTATATAATTGATCCTCAGGTTTCTGTCTCGATTATTTCTTATCGGCCGTTTTTTATACATGGACAGGTAAATGTACCTGGGGGCTATCCATATCAGCCTGATTTAACATTAGATAAGGCACTTGCATTAGCGGGTGGTTTGACTAATCGCGCATCAAAATCTGATTGGAAGATCACCCGTAAGGTAAATGGTATAGCTATAGTTATCGACGCAGATATTGCAACGGAGATACTACCTGATGACATTGTTAAAATAGGGCAAAGCTTCTTTTGAATCATTTAGACCCACAACAGCCAGTGCAAATACAAGACGATGATGTTTCGTTAGCGGAAGTGCTACGACCGCTTTGGAATCGCCGTTGGGTTATCACTTTTTGTACGCTATTAATTACGTTAATGGTGGCTGTCTATGTGTCTTTATTAAAACCTACCTATCGCGCGTCTGCCATTTTATTGATTGGTACTAATAAACCTGCGAATACTTTGTCGATCAATAATGCATTTAATGAATCAAGCGCTTCTGCAGAGCAAATTCAAACTCAATTTGAGTTGTTAAAATCCAGAAAGTTTGCTGAACGTGTCATTGCCCGTTTGAACCTTACTGAAAATGAAGAGTTTTCAGGACAAAAATATAAGAAAGTCTTACCGTGGCAGAATGAGAAAGCACTAAAACAAAAACGCTCTATTGGTTCTGTTGTCAAGGCGTTTCAATCACGTTTAGCCATCTCACCGATGGCTAAAACTGAATTAGTAAAAATAAGCTTTTCAGCATACGATCCTGTATTGGCCATGAGAGTTGCCAACCAAGTAGGTGTTACCTACCTGCAATATCAAGATGAAATTCATACCGCATCTAAGGAATCAACATCTCAGTGGCTAGTTGATCAATTAGAAGAACTGGGTAAAAAATTAGAATCATCAGAGTTTGCGCTCCAGCAGTTTAGAGAAAATGAACAAATTGTTGATATTCATGGTGTCGTAGGTCTAGTGAGTTCAGAGCTAACGCAGTTAACGTCAGAAGCTATTCGGGCAGCAAGAAAAGAAGATGATTTAAAAGTTACTTACGACTACATTCAAAAGAATACTGGTAATCTCCAGCAACTTACTGAGTTACCGGAAGTAAGTAATGATGATTTGTATATTGGTTTGAAAGGCCAAGAAGAAATTGTTAATCGAAAGCATTCTGAGCTGTCTAAGCGTTATGGTCCTAAACATCCAAAAATGATCGCGATTAACGCTGAAATAAGCAGTTTAGAAGCGCGAATTATTGAACATACTGACAATGTTGTTTTAGCATTGACAAAAGATTATTTTTCTGCAAAGCAAAAGGCAACAGCCACGCAGGCTAGATTAGAAGCCGCAAAACAGGATTTCTTACGACTTAGCCGATTAGAGAATAAATTCTCGCAACTGCAACGTGAAGTTGATACCAATAAAGAGCTTTATAGTAATTATCTTATTCGACTAAAAGAAGCCGATGCGATGGGTAACTATAAAACCAATTTCTATGTCCGCTTTATTGATAAAGCTGTTGTGCCTAAGAGCCCGTTCAAGCCAAATAAAGTACTTGCGATTATTGTTGCTGTTGTACTGTCTGTGATCTTTATTTCAATTATTATCATTATGAGAGAATTATTGATTGATACCCTTAATTCCCGCCGTAAGTTAGATAATTTCCATGAAGCACCGGTCTTAGCTATTTTACCTAAATTTAAGCTGGATAAGAGTGCCCAAGAAAAGAATAAGTACTACCAAGATAATCGCTTTGTCGAAGCTGTACGTTCATTGCGCACCGCATTGTTATTTAGAAAAGAGAAAGCACCACCGAAAATTATTGCGATTACCTCATCAGTGCCTAACGAAGGTAAATCTACCGTCGCACTTGAATTAGCGCGTTCGTTTAGTGAAATGGAAAAAGTATTATTGATCGAAGGCGATATGCGTCATCCAACGATAGCAAAAAGTTTATGCTTAGATAGTAATCGACCTGGCTTATCTAATTTATTAGCTAAGACCCACGAAATAAATGAGTGTATTGTTCGTGATGATCATGTGAAGCTTGATATTCTAACTTCAGGTATAACGCCGAGTAACCCACTAGCATTTTTATCAATGAAACGATTTGGCATGTTGATCAAAGTATTCGGCAATTTTTATGATCGTATTATTATAGAAACGCCACCAGTCAATGCGGTGAGTGATGCCGTTATTATTTCACGTAATGTAGACAGTGTTATTTATATTGTTCATGGTGGAAAAACTAAGCGAGATGAAATATCTGCTGGATTACGCACGTTAAAACAAGTTAGTGCGCCAATTGATGGTGTAGTAATTAATAATAGTGAAAATATTGATACAACCAAATACCATAACAAGTATTATAACCACCCAGCAAATATCATTAAACTACCGGTTAGACGTCAAGCCTAACCAAGGCTATTGTTACATCGACAAACCATGAAATCACATTCTAATTATTCTCTCAAAACTGCTAATAGTTTTGCTGTAGAAAGTAAAACGCCACATATCTATTTTCCATCATCAGACGATGATCTCGTTGCTTTGTCTCAATTATTGAAAGACCAAACATACTATTTATTAGGTGATGGCAGTAATACTCTTTTTTGTGAAGAACTTGCTCCGGTTATAGTGGCTCCTCGCTTTTACGGGGTAGAAATACAAGAAACTGAATTAGGCTTTATTGTTGAAGCAGGTGGCAGTGAAAATTGGCACAATTTGGTGATTTCACTCATTGAACAAAACATCAAAGGTCTTGAGAACTTAGCTCTCATACCTGGCACTGTTGGCGCCGCACCGGTTCAAAATATTGGTGCTTATGGCAAAGATATTTCCATGTATTGCACAGGTGTCACTTGGTTTTCAATGTTGAATCAATGCGCAACACAGTTTAGTAATGAGCAATGCCAGTTTAGTTACCGTGACAGTCTTTTTAAACATGATGGTTATAATAAGGGCATTATTACCAAGGTATCATTTTTCTTTCCGAAAAAATGGCAAGCTCAAATAGAATATGGTGAATTACAAACGTTACCAACGAATGTCACCGCAAAACAGGTCATGGAAAAAGTCATTGAAGTGAGAAACCTCAAGCTACCTAATCCTGAAACACTACCCAATGCAGGTAGCTTCTTTAAAAACCCTGTTGTGAGTAATCAAACAGTAAGCAATCTACAACGCACTTTCCCTGATATGCCTGTATATCCAGTTGACGAGAGCAATAGCAAATTGGCTGCTGGCTGGTTAATTGACCAAGCGGGTTTAAAGGGATTTACACAATGTAGTGCTGCAGTTCATGATCGACAAGCACTAGTTATTGTGAATAAAGGTAATGCAACCGGTAGTGATATTATTCACTTGGCAAAATTTGTTCAGTCTGAAGTGCATAAAAAATTTGCTGTGTATATTGAGCCAGAAGTGCGCTTAGTTAGCTCACGTGGCGAACAACCTTTTAGTGCTATTGATGTGGCACCGTTATGTTAAGAGAGCAAATACTAAAAGTGCTGAGCCAAGGCCAGTTTATTTCTGGCGAGGAACTAGGGCAACAATTTGGTGTTACTCGTGCTGCTATAGCGAAACATGTTAAAGCTATTCAAGAAATGGGTGTAGATATCTATTCCGTCAGAGGTAAAGGATATAAATTATCTCAACCTCTAACACTTCTCGATAAGCAGGTTATTGAGCAGCATTTAAAAGCTAATGGCATGATTCACTCTGTTGACTGTCACGCCATTATCGACTCCACCAACAGCTTTTTAATGCGCAAGATCCCAAATAATGTGAAGCATGGTGACGTGTGTCTTTCCGAATATCAAAGTGATGGCCGTGGCCGTCGTGGTCGACAATGGGTGTCACCGTTTGGCAGTCATCTATACCTTTCAATGTATTGTGCACTTGAGCAAGGCCTCAATAGTGCGATGGGTTTGAGCGTAGCTGTTGCTTTGGCAATACATGATGCAGTAAGAGAAATAACAGGAATAGATGTTGAGCTTAAGTGGCCAAACGACATTTACTGGCAGGGCAAGAAGCTCGCCGGCATTTTAATTGAACTTGAAGGTCAACCGTTGGAGCCTAGTCATGCTGTTATTGGTATTGGTTTAAATATTAATATGCCAGAGCAAAGTGCCGAATTAATAGATCAACCTTGGAGTGCGATTAATCAGTTTTATCGTGGTGTTGATCGCAATTTAATGGCTGCTAAGCTGATTCAATGTCTTGATAACAGGATTGAAGAGCATAGCCAGAGAGGACTAACTGATATGCTTTCGCTATGGCAAAAATATGATTGTTTTATTAATCAACCAGTAAAAATAATATCTGCCCATAAAGAAACAACAGGTATTTGTCGTGGGATTGACAGCAATGGTGCACTGCAACTTGAAGTGAATGGTGTTGTACAAAGTATTTATGGTGGCGAAGTAAGCTTGAGAGGTAATGGATGACCTTATTGATTGATATAGGAAATACACGTCTCAAGTATGTTAGGCACACTGAAAATGGCTTTACCAAGAGTCAATCCATTAATAATGACGAGATTAACGTTGAGCAATTAGCGCTCCTTTTCTCAAATGAAATCGAAGTTATTGTGTCAAGCGTTGCCGACAATAAATTACTTGAGCTTATCGAACAGGTTGCCTACAAGCACCAAATAACGATTGTGCGAGCACAAACTCAGAAAGAAACCAATGGTGTTATTTGTGGTTATGACAATTATCAGCAAATGGGTGTTGATCGCTGGCTTGCGATTATAGGTGCACAGTGTTTGGTGCCTAATAAATACTTGATCGTGGTTGATGCCGGTACGGCAACGACAATCGATGTGATTGATAAAAATAAAAAGCATTTAGGTGGTTGGATTCTGCCTGGAGTTAAAACAATCCACGACGCTATTATTGAAAAAACAGCACAGGTTAGCTCAACATTTAAACCCGTTGAGGCAATAGCGTTTGGCCTAAATACTGCTGACAATGTCAATCAAGCAAGTTGGGCTGCAAGCATTGGCTTAATTGAACAAGCAATTCGCACGTTAGGAAGTAATCAAAGTTTAGCTTCAGATAAAATCAAATTGTCGATTGAAATAATATTTACTGGCGGTAACGGAGCCGAGCTCGCTAAGTTATATCGCCAACAATCAGGCTTACAAGTGATTGGTAAATATCAGGTCGTTGACAATTTAGTCTTCCACGGCCTTAACACATATCAAAAGTGTGCTACGAAATAATCCAAAACAGGTTAAAAAAGCAACAAAACATTAAAAAGCTAAACTTTTTTCTATTTACCTATTGCAAGGCCCTTAGCATTACACTAGAATTCGCTCCACTTAATGTAGTGCCGACTTAGCTCAGTTGGTAGAGCAACTGACTTGTAATCAGTAGGTCGCCAGTTCGACTCCGGCAGTCGGCACCATTAATACTACTTTTATATAAAGTATCGGAGGGGTTCCCGAGTGGCCAAAGGGATCAGACTGTAAATCTGACGGCTCCGCCTTCGGTGGTTCGAATCCACCTCCCTCCACCATTTTTTATTTGCAGAGATAGTCTGATAGCTTAGCGGGTGTCGTATACTGGCTATTACCTTAGCCTTCCAAGCTAATGAAGCGGGTTCGATTCCCGCCACCCGCTCCAATTTTGTGAATAATGTGCTGATATAGCTCAGTTGGTAGAGCGCACCCTTGGTAAGGGTGAGGTCGGCAGTTCGAATCTGCCTATTAGCACCATTTCGACAAACCTATCCTTCTATCTTTAACTAAACTTTTTAAACTAAACTTTAACTTAAGGTATTTAAAAGTGGCTAAAGAAAAATTTGAACGTTCGAAACCGCACGTAAACGTTGGTACTATCGGACACGTTGACCACGGTAAAACAACTTTAACAGCTGCTATCTCTGCAGTATTAACAAAGACTTTCGGTGGTGAAACTCGTGATTTCGCACAAATCGATAACGCTCCAGAAGAGCGTGAGCGTGGTATTACAATTAATACTTCTCACATCGAGTACGATACAGAAACACGTCACTACGCACACGTAGATTGTCCAGGTCACGCCGATTATGTTAAAAACATGATTACAGGTGCTGCACAAATGGACGGCGCAATCTTAGTAGTTGCTGCTACAGATGGTCCAATGCCACAAACACGTGAGCACATCTTATTATCACGTCAGGTTGGTGTACCTTACATCATCGTATTCATGAACAAATGTGACATGGTAGATGACGAAGAGTTATTAGAATTAGTAGAGATGGAAGTTCGTGAACTTCTTTCAGAATACGACTTCCCAGGTGATGATTTACCAATCATTGCTGGTTCAGCATTAGGCGCACTTAACGGTGAAGCACAATGGGAAGAGAAGATTTTAGAACTTGCTAACGAATTAGATACATACATTCCAGAGCCAGAGCGTGCAATCGACGGTGACTTCATTTTACCAATCGAAGACGTATTCTCAATCCAAGGTCGTGGTACTGTAGTAACTGGTCGTGTAGAGCGCGGTATCATCACAGTAGGTGACGATGTAGAAATCGTAGGTATCAAAGAGACTACAACGACTACATGTACTGGTGTAGAGATGTTCCGTAAGCTTCTTGACGAAGGTCGTGCAGGTGAGAACTGTGGTGTTTTATTACGTGGTACTAAGCGTGATGAAGTACAACGTGGCCAAGTATTATGTAAGCCAGGTTCAATCAACCCACATACTAAGTTCGAATCAGAAGTATACGTACTAACTAAAGATGAAGGTGGTCGTCATACACCATTCTTCAAAGGTTACCGTCCACAGTTCTACTTCCGTACAACTGACATCACAGGTGCTGTAGAGTTACCTGAAGGTGTAGAAATGGTAATGCCAGGCGACAACCTTAAGTTTGTTGTTGAGCTTATCAACCCAATCGCGATGGACGAAGGTTTACGCTTCGCAATCCGTGAAGGTGGCCGTACAGTAGGTGCTGGTGTTGTATCTAAAGTAATCGACTAACAAATAATTGCTCCTGCATTATTTGAATTTCCACCATCCATGGTGGTCATATCGAGCTTTAGTTCACATGAGAACTTAAAAAAGAGCGCTTCGGCGCTCTTTTTGTTTTTAGGGCTAAATGACTTCATCTCTGGTGTTTTATAAAAAGTGGGGCTGTCGTCACAGTATGTTTGTGTTTTAGATTTAACTCATGCGTTTAGTGAAAAACTCACTAACTTTCATTTTTCTTCCTTGTTGTTGCCTTATCGTTATAATGTCGACCAGTTCGTTAACATATTTGTTGAGCTGTAAAGTGCATGTATATGGATGTGAAACGTTTTACTTCGCTGGTTGTTCTGTCGTTAAGTGCCTTGCAGATTGCTGCAAGGAAAAATTAAATAGCAAGGACGGCATTACATTAGTGAAGTATAAAATGCAAAAAATCATTACCGTCATTTATTATTCAGACACCTCGCTTGAACTCGAAGCGCAGTGCCAAACCTTTGATATCAGCAAGAATGGTAGAGTGGTTATTCCTGATTCGTTTAAGCAAGGGAAATCGATCATCGCTGTTTGCGAAGGTAATATTAATACTCTAAATAAAATGGGTGATCGCGTTACGCCGTTTACTCATGCAAGTGTGAATGATTTTACTGCAATAAGCCTTTTACTATAATCAAAAACATAATTTTATTCTTCGGCTTAAATTCAACTTGAGTTAATGTTTTTAGCCAGTATAATACCGTCCTCACTTCTCGAGTTATTCTTAAATCCCAAACAAACAAGAACCACCCGACAAGTGTAAATAAATTTAGGGGTATAGTTCCAATTGGTAGAACAGCGGTCTCCAAAACCGACGGTTGGGAGTTCGAATCTCTCTACCCCTGCCAAATTTATCGTTTAGTGGCATTAGTGACTAAACTGAATAGCTAAAATTGCTAAATACGATTTACAGGTCAAATATATATGAATGCAAGTACGGAAAACCAAACTGGTAGTTCGCTCGACGTAATAAAGTGGGGAATTACTTTCCTAATTTTAGCGGGTGCTGTTTTTGGTAACTATTATTTTGGTAATGAGTCAGTATTATTACGTGCAGTCGGCGTAGTAGTAGCGGTTGCCGTTGCAGCATTTATTGCAGCACAAACGGAAAAAGGCCGTACCTTTATTGGATTTGCTAAAGAATCAAGAACTGAAGTTCGTAAGGTTGTTTGGCCTACACGCCAAGAAGCTATTCAAACAACAGGTATTGTTCTTGTTGCTACATTAGTAATGGCATTGATCTTATGGGGCCTTGATTCAATACTTATGTGGTTAGTTGGTTTAATTACTGGGGTGTCGGTGTAATCATGACTGAAGAAAAATCTTTCACAGAAGAAACTACTGGTCCAAAGCTACGTTGGTACGTTGTACAAGCGTTTTCTGGTTATGAAGCACGTGTTCAGAAAACATTGCTTGAACATATTCAAATCCACAGCTTAGAAGATAAGTTTGGTCAAGTACTTGTACCTACTGAAGAAGTAGTAGAAATGCGTGCTGGTCAAAAGCGTAAAAGTGCACGTAAATTCTTCCCTGGCTACGTGCTAGTTGAAATGGCGATGGATGAAGAAGCTTGGCATTTAGTGAAAAGCGTGCCACGTGTTCTTGGTTTTATTGGTGGTACTTCAGATCGTCCAGCACCTATTACACAACGTGAAGCTGACCGTATCTTACAGCGTTTAGAAGATTCAACTGACAAGCCTAAACCTAAAACACTGTTCGAAGTGGGTGAAGTTATCCGTGTTATTGACGGACCATTTGCTGACTTTAACGGTGTTGTTGAAGAACTTGATTATGAGAAAAACCGCATCAAAGTATCGGTCCTTATTTTCGGTCGTTCTACGCCAGTTGACCTAGAATTCTCACAAGTTGAAAAAGGATAATTTTACTTTTTTGTTAAAATAGAACAGAAACTAAAATTATTACTTGAAACGGTAGTGTTGATTATTTTATAATCCGCTACCGTTTTTATTTGGGGCACCGAAAAGTCTTCAAATAAACGGAATTTTCAATCTAACGGGGAGCTAACACTTACTTACATAAGTTGGTGTCGTGTTCATAAGAACTAGCGTTATTACCCAAACATAGGAATCTTTAAAGATGGCTAAAAAAGTCCAAGCTTTAATCAAGCTACAAGTAGCTGCTGGTGCAGCTAATCCGTCACCACCAGTTGGTCCTGCATTAGGTCAACACGGTGTGAACATCATGGAATTCTGTAAAGCGTTTAACGCAAAAACAGACGCTTTAGATAAAGGCGCTCCAGTACCAGTAGTAATTACTGTATACAATGATCGTTCTTTCACGTTCGAAACTAAGACTCCACCTGCTTCTTACTTACTTAAGAAAGCTGCTGGCATCAAGTCAGGTTCAGGTCGTCCTAACACTGAGAAAGTTGGTACTGTTACACGTGCTCAACTTGAAGAAATCGTTAAGATGAAAGAACCAGATTTAACAGCAGGCGACATCGACGCTGGTGTTAACACTATCGCGGGCTCTGCTCGTTCAATGGGCTTAGTGGTAGAGGGTTAATCGAATGGCTAAATTATCAAAGCGCGCTCGTCTAGTTCGTGAAAAAGTAGACGTATTAAAAGATTATGAAATCAACGAAGCAATCTCTCTTTTAAAAGAATTGGCAACTGCTAAATTCCGTGAAAGTGTAGATGTTGCAATCAACTTAGGTATCGATGCTCGTAAATCAGACCAAAACGTTCGTGGTGCAACTGTACTACCTAACGGTACTGGTCGTGACGTTCGCGTTGCTGTTTTCACTCAAGGTGCAAACGCAGAAAAAGCGAAAGAAGCTGGTGCTGACGTAGTTGGTATGGATGACTTAGCTGAACAAGTTAAAGCTGGTCAAATGGACTTCGACGTTGTTATTGCTACTCCAGATGCAATGCGTGTTGTAGGTCAGTTAGGTCAAATCTTAGGCCCACGTGGTTTAATGCCTAACCCGAAAGTTGGTACTGTAACTCCTGACGTAGTAACTGCTGTTAACAACGCAAAAGCTGGTCAGATTCGTTACCGTAACGACAAGAACGGTATCATCCATACTACAATCGGTAAGGTTGATTTCGAAGACGCTAAGTTACAAGAGAACTTAGAAGCATTATTGGAAGCGCTTAAGAAAGCAAAACCAGCTAATGCTAAAGGTCAATACATTAAGAAGATTTCTGTATCAACGACTATGGGTGCTGGTGTAACCGTAGATCAAGGTACTTTAAATCTTTAAGACCTTTACAGGGGTGAATTATTAAACTATAATTTCGCCCCTTATTTTTGGTAGGAACTGTTTATAAACTCGTTTTTTAAACAGTCCCGTCAAAGACCGTAGGTGGGTTGTTTCTGTAACACCCCTTAATTTTCCTACGTAGATGGTGATTACCCAGATATTTCCTTAGGATTTCTGGCTCTCGCCGTAATGGCCGTAAGCAGTTTTGTTTACGGAGTTGTAATTACCGGATTTTTTCCGGTTGAACCAGGAGTTAAAGCCAATGGCTATCAATCTTGATGACAAAAAAGCAATTGTTGCTGAAGTTCAAGAAGCTGCCAATGGCGCTCAGTCAGCTGTAATCGCGGATTCTCGCGGTATTACAGTTGAAGCAATTACTGTTTTACGTAAACAGGCACGTGAAAATGGCGTATGGATGAAAGTTGTCCGTAACACATTAGCACGTCGTGCTTTACAAGGTACTGACTTTGAATGTGTTGCTGAAACACTAGTTGGTCCTTCATTAATTGCATTTTCAAACGAGCATCCAGGTGCAGCAGCGCGTTTATTCACAGACTTCGCTAAAACGAACGAAGACTTTGAATTAAAAGCAGCAGCATTTGAAGGTAACGCAGTAGACGTAAACATGTTAGCTAAGCTACCAACTTACGACGAAGCAATTGCACGTTTAATGAGCGCTATGAAAGAAGCATCTGCAGGCAAGCTTGCCCGTACGATTGCAGCAATTCGCGATCAGAAAGAGCAAGAAGCTGCATAATAGTTGTTATCCTCTTGTATATAAGAGACCAACTCGCACTTTTTGTATTTTATAGTTATTTCAAACAACCCACTAATTGGTTGTTTATCAAAAACAGGAAATTGAATAATGTCTATTTCTAAAGACGATATCCTAAATGCTATTGCTGAAATGTCAGTAATGGACGTAGTTGAATTAATCGAAGCAATGGAAGAGAAGTTCGGCGTATCTGCTGCAGCTGCTGTTGCTGTTGCTGGCGGTGACGCTGGTGCTGCTGCTGAAGAGCAAACTGAGTTTGACGTAGTATTAGCTAGCTTCGGTGAGAAGAAAGTTGCTGTAATCAAAGCAGTACGTGGCGCAACTGGTCTTGGCTTAAAAGAAGCTAAAGAATTAGTTGAAGCTGCACCAAAAGCTCTTAAGGAAGGCGTTTCTAAAGAAGAAGCTGAAGCTCTTAAGAAAGATCTTGAAGAAGCTGGTGCTTCTGTTGAGATCAAATAATCTGTATATCAACAGATTAGCTGCCTAACAGGCAATGGCTGGTGATTTTTTATCACCGGCCTTTTTGCGCTAAATAAAGTGGTTTTTTTTTACACGAAAACAGTGCATTATAAAAAGTTTAGACGTACTGCCAAGTTGATTGCATATTCCTAAGTATGTAATCAACTTGGCATTTGATGTCACAGCAATAGGCTGTCTGCACCCAGACAGATTCGGTATAACCAGCTAGCTGAGGAACCCCATGGTTTACTCTTACTCTGAAAAGAAACGAATTAGAAAGGACTTTGGTAAAAGTGCACAAGTAATGGATTATCCATTCTTGTTGTCCATCCAACTCGAATCTTTCCGAAAGTTCATTGATATTGATCCTACAGGCGAAACCGGCCTTGAAGCCGCGTTCCGTTCAATTTTTCCAATTAAAAGTTATTCAGGTAGTTCTGAATTACAATACGTAAGTTACCGTTTAGGTGAGCCGTTATTTGACGTTAAAGAATGTCAAATTCGTGGCGTAACCTACTCTGCTCCTTTACGTGTGAAATTACGTATGGTGCTTTATGATAAAGACGCACCAGCAGGCACAGTTAAAGATATCAAAGAGCAAGAAGTATATATGGGTGAAATCCCATTAATGACAGAGAACGGAACGTTCGTTATTAATGGTACAGAGCGTGTTATTGTTTCACAATTGCACCGTTCACCAGGCGTATTCTTTGATCACGATAAAGGTAAAACACACTCTTCTGGTAAAGTTTTATATAACGCACGCGTTATTCCTTACCGTGGTTCTTGGTTAGATTTTGAGTTTGACCCTAAAGATAACTTATTTGTACGAATTGATCGTCGTCGTAAATTACCTGCTTCAATTATCTTACGTGCGCTAGATTATTCTACGGAAGAAATCTTAGACATGTTCTATGACACAACTGCCTTTACTATTAAAGGTGAGAAGATGATCATGGAACTTATCCCTGAGCGTCTGCGTGGTGAAACAGCAACTTTCGATATTAAGTTACCTAACGGTGATGTGTTGGTAGAGCAAGGTCGTCGTATCACTGCTCGTCATATTCGTACGTTATCGAAAGAAAAGATTACCGAATTAGAAGTACCAGCTGATTACATCGTAGGCAAAGTATTATCAAAAGCTTACGTTGATGAATCTACTGGTGAAGTAATTGCTGAAGCAAATGCTGAAATTACATTAGAATTATTAGCTGAATTAAGCCAAGCTGGCCACAAAGTGTTAGACACACTATACATGAACGAATTCGATGTTGGTTCATACATGTCTGATACGGTCCGCGTAGATACAACAAGTAATCGCTTAGAGGCATTAGTGGAAATCTACCGCATGATGCGCCCTGGCGAGCCACCGACAAAAGATGCTGCTGAAGCATTATTTGCGAACTTGTTCTTCTCATTAGAGCGTTACGACCTATCAACTGTTGGTCGTATGAAGTTCAACCGTCGTGTTGGTATGGCTGATGATATCGGTGAAGGTACGTTATCAAACGATGACATCATCGCCGTAATGAAAACATTAATTGCGATTCGTGATGGTAAAGGTGAAACGGATGATATCGATCATTTAGGTAACCGTCGTATTCGTTCAGTTGGTGAAATGGCTGAAAACCAATTCCGTGTTGGTTTAGTTCGTGTAGAACGTGCTGTTCGTGAACGTTTGTCACTTGGTGACCTAGACGCAGTAATGCCACAAGACTTAATTAACGCTAAACCAATTTCGGCAGCCGTTAAAGAGTTCTTTGGTTCATCGCAACTTTCACAGTTCATGGATCAAAACAACCCGTTATCTGAAGTTACGCATAAACGTCGTATCTCTGCATTAGGCCCAGGTGGTTTAACGCGTGAACGCGCAGGCTTCGAAGTACGTGACGTTCACCCAACTCACTACGGTCGTGTTTGTCCAATCGAAACGCCGGAAGGTCCAAACATCGGTCTAATTAACTCATTATCTTGTTACGCACGTACCAATGATTACGGTTTCTTAGAAACTCCATACCGCAAGATCGTTGATGGTGTAGTAACTGATGAAGTTGATTACCTATCTGCAATTGAAGAAGGTAACTTTGTTGTTGCACAGGCAAACGCTGAAGTTGATGAAAATGGTAAGTTAGTAGATGGCTTGGTTCCTTGTCGTCACAAAAACGAATTTACATTAATGTCGGCTGAACAAGTTCAGTATATGGATGTATCTCCACAGCAAATCGTTTCTGTGGCAGCTTCATTAATTCCATTCCTAGAGCATGATGATGCTAACCGTGCCTTAATGGGTGCGAACATGCAACGTCAAGCTGTGCCAACATTAAAGGCTGATAAGCCGCTTGTTGGTACTGGTATGGAACGCGTTATTGCTGTTGATTCTGGTGTAACAGAAGTAGCAAAACGTGGTGGCGTAGTTGATTACGTTGATGCATCACGTATCGTTGTGCGCGTTAACGAAGATGAAATGGTGCCAGGCGAAGCCGGTATCGACATCTACAACCTAACTAAATACACACGTTCTAACCAAAACACTTGTATTAACCAGCGTCCACAGTGTCGTGTTGGTGATCCAGTTGTTCGTGGTGATGTATTAGCGGATGGTCCATCTACAGATATGGGTGATTTGGCACTTGGTCAAAACATGCGTATCGCATTCATGCCTTGGAATGGTTACAACTTCGAGGATTCGATGTTGATTTCTGAGCGTGTAGCGCAAGAAGACCGTTTCACTACGATTCATATCCAAGAATTATCATGTATCGCACGTGATACTAAATTAGGTGCAGAAGAAATTACTTCTGATATCCCTAATGTTGGTGAGTCTGCATTAAGCAAGCTAGATGAGTCTGGTGTTGTATACATCGGTGCAGAAGTTAAAGGTGGTGACATCTTAGTAGGTAAAGTAACGCCTAAAGGTGAAACACAGTTAACACCTGAAGAAAAACTTTTACGTGCTATCTTCGGTGAAAAAGCAGCTGATGTTAAAGACAGCTCTTTACGTGTACCAAACTCAGTTTCAGGTACGATCATCGATGTTCAAATCTTCACTCGTGATGGCGTTGAGAAAGACCAACGTGCATTAGAAATTGAAGAAATGCAATTAAGTGAAGTTAAGAAAGATTTAGGTGACGAGTTCTCTATCTTAGAAGACGGCATTTATGCTCGTGCTAAGAAGTTGTTGTTATCTGCTGGCTTAAATGAGTCAGATCTTAACTCAATGTCACGTGATAAGTGGTTACAGCAAAACTTATCTGATGAAGCGCAACAAGCTGACTTAGAGCAAATTGCTGAACAATACGATGCTATCAAAGAAGAGTTCGACAAGAAGTTCGAAACTAAGCGTCGCAAGATCACTCAAGGTGATGATTTAGCACCTGGCGTTTTAAAAATTGTTAAAGTTTACTTAGCAGTTAAACGTCGCATCCAGCCTGGTGATAAAATGGCTGGTCGTCACGGTAACAAAGGTGTTATCTCTAACGTTGTACCTGTTGAAGATATGCCTTACGACCAAAACGGTGTGCCGGTAGATATCGTGCTTAACCCGTTAGGTGTACCATCGCGTATGAACATCGGTCAGATTTTAGAAACTCACTTAGGTATGGCGGCACGCGGTATCGGTGAAAAGATTGACCGCATGATCAAAGCACAACAAGAAACAGCTAAGTTACGTAGCTTCTTAAAAGAAGTTTATGACTTAGGTGAGTCTCGTCAAGAAGTTGATATTGATAGCTTCTCTGATGACGAAATTCATCGTTTAGCACAAAACTTGCGTGCAGGTCTTCCAATCGCTACACCAGTATTTGATGGTGCAAGTGAGCGTGAAATTAAAGACTTATTCAAACTTGCTGATATGCCAGAAAGTGGTCAGTTCATCTTAACTGATGGTCGTACTGGTCGTGAATTTGAACGTCCTGTAACTGTGGGTTACATGTACATGCTGAAACTGAATCACTTAGTTGATGACAAGATGCATGCTCGTTCAACTGGTTCGTACTCACTAGTTACTCAGCAACCACTAGGTGGTAAAGCTCAGTTTGGTGGTCAGCGTTTTGGTGAGATGGAAGTATGGGCACTAGAAGCATACGGTGCTGCTTACACCTTACAAGAAATGCTTACGGTTAAGTCTGATGACGTGAACGGTCGTACTAAGATGTATAAGAACTTAGTCGATGGTGATCACCGTATGGAACCTGGTATGCCTGAGTCATTCAACGTATTACTTAAAGAAATTCGTTCTTTAGGTATTAACATTGAATTAGACCAGGAATAACGGTCAACGAGATAAAGCTGACGTTACAAACTAAGTAACAAATGTCAGTACATGGAGAGGGCGGCGAGCTGCCCTCTTATCAAGGTTAACTCCGACAGGAGATAGAGTGTGAAAGATTTACTTAAGTTTCTTAAGCAACAAAATCAAACAGAAGAATTCGATGGTATTCGCATCGGACTAGCTTCACCTGATCAGATTCGTTCATGGTCATTTGGTGAAGTTAAGAAACCAGAGACTATTAACTACCGTACGTTTAAGCCAGAGCGTGACGGTTTATTCTGTGCACGTATTTTCGGCCCAGTAAAAGACTACGAATGTCTATGTGGTAAATACAAGCGCTTAAAGCACCGTGGTGTAATTTGTGAAAAATGTGGTGTTGAAGTAACACTAACTAAAGTACGTCGTGAGCGTATGGGTCACATTGAATTAGCAAGCCCAGTTGCACACATTTGGTTTTTAAAATCATTGCCATCACGTATTGGTCTTTTATTAGACATGACATTACGCGATATTGAGCGTGTTTTATATTTTGAATCTTATGTTGTTACCGAACCAGGTATGACAACGTTAGAAAAAGGTCAAATCCTTACTGAAGAAGAATACTTAGACTCATTAGAAGAACACGGTGACGAGTTCGACGCTAAAATGGGTGCTGAAGCGGTTCTTGCTTTATTAGAGCAAATCGACCTTGAAGGTGACATTGCGCAAATGCGTGAAGAGTTACCTGAAATTGGTAGTGAAACAAAGCGTAAGAAGATCACAAAACGCTTAAAATTAATGGAAGCATTCGCTCAATCTGGCAACAAGCCAGAGTGGATGATCATGTCTGTATTACCAATTCTTCCACCAGATTTACGTCCATTAGTACCTCTTGATGGTGGTCGTTTTGCGACATCTGACTTAAACGATTTATACCGTCGTGTTATTAACCGTAACAACCGTTTGAAGCGTCTTTTAGATTTAGTAGCACCAGATATCATCGTACGTAACGAAAAGCGTATGTTGCAAGAGTCTGTAGATGCGTTATTAGATAATGGTCGTCGTGGTAGAGCTATTACTGGCTCAAACAAACGTCCTCTTAAATCATTAGCAGATATGATTAAAGGTAAGCAAGGTCGTTTCCGTCAAAACTTACTTGGTAAGCGTGTAGATTACTCAGGTCGTTCTGTAATCACAGTAGGTCCTACATTACGTTTACATCAGTGTGGTCTCCCTAAGAAGATGGCACTAGAGTTATTCAAGCCATTTATCTACGGTAAATTAGAAGCGCGTGGTTTAGCGACGACCATTAAAGCAGCTAAGAAACTAGTAGAACGTGAAGGCGCAGAAGTATGGGATGTATTAGACGAAGTAATTCGTGAACATCCAGTAATGCTTAACCGTGCACCTACACTACATAGACTTGGTATCCAAGCATTTGAACCTGTACTTATTGAAGGTAAAGCGATTCACCTTCACCCATTAGTTTGTGCGGCATATAACGCCGACTTCGATGGTGACCAAATGGCGGTACACGTTCCATTAACAATCGAAGCTCAGTTAGAAGCTCGTGCGTTAATGATGTCGACAAACAACGTACTTTCTCCAGCAAACGGTGACCCAATCATCGTTCCATCACAGGATGTTGTATTAGGTCTTTACTACTTAACACGTGAACGTGTTAATGGTTTAGGTGAAGGCATGGTATTCGCTGACACGAAAGAAGCTGAAAAAGCATACCGTACTGGTGTTGCTGAATTACACGCTCGCGTGAAAATTCGCATTACCGAGCACGTAAAAAATCAAGAGGGTGAGTTAATCGCTCAAACTTCATTACGTGATACTACAGTTGGTCGTGCAATTTTATGGCAAGTATGTCCTAAAGGTTTACCGTACGAGTTAATTGATCAGCCTTTAGGTAAAAAGCCTATTTCACGATTAATCAACCATGCATACCGTAACTTAGGTCTTAAAGATACCGTTATCTTTGCTGACCACATCATGTACACAGGTTTCCATTACGCGATGATCGCGGGTGCATCTGTTGGTATCGATGACATGGTAATCCCAGATGCTAAGTACACAATCATTGACGCAGCCGAAGAAGAAGTTACTGAAATTCAGGAACAATTCGACCAAGGTTTAGTGACTGCTGGTGAGAAATACAACAAAGTAATCGATATTTGGTCATCTGCTAACGAAAAAGTTTCGAAAGCGATGATGGACAACTTATCGAAAGAGCAAGTTGAAAACCGTGATGGTGAGATGGAAGAGCAAGACTCATTCAACTCAATCTTCATGATGGCTGACTCGGGCGCTCGTGGTAGTGCTGCACAGATTCGTCAGCTAGCTGGTATGCGTGGTCTAATGGCTAAACCAGATGGTTCAATCATCGAAACACCAATTACCGCTAACTTCCGTGAAGGTTTGAACGTATTACAGTACTTCATCTCTACTCACGGTGCGCGTAAAGGTCTTGCCGATACCGCTCTTAAAACAGCTAACTCTGGTTACTTAACACGTCGTCTAGTTGATGTTGCACAAGATTTAGTGGTTACAGAACATGACTGTGGCACTGAAGATGGTCTATTAATGACACCACTCATTGAAGGTGGTGATGTTGTTGAACCATTACGCGAACGTGTATTAGGTCGTGTAGTTGCTGAAGATGTATTAATTCCAGGTACTGAAGAAGTATTACTACCGCGTAATACGTTAATTGATGAAGCACTTTGTGATGTTATTGAAGACAATTCAGTAGACCAAATTAAAGTACGCTCTATCATTACTTGTGAAACTGACTTTGGTATTTGTGCTCACTGTTACGGTCGTGACCTAGCACGTGGTCATATCATCAACCAAGGTGAAGCAATCGGTGTTGTAGCTGCTCAATCAATCGGTGAGCCAGGTACACAGCTTACGATGCGTACGTTCCATATCGGTGGTGCAGCATCAAGAGCATCAGCTGAAAACTCAGTACAAGTGAAAAACACGGGTACATTGAAGTTACAAAACGCTAAGTTTGTTATTAACTCTGAAGGCCATGCAGTAATTACTTCACGTTCATCTGAACTTACAGTAATTGATGAGTTAGGTCGTGAGAAAGAACGTTATAAAGTACCTTACGGTTCTGTATTAGCGAAGAATGACGGTGAAGCAATTGACGCTGGTGAAATCGTAGCAAACTGGGATCCGCATACGCATCCAATCATCACTGAGGTAGCTGGTAAGATCAAATTTGTTGACCTTATCGACCAAGTTACCATGACTCGTGAAACTGATGATTTAACTGGTTTATCAAGCATTGTAATTACAGATGCAGCACAACGTAGCTCTGCGGGTAAAGAAATGCGCCCAATGGTTAAGCTAGTTGACGCTAAAGGTAATGACGTAATGATTGCTGGTACAGAAATTCCAGCACAGTACTTCTTACCTGGTAACGCGATTGTTAACCTAGAAGATGGTGCTGAAGTAAACATTGGTGATGCGTTAGCACGTATTCCTCAAGAATCGTCGAAAACACGTGATATTACCGGTGGTCTTCCACGCGTTGCTGATTTATTTGAAGCACGTAAGCCTAAAGAGCCTGCAATTCTTGCTGAGAAAACAGGTATTATCGGTTTCGGTAAAGAAACTAAAGGTAAGCGTCGTTTATTAATTACACAGCCAAGCGGTGAAGTATACGAAGAGATGATTCCTAAGTGGCGTCAACTTAACGTGTTCGAAGGTGAGTCAGTGCTTAAAGGTGAAGTTATTGCCGATGGTCCTGAGTCTCCGCATGACATTTTACGTTTACGTGGTGTTGCTGCAGTTGCTAATTACATTGTTAACGAAGTACAAGATGTATACCGTTTACAAGGTGTAAAAATTAACGATAAGCACATCGAAGTAATCGTACGTCAAATGATTCGCAAGTGTGAGATTTTAGACGGTGGTGATTCAGAATTCCTTAAAGGTGAAGTTGCTGAAGTTGCTAACGTAAATATCGCTAACCGTGAATTAGAAGCGGCAGGTAAGAAGCCAGCTGAATATGAAATGTTAATGATGGGTATTACTAAAGCATCACTAGCAACTGAATCATTTATTTCAGCAGCATCATTCCAAGAAACGACACGTGTACTTACAGAAGCAGCAGTAGCTGGTAAGAAAGATAGCTTACGTGGCTTGAAAGAAAACGTAATTGTTGGTCGATTAATCCCAGCAGGTACGGGTTACTCTTACCATCAAGAGCGTGCTCGTAAGCGCAATGAAGCATTAGCTCCAGAAGAAGTAACTGTTTCACAAGATGAAGCAGCGCAAGCACTAACCGATGCATTAAATGCAGACGGTTTAGGCGATGCTGATTAAGTGTTAACTTATTGACAAAAATCCCTGCTAACGAAAGTTGGTGGGGATTTTTTTTATCTAAGGGCTAATGATTCGATCGAATCAAACGGAAAGAGATCGGAAACGATCCTTTTCAACGCTTTATCTGCGTTTTAACTTGACAGTTTAAAGCTTGACCATTAGAATTCCGCGACCTTGTATTCTACGCTTGTTAGCATTGATTATAAGGTTTGATTTTACACACGTTTATTAGCGGGAATAAAAAGCACTTAAGTGCTTTATTAATCCCATGTTTTAATTTAATCAGGAGCTATAATGGCAACTATTAACCAATTGGTACGTAAACCACGTGTCAAGAAAGTTGCGAAGTCTAACGTTCCAGCGTTAGAAGCTTGTCCGCAACGCCGTGGTGTATGTACTCGTGTATATACTACTACACCTAAAAAACCTAACTCAGCACTACGTAAAGTAGCACGTGTTCGTTTAACTAACGGATTCGAAGTTACATCTTACATTGGTGGTGAAGGTCACAACTTACAAGAGCATAGCGTTATCTTAATCCGTGGTGGTCGTGTTAAAGACTTACCGGGTGTTCGCTATCACACCGTTCGTGGTGCACTTGACTGTTCAGGTGTTAACGATCGTAGACAAGGCCGTTCGAAATACGGTGCTAAGCGCCCTAAATCTTAACGGTTTCCGTGAAGTAAGGCCAAATTAATTAATTTTAACAATTTTGGGTAACCCCTGAATTAAACGGAGAAATAAGATGCCTAGAAGACGCGTCGTAGGACAACGTAAAATATTACCAGATCCTAAGTTCCAAAATGAACTATTAGCAAAATTCATCAACATCCTTATGGTTGATGGCAAGAAATCTACTGCAGAAAAAATTGTATACGGTGCACTAGATATTTTAACTGAGAAAAACAACGATAAAACTCACTTAGAGCTTTTCGAAGTTGCGTTAGAGAACATTCGTCCAGCAGTTGAGGTTAAATCTCGTCGTGTTGGTGGTTCTACTTACCAAGTTCCAGTTGAAGTACGTCCAGTACGTCGTAATGCACTAGCCATGCGTTGGTTAGTTGAAGCAGCTCGTAAACGTGGTGAAAAATCAATGGCTCAGCGCCTAGCTAACGAAATGTTAGATGCGTCTGACAACAAAGGCTCAGCGGTTAAGAAACGTGAAGACGTTCACCGTATGGCTGAAGCGAACAAAGCGTTCGCACATTACCGTTGGTAATATAATAGTGAAGCGTAGCTGCCTTTGGCGGCTACGCTTTTCTTTTGTAATGAAACCGTAATAGTTTAACTTGAGAATATCTCTTTTGTTGAGTGTTTTGACGTTAGGTTATTTAACCTCATAGATAGTAAAAGGAAAAATTAGTGGCTCGTACAACACCTATTGAGCGTTACCGTAACATTGGTATTTGTGCTCATGTAGATGCAGGTAAAACGACAACAACAGAGCGTGTTTTATTTTATACCGGTCTTTCTCACAAAATTGGTGAAGTACATGATGGTGCTGCCACGATGGACTGGATGGAGCAAGAGCAAGAGCGCGGTATTACAATTACGTCTGCAGCTACAACTTGTTTTTGGAAGGGTATGAATGCCCAGTTTGACGACCACCGTATTAATATTATCGACACACCTGGCCACGTAGACTTTACCATTGAAGTAGAGCGTTCATTACGTGTGTTAGATGGGGCTGTACTGGTACTTTGTGCCTCAAGTGGTGTACAACCGCAGACAGAGACCGTTTGGCGACAAATGGAGAAGTATGAGGTTCCACGTCTTGTTTTTGTTAATAAGATGGACAGAACAGGTGCAAGCTTTTTAAATGTTGTTGATCAACTTAAAGAGCGATTAGGCGCAAACGCGGTACCTATTCATCTAGCCATAGGCGCTGAAGAAGAATTTACCGGTGTTATCGATCTGATTAAAATGAAAGCGATCAACTGGAATGAAGGCGATCAAGGGATGACCTTTGAATACCAAGATATTCCAGCAGATATGCAAGACGAAGCAGAAGAGTGGCGTGATAATTTATTATCAGAAGCTGCAGAAGCTAACGACGAATTAATGGAAAAGTACCTTGAAGAAGGTGACTTAACTGAAGAAGAAGTCAAAGCTGGTCTTCGTGCTCGCACTTTAGCAAATGAAATAATTTTATGTACTTGTGGTAGTGCTTTTAAAAATAAAGGCGTACAAGCAGTACTTGATAGCGTGGTTGAATATTTACCATCGCCCATAGATGTCCCTGCAATTACAGGCATCAGCAACGACAAAAAAGAAACAGAAGTTACGCGTGAAGCAGATGATAAAGCACCATTTTCGGCTTTAGCATTTAAAATTGCGACTGACCCATTTGTAGGTACGCTAACTTTCTTCCGTGTTTATTCTGGCGTTGTGAAAACCGGAGATATGGTTTTTAACCCGATTAAAGGGAAAAAAGAGCGCTTAGGTCGTATTGTGCAAATGCACGCAAATGATCGTGAAGAAATTAGTGAAGTACATGCGGGCGATATAGCCGCAGCAATTGGTTTAAAGGATGTCACAACTGGTGAAACCTTATGTGACCCACAAAATGTAATTACGTTAGATAAAATGGAATTTCCTGAACCGGTAATCTCAGTAGCAGTAGAGCCTAAGACGCAAGTTGATCAAGAAAAGTTGACCAATGCACTGACGAAATTAGCGGCAGAAGATCCTTCATTTAGAGTGATTACCGATGAAGAAACAGGCCAAACGATTATTTCAGGTATGGGTGAGCTTCACCTAGACATTATTACTGATCGTATGATGCGTGAATTTAAAGTGGATTGTAATGTTGGTAATCCACAGGTAACTTACCGCGAAGCAATAACTCAGCGTGCTGAAGTAGAAGGTAAGTTTGAGCGTCAAATGGGCACTAAGGGGCAATATGGCCATGTTTGTTTGACAATTGAACCTGCTGGCGAAGGTGAAGGGTTCATTTTCGTCAATGATATTATTGGCAGCGGTGATGTTCCTAAAGAATATTTCCCGGCAATAGAAAAAGGCTTTCAAGAGCAGATGGATTCAGGCGTACTCGCTTCATATCCAATGCTTGACGTTAAAGTAACGTTAACGGGTGGTTCATTCCACGAATCTGACTCGAATGAAATTGCTTTTAAAGTTGCTGCTTCAATGGGTTTCAAAAATGGTGTAATGGCGGCAGCTCCGGTATTACTTGAACCAATGATGAAAGTTGAAGTAACAACACCAGAAGAAAACATGGGTGATGTTGTAGGTGACTTAAACCGTCGCCGAGGCATGATCGATGGTATGGACGAAGGTCCAGGGAACACGAAGTTAGTGAATGCTATGGTACCACTTTCTGAAATGTTTGGTTACGCTACGGAGCTACGTAGTGCAACTCAAGGTCGTGCATCATACTCAATGGAGTTTTCACAATACAGTGAAGCACCGAAAAATGTTGCAACCACTATTATTGAATCTCGTGGCGGTTCTTACTTTTAAGCACTGTACGGTAGTAATACCGGAACTTATTTAGCGCTTGCGTTAGAAAGTGCGCTTTTGGGGCATTGTCAGAGCCTATAAAGTGCGCGAGGTTTAAGAATTCGATTATTCATCTAGGTAGCTTCTAGAGGGTAATTTAGCACTGACAAACTCTTTGTAGAGAGTATAGGTTTAGTAAGTGTGTGAATTTTGACAAGGGCTTAGCCCTTATCTAAAATTAACTGCTAGCCTCTGAGCCTTGAACTCAAGCTACAGGGAATCAAAAAATTAATTAATTGTATATCTTAAGGTACAGAAAAATGGCTAAAGAAAAATTTGAACGTTCGAAACCGCACGTAAACGTTGGTACAATCGGCCACGTTGACCACGGTAAAACAACTTTAACAGCTGCTATCTCTGCAGTATTAACAAAGACTTTCGGTGGTGAAACTCGTGATTTCGCACAAATCGATAACGCTCCAGAAGAGCGTGAGCGTGGTATTACAATTAATACTTCTCACATCGAGTACGATACAGAAACACGTCACTACGCACACGTAGATTGTCCAGGTCACGCCGATTATGTTAAAAACATGATTACAGGTGCTGCACAAATGGACGGCGCAATCTTAGTAGTTGCTGCTACAGATGGTCCAATGCCACAAACACGTGAGCACATCTTATTATCACGTCAGGTTGGTGTACCTTACATCATCGTATTCATGAACAAATGTGACATGGTAGATGACGAAGAGTTATTAGAATTAGTAGAGATGGAAGTTCGTGAACTTCTTTCAGAATACGACTTCCCAGGTGATGATTTACCAATCATTGCTGGTTCAGCATTAGGCGCACTTAACGGTGAAGCACAATGGGAAGAGAAGATTTTAGAACTTGCTAACGAATTAGATACATACATTCCAGAGCCAGAGCGTGCAATCGACGGTGACTTCATTTTACCAATCGAAGACGTATTCTCAATCCAAGGTCGTGGTACTGTAGTAACTGGTCGTGTAGAGCGCGGTATCATCACAGTAGGTGACGATGTAGAAATCGTAGGTATCAAAGAGACTACAACGACTACATGTACTGGTGTAGAGATGTTCCGTAAGCTTCTTGACGAAGGTCGTGCAGGTGAGAACTGTGGTGTTTTATTACGTGGTACTAAGCGTGATGAAGTACAACGTGGCCAAGTATTATGTAAGCCAGGTTCAATCAACCCACATACTAAGTTCGAATCAGAAGTATACGTACTAACTAAAGATGAAGGTGGTCGTCATACACCATTCTTCAAAGGTTACCGTCCACAGTTCTACTTCCGTACAACTGACATCACAGGTGCTGTAGAGTTACCTGAAGGTGTAGAAATGGTAATGCCAGGCGACAACCTTAAGTTTGTTGTTGAGCTTATCAACCCAATCGCGATGGACGAAGGTTTACGTTTCGCAATCCGTGAAGGTGGCCGTACAGTAGGTGCTGGTGTTGTATCTAAAGTAATCGACTAACAAATAATTGCTCCTGCATTATTTGAATTTCCACCATCCATGGTGGTCATATCGAGCTTTAGTTCACATGAGAACTTAAAAAAGAGCGCTTAGGCGCTCTTTTTGTTTATAGGGCACCGAGCGGACTTGTCCGTGATGACCGAGTACGTAATAAGTTAGTCCCAATGGACTAACTTTAGTAAGCGAGGACGAATCGCTCTGCGATGAAGTTGAGAGCCGTACAGTAGGTGCTGGTGTTGTATCTAAAGTAATCGACTAACAAATAATTGCTCCTGCATTATTTGAATTTCCACCATCCATGGTGGTCATATCGAGCTTTAGTTCACATCTAAACCTAAAAAAGGATGCTTCGGCATCCTTTTTTAGGTTTAGAGTTTATAAAAACAATTACCTTAAAAATCGTAATTTCCTAACCCAACCCTTTGTCATTCCCGCAGTGTTTTGGGCGGGAATCTCAAAAGCGATAAACTAGGCTAAGACTGAATGAAATCCTAAGCTCGCTTCGCTCCTTAGGAAGACGGTAGTTGGTTTGGCTCTATATAAGCACTAGTACCCCATAAAGGTACGGTAGATAAACTGTGCTTAAAGCTACCTTGTGTTTCTTTAGTTGTGTATGAAACGTAAAGCAAGGTTTGGTTTTTAGGATCGTAAATTCTTCTAACTTTCATCGTCTTGAAAAAGATACTTTTTGACTGTTTAAAAACCACTTCCCCCGCATCACCTTTATCAATCGATGCGATCATTTCTTGGGTTATATTACCTGTTTGCCGACAAGATATTGAACTATCACTAGGATCTGAAAAACTTAAGTCTGCCTCGATCGATGCCACATGACAGGTCACGCCAGGTATTTTGTCGTCGCGTAATGAGGCAACCTTGATATCTTTAGTTGTGAAAAAGCCTAACGATACATCGCCAACTTCGTTATCTGAGCAACCAGCCAAAGAAAGTGCTAAAAACCCAGTCAATATTGCTTTTTTCATTTTTCTGTCTCTTAAACACATATAAATGTCAGGCTATTATATATTGCTTGTACTATCGTCGAAATACCCAAAGGCTTACCAAAAAAAAGGTTGTTATCACAAATGATAATGATTATCATTTGTTTTGTGTTTGATTTCTTAAGGACCCCCTATGAATGCGACGCAATGGCAATCCCTGTTAACGTTAGGCAATGACTGCTTCCACGATAACCAGTGGCAACAAGCAGAATATTTCTATGCAGAGGCTTACGATATATTGGCGTATAGCTATAGGAATAACCCTTTATGTGAACAAACCATGATGGCATGGATTTGTACTTGCCATAACTTATCGTCTCTTTATGAGCAGGTAGATAATAGTAGCTTAGCACTGAGGTTTTTGACGGTACCTCATAACTATCTTAAAGAGGTGGCAAACAATAGTAAGCTACCTAATGACATTAAGCTTATCGCGATTAAAGGTTTATCAATAACATTGCCGCCTATTCTTATATTCGTAAAGCAATACCCATTGTGCGACGATTGTTTGTCATCCTTTTCGCAAATGGAAAGTTTAATAGACCACAGTTGTAAAACAGTGCACTGACCCTTTCTTCTGCTCACACATTGAAGGTTTTCACATCTCTCGCCTTCTTTGTGCTGGGTAGATTCCCATCTTTATCTAACACTATAGTCCTCGGTGTAAATACTAGATTTAAAGCACAATCTTGATTCTAATCAATAAATAAAATGGAAATGATATTGATTCTCATTAAGAGTTCTGTTCTAATATCGCCAATTTCAAAAAAACGTAGTTTTCGAGTATACATAATGACTTTTTCTAACGTATTCAAACCAGCAGTCATAGCGACCGCTATTGCGTCAGTAGTATCAATCAATGCGATTGCAGATGACAAAGCTGACGACATCGAGCATTTATCTATTTTTGGTCACACAAATTCAGTAAATGATATTCCTGGCAGTGCGCATCATTTAAATAAAGAAGCGTTAGAGCGTTTTAATTATACCGACATTATGCGCACATTAACTTCTGTACCAGGTGTTTATGTTTTAGAAGAAGATGGTTATGGCTTACGTCCAAATGTAGGTATGCGTGGTACAGGCCAAAATAGAAGTGAAAAAGTAACGATTATGGAAGATGGTGTATTAGCAGCACCTGCAGCATACTCTGCTCCTTCAGCGTATTACTTTCCAACTTCCGGTCGTATGGAAAGTGTTGAGGTGTTGAAAGGAACTTCAAGCGCAATGTATGGCCCTCGTACAACTGGTGGTGTTATTAATATGCTATCCCGTCAGATTCCAGAAGAGGAGTTGGCAGGAAGACTTGCACTTCAAGCTGGTGAAGACGGTTTTGGCAAAGTTCACGGCTATGTAGGTGGCAGTGGCGAACAAGTAAGCTCAGTAGTTGAGGTATTTCATTACCAAGCCGATGGGTTTAAAGACATAAACCATAGTGATGCGGATACTGGTTTTAAGAAAAACGATGTTTTAGCTAAATTAAAAGTAAACTCAGATAGCACTGCAAAGTATTACCAAGAGCTAGAGCTTAAAGTGAAGTATGCAGATGAAAGTTCTGATGAAACTTACATGGGTTTAACACAAACAGATTTCGAAGTTAACCCTTACACGCGTTATTCTGCTTCTCAAAAAGATAATATGAGCACAGAGCATAAGCAGCTTCAGCTTAACCATAGTATTGATTTATCTGAGCGTTTTTCTCTAGGTACCACTGCTTACTACAATGACTTCAAACGTAACTGGTACAAAACGAGCAAAGTAAATGGTATGAGCTTAAGCTCTGGTGGCATTGATGCAGCCGCAGCATTTGATGCTGACTCGTCAGTAGGGGATTTGTCTGTAGATGTTAAAGCCAATAACCGTGCGTATTTAGCGCAAGGTGTTCAATCTACATTATTTGCAGATTTAAATGAGCACCAATTGAAATTTGGTGTTCGTTATCATGAAGACGAAATGGACCGTTACCAGTGGGTTGATACATACAATATTGATCAAAACTACGATATGACGTTAGCAACTGCAGGCACACCTGGCACTGACTCTAACCGAATTGATAGTGCAAGTGCTATTGCATTATTCATTCATGATCAATATACAGTAAATGACTTCATTATTAATGCAGGCTTGCGCTACGAAGACATGACGATTGAACGTCATGATTGGGGTAAATCAGATCCTTCTCGTGATGCAACACCGTCTCATAAGAAGAACGATACTGATGTTTGGTTACCATCTTTAGCTGTAACTTATAAAGTTAATCAAGATTTAGTGTTACTAGGTGGCGTTCAGAAAGGTTTTGCGCCTCCAGCTCCGGGTAATGACTCAGCAGAAAGCGAAGAAAGTGTTAACTATGAGCTTGGATTACGTTTTAACAAAGAAAGCGTAAATGCTGAAGCGATAGCATTCTATTCTGATTACTCAAATATGCATGGCAACTGTACAGCTAGCCAAGGTTGTGATGATGACAACATTGGTAACCAATATAATGCTGGTGAAGTTGATGTTAAAGGTTTTGAATTAAAAGCTGGCTACAGTGCTGACTTAGGTGATGTAGCTATGCCGATAGATTTGACATATACCTACACAAGTACTGAATTTAAGAATGCGTTTTCTTCAAATCTAGATACGTGGGGTGATGTCGTTGTAGGTGATGAGTTGCCATACGTCCCAGAAAATCAATTTCAATTAACGGTTGGCTTAGAAGGTGATAACTGGCGTGGTGACGTATTAGTTCGCTACTTAGGTGAGATGCGTGTGGCAGCAGGTCAAGGTAGCTATACTGCAGATGATATTGATAGCCGAACTGTTGTCGATTTTTCAGCACATTATGATATTGCTAAAAACCAACAAGTGACATTTAATATTGATAACTTGTTAGATGAAGAATACGTAACAACAAAAACTCATGGCTCAATTATGGTTGGTAAACCACGTACTATGACTGTGGGTTATAGGTACGACTTCTAAGTTTGATAGCTTAGACTCTAAAAAAACCGCCATATGGCGGTTTTTTTATGCAGAAGATTAAGTGTTATTCAGCTGTTTTCTTAGAATGTTTAACCGCTGTATTGATCTCATCCATTTCTTCTTTGGTTAAATCACGCCATTGTCCAGGACGTAAACCCGCGATTGATACATTCATAATACGCGAGCGTTTAAGTTTAGTGACCTCATAACCTAAATATTCACACATGCGTCTAATTTGTCGATTGAGCCCTTGGGTCAATATAATCCTAAACACGAATTTACTTTGCATGGTAACTTTACATGGTTTGGTTATGGTGCCAAGAATAGGTACACCACGAGACATACGAGTAACAAAGCGTTCGCTAATCGGTTTGTCTACCGTGACAACATATTCCTTTTCATGAGCGTTTTCAGCACGGAGAATTTTATTTACAATGTCGCCGTCACTGGTTAAAAAGATAAGTCCTTCAGATGGTTTATCTAAACGCCCGATTGGGAAAATACGTTCTTTATGCTTAATCGCATCGATAATATTCCCTTTTACATGACGCTCAGTCGTACAAGTGATACCGATAGGTTTATTGTACGCAATGTATACTCTATCTGATTTATTCGTTGGCATGGCAGCAATAGATTTACCATCGACTGCAACATTGTCGCCTGGCATCACTTTTGTGCCTAATTCGGGTACTTCACCATTAATCGTCACGCGACTAGCTGAAATTAATTTGTCTGCTTCACGGCGAGAGCAAAAGCCTGATTCACTGATATATTTATTGAGTCGCTTAGCGTCGGTCATAATGAAAGTTTTGAGAAAAATAAATGCAATTATAACGCGCTAGCTAGGGTAAAAAACAGAAGTTTCTAAATAATGCATTCTTGCCAAATGTTGATATAGTGTTAATCGAATTCGAGGAATAATAATAAATTAAGGAAATTAAGATGCGTTTATCATCGGTTTTTTCAGGTATAGCTACTGTGTTTGCTATCGTACTTATTTTTAGTAGTTGGTATGTTATCGATACGGGGCATGTAGCGGTAAAGAAAACCTTAGGTACTGTTGAACTTGAAGAAGTTGAAGCAGGCCTGAATTGGAAGTTACCACTATTAACCAAGGCTTATGAGTTTTCAGCAAAAGAGATTGCTATCGACTTTAATGATTTACGTCCTAAAGCACGAGACAATTTACGCCTACAAGATTTAGATATTAGTATTTATTATCGCGTTGAGCCGTCAATGATTGCTGAGACTATGGTTAAGTATGCAGCGTCATTTGTTGACGGTGAAGATGCGTTACTACCCGCTTATGCCATCGTATTTCGTGAAGGTCGTGACGTTATCTATGAAGAAGTCACTAAGATTGACTCATTGCAGCTACATAGAAACCGAGATGAATTACGTGACGGTATAGCACAAGAGCTTCAACTGAAGCTAGATAGTAAAGATGCTGGCGTATTTACGATTACACGCGTAGCTATCAGAGCGTTAAATACCGATCCAACGATAGAAGCAGCAATACAAAAAGCGGTACAGGCACAAAAAACACTCGAGGCTAAAAAAGTAGAAGTTGAAATTGCAGCCAAAGATGCCGAAATCGAAATCGCTCGCGCTCGCGGTATTGCAGAGGCAAATGCCATTATCAATTCGTCACTTACTCCTGAATATTTGCAACATGAGCTAAATGAGGCGTTGAAAATGTTTGCTAACAATGACGGTGGTGTTGTGGTTATCCCTGCTCAAATGCAAAATATGAGTATGATCATGGATATGAAACAAGTTAAAGGTAAGTAGGTTATTTAAATACGATGGCTCACTTGCTGAGCCATTAAACCCCACACTAACTATTAACAAGTTTATAGACTAATTCTTTATCTGTAACAAACTGATTTCTACCATTGGCTTTTGCCGTATACAGATGCTGATCAGCTCGTTTTAATGCTGTTTTCATTGTTTCATCTGCACTTATTTTCGTATAACCTATGCTGACAGTGACACGCTTATGTTTACCGAGCATTGAGTAGTCATTATTGGCAATCGCTTGCTGTAACCTATCAGCTAAATTGTGCATACCTTGCTTATCAGCACCAGGTGTAATTATTGAAAACTCTTCACCGCCAATTCTTGCTAGTGTGTCTTGCTTACGCAAGCAGCCTTGCATAGATTTAGCTATTATTTGGAGGATTTCATCGCCTATATCATGGCCAAAGTTGTCATTAATCGCTTTAAAGTGATCAACATCTATCATCATTAGTCCAACCTCATAATTTAATCTTCGAGACCTTTCTAGCTCTTCAGAAGCACTGTTAAAGAATGCTGCCCTGTTAGAAATACCTGTTAACGAGTCGGTAAAAGCTAACGCTTCAAGTTTGGTGTTTGCCTGTATTAGAGCTTCGGTACGTTTAGCAACTAAGCTTTCTAAAGAAGTCGTTTGTTCATGAACTTTTTTACCCATGGAATTGATAGCAGCCTTTAACCTAAGCATTTCATTCTTATCATCATGAGCAACTAAGGACTCAAGAGGCGTGAAAGAGTCTTCGGGTTTAAACGTATTTAACCAATTGGCGATATCATAGATGTGCCTAGTCACTAAACGGTGAATGATATACATGATAAACAGTGAGGCAAAAAACGTTTTAATAAACTGAGATAATAAAACAATATATATATTTTCGGCTATTGCGCTATCAGCTTGATGGGTGCTGATACCATATTCAATAGAGCCTACAATTATCTCCTGACCAGAGAAATTGAATATTAGTGTTAGCGTTTCTATCCTGGCGATCTTTCGTGTTTGGTTTTCTTGATAGGTAACAACTCCTCGTTCACTATCTAACACCTTGATCGAGTCATAATAAGGAAGTTTCATAAGCCCGCTGACTATATCGTTTGTTTGCTCTCGGTTTAGTTCATATACAGCTCTCGTGAGGCTGTTACGAGTAGATTCCAGTACAAGTTCAGCGTCAGCTAAGGTTTGGTTTAACCTTTTTTGATAGTCGATATAAAGTTGTACTGACGTTAGAACCAGGGTAAACAGGCCACTAAACATTAAAATACGATAGAGAATTGATAAAGATAACTTGCTTGTCTCAATCCATTTTGAAAAAAACGCCATATTACTTCCTATATATCGCTGCACTTGTTAGCAGCTTTGATAGACAACGTTATATCAAGATATAGTTGTTTTGATATGAATTCCATCATGTTTTTAATGGTAATAAAAAAGGCCGCTAAAGCGACCTTTTTTGAGCAAAAATTAGTAATTAAAAATTACTTCTTCTCGTTACGCTCTTTAACTTCAGCAATTACTTGCTCAGCAACGTTTGCTGGCGCTGATGCATAGTGGCTGAATTCCATAGAGAATTGACCACGGCCTGAAGTGATAGTACGTAAGTGACCGATGTAACCAAACATTTCTGAAAGAGGTACGTCAGCTTTAATACGAACACCAGTAGTACCAGCTTCTTGGTCTTTGATCATACCACGACGACGGTTAAGATCACCGATTACGTCACCAACGTGATCTTCTGGCGTGAACACGTCAACTTTCATTGTTGGTTCAAGAAGTTGTGCACCTGCTTTCGGCATTGATTGACGGAATGCGCCTTTCGCTGCGATTTCGAATGCTACTGCTGATGAGTCAACTGCGTGGAAACCACCGTCGAATAATTCAACTTCAACGTCTAATACAGGGAAGCCAGCAACTGGACCTTCTTCCATCATACCAGCGAAACCTTTTTCGATTGCAGGGAAGAATTCTTTAGGTACGTTACCACCAACAACTGTTGATGTGAATTTGAAGCCTGAGTTAGGTTCACCTGGCTTGATGCGGTAATCGATCTTACCGAATTGACCAGAACCACCAGATTGTTTCTTATGCGTGTAAGAATCTTCAATTTCTTGAGTGATTGTTTCACGGTAAGCAACTTGTGGTTTACCAACAGCTAATTCAACGCCGTAAGTACGCTTAAGGATATCTACTTTGATATCTAAGTGTAATTCACCCATACCTTTAAGGATGGTTTCACCTGAATCTTCGTCAGTTTCAACTTGGAACGTTGGATCTTCAGCAACCATCTTACCGATAGCGATACCCATCTTCTCAGCACCACCTTTCTCTTTAGGAGAAACAGCGATTGAGATTACTGGCTCAGGGAATACCATTGCTTCAAGTGTACAAGGTTCTTTAACTGCACATAATGTGTGACCAGTTTGAACGTTCTTCATACCAACGATAGCTAAAATGTCACCGGCTTGTGCTTCAGTAAGCTCAGTACGGTCTTCAGCTTGCATTTCTACCATGCGGCCAACACGTTCTGTTTTACCTGTGAACGAGTTAAGGATAGTGTCACCCTTCTTGATCTTACCTGAGTAGATACGTACGAAAGTAAGTGCACCGAAACGGTCATCCATAATTTTGAATGCTAATGCACGGAACGGCTCTTCAGCGTCAACTAATGCGAATTCACCAGTAGGTTCACCTTCTTCGTCTGTTAACGGTTGTGGTGGAACTTCAGTTGGAGATGGTAAGTAGTCAACAACAGCATCAAGAAGTAACTGCATACCTTTGTTCTTGAATGCAGAACCACAGTATGTAGGGAAGAACATTAATTCGTTTGTACCCTTACGGATACAAGCTTTGATTTGCTCTTCAGTCGGTGTCATTTCACCTTCTAAGTATTCCATTAGCATGTCTTCGTCTGCTTCTAATGCCGTTTCGATCATCTCTTCACGGTAAGCAGCTGCATCATCAACCATATCAGCTGGGATGTCTTCAACTTTGTAGTTTTCTGGTTGACCTGAATCATCCCAGATGTAAGCTTTTTGAGATAATACGTCTACTACACCTACGAAATCGTCTTCTTCACCAATTGGTAAAGTCATCACTAATGGACGAGCACCAAGTACATTTTGTACTTGATCTTTAACACGGTAGAAGTTAGCACCTAAACGGTCTAATTTGTTAACGAAAATTAAGCGAGCTACTTTAGATTCGTTAGCGTAACGCCAGTTAGTTTCTGATTGAGGCTCTACACCGCCTGAACCACAGAATACACCGATACCGCCATCAAGTACTTTCAATGAACGGTAAACTTCTACTGTAAAGTCAACGTGACCAGGAGTGTCGATTACGTTAAAACGGTGCTTTTTCCATTCACAAGTAACAGCAGCAGACTGGATAGTAATACCACGCTCAGCTTCCTGTTCCATGAAGTCAGTAGTTGACTCACCATCATGTACTTCACCAATTTTATGGATCATACCTGTAAGTTTCAAAATACGCTCTGTTGTCGTGGTCTTACCCGCATCAACGTGAGCGAAAATACCGATATTTCTGTATTTAGATAAATCTGCCATTTTCTTGCTCTATTGGGTTATTGATTAAAAACCGCGCGAGTATACCAGAACTAACATAAAAGCTATATAAGAAAATTGAGATTGTTGTATTTTTTAATCTTAAATTCATTTTTCTAAACAAAATTAATACTTTTAGTTCAAAACGAGTAATAAAATCCCTCACCCGCGCTTCGCTGCATATTTCATCTAGTTGTCAATTTTCTGAAAAGAATCTGTCAACTAGATTCATTATTTTAGCTCATATTGAAGAAGCTGATGTGCCATTTTTAGTTGTAGCAAATAATTAAAATAAAGTGAGAAGCAATATGGCAAAAACCTCATATAAGACGGTATGGTTATCTGATATTCATTTAGGCTCGAAAGATTGCAAAGCAGATTACCTGTTAAGTTTTCTTAAACACTCAAATATCGAAAAACTTTACTTGGTAGGCGACATTGTTGATATGTGGGCAATGAGTAAATCCTTTCGTTGGCCACAAACCCATAATGACGTGCTACATCAGCTTTTAAAATTATCCAAAAGCGGTACGCAAGTCATTTACCTTCCTGGCAACCATGATGCCCCTCTTCAGCAATATCACGGATTACAATTTGGTGAGATAGAAGTAGCTAGAGAAATTTCGCATATCACGGCAAAAGGGCAAAAGTTATTGGTATTACACGGTGATCAGTTCGATAGTCAACTAGCTCTAGGTAAGTTGACGACAAAGCTGGGTGATTTTGGCTATGACTTATTGCTCTTTTTAGATCGTTGTTATCACAAAGTACAGGGTAACCATGCCATGCGGTATTGGTCGCTTGCCCGATATATAAAAAGCCATGTAAAAGGTGCTCAAAAAGCTATTGAACGTTATCGAGAAGTTTGTTGCCGTGCTGCTCGAGAACGTGGCTTTGATGGTGTTGTCTGCGGTCACATTCATCATCCTGAAATTAGTGAGCACGAAGGGACTTTGTACTTTAATGATGGTGATTGGGTTGAAAGTTGCTCAGCGCTAGTGGAAGACAAGCAGGGTGAAATAAAACTGGTTTATTGGCCATTTACTGATATTCACGTAGAGCCGCCAAGCCTTGGTGAGATAATTAACAACAATAGTAAAGTTGCTTAGCAGCTAAATTCAAAGAAACAAATTTTATGTTTACTGTAAATGAAATCGTTGAGAGACACTTGCCACAAGTGAGTGATAAACCATGGCTTAATAAACCTACTTGTGCGTTATTACGCTATTTATTGCACGAACGAGAAGTTAATGACTTCGGTGAGCGCTACCCCTTCTTGCAAGGGTTAGATTTTGTCGAACAAGTGCTTGAATACTTCAATGTTTCCTATTCAGTAAGAGATAATGAAAAAGAAAATATACCAAGCAATGGTCGATTAATGATTATTTCAAATCACCCCATTGGTTCGATTGACGGTTTAGCATTGATTAAACTCGTCAGTGAAATCAGGCAAGATTTAAAAGTTGTTGCTAATGACATGCTAATGACCATAAAGCCATTGCAAGAGATGTTATTGCCTGTAAACAATATGCAAGGCGGCACGCCAAAAGAGAACCTTAGAAACATTGACGCTCATTTAGCTAATGAAGGTGTGCTGCTGATTTTTCCAGCCGGAGAGGTTTCGCGACTGCGACCATCAGGTGTAAAAGATACTTATTGGCATTCTGGCTTTATTCGTATGGCGCGTAAAGCAAAGGCGCCTATACTGCCTATTTTTATAGATGCTAAAAACTCGCCTTTCTTTTATGGCGTTTCGATGATTTACAAGCCCTTGGCAACGTTGTTGTTAGTTAAAGAGATGTTTAACCAACGAAAAAACCATTTCCCTATCCGCATAGGGCAACTAATACCTTATCAATCCTATGCAGGCTCAAAGGTAGATATCAATCAGTTAACCAAGTTGTTTAAAAAGCACTTATATAGGATAAATACCAAAAAGCCCGAAATATTCGCGAGCCAAAAAGCGATTGCCCTACCTGAAGACAGGCAAGCATTGAAAAAAGCAATCAAACAACATTGTAAAATGCTTGGTGAAACAGCGGATGGTAAATTAATGTATTTATATGAGTATCAATCAAGCTCACCCATCATGCGAGAAATAGGGCGGTTAAGAGAAGTATCTTTTCGCGCAGTAGGCGAGGGCAGTTATAACCGTAGAGATGTTGATCAGTACGACAAAGCGTATTTTCATCTCATATTATGGGATCAAGATGATTTAGAAATCGTTGGCGCCTATCGTTTTGGCGATGCAAGTAAACTAGCCGCTAGCAATATGTTGTACTCTGCGACCCTTTTTGAGTACCAAGCACCGATGTCAGAATACTTTGAACAAGGTTTAGAGCTTGGCAGGAGTTTTGTTCAACCAAAGTATTGGGGAAAAAGAAGTCTAGATTACTTGTGGTTTGGTATTGGTGCTTTTTTAAAAGCGCACCCTCAATTTCGCTATCTATTTGGTCCAGTAAGTATGAGTGATGGATTCCCACCAATAGCAAAAGACTTAATGGTTGAGTTTTACCAAGCGCATTTCTCTGCTGAACAAACGTTGGCTGTGGGTAAAATGCCATTCCAGTATAGTGACGAAAAACGAAATAACTTTGCTGGCGAAGATTACAAAGCTGAATTTACTATATTAAAAAATATGCTAGGCAATATGAATATTGGTGTGCCAACACTCTACAAACAATATGCTGAATTATGTGAATCAGGCGGTGTGAAGTTTTTGAACTTTAATGTTGACCCTGACTTCAATGATTGTGTCGATGGCTTAGTGTTAGTTGATATAGAAAAACTTAAAGAGAAAAAGCGCAAGCGATACCTTGGTAATTCATAACCATGACAGTAACTGGCAAGTTACCTTGTCAAAAGAGAAAGTTAATAAATACGCGACTTTCTTTTGTCTTATGGTGTGAGTCGATTTAACAAATCATAATAAATAGCTTCCAATGACACCAAATCTTCAATTTGTATCGATTCATTGACTTGGTGAATCGTTTTGTTGGGTACCCCTAGTTCGATAACTTGGGTGTAATTATCAGAAATAAACCGCCCGTCTGAAGTACCGCCAGAGGTTGATAAAACAGGAAAGGTGCCAGTTTGATGATAAATTGCTTGTTCAGCGAGTTTGATTAAACAATGTCCATGGGTTTTATTGGTAAGGTAAGGTAAGCATGGCCTTGAAAAACTAAGTTTGGCGGAATCGTCAACACTAGTTACCGTGTGGGTGATTAATTTTTCGAGTGATGTTTGGCAATAGGCAGCACTATAGCGAATGTTAAAATTCACGCTACATTGGCCAGGTATTATATTGTCAGTAAACCTCCCCGAATCAATATGCGTTATCTGTAAGCTCGTACCTGGAAAATCATCACTACCATGGTCCCACGTTAAACTTACTAACGATTGAATGACTTTATTCGCTAGATGCAACGCATTGCTCGCATATTGAGGATAAGCGACATGACCCTGTTTACCCTGAATTGATATTTCACACGACAATGAACCACGTCGACCAACCTTTATCGTATCTCCTGTTCGTTTTGTTGCGGTTGGTTCACCTACAATGCAGTAGTCTAAGGCTATACCTTGCTCATCTATATATTGTTTGAGTACCTTAGTACCAAATTCTGCTTCGCCTTCTTCATCACTAGTAATTAGCCATATCAATTGATGATCAATTTCTTTTGTTGAGAGTATTCGCTTGGTCGCACTTAACATGGCTGCAATACCTGTTTTCATATCAGCAGCACCACGACCGGTTAAAGTGTCATTACTAATTGTTGCGACAAATGGGTTACTTTGCCATCTAGTAAGGTCGCCAGGTGGCACTACATCAGTGTGGCCTGCAAAGGCGATTGTTTTTCCTTTAGTTCCATATCGGGCAATAAAATTTTTAACACCCTGACTATTGATCTCAGTACATGTAAAACCAAGCTGTTCGAGTTTAGCGATTAGCCAAGTATGACAACCACCGTCGTCAGGTGTAATCGACTTTCGATTGATTAATTCTATTGCATAGCTCAGAACTTGGTTTTGAAGATCACTTACCGACTTTTGGCTAGATAAAAAGCATGTCTTGTTTTGGTTGCTCACTGGAATATTCACAATCTGTCAAACCTGTTACTAGATATCCCAAACCACACTAAATTGGTTAGATTAAGTATTTACGACAAATCTAAGTAGTTTTGGTTACATCAATGACTATTGAAAAATATCGCCGTGTGATTAGTAAGGCAAAGGCTTATAATAGTGGCAGATATCAGAATTAAAATATAACAAACGGAATTGACACAAAAGGATACGATGGATATTACGCAGTCTTTAAAAAGCTATTTTGGCTTTGATGATTTTAGAGCCGGTCAACAACAAACGATTGAACAGTTGTTGTCGGGGCACTCATCATTAGCGATTTTTCCGACAGGCTCAGGGAAATCGTTATGCTATCAACTAGCAGCATTGCATTTACCAAACCTAACGTTAGTCGTTTCTCCTTTATTAGCATTGATGAAAGATCAATTAGCTTTTCTTGATAGTAAAGGGATACCCGCAGCTAGTATTGATTCAACACTTACCTATGACGAATATCAAAACGTTGTTAGCTCACTGAAATCTGGCACAACTAAAATATTAATGGTTTCAGTTGAACGTTTTAAAAATGAGCGTTTTCGACAACTAATAAAAAGCATACCTATTTCTATGCTAGTCGTAGATGAAGCGCATTGTATTTCTGAATGGGGTCATAATTTCAGGCCAGATTACTTAAAGCTACCTTCGTATGCCCATGACTTAAATATTTCTTTAACTTTATTACTTACTGCCACCGCGACTAAACAAGTTAAGCAAGATATGGCTAATCGATTTAACATTCGAAGTGATCATATCGTGCAAACGGGGTTTTATCGTCAAAATTTGGAGCTTTCAGTTATTCCCTGTAGCGAATCAGAAAAGCACGCGCAATTATTGGCAGCGGTGAAACAGCAAGTCGGTGCTGGCATTGTTTACGTGACCTTGCAGCACACCACCGAACAAATTTCAGCTTTTTTAAAACAAAATGGCATTAATTCATGCGCATACCATGCAGGTATAAAGCACGAGCAACGCTCAAGTATTCAACAAGATTATATGGAAGGTAAGATTGATGTCGTCGTAGCGACCATCGCATTTGGCATGGGCGTTGACAAAAGTGATATTCGTTTTGTTATTCATTATGACTTACCTAAATCGATTGAAAATTACAGTCAAGAAATAGGAAGAGCAGGGCGAGATGGCCATCCGAGTCGATGTATTACATTGGCCAACTTAGATAGTGTTACAGTGCTGGAGAATTTTGTTTATTGCGACACACCTGAGCCTGAGAGTATCGCTTATGTATTGGGCGCGATTAATGAAGAGCAGCTTAATGGCGTTTGGGAAGTGCAACTGCATCGATTATCAACTGCCAGTAATATTAAGCAACTGCCGCTGAAAACATTATTGGTACAATTAGAGTTGGCGGGAATAATACAAGCCAGTTATAGCTACTTTGCAGATATCAAATTCAAATTCATTCAAAGTCAGCAAGCAATTCTTGACATGTTTGATGGCGAGCGAAAAACATTTTTAGAAATAATTTTCCGTTATTCTTCAGGTAAGAGAATTTGGTTTGAACCAGATTTTGACGCGATAAGTGGGCAAAGTGGCAGTGATCGTAAGCGGATCTTAACAGCCTTAGAATATCTCGCTGATAAGCAGCTAATCATAATCGAAAGTAAACAAATCACGGATGTTTATAAAGTAGATGCTGTAGCCCTAAATAATGCAGGGCTAACACAAACGTTAGCCGAATACTTTGAAAGCACCGAGGTCAAAGAAGTTAATCGAATCGCACGTTTAATCGCATTTTTTGGCTCTAATAAGTGTCTGACGTGGCAACTTTCAGATTATTTTGATGATCAACAAGCGCCTCAACATTGTGGTCATTGTAGTGTCTGTAGTGGTCATATCGCTAAGCTGGCGTTGTCTAAGTCTGTAACATGGCCATCAGATAATATAATCAGTTCAGCCGTGCAAGAGTTGCAACAATATCTCAGATCAAAAACAGGACAAGAAATATCACTAATCACTGCCTGCCGCTTTTTAGCAGGAATGACGGTACCTGTCTTTGGTCGTCATAAAGTGAAATCACTTAGTGGTTTTGGCATTTGCCAAATGTTGCCTTATATAGAGATCAAGACAAAGGTATTTCAGCTTCTAAATAAAGGGGCGTGATGTTCAAACGTTGAGCATAAAAAGTAGTTGCCTTTTTGAACGAATTTAGTATAATGCGCCTCCACGTTTGGCTTTGCCTGCGTGTTTATTATGTAAACACAACGATTTATCGTTAAATTGTTTACCATACAGCAACCTCGATTGGAGGTTGAATGTTTTAGTCGGTACTCCCCCCTTTTATTAATAAAAAGGTGATGGGCAGTACTTTGTTCGTTCTTTAAATTGGGGATTTGTCTTCATGTCAAATCAAAGAATTCGCATTCGTTTGAAAGCGTTCGATCATCGTTTGATTGATCAATCTACAGCAGAAATCGTTGACACTGCTAAGCGTACTGGTGCTCAGGTTCGTGGTCCTATCCCACTTCCTACACGTAAGGAACGTTTCACAGTTTTGATTTCTCCACACGTTAACAAAGATGCGCGTGACCAGTACGAAATTCGTACTCACAAGCGTTTAATTGATATCGTTGAACCTACTGATAAGACTGTTGACGCATTAATGCGTTTAGACTTAGCGGCTGGTGTTGACGTTCAAATTAGCTTGGGTTAATAGGGGGTTTTAACATGACTATAGGTCTAGTTGGACGTAAAGTTGGTATGACTCGTGTCTTCACTGAAGATGGTGTTTCTACTCCAGTTACAGTCCTAGAAGTTGAAGCAAACCGCGTTGCTCAGGTTAAAACTGTAGACAACGATGGTTACTCAGCGATTCAAGTTACTACTGGTACTAAGAAAGCTAACCGTGTAAACAAGCCAGCAGCTGGTCACTTTGCGAAAGCAGGTATCGAAGCAGGTCGTGGTTTATGGGAATTTCGTCTTAATCAAGGCGAAGGCGCTGAATTAGAAACTGGCAGTGCAATCACTGTTGAGCTATTCAACGAAACAAAATTAGTAGACGTAACCGGCACTTCAAAGGGTAAAGGTTTCCAAGGTGGTATTAAGCGTTGGAACTTCCGTATGCAAGATGCTACTCACGGTAACTCTATTTCTCACCGTTCAAACGGTTCAATCGGTCAGTGTCAAACACCAGGCCGTGTATTTAAAGGCAAAAAAATGTCTGGTCACATGGGTGCTGAGAAAGTTACTACTCAAAACCTTGAATTAGTTCGCGTAGATGCTGAACGTAACTTGCTTCTTATTAAAGGTGCAGTTCCGGGTCACGTTAACGCTAACGTAATCATTAAACCAGCTGTTAAAGCCTAACGTCTGAGGAGAATTTTGATGGAATTAGCATTAAAAGACGCGTCAGGCGCTCTTGAAGTTTCCGAAGCAACTTTCGGACGTGAGTTCAATGAAGCTTTAGTACACCAAGTAGTAGTTGCATATGCAGCTGGTGCTCGTCAAGGTACTGTAAAGCAGAAGAACCGTTCTGAAGTAAGCGGTGGCGGTAAGAAGCCATGGCGTCAAAAAGGTACTGGCCGTGCACGTGCTGGTACAACTCGTGGTCCAATCTGGCGTTCAGGTGGCGTAACATTCGCTGCTCGTCCACAAGATCACAGCCAAAAAGTTAACCGTAAAATGTATCGTGGTGCTATTGCTAGCATCCTTTCTGAATTAGTTCGTCAAGAACGTTTAGTTGTTGTTAACGATTTCGCAGTTGAAACACCAAAAACTAAAGAATTAGTTGCTAAGTTGAAAGGCTTAGAACTTAAAGACGTTTTAATCGTAACAAACGAAGTTGATGAGAACTTATTCTTATCAGCACGCAACTTATACAAAGTTGACGTTCGTGACGTACAAGCGATTGATCCTGTATCTTTAGTAGGTTTCGAAAAAGTATTGATGACTGCATCTGCAGTTAAGCAAGTTGAGGAGATGTTCGCATGATAAACGAAGAACGTTTGTTAAAGGTGTTATTAGCACCAAACATTTCTGAGAAAGCAACTGTTGCTGCTGAAGCAAACAACACTATCGTGTTCAAAGTTGCTACTGACGCTACTAAAGCGGAAATCAAAGCTGCTGTTGAGAAACTTTTCGAAGTTTCTGTTGAAGGTGTTCGCACACTTAACGTTAAGGGTAAAACTAAACGTACTGGTGCTCGTTTCGGTCGTCGTTCTGACTGGAAAAAAGCATACGTTACCCTTGCTGAAGGTAGTGACATCGACTTCGTTGGCGCAGAGTAATAGGAGAAGTTACACATGGCTATTGTAAAATGTAAACCTACTTCTCCGGGTCGTCGCCACGTTGTTAAAGTGGTTAACTCGGATTTATACAAAGGTAAGCCTTACGCTCCACTTTTAGAGAAAAACTCTAAATCTGGTGGTCGTAACAATAACGGTCGTATCACAGTTCGTCACATTGGCGGTGGTCACAAGCACCACTACCGTGTAATTGACTTTAAGCGCACTAAAGACGGTATCCCTGCAAAAGTTGAGCGTTTAGAATATGATCCAAACCGCTCTGCTAACATCGCGTTAGTATTATATGCAGACGGTGAACGTCGCTACATCTTAGCCCCTAAAGGCTTAAAAGCTGGTGATTCAATCCAGTCTGGTGTAGATGCGCCGATCAAAACAGGTAACACATTACCTTTACGCAACGCACCTTTAGGTAGTGTTGTTCACGCAATCGAATTGAAGCCTGGTAAAGGTGCTCAAATCGCGCGTGCTGCTGGTACTTATGCACAATTAGTTGCTAAAGACGGCGCTTACGTTACTTTACGTCTTCGTTCAGGCGAGATGCGTAAAGTAGAAGCGGAATGTCGTGCAACTTTAGGTGAAATCGGTAACGCAGAACATATGTTACGTTCTCTTGGTAAAGCTGGTGCTTCGCGCTGGCGTGGTGTTCGTCCTACCGTTCGTGGTGTGGCGATGAACCCGGTTGATCACCCACACGGTGGTGGTGAAGGTCGTACTTCAGGTGGTCGTCACCCAGTATCACCTTGGGGTGTACCTACTAAGGGTTACAAGACTCGTAAGAACAAGCGTACTGACAAGTTCATCGTACGTCGTCGTACTAAATAATAGTACTAGTTAATTTTAAAGAGGAAATACCATGCCACGTTCTCTCAAGAAAGGTCCATTTATCGACCTACACTTGTTGACGAAGGTAGAGAAAGCTTTGGAAAGCGGGAACAAGAAACCTATTAAGACTTGGTCTCGTCGCTCAATGATCATTCCTAACATGATCGGATTGACCATCGCTGTCCATAATGGCCGTCAACACGTACCTGTATTTGTAACTGATGAAATGATCGGTCACAAATTAGGTGAATTCGCACCAACTCGCACTTATCGCGGCCACGTCGCTGATAAGAAAGCGAAGAAGTAAGGGGAAGTTAAATGGAAGCTATTGCTAAACATAAATTTGCCCGTGGTTCTGCTCAAAAAGCACGTTTAGTTGTGGATCAAATCCGCGGCTTGCACGTTGAGAAAGCTTTAGAAATCTTAGAATACAGCAACAAATCTGCTGCAGGCTTAGTGAAAAAAGTTTTAAACTCAGCAATTGCTAACGCAGAGCACAACGAAGGTGCAGACATCGATGAATTATTCGTTAAAACTATTATGGTTGACGATGGTCCTACGATGAAACGTATTAAGCCTCGTGCGAAAGGTCGCGCGGATCGTATCCTTAAACGCACAAGCCACATTACTGTGGTTGTAGCTGATAACTAGGAGTATATTAGTATGGGTCAAAAAGTACATCCTACCGGTATTCGCCTAGGTATCACAAAGCCTTATGCGTCTACATGGTTCGCAAGCACAAAAGATTTCGCTGCAAATATTCACGGTGACCACTTGGTTCGTGCATATTTAACAGAGCAATTGAAGCGTGCTTCATTATCTAAAATCGTGATTGAGCGTCCAGCTAAATCTATCCGCGTAACTATTCACACGGCTCGTCCAGGTGTTGTTATCGGTAAGAAAGGCGAAGACGTAGAAAAATTACGTATTAAAGTATCTCAAATCGCTGGTGTACCTGCGCAAATTAACATTGCTGAAGTACGTAAGCCAGAGATGGATGCACAATTAGTTGCTGATAGCATTGGTAGCCAATTAGAACGTCGTGTAATGTTCCGTCGTGCTATGAAGCGTGCTGTACAAAACGCTATGCGTTTAGGTGCTAAAGGTATCAAAGTTGAAGTTAGTGGTCGTTTAGGCGGTGCAGATATTGCTCGTTCTGAATGGTACCGTGAAGGTCGTGTTCCATTACACACTTTACGTGCTGACATTGATTACGCAACTGCGCGTGGTGAAACAACTTACGGTACTATCGGTATCAAAGTGTGGATTTTCAAAGGTGAAGTAATTGGTAACATGCCTCTACAGGCAGAAGCACCAGCTCCTAAGCCTAAGAAAAGAAACAACCGCAAGAGCAAGTAGGAGTTAAGTAATGTTACAACCAAAACGTACTAAATTCCGTAAGCAATTTAAACTGCGTAACCGTGGTCTTGCACAGACTGGTAGCTCAGTTAGCTTCGGTACATACGGTTTGAAATCTGTTGAGCGCGGTCGCATGACAGCTCGTCAAATCGAAGCCGCTCGTCGTGCGATGACTCGTCACGTTAAGCGTCAAGGTAAAATCTGGATTCGCGTATTCCCTGATAAGCCAATTACCAAAAAACCTCTTGAGGTTCGTATGGGTAAAGGTAAAGGTGGCGTGGAATATTGGGTTTGTCAAATCCTACCAGGTCGTGTTCTTTATGAAATGGAAGGTGTTTCTGAAGAGTTAGCGCGTGAAGCATTTGCTTTAGCAGCTGCTAAACTTCCTTTCAAAACAACCTTCGTAACTAGAACGGTGATGTAATGAAAGCTAACGAACTTAAAGACAAAAGCGTTGAAGAGCTTAATGCTGAATTATTAGGCTTATTACGTGAGCAGTTTAACTACCGAATGCAAGCAAGCACTGGTCAGTTAGCACAAACTCACTTATTAAGACAAGTTCGCCGCAACATTGCGCGCGTTAAAACTATCTTAACTGAAAAGGCAGGCAAGTAATGACTGATAAAATTCGTACATTACAAGGTCGTGTAGTTAGCGACAAGATGGATAAATCTATCACTGTCCTAATTGAGCGTCGTGTTAAGCACCCTATCTACGGTAAATTCATGATCCGTTCAACTAAGTTGAAAGCTCATGATGAAACTAACCAGTGTGCTGCTGGTGACGTAGTGACTATCCGCGAATGTGCACCAATTTCTAAGAGCAAATCTTGGACTTTAGTAGACATCGTTGAAAAAGCTTAATTAATCTCTTTAAGAGATACTAAAAAACCCGGCGTATGCCGGGTTTTTTTTCAGCAAAACAAAAGTATCTTCTATACATTTCTCGTTCCACCATGTTTTTGTCCTCGTTTATTTTACTATCAGGCGTTTGAGTTCAAGCTAAATTAACGATATTTCTTCATCGCGAAAGAGGTTGAAATAACTTGTCTCGATAATGTAACGGACACGCGGATCGTGATTGAGATGGGCTTTATTTAAAAAGCGTAGCACACAGTTACACAGATTCCTTTCAACAATATTAAGACACATCAAACTAACTAAGACCAGTTAACCGTTCGATACTAGTCACCTCATTAACTTCCAAAATTCGAAAATTAACCACTTTTTATCAACCATCTTGTCAAAGTTGTACTATCAAAAAATTTTAACGGATTTAGAGGTCTTTACTAAAAGCCATAGCCCTTGATTCAGGATTGTCTATTTTTTGTTTATTTGAGTACCAATTTAAAAATAGTGGTGTTATAATCTCGCGCCCATCAAATCTAGATGGGTGTAAAAGGCAGTGAAGGGTCGGCGTTTTCGACCTTGAATTTATATAACAGCGGAGCACATAAAATGATCCAAATGCAAACACAGCTAGACGTTGCTGATAACAGTGGCGCTCGACGCGTGCAATGTATTAAGGTCCTTGGTGGCTCGCACCGTCGCTACGCAGGCATTGGCGACATCATCAAAGTTGCTGTGAAGGAAGCTATTCCTCGCGGTAAAGTTAAAAAAGGTGATGTAGTTAACGCGGTAGTGGTGCGCACTAAAAAGGGCGTTCGTCGCCAGGATGGCTCAGCCATTCGCTTTGACGGCAACGCGGCTGTAATTTTGAATGCAAGCTTACAGCCAATTGGTACTCGTATATTCGGGCCAGTGACACGTGAATTAAGAACTGAAAAGTTCATGAAGATCGTTTCATTAGCACCAGAAGTACTTTAAGGAGTCACGAAAATGGCCTCTAAAATTCGTCAAAACGACGAAATCATCGTACTTGCGGGTAAAGACAAGGGCAAAACTGGTAAAGTTACCAAAGTTCTTGTTGAACACAGCAAAGTATTTGTAGAAGGTGTTAACTTAGTTAAGAAACATCAGAAGCCTGTACCTCAGTTACAGCAACCTGGTGGCATCGTAGAAAAAGAAGCACCTATCCATGTGTCTAACGTAGCGATCGTAAACCCTAAAACGGGCAAAGCGGACCGCGTTGGATTTAGAGTTGAAGACGGTAAGAAAGTACGTTTCTTTAAGTCTGATAACGAATTAGTTTAATTATTGGAGTAAACGATGGCGAAACTGCATGATTATTACAAAGATACAATTGTAGCTGAACTTCAAGAGAAGTTTGCTTACAAGAGTGTCATGCAAGTCCCTCGAGTTGAAAAGATCACCCTAAACATGGGTGTTGGTGAAGCGATTACTGATAAAAAAGTATTAGAGCACGCCACAAATGATCTTACTGCAATCTCGGGTCAGAAGCCTATGGTAACTAAAGCACGCAAATCTGTTGCAGGCTTTAAAATCCGTGAAGGCTACCCTATTGGCGCAAAAGTAACTTTACGCGGCGAACGTATGTGGGAATTTTTAGAGCGTTTAATCTCTATTTCAGTTCCTCGTATCCGTGACTTCCGTGGCTTAAATCCGAAATCTTTCGATGGCCGTGGTAACTACAGCATGGGTGTACGTGAGCAAATCATATTTCCTGAAATCGACTACGACAAAGTTGATAAGATTCGTGGTTTAGATATCACTATCACAACAACTGCGAAGACTAACGAGGAAGGTCACGCTTTGCTGACTGCCTTTAACTTCCCGTTTAAGAAATAAGGTGTAGAGTTATGGCTAAATCATCTATGAAAGCACGTGAAGCAAAACGCACTAAATTAGTTGCGAAATATGCTGAAAAACGTGCAGCGTTAAAAGAAATTATCTCAAACGTTAATTCTTCTGAAGAAGAGCGTTGGGATGCAGTATTAAAACTTCAATCTTTACCACGTGACTCAAGTTCATCACGCCAACGTAACCGTTGTAACGTGACTGGTCGTCCACACGGTTACTTACGTAAGTTCGGCTTAAGCCGTATCAAGCTTCGTGAAGCAACTATGCGTGGTGAAGTTCCTGGTCTTAAGAAAGCTAGTTGGTAATTAAAGGAGAAAGCAATTATGATGACTGATCCTATCGCGGACATGTTTACACGCATCCGCAACGGTCAAGCAGCAGCTAAAACTGCTGTAACTATGCCTTCTTCTAAGCTTAAAGTAGCTATTGCTAACTTACTTAAAGAAGAAGGTTATATTTCAGGTGTATCTTTAGTTGAAGGCCCTAAGCCTCAATTAGAAGTTGAACTGAAGTATCACGATGGTAAAGAAGTTATTGAATCAATCAAACGTGTTTCACGTCCTGGTCTTCGCGTATACAAAGGTAGCACTGAGTTACCACAAGTATTAGCAGGCATGGGTATTGCGATTGTTTCTACTTCTAAAGGTTTAATGACTGACCGCGCAGCTCGTAAAGCTGGATTAGGCGGTGAGATCTTAGGTTACGTAGCGTAAGGAGTAAGAATATGTCTCGTGTTGCAAAAGCACCTGTCGCTGTTCCTGCTAACGTTACTGTTACGTTATCTGGTCAAGACATCACAGTTAAAGGCCCTGCGGGCGAATTAACTCGTACGATCCATAGTGACGTTGTTGTTTCTCAAGAAGAAAACAACATTATTACTAACATCGTTAGCGACGTTAAAGGCGCTTGGGCTCAAGCAGGTACTGCTCGTGCATTAATCAATAATATGGTTATTGGCGTAAGTGCTGGCTTTGAAAAGAAATTAATCCTAAACGGTGTAGGTTACAGAGCGAAAGCTGCTGGCCAAAACTTAAATTTATCTTTAGGTTTCTCACACCCGGTAGATCATGCAATTCCTGCTGGAATTAAAGTTGAAACACCTAGCCAAACTGAAATCGTACTGAAAGGTGCTGATAAGCAGTTAGTTGGTCAAGTGGCAGCTAATATTCGCGCATACCGTAAGCCTGAGCCTTATAAAGGTAAAGGTATTCGTTATAGCGACGAAAATGTTCGCCGTAAAGAAGCTAAGAAGAAGTAGGGTAATACGATGGATAAGAAAACATCTCGTTTACGCCGTGCAAAGCGTGCACGTGCTAAAATCAGCGAGTTGGGTGCGAATCGTTTAGTTGTATTCCGTACTCCTCGTCATATTTATGCTCAACTAATTGCTGCATCTGGTTCTGAAGTTATTGCAACTGCATCTACTTTAGATAAAGAAGTTAAAGCATCTGTTGAGAAAACAGGTAACATTGAAGCAGCACAAGCAGTTGGTAAAGCAATTGCAGAACGTGCAAAAGCAAAAGGCGTTGAGTCTGTAGCTTTTGATCGTAGTGGCTTCCGTTATCACGGTCGCGTTAAAGCGTTAGCAGAAGCAGCTCGTGAAGCTGGCCTTCAGTTCTAGGAGTTGATCATGGCTAATGTAGAAAACACACAACAAAGTGAATTCGTTGAAAAGCTAGTAGCCGTTAACCGCGTTTCAAAAGTGGTTAAAGGTGGTCGTATTTTCAGTTTCACAGCACTAACAGTAGTTGGTGACGGTAACGGCCGTGTTGGTTTTGGTTACGGTAAGGCACGTGAAGTACCTGCTGCAATCCAAAAAGCAATGGAAAAGGCTCGTCGTAACTTAGTAACTGTTGACTTGAAGGGGACTACCCTTCAGCACCCTATCAAGGGTCGTCACTCAGGTTCTAAAGTTTACATGCAACCTGCTTCAGAAGGTACAGGTATCATCGCCGGTGGCGCGATGCGTGCAGTACTTGAAGTTGCTGGCGTACAGAACGTATTGTCAAAAGCATACGGTTCTACTAACCCAATCAACGTTGTCCGTGCAACAATCGGTGCTCTAGCGAACATGAAATCGCCAGAGACTGTTGCTGCTAAGCGTGGCAAAAACGTTGCTGAAATCTTGGGGTAATTAAGCATGTCTAAAACAGTTAAAGTAACTCAAGTAAAAAGCTCTATCGGTCGTTTACCGAAGCATAGAGCTACATTGAAAGGCCTTGGTTTACGTCGTATCAATCATACAGTTGAGTTAGAAGATACTCCATCTGTACGTGGTATGATTAATAAGGTATCTTACATGATTAAGGTGGAGGATTAATAATGCATTTAAATACTTTATCTCCTGCACCAGGCGCTAAGAAAGCCAAGAAGCGCGTTGGTCGCGGTATTGGTTCTGGTATTGGTAAAACTGGTGGTCGTGGTCACAAAGGTCAGAAGTCTCGTTCTGGCGGTAGTGTACGTCCTGGTTTTGAAGGTGGTCAAATGCCTTTGAAACAACGTTTACCTAAGTTTGGTTTTACTTCACGTAAATCTTTAGTTCACGCTGAAGTTCGTTTACACGAATTAAACCTAATTGAAGGTGATGTTGTTGACATCCATGCGCTTAAAAATGCTGGCCTAATTACACGTAACATTGAAACAGCAAAAATTATGTTGTCTGGTGAGATTACTCGCCAAATCACTGTTCGTGGCTTAGGTGTTACTAAAGGTGCTCGCGCAGCTATTGAAGCTGCTGGCGGTAAAATCGAGGAATAATACAGGTTATGGCTAAACCAGGAATGGATAACAGTGCTCAAGGCGGATTGTCTGAGTTAAAGCAAAGATTATGGTTCGTGTTCGGTGCACTAATCGTGTTTCGTTTAGGATCATTTGTGCCAATCCCTGGTATTGACGCCGCTGTATTAGCTCAGTTGTTCGATCAACAAAAGGGTACCATCGTAGAAATGTTTAACATGTTCTCCGGTGGTGCACTTGAGCGCGCCTCAGTAATGGCTCTAGGTATTATGCCGTACATTTCGGCTTCGATTATTATGCAACTTCTGACGGTAATACATCCGCCTATGATGGAGCTTAAGAAAGAAGGTGAAGCTGGACGTCGTAAGATCAGCCAATACACACGCTACGGCACTTTAGTGCTAGCAACGGTTCAAGCTTTTGCTATTGCAAGAGGCTTACCTGCTATGATGCCGGGTCTTGTTATTCATGAAGGCCCTGCATTCTATTTCGTTGCTGTTGTAAGTTTAGTAACCGGTACCATGTTCTTAATGTGGTTAGGTGAACAAATTACAGAGCGCGGCATTGGTAATGGTATTTCTGTCCTTATCTTTGCAGGTATTGTTGCTGGCTTGCCATCTGCTGTTGGTCAAACCGCAGAAATGGCGCGTCAAGGTGAATTGCACTTATTAGGTTTGTTGCTAATTGCAGTTGTTGCATTTGCAGTAACTTTCTTTGTTGTATTTGTTGAACGTGGTCAACGTCGTATCGTTGTTAACTACGCGAAGCGTCAACAAGGTCGTAAGGTGTTTGCAGCACAAAGCACTCATTTACCACTTAAAGTGAATATGGCTGGTGTTATCCCACCAATCTTTGCTTCAAGTATTTTATTGTTCCCTAGCTCAATCGCGAGTTGGTTTGGACAAGGTGAAGGTGCAGTTGCAGATTTCTTACAAGAGGCGTCTATGGCTTTATCGCCAGGTCAACCTCTATACGTAATGTTGTTAGCAGCAGCAATAATTTTCTTCTGTTTCTTCTACACGGCGTTAGTTTTTAACCCGCGTGAAACAGCAGATAACTTGAAGAAGTCAGGTGCTTTTATTCCAGGTATTCGTCCTGGTGAGCAGACTTCTCGTTACATTGATAAAGTAATGACACGCTTAACCTTAGCAGGTGCGTTATACATTACCTTTATCTGTTTGGTTCCTGAGTTTATGATGATAGCCTGGGATGTTCAGTTCTACTTTGGTGGAACATCGTTATTGATCATCGTAGTTGTTATTATGGACTTTATGGCACAAGTACAAACTCATTTGATGTCTCATCAATACGATAGTGTACTTAAGAAAGCTAACCTAACCGGCCAAGGCCGCTAGGTTCAACGGAGTAGTAAGATGAAAGTTCGTGCATCCGTAAAAAAGATTTGCCGTAACTGTAAAGTTGTGAAACGTGCTGGTGTTGTTCGTGTTATTTGTAAGACGGACCCTAAGCATAAGCAACGTCAAGGTTAATTGCTTAACTCAGCAAGCAAATTCTTTTAGAAGTGGCATTGTGCAGATTTTTCTGTATAATGCGCCTTCGCTTTGCAAAAAAGAGTCAGGTTGAGTATCCTAACGGGCTTTTCAACCTGTTGTTATTAATATTTAATATAGGAGATGTGTTAGTGGCCCGTATCGCTGGCATTAACATCCCTGATCGTAAGCATGCAGTAATTGCCCTTACTGCGATTTACGGTATCGGTTTAACTCGCTCACAAGCTATTTGTGCAGCAGCCGGTATCGCTGAATCAACTAAGATCAGTGAATTAGACGAAGCTCAGATTGATGTGCTTCGTACTGAAGTAGGTAAATACACCGTAGAAGGTGATTTACGTCGTGAAGTTTCAATGAACATCAAGCGTCTTATGGACCTTGGTTGTTATCGTGGTTTGCGTCATCGTCGCAGTCTACCTCTACGTGGTCAACGCACTAAAACAAATGCGCGAACACGTAAAGGGCCTCGTAAGCCTATTAAGAAGTAGGAGATTAGACAATGGCAAAAACTCCAGTTCGTACGCGTAAACGCGTAAAAAAACAAGTTGTCGATGGTATGGCTCATATCCATGCTTCTTTCAACAACACAATTGTGACATTAACAGACCGTCAAGGTAATGCATTATCTTGGGCAACTGCTGGTGGTTCAGGTTTCCGTGGTTCACGTAAATCTACTCCATTTGCTGCTCAGGTAGCTGCAGACCGTGCAGGTAAAGTTGCACAAGAATTCGGTTTGAAGAATATTGAAGTATTCGTTAAAGGCCCAGGTCCAGGACGTGAGTCTGCGATCCGTGCTTTAAATGCTGCTGGTTTTAAAATCACCAACATTACTGACGTTACTCCTATTCCTCATAATGGTTGTCGTCCACCTAAAAAACGTCGCGTTTAATAGGATTGATGGAGAAAGAACATGGCAAGATATTTAGGCCCTAAGTTAAAGCTTAGCCGCCGCGAAGGTACAGATTTGTTCCTAAAAAGCGGTGTTAGAGCTATTGACACTAAATGTAAAATCGAAACTATCCCAGGTCAGCACGGCGCCCGTCGCGGTCGTTTATCTGACTATGGTGTACAGCTTCGTGAAAAACAAAAAGTTCGTCGTATTTACGGTGTACTAGAAAAGCAATTCCGTAACTACTACAAGCAAGCTGCGCGTATTAAAGGCAACACAGGTGAAAACTTGTTACAGCTTTTAGAAACTCGTTTAGACAACGTAGTTTACCGCATGGGTTACGCTAGCACACGTGCTGAAGCACGTCAGTTAGTAAGCCACAAAGCAATCGTAGTTAATGGAAAAGTAGTTAATATTCCATCTTTCACTGTTAAAGCTGAAGATGTGGTTTCTGTTCGCGAAAAGTCTAAAACTCAAGCACGTATTATTGCTGCTTTAGAATTAGCTGAGCAACGTGAAAAGCCAGTCTGGGTTGAAGTAGATAACAAGAAGCTAGAAGGTGTTTTCAAACGCGTTCCAGATCGTTCAGACTTATCTGCTGAAATTAATGAACAGTTGATTGTCGAGCTTTACTCTAAGTAGTAACGCTTAAACTTTAAGAGAGGACATAATGCAGGGTTCTGTAACCGAATTCTTAAAACCACGATTAGTGGACATTGAAACACTAAGCTCAACTCGCGCTAAAGTAACTTTAGAGCCTTTAGAGCGTGGTTTTGGTCACACTTTAGGTAATGCGTTACGTCGCATTTTATTATCTTCAATGCCAGGTTGTGCTGTAACTGAAGTTGAAATCGACGGTGTATTACATGAGTACAGCAGCAAAGAAGGTGTTCAAGAAGACATCATCGAAATCTTGTTAAATCTAAAAGGTTTAGCTGTTGGTTTAGAAGGTAAAAACGAAGCTGTTTTAACCCTTACTAAATCAGGTGAAGGCCCTGTTACGGCAGCTGATATTCAACATGATGGTGATGTAACTATTGCAAATCCAGAACATGTGATCTGTCACTTAACTGGTGACGGCTCTATCAGCATGCGTATCAAGATTGAGCTTGGTCGTGGCTACGTTCCTGCTTCAACGCGTCGTGACGCTGAAGAAGAAGAACGTGCAATCGGTCGCTTACTTGTTGACGCGTCGTTCAGTCCTGTAGAAAGAATTGCTTATGATGTTGATGCTGCTCGTGTTGAGCAACGCACTGACTTAGATAAGCTGGTTATCGACATGGAAACTAACGGTACGTTAGACCCTGAAGAAGCTATTCGTCGTGCTTCAACTATTTTAGCTGAACAGCTAGATGCATTTGTTGAATTACGCGATGTTAGCGAGCCGGAGCAAAAAGAGGAGAAACCTCAATTTGATCCGATTCTTCTTCGTCCAGTTGATGATTTAGAACTTACAGTTCGTTCAGCTAACTGTTTGAAAGCAGAAGCAATTCAGTATATTGGTGACTTAGTACAGCGTGCAGAAGTTGAGCTTCTTAAAACACCTAATTTAGGTAAGAAGTCTTTAACTGAAATCAAAGACGTTTTAGCGTCTCGTGGTTTGTCTTTAGGTATGCGCCTAGAGAACTGGCCACCTGAGAGCATTGCTGATAACGACTAGGTCGATCATCGTTTTTTTAGTAGAGAAGGATTAACTTATGCGCCATCGTAAAAGCGGTCGCCAGTTAAACCGTAATAGCAGTCATCGCCAGGCGATGTTCCGCAATATGGCAAGCTCTTTAGTTAAGCACGGCGTTATCAAAACGACTGTTGCTAAAGCTAAAGAATTACGTCGCGTTGTAGAGCCATTAATTACATTGGCTAAAGAAGATAGCGTTGCTAACCGTCGTTTAGCTTTCGCTCGTACACGTGATAAAGAAGTAGTAGGTTTATTATTCAGCGAACTTGGTCCTCGTTACCAAGAACGTCCAGGTGGTTACACTCGCATTTTAAAATGTGGTTACCGTACTGGTGATAAAGCGCCTATGGCTTATGTTGAATTAGTTGACCGTCCAGTTGTTGAAACAGCTGAGACTGAAGAAGTAGCAGAAGCTTAATCTTCATCAACGATTCATAAAAAACGGAGCATTACGCTCCGTTTTTTTATGTCTGAATTTTGTCAGTTACGTTCTAAACTTGCTATTGATAGCGTTTGTACGTATAAAATTAAAGCGAATTAATTTAGCTTGGTAATTTAATGTCTTCAAGAAACCCTATCATTGCAGTTACTGGTTCATCTGGTGCTGGTACGTCAACAACTACAGATGCGTTCGAACATATTTTTCGCACGCTAGGTATTACTTCCGTTAATGTTGAAGGTGATAGTTTTCATCGGTTTTCACGCCAAGAAATGGATCTTGAAAAGCGTAAAGCGCGTGAAGACGGCACAAACATTAGTTATTTTGGCGACAAGGCAAACGACTTCGATGCCTTGGAACGTTTATTTAAGGGCTATTCAGAGACAGGTAAAGGACGTATGCGTCGTTACCTTCATACATTTGATGAAGCAGTACCTTATAACCAAATGCCTGGTACATTTACGCCTTGGGAAGAATTAGGTGAAGGTACCGACATATTATTCTATGAGGGGCTACACGGCGGCGTAGTGACAGAGAAAAACGATGTCGCACAATATGTTGATTTGCTTATTGGTATGGTACCTATTGTCAACTTAGAGTGGATCCAAAAGATTATTCGAGATACCAATCAACGTGGTCATAGTCGTGAGGCTGTAACTCACAGCATTGTTCGCTCTATGGACGACTATATCAATTTTATAACGCCACAGTTTTCTAGGACACATGTTAATTTCCAGCGTGTGCCGACTGTAGATACGTCAAATCCCTTCAGTGCGAAAGCAATCCCTTCTCTTGATGAAAGCTTTGTTGTCATACGGTTTAGAGAATCCGAAAACATCGATTTTCCATTTTATTTAAGTATGATCGACGGTGCGTTTATGTCTCGTGTTAACACGTTAGTCGTGCCAGGAGGGAAGATGGGATTGGCAATGGAGCTCATTCTAACGCCATTGATCAAAGAACTCATGGTAAAAAAACAACAAGCAAATCAGCAGCTAGATTGGATGTCGGATCTATAAAAGGGGAGTTTGATAGAGTGCGCATCTAGCAATTACTCTATCAATGCGACTTGATTAAACGTCTACGATTTCAAAATCATGGGTAATGTTAACAGAGCTGTTGAGCATAAAAGCAACTGAACAGTATTTATCAGCAGACAAATTTATTGCTCGTTCAACCTGTTTTTCACTGACCTGAGTCCCTGTAATAACAAAATGCAAATGTATGTCAGAGAAAACCCGTGGTGTGGTATCGACACGATTGCCTGTAATCTCAACTTTTACATCACGGACATCTTGGCGTGATTTGTGGAGAATACTAACCACATCTACTGAAGAACACCCTCCTAAGCTCATTAATACGTTTTCCATCGGGCTAGGTGCTAAATTACCGCCATTAGCGTCCATATTGATGATGTGGCCACTTTCTGAAGTGCCCATGAAGGTTTCGTCACCGACCCATTTTACCGTTGCTTTCATAATGTAATTCCTAATCTAGTTTGGCACTATATTACCATTAGCTGTTTCAAAGCAGAATGAAAAATAGTGCCTAAAGTCTCTTGTTAGGCTAAAAGGTGGGTGTGAATTTCTGTATCGAAAAGGTTCTTGATAAGTAATGCAAACTCTTTAATAAACATGTTTTGTTCAGGTGTAACATTATTGTTAACTACACCTGACAATATCTCCTGCAGATCATAAACTATTGAGTCTACTTCGCGAATTACGGTATTACGTTGATTGAAAGACAATGCTTCGTTTTGACTACAGACACTTATTATCTGTTCACTTAGTTCATTTTCAATGACAGCCATAACGGTCTTGCCATTGCTAGTAGCATCGGCGCTGTTCTCAAACAATGATAAGTGCTCAGTCAAGTATTCGATGATGTGCACATAACCTTCAGTGTCAGTTACCATGGCTCACTTCTTATTATAGTTTTTCTCTACTTTACTGAAAAATTGTTGCTTGCTCAAGGCACAAAAAAAAGCCTTCAACAATGAAGGCTTTAACTATTTAATGCGTTTTCATTTACGCAGCATTAGTACTTTCAAAAATTTTGTCGGCTGACGCTGCCACAAAACCAGTGTAAAGGGTACCGTCTTCCAATGGGTAACGTTTCGCGAATTCGTAGAAGCAGCTTGGGATTTCAAGTGCTCTATCACTAAATTCAACAACCGCTTGGTCAGCCATTGTTGATGATTGCTCAAGCTTAACTTGAGGATCGCCTTTAATTTCACCGCCTGACGCATTTAGTACAAAACCTGCATCTTTAAGTGTCTGGTTTACCGTTTCAATGTCATTATAGTTCTGTAAGTGATTAATACTTACAGTAAAGTGATTTGCGCGGTAACCCCATGCAGCCATCCATGCGGCGTATTCGCTTTCTGCTAGGAGTGCTTTGTAGTCTTCTGAGCTAACTTGCCAATGTGTGCCTGAGTATAAAAAGCTTTCATCTGCGATGGCTTTTTCATCAATTTGATCAACCATTTTACGAATAATGGTTTGTGCTTCGTCAGAAAACTCTTCAACAAGTAACTGGCTGATGAATACTTTTGGTAAGGTATTGTCAGCATGCTCAAAGTGCTTTGCGTAAAGTTTTTTTGCTTCGAAATTGTATTCACCTTTCTCTACATAACCTAACGCTTCAAGATGAGCAGATAGTTTGCCAATGCATACTTTGTCGATATTGAATGTACGGTAAGCAACATGATCATTGATAAGATCATTGCCTGAACCAAGCAATTGGTGAACGTTTTTTGCAGAAGGAGTTACAGTTAAGTAGTTGTCCCAAATTTTGTCAAAAAGTGCTTTCACTTGTGTAGTCATAATACTTCCTCATATTTCTTAAAATAAATTCGAGTAAGGTAGAATGCTAAGCGACAAATTGTGTCAGAGGAGAGAAACTCATGACGAAGGTAATCGCTTACCATTCGTCAGATAAGTTATAGATTATCGATGCTTTTGAAGAAGCAGGGGCGATTCCCTGCTACTTCCAATTGATAATCAAATACTAGCATGTTAAATGCTTAAGCCTGGGCTTAACGTTGCTGGTAACTGAACTTTTTCAGCTTCGACAGAGGCAACTGGGAATGCACAGTAATCGGCTGCATAATATGCACTAGCACGGTGGTTACCGCTATCGCCAATACCACCAAATGGTGCTGCTGAACTTGCGCCAGTTATTGGCTTATTCCAGTTAACAATACCAGCTCTAATACGAACGAAGAAATGATCGTAATCCGCTTGGCTATCAGCTAAAAGGCCAGCCGATAAACCAAAGCTTGTATTGTTTGCTTCAGCAATGGCTTTATCAAAATCACTATAACGGTAGATTTTCAATAATGGGCCAAAGTGCTCTTCATCAGGCATGGTGATTGCTGTTACGTCTAAAATACCTGGTGTAACAAAGCCTGTACCTGCTTCTTTATGTGTTAACGGTAGTAAAGCTGTCGCACCTAAATCGACAAGTTGCGCTTGTGCATCTACTAAACCTAATGCTGCGCGTTCTGAAATCATTGAACCGATAAACGGTTGATCTGCATCGTCGTAGTAACCAATTTTAATCGCTTTAGTGGCATTAACTAATTTCTCAATCAATGCATCACCTTCGCTACCTTCTTGAATGAATACACGACGAGCACAGGTACAACGTTGGCCGGTAGTAATAAAAGCAGATTGGATAATATCGTGAACAACGGCGTCAGTGTTCTCAACATCTTTGATAATCAATGGGTTATTACCACCCATTTCTAGTGCTAAGATTTTACCTGGCTTGCCAGCGTATTGTTCATGCAATAATTTACCCGTAGTTGAGCTACCGGTGAAAAACAGACCGTCGATATCATCATGGCTTGCAAGTGCTTTACCTGTATCAACTTCACCCTGTACAAGATTAATGATACCTTTTGGTAAACCAGCTTTTTCCCATAACTTTATGGTTTCTTGTGCAACCATTGGTGTTAATTCACTTGGCTTAAATACAATGGTATTACCAGCGATCAATGCCGGAACAATATGTCCATTTGGTAAATGACCAGGGAAATTATAAGGACCAAATACTGCAACAACACCATGAGGCTTATGACGAATAAATGCTTTTGCACCAGGCATCGGGTTTTCAACCGTACCTGTACGTTCGTGATAAGCTTTTAATGAAATGGCTACTTTACCAACCATAGCACCAACTTCGGTACGCGTTTCCCAAAGTGGTTTGCCAGTTTCTTGAGCGATTGTTACCGCTAAAGCTTCTTTATTTGTTGTTAATTGCTCAGCAAATTTTTCAACGATTGCAATACGATCTTCTAAAGATGTTAATGCCCATGTATTAAATGCAGTGCGTGCTGCATTTACTGCTTCGTTTACTTGTGTAGCTGTCGCAGTATGACCTTGCCAAATCACTTCGTTCTTAGCAGGGTTTAATGATTTCATTTCATGGCCTTGGCCTTCTAACCAACTACCATTAATAAATTGAATCGCTTGAGACATAAATGAATCCTCTAATTAGTTGCTGGCAATGCGCACCCAGTCACCTTCAGTAACTAGCAATGCATCAGCGACAGCTTGCGGAATAACAACCTGATTGGCAGTTTCACGCAAAGAAATTTTTGTTTGTGTTGCTCTAAAGTCTTTTACCTTTGTGTTGCAAACAATGAAATTACCTTCTTCTGTCGGATCACCGATAATGACCTGAAGCTTGTTGCTTTGACGAACAGTTTTTATATCTTTAATACTTGCTTCAACGGTTGGGCCACCGTCGAATATGTCGACATAACCGCGACGCGCAAATCCTTCGGCTTCTAGCAATCGTAGTGCCGGTACAGTTTTATCATGCACCTTATTGATAACTTGCTGGGCTTCAGGGCTAAGTAAATTGACATAAATAGGGTATTTCGGCATCAACTCGGCGATAAATACTTTTTTACCTATACCGGTTAAATAATCTGCCGTTGGGAAATCTAGTGAGAAAAAATGCGTTTCTAACCAGTCCCAAAATGGTGAGCGACCTTCTTCATCTGAAACGCCGCGCATTTCCGCGATAACTGTTTCTGAAAAACGCTCATTGTGCTCTGCCATAAACATAAAACGAAAACGAGATAAAAAGCGCCCGTTATTATTTTTTCGGCAGTTTTCAGATAAAAATAGCGTACAAATCTCTGACGCACCGGTGTAGTCATTACACAAAGATAATGTTTCTACTGTGTTATATACGTTTAATTCGCGAGAGTGGTGAACAACTTTACCTAAATGGTAATGATAAAACGCATCGTCTAAACCTACCGCAGCTTCAATACCACTTGTTCCAACGACTTGACCCGTCTCGGTATCTTCCATGACAAAAAGATAACCTTCTGTACCCGGTTGAGTCACCGTTTTAGCAAATGACTCTTCAGCACGCTCAATGCGGCTTCTTAATAACGTTTCATTGACAGGTAGTGATGTAAAACCGTGTCCTGATTCAATAGCGATGCGATGCAGTGAATCGTAATCACTATGACGAATAGGGCGTATAATAATCATAAAAAAAGTCCTGTTTCGTGAAATTGACGTTCGTAAGCACTAGGCTTACGAACCATGCAAAAGCCTGTTATTACTGAGCAATCTTAGCAACAGCTTTTTCAAAGCGTGCTAAACCTTCAGTAATATCTTCGTTAGGAATAACAAGAGAAGGAGCGAAACGTACAATGCTTGCACCAGCAACTAATGTCATCACGCCTTCAGCCATTGCGGCTACTAAGAAGTCTTTTGCGCGACCTTGATAGTCATCATTTAAAACAGCACCAATGAGTAAGCCTTTACCACGAATTTCTTTAAATACGTTGTATTTAGCATTGATTGCGTTTAAACCTTCAACGTAGATTTCTGCTTTTTCTTTAACGCCATTTAACACTTCTGGTGTATTAACTGTATCAAGTGCAGCCTCACCTACAGCACATGCTAATGGATTACCACCGTATGTACTGCCGTGTGTACCAATTTTTAAGTGCTTAGCGATTTCTGTTGTTGTTAACATTGCGCCAATTGGGAAACCGCCACCTAATGCTTTCGCTGTCGTTAAAATGTCAGGTGTAACGTCTAAACCCATGTAACCGTAAAGTTCACCTAAACGGCCAACACCGGTTTGTACTTCATCAAAAATCAATAAAGCGTTGTTTTCGTCACATAACTCACGAACACCTTTAACAAATTCTGCTGTTGGAGCAACGATTCCGCCTTCACCTTGCAGTGGCTCCATCATTACGGCACATGTTTTGTCAGAGATTAACTCTTTAACACTTTCTAAGTTGTTGTACTCAGCGTGAACTACATCACCTGGTTTAGGACCAAAACCGTCAGAGTATGCCGCTTGACCACCTACAGTTACTGTGAAGAAAGTACGACCGTGGAAACCTTGTTTGAATGCGATAATTTGTGTTTTGTCAGCACCGTGAACATCTAATGCCCAGCGACGAGCTAGTTTTAATGCCGCTTCATTTGATTCTGCACCAGAGTTAGCGAAATATACCTTTTCCGCAAATGTGCTACCTACTAATTTTTTAGCTAAACGTAAAGCTGGCTCATTCGTCATTACATTTGATAAATGCCAGATTTTCTCACCTTGCTCTTTTAATGCGTTCACTAACGCAGGGTGACAGTGACCTAAACAGTTAACTGCAATACCACCGGCAAAGTCGATCAATTCATTGTCATTTTGATCCCAAACACGAGAACCTTCACCGCGAACTGGAATAACCGCTGAAGGGGCATAGTTAGGTACCATTACATCGTCGAATAATGCGCGGTCTACAGGGAACTTGTTAGACATCTCTCTCTCCTCATGTTGAAAATCGAATAATAATTTTTATCTCACCAGCTAATCATTTAATCAATTACTGATAAAAAATAGGCGGCCATTATGTCAGAAAATTTACCGTTTGTCTTGCTTGAAGCGTGCTGAAGCCTAGATAAAATAGGGTTTTGAGAGTTTTATTCAGTTATCTTGCATAACTATTTTTTATCGGGGATTTGGTTGATTTCTAGCAATTATTGGACTTGTCGGATGAAGGGCTAAGATTGACGACAATTTATGCAATTCATAACTAAGCACAAAAAAATCTTCAATATGTTAGTTAAAGTTCAGTTTCAAGTGATCAATATCGCTTTTGCGCAGTAAGCTAATGTCTTGCGTTGTTAATCCTGAAGCACTTAGCATCAATTTACTTTCATCGTTATCAATCAATGATTCTTTGGCTAACATTCTAAAAGCAACATAACCAACCGCTTTTAAAACGATGCGTGCTAATTCGTTCATTTGTGAGATCTTAGGCGTGTGAGCAATATCAAAAATAGCGTCAGTGATACGCAAGCGCTCAAAGTTCATTAATTCAACTATGTCAGCGCTTATACCAAAGCTACGATTGGTTAACTGATCGAGAAGAAATTCTGGAGCAGTTTCTAGTTCAACCAAGGTGTTATGGAGTTTTTTATCTTTATTTTCGTACGCTTCACGCAACGCTTGCTGATGAATGTCGTTATAAGTACGTAAAAAGCAACGTGTCACAGCTATGTTGCCAATATTAATGAGCATACCTGCACAAAATGCATGGTATTCATCTAGGCCGTAAGATTTTGCGAGTGTTTTTGAAGCAATACCAATCGATAAACTATGGCTCCACAACTTACGTTTCATCAGGCCAAAGGGCTGAGTTGTAGGTGGCAACCAGTGTTTTAGAATAAAGGTTGGCGCAACCAGTTTTAGGTTGTCTAATCCGATATAACTTAATGCCAAATTCGGGTTGGTGACTTTTACATCTGAATTTTTACGGTACTGTGGCTTATTAACTAGGTTGACGAGTTCATCACCAAGCCAAGGGAGTGAATTTACCAATGGTGTTATACGTTTGATTGACGCCGCTTTCAGTGAAAGCAACTCAAGAATATCGGCAGTAGCCATTTGAATGTTTAACGTACTGCTAAATAGTAGCTCTTTATTATCAAATTCTTCGTTGAAGCCTGAGCGCACTTTGGCATAAAGATCTTCCATCACTTGTTGCTTGAAGTGATTTTTACCATATTCTTCAATAATTTTATTTTTGTTGGCTTGTGCTTCAACAGCCAACAATTCACGACGACGATTAGCTTGCTCGCTACCTTGGTAATCAACAAATACATGCTCACCAAGGCTTTGCTTTGCAAATTCACTACTAATGCAAAGGCTTAAGGCTCGGTTGTAAATTGCAGTAACTAATTCGTTTTGCTCAAATATTTTCATAACACGTATTTACTTATCGACAACTTTCTTTATCGGCAATCAATCTAAGTTCATTAGAGGTATAGTCGATTTAATTATATAAATGAATAAAGTTTTTTAGCAATTCATGACCTTGTTTCGTCAAAATTGACTCAGGATGAAATTGTACACTCGCAATCGGTAAGCTGTTGTGCTCAAGGGCCATGATTTCGTCAATGTCACCTTGCGGCGTTTCAGACCAAGCTGTTATGACTAATTCATCAGGCAAGCTATCTTTATCGACAATAAGCGAGTGATAACGAGTAACCTGTAAAGGATTTTCCAACTCTGCAAATAACCCTTTGTTATTGTGTTTGATCATAGATGTTTTGCCATGCATCACTTTCCTTGCTTTTTGCACGTTAGCACCAAAATGTTGTGCAATTGCTTGGTGACCTAAACAAACACCTAAAATGGGTAACTTGCCAGCAAACTCTCTCACCACTTCGAGAGAAATACCTGCGGCATCAGGATTACATGGGCCTGGCGAGATAACGAGGTATTTCGGTGACATTTTCTCTATGCCTTCAAGGGTTACCTCATCATTACGACATACAACAACTTCTTGTCCTATTGCTTGAAAGTAATGAACTAAATTGTAGGTAAATGAATCGTAGTTATCGATCATTAATAGCATGTGATGATTACCAGTACTTCTTCAGGGCGAGCTATTTTAACCAAAGGTGGTCATTATGCCTAAGTTTTTCTTAGCTTAACATGCGTTGATAGAAACAAAGGTTCAACCACTTATCAAATTTGTAGCCAACTTCTTTTAAAGTACCGGCATGAAAAAAACCAAATTTTTTATGCAGTGCAATACTTGCATGGTTGTTTTCATCAATTGCCGCTATCAAGGTGTGGATATTTTGAGACGTAGCTTTGACAAGTAGCGCTGGTAGCAAATGGCTAGCAATTCCTTGTCCTTGCGCTTTATCATCTACATAAATGGCAAGCTCAGCGGTAAATTTATTGGCAGGATATGGCCTAAACATGCCGTAGCTCGCAAAACCGAGTAGTGTCTTGTCACTATCAATGATCCCTATCACAGGGAATTTATGTTGGTTCTTGTTGGTAAACCAATGCTCTATATCCAAAATAGAACGTGGTTGATATTCGTACAGCGCTGTCGAGTGCATAATCGCATGGTTAAACATCGTTAGTATAGCTTCGCCATGCTCTTCAAAACTGCAATCGATAATTTGCATGGTACTATTTTTTTCTTTGGTCTCTGTCATACCGGTTATTGTGGCATAAAACGTTGATAAAATGCGTTTAATTGACTTTGCGCTTGTTCAATTTCTGCAGGGATAAATTTTACTTTTTGCCCGGGTGTAAGCTGAGCTAAACGGAATAAATCTATTTGAAAAACATTACCTAGTGTAGGGTAACCCCCCATTGTTTGACGATCTTTCATTAAGACTAATGGTAGCCCCGAAGGAAGTATTTGAATTGTGCCAAAATTTACAGCACTTGAAAGTGTTTGGCTAAGTTTGCTAAATGCGTGACCTGTCGTTAGTTCTTTTTCAAATTGATAGGCCATTCGATTACTATTACTATCTACGATAAAAGTTGTGTTAAGCCAATCTTCTTGTTGATGATTAGGTGCGTCAAACCAATGTTGATGCGGCATGAAACGCAAATAAAGTACATCGCTAGCGTAAAAACCTGCTGGCGTGTATTTTGTTAAGTCTAATATTGTTTCGGGTAAATCATCAGACGATCGGGAAAATGGTAACTCTTGACCTTTAACAAGTGGTGAAAGAACAGGCATCTGCTGATTTGCAACAACGCTTTGAGCGCGAGATCCGAGAAATTGAGGGGAACGAATGCCTCCTTTAACTGCAACATAGCTAATAACACCTGTTGAGGGCCGATTAAGCACTATGCTATCACCGGCTTCTACTAAATAAGGTTGCCACATAGGGATATCGCTATGCGATTTATTTTTTGAAGTGACATAGGGCTGGCAATCAGCACCTGTAATCGCGATATAACAGCTATCATCAAACGCCAATTTTATTTGGCCATAGAACACTTCTAGGCTTGCATTTTGCTCATTAGATTTGTCGTTTCTTGTTGTAAAAACATGATTGCCTAAACAATGGTTGGCTTTTAAAAACGCAAACTCATCTGCAGCACCATTAACGCTAATCCCTTGGTGTTGATGTCTAAACCGGCCAAAATCTTGAATAAGCGCAAGACTATTAAGTTCAATAATTGACATGCTTGCCATACTAGCGCTCCCTCGCGATATTGCCGCCTTGAGCGATAAACGCTTCGCGAGAAATAGGGTTAAAACTGACAATATCACCAACGTTGATAAGTGGTTTGAATTGATTTTTTGCCATTGCGTACATAACGTTTGGCGTTTGGCCGATAATATGCCAGCCTCCAGGACTGCTGTCAGGGTAAATAGCCGTTTGATGGTGTGCGATTGCAACTGCGCCAGCAGGAACTTTTTTACGAGGAATTGTTTTTCTAGGTAGCTGTAAGCGTTTATCTAAACTAGCGAGATAACAAAATCCGGGTGTAAAACCAAGTGCATAAGCACGATAGGTTCTACTTGTATGCCAGTCTATGATGTCCTCTAGCGTACACTGCTTTTGTTGGCAGATGGTTTCAATATCCCAACCCGTTGCAACGTCATAGCAAACATCAATGGTAATCTGCTTAGCTTGTGAGGCGATTAAAGGTTTCTCATCAGCATTTAAGATCGCTTGTTCAATTGCTGAAATAAGTTTTGCTTTGAAATCGTGAGCACTAATTGCTTCAAATCTATAATAAACTAATAAGCTATTGTAGGAGCAGACTTGCTCGATAAACCATGGTTGTATGTTTTCAACAAGCTCACTGACAGAGATAATATGTTGGTGTAATTGCGCACTTATCAGCTCAGGCCATTGGATTAATATCGCATTTTCACTATACGAAAAAACTTTATAGTCGCTGAGCTCAAGCATTAAGTTCTTGCCTAACTGTTTTTGCTATTTCTACAGCAAGCGGATGATCGCCATGAATGCATAAAGTATCAATTTTCATATTAAGTTCGACACCATTTAGTGACTGAATCGTACCTTTCGTTTTAAGCTGTTGGCTACGATGTTTAATTAAGTCTAGTTCATTAATTGATGCATTGGCGTTTGTTCGTGAAACAAGTAATCCGTTGTCTTGGTAATGTCTATCTATAAACGCTTCAAACTGCAGTGATATCTGATATTTGTTAGCTAAATCAATAAAGGCCTGATTGTCTGGCAGGGCCTGTATCACTAAAGTAAGTTGGTGTGGGATTTCTTTGATTGCGTGACAAATGTTTTCAAATATTTCGACGTTCTTCATCATGTCGTTGTATAGTGCGCCATGTGGTTTTACATAGGACATTTGCAAACCATGAATTTGAGACATGCCATATAATGCCGATACCTGATATTGAATCGCTTTAATTAATTCAAGTTTACTCAATTGCATCGAGCGGCGACCAAAGCCAACCAGATCTGGGTAACTAGGGTGGGCGCCAATCGTTAAGTTGTGCTGTTTAGCAAGTTCAAGTGTGGTCGCTATTGTGACTGGATCTGAGGCGTGAAAGCCGCAAGCGATATTTGCCATATCGATGTAAGGCATGATGTGCTCGTCTTGCCCCATTTGCCAAAGACCAAGCCCTTCGCCTAAATCACAGTTAATTTTCATGTTTGCTACCTAATTAATCTTTGCTGATAACCACATCTGATTGCGGAATTGAGCTACACGCAAGAATGTAACCTTCATCTTGTTCTTGAGGTGATAAACCATCTGTAGCCAGTTGTCTAACGTCACCGGAATTGAGCTTTACTTTACAACGACCGCACATACCTCCTCGACAAGAATAAGGGAGAATTAAACCAGCCGCTTCCCCTTGCTCTAAAATCGTTTCTTGGCTATTACCTGGCACGTATTTGTCCCAGCTATCAAATAATATATTCACGTTAGCGTTTTCCTGTGCAGTTTGAGGAGAATTGTCTGGCTCTTTAGGCTTCAGTTGACTAGAACGTTTATTGATAAAGGTTGGAGGTGATTGTTTAGCAATAACTTCAACGCTATCAAAAACGCTAATTTTTCCTTGGTTGAGTGGAATGATGTTTTGTCCAAAACAGACGTCACCACCAGCTAATTGACGATATTTTTTTAAGCTATGAAGTGGCTCTTGCTTCGGGTGCTTTTCTGCCGTGCTTGGATTAATCGTGGTAAAAATGCAACGAGTACAAGGCTTAACCACGTCAAACTCTACTTCACCGATACGAATTCTTGACCAAGTATCTTCTTCATAAGGCTGACAGCCTGATACCACAAGGTTTGGTCTAAATTGGGTCATTGTCGTCTTATGGTAACTTCTTGCATTTAGGTCGTTAAGTGATGCTTCAGAGGTTAAAAGCAGTGGATAACCATCAGCAAAAGAAACTTCACTTGTTGAGTCTTTCACAGGGCGAGAGGAATGTTTACCAAAGTACATGAGTTTACATGACTCATTTAAATACTGTGATAGCCAAGTGTCATATCGCTCGTTACAGTGCTGGGCATTAATTGTATCGTTCCATACGTTAACACTTTCATAATTTTCCTGAAAGTCGTCATAATGAATCGATAAAACAGGCATGCCAGGAGCAACGAGTTTCAGACCTGTTGGAGTGATCACACACTGAATTAAACATAAATGATGATGTGTTCGAGCAGTGATGAATTCACCATTTGGCTTAGTGATAACAAAACGGCGATCAAAACTTAGGCCTAATTCGTCGACCCAGGTTTGAGAAAGGTGAATGCCTCCCGCAGATTTAATTGGATATACTGTGATTTCACTAACTTTCGACATGCTGGCGTTCCTATGCGCGTTAAAATCCAAATAGTTGTTTAGTAAAAACTTTGTCTTGTTATTTTTGCATCGCCAAATAATTAAGACAAATGTTATATTACGGTGAGTTTAGTTGTCCTTACAGATAATTTTAGGATTATTTGTTAGCAAAAGAGAAAATTAATGCATATACATATTTTAGGGATCTGTGGCACTTTTATGGGTGGCATTGCTGCTATCGCAAAAGAAATGGGGTTTCGGGTCTCAGGGTGTGACGCTAACGTTTACCCGCCAATGAGTACACAACTTGAATCTTTGGGTATTGAATTAATGCAAGGATACCAAGTTGAGCATCTTGCTGATGAACCTGATTTAGTGATTGTGGGTAACGCAATGGCTCGAGGAAATCCGTTGGTAGAATATGTATTAGATCGCAACATTCCTTATACATCAGGCCCTCAATGGTTGTTAGAAAATGTACTTAAAGACCGCTGGGTATTAGCTGTCTCCGGCACGCACGGTAAAACAACAACCTCTAGTATGCTGGCATGGATTTTAGAGTACGCTAAGTTAACGCCGGGCTTTTTAATTGGCGGCGTACCACAAAACTTTTCTAGTTCAGCACGTTTAGGAAATAGCCCGTTTTTTGTCATTGAAGCCGATGAGTACGATACTGCCTTTTTTGATAAGCGCTCAAAGTTCGTGCATTACAGACCGAGAACATTGGTCATCAATAATATGGAATTTGATCACGGTGATATTTTCAATGATATCACTGATATTCAGCGACAATTTCATCACCTGATTAGAATGGTACCAAGCAATGGTTTAGTTTTATCACCAGCAAACACGCAAACCATAGAAGAAACGTTGAAGTTAGGCTGCTGGACACCTCAAGAGCAAATGTCATTATCAGATGAATTGGTTGGCTGGAGCGTTCGAAAGTTAAAAGCCGACGGTAGTGAATATGAAGTGTACTTTAAAGGCACCTTGCAAGGTGTTGTTAATTGGCAGTTGATTGGTGATTTCAATATTGAAAATGGTCTTATGGCGATAGCTGCAAGTCGACATGCTGGCGTGCCAACTAACGTCGCGATAGAGGCGTTAGCCGAATTTGTTAACACTAAAAGACGCTTAGAGCTTAAAGGTGAAGTGAATCAAGTGAAGGTGTATGACGATTTTGCTCATCACCCAACGGCAATTGCTAAGACACTTGATGGATTGCGCAAACACGTAGGCCAATCACGTATATTGGCGGTGCTAGAGCCTCGCTCAAATACGATGAAGTCGGGTATTCATAAAGAGACCCTACCAAAGTCACTAGCATTGGCTGATCAGGTATTTGTTTTTCAAGGCGAGCAAGTGAAGTGGTCAGTGAGTGAATTGATTGACGCTTGTCATCAACCCTGTAATGTCAGCAATGATATTAATAAATTGGTAGACATGGTAGCTGATGAAGCTACGTCGACGGATCATATTTTAGTGATGAGTAATGGTGGGTTTGGCAATTTTCATCAAAAATTAATTGACGCTTTGTCGTTACGTTTAACTGCTCAGGGCAAGGGTTAACCATGTTAAAAGAACAATCGAACTTTACTGACACTATTACACTAGCGGTAACAGGAGCGTCAGGTTCTGCTTATGCGCTTCGCTTGTTAGAATGCTTGGTCGCGGCCAACTATCAAGTTTATTTTCTGTTTTCTTCTGCAGCACGTGTGGTGTTTGATACCGAAGTTGACTTGAAGTTGCCTGCATCGCCTGACGCTGCTGCTGAGTTGTTAACTCAAAAATATCATGCACAGCCAGAGCAAATAAAAGTGTTTGGCAAGGAGCAGTGGTTTTCTCCTGTAGCTTCTGGCTCAGCTGCACCTCGAAAAATGATTGTATGTCCTTGTTCGACAGGTACATTAGCTGCGATCAGTCAGGGGATGAGTGACAATTTAATTGAGCGAGCCGCCGATGTAGTAATTAAAGAGCGTGGCCAACTGATTATATTGCCTCGTGAAACACCATTTTCTACTATCCACCTGCAAAATATGCTGACCTTATCGCAAATGGGCGTGACCATCATGCCATTAGCGCCAGGCTTTTATCATAAACCTCAAGGTATTAATGATTTAATCGACTTTATGGTGGGGCGGGTGTTAGATCATTTATCAATAGAGCAAAAGATTATGCCGCGTTGGGGCTATCAGCGTTAGAGGTATTAATTGAAGCTTTCGAGGACATTTTATTAAGGTAGTGCTGAATTGTTTTGCTTTCCATGTTTAAAATCGCGTGATTGATACTGTTTATGTATAGCTCAGTTGCGCGATTTTTATGACAGGTTATTTTTATTTCATCGACGATAAAGTCTAACGTAGGATCGAAGAATAGCGCGCGCTTTTGTTCATTGCTTAATAACATGTTAACACTCGCTGAGTCTTGAATCATTGCATCAACGCGCCCTATAGTAAGTAATTCAACTAACGCTTTAAAATTTGATACTTCAATAATTTTAGTTTGGTTATCACGAAGCAATTCTTTGTAGTTAGGTAATGCGTTCTTGACTACGCCAATCACTTTGTTGTCTAAACTGACTCTATTCGTTACGGGAACATTATCTTTCAGTGTATAAACATGAAATTGCTTGGTGGCAATTGGCATACTTTGAATGGTATTTTGGTTGTCCGCAATCATAGGTAGGTTACTAGCAGGCAGCACACAACTAATTTTTTTTCGTAAAAAACTTCGACGAGCTCGCGCAAAAGAAAGCACGCTATATTGGTGAACAATACCTGACGCATGTGCAATATCAGCCATCAAAAGGTCAATCGCGCCATGATGATCATATTCAATAAAGTGCTCTAAATGTGTCGCAACCATAGAGATTTCTAGCTTATTAAAAAGCGCATCACTATAGGGCGAATAAAACAGCAACAGAAATCCTACGATTTTATACAGCACATTTATCCTTATGGCCTTTGCGTATTATCACCAGTTACTATACTTGTCTATTGTTCACTTTTTCAACAGTTAATTTGTAACGTGCTTTTGAGTTTGTCGTTATTTGCAGACAAGTTAACGCATAACTGTTAAGTTTTTGTGGCAAGTATGTTCTATTACATAAAAATAAATTCCTCGCCTTTGACATGCTCAGCGGCGATTTACATTACAACATAGGGTTTAATTCATGGCGATTAACTTTCCTAAGGTTTCTGCTTTAGCATTTGCTGTTGCAGTGGCATTACCGTCAACTGCGTTTGCAGAAAAAAATAATGAAGAAAAGGCTTGGTCCGTAAATGAGCCACAAGGTGTATTTAAGACTGTCGATATCGATGTACAGCAGGGCACATGGATGAATGTCGATATGAGTCCAGATGGCAAGACCATTGTCTTTGATTTGCTTGGTGATATTTACACTATGCCGGCATCAGGTGGTGAAGCTAAAGCCTTGATGACGGATATCGCTTGGCAAATGCAGCCAAAGTTCAGCCCAGATGGTAAGTATATTGCTTATACTTCTGACCAAGATGGCGGTGATAACCTATGGATTATGAACGCTGATGGTACAAATCCAAAGCCAGTAACAAAAGAGACCTTTCGTTTATTAAATAGCCCTGCATGGTCGCCAGATGGAAACTATATTGTAGGCCGTAAACACTATACAGGTTCGCGTTCTTTAGGCGCAGGCGAAGTATGGCTATACCATAAAACGGGTGGTAGTGGTGTGATGTTAACGAAGCGTCCAAATCAGCAAAAAGATTTAGGTGAACCATCGTTCTCACACGACGGTAAATACGTCTATTTCTCACAAGATGCGACGCCAGGCAAAACGTTCCACTACTCAAAAGATTCTGTGAAAGGTATCTATAAGATTAAGCGTTATGAGTTAGAAACTGGCGAAATCAATACGATTATTTCAGGTAAAGGCGGTGCAATTCGACCAACGCCATCGCCAGACGGCAAATATTTAGCCTTTATCAGTCGTGATGACTTCCAATCAAACTTGTACTTGTATGATCTGGTGAGTGGCGAAGAAATCTTGATTCACGAAGATTTAGAACGTGATATGCAAGAAACATGGGCAATTCACGGTGTTTATTCAAATATGAGCTGGACACCAGATAGCGAGAACTTAGTATTTTGGGCTGATGGTAAAATCAAAAAGCTTAATATTGCGTCAAAGAAAGCTAAAACGATAGAGTTTCACGTAAAAACTCAAAAGAAAATTCAAACAGCTTTGAAATTCGAGCAAAACCTAGAGCAAGACGACTTTGATGTGAAAATGCTACGAAACGTGCAAATTTCACCCAATGGCAAACAAGCTGTCTTTGAAGCGATGGGTAATATTTACACCCGTTCATTACCAGACGGTAAACCAAAGCGCCTAACTAAAGAAAAATCTAAGTTTGAGTTCTACCCTAGCTTTTCTCGTGATGGGAAAAAGATTGTATATATCGCATGGGACGACCAAGATTTAGCTGAAATCAAAGTAGTTTCATCACGTGGTGGCAAAGGTAAAACGATTTCTAAAGAGCCTGGCAAATACGTTGAACCAACGTTCTCTCCTGATGGCAAAACCGTTGTTTATCGCAAAATTTCAGGTGGTTATATTACCGAACCTACTTGGGGATTAAACCCTGGCATATATGCTATACCGGCAAAAGGCGGTAAGGCTACGTTAATTACTGAGCGCGGTGTTCAGCCTCACTTTGGTGCGACCAATGACCGTGTTTACGTAATACGTGGCGGTGAAATGCCAAATATTGCACGTGTTGATATTGATGGTCAAAACGATACAACTCTTTATCAAGGTAAATTCGCTACAGAATATCGCGTATCGCCTGATGGACAATACTTAGCATTTGCTGAACGCTTTAAAGTGTTTGTTACGCCATTTGTAGAACGCGGCGATGTAATTACCACAGGCCCTAAAGGTGGTAACTTCCCTGTTAAGCAGTTATCTGTGCGTGCAGGTGAGAGTATTAGCTGGAATGGCGATTCAAATAAGCTGTATTGGAGTTTAGGCCCTGAACTTTACCAAGCGTCAGTAGCTGGTTTATTTGATATTAAAGGTGAAGGCGAAGCGGCTGATGAGAGCGAGCCAACGGTAACAAACTTAAGTTTCAAGCATAAAGTAGATAAGCCGTCTGGCGCGATTGCTTTCGTTGGTGGCAAGGTTGTTACAATGGAAGGCGATCAGGTTATCGATAACGGTGTTGTTGTTGTCGAAGGCAATAAAATTATTGCAGTCGGTGCGCAAGGCAGTGTTGATATTCCAGCTAACGCTAAACAAATCGATATTAGTGGCAAATCAATTATGCCAGGATTAATCGATGCCCATGCCCATGGCCCGCAAGGTAGCGATGAGATTATTCCGCAACAAAACTGGAAGAACTACGCTGGTTTAGCATTGGGTGTTACAACTATTCATGATCCGTCAAATGACACTACTGAGTTTTTTGCAGCAAGTGAAATGCAAAAAGCCGGTGACATTGTTGCAGCGCGTTTACACTCAACCGGTACAATTTTATATGGTGCAACGGTAGCTGGTTATACTTCGCACGTTGACAGTTTAGATGATGCTAAATTCCACGTAGAACGTTTACAAAAAGCCGGCGCTTATAGTGTGAAAAGCTACAACCAGCCTCGCCGTAATCAACGTCAGCAGTTTATTCAAGCAGCTCGTGAAGCGAATGTACTCGTTGTGCCAGAAGGTGGTTCATTATTACAGCACAACCTAACCATGGTAGTAGATGGTCATACAACCTTAGAGCATTCAATTCCAACTGAAAAAATCTATGATGACATCAAGCAGCTATGGTCAGCATCGGAAATGGCCTACACGCCAACAATGGGTGTTGCCTATGGCGGTATTTCAGGTGAGCATTTTTGGTACGATACAACCAACGTTTGGGAACATGAGCGTTTAAGTAAATATGTACCTAGCGAGTTTTTAGATCCGCGTTCAATGCGCAGAACGAAAGCGCCTCATCATCACTACAATCACTTTAACGTGGCAAAAGTAGCGAAAGAGATGAATGATTTAGGGGTACTAGTAAACTCTGGTGGTCACGGTCAACGTGAAGGTTTAGCAATGCATTGGGAAATGTGGATGATGGCACAAGGTGGCATGAGCCCGCTTGAATCGTTGCGTACTGCAACTATGAACCCAGCTAAAACTTTAGGTCTTGATAAGCAACTCGGTTCAATTACCAAGGGTAAATTGGCTGACTTAATTGTTGTTGACGGTGATATTACTAAAGACATTAAAATCAGTGATAAAGTAACCTATACCATGATTAATGGTCGTTTATTTAATGCAGAAACCATGAACGAAATTGGTAACTACGATAATAAACGTGAGAAGTTTTACTTCGAAAAATAAGTGATATTAATTGGTAAAAAGGGTCCTAACGGACCCTTTTTTATTTAAGTTTATTTGTTATCCAGATTATCATCCATCGCTTTTTCAATCGACTGTTGGGTACTGGAAATTGTTTTATCCTGTTGCGAAATCTTTTTTTCTAATTGGATCAATCGCTCAATAATTTGTGCATTTTGACTGCGTAACTCACGGTTTTTGACATTGGTATCTGAAAAACCAAGAATTTTAGATGCTGCTAATGCACCAAGCCCGCCCATGATACCGACACCAAAAATGAACATGATCATTACCATTGCTTGGCCACCAACGGTAACTGGGCCAATTCGACCAAAGCCAATGGTGGTTGAGCTCATTAACATTAACCAAATAGCGTCAGCATAGGTTTTCACTGTGGCGTCAGGATGACTCTGTTCAAAATGTAAAGTAAGGAAGCCTAATGAGCATACCAGCAAAATCATCGATAATAGTGCTAAGAAAAAAACGAAACGGGTTTTGTAGTTTTTCACACCATGTCCATCGACATAATAAAACTGATCGGAACTAAGCATTCGTTGGAAAATAATAGGCATAATAATTTATCTTGTCAGGCAAAATTTTCTTATAAGTATAAATAGCCTAACGGCTATTTCAATAGATTAGCAGGCGAATATTGATCGGTAAGAATGCGCGTATTTTTTGGCCAGTCTTGTTCGATTTTCATGCTGCGAAGTACACGATAGATATCAACACCGTATTTTATCAATACGGGAGCTAGTTGATCTGCGCGTGATTCTAATTCCGCTTGCGTCGGTTTAGTGCCATTTGTATAGGCAATAATACGATTGCCATGCTCATTAAAGCGAACATTATAGAACTCACCGAAAACAGCTTGGTAGGTTGCTGACTCAGCGTTGTAGAGCTGGCTTAATGAAAAGGTATTTGCTGTCATCACGCCGGTAGGTGAAAGTAGCTTTTTAGTTTCCGCTAAAAACTCTTTCGTCATTAGATGTTCGGGAATATAGTCGCCATTGTAAGCATCTAAAATAATCCAATCATATTGCTGCTTTTTGAGCACCGCTCGCTTAATGAATATACGCCCATCTTTTTCGTAGTTGGTGACCTGTTGGTTTTCTTTAAAATCAAAATACTGTTTTGCCACTTTTACAACGGCAGGATCAATTTCAACATTGTCAATAATCGCTTCGGGAAATAGTTGGTGAAAAGTATTAGATAGCGTGCCGCCACCTAAACCTACAATCAAAATACGTTTAGGGTTTGGCTTAAGTAACAGACCAGAAAATGCGAGCTTCGTGTAGGTAAATACCATCTTGTTAGGATCAGATTTATAGATACAGCTTTGATTACTGGTTTCACGTTTTACACTAAATTTTAAACAGCGCAGATCTCCACTATCTTCAACAAAAATATTTCGGTATAGCGATCGCTCTTGATGAATGACCTCTGCAAATAGCGTAGGTGAGGCTATTAAAAGCAGGATTGTAAATGCGAGGATATTTTTGATCATGCTGAAGCCCTAACTTGGTGTTTTGACGAGGCAGTAAATACGTGATTCAAAATGATTGATGTTATGCCTAAAGCCATCAGCAAGAAACAATAAAACAAGATAATGGTATTTACTTCAAACCACAGGACAAGATAGAAAGAGGTCATTAACGTTCCGAGCGCACTACCTATGGTGGAAACAAAATAAAGAACGCCGGCAACTTGCCCGCTTTTTTCTTTGTCGGTGATCAACAGTCTAATCGAATAAGGAGAAATCATGCCTAAAATCACTGTAGGGATAAAGAATAGTGCAACTGAAGCGACAAGTGAGCCATACCGAGTATCTTCAATGTTGACAAATATCAGCTCTAAAATCGGTGTCGCAAATAAGGCGATCGGCGTGACGGTGAGACCAGAAAAAAAGAACAGTAAGCCATATTTTTTAAGCGTTGGTAAATGGGTAGAGAATTTACCGCCAATTAAATAACCTAAAGATAGGCTTAAAAGAAAGACAGCAATAATACTGCCCCAAATATGAATGCTAGAGCCAAAATAAGGCGCAAGTATACGACCGCCGAGCAACTCAATGCCCATGATGGCAAAGCCACTTGAAAATGCTAGGAGGTAAATAAAAAGGTTTTGCCACATAAGAGATTTGGTTAATTATTGTTTTACAACATATTAACCAGATGTGTTGCGATCTACCAGTTGAATTTCAAAACAAAAAAGCCTGCTAAATGGCAGGCTTCTATTCGGTATCAGTTAATCTAATTAGTTTAACATGGGTTTTAAGAAGTGTGCGGTGTGCGAGCGTTTATCTTTTACAATATTTTCTGGCGTACCTGTCACTAAAATTTCGCCACCACCAGAGCCGCCTTCAGGGCCAAGATCGACAATCCAATCGGCTGTTTTTACGACATCTAGGTTATGTTCAATGACAACAATGGTATTTCCGTGATCACGCAAGCGATGAATAACCTGCAGCAACTGCTTGATATCATGGAAGTGCAAACCTGTTGTTGGCTCATCCAAAATATAAAGCGTTTTACCTGTATCGCGTTTAGAAAGCTCTTTCGCCAATTTAACGCGCTGTGCTTCGCCGCCAGAAAGTGTCGTAGCTGATTGACCCAGTTTAATGTAACTCAAGCCTACATCCATTAATGTTTGTAACTTGCGTTTCACTGCAGGAATAGGCGCGAAGAACTCTAGCGCGTCTTCAATCGTCATATCGAGTACCTCATGGATACTTTTTCCTTTATAACGAACTTCCAACGTTTCTCGGTTATAACGTTTACCTTTGCAAACATCACAAGGCACATAAACATCAGGTAGAAAGTGCATCTCTACTTTGATTACGCCATCACCTTGACATGCTTCACAACGACCACCTTTAACGTTAAAGCTAAAGCGGCCTGGTTTGTAACCGCGTGAGCGGGCTTCTTGTGTTGCTGCGAATATATCTCGAACAGCGGTAAATATACCTGTATAAGTTGCAGGGTTAGAGCGAGGCGTTCTACCTATTGGGCTTTGGTCGATATCGATAACTTTATCAAGATGCTCTAAGCCAGTAATTGATTTATATGGCGAGGGTTCTTGCGTCGTTGCGCCATTTAATTCAGTGTGAGCTAACTTATATAATGTGTCATTTATGAGTGTTGATTTACCCGAGCCAGACACCCCTGTAATACAGGTCATCAAGCCAACTGGAATGGTCAAATCAACATCTTTAAGGTTGTTACCACTTGCTCCTTTTAACTCAACAACATTTTTGGCGTTGAATTGTGTGCGTGATAGTGGTACTTCAATACACTCTTTTCCTGATAGGTATTTTCCGGTGAGTGAGTCTTCACTTTCTAGGATGTTTTCTAAGCTACCTTGCGCAATAATATTACCGCCATGAACACCTGCACCAGGGCCAATATCAATAATGTAGTCAGCTTCACGAATAGCATCTTCATCATGCTCAACAACAATAACGGTATTACCTAAATCACGTAAATGTATCAGGGTGTTGAGCAAGCGCTCGTTGTCACGTTGGTGCAAGCCAATTGATGGCTCATCAAGTACATACATAACACCGACTAAACCTGCACCAATTTGGCTAGCAAGTCGAATACGCTGGGCTTCACCACCTGAAAGGGTATCTGCACTGCGCGATAAATTTAAGTAGTTTAGGCCGACGTTGACTAAGAAGCCTAAGCGGTCATTAATTTCTTTTAGAATTTTTTCTGCGATTTTGCCGCGTTGGCCTGATAGTTCCAAACCTTCAAAAAATGCTAGTGCTTCAGCGATAGATAATTCTGCAACCGTAGGAAGTGGCACATTCTCAATAAACACGTTACGTGCTTCAAGACGCAAACGAGAACCACCACAATCATTACATGGCTGGCTATTTAAATATTTAGAAAGCTCTTCTCGAACAGCATTCGACTCAGTTTCTTTATAACGACGCTGCATGTTGTTTAAAATCCCCTCAAACGGGTGCTTTCGCACAACGATGTCGCCTCTATCGTTCATGTATTTAAATTCTATTTCTTGTTTACCGCTGCCGTATAAAACAAGCTTTTGTGTTTTTTCAGGTAGTGCTTCAAACGGTGTATCGAGCTCGAAGTCGTAATGTTGACCTAATGCTTGGAGCATCTGGAAGTAATAAAAATTACGTTTATCCCAACCACGAATCGCACCGCCCGATAAACTTAATTCAGGGTTAGTGATAACGCGACTTGGATCAAAAAACTGCTGATTGCCAAGACCATCACAGGTTTGACAAGCACCTGCCGGATTATTAAATGAGAACAGCCTTGGTTCTAACTCTTGCATAGAGTAGCCGCACTTTGGACAGGCAAAGTTAGCAGAAAAGATAAGCGCTTCTTTATCTGGCTCATCCATATAGGCGACTTTAGCTGTACCGTTCGTTAACCCTAACGCAGTTTCGAATGATTCAGATAAGCGAAGTTGAATATCGTCACGCACTTTTAAACGGTCAACGACAACTTCAATAGTATGTTTTTTGTGAAGCTCTAGCGGTGGTGGATCTGATAAGTCGCATACCTCGCCGTCGATACGCGCACGAATAAAACCTTGGGCACTTAGGTTTTCTAGCAACTTAATGTGCTCACCTTTACGGTTTTGCAAAACCGGCGCTAAAATCATCACTTTAGTGCCTTCTTCGAGCGCCAGCACTTTATCAACCATTTGAGAGACTGTTTGTGCAGCTAACGGCTCATGATGCTCAGGACAACGAGGTTCACCTACTCGAGCGTATAATAAACGCAAATAGTCGTATATTTCAGTAATTGTACCAACGGTAGAGCGTGGGTTATGAGATGTAGATTTTTGCTCGATAGAAATAGCTGGCGATAAACCTTCAATATGGTCAACGTCTGGCTTTTCCATTAAAGATAAAAACTGGCGAGCATAAGCAGATAAAGACTCAACATAACGTCGCTGTCCTTCTGCATAAAGCGTATCAAACGCTAAAGACGATTTTCCTGAGCCCGACAAACCTGTAATGACAATCAATTTATCGCGAGGTAACACTAAATCAATGTTTTTTAGGTTATGGGTTCTAGCACCCCTAACTTCAATCGTATTCATAACCAATCCGCTTACTTAAAGAACCCACTAGTATCGCATAAAAACGCATCAATGTTGACCTAATTAGCTTAATTATTTAAGGGCTTTCGATGGTGATTATTGTGTGGAAGTCATGCTAAAATAACGTGTTTTTCCCATAAAGTATGGTGAAATCGATATTCCTTAACAAGAAACAAGGCGCTGAACTAGCTAATGAAAGCAGACGGATTAAACAGTATAGAAAAGAAAGCGGCATTTTCACTAGCGACCGTTTTTGGCTTGCGCATGCTTGGTTTGTTTATGATCCTGCCAATTTTTGCAATTTATGGTGTTGAGTTAGAAGGTTACTCACCTTTATGGCTAGGTGTTGCTATTGGCGCCTATGGCCTTACGCAAGCGCTGTTACAAATTCCAATGGGAATCCTGTCGGATAAGTTTGGCCGTAAGCCGATAATCATTATTGGCCTAATTGTTTTTCTTATTGGTAGTTTAGTTGCAGCCAGCGCAGAGTCGATTTATGGCGTTGTGTTTGGTCGTGCACTACAAGGCATGGGCGCAATTGCAAGTGCAGTGCTCGCCTTAGCGGCTGATTTATCGAGAGAAGAGCAACGTCCTAAAGTGATGGCAACAATCGGTATGTTTATTGGGTTGTCATTTACCGTCTCTATGGTTGTAGGGCCGATTGTTGCGCAAAGTTATGGTTTGTCAGGTGTCTTTCTATTCACGGCGATATTAACGCTAATGGCTATTTTTATGGTGCAATTTGTTGTGCCAGTGTCTCAAAATAAAGCGCCCAAAGGCGATAATGTCGCTATTCCACAACAGGTAACACGCCTGATAAAACACCCTCAACTCTTTAGATTGAATGCCGGTGTTTTTATTCTACACATGATATTAACGGCGAGCTTTGTTACCTTGCCAACGTTATTTGTAAAAGCGGGTTTACCATTAGAGCAACATTGGTCGCTGTATTTACCTACGTTGTTTGGTTCTTTCTTTTTAATGGTGCCATTTATGATTTTTGCCATTAAAAAAGGTTATGAGAAAGGTATGTTTAGCGCGGCCGTCGCGTTACTTGCCTTCACTTTGCTTGCCTTGACCTACCATAGTGAATCGCTCGTCTGGCTAGTGGTATTAATGGTCGCTTTCTTTACTGCTTTTAACTATCTTGAAGCAACAATGCCTTCCCAATTAGCACGTATCGCGCCAGCTGGAGTCAAAGGCAGTGCAATGGGAATTTTTACCTCAAGCCAATTCATGGGCGCATTTGTTGGTGGTGCTCTTGGTGGTTATATCGCTCAAAACCTAGATGAAAGTGCAATATTCATGTGCATGGCTTGGTTTGCTATTTTTTGGTTTGCGCTCTCTTTATCAATGCAAGCTTATCTGCCTTCAAAGAGTTATAGCTTTTCAACACCTCAACTGAATGAAGTAGAAAGTGAAGCCGTATTGCAAAAGTTAATTAAATTACCTGGAGTTGTCGAAGCAACGTTAGTTTATGAAGAGCGTGTAGCATACGTAAAGCTAGATGTTAAAAAAACATCGGTTCAACAAGTTAAGTCGTTATTACATTCTTAATAGAGTTCATCAATGACATATTCCATGTCTTTGTGACCAAGTTTTAATTGCACGTCGTCGTCTATTGCTTTGCCAAGCATTGCTTTACCTAGTGGAGAGCTTGGCGTGATAACCTTGATGGTCTTTCCACCCTCAACACAGCTCATGCCACCACCAACAGGAGCAATAAAAAAGTACTGCGTTTGATGTTGTTCATTACTTAGAACAACCAAGCTACCAGCCTTGATATACCTATGGCATTCATTCTGTAGCATGAGTTTCTCAATGATCGCAATGGCTTGCATTAACTGTTCAGCTCTTTGAGACTGGCCATGCGCTAAAAAACTAGCTTCTATTGCCAGCGTATCATATTGTGTTTCAGCCACTGATTGATCATCTGTTGCCGCCAACCTTGCTTGCTCTGCAGCGTGCGTAGCATTGTCTAACTCAGCGCTTAACTGAGTTTTAATGTTCATCAAAATAGGTACTTTATTCATTCGTCAACCATAATGTAAAAGCTTGACAAAGCCAATGAATAAGATAAATTAGATGTCAATCTGACAGGTGTCAACATTGAGTGCTAAAAACGTAAACTCGCGTGACGACATTGTGTCTATAGATATCAATTGCTTGGGAATAAATTATGACAACATCAACGATGTATCCTCACCTATTAGCGCCTTTAGATTTAGGCTTTACGACCCTAGCGAATAGGGTGTTAATGGGCTCAATGCATACCGGCCTAGAAGAAGAAAAAAATGGTTGGTCTAAGCTTGCCGCGTTTTATGAAGAACGCGCTAAAGGAGGTGTTGGTCTGATTGTTACCGGTGGTGTAAGTCCAAACATTCGCGGTCGTGTTGCACCCTTTGGTGGCGATATGACTATGCCATGGCACCCTAAAAAACATAAAGAAGTAACGGCTGCTGTTCACAAGTATGATACGAAAATTTGCTTACAGTTACTTCATACAGGGCGCTATGCATATCACCCGTTTAGCGTTTCAGCGAGTGCAATTAAAGCACCCATTAACCCTTTTAAACCAAAAGCAATGTCTAGCCGTCAAATTTGGGGCACAATTAAAGACTATGCAAAAGCGTCTCGATTAGCGCAAAAAGCTGGTTACGATGGTGTTGAAATTATGGGTTCTGAAGGTTATTTATTGAACCAGTTTAGCTGTAAGCGCACTAATCACCGTACCGATGAATGGGGTGGTAGTATTGAAAACCGTATGCGTTTTGCAGTTGAAACTGTTCGTGAGACCCGTGAACGCTGTGGTGAAAACTTTATCATTATTTTCCGTCTATCAATGCTCGATCTTGTTGAAGGCGGCAATAGTTGGGAAGAAGTTGTTTTAATGGCTAAAGCGATTGAAGCCGCAGGTGCAACAATTATCAATACCGGTATTGGTTGGCATGAAGCTCGTGTACCCACTATCGCAACGTCGGTGCCACGCGCAGCATTTACTTGGATAACTGAGCGTATGAAAAAAGAGGTGAGCCTACCTCTTGTTACAACTAACCGCATTAACACGCCTGAAGTCGCCGAAGAAGTTTTAGCTAATGGTCATGCTGATATGGTATCAATGGCACGCCCCTTCTTAGCTGATGCCGATTTTGTTAATAAAGCCGCGGCAGGTAAAAGTGATGAAATTAATACATGTATTGGCTGTAACCAAGCGTGTTTAGATCATGTGTTTGAGCAAAAACGTGCGTCTTGTTTGGTTAACCCGCGCGCTTGTTATGAAACAGAGCTTACGTTCTCAGATACAAAACAAGTAAAGAACATTGCAGTCGTAGGTGCAGGTCCAGCAGGATTAGCGTTTAGTGTTTACGCTAGTCAACGTGGGCACAAAGTTACCTTATTCGATGCAGGTTCAGAAATCGGTGGGCAGTTCAATGTTGCCAAACAGATCCCAGGTAAAGAAGAGTTTTATGAGACATTACGATACTTTAAAAAGCAACTTGAGCTATGTGATGTCAATATTCAATTGAATAGCTTTAAAACTTCTCAAGAGTTAGCTGAGGAGGGCTTTGATGACGTTGTTATTGCGACAGGCATTAAACCGCGTCAATTAGCAATTGAAGGCATCGAACACGAAAAAGTGAAAAGCTACTTACAGGTGTTGAAAGAGAAAGAGCCAGTAGGGCAAAAAATCGCGATAATCGGCGCAGGTGGTATTGGTTTTGATACGGCGAGCTACTTGGCCGAGGAAGAGTCGTTAACGACGAATACTGAGGCTTGGATGAAAGAGTGGGGCGTTGATAAAACCTATGAGCATGATGGTGCATTAACGCAGTCTGAGTCGGAGAAGGCAGAGCGAGAAATTTTCTTACTTCAACGTAAAACGTCTAAGGTAGGTAAGCACTTAGGCAAAACGACAGGTTGGATACATCGCGCATTCTTACAAAAGAAAGGCGTCAATATGATTCCAGGCGTTACTTACAAAGAAGTAAATGATCGCGGTCTTTTGATTGAAGTCAACGGTGAGGAGCAACTACTAGAAGTAGACAATGTGATCATTTGTGCTGGTCAGGAACCAAATCGTGATTTGGCAACTGAACTAACGCAGGCGGGTCAAAATGTGCACTTAATTGGCGGTGCTGACGTAGCTTCAGAGTTAGATGCGAAACGTGCAATCAGACAAGGAGCTGAATTAGCTGCCAGTATTTAATTTGATTGTTTATATCAAAAAAGGCTTACCGTTAGGTGTCGTAGATCATATCTGACTTACAGTTCAAGTTAATTGGTTTAGATTTCATCTAACGGGAAGCTATGAGCGAATTTGAGACGGTTGCGTTCATTTGGTGTTACTAGTTTATTCCTATATAGTAGAGGTTCAGTCAACTTATTTGTGCACCAAGTTGATTTATAGTAGAAAGAAGTAATTTATTATTAACAGCCCCTAGTAAGATAAAGTGGAAGTTTAAGTAATGATAAAGCCTCTCCTTATATACATAGTGTTAGCTATGGGAACTTTTCAGGTTGCTATCGCCGATCCAGTTAATTGTTATAGCGTTAATATATCAGCACATCCGAACTATCCTCCTTTTCATTGGAAAGAAAAAGATACAATAGTTGGTGCATCTATTGATATCAGTCAAAAAATATTTGAAAGGCTAGGCGTAGAAGTAAGCGTAAGTTATGAAGGCCCATGGAAAAGAGTTCTAATGTCGGCCAAACAAGGAAAAATAGACTTTATACCTGCTTTAAAAAAAACTTCAGATAGACAAGAGTACTTCCTATTTACTCATAACGAATTTTCAATAAACCCAGTCGCTATTTTTGTAAGAAAAGGCGAAACTAAAGTTCCAGCTTCACTGGAAGATTTAGTCGGTTTATTTGGCAGCATAAATGCAGGTGATAAGCATGGTGACAAGATAGATTCATTTGTATTAAAACAACCTAATATGCAATTTATTCATGGGTTAGCACAGAACTTTGAAATGCTAAAGCTTGGTAGAACTGACTATTTTATTACTGGGTTTTATACAGGCTACGACTACCTTAAGTCCAATGAGTTGAGTGAACATTTTAAAATGGCATTTAAGATCAATGGGCTAAAAGTTCACAATGGATTTGCACTTCATTATGCAAAAGAGTGTAACGCAATTATAAAAGAGTTTGACAAACAGCTTTCACTTCTAAAACAAAAAGGAGAGATAGAACAAAGCATTAACGATTATAATGAGCTCTGGTTAGGAAAGTATAAAGAACATTAAAATGAATAGATTGCTAGAAATTCTTACGAGACCGTAACTCATTATGTCCCGATATGAGTTGAATGTCTGCTTAAGCTTTGGCATATAATCAGTGGCAGCAAGCTTGAACGGCTCAATTGGCACGGAAAAGACTGTCAGATTTGATTGTGTTCTATTAACCAAATTTTACAGATAAAGTTAAGACTTATTCACATTAGGTTGTTCAGATTAGGTAAGCCTTTTTATGTTTATTGTGTGTTGTTCTACTCGAAATCTAAAGCAAGTGACTTTTTAAAAAGCTTCCCTGTTTCTTCATCAAATGAATTGACTAAACCTTGGTAGAGTTTTCGTTGTTCATCAGGCTTATCTAACGCTGAGTTAATATCACGAATAAACTTTTGATTTAGTGGCGTGTCATTACACATTAAATAGGTGCTAATGTCTTTGCCTAAGCCTTCTTCTAATGTATAGCTTGTTAAAGATTGAACATTTACACCTTCAGGAATGATCTCAGGCAACACGGTTGGCCATAAAATAATCGCATCTAATCTGTCAGCATTTAACATTTTAATTACTTTGCCATAAGCGGCATCTTCAAAAACCATAATCTTCTCAAAAAGCGCTTTTGGTAGTTTATTTGATAAGGTTCTATAGGCGAAACCTTTATTAACAATACCTAACCTAAATTGAGGATTGTCAGTTAACAAGCTATCAAGATTTAGCACACCTTGGTTAGATGCCTCTTTTATCACTGTTGACTTGCTATTCTCTTTAGTGATTAATCTTGGCCTTATATAGGTGTTAATAGGTTTGGAAAACAATGCATATTGGCTGCGTTTAGGGTTTTTAAACACGTTAATAACGCAGTTGTTTTGGCTTTTGTCTTCAGCATTAATAACAGAGTCGACAACACTGACACTGCCAAGCTTTAAATTGAATTGGTAATTTTTAAAATGATTGGCGACATAATCGCCATATAAATGATCTAGCCTCAATGTTTTTAGTGAGGAGTCACCTTGATAAAGCTTGGCAATTAAGTACCAATTAATCGGATTACTATGATCTTTTGAGAAATACTCAGCAAATTGAAAAGAAAGGTCGTTGTCAAAAAACTCTTTTACTTTGCCTTGTGCTAACAAAATCGGCATTTTTTCATCGTAAATTGATGCTAGTTGCTTACCTTGTTTAGTGTTAGGAAAGCCTAAATACATTTTTTGTTTTGGCAGTATCTCAACATGCTCGAGTTGCTTTTTTGGGTCAGCGCTATTTAAATCACTGGCATAAAGTAGCGCACCATCTAATCGTCCTTTTTCTATTAATCGAGCAACGTTTGCCAGGTTATCCATAGGGTAGAGTTTTACGTTGGGTGGCAATCTACTTTTTAACACGTAGTTACTAATCCCCGCTATGTTTAGGTTATCAATATCACTAATGGATTTTATTTTGTGCTTATTGCTGTCAAATAATAGGTAAAATGATGAGTCCATATCTAAATGAAGTGCAGGGGTAAGGACATTAGGGAATTGTCCTTTATAAACCCCTATGACAATATCAGCTTGGTTTTTTGACACCAAATTAAGCGCTCTATCCCTACTGACTACTTCAAATTCTAGATCGTATTGTTCAGCGTAAACTGCCCTGACAATATCCCAGTACTTTCCAGTTAAGTCAGCATTTGTTGAGCCTTGCCACTCTTCAGCAACAACACGTAATACAGGTTTTTCAGCAAAACAAATACTTGTATGCACTAAGGTACATAACAACAGCAGTATTTTCACGACGTGCTTCATCAATTTCTTACCCTTTTAGTTACTGAAGAGATTTTGTTTAATGCTTAGGATTAGTGGCTCTTTTCACTTGATAGTTTAGCGTCGATCTTAGCTTGTTTTACCATATCTCTGACATCTTCCAAGAGCGTGGGTGCATGATAGATAATGCCGTCCTTAATGGTATAGTGAACACCGCCTTCTCGCACTGGTTTGTTATTATCATCAAGTTTGAAATGACCGGTACCGTATAGCTCTTTTAAATTACGTAATGGATTATTTTTAACAATAACCAAGTCAGCTTTTTTTCCAACTCGAATAGAGCCTATTTCACTTTCTAAACCTAATGCTTCAGCGCCATTGTAAGTTGCCGCTCGCACTACTTCTAATGCGTTGAAGCCTGCTTCTCTGAGTAATTCCAGCTCACGAATATAGCCAAAACCATAAATCTTAAAAATGTATCCTGAATCAGACCCCGTAGTTACTCGGCCACCATGATTTTTATAATCATTAAGAAATACCATCCATTGTTGGAAGTTTTTCTTCCAAGCAATTTCATCATCGGTAGTTAAATAGAACCTTAAGCTAAATATCCAATATGATAGTATGGGATTTATGGTATATTCTTTTAACAGTAACACTTAAATATCAACTTTGTTAGGTAGTAATATTATTATGCGTAAAGACATATTAGAAAATGTGAAGATAAATGGGCAACCATTTCACAAACTAATTGTTATTACTGATGATGACAACAATGTTTTATTGCTACCATTATTATACGCTGTTCATCTTGATAGAATAGGAACCTCATTCAGATACATTCAACGTAAAGATGATGATGGGAAAGAGTATAAAGAATTGGCAGAAGGGATACTAAGTGAATCAAGTATACCTACTTACTTTTCTTATATTTCTAAATTTCACAACTATTTAAATGAGCTAGCTAAAAGCGTTGAAAACATATCAACTCATCAAGTTTATAAATGCGATAGTTATTTCGTGAATGACTACTTAAATGACTTTTTGGTCGAAAGTGGAATTAAATCAATTGATGAGCACAAAGCAGCGTTGGATGGCTACTTTAATTTCTTATCTCATATCGGTATTTGCCACTCTCTAGATTTAGCCATTTACGCTAAGTCCAGACAGCGAGTAGCAGAATTGGATGAGACAAAAAATGTCATCAAGTACGTATCACGTGATCATCGTCATTTACTGCAAATGGCATGTAAATCAAAAGCGGAAAAACTTATATTGAGAATGGGTCATGAAGTTGGGCTTAGAGCAGCAGAAAACTGTGGTCTACTTCTAAAGAAGGAAAAAGAAACCGATACAAATAATGGATTACAGTCTCTATTTGACCAACTCGAAGAAGATAAAAATAAGAGCAAATTCAGATACCACTTACAAGGTAAATATACAAAGAATGGACGGCCTAGAGACATTTACTTTAATAAGGAGCTACTTCTTGCTCTAAAGGATTATGTCGAAACTGAACGCCAAGACATGATTGATGTTAACGACTATCAACATGATTACTTATTTGTAAGAAGCGACAATGGTTGTGAGGGGCTACCTATAGCTACATGGCATGCCTCGAATGTCTTTAGTAAGAGAAAAGTAAATATCCCCGGACTTGATCAAGAGTTAACTTACCATGCTTTGCGGCATACTTTTGCCACAGAACTATTCTACCAGAATTTATTGGATAAGAGTGGTAGAGAAACTCGCAGTGAAAGTGCAGCTCTTATTAACGTCGCGATACGCCTTGGGCACAAGCTAGATAGAAAGGAAGGAAAAGCTCCTTCAACTACAACAATATATATTCGTTTGTTAGAAGAAATGAAGGATATTGAAGGGATGGCAGCTTAGTTATGGATGACAATAATAGAACATCTGAATTCGCATGGGACAATACGAATTTAGCAAATACATTTTCAAAAAATCGTTCTCAAGATCCAGTTCCTCTGCCTGTTGATACTAATAGGATCAACACAGGTGCTTACTTAGCATCTACGAGAATAACTGAACTTACGAACCAGCATGAAAAGGCGACATTAATATTTAAACTTTTGCGTTTGTACTTAACAACCCCCAAATTCAACAAAATTAAGGAACAATCTCGACAAGGTTACCTAAACGCAATCCATTATTTTGTCACTTGGCTGAACACTAAAGATAATGTTTCAAACACAGTGGTAAAAGATTTTGAGACTGAACAAGTAAATCATAAAAAAATAAAGCCGGAATCTACAGGAGCCACTGAAATTTTGTTTTGCATAAAACATGCATTGGTAAAATCTTCCTTGGCAGGTTCTGACTTAAAGTTTATTAGTACGGTAATAAATAAAAGTAAGTTGATTCCAAACTCAAACGTTTCGACTAAACAAGCGACGCTAACAGGATATTTTTTAGAACATTCATGGATTGAGAGTGAAATAGGCAACAAACAGTTTCTAAAATTGGCTAGCCCTAAACGCTTAATAGAGTCGTTCAGAATAGTAGTTTCAGAATCTTTGTTCTACCTGAAAAAATTTGGAGAGTTGATAAAACAAAGTTCTGATTTCAACAATTTAGTGTTGAACAACTCTGATGATATTTACACTCAACGAAATGAACTTGCAGATCTTATTAGCAAAAGGGTCGTTTTGGATGACTTAAAAAGACCTGCTGATATTTTTTCCAACATTCTACTTATTGATGGCACCAGAACTAAATTCGAGGCTCAGATACTTAATAACTTAAGTAAGGGTAAACCAGCTCCAGTAAAGTCTATTATCAAAACTCAGGTTTTTATAAATAACAATTTTGGAGAAGTCATTTCTGAATTAGAGCAACTTTTAATGGCATTTTTATGTGCTTCTTATTGTGTGCAACCAGAAGACATTTTTAAGTTACGAAAAAAACACTTCGCTGTTGCACGAAACACTAGAAATGAACCTCGTAATATATCGATAACTTACTTCAAAGGCAGATCAGGCGGCAATCACGACACGCCTGTTCTCTCTATGCGGCATTCCGCAGGACGAGCTATATACCAATATTTGGATAGTATACCTGAAAATCAGGAACACCTATTTAGCCAAAAGCTAGATCGAGTTAAGTTTTCGACCTATTCGATACATTCAGTTAAAAATGATAATTCGATTTCAAGTTTTTTAGTAAGGCTTTGGCGTAGCAATCACTTCAAATCTCAAGTAATGCCTGTATTAAATACTGAGGGGAAAAGTACTCTTTTTCTTGATTGTATATCTGCGATTTCTTCACCTAAAGCTTTCCCATTCTCCGCATGGAAGAGAAATAATATGGGATTGTATGAAGATTACATCAACTCAAGTGTATTTACTCAACCAGTATATCTATTTTGGTTGGCGCATATAAAAAACTCTGCTGTCCATGCTAACTCTGATAAATACCGAGACGGTGATATTAAAAATTTTAATTCTCATACATCTTTGACCGAAAAGACCAACTATTTAGGCTCCGATAACCCAGAATTTGTGAATCAAGCTGGACGTGTTTCACGAGCTGTATTACAAGATATCGAAAGCTCCGTATATCAACCAAACTTGGACAAACTCCAATCAAAGATCCACGATAAAAATATACGCTCTCATTTGGTTAAAATTACTGAAAACGATGACCTATCAGTCAAAGCAATCGCTCATGAAGATAATACCTACGTTTCATCAGAATTTGATTTTGATGACATTAGAATAATTGAAAGTAAGGAAACGGTAGTGCAAATGCTTCACTACATAGCTCAAGCTGATAAATATTCGGAGCAACTAAAAAAGATGAATCCTAACTTTTTTTACTTCACTGTTCTGGTCAACGTTGAGTGGCATAAATACGTACTGTCTGAGCTGTTCAGTCCTAAATCTGATGCATTCATTCAAGGCAAGAGCACATACGAAAATATCAAAAAACATTTGCCAGATTTATTTACAAATGAACTGTATGGAGGGATTGGCTAATGAGCAGTGTTATTTCCATTTCTCAGCAATCTCAGGAACTGTTAAATAACAATGAGCTTATAGAGATCTTAAATGGTCTGTCTCAAAGCTCAACTAACAACATTAACTCTTTATCTTGGACGTTTAAAAATAAATACTTTGACGTTACTACGGATTTTTCTTCGATAGAAAACTTGAAAGGTTTATATCCTGATTGGTTTGACAGTTTTCCTATTTCTCCGACTGATATGGCCAAGTATATTTGGTTGAACCAAATGGATATTAGCTCTCAAGGTGCTCACTATTTTATAGGCCGATTTAATGGACTAGTTCTACTATTTTACTTCCTAGCACAAAATAATTGGCACAGAATAGACAGAGAAAACCTTTATTCTTTCATTGAATGGTTCCTTCTACATGACTTTAACAAATTTGTTTTCAAGAGACCTTCTATCAAAAGTTACGCTCTTTTTATCAGAGCTACGAAGTTAACCGATATAAACTTATTGCTTAAAGAAATCGGCATCGACAACTTTATTCAAGATGTTAAAGAAATCCACATTGATCAAACTCTTAAGAATGCAATTGATGTATTAAGTGGCGGAGAAGTTACTTACAATCAATGGAAAGATGGGGGAACGTTTAACTTTCTGACATTGGATTATGGCAGATATTATGTTGACTATTGTCAGGAGTACTTTAGTCAATATATAAACCATGCGCATGTATTAATGCGCATAATGAACGAGTCAAAGGATGACCTTCAACGATTAGGTGCTAAGGGCAAGACTGACAGGGCTGTGCTAAGGATTCTGTCTGGAGAAACAATCGATAACTTAATAAAGGAGTTTTCATTAAAAAGGGATGTGGCCTATGAACTGGCAGAGATACTAAAATCAAAATATCAGCGGTATATGCTGCCGTTACTCCAACATGACTATCTTTTATCAGATGAAAGCATAGACAGGGTCATTGAACGTTTTAACCTTCCAAATGATCTTCATATTCGCGATAAAATAACATTTCTAGTTGAACATGTTTCGCTGTCACAAAACATTGAGTTGGTAAGGAAATCGTTTAACGGTGACTTACAGCACATTTCGCTCGAACAGTTAACGATAGCTATTAATGAAATAAAACAAAGTGCGCCTGTAGAGGTCACAATGCCAGACTCTGACTTCTACGAGCAATTAGGCATACCGAAGACGAGTAGATCAATCATCAACAGTTTTGTAAAAACCATTCGGGATGCTGGCTTAACCTATTTTGTTTCACTCAATGGCTGGAGAAAATCAGAGTATGGTTTCCCCTTAACTTCGGTTAGTTCGATTGAAAATACGGATCCTTTGGATAAACATGCTTATCCTATACGGTTCATCGTAGATTGGCATGTTTTTAAAACGCATGGAGACACGATTACACAGCGTGAGATAACCCATACATCGTATAGATTAATCAATCAGCTTTCACTGCTACATGAAAGTCATGAAACATGTCCAGCAATGTACTTTGCTAAAGCAAACGCCAAAGATATCAAAAACTCAGGTAAAAGGATTGAAGCATCTGTTAAATCAAACTGGACACGCTTTATAGATAACTATGAACCTTTCAAAGCCATTGGCACGCAAAATCAAATTGATGCAATCTTGGCTGCTAGTAAACCCGACAACGTACTATCTTTTGAGGAAGCACAAAAAATACAAGGGCTACAGAAAATTATCAAAGCCAATGAATGGCAAAAATATATAGCCGATAATGAGCTGAGAGACGCGTATGAACGCGCCCAAAGAGAGAGAACAAGAGTAGATTTTTACCTTACTGGCCCAGAAAATAAATCTAAAAAAAACTGGCTCATTAAATATAAAAGCTATTTATTACAAGGGGAGACTGAGTTACCTAGCGAATGGATAACTATGCTAGACGAGCATTTATCTGATGACACCAAAGATTATATTCGTTCCTCTGAGCATAGTTATCTCAAAACCAACAGTGTCTCGAAAATAATCTCCGCTGAAATTATCGAAGGATGCTTATATCCAACTCCGCATGCCTTCCGGCATATGTGGGCTGAGGCAGTCTACAGGCGTTTTGATGGCGACGTTGGCTGGATGATACGCAGTCAATTCAAACACATCACAATGGGAATGTGGCTCGCTTATATCAGAGATAAAGATAACCGAGACTTAAACAATCACGTTCAAGTAGCGGTAAAGACTAGTTTGTTAAACAACTGGCTGCAAAACGAAGGAAAAGAGCATGCAGGCCGATTCCACGTATTCTTAAGACGGTTATTTAAAGTCAGTAAGTTACAAAAAGTAGAAAGTCTACATGCAGTCATAGAAAACTTAGCAAAAATTGAAATTACAGATATAAAAGCGAATCCGTGGGGATTTTGCTTATTAAGGCGCACTAATAAAGAATTAGCAAAATGTGCTGAAGATGGAGTTCCGCAACGTCAAAACGCTACTCCAATCCTTTGTCTTGGCTGTCATCACAACTTAACTAAGTCTTCTAATGTTGATTACATTGTCTTTGAAACAATGCAACATATCGCTTTATTAAGCCGTAATGATCTGGAGTTGTTTCCTCTAAATATTCTGTGGAGTTCTTATGATTTAATCAAAAAAGCACACAAGCATATTTCAAACCTCTCGCCAAATAATGAAGTGCTTAAACAATACCAAACTGCAATGATTGCTTATGAAAAATTAGCTAAGAAAGAGAATAAAAATGCTTAATCATTTTGAAGCCAAAGCAGAAGAAGCAAAAAAAGATGAGCTACCAGAGTGGGTATCAGAGAATAACTTATCTAAACCTGCTTACTTAGAGATTATCAAAAAGCAAGATGAGTTGATGGCTTATATAGAAAGGCACAAAAACTTATCTGACTTTAAGGCTAAAAAAACTTACCACATTTCAGCTCGAAGTATTGCGATAGCGTTGGATTGTGCAGCCAATAGCCTCACTGACGAAAAAAAAGTAAGTTTTGCAAAAGACTTTAATGACTTTTTAAAAGGGGTTAACAAAGAACTTCTAGAGGCCAAAAATGCTCGCGTTGAAAAACAAAGAAAAAAACAGAGCCGTGGTAAACACGCTGCTACCAAAGAAGAGCTAGTAGAGCTTGCCACATCCACTGAAGATCAACTAAAAGAGCTACAAAAGAAAAATGTAATTGAACAAGTAGAGACTATTTTCAATCAGCTTGATGAGCCAATTAGAAGAAAGTTACAAATACGGCCTTCTAATGTGGTTAAATTTTAATGGTTAAATTTTCGGTGTCGATGCAGGCATTCCGGGGTATCAATGATCTTTCTGATTACGCAGACTTTAACTAGCTGATATGAATAAGTCTTAACTTGATCTGTCAGGTTTGACTAATAGAACTTAATCAAACCTGACAGTCGCATAAGTGCCCAAAAGCAGACCTTAAGATTTATTGCAGCAACTGCTTCCTTCTTGAATAGGTGGGCATTTAACAGTCCCGTAAGAGCAATAAACGCAACAATCGCCTTTTAACGGCTTGAGTAGCGCTTTGCATCCCTCACATTCGTAATACCACTGGCAGGCGTTTGTTGGCATGGTCTCGACCTTACTAAATCCGCATTTGGGACAAGTAATCTTAGATTCTAATTCTATACCTTGCATACGGGTTCCTTAACTGGCTTAACGATATCCAACACTGACATAATTACCATCCATGTGATCCCAAAGTAAAATAAGTAAGTGCTCCAGTCGTATTGCCACAACGGATAAAGTGCCAGCAATACTGCAATTGGGCCAACTACACTTAATATGCCTCTTACCACATGCTTATGTTGATACCAGTTGTACGAGTTGACCAATAAAGCGAGTGCAGCAAACAATGGTAATAAAGTATTAACCGCTATTCCTTCAAAATGAGACAGGAAACCAAGCCCTAGAGCTGATGCTAGTGAACCGAGTGCTGGAAAACATGCTGTGCAGCTAAGTGCGGCTAGCCAAACGCCACCAGAGCCGATTTTATCAAGAATTTTATTAATCATAATTACCTCTATTTTTGAGGTAGTTTAAACTCCGTATATAGGTACAGAGTCAACAGCTAACTGAGCGAATTTATTATTGGGCATGAGTTGGGGTCTTGATTGGCTTTACAAGAATTTGTCATATCTTGAATCACCTGCTCTAGCCGCTGCAAATCAGAAATTTTCTCCCTAATTAATCTGAGTTTCTGTAATCCCATAGACTCGACATCAGCACAGCTTCCACTTAGCGACATAAGCGAAGCGACTTCATCAAGTGTAAAACCCAAAGCTTTAGCTTTTAATATGAATTTAAGTTGATTGACATGTGTGTTGTCATAGATGCGATAACCGCTATCAGGCTTTAGTGGCTGTACAATAAGTCCTTTACGTTCATAGAATCGGACTGTTTCTACGTTAATGCTTAGTTCTTTAGCCAGCTTTCCAATGGTTTTCATAAACAGACTCTCTTAAACAACTAGCATCATTTTATCATTATTAGACAAAAGCTGAACTTCCGTTAATCGCTTATAGCTGCCTGTCAGATGAAGTCTAAACCTAATCAGCAAAACTGTATGATCAGATATGAGCTACTACAAGTAATTAATGTTATTCAACTAAATAGTTCTTGATCATCAATTGAGAAATTGAACTCTCAATAAACCTCTGCTGTTAAAGAGAGACTACATTAACAATATTTTAAATGCGATTGCGATTAATACTAAACCGCCAAAGATTTCGGCTTTAGATTCTAACCATACGCCACTTTTTTTGCCGATATTCACGCCAATCCAGCTAAACGCAAACGTCGTGATGCCTATTATCAAGCAGGCTAAGATAATATCTACCTCAAGCAAAGTGATTGCATAACCTGCGGCCATAGCATCAATACTTGTAGCGATAGCAAGAACAAGTAGCACGCGATGAGTAACTTTTGCAATATCTTCTTCAATTCCTTCGGATAGGGACTCATAAATCATCTTACTACCGATAATAACGAGTAAGATAAAAGCTATCCAAGATGCATAATCTTCAATCCAAGATGATAACCCTTTACCGCTGTAATAACCTAGAGTTGGCATGAACCCTTGAAAAAAACCAAAATAAGTAGCGGCTTTAATAAAGAGCTTTTCAGCATTCTCTACTTTTTTAGAACCTAAGCCTATGGATACTGCAAACGCTTCCATACTGAGTGCTATAGCTAATACAAAAACTTCAAACACACCGATTAAACCTGAATAAAATAGATCTGAGATTACCTGACATATAGATCTTTACCTAACTGAGGTTAAACACTTAAGGTTTACTGACAATTGCTCTATTACCGAAGCTTTATTTTTGTACCAAATTTCAGCTAGATATTCAGTAACAGTGCCAACACTTGAAGGAAACAGAATATTTCCCGCTACTTTAGCGAATGGTCCATCGGTTTCGAGTAGAACCCTATCTTGAGGTATCCACGAAATTACTTTTTTTGCTCTGGCTGAGTTCAGCATAGCTGGCCCAATAGAAAAGAAGCAACCTAGATCAACGGCTTCCTGTACTTGCTTCTTTGTTCCTAAGAACCAGTGAAGAATAGGGACTCCTGCTTTAGGGTGTAACCTAAGCTGTTCAAGTACTTCTCCTGTAGCGTTTAGACTATGAATAGTTAGGATTTTATCATCAAACATCTCACAGTTTTTTAAAATATGGGTGAAAACCTCTAGCTGATCATCAAAATGTTCTCTATAACCTTTTGAACTGTCTAGGCCGATTTCTCCGATATATCGAGTTCTATCAACTAGCCTATCGAATAGTGCTAATTCATTTTTTCTTAGATGAGCAAGTTGAGGGTGCAGTCCCAAAGCCGTTTTACAGTGTTTTATGCCACTTGTTAACTGGACTGTACCTTCAAAAGCCGAAGGCACAAATGTACTTGGATATATTCTTGTTCATCAGTATCCAAAGAGGCTTTGGTAAGTTCAAGAATCGTTGATTTTCCAGCCCCCCAATCACCAAAGACACCTATACTAATAGGCATTAATTCCTTTTCAGTTATAAGATCTTTAATCGACTCAGCCGTTTCATTAAAATTTAAGAAATCAATTTTTGATTCTTTATCAGACCACATAACACCTCCTTTAATTTATTATTTCTTTTGTTCCATTCTTTCAAGAGTTCGGTGAACCGTAGGGCGGCTAACAGAATATTTCTTCGCTAATGCAGAGATCGATTCACCATTTAATTTATCTTTATATAATTCTTTCGCTTGTTTGTCTGTTAAAGCTGGCAATCTGCCCATGTGTTTGCCTTTAGCTTTAGCTTCTTCGCGGCCTTCTGCTGTTCTGGCTTTTATAAGATCCCGCTCAAGTTGAGCGAATACTCCACATAGGTTTATCATGGCTGTGGCAAACGGGTTATCATTTTTAGTATTAAGAGAGCCGTCAATAATATTTAAACAAGCACCCTTTTTGTGGATACTTTCAATGGCCTCAAGAATAGACTTTAATGATCGGCCTAGCCGATCAAGGCGAGTAACAATTACTTCATCACCTTCTCTGATAAAATCGATGAGTTCCTTTAGCTTCTCTTCATTTCTAACGGAAGCACCAGATTGTTTACCTTGGAATATTTTTTCACAGCCATGAGCGTCCAACTTGGACAGTTGAACATTCAAATCTTGTTCTTTAGTTGAGACTCTTGCAAAACCAACTTTCATATGTACGAAACCTGTAACTTTCGTACACCTTACCAAGCAGGTGAACGAAAGTCCATTAAATTACATTCGTACATGAACGAAATTTTATGCCAAAATTCGTTCACATAAAAAGTGAAATAAATGACAATTCTAACTATCAAGTGACTTAATTATTCCGCACGCTTCAACGGTGTTTTCAGTTGTACATGAACTTACCATTTGTTGAAGCTCTGCCTTTAACGCCTTGAGTTCTCTCATGCGCTTATTAACTAAGCTCAATTGTTGCTCGATAAGAGCATTAACACTTGCACAGCTTTCTTCTGGCTTATTTTTAAGTTCAATAAGACGCTTAACATCTATTAGAGGGATATCCAAACTTCGGCAATGCTTTATAAACTCTAATTCTTTTAAAGCCCGTTCACCGTATAACCTGTAATTCCCTTCAGTACGTTCAGGAGTTGAAAGCAACCCTTCTTTCTCGTAATACCGAATTGTTTGTATCGAACACCCTGTCGTTTTTGAAAGTTCACCTATTTTCATAAAACTTTAGTCCTAAAACTTGACTCTATAGTCACTATAGACTTTATAGTTGAATTATTAAACAAATAACTAAGGCCGTGTAATGAGTGGTTGTGGTTGCGAAGTCGAACTAAAAGATGCGAAACAAAAATATGTGCTGTATTGGTTGCTCGGTATTAATGCGGTTATGTTCTGCGTTGAGATTACTGTGGGCCTATATGCAAATTCGACGGCTTTGATAGCAGATTCAATGGATATGCTGGCTGATGCAATTGTCTATGGAATTGCCTTGTATGCGGTAAGTCGATCTTTAAAGCATAAAGCCAATGCAGCCCTTATCAGCGGTTACTTTCAGCTTACACTCGGATTACTGATAATCTTTGACATAGTAAGAAGAATAATCGGAGCAGGTGAGCCTCACTCTTGGTTCATGATCGGCTTTGGTTTTATTGCATTAATAGCAAACGTTATTTGTTTAGTTTTAATCAGAAAGCATAACAATGGTGAAGTGCATATGCGTGCAAGCTGGATATTTTCAGCCAACGATGTGATCGCAAATATGGGCGTAATTGCTGCTGGTGTGTTGGTGATGCTACTTGATTCACGCTGGCCTGACATTGTGATTGGTAGTGTGATTGCAATCCTAATTTTAAGAGGGGCTTACCTGATTATTACTGATGCGAAGAAAGAGCTGAGCAACGCAGAGTTAACAAGCGAAAACAATGGCTGTAGTGGAAGTAAATCAAAATCATGTTCTTAAAGGAAATTGATAATGAGTGCTAATTATTCAGAGAAAACAAAAATATTAGACTTTGATGATCAAAGCATCCAATCGTTAATAGCGGAGCGAAATTGGCAAGCTTTGGATGATTACAACAAGATTGGAGCTGCTTACACCTTTGTGAAAGACGAGATTCAATTCGGCTACAACCGCAGTGATGATATCGTCGCAAGTGAAGTATTAGCTGATGGCTATGGACAGTGTAATACCAAGGGAAACTTGTTGATGGCTCTATTACGGGCACTTGGCATTCAATGCCGATTTCATGGTTTCACGATTGATCAACAACTCCAGAAAGGCGCTATTCCCTCTTATGTATTTTGGCTTGCCCCAAAATACATTATCCATAGCTGGGTTGAAGTTTTCTTTAATGATGAGTGGATCAATTTAGAAGGCTTTATTCTCGACGAAGCTTATCTAAGTTCTATTCAATCCAAATTCAGTCAAGCTAAAGATAGTTTTTGTGGTTATGGTATCGCTACGACCTGCATAAAAAATCCAGAGACTAACTGGGCAGGGAAAGATACTTATATCCAAAAAGAAGGCATACACGACGACTTTGGTCTATATGATTCACCCGATGAATTCTATACTGAGCAGGGAACCAATCTAACGGGTATAAAACGTTGGGCGTACCAAAACTTTATCCGCCATATCATTAATTGGAATGTACAAAGGCTTAGAGGTAAAAATGTAAGCGCCGAGGCTCAACATGCATAGCCACTCTCACGGTCATAATCACACTCACAATGATGAGGACGCTTCGAGACGTATTGGTTGGGCTTTTTTTCTCAACCTCACGTTTACCATCATCGAATTTATCGGGGGTTGGTTAACCAATAGTACGGCAATCATGGCAGATGCTATCCATGATTTAGGAGATAGCATTTCCATAGGCACCGCATGGGGATTAAATAAGCTCAGTAACAAGCCAGCCTCTAGCCAGTTTTCATATGGATACAAGCGCTTTTCATTACTTGGCGCATTGATTAACGGTTTGGTATTAACTGTTGGCTCTATTTTTATACTAATTGAGGCTATACCAAGATTAGCTAACCCCGAAATGCCTCAAGTCGAAGGAATGCTCTTATTAGCTATTTTTGGCATGGTTGTTAACGGTTACGCTGCCTATAAGCTAAGTCATGGAAAGACCCTAAATGAACGAGTTTTAAACTGGCACTTGCTTGAAGACGTTTTAGGCTGGATAGCTATTTTTATCGTATCAATTGTATTGATGTTTGTTGAGTGGCCTATACTCGACCCTATTTTATCGATTTGTTTTACTCTTTTTATTTTATTTAACGTTGTAAGAACATTGAAATCGACACTTATGCTGTTCTTACAAGCGACACCAGATATTGAGCTTATTGAAAGTATTAAATCGAAAATAGTGTCTAAAGCCATTGTGGGTGAAGTACATCATTTGCACATCTGGTCACTTGATGGTGAAAACAACGTTTTAACCGCTCATATTGTTTTAAACACTGAAATATCTAACAAAGAACTGAAATCGTACAAACTAGAGTTACAGCATGAGCTTAAAGAGTTTGATTTTGCTCATACAACAATTGAGATTGAGTTTATGAACGAGACATGTCGTGACGCAAGCTAATTGATAGTGTTAACATTGGCATAACTAAGAGAACATTGAACAAAATGAATATTAAACAATTTCCTGCATACATCATGATAGTGCTGATACTACTTCAGTCATTTTCTGGTGTGGCAAAAATTGCTAATATTCATATTGTTGATTCCGAGCATATAAAAACCGAGCATGTTCATGCTTTAGATGACCATATTCCTTCTGAACAATTAATACAATCATCAGCAGATAATGACCAACACAACCCCGCTGATTGTCATCATTGCGGACACTGCAATGGCTCGCATGTACAGTTTGCTACACACATCTACATCAGTGAGAATTTTGATTTCAAATCAAATCATGCCTTTGATTACTTAAAAGTAGTCATTGAAGCTCCCCTTTCAAGATTGCTTCGACCTCCCAAGAGTTAGTCCTTTTATTTAATTAGCGCGTTAGGCGGCAAGCCTTCGCTCCTTTCATAAAATAAACAGGACAAAATATGAACATGTCTTATCTTAAGGCTCCCGTGTATGCTTGGAAGAAAGTAAAACGGTTGCTTCTGGTGTCACTTTTGGTGACGACCAATAACGCAGTTGCAAATGACTTATCCATTGATTCAGTTTCATTATCAGATGCGATACAACGAACACTTGCAAACAACCCACAGTTAACGGCTTTTGAATACAAACAAAAGCGCTTAGACGGCGAGTTAGCTACCGCAGGATTAAAACCTGAATATAACATCAGTGTTGAATTGGAAAACTTTGCAGGTACAGGCGATGTATCTGGATTCAACGACGCTGAATTAACCTTATCGATATCTTCCGTAGTGGAGTTGGGAGATAAGGTAAATAGCAGAAAGTTTTATGTTAATGCCCAACAGCAAGCTATAGCGGTTGATAAAAGAATACAAACACTCGATATTTTGGGTGAAGTAGCAACACGCTATATCGATGTTTTGACCTTACAACAAGTCAATCTTGTCAATGAAAATGCAGAAAAACTGGCACGAGAAACCTACCAAATTGTCTCTAAAAAAGTTCGTGTTGGTTCAGCACCATCATCAGAACAAAAGCGAGCTGAAGCTGCTCTGGCAACAGCTCGACTAAAGACGTTAACCATTGCCAAGCAGTTAGAGGCCAGTATTCGTAAGTTAGCTATTCTGTGGGGAGAGCAATCACCGCAATTCTCTCGTGTATCAGGCGATTTATTTGCACTTCCCAAAACAATATCGCTCGAATACATCATGGCTCAACTTTCTCAAAGCCCTCATATATTAGCTTATGCAGAGCAATCGAGAATTCAGCAAGCTCAATTACAATCAATCAACACACACAGTCGCGCTAATATAACGTGGAGTGCAGGTGTTAAAAGACTTGAAGGTAGCAATGACACTGCGTTGGTTGCAGGGTTTAGCGTCCCTCTATTTACGAGTGATAGAAACAGAGGCAATTATCAATCTCAAAAAGCAAAACTCGATGAAATTGATCAGCAAAAGAAAGCAAGTGAACGAGCAATTTACAGCCAATTAGCGACATCCTATGCGGCTCAGGAAGAGGCTCGCCTTACGGTTGAAACCTTACAAACCAATATTATTCCACCACAAGAAAGTGCTTTGTCATTAGTGCAAAAAGCCTATTCTGACGGGCGCTTTAGTTATTTGGAGCTAGTTTCAGTTCAAAAAGAGCTTATTGATATGCAATACGCGCTTATTTTTGCCGCAAGTGAGGTTCACAAACAAAACGCCGCCATCGAGTCCTTATCAGGCATTCCATTAATTTCTTCCGGCAATACCGTAAGCCAACTATCAAGCTTTATCGAGAATTAATCATGAAAAATATAAAAATATTAAATGTACCAATCAGCCTTTTCAAATTAATGCTTGTTGCTGTAATTGGTTTCACCTCCGTCACGACTTCAGCCAGTGAAGAACACGCTAATGAGTTCGTGTCCGTGTCTGCTGAAATGGCTAAACAAAACGGTATTGAAACAATTGTTGTTACCAGCGGAGTTATTCGCAATGAAGAGATTCTTTACGGAAAAATTGTCGCTGATCCTGCCTCTCTTGCTCATGTTAACGCGAGATTCGAGGGTGTTATTAAGAAGGTAAAAGTTAATATCGGCGAAGAGGTTAAAAAAGGTGAAACGTTGGTAGTCATCGAATCCAATGAAAGCTTAAACCAATATTCGATAAATGCACCAATGTCTGGACGCATAGTCGCTAGGCAAGCAAATATTGGCGAACTTACAAACGCTGAAAACTTGCTGACAATAGCCAACTTTGACGTGGTTTGGGCACAACTATCAGTGTTTCCTACTCAGCTAAGTAAAGTTAACGCTAACCAGCAGGTGCTAATTCATAGCACTGAAATTAATCAACGTGCGCAAATTAGCTATTTAACACCATCACTAAACGACAAGCCTTATTCGTTGGCATATGTAAAATTAAATAACAAAACGAACAAATGGCCGCTTGGCTCTGCAATTAAAGGGGCGGTTACAACTAGTCAACACTCTGTTCCAATTGTTGTGCCAAAAGAAGCCATTCAAGAGTTTGAAGGAAATAGTGTTGTTTTTATTAAGGAAGGCAATGAATACCACCCTAGCGCCGTAAAAACTGGCGCTTCAGACGCTATCAATATTGCTATCATCGAGGGTTTGAACGTCGGCGAAAGTGTGGTTGTTAAGAACAGCTACCTGCTAGTTGCTGATCTAAAAAAATCGGAGGCTGGGCATGAACACTAAACTCCGAAGTCTTTATTTACTTCATATTAGCTTCAATATTATCGAGGTGAAAATATGATCGCTTGGATACTAGAATTATCTATCCGCCGACGTGGAACTATGTTGCTAATGGCGTTGTTTATCATCGCTTTAGGAATGTGGAATTATCAAAAGCTACCTATTGATGCCGTGCCTGATATTACCAATGTACAAGTACAAATAAACACGCAGGCTCAAGGTTATTCACCTTTGGAAACAGAGCAACGGATCACGTTTATTGTCGAAACGGGCTTGGCGGGTTTACCTAAGCTCGACTATACCCGTTCACTTTCTCGATATGGCCTGTCGCAAGTGACCGTTGTGTTCGAAGAAGGCACAGATCTGTATTTTGCCAGAAACTTAATCAATGAGAGGCTGAGCGCAATTAAAGAGCAACTACCGTTAGGTATTGAACCAGAAATGGGACCTATAGCTACGGGCCTCGGTGAAATATACATGTACAGTATAACTGCCGACGAGAGTGCAAAGCAGAATAATGGCTTACCCTATGACGCGATGGCGTTAAGGGAGATCCATGACTGGGTAGTGAAACCACAACTTGCATTGGTTAAAGGGATTACGGAAATCAATGCAATTGGTGGCTATAAAAAGCAATACCATATCAACCCAGATCCGTTAAAGATGCTGCACTTCGGCATTACCAGTGATGCGTTATCAAAAGCGGTAATGCGAAATAATGCAAATCAAGGGGCAGGATTTATAGAAACAAGCGGACAGCAAATTCTTGTTCGTTCACAAGCTCAATTGCAAACTCTTCAAGACATTCAAAACGTCATTATTAAAAGCGATGACGGCACACTTGTAAAAGTAAAAGATGTTGCCGAAGTTGCGATAGGAAAAGAGTTAAGAACTGGTGCTGCATCACAGGAAGGCAAGGAAAGTGTGATTGGCACAGCAATGATGCTGGTAGGAGAAAATTCACGCTCGGTAGCTTTGGCTGTTGGCGACAAGCTTAGTGAAATTCAAAATAGCTTACCTCAAGGAGTGTCAATAGTTCCATTATATGACAGGACAACTCTGGTTGATAAAGCAATTAGCACCGTACAGAAAAATCTCATTGAAGGCGCGTTGTTAGTTATCTTCGTATTGTTCTTATTACTGGGTAATATTCGAGCCGCTCTAATTACTGCCGCAGTCATTCCCTTGGCAATGTTGGCAACAATCACGGGCATGGTTCAAAGCAAGGTCTCTGCGAATTTAATGAGTTTGGGAGCTTTGGATTTTGGATTAATTGTCGATGGAGCGGTAATCATCGTTGAGAACTGCATTCGGCGCTTAGCAGAAAGCCAAAAGCGAAACGGTTCAGTCATTTCCCTCAAAGAGCGGTTAGATATTGTTTACTCTGCAACCAATGAGGTGATACGACCTAGTGTTTTTGGCGTATTGATTATAGCCATTGTCTATGTGCCTTTGTTTACCTTATCTGGTGTTGAGGGCAAAATGTTTCATCCGATGGCCGCTACTGTGATCATCGCTCTATTGTCTGCAATGGTATTTTCCTTCACGCTCGTCCCCGCAGCAGTTGCGTTATTCTTGAAAGGCAAAATCAGCGAAAAAGAAAGTCCCATAATTGTCGGCGCTAAGTCAGTATATCGTCCGGTTTTAAATTGGGCATTAAAACTACGTTGGCTAGTCGTTTGTGGCGCTGCTTTACTTGTGACATTTAGCATATTACTTGGTAGTAAATTAGGATCTGAATTTGTTCCTCAACTTAATGAAGGTGACATTGCTCTGCACGCGATGCGTATTCCGGGCACGGGTATTGACCAAGCTGTAGAAATGCAGAAAATACTTGAACAACACATTATGAAATATGATGAAATCCTCACGGTGTTTTCAAAAACGGGCACAGCAGAAGTGGCGACAGATGCGATGCCGCCAAATGTAACTGATACTTTTCTGATATTAAAGCCTAGAGAGCAATGGCCCAACCCCAATTTAACGAAAGCAGATTTTGTTGAAAAACTGGAAAAAGATCTCAGCTCCATTCCCGGCAATAATTATGAGTTTACTCAACCAATTCAGATGCGATTTAACGAATTAATTAGTGGAGTAAGAGCTGATTTAGGAATTAAGCTCTACGGTGATGACCTATCCCAACTTGTAAATTCAGCACAAGAAATTTTAACTGCACTCAATACGATTTCAGGTGTCGCAGATGCAAGACTTGAACAAGTTGATGATGTGCCTATTTTTACTGTTAACCCCAAGCCTGAAGCACTGGCATTATACGGATTAGATATAAGCGATTTACAATCTTGGTTAAAAACTGTCATGTCAGGTGAAGCCGCAGGATTAATATTCGAAGGTGATCGTCGATTTGAAATTGTAGTTAGATACCCAGAGCTATTGCGAACCGACCTTGATCAGTTAGGAAATTTGCCAATCGCAACAGAAAGTGGTGAGTTTGTACCTGTAAGAGAAGTTGCAGAGTTAAATTATACGACGGTTCCAAGTCAAATAAGCCGAGAAAATGGTAAGAGACGAATTGTAGTTACAGCAAATGTTAGAAACCGAGATCTAGGCTCATTCGTACAAGAGGCACAGCAAAAAATTCAACAAAATGTTGAATTGCCTGCTGGTTATTGGCTTGAGTACGGCGGAACATTTGAGCAACTTGAGAGTGCAACGCAAAGATTATCCATCGTAGTACCTGCCACATTGTTTGTAATTTTGACACTGCTAGTCATAGCATTTAGTTCAATAAAAGATGCCCTGATCATATTTAGTGGTGTGCCTTTAGCACTTACAGGCGGCGTACTGGCTTTGTGGTTAAGAGACATGCCTCTTTCAATTTCTGCTGCTGTTGGATTTATCGCTCTTTCAGGGATAGCTGTATTAAATGGACTGGTGATGCTGTCATTCATTAAACAGCGATTACTTGACACAGGAGAATTAATTAACTCAATTATCGACGGTGCAACGGTAAGGCTACGTCCTGTATTAATGACGGCACTCGTTGCTAGTTTAGGATTCATTCCTATGGCATTAAATGTTGGAACTGGAGCTGAAGTTCAGAGGCCATTAGCGACGGTGGTGATTGGGGGAATTATTTCCTCAACTTTACTAACTTTAGTTGTATTGCCTGTTCTTTATCGAATTGTTTATCACAAATTCAAATCTTAACTTTAGTTTGGAGGCTTCTCGTAATTATTTAGAGAAGCCTTTTATTACGTTACTTTTGCTCACTCAGGTGCGTAAAAAGATCTATTTAAAACTAAATTACTTTTAAGACGCCGCGATACATTTGCATCTGACAATGAAACTCATGCTCTCCCGGTGACAAGTTCAATAAGGTAATTTGAGTAATTTCATTCAATTTAAGCTGTTCGCTTATATCCAATGAAGGAATAAGGATTGTTTCAGCGCAGGGGGATTGATCTTTACGCATAAACTTCAAGGTGACAGGTTGGCTTGCAGACACCTGAATTGAAGATGGGGAATACACGCCATCTTTCACTTCAATTAACACTTCTCTGTTTTGCACAATTGTTTTGTTAGGTTTGTACAGCCAAAACCACCAAACAATCAGCGCGATCAACACTAAGCCTAATAAGTTAATTAACATCATCGTGCGTCTCCTTAATGCTCTTTTGCTTTAAACAGGCGAAGTCGATTTGCATTTGACACTACGGTCAATGACGAAAATGCCATTGCAGCTCCAGCTATTACAGGACTAAGCAAAATGCCAAAGAAGGGGTATAGAATCCCCGCAGCAAAAGGAATCCCAGCTACGTTATAGACAAACGCGCCAAATAAGTTTTGTTTGATATTTCGTAAAGTGGCCTTGCTTACCGCTATGGCATCAGCAAGGCCATGAAGTGAGCCACGCATCAGGGTTATGTCAGCACTTTCGATTGCTACATCAGTCCCTGTGCCTATGGCGAAACCAACATCGGCTAACGCAAGTGCAGGAGCATCGTTAATACCATCACCTGTCATACCAACAGTTTCGCCGCTGTCTTGTAGCTCTTTAACCTTGTTGGCTTTGTCTTCTGGCAGCACTTCAGCAAAAAACTCACTAATTCCCGCTTTTTTGGCAACAGCGGCGGCTGTATCCTTGTTATCGCCCGTTAACATAATGACGCGAATCCCATTGGTCTGAAGCCGTTTAATCGAGGAAATTGAGTCTGACTTAATAGGATCAGCAACAGCAATAATTGCTGCCAGCTCGCCATTAACAGCAAAATACATTGGTGTTTTAGCTTCTTTTGCTAAAGACTGGGCTTTTCCAACGAAACCTGTAAGGTCAATGCCTTTAATTTTCATTAGTTTATCGTTACCAAAAAGTAAGGTTTTGTTGTTACAGGTTGCTTCTACACCAAAACCCGTAATGGCGTTAAACGATTCTATTTTTAGTAACTCAATATCCTGATCTAACGCACTTTCAACAATCGCTTGTGCCAAAGGGTGCTCGGAGCCACTTTCTAAACTTGCCGCAAGCTGTAACACTTCTTTCTCGTCAGTCGCTTTTGCTAAAACAATATTAGTTACCTTTGGTGTCCCTTCGGTAATAGTTCCCGTTTTATCTAAAATCATGGAAGTGATTTTAGAGGCGGTTTGTAAAGCTTCGCCATTGCGAATAAGCACTCCAGCTTCTGCCGCTTTTCCAACTCCCACCATGACAGACATAGGCGTTGCTAAGCCCAAAGCACATGGGCACGCAATAATGAGTACGGTAGTTGCTGAAACGATGGCAAAAGCAATTGCTGGCTCTGGTCCAAAGTTAAGCCATGCTAGAGCACTTAATATAGATATGATCATGACAACAGGAACAAAATAAGCGGAAATCACATCGGCCAAGCGGCCAATAGGTGGCTTAGAGTTTTGCGCTCGTTTCACCATATTGATGATTTGCGCAAGCGCCGTGTCTTTGCCTACGCGTGTCGCTCTAAACAAAATCATGCCTGACTTGTTTAACGTTCCTGCAACAACTTCATCTTCTTTGGCTTTTTCAACAGGCATGGGTTCGCCCGTAAGCATTGATTCGTCAATAGATGTGTGGCCTTCTAATACAATACCATCTACAGGAATTTTCCCCCCCGGTTTTACCTTCACCACATCATTAAGTAAAACCTGCTCGATACCTATCTGAACCTCTTTGCTATCACGAACTACTGTAGCTGTTTTGGTTTGTAACCCGATAAGACGTTTGATGGCTTCAGAGGTTTTACCTCTGGCTTTTAGTTCTAGTGCCAAACCTAAATTAATCAATCCAATGATCATGGCTGTAGCTTCAAAATAAACATGTCTCGCCATCAATGGCACTGCGTCTGGAGCCAATACAACAGCTATTGAGTAAATCCATGCCGTACCTGTTCCTAAAGCAATTAGGGTGTCCATATTGGCTGAATGATTTTTGAAGCTCTTCCATGCTCCGACATAGAAATGCTTGCCTGAAAAATACATAACACCAAAAGTTAAAATGCCTACAACCAACCAAGACATGCGTTCAAGGTTTGTTTCAACTGTCATTTCTCCAACAACAATGCCGTAGATCATTAGAGGAACGCCGAGTGAAAGAGCAATAAAAGTATCTCGTATTAGCTTTTTGTAATACTTCCAGTCTGCTGCCTCTTTCTCGTCAAGCGTATCAATTTCTGAACTATCATCGATTGGCTTAGCGTTATAACCGATAGACTCAACAGCTTTAATCAGCTCTTCCGTTTTCACGGTTCCTGTGACTTGAACAGTCCTATCAGCAAAGTTCATTTCAGCACTAACTACACCATTGGTTCCTTTCAGCGCCCCCTCAATTTTACCGACGCAACTTGCACAGCCAGCACCTTCTATAATGAGCTGATGATCAGGTTTAATATTATTCATGGGAGCCGCCATTGTTTTCTGTAGGTTCAAAACTGTCTATGAGGTGACATACCATAGTGGAGGTTGGAGCTTTATCTTCCTTGACTTCCCATTGTGCTAGCGCATCTTTCATGTTTTTACGCAAAGCTAACATTGCCTGAAATTGTTTTTCAGTCTCAGCTAGCCTTTCCTTAATTAAAGACCTAACTAGAGGGCATGCAGCTTTTCCGAGACTCGCCTCATCAACAATGTGTTGTATATCTGATACTGAAAACCCCAGTTGTCTTGCACTTAAAATAAACTTCAGTCTAGAGATTTCTGTTGGGGGGTAGTACTTATATCCGTTTTCAGACTTAGTTGGATTGAGTAATTTTAATCGAGTGTAGTATCTGACAGTATCGGGTGTTGTACCAAACTCTTTGGCTAATTCAGTAACTTTCATAAGCTATCCTGACTTAATAAATGGGTTAACTGAGTTAAGTTTAGACCTGTGTGTAAGACACAGGTCAAGCCCAATATAATTATTTTAGATCTAGTGTGACCAATGAATATGCTTGATTTTCCATTCTTCGTTTTGCTTTTCGAGTATTATCGTTTCCATGCCCTGATAATCACGGTCTTTACCTTTGTATGTTCCTTTAGTATGGCTGCGTGACGCTGAGATAGCGGCATTTCCAAGAATAGTCACTTGATGCTCTAGCGTTTTAGTTTTCACTGCTGCTAAATATTTCATATCGGCCAACATATGGTGATGTGCATATTCATCAGCACTTCTTTCAACACGGCCACCCTCGTAGATGGTCACATCATCAGCCAACTGTGCTCTTGCTAGCTCCTTATTACCCGTTTCTAGTGCTTGATGAAATGCCAAAACAACTTTTGCGGCAGGGGTATCTATACCTTTAAACAAACCTTTGTCTTTGTTCTTATCACCATGAGCGTTTGCTACGAAACTAAACGTCATTAATAAAACGAGTAATATATTTATTGTTTTCATTTTCATTCTCTCTTTTAGGTTTTAATTTGCAGGGCCAACAACACTAGTAAGCCCAGCCGTTACAGATAAAATGGCAAAAGCGACTACCATTTCTATCGAGATAGATTTAGATAGCGCTTCTCTGCCATCGTTATTTTTAAGTTGTGGGACGAGTTTTAATTTATGCTTAGCTGCGATGCCCAATATCGAAGTCACGAGAGCTAATTTAAGTAGCAGTGTTTGCCCATAGCTTGAACTAAACAGCTCTTCAACATTTCCGACTAATTGAAAAGCTAACCAAAGGCCAGCAACTAACAATAGACTCACAGCGATACTTGCTTGTTTTCCAAACGTGTCCATCAATGAGTAGAGCTGCTCATAGTTCCGTTCATTGCAAGCTTGTCGAAGCGGAAACAATGCTCCGAACCACCAAGCCATAACAAGCACATGGAGCATCAGCAATACTTTTCCGAACACTCCTAGCTCAGATACATGGCCGATTAAGGTAAAGGTGTATGCAAGTAAAAATAAACTAGATACCAAAATGCCTTGTTTTAGGTAATTGCTCAGTACTACTGATTTGAATTTAATGTGTGACGTTATCGCGAATATCGCTAGAACTAACCCAAGACCTCTAAGTAAAGTTCCATCACCGATAGGAGAATCCCACATTATGTCTAAAATATCAGGGTCAAAAGCACCTTGAATGCCTTCTTCTGCCATCGCACCAGTACTAGCGAAGAACCAAAGACCATTTGCAAGCAAAGCGATGACTATTGAACCTCTTATCCATTTTAGGTTCGCTATTGCCAAGTTATTATGAGACTCACTTTGTTCAAAAACTTGCTTGAAAAATGTATAACCAGCAATACAGGCAAAACCGACGTAAAATACAATTTTTGACAGTACAATGACTGTATTCCAGATATACATTTCCATAGCAATCACTCCATTAGATTAGTGAACCATAAAGCCAAAGCTATCTTTCATTTTGTGCCCATCTTTACCTAAGAAAGTAACATCAACAACATAGTTAGCAGGTGTAAGTTTCGGTAGCTTCCACGTAAATTCGGTATTGGTTTCTTTAGTAGGTTTGAAGCCAAATTTAACCTTTTTACCTTGCTTATTTTTCAATGTAATTTTGACTACACGAACCTCTTTGCTAAATGCCAACGTTAACTCTTCTGGAGTCTTCATTAACATTGCATTATCAGCAGGCACACTTTTTTCAAGATGAACGTGCGCGAACACCGCACTACTAAAAACAATGCTGATTACGGTCAAAAATTTAATTAATATTTTCATATTTACCTCTATTTAATTTATGTATTAACGACTAAATTTGTCTTTGAAAATTTGATTACTGGGTATACCAACATCAGTAATTATTTGTTCCACTTCACTCATCATTGCTTCTGGGCCGCACAAGTAAAATTCTGTAGACAGGAATTTTACTTTCTGGCTCAAATACGGCAGAAGTACTTGCTGTACATAGCCAGAATGCCCTTGCCATTGTTCTGAAGGGTTAGAAAGTGTAGGAATATAAGAAAAGTTTTTATGCTGCTCACTCAATAAGTTCAACTCATCGCGGTACAGCAAGTCATCTTCAGTTCGCGCACCATAGATGAGAGTCAAGTCACCTTCATCTTGGCGTTTTTTCAACTGTTCAAAAATGATCGCTCTGAGTGGAGCAAGCCCTGAACCAGCACCGATAAAGATGCGACGAACCTTTTTATCTGAAGTCGCGTAAAAGTCAGAAAAAGGACCTTTTGCCTCTATAGTTTCACCCACCCGCAGTGAACCTAAGTAACTTGAACCTATACCTGCTCTAAAGCCATCCTTAGAAGTTTGCCAGCGAATATTGAAGGTTAACTCATCTGTTTCTTGATCAAAGTTAACCAAGGAGTAATGGCGAGTTACGCTGTCATGTGAAAACTTTCCATGAGTATAACTTTCCCAGTATTTTTCAAAGTTCTCAGGCATATCATCTGGGCGTAGGCTATTCATCCCTGCTGGCACGTCAAATTGCATATATGCACCAGCTTTAAATTCCAATTGTTTGCCTGATTTCAGCTTAAATTTCACTTCCTTGATAAAAGGAGTAATGAAATTAGTCGCAACCACAACTAGCTCATGATTTTCAATATTGAGATCAGTATTAACTTCAATCGAACTAATTTCAGAGAACCTATGCTGACATCCAAGCCGATAGCCTTCTTTAAGCTGCTCCTGAGATAAATGTTCCTTCTCAGATAATGTGATCGGTAATTGAGTTGAACTTAAGAACACGCATTTACCGCACGTACCCCCACCACCACAACTTGACGACAGGTATACATGTGAACTTGCTAGTCCTTCTAATACCGTTGAGCTACCAATGGCTGAGATGTCAGTAACTGTATTTTCATTGGAAAAAATCACTGCCACTTTTTGTCTATTGCGGCTCCAACTTAGCTTCAGTAAACCACTTCGAAACTGTTGTATCAGCCAAGTAACGCCAGTCACCGAAAGTAATAGCGTTGAAAAAGCAAAGGCAATGATCAACCAATGGTTAAATCCTCCAGAATTGCCATAGTCCATAAAGTGAAGCTTCATCATCAGATCTTTCAATCTGAAATCATCATTGGCATGGCGAAGCACTTGCCCTGTAATACTATCTAAATAAATAGTTGTATTATTCTCATCCTCAACGACAACTTGCCACATAGGATTTTGCTGCCTCACGTGGTCAGAAAATGGAGGCTGAGATAACACTGGAGTAGTTAACTTACCCTCACCTGAGTAGGAGTTTTTTGCCAAAGTTAGTAATTGTTGTTTAGACAGATTAAATGGCTTTCCTGTTACAGCATCAAATAGCTTTGAGTGGCGTTCTTGGTAGCTATGCTGTCCCTTATCGAACACAAAGTGATAGTAAGGCTGATGTAAAATCCATATAAGTTTTACTTCTTGAGGTGCTTCACTAGTAATGTCTTTAATAGGGATAAATCTAAAGCCTGTAATGTTACCTTCATGATGTGAATGAACTCTAAGCTCATTACCACTGGCTTTACTATGATCCATCAAATTGAAGTAAAGGCCCGTTCCCAACCAAATAAGCAGTTGTAAACCAACAAATAAAGAAAGCCATTTGTGTAACGTTGTATTCAACTTAAATAGTCGCATCAAATGACTCCCTTTTTATTTGGGGAAAGCACTCGATAATAAGTCAATACTGCGCCAGTAATTGCTCCCATTAAACCTAGAGTTGCGACCAAGAACAAAAACCAGTTAGATACGTTTTCTCCATCATCGTAATCCATAATATGAAAACGCCACATCCAATCAAACAAGCGCCAGTAATCATGCCGCTTGGCAACGAGTGCGCCTGTTTGTTGACTTATATAAAATGTTGGTGTGGCGAATTGCTCAAACGTCACTCTCCAAACGGGTAAGTGTCTTGGAGACAATTCAGCAGGCATATCAGTCACTGACTTAATCAGCCTTGTGCTGTTGATTTCATGATTCATCGCATAGTGATATTGCGCGATTTCTTTAGCTTTGATTTCATCAACAAGGGCTTGAACAGCCCCTGTTTTAGCATCAATTGCCATTTTCCCCTGTTCTCCATTAATAAAAGAATACAAAGGGTTGCCCATGCTTTGGGTAAGCCTGACTTGACTAGCTTCAGGATAGTCAGCAGCAAGTTCTACAATGGAGTAATCCACATCTGCTAAATCTATTTTGGCTTGCTCACTCTTAGCCAATGTTTCGCCGTGTATATAGTGAATATCCATAGTCACCATATACACACCAGTAATAGACCAAAACAGAAATTGTATTCCGACAAATGCCATAAGCCATTTGTGATATTTTCTAACTCTGCTAAGCATTATTCTCTAGCTCCAAGTTAGAAAGCCCTGTGTTAAAGGCATTTACTTCAGGCTTTTTAACGATTGAGTAAATCGCAGGAAGCACAATAAGAGTGAGCAGCACAGCACTTGTCATTCCGCCTACCATAGGTGCAGCAATACGACTCATAACCTCTGAGCCAGTTCCCGTACCATATAAAATAGGCATTAAGCCGATAATGATTGTGGCTACCGTCATCATTACTGGGCGCACACGTAAGCCAGCACCGTGTAATAATGCATCTTGGTACGCGTCATCTGATATAAGTTCCGCTCGCTCCTCGGCTTTTTCTTTAAGCTCAGCAAGTGCTTGATTGAGGTAGACCAGCATGATCACGCCAATCTCAACCGCAACACCAGCCAACGCAATAAAGCCCACTCCGACGGCAACTGAGAAATTAAAGCCTTCCAGATACATTAACCATAAGCCACCAATCATTGCCATCGGCAGCGTAACGATAATGATAGCCACTTCACTAAACGCTCTGAAATTTAGGTAAAGTAAAATCACAATAATGGCGAGTGTTAAAGGCAGTACATAGGTGAGCTTTTCTTTTGCTCTTTCCATATATTCGTATTGCCCAGCCCAATTAATTGAATATCCTGCTGGTAAAGTCAGGTTACTTGCTAAGTATTCCTTGGCGTTTTCAACATAAGTACCAACATCAACGCCATCGATATCAATGAAAGTCCAACCATTGATTCTGGCGTTCTCACTCTTAATACCCGGAGGACCATTTTCCACTCGAATATCAGCAACATCACCTAGTGCAATGCGTTGACCATTTGGTGTTACAACGGGTAATCGTGATAGCTGCTCAGGAGAATCTCGGTAATCTTGCGGATAACGTAAGTTAACAGGGTAACGCTCTTGACCTTCTATCGTTTGAGTTACATTCATTCCGCCAATAGCAGTAGAAACCACTTGTTGGACATCTTCGATATTTAACCCAAAGCGACTTGCCTTATCTCGTGAAATATCAACCTTGATATATCGTCCACCTGCAACTCGCTCAGAGTAAACTGACGCTGTGCCTGTCACTTCTGGCAATAGTTGTTCTATTTGTTGGCCGATTTCCTGAATTACATCAAGCTCTGGTCCGGCGACTTTTATACCCACAGGCGTTTTTATACCTGTAGCTAACATATCGATGCGGGTCTTGATTGGCATAACCCAAGCATTCGTTAAGCCCGGAAACTTAACCAACTTATCAAACTCTGCTTTTAACGACTCAGTTGTCACGCCTTCTCGCCACTGTTCTTGTGGCTTCAATTGAATAAAGGTTTCAATCATAGTTAGAGGCGCTGGGTCCGTTGCAGTTTCGGCTCGTCCTACTTTACCGAAAACATTTTCAACCTCTGGTACAGTGCGGATAAGCTTGTCCGTTTGCTGTAATAACTCTCTTGCTTTACCAATGGAAATACCGGGATAGGTAGTAGGCATATACATGAGATCGCCTTCATCCAATGGAGGAATGAATTCACTACCAATTTTATCGACAGGCCAAAAACCAACGATCGTCACTAATACTGCTGCTACTATTGTCGATTTTGGAAACTTCATGACCTGCTTTAAAACAGGCATGTAGATAGCAATCAATAATCGGTTTAACGGGTTTTTCTTTTCAGAGACGACTTTGCCTCGAATAAAGTAACCCATCAAAACAGGCACCAATGTTATTGCCAAGCCTGCTGATGCTGCCATTGCATAGGTTTTAGTATATGCAAGAGGTGAGAACATTCTGCCTTCTTGCGCTTCCAGAATAAAAACAGGCAAGAACGAAACAGTAATTATCAGTAAGCTAAAAAATAATGCAGGTCCTACTTCACTCGCAGCCTTAGCGACAATTTGCCAGCGGTTTTCATCTGTTAGCGGTGTTTTCTCCATATGTTTATGCATATTTTCAATCATCACTATTGCACCATCAGTCATCGCACCAATCGCAATAGCGATACCGCCCAACGACATAATATTGGCATTGATGCCTTGCATATACATGATGATAAACGACACCAAGATGCCTAATGGTAGAGTAACAACTGCAACAATTGATGAACGAAGATGAAATAGGAAAGCAACACAGACAATCGCAACGACTGCAAGTTCCTCAAGCAACTTACTCCAAAGGTTATCAACAGCACGATCTATTAACTTCGATCTGTCATAAACAGGGACAATCTCTACCCCCTCTGGTAGAGAAGATTTCAGTGACTCTAGCTTTTCTTTTACACCATTTATGGTTTGTTGTGCGTTTTCACCAAAGCGCATAACGACAACACCACCAACAACTTCGCCTTCACCATTTAGCTCTGCGATACCACGGCGCATTTGTGGTCCTAAATTCACGGTAGCAACATCACCAATACGCAACGGTGTACCTTGCTCGTTAATGCCAAGCGGAATTTTCTCTATGTCACCAACTGATTGAATATATCCCGTTGCAGTAACCATATACTCAGCTTCCGCCATTTCCACAACGGATGCGCCAGTTTCTTTATTGCCTCGTTTAAGTGCCATTTGAATATGACTTAACGGCACGTTATAAGCTCTGAGCTTGTCGGGATCGACTTGCACTTGATATTGCTTAACCATACCGCCAACGGCTGCAACTTCTGACACGCCCGGAACAGTTTGCAATTCATACTTTAAAAACCAATCTTGAATACTTCTTAATTGGCTTAAGTCATGGTTACCTGACTTATCTGTTAAAGCATAAATGTATACCCAGCCAACGCCTGTTGCATCAGGTCCTAATTGAGGCTTTGCTGAATCAGGTAAGCTTGATGCTACTTGGCTTAAGTATTCAAGCACTCTGCTTCTCGCCCAATACAAATCAGTATCATCATCAAAAATGATATAGACGTAGGAGTCACCAAAAAATGAGTAACCACGAACAGTTTGCGCTCCCGGTACAGACAACATGGCTGTAGTAAGAGGGAAAGTCACTTGATCTTGCACAACCTGTGGCGCTTGTCCCGGATAGCTTGTCTTAATAATGACCTGTACGTCTGAAAGGTCTGGAATTGCATCTACGGGCGTTTTTTGTAAAGAATACAAACCGCCAAAAGCAATAATTAAGGTAACCAGCAACACAAAGAAACGATTGCCGATTGACCATCTAATAATTGATTCAATCATCACTTATCTCCCAACTTAATGATTCGAATGGTCAACAGCACTTTTTTGTTCATGCTCGTGTTGATCATCAGATTCAAGGGAAATTTCAGTTATCACTAAGTCATCTCTTACCTCAAAGGTGAAAGTGACATTATCACCAACATTGAAATCAGCCATTTCTATATTGTCCGCGACGATAAAATCCATCGTCGCAGAAGGTCTATCCCATTTCTCTATTGGGCCTCTGCTAATATTTAGAATCCGTGTATCAATATCAATCGCATTGATCAAACCTGATACGGTTGCTGATGATACTTCAGGCTCACTCATGATATGAATTCCAGTAACTTCATATCCACCGTCTTCGGTTTTGCTCACTTCAAAGTGCAAAGATTGACCAGACTTCAGTGAATCAATATCTACCTTTTCACCCACATCGAAGTCCATTGTCATTTCAGGCCAACCCCAAGCCTCAGCAGGGCCATGAGTAATATTAACCATACGATGCCCCGCCATGACGCTGTTGATTTCGCCTTCCATCCAAACAGAGTTAGGCACTTGGTCATGAGTCATTCGTTTAAAATCAGAGTTTTTACTTGATTCAGAATCAATCAAGAATTGAGCAGATGTCACCACAACATCATCTTCATTAAGACCCTCTAAGATTTCGATACTATCGATATCAACCCGGCCAATTGTCACTTCGATAGACTTAAATTGCCCATCCCCCAAGGCAAGTACAACTCTGTCTTGTTTACCAGTGCGAATGACGGCTTCTTTAGGTACGAGTATGGTGCTATCAGCTTGATTAGCGTGAATAGATACTTGTGCAAACATGTTTGGTTTTAATTGATAGTCTGGGTTATCAAACTTCAGCCTCACTCTGAGAGTACGCGTTTTACTGTTTAATGTTGGATAGACATAATCAACAACACCAGCCCAGTCTTCACCCGGTAAGTAATCCAGTGTCATTGAAACTGGCAGACCTTCTTTAATCAGGGCGGCATCCCGTTCAAAAACCTCAGCTTCAACCCAAACTTGATCTAACTGACCAATGCTTAGAAGAGTATTCCCCGGTTTGACGTAGAAGCCTTCTCTAACTTTCAGGCCATCAACAACACCCGCCTGAGGGGAGTAAAAGGTGATGGTTTGCTGTACCTTTCTTGTTTTTTCTAGCTTTTGAATAAAGTCTGCTGAAAGCTGCAACGCTTTCAGACGATCTTTAGCTGCTGAAATTAAAGAACTGTTATTGCGTTTTAACGCTATTAACAGTTCTTCTTGCGCGTTAACTAACTGAGGAGAATATAGCGTGTAAAGAGGTTGCCCTTTTTCTACAGGGTTACCTGCTGCTTTAATGTAAAGCTTTTCAATCCAACCATCAACACGTGGGTGGATATGAATTAGCTTATCTTCATCATATTGAACGTAACCTACCGTTGAGATTTCAGTATGCATATTTTTTAGTTCAACAGGTGAGGTGCGAACCCCAAGGTTATTCACGACATGAGGCGCAATTTTTACTGCTCCGGGGCCAAAGTCATCACCAGATGATTCTTCCTCATACACAGGAATTAAATCCATCCCCATAGGCGACTTACCGGGCTTGTCCCGGCGGTAATTAGAGTCCATCGGTGCTACCCAATACAGCGGCTTTTTCTCTGCTGATACAGCTTCATCAGTATTACTGTTTGAACCTGTACCTTGATATAAGCTCAATGCTCCTGCACCTAGTGCTGCCCCAATAATGACGGCAACTATTAGTTTCAAATTTGGTGTTTTAGAATTCGTTGACATTATTTTTCTCCAAATTGCTGATTGGATAAGTGCTGATTAGTTTTGTGCGAAGTGTGCATAGGCTTATGTTCAGCATTTGATTTAGATTGAGAATGCGCAAAGAAATAGTTGATGCGAGCTACTGTTTTAAGTGCGTCAACGTCAATTCTTAAGGCTGATATTCTGGCGTTTAATTCTGCGATTCTTGCACGAACAACTTCGGCAAAATCACCATCATCGTTTGTGTAGGCCGTCAATGACGCTTCCGCTTGGTCATGAGTTTGTTTAAGGAGTTGTTCTTGATAGATAGATTGTCTATCAGATAAACGTTTAAGCTGCCTAAGCTCCTTTTCCACCGCACTGATCATTTGCTTTGTCAGCAATAGTTTCTCGGTTTTAACAGCCTCTGAATCTGCAATAGAAGCGGCAACTTGCTTATCTTGTCTGTTCTCGGTAAACAACGGTAAATCAAACGTTACCCCAACAGAAAATAAATCAGCTCGGCTATCACCAGAAGGCATATTGTCACGATAGGCATAGCTCGCATTAACACCCCATTGCGGCTCATATTGCTGTTTAGCTAACTCAACTCCTTTTTCTGAAGCTTTGCGTTTTACATCAATTGCAAGTATGGCTGGATGATTAGCAAGTGCCTGAGCCAATAGATTTCTTGAGTAATTAGATGCTTTTAGGACTGTTGGATTAATCAATCGAATCAAAGGCAATTCTTTTGAGACGCTAAACTCTAGTGGTTGCGCATCAAAGTTGAATGATTCATTCAATCGGTCAGCATCGTAAATATGAAGCCACTCATTAAGGCGAGCGATTGTCGTTTCTAGTTTCTGCTTTTGCGAAGTTAATCTGTCATCTAACTGTACGATTTCCAATTGAGCACGAATAACATCTTGCTGTCTGGTTTTACCAACAACGTTTGAGTAGCTAGCTTTAGCCACTTCCGCCATCTGCTCAAAAAGCGCCCAATCTGCTTCAATCAATTTAATGGTTTGTTGGGCTAAGTACGCATCTAACCAAAGCTGTGACACTTGGCTTTTCAACTTCGCTTTACGATCCTCACGTAGCAATGGAAATTTCGTGGACTCAATTTTTAACTGGTCTTGTTTGATCTCTAGGCTATCTCCTCTCGGAAACATTTGAGAGACACCAACCTTTAGCTGAGTCATTCCTTCCTGATCTAAATCCCAAGTATCTGTTGGTAAATTCATTATCCCTAGTGATACTTTCGGATCAGGCAAAGTACCTGAAGCGATACTTCTATTCTCAACCGCACTTTGTTTCAATCGACTACCATGAAGCCAAGGATCATTTTGCTGGGCTAAGGTGATGGCTTGTTCAAGCGACACTACTTTTTCAGCTTGAGCAGAGAATACTGACAAGCTGAGCATTAGCGCAGTTGAAAGTGAAGTAAGGTTTGCAGTGTTCAATTTCATTAGAATTGCTCCTCGTAGCTCTTAACTTTTGCATAGACTTTGCTCGTTCCATCTTTAAATAGAATTAACACGTTGTATGGCATAAAGCGGTCACCGACTTCCATACCGGGAGAGCCAACTGGCATTGCTGGAACTGAAAGCCCAATCGCATTGGGATGTTCTTCTGATAAGAACTGCTGAATAAATTTAGCGGGTACATGACCTTCAAAGGCAAATCCATTTCTACTCACTGCCGTGTGACAGGAGCGGTAATTAGGCTTAATACCATACTTAGTTTTGATATTGCCGATGTTTCGGAAATCTTTGGAATGCGCAACGATCCCTTCGTCTTCAATATGAGTTATCCATTTTTTACAACACCCACAAGTAGGGGTTTTATAAACGATTAACTCTAAAGGTGTTACGTCGTGATTGTCTGTATGGTTATGTTCATTAGCGTTTGCAAACGCAGGTGAAAGCAGCATTACTACTGCTATTTTTAAATACTTATTGATCATTTTTGCCCCCAGACATCGCTGGAAAATATCTATAGCGCTACTACGCTATGTTGACTAACAGAAAAATTTATTACATGTGCGCGAAATTTGGGCGCACTAATCCTGTATTAGGCAAAAATCGGTGGACGATAAAGGGAAGTGGAAATTGAATGAGGTTGTTTAGATTGCAGAGCAGCTACAGATTCACTCAATATTTGAATATCTGTCGAATCAATACTGGAACTTAGTACTGTAGTAGATGAACAAGCATTTGCCGGACAAACACATTCAACATCACAACAATCTTCTGACTGACCATTACTGCTTTTATTCATATCACCATGATTCATTCCTTCATGATGACTCATCTTGGAATGATCCATGTTCATATGTGACTCGTGAGAGCCTGAAGACATTTCGCAAGACATAGCAGAATACGCAAATGCTTGCCCTACAAAGGCAATCAGCATAAGCGCTATTACTAAGACTTTTGAAAATGCTTTAGACATAAAATTCTCTTACAAGTACACAAATCCAATACTAATGTAAATTTTCGACTAAGTAAATTGATGCTGTGTAAACATATTATGAGTATTTGACTATCATCAATTTTTTCAAAGGGGTGAGTGACACATAATAATCTCGTTAGTCTTCTTAATATTCGTTATTTAATGACTTTTATTTTGAGACTTAAGTTGCTCTCTCATTTCTAAAACTCGATCTGCCGAATAAGCTCCTACTCTCATAACAACTAGTTCAACAAACGAAATATCAATTAACTTATGGTCAGCATCAATCACATAATAACTCCCATTATGTGTGATGATTTCTAATTTATCTTCGACATCAGATTTGCTAACAATCTTTGAAGTCACGATTTGCTCAAATGGCCTAAACCTGAATGTTTCATTGTCAATAACAACTCCTGATAAAAACTCGCCGAGAAATTGTTTTTCAAATTCTTTATAGTCGTAGACAGATACTATGCAGGCATCTTTCAAATGGGTTTTATCCATTTATTAACTCCCAATTAATAGCCAGTTGGGAGAATTTCCCGAAGTTCTAAAAGTTCCTCAGGAGAGTACATACACTCATGCATTAAATTGAACTCAAATATATTTACATCAAACTGTTTGGGTTCTGTATCTAATATATAAAAATCAGCGCCAAAAGTTCGGTACTCAAGACCATTAACTTCCATAATTTTTGTGGTGAACAAAGCCTCACCTTTTTTACCGCTTTCATTATCCTCAGAAAAAATAGCGTAAAGCACCTGTTCAACCTTATCTTCTAAGTCAGATTTAATTGAAATGAGTGTTGCTTTGGTTAGTTTTACTCTTGGTCTCATGCTTGTGCTTCCTTCTTATCTTCTAAGCAAAACGGACGGAAAAAACTAAGGTACTTAACTCCATCGGCTTTTAGTAAATTGTTGTCAGCATCAAAATGTGACAGAACACTAGATTGATACAAAGAAATGTATTTTTCATAATCAATGGTGTTAAAAAAATTTGTATCGACACGGCGTGCGTGGAAAACAAGAGCTTGCTGATCAATACGAACAATGAACTTTTGATCACCATCTAGATTCTTAACCCGTAGACATAAATCAGGTTTGTGCCAATCAGATACAAAGGAAGGAACCAGCGGGAAGCCATACACCAGATAGCGCATACCTTCGATTTTAAAGGTTGTTGGATTGAACTGAGCCTTATTTACTTTGCCGCTACTGAATAATTCAAGTGTCAACACCAGCCAGTGCTCATGCTTAGAAAATGTATTTCCTTCAGAAATACAGCCTTCGAACTCACCATCATGGTTTACATGATTGATGTACATGTATTTTTTAATGTTATCCAAGGAAAGCTTTTCAAACGGAAACTTTGAAGCTATGAGCCTGAAATAACAACCATGAACTTTTAAATCTGCATATTGAACTATCAACGGATCATCAAAGGCATCAAAGTATGGTCGCCACTCTAAGCGGAAGTCTGCTCCTGTATTTACAATAAACTTGGCATCTTCAGGTAACCCTAAAACTTGGTATATCACTGAAACTAACTCTAATGTATTGATATCTACCAGCATTAGGCTTTCGATACGGTTTGCCATTGACTCAATTTCTTTATGAAGCGATTCAATAATTTCTTGATCATCATATTCGTTGATCATTAAGTATTTCAGGGAATCGTGCTTTAGAATTGAGTCTAGATTATTATCGTCAAATACTTCCTTGAGGCGGATGTGAGTTTGTGAAAAGTCAGAACAGTTATAAACACCTATTGACCATAAACGCTCTGCATACAGGTCAGGAAACTCTAACAATAATGCAAAATTCTTGGCTTGGATATTAAGCTTATTCTTTAGTTGAGGTACTGAGATCATTTAGTTCTCCAAACAACATTTGCAAACAAACAATGGCCTACGAACACATTGTTTACTTGACTGTTTGAATCACCAAATTTTCACGGATGCTCCGCTTCACTGTTCACATTTTTCAAGGCGAAAAACATGTGTAGGCGTAGGCTGTCCGCACAACCTTTCACTCATAATATCGCTAAATTTTTAAATGGCAACTTACGGATTTGTACAAAATCAGTCAGAAATTTTGGCTTTGAACTCATCAAAGCTAAGTCCGAAAAGGGATATGACTAATTCTTCATTTATATTGGAACCGGGAAATTTTTTTTCAAAACTTCCGATGATGCTATCTAGGTGGCTAGCTAATATTTTTACTAAAAATATTTCCGAGTTTGGTGAGAGAGCAGACAGTGCTATCAATGGGTTGTCAAAGGATTCAGCTTTTATTTTTACTAGTAAATCACCGTAACTGCCACAGCCGTAAAGACAAATAGCTACCCCTTCTTGGGCCTGCCCAAGGGGAATAGTTAATAATTTAGATAATCGTTTTGCCTGCCTTTTTATATTTACTAGCAGGTCTTCTTTATTAAAAGACATCAATACACCCAAAAACGGCAACGCTAGGCCACGCACCTATGTCACTCAGTTTTTATGTGAATATTTAATCTTTTAGTTCAGAGTAAATCCATTTCGTCCTGTTTTCGTGGGAACGGGCTTCTCTGAGAAGCCATCAAATATATTTTAAGACAGCTAACGGAATTTTAAAACACCATTGAAGCAGCCAACTGGTTCTATTAATTAGATCTATGAGCACCATAGGCGGTGCGCTATCAACAAGAGCCTGTGTTGTATTTATATAAGACTAAATTATCTCAGGCCCAATTGTGCCAAGTGGCTCTTCAATTGATTTAGGTGGGTTTGTGAAATATTGAGGACCACCTTCAGTAAGATAAATGCAATCTTCAATTCGAACTCCGAACTCACCGGGGATATAAATTCCCGGTTCGTTACTGAAGCACATGCCTGCCTTTAATTTTGTTTTTTCGCCATGTACAAAGTTTATCTCTTCATGAATTTCCATACCTATACCGTGCCCAGTTCGGTGCGATAATCCCGGCGTTGCATAGCCCGGCCCGAATCCCTCTGATTCATAAAAGGATCTCACAGCATCATCCACATTAGTTGCTAAAACACCAATTTGAGCTGTCTTAAATACTATGTCTTGGCCTTTCCTTACAGTATTCCAAATTTTTCTGTGCCTGTTAGACGGTTCTCCAAAAACAAAAGTACGGCTAATATCTGAACGATATTCATGCACGTTACAACCGCTGTCCATTAGGATAATAGAACCCTTTTTCAAGATCTGAGGTTTCTTTGTTCCATGCGGTAAAGCACTTGATTCATTTGATAGTGCCATTGACCAAACACCATCGCCTCCCAATTGGGTTTGTGCAGAGTTCATTAGTGATTTTATGTCTTTCCCAGTCATTCCTTCTTCAAGGTTACTATATACATAGTTGTATGCAGCTAAGGTAATCTCATTTGCTTTTCTCATGAGTTGTAACTCATTTTTGCTTTTGAACATCCTGCATCCTTGCGTCACTGGATCAGCAGAAACATGGTTCATACTCGGCAATTCATTCATTATTCCTTCAAACACGAAATATCGTACCGACTCCTCAAAACCAATATTACCTTTTACAACTCCAACACTTTTCAAATGCTGAGCTAATGCTTTATAGGGGCTTTGATGTTCATTCCATGCTACAACTGCAATATCAGAATTAATACTTTCTTGGATAGTTGGTACTTCAAATTCTGGGCACACTACAAACCAATTGCCTTCACGCGGTATAACAACGGAAGTTAGCCGTTCACTTCGCCACCATTTCAAATCACTGAAATATGTCATGGACGCCCCCGGCTCCAGAACCAAAACATTAATGTCATAAATACTCATCAACTTTTGTGCTTTCTTAATTCGCTCTAGTCTCTCGAAGCTACTAATAGGTTTTACTGACGAAGTCAGATCTCTCAAAGCATTTTGGGAACTATTGCTAGTTGACGTTGAAGAAGCTGATGCAATCGGAACTAATCCAAGTGATGCTAAGGCAACTGCCGATTGCTTTAAAAAGGTTCTTTTTGTGTTTTGCATATTGATGCCTTAATCGTTAATCGCTTTTGTAGTTTAATAGTGATGTAATTGGTAGATAATTAACAGTTAATTGCACTGTGTACTATTAATAGAAGGAAATGTTCCACCTCACAATTCGTTAATATTTACCTCAAATAGTTAGCAAATTGATATCCAAATTAAATGATAGGGGTTTAATAAATATTTCTGAAAACAAGTCATAATAAAATGATAGGGAAAAAGTGATAGGGTAATATTACAAGACTTGATTCCCCACAAGTCTTGTAATACAATAGGTCTTGAATTGAGGATTTATCAACCTATCATTTCAGATTCTATAAAGCTTAGCCAGTCAAACCAATATGAGCCATGAGCATATCTGCTCGGCTGAAAGAAATCCCATAGCGTTGGCAATGTGTACTCTTCATGCCAGTCTGCGTTCATTTCACGCATTAAATCGCGACTTGCTTCATAGATTGTCATCGTAGGGTTAATGGTAAAGTCGAGTTTTAGTAGTTCATCACGAACCTTAATCCATTGCTCAGTATCTGGCTTGGCTGCTTGATCCCATAATCTTCCTGCTTCACCAAAACGATCTTGTTCATTATTGTAGTTATACTCTGGAGAGTAATTTTGGATGGTTTGATGCTCAAATAATGCTTCAGGTAATCCGTACCAGTGCTCCATTGTTGTTAATCCAAGGCGAGCAGAGTCGATGACATTCATGCTGGTTACTTCCAATTGTGCATGGTGCATCATTGAGCCTAAGCCTTGATTCTTCGCTTCTGTTAATGCTGCTTCCATGATTGCAGGTGGAGCACCAAAAAATTTAATACCTTTAGCACCTTGTTTGGCTATGTTTTTTACCCATTTAGTTGCTTGTTTGGGTGTGGTTATGGGGGTTTTAATTCCCATACCAAAACCAACATAAGGAACGATGCGTGGCGCAGCAATTTCATTGGCATTACTGCGTTTAACATGATCCATTACCCAATCAACGCCATTAAAACTGCCCGGTTCACGCACCGTAGTAATGCCATGCGCTAACCAAAGTTTAAAAACATATTCGGCAGGAATATTATCTGCGCTGCCGCCAATATGGCCATGCATATCAATAAAACCAGGCAAGATATATTGGTTAGTAACATCAATTACTTTATCATTTGGCCCTGCTTTAGGGCGCCTATTTGGCTTGATTGGCACGCCAGGGTTACCGACATTCACCATGCGTACTATGCGATCATTTTCAATCACTATATCCATAGGGCCTTGTGCTGGTGCACCTTCACCGTTAACTACTATCCCTCCTCTCAGAATAAGACGCTCGTATGGGCCATCACCTGTTTGGCGATTTGGCGCCTTTTCGCCGGGGGCTGCATGTAATAAAGCTGAGACAAGCATCAGCGATAGGGCAAATATTTTTTTCATTTTTATGGCGTTCCCAAAGATATAGTTATTTTTGTACACATTGAGTATAGCGTGATGTTTTAGGCAAACAATTGCTTTGCGTTTGAACAGGTTGTTAGTACGATAGATAACCAATGTTAATGTTGTTTTAACAAAAGATGAGTTGATAAGGAAAGTAGGTTTTGTTTAAAGAAAGCTTTAGTCCAAGGTTTAGTGATACTGATGCCTTAGGGCACATAAATAATACGTTAGTTCCGATTTGGTTTGAAGCGGCAAGAAAGCCAATCTTTGAATTGTTTATACCTGACCTTGATCCCAAAAAGTGGAACCTCATTCTGGCAAATATTGATGTTTCGTTTAAAGCACAAATGTATTTTGGCCATGAAATGGAAGTTCGAACGTGTATCCAACATGTTGGTAACAGTTCGTTCAAGGTGTATCAAGAGCTTTGGCAGCAAAATCAATGTTGTGCATCGGGCGCTGCAACCATGGTGCATTATGATTATAGCCAGCAAAAATCTGCTACGATTCCGCAGCCAATTAAAGAAGCATTGTCGGCACATTTATACGTAGAAAATAATTAATTTTTTTAGCTAAGTTGTAGGTAAAATTTACCTACAGTGGTAGAATCTTTTTTCCAATATTTTAGAGAAAAAGATCTCAAGCGAAGATCAGTCAATGTCAAATACATTGCCAACACCATAGGATAAATACATGGCCAGTCGTGGAATCAACAAAGTCATCATCGTAGGTAACTTAGGACAAGATCCAGAAGTTCGTTTTATGCCAAACGGCGGTGCAGTTGCTAATTTTACAGTTGCTACTTCAGAAACCTGGAAAGATAAGCAAACCGGTGAACAAAAAGAAAAGACTGAGTGGCACCGTATCGTAATTTATCAACGACTTGCGGAAATTGCTGGTGAATACCTGAAAAAAGGTTCTAAAGTGTACTTAGAAGGTCGATTACAAACACGTAAGTGGCAGAATCAACAAGGCCAAGATCAGTATACAACTGAGATCGTAGTAAACGATATGCAAATGCTAGACTCGCGTGGTCAAGGCCAAGGTGGTTTCCAACAGCAAAATCAAGGTGGTTACCAACAACAAGGTCAAGGCGGCTTCAATAAACCAGCCGCACAGCCAAGTGGCTATCAAGCACCTGCACAGCAAAGTGGCGGATATCAAGCACCAGCGCAACAAAGCCAAGCACCACAAAGTGGTTACCAAGCGCCAGCCCAGCAAAGTGGTGGTTACCAAGCGCCAGCGCCACAAAGCCAAGGTCAACAAGGTGGATACCAAGCGCCTGCACAGCAAAACCAAGGTGGTTTTAACAAACCTGCTGCACAATCAAATGCACCTAAAGTAAACCCACAAGAGCCAACAATTGACTTTGACGATGATATTCCTTTTTAGGACAGATGGTTAGGTTAAACAGTTTAAAGCCTCGTTCTAGCGAGGCTTTTTTTATCAATCAGAAAATATAAAGGCGAAACTACTTTGAATAGCAAGGTGTTCAACAGCGTTACATATATACTGTAAGAATGACATTAAACTCAGCTCTATACAGTGTATTTAGTGGGTAAAAACTAAAGTCATTTGACGCTAACTAATTATAACCTAATACAAAAGTTGCATTGGCCTCAACACTCGAAAAATGGGTGCGCTTTTGCTTTGATTGCTGTTTTCGTCGATCGGGTGCTAATGCATTTTTTGTGCAAAGGAACGTTTAGTGGTTTCTTGATTTCATTGGTGCTGTTGTGTGGTTAATCACCTTTTCGCTGAGTGTTATATGGTTGTTAACTTGATGATATTATATTTAATAATTTTGCCTAGTTTAGCTGTATATAAATGTATTGTTGGGGAAAAAAGAGTTCTCGCGGGTAGAAAAAAAGAGGCTATAAAGCCTCTTTATTAAATCATGCACTGGGGAAATTAATAGTACGTATCTTCTTTATTGTGTGCTTGTGGATCATCAATAATGTCTTCAAACGGGACCTCAAAACTGTGATTGTTTTCCATATTAGACATGTAAACCGTTTTAGTAGAGCCGTCAATCCAAGTGACTGTGCCACTACCTTTCTTGCTACCACATTTCATACCTATGTGTAGATCATTAAATTGCATCGCTCCTCCTCATTTTATTGAATTGGTGCAGGTGTTTAGATTGCCATAACGTTTATAAGTTCAGTTTTGTGATGTATTACAGCAAAAATACAGCAATCACGTTGCACGTTTTTCATACGGTTGATGATCGATTATAGAGGGATTTTTATACAACGCCAGTGGTTTTTTATGCAAAAAACTCAGTACCGAGTACAAGTGCTCTGCTAGCGCCCGTGACGCTTGGGATGTTACCAAAAATATTTTTATCATAAGCATAAGCAAACCAAGCAAAAGCCATCGCTTCTAACGCATCACCGTCTACACCTATACTTGAAATGACATCAAGTTTTTGTTGTGTAAGCTCTTGTTTTAAAAGGTTAAATATTTCTGTGTTATGGGCTCCGCCGCCACATAAATATACATTGCCTGACGTTGAAATTTGTTGAATTTGTTCACTAATACTCACCGCAGTTAGCGCGCATAAAGTCGCTTGAATGTCTTGCGGTGTAAGGGTTTTTCTTGTTGGAAATTGCGCTAATTTTGATGCTAACCATGCTGCATGAAAATATTCTCTACCTGTGCTTTTAGGTGCAGGTAAAGAGAAGTAATCGTCGGCTAGCAGTAGCGTAAGTAGCGCTTGATTTACGCTACCGGAATTTGCCCACTTACCATTTTCATCATATGACTTGTCGTTGTGGTGTGCGCAATACCATTCATCAAGTAATGCGTTACCTGGGCCAGTATCAAACCCTAAGATAGCTTCATTATGATCCGAAGGAAGGTAAGTCATATTGGCAATACCACCAATATTAACGACAAAGAGTGGTTCATTGTTGCTGAGCAGGGCGCGATGAAAAGCGGGCACTAATGGCGCGCCTTGGCCACCGTATGCGATATCTTTTTTTCTAAACTGACCGATGACCCTCACTTGAGTGAGCGCTGCTAGGGTGTGATTACAGCCTATTTGTAGAGTAAAAGGGTACTGTTGCGAAGAACTAGGCGGGCGGTGTCTAATGGTTTGACCGTGATTGCCGATTGCACTTATATCGCTAGAGGTTAAATTTTGTTCCATTAAGAAGCGCTGAACAGCTGCTGCAAACAACGTTGCCAATTCAACATCGAGTGCGCCCATATGCTCAATTTCATGGCTTGAAGAGTCATACAGTTGCGTGATTTTTGCACGCGTTTTATGACAATAAGCTTGGTAAAAACTAGCGATGAGTTCAGGCTTGTCAGCCGAAAAATCAACAAGCGCTAAATCAATACCGTCAGCACTTGTTCCCGACATAATGCCAATGTAATAGTTTGGTTTCATGTCGGTGGTTGCCATTAATCCTCAGCTACTAATGTTGCTAGTAACGCTTGTTTTGAACCTGATAGTTCATCAATGCGTTGTTGGGCGATTACTGCAAAAGCAGCTTTATGCTTTTTATCAATTGGTTGAGCATCAGGTAACTTTACTGTTCGAGGATTACGGTGAACACCATTAACCAAAAATTCGTAATGTAAATGAGGTGCTTGAGACATTCCTGTTGAGCCAACATAACCAATGACTTGCCCTTGTTTTACACGTTGACCTTTTTTTACCGCTCTTTTTGAAAAGTGAAGGTATTTAGTAATAATGCCTGATCCGTGCTGGATGAAAACATAGTGGCCATTGTATTTGTTATAGGTTGAATGAGTAACTTTACCATTCCCTGCTGCAACTACTGGTGTACCTTTCGCGGCTCTATAATCGGTGCCATTGTGAGCCTTCCAGCGTTTTTGAATGGGATGAAAGCGCTTTGGTTTGAAGTTTGAGCTTATATACTTAAAATTCACTGGTGCACGCAAAAAGGCTTTGCGCATACTTCTCCCTTCCGGTGAATAATATTCTCCATCGGTAAAACGTATCGCTCTAAACTCTTCATCTTGGTTAATGAATTCAGCAGCTAAAATGGCGCCATGACCAATGAATTCACCATCAACAAATTGGTTTTCATAAACCACATGAAATTCGTCGTTTTTACGAATATCTAGGGCGAAATCGATATCCCAACTAAAGACGTTTGCTAAATTAATGATTTGATTGTCTGTTAAACCGGCAGTCACACCAGCACTCCAGAAGTTCGACTTGATAACGCCATGTGCGATAGCTTGTCGCGTTTCTATTGTCTTTTCTTCGATATCGGCTTGGTAGTCTTTACCATCACCAACGATGTGCAAGGTTTTAATACGAGAGATTGGGTAATCTAAAGCGACTAAAGTATTTGTGTCATCTATCCCCAAGCGCAAGGTGTCACCAACCCTTAACTTTTTAAGTAAATCGATGTCTTTATGTTTCGTTTTAGTGATGTTGTAAGTGGTTGTTGCATTAAAACCGTGACGTTTTAGAATTTTTGCTAACGAATCACCACTTTTTACTTTAGCTGTTTTCCAATCAATTGAAGGTTCTTCTATAACAGGGGCAACTTCGATGTCTTGAGGGATGTTAGATGCAGATTCAGCTCCATCAATTGACTTTGCACTATCATCAAGTGGGATCTCAAGATCATAACGCTTGCCTGTTTCTAAGTAGTTATCATTATTTGATGGTGCAGGGGATTCTTCACTCGGTAGTAACGTTAACGAGATCAATATAAATAAGGTCGCCTTAAGAGACCAACGATGCAATTTTGGGAGCGATAAATATAAATTCTTTATATTTTTCAAAATATTACTACTTCAAATCTAAAAAACAAAAATCATATATCAAAGCACTATAACAAAAAAAAACAAATGTATCAGCTACAGGCTGTAACCCTAGCGTTTTTTAAAGTAGAATTCGGCTTTCAAATTATAATGTTATTGCCACTGGAGCCAGATTCATGACTGAAGTCAGCCAAGCGTTTGCTGAATTAAAACGCGGTGCAGAAGAAATTTTGCTAGAAGATGAATTATTAGAGAAGTTGAAAGAAGGTAAGCCACTTAAAATTAAAGCCGGCTTTGATCCAACAGCTCCAGATTTACATTTAGGCCATACTGTTTTAATCAATAAACTTCGTCAGTTTCAACAGTTAGGTCATGAAGTTATCTTCTTAATTGGCGATTTTACCGGCATGATCGGTGATCCAACAGGTAAAAATGTTACACGTAAACCTCTTACCAAAGAAGATGTTTTAGCGAATGCTGAAACCTATAAAGAGCAAGTTTTTAAGATTCTAGATCCTGAAAAAACAACCGTAGCCTTTAACTCAACATGGATGGAAGCACTTGGCTCTGCAGGTATGTTGAAGTTGGCATCGCGTCAAACTGTTGCCCGTATGATGGAACGTGATGATTTCAAAAAACGTTATGCTAATGGCCAATCAATTGCTATTCACGAGTTCATGTATCCACTAGTACAAGGTTGGGATTCTGTCGCGTTAGAGTCAGACGTAGAATTAGGTGGCACCGATCAGAAGTTTAATTTACTTATGGGTCGCGAATTACAAAAATCAGAAGGTCAACGTCCACAAACAGTCTTAATGATGCCTTTACTTGAAGGTTTAGACGGTGTTCAAAAAATGTCTAAATCGTTAGGCAACTACATAGGCATTACTGATGCGCCAAATGATATGTTTGGCAAGGTTATGTCAATTTCTGATGATTTGATGTGGCGCTACTACGACTTACTTAGCTTCCGTCCGTTAGAAGAAATCGCACAGTTCAAACAGCAAATTGCTGACGGCGCTAACCCGCGTGATATTAAAATCACATTAGCCAAAGAGCTTATTGCACGTTTTCATGATGACGCAGCGGCACAAGCAGCACATAACGAGTTCATCAATCGTTTCCAAAAAGGAGCGATGCCAGACGATATGCCTGAGCTTGAAATTACGCCGGAAGGTGGTCAAATAGCGATTGCGAATTTGTTGAAAGAAGCTGGCCTTGTGGCAAGTACTTCAGAAGCAATGCGTATGATAAAGCAAGGCGCAGCTAAAATTGAAGGTGAAAAAGTTACCGATAATAAGTTAATTATTAGCGCTGGTACGACACAGGTATACCAAGTAGGTAAACGTAAGTTCGCGAAGGTGACTGTTTCTTAATTGTATGATTTTGAGAAGAAAGCCAGTATTTTACTGGCTTTTTTTTTACATTAATTTTAACGTTGTAAATGTGATATTCATTTTACAGGCTAATTATGCGCATCTTGGCTATTTTACTTTTATTATTTTCGATTGTTAGTTGCTCGAACACCAATAAAGCGGAAACTAAACTACTTGTTCCGTTTGATTTCGATAGTGTCAAAACCTATGGCTTTCACCCGTTAAACAGTCAATATAGTCAACAACAAAATATGTCACATGCTATGCGCAATAGTATTGAGTTGGCTATAGAGCGAAACCTAGACAAACAAGGTTTTAGCTACGCGGAATCAAACCCTGATATTTATGTTGGCTATCGCTTATATGGTGTAAATGGCACGATATTTAATGGTAGAAAAGATCAAATCTGCCGTGATTGTAAGCCAACTAAACCGAGCAAAAAAATTGGCAAAAATTCACGTTCTAGTCAGTCAACAATTGGCGCAATTATGCTTGATGTGCAATCGGGTAAAACACAGCTTTCTGTCTGGCGGTCAACATACCCGCTTTCATTAAAAGGCGATGAAAGCAGTGTTGAGTTTAATGAAGAGCTTGATATGGGGGTTGCTGAAATTATTGCTAAATACCCAAGTAACAATCGTGAACAACAAGTAATTTTGCCTCAAAGAGATAGGTAAATAGCGATAATCAATATATAATCGCCGTGCTCATACTACTGGGCAATGACTTAAACTTTAGCATGTATTATTAAGGTAAATTATGGCTGCTTTCGATGAAACCACGCAAGTCTTAGAAGAAATGAAACAGGCAGGTGTCGATCTAGATATTGCACACGACGTGGTGTTTTTTCAATTATTTGAAAAAAAAGAACAAGGCCAACAAATGCTCGATTATTTGTCGACTGAATTACCTGAAGTCAACGCTGAACTGGTACCTGATGAATCCCCTAATGTTTGGGATGTTAATGTGACAGTGAATATGCTGCCAAGCTATCAAAATATTGTCGATCAAGAAGCGTTATTTGAACAAATAGCCGCTCAGTTCAGTGGCTACAATGATGGTTGGGGTATTGAGGCGTAACCATCATTTGATAGGTGGGCGTTTATCTATAATTTCAAATGCTGGCAATGACAGCTGCCAATATATGGCGGCTAATCTTAGTGACAATGCGCCAGCTATGGCGATGATCATCGCGTATTGCTGAGGTACTTCTAGGTATATTAGTCCGCAAAAAAGTGCCCCACCTAAAAGCGCGGCTATCGCATAAATTTCTTGGCGTAATATCATCGGTATTACATTACATAAAACATCTCGAATCATGCCTCCGGCTACGCCTGTAATAACACCCATTACCATGGCAATAGCCATGGGGGTTTCAAAGCTTAACGCCTTTTGCGTGCCGAGTACGGCAAATAAGGCCAAACCAAAGGCATCAGCAATCAATAAAAACCGACGAGGAATACGGCTTGGTTGACGAACCAGTAGAATAGTTAATAGCGCGGTCATAACAATGGTGAATAGATAACTTACATCGTGAACCCAAAATACAGGAACATCTAAAATGATGTCACGTATTGTGCCGCCACCGATAGCCGTTACTGCAGAAAGTACAATAACGCCGAAAGGGTCAAGTTGATAGCGTCCTGCCATTAGTGCACCGGAAAGTGCAAAAACGGCAACACCAAACAAGTCTAACCAGTATATTAATGTCATTTGGTTATCGGTAAGTTGCTTTGTTGCCACGCTTTTATATCGCCAGTTAAGTGGCGAACTTGGCTAAAACCACTGTAGCGAAGGATTTCTTCAGCCATTGCTGCGCGGCGACCTGAACGACAATGGACAACAATTAATGTTGATTTATCGCCAGCTAACTTTTGTGATAATAACGACAGCTTATCGGTTAACTGGTCGTGGCTAATATTGACAGCGTTGGGAATATGACCTGACATGTATTCTTCGTCACTACGCACATCAAGCACAATAAATTTAGGGGCTTTAGCTGCGGCTTGTAGGCTTAATAACTGATCCTGACTAATCTCTGGTGTCGCTTTCGCTATAGCAAAAGTACAGAGAGTACATGACATGATAAGCAGGGAAATGCTGACTAAGTGTTTCATTTAAGCCTCTTGAATCAAGTGTTTTGACGCTATAAGACAACACTAGCGTAAAGTCCTATCAGCTGACAATAGTTATGGCTGTGAAAAATAAGATTATAATCGTGCTAAATAACTGTAAGGTTAGTATTTGTTTGCTGGCGTGAATAACATCGCTGCCTTCTGATGGCTTAGCTGTTTCATTGAAGGTTACACGTCTTAGTTTCGTTTCATCGTACATTGCAACCCCACCTAAAACCGTGCCTACGTTCAAAGCAAACAAATGAATAATAAAATCATTATTTAGTTTAAAAAAGTGACCTTTGGTTAGTCGCCATTTTAAGAGAAAGTTTTGACCAATACTGGTCACTAACATCATAGCACCTAAAACTCGAGACGGTAGCCAGGTGATCATATTGATACAAAAATGGATGAAAAGACCAAAATTGATAAAATTTATCTGCTTAATATTCCACTGCTGATGCATCACTAACAGTAACCTATAGCTTAGTGCAAGTAGGCCACCAGAGCAGAGAAATAAAATAATAACAACAAACTGTTGTTGCAAAAAATGCAATAACTGCGCTTCAATATTGGCTTTAGTTAAGCCCAAAGGTGATAAGTTTGCTGTTTGCCTAAGAAGCATAGTTTGGGCGAGTTGCTTGGCTAAATAATGATTTTGGCCAGCGATTGCTTTTGCCAGCTTTAACGAATTAGCTTTTATGCCAAAGCCACCGAGCGCGAAATATAACAACATCGCTTGCCATAATTCAGGAACGAGTATGAAGTCAGCAAATAACCATAATATGACAACTAATGGCGTTAGCGTTACTAATACCGCTACTGTGCCTGATATAACTTGTTGTTTGGGCGTGTTTTGATTGGGTTTACTGACTTTATTTGCCAGCAATTTGCAATAAAATGCGAAGGCGTGCAGTGGTTCAACGGCAGATACTTTAGTAACAAGAGCTTTAACGATATAAACGATAACAACCAAAAGTACTTGGTTGGCAAAAGCGGGTATCTGATCTAACCACTGCATACTGAATTAAGCCAATGTTTTATCAGTTAATTCATCTAACATATTGTTGACTAATTGCGATGAATTGACAGATGCCGTTTCTAAATATGCTTCAAATGACGTTGGCGATTCTTTACCTGCAATGTCAGACATTGAGCGAATAACAACAAATGGTGTATTGAACTGCAGGCATGTCTGCGCAATAGCAGCACCTTCCATTTCTACTGCCGCCATTGTTGGGAAGTTTGTTCTTGCTTTGGCGATATCGTCATCTGCTGTCATAAACGTATCACCTGTTGTGATCAGGCCAACTAATGCGTTTATGTTTTCTAACCTATCAATACCTTTTTGGGCTGCTTCAACTAAAACAGGATGAGGAATATAAGCAGGCGGGTTTGCTGGTAACTGACCAATTTCATATCCAAAGGCCGTTACGTCAACATCGTGATATTTTACTTCTGAACTAACAACAATATCACCTACTTTTAGGCTTTGATCAAAACCGCCAGCTGAGCCGGTATTAACAACATAATCAGGGGCAAACTTATCAATTAAAAGACAGGTAGCTAGTGCGGCTGCAACCTTGCCAATACCTGATTGCACAATAACAACCTCATGATCATTTAATTGCCCTTCAAAAAAGGTAAATCCACCGTGTGTTGTAGACCTCATATTTGCTAATTGTGATTTTAAAATAGCAACTTCTGGCTCCATAGCGCCAATAATACCTGCTTTCATGATAGTTCTCATATAACGTGATAATAATCAGCAAATTATAGCGTTAGTCGGTGACGCTGTAACTAGCAAGCAATAAAAAAGCGGACATATGTCCGCTCTTCATCTTTTAATTAGTGGGGGAGGGCAGCACGCGGAGGTGCGCTCAATTGCGCTGGGTCTGCTGCCATACTTGTAGCAGCAGGAGCTACCACACCTGTATTTTTAGGACGAGCTCTCACCATGGGTGCTGGAATAACACGGCCTTTAAAGCGAGGTTTAGGCGCTTTGTTACCAAGTAGTTTAGAATTCACACATGCGCGTATTTCATCTAATGTGTAGCTACCTTTAACTTTAATGCGAATATGCGGGATAGCGGCAGCCTCAAGAGCGCCAGAAACAAACCAATCTTTCTTTATTTTGTAACCTTTACCTTGAGTATCAACTAAATCAAGTGTGCCAAGCAACGCCATTGTTTCTCTGTCACAAATGACGAAATCTAAATATTTGCTTTTAGCATTATTTGACGCCGCTTGTGAGGCTTTGGTCGATACGCCATTTCTTACCGTAACGATATCGCTTAGTTTAACGCGATTAATGACACGGAAATCGTCGCCTAATGCCTTTTCCAATAGTAAATGGAAATGCTTCTCAGCAGGGGTAAATACTGCTGACTTTTTATCAAAGGGAAACGGGAAACTATTGTCATTGAGCTTACTCGCTAATAGCGCAACAACAACAATTAAGCTGATCATGGCAAATAGAATTAGTTCCATAGATAACTCCTACAAAATTTTGACTCTTAGTCTAGTTATCTATGGTTAAGCAGTTAGCGTGCCAGATCGATTTAGATAAATGTTAATTAAAGAAATGCTGAGTGGATTTAAAAAGCAAAAAATAATCGAAAGGTGTTTTAAGAGGAGTCAATCAAAGACACTCAAGATTAACGTAATAAAAAGCCCTAATAACGAGGATGTTTTTAAGGCTTTATTTATTAAACGTTTAAACTAACTTGGGTAGTGTGCTTTTAAGGCGTCATATACCTGTGTTTGAAAGTCAGGGTGTGTCACATCAAGTGTGTTAACCACGTCAGCCAATACTTCGTTATCTTCTTTGCCACTCCATACTTTGATGTAAGTACCTTCTTTGTAACCATGATCTTGGCGGAAGAAGTTTAAGGTGTTTTTGCCAACGTATTGACGGAATAACTCAGTTAAATCCATATCCATTAAACGCATACAGTCAGCAAAGGCTAAGCCGTTAAATGCTTTATTGGCGACTGCATCTGCAGCTAAAGATTCTAGCGCTATTTTAAAATCTTGTTCATTACTACTTAAGGCTAAATCTGATGCAAGTTGATCAGTAACGATTGAAACGTCACTTTCAGCCATTAAGCGCAGGCTTAAACCAAAATGAAAAATATCGACTAACTCTAACTGTACCTGTGCAACGTCAATCTCTTGATGCTTCCACCACTTCCAACCGTGGTGATCTAACATTTCCGCACATTCAACCCAAATAGCGCGATACCATTCGTAATTATTTTCACGCCATGTTTCGCTGACGCGCGTATTCATCGCATCTTGCATTGCAAGCATTTGGCTGATTTGTTGTTTTGCAGTTTCTAAGTTTGTCATTTTTATCTCAACATCATTTTACATAACGCTAGTGTGCACAAAGCTGTGTAGTGAGACAAGTAAGATGTCGTTTTTTTATGATAAATCTATTGCTTTTTAAAAATTTGAGCTTACACTTGTTCGCTCAAATTTCAGTGTACACGTGTTAGCTTAAAAAATGAAAAGCCTTATTAATAGATTTTCTCGATGGGGAAGCCGCAATTTACTTCATCATGATTCACTCGGTGGGTATTTTGAGCCTGTTATCCAGTTATTTAAACCTAATTGGCGTGCCGGTTTGTATAGAGCCCAAGTAAGTGATGTTTCTTTGCTATTAGAAGGTGTCGTTGCAATCAACTTACGTGTTGATGATCGCTGGCCCATTCATCAAGCAGGCCAACATATTGATTTAACGTTGGAAATAGCAGGTAAGCTTGTAACGCGAGTGTTTACTGTTGCCTCAAGTCCCAATCTGGCAAAAACTAAAAATACTATTCGGTTAGTAGTTAAAATTCAGCCAGAAGGTGGATTAACGCATCAGTTACCGGTACTCACGAGAGGTGACTGGGTGAATATCTCTGCACCGCGTGGTGAGTTTGTCTTTGAAGAGTCTAAACAATCAAGCCTGTTCTTAGCTGCGGGCTCCGGCATAACGCCTTTTATCGCTATTTTATCTTCATTGCAGAAAGAGCGAGCGATAGCGCAGCCAATTCACCTAATTTACTACGCGAAACCCGAACAACACTTATTGGTTGATGAGTTGAATGAGCTATCACAGCAATTACCTCGATTTACTTTCGAGCTGATGAGTCGTGCGGTGCATGGAGATGTCTATGAGCAACTATCTGATTACATAAATGCAAAACTATTGGTATGTGGCCCAAATAAGTTTTATCAAAGCGCTAAAGAATTTGCGAAAATCTATGATTGTGCAATCAGTGCAGAGCACTTTTCTCTAATGGGAATTACCGAGTCAACAACGTCGGAATTTGAAGTTTCACTTAATGGAAAGCAATTGTCGTTAAAGAATACCAGCCCACTCTTGAACCAACTTTTAACGTTAGGCGAGCATGTGAACTATGGCTGTAAAATAGGTATTTGCCATCAATGTCAGTGCACTAAAAAAAGTGGCGTTGTTAAAGATATTAGAACAGGGCAAGTATCAGACCGCTCTGAAGAGTTAATTCAATTATGCGTATCTCAGGTGTTAACGGATTTGGAGCTAGAAACATGAGTAAGGTTAATCAACCAAATTATGCATTGTTAGGCGAACAACTTGATCAGCTTAAAGCGGAAACCATGGCTAAAGTTGGTCAAGAAGATGCTGACCATATTAGAAAAATGATTGTTATCCATCGTGTTTTTGAATGGAGTGGGCGTATTTTATTAATGCTTGGTTTTATCAATCCGTTCTTGTGGCTAGTTGGTGTATTGTCTTTAGCGCTAGCTAAAATACTCGATAATATGGAAATTGGTCATAATGTTATGCATGGTCAGTATGATTGGATGAACGATAAACAGATTAATTCTAAAGCCTATGAATGGGATATTGCCTGCGATGGCGGTAGCTGGAATCGCGTTCATAACTATGAACACCATACCTTTACCAATATTATTGGTAAAGATCGAGACTTTGGCTATGGGTTGCTAAGGCTTTCTAATGACTTTAGATGGCGCATTAAGAACTTGTGGCAGTTCGCCACTTACATTTTACTTAGTGTGATGTTTCAGTGGGGAATTGCCTACCATGAACTCGCTGCAGAACGCGTCTTTTTTGGTAAAAAGAACGACACACGAAAAAGCCAAATATCTGCTAAGCAATTAAAAAGAAAGTTTTTCAGTAAAGGTGCTAAACAACTGGTCAAAGACTATTTGTTATTTCCGTTACTGGCAGGGCCTTTTTTCCTGTGGGTATTTGCGGGCAACTTTTTAGCAAACCTTATACGTAACTTGTGGACATCAACAATCATTTTTTGTGGCCACTTCACTGGTGATGTTAAAACATTTTCAGAGCAGGAGTGCGAGAATGAAACAAGAGGGCAGTGGTATTATCGCCAAGCTTTAGGTTCATCTAATTTAAAAGGTGGTAATCTATTTCATATTCTGACTGGGCATTTAAGTTTTCAAATAGAGCACCATCTCTTTCCTGATATGCCAGCAAAACGATATCGGGAAGTTGCACCGAAAGTACAGCTGATTTTTGCGCAGCATAGTATTCATTACAATACGGGGAGCTTTATTCGCCAATACAGCTCGGTATTAAAGCGTATCTTTCGATATTCGTTTCCGTAAAAGAGTGCCATGATAAATAACATTGCTAGCGAGATAAAATATAGGCGTGAAAGTGGGGTTTTATCACTAGGTAAATAACTGGTTTATTGCTTGTTAATAAAGGCCTAGGTAGCCGATAAATTATAGCTCAACTGCATAGTTCAGGTTTAAAAAAGCACCAGCAACGCTAGTTGCTGGTGCTTTTGAAAAGCGAGCTTTATAAGGTTTTAAGACGCTTGCGTAAATTCACAATCAAGCACAAAGTCTAAAATGCCAAGTGCAGCTTTTCGACCTTGATCAACGGCAGTTACAACTAAATCAGAGCCAAGTACCATATCACCACCTGCAAATACATTTTGTTTTGTGGTTTGTAGCGCAAAATCCGATTGTTCACTTGCTTCAACACGGCCACGGCTATCAATCGTAACGCCGGCATCTAACATCCATTTTGGTGGGCTAGGTAAGAAACCAAACGCGATAACAACAGCATCAGCAGGCATAACAAACTCTGAACCCTCAATAGCTTCAGGAGAGCGACGACCATTAGCACCTGGAACACCTAATTGCGTTTTAACAAACTTAACGCCAGATACTTTGCCTTGAGCATCAACTTCAATATCTAAAGGTTGAATGTTAAATTCAAAGTTTACACCTTCTTCTTTTGCGTTTTGTACTTCTCTAGGAGAACCAGGCATGTTAGCTTCATCACGACGGTAGGCACAAGTGACTGACTCGGCACCTTGCCTAATAGATGTGCGCACACAATCCATCGCGGTATCACCACCACCCAATACGACAACTTTCTTTTTTGCCATATCAACATAAGGTAATGCACCGTCGGTGATTTTCATGACCTTTTGAGTATTGGCAATCAGGAAATCTAAAGCTTTGTGTACACCGGCTGCCGATTCATTTTCAAACCCTGCTTCCATTGCTGTATATGTACCTAAACCTAAAAATACTGCGTCAAACTCTTCACTGATAGAAGCAAAGTCGATATCAACACCAACATGGGTATTCAACCTAAACTCAATGCCCATACCTTCGAAAATTTTTCTTCGTCTAACAATAATCTCTTTTTCTAATTTGAACGATGGAATACCAAATGTCAGTAAGCCACCAATTTCTGAATGTTTGTCATAAACAACACAGTCAACACCATTACGTGTTAAAACGTCAGCACAGGCTAAGCCAGCTGGACCTGCACCAATAATAGCTACACGTTTATTGAGTTTAACCACTTGTGATAAGTCAGGTGTCCAGCCCTGCTCAAAGGCAGTATCGGTAATGTACTTTTCAATATTGCCAATCGTAACAGCGCCAAATTCGTCATTTAGTGTACAAGCTGATTCACATAACCTATCTTGTGGGCAAACACGGCCACACATTTCTGGCAGGCTATTGGTTTCGTGACATAAATCAGCAGCTTCAAAAATTTTACCTTCTGTGACTAACTCTAACCATTGCGGGATGTAGTTATGCACAGGGCATTTCCATTCGCAGTATGGGTTACCACAGTCTAAACAACGATCAGCTTGGCCCTTACTTTGCTCAGGGCCCAAGCCTTGATATATCTCAACAAAATCGATTTTACGTTGTTCAATTGGCTTCTTTGGTGGATCGATTCTTTTAACATCAATAAATTGATAAACATTTTTACTCATTATTTTTCCTTACCAATGTTTATTGAGCTTGAACGCGCAGCTCGGCAGAGCTTCTGCTGCGATGACCTAACAGCGACTTAATATCCGCTGATTTAGGTTTAATTAGTTTAAACTTGCTAGCAAACTCATCGAAATTAGTCAGCATATGCTGTGCATGTACACTGCCTGTCTCTTCAACGTGTTGGTTTATAATGCCACGCAAATGCTCTTGATGAATGACAAGGTCTGTCATCTCAACCATTTCAATAGACTCGGTATTTAATCGAATAGCTAAATCATCAGCTTCATCTAAAATGTATGCAAAACCGCCTGTCATACCAGCACCAAAGTTCAGACCTACTTGACCGAGAATAGTGACAATACCACCTGTCATATATTCACATGCGTGATCACCTGTGCCTTCAATAACTGCGTGGGCTCCCGAGTTACGAACAGCAAAGCGTTCACCGGCACGACCACAGCCATAAAGCTTGCCGCCAGTAGCACCATATAGACAAGTATTACCCATGATCATGGCTTTATTTGACTGATACTCAACGCCTTTAGGTGGCTTAATAACTAACTGTCCACCAGTCATGCCTTTACCAACATAATCATTTGCATCGCCAGTTAATGTCATGTGCAGACCACCCGCATTCCAAACACCGAAGCTTTGACCAGCTGTACCCTGTAAATGGATATTAATCGGGTTAGCCGCCATTCCCTGATCACCATGGTGGCGTGCAATTTCGCCTGATAGTGCGGCACCCACTGAACGATCCGTATTGGCAATATTTAAACGATATTCACCACCTGAACTATGAGCAACAGCATCTTTAGTTAACTCTACAAGTTGCTGATTTAGTAACCCTTCATCAAATGGAACATTAGCTTCTGTCTGATGTAATGCAGTATTACTATCAGCAACAACCGGCGCAATAATCGGCGATAAATCAAGCTTTTGCTGCTTGGCACTGATCCCCTTTAACGGCTCTAACAGGTCAACTCGACCGATAATTGCCGTTAAACTCTCGACACCAAGTTGTGCAAGAATTTCACGCACATCTTGTGCAACAAACTTAAAGTAATTCATGACTTGTTCTGGTAAGCCTTTAAAGAACTGCTCACGTAAAACTTCGTCTTGTGTTGCGACGCCAGTAGCGCAGTTATTTAAATGACAAATACGAAGGAACTTACAGCCTAATGTCACCATAGGTGCAGTACCAAAGCCAAAGCTCTCAGCACCTAAAATAGCGGCTTTTACAATGTCAGCACCCGTTTTTAAACCGCCATCAACTTGTAAACGCACTTTGTGACGTAAGCCGTTTGCTACTAATGATTGGTGAGCTTCAGCTAAGCCTAATTCCCACGGACAACCCGCATATTTAACCGATGTTAGCGGGCTAGCACCTGTACCGCCGTCATAACCTGAAATCGTAATAAAGTCTGCATAGGCTTTGGCGACACCTGATGCGATAGTGCCGACACCTGGGCCAGATACTAATTTAACTGAAATAACCGCTTTAGGATTAACTTGTTTTAAATCGAAGATTAACTGCGCTAAATCTTCGATAGAATAAATATCGTGATGTGGAGGAGGTGAAATTAACGTAACGCCAGGTACTGAAAATCGTAGTTTTGCAATTAATGGTGTTACTTTATCACCTGGTAATTGACCACCTTCACCAGGTTTAGCGCCTTGTGCTACTTTAATTTGTAATACATCAGCATTAACAAGGTAATGAGGAGTTACGCCAAATCTACCTGAAGCTATTTGTTTGATACGTGAGTTTTTCACCGTACCAAAGCGGCGTTCATCTTCACCACCTTCACCTGAATTCGAAAAACCACCTAATCGGTTCATTGCAATAGCGAGTGCTTCATGAGCTTCAGGGCTCAAGGCACCTATCGACATCGCCGCTGAATCAAATCGTTTATATAGTTCTGTATCAGCTTCTACTTTGCTGATATCTATCGACTTTGCATCTTGTTTAAAGCCTAATAGATCACGCAATGTAGCAACTGGTCGCTCGTTAACCTCTTTAGCAAACTTTTGATATTCACTGTAATCGCCAGATCGTACAGCTGCTTGGAGGTTGCTAACAACGTCAGGGTTGTATGCATGGTACTCTCCACCGTGTACGTATTTTAACAGGCCACCATGATTGATTTTTTGGTGAGGTAAGAACGCTTTTCTGGCTAAATTAAAATTATCTTGTTCGATATCTTTGAAGTCAGCCCCTTGAATTCGACTTGGTAAATCAGGGAAACAACGCGCCATAATATTTTGGTGTAGACCAATAACTTCAAACAAACCTGCACAACGGTAACTAGCAATCGTTGAAATGCCCATTTTAGACAATATCTTTAATAAACCTTTGTTAATACCATTGCGATAGTTAATTAACGCTTGACGTGGTTCAAGGTTGATATGACCTTTTTCACATTGTTGTTCAATGGTCTCATATGCTAAGAACGGATAAATAGCCGTTGCACCTAAACCAAGTAAAACAGCAAACTGATGTGAATCACGTGCTGAAGCAGTTTCTACAATAATGTTTGAGTCGCAACGAAGTTGTGCGTCAACTAAACGTTTTTGTACTGCGCCCACTGCCATCGCAGCTGGGATTGGTAATAACCCACGATGCACTTGGCGATCAGATAATACGAGGATAACCGTGTTCTTATCGCGAACAAGTTCTTCTGCTTCATCACATAGACGAATAATGGCGTTTTCTAGGCCTTCTTCAGGATCGTAATTAAGCGTTAGGGTATCTGAACGGTAATGCTCAGGATCAAGCTCTCGTATTTGCTTTAAGCCGGTATACATCAATATAGGGGTTTCAAAAATGATGCGATCAGCATGACCTGTCGTTTCATTAAATACGTTGTGCTCACGACCTATACAGGTAGAAAGTGACATAACATATCGCTCACGCAATGGATCGATTGGTGGGTTAGTCACTTGCGCAAACTGCTGACGGAAGTAGTCATACAGTGAGCGAGGTTTAGAAGACAGCACAGCCATCGGCGTATCGTCTCCCATAGAGCCCGTCGCTTCTTGACCATTTTCAGCTAATGTTTTTATAACCTGCTGAATTTCTTCATAACTATAATTAAATAACTTATGATATTGTGAAATTTGCTCGTCTGAAAATACACGTTGACCAACTAAAGACGCTTCAAGTTTGTCGAAAGGTACAAGGCGGCGAATGTTATTTTCCAACCAATCCCGGTAAGGATGGCGAACCTTCAAATCGTTATCGATAGCGTTAGAATCAAATATTTTACCTGTATAGGTATCAACCGCTAGCATTTCACCTGGACCTACACGGCCTTTTTCAAGCACTTCATCTTCACCGTAATCCCAAATACCAACTTCTGAGGCCAGCGTGATAAAACCGTTGCGCGTAATTACGTAACGAGCTGGTCGCAAACCATTTCTATCGAGGTTGCAGGCAACATGGCGACCATTGGTCATTACCACGCCGGCTGGGCCATCCCATGGTTCCATGTGCATCGAGTTAAATTCGTAGAACGCCTTTAAATCATCGTCAATGCAAGGGTTGTTTTGCCAAGCTGGTGGCATTAGTAGACGCATAGCGCGATATAAATCCATACCGCCAGCTAAAAACAGCTCAAGCATGTTATCTAAAGAAGAAGAGTCAGAGCCCGATTCATTTACAAATGGAGCTGCATCTTTTAAATCTGGTAATAATGGGGTTTGGAATCGGTAAGTTCTTGCTCGGCTCCATTGACGGTTACCGCGAATCGTATTAATTTCGCCGTTATGCGCTAAATAACGAAATGGCTGCGCTAAATGCCACTGAGGTGATGTATTGGTAGAAAAACGTTGGTGGAATACACAAATAGCACTTTGCATTCTGATGTCTGCCAAATCTAAATAGAAATTTGGCAAATCAACAGGCATCATTAAGCCTTTATATACGGTAACTAAGCAAGACAAGCTTGCTACATAGAATACCGAATCTTCAATTCGCTTTTCAGCACGACGTCTTGCCATATAAAGACGGCGTTCTAAATCTCTATTTCGCCAGCCCGGCGGTGCGTTAATAAATACCTGCTCGATTAAAGGCAGGTTTCCGGCAGCTATTTCACCTAAAATACCTTTATCTGTAGGTACAACACGCCAACCTACAAGAGTAAGTGTTTCTTTTGTTAGTTCTTCTTCTAAAATAGCTTTTGTTTGAGCGGCAATAACAGGATCTGGATTTAAAAACAGCATACCTACGCCATACTTTTTACCTAGGCTCCACCCATTTTCGCTAGCAATAGATTGAAAAAAACTATCGGGTTTTTGGATGAGTAGACCGCAGCCATCACCAGTTTTACCGTCAGCGGCGATACCACCACGGTGTTGCATTCGATCAAGGCCCTTAATGGCCGTTTTGATAAGCTTATGGCTTGCTTCACCTTCTAAATGAGCAATTAAACCAAAACCACAATTATCTTTTTGCATTTGTGGATCATAAAGCTGCATGTCGTCTCTCCTAAAAAGTCGTCATAGCTCGGCAGGATGCATGTTTAAGAATATTTTTATGATAATAATGCATATTTACCCTGCTTTTACGCTAGAGGAACTTTTTACATTAACTAGTTATTCATCATTCGTCAATAAAAATAGAGTATTTGCTCGTAGTTTTATTACAGTTTTATTAGAGCAAATGGTACTTATTTATAAGGTAAAAAGAGAATTAGCTATTTTATCTCTATTTGTTGCTCGGATTTTCATCAGGCTAGAAGTGTTTATGTAATTAACTTTCACGAAAGGCCTGGTATGATTGTAGTCGGTTATGTTAACTATTTTGTCTATTTATGCAGTCGGTTTTAGTTGGCTGTGGAGGCGTTTTCTTGAAATAGTCTAACTTTTTGACTAGCTGTAGGAGATTAGGCAGTTGAATTTTATTTGATTTTTCATAAAAAAGGCCAGTTTCTTTGATGGAAACTGGCCTTTATCGATATTCAGTGAAAACTTACGGTTGATATCCGTCAGCGAGCCCTTTCGTTGTTACACTCACTGCATCATGTGCGTGTAGTGACTCGAGATGGTTAATACGTAACCAAAAGTCATCATATTCAGAAGCTTGTAACATCGCGTGTTGTAAACGTCTTGCAGCATCTTCACAGAACATTAAATTTTGACCGTTTAATCGGGCAAACTCTTGTTCATCTTCACGCTTAACCGCAGCTTGCACAGGCGTTTGTAATGCGCTTTCTATTAAATCTACTAAGTCAGTGATAGGAAACTCACTGACTGTTGAATTTAATTTTACTTTTACTTCAGCAACAGAGCGTTGGCTATGAGGTGTTGCAACTACACCGTCAGTGGTGCCTAACCATTCATGGACATCATTTAAGTTGACTTGTTCCTCAGAGAACTTTTCTTTAAATGCTTGTTGAATTAGTTGGCGCGCAAGTGCGGCAGAGCAAGGACAAGTTGACGAGTATCGAACATCTATTGCTAGCTCAATGTCTAATTTGCCTTGATTTAAGCGACCAGTTATTGTGGTTGGGTATGCTTTCCAGCCACGTTTACCGCTCATTAATGATTTTCTACGTAAGTGATAATCAAATTTGAATTGCACTTTGGCATTGTCGCTTAAGTCTTGATGGCTAGAGATGAAACCATCTAATAACGTTACTAATGTTTGGTAATTTAGCACGTTTTCACTTGAAAGTTGATCGAGAAGTAAATACAAGCGAGACATGTGAATGCCTTTGGCTTTTGGATCTTTAAGGTTTACGAAAGCGTCAACGTGCGCAGAGCACATTCGTTGCGTTTCACCTTTAGATGCAATCATGACTGGCATTTCAATATTGCTCATACCTACCCAGTCTAATGTGCCTTCGGTTTGGGCTGTAGACTGATTAGCAATATCAGGCATTGATGTTGGCATTACTTCTCCAATAAAAAATACAAGCGCGAAAGTATTCACTACGTTTATTTAAGGGCGCATATTTTACCCGAAAACATTAGATTTCTTTAGTACTATTTTAACTAATTCATTGCAAAATCGTACACAATGATAAAGCTTGACTAAAAAGGTCGGCTATTCTGAATGAAAAATGGTTGAAATGCAATGCCAGTAGGCGTTTTCTATAGATAGGCGTTTTTTTGGAAATTGTTAAGCGATACTCAATTTATGGTTATTATATATGCATTATGAGTATTTATTGGCATACAAAGATAAACACTATGGTAGTTAATTACTTCTATAATGCAGCTAATAACGTTAAGCATAACGAGAAGAATGCACTTTTGTTGTGAATTCTACTTCACAAACAGTTAATGTTATTTAATTTATTTGTGGCATAATAGCGCCGCAAAATCGAATTATTAGAAATTATTGAGAGTACTAATTGTGTCTGACAAACCTTTTATTGATGAAGTTTTATTAAATGGCTACATAGAGAGCCTAGGCAAAGATATTGTTAATCAGATGTTCGACTTATATAAGGAACAGTCTGTTATCTATATAGATGAAATTGCCGCGAGCTTACCTGATGGCTCTCAACAAGATTGGCATGAGAGATGTCATAAGTTTAAGGGTGCTGCAAGCAGTGTAGGCTTGTTACGTATGCATGCGTATATGGTTGAGACTGAGCATTCAAGCGTATCAAGCGATGAAAAGCAATCACTTGTTGATCAAATGAAAGCACTAAATGAAGAGTCGATCGGAGAATTTAAAAACTGGCTCGACGCGCAATAAACGCGTGAGCCACTATTCATGCTGTTGGGTTTTCGTTTACGCGTCTACCACACCAACAAAACGATAACCTTCACCATGAATGGTATTGATTAATTCTGGTGAATCGTTATCTAATTCAAAATGCTTACGTAAGCGACGAATGGTTACATCAACTGTACGATCATTTGAGCGTAACTCGCGACCTGTCATTTCTTTAATTAATTGTGCACGAGTAACAATTTGACCTGTGTTTGCAATTAACAAACGTAATGCACGGTACTCGCCACGTGGTACTGAAATCAAATCACCTTGTGGTGATGTCATCTTGCGAGAATTACCATCTAAGTGCCAACCATTAAATGTAATGATTGCATTATCAGGTTCTTTCTTGGTTTGTGTCACACGACTCAAAATGTTACGCGCACGAATGGTTAATTCACGAGGGTTAAATGGCTTCGTTAGGTAATCATCAGCGCCAATTTCTAAACCTAGTATCTTATCTATATCTGAATCACGCCCTGTTAGGAAAATTAAGCCTAAATCAGGGTTTTTAGTCAATTCACGCGCTAGTAATAAACCATTCTTACCCGGTAGATTAATGTCCATGATGACTAAACTGACAGGGTTAGCCTTTAATTCTTGCTCCATGGTTTCGCCATCGATTGCTTCAGAAACGCTGTACCCTTCTGCTTCAAATAAATTTCGAAGGTTAAAACGTGTTACGTCTTCGTCTTCAACGATTAAAATGTGGTTGTTTTGCATATCAATTTTTCCCTTTCATTTAAGGCTGTGATAGCGTGACTATCTTAAATTTGATTAAATTATAAACTATGTGAAGTTGTTTTTATGTTTGCTTATGTAATCTTATGAATTCAATTGTAAATACGAAGCAAATTTTAAAGATAGCCATTAGCGTACTATTAACGTATGGCGCTCATTTTAGTCGTTTTTTGTTAATATTTCGATAGGGAAATCGATAATAAATGTTGCACCTTTGTTTCCGTTGTCATCTAGCTGAATAGTACCTTTTAGTGCTTGTGTGACAAGATTGTATACTAAGTGCATACCTAAACCTGAGCCACCTTCTCCGCGTTTAGTCGTAGAAAAAGGCTCAAAAATTTTCTCACGCATCTCTTCACTAATACCGGCACCATTATCACTGTATATTACCGTTAAACGCTCGTCTGATGGACGAATGGTGATAGATATTTTCGCATCATCGATATGTTCAAAACCATGGATAAAACTATTGATAATTAAGTTGATAAATATTTGTGTTAGCGGACTTGGTTTACTTCGGACAAATAACGATTCTTCACATTTTAAGCACAATTGATACTGATGTTGCTTTATTTTTGGCGTTAGTGTGAGGAAAACGTCATCAATGAGTTGTTTCATATTGAATTCACGTTCATCTTCAACACTTTGGTCAACAGCTACTTGTTTGAAGCTCGAGATTAAATTCGCTGCTCTATCTAGGTTACGCACAATAATCTGCAGATTTTCTTCACTTTCTTCGATATAACGATCAAGTTGGCTAGGCTTTAATGTTTTACTTTTGAATTCATTCTTCAAGCCTTCAAGTTTATCTATCATTAATGTCGATGCGGTAACACCTAAACCAATAGGAGTATTTACCTCGTGGGCAACGCCTGCAACCAAATCACCTAGTGATGCCATTTTCTCATTTTCAACCAATTGCTCTTGATACTGATGCAGCTGCTCTAATGTTGAAAGCAACTCACTGTTCGATTCTTTAAGTGCATCAGTGCGGCTTGTTACTTTATTTTCTAAATCGGTATTCTGCTCTTTTAGTTGATTGGCAGCGTTAATATGTTTTTTGATTACTTTATCTGTTCGTTCGTAAAGTAAATTAATATTGTTGGAAAGTAATTGGGCTTCCATGTACGGCTGTTCGGGGCAGGTGAGCTTATAGTTTTTCTGTTGGGCTACAGTAATTACCGAGTCGGAAATAACCGAAAATGGATATTTCACTTTTTTTATTAAAAAGTAAGCAATGATAAAGCTTAGTAGAAGAATAGCTAGTGTGGTGGCGGTGAGTGTAATGATCACCGCTCGGTTGGCAAGTTTATAGCTGTTAATATTACCTTGCATATAAATATAGCCGATCAGCTGGCCTTTTAACTCTATTGGGTAAGCATATTCTATAATCGAGCTCGTAAACACTGTGCTGGTTAAGCTTTTGATGTGTGCAAAATCAATAGTGAAAGAAGGGGTCTCGTCTTGCTTTTTATATCGACTGAAGATGGTTTCTTCGTTGGTATACTCATTGAGTTTAAAAATGAGTATTTGATCGATAATTGGCAAGCTATCGAGGCGCTTTAAGTCTTGATCAAGCAATTCGCCATTTTCGGCGTTGAGGAAATCTAAACTTCTATCGGCAATAATTTGCGCGACTGATTCAAAAGTTCTCGCTACATGCTTTTCTTGATTTTTATTAAATAAGTGATTGGCAAAAATCAACGAGCCCAACAAGGCGGTAAAAACCAAGCCTGCTGTTGACCAAAGGATCTGTCTTGAGATCGAGATGTTATTCCTAGCCATAAACAAATGATAAAATTAAAGTTAGTGTCTCTATTAAATCTACACTATCACTTCATATTTATCATTTTTTTAACGTTTTGCCGAATATACCGTAAAACCATTGGCTTTTATCAGCTGTTTTACCGAGTTAAAGCGTTTACCCATAATAGGCTGGTACTTTAAAAAGCTATTTGCGACTATCGTCAAAGAGCCATGCTTATTAATATGGTTAACGATATTGTCTAAAAAGCTTTCAGTTGCTTGATAATGAGTTTTCAATCCTTGATGAAAAGGAGGATTGGAGATGACATGATCAAAAGCATTGGTAATATTAGACATGCTGTCGGTAGCGATGAAATTGGCTTTGATGTTTAATTGTGACAACGTTTTTTTTGCTGAAGCAAGTGCTAAGGCACTGACATCTGCCAGCGATAATGTCACATTTTTATCTTTACTCGCAATATAAGCAGCGATTACGCCTGCACCACAACCAAAGTCTAGCACCGATGCATCAGAGTAATCGGGTAAAAACTCTAACAGTACGCGTGTACCAACATCTAACTTTTCTTGGCTAAAAACACCTGGCAGGGCAAATACGTTGATGGTTTTGTCATGCACATTAACCGGATAACTCTTATACCAATCGTCGAGGTTAAATGGTTGAGTTTGATTGATATAGCAACCACTAAATAGCATGCAATGTCTCGCAGCATCATCTTTTTGGCAATGCTGAAGAAAGCCTTTAGCGAGTTTCTCAACAGATTTTACGCCGGAATTTTTCTCGCCAACAAAATAGATAAGTGTCTCATTGGTCACCACATCATTAAGCATCGCCAAGGTATAGGCGAGTTCAGCTTTGCTTTTTGGAAAGAGAATGACAACAACGTCGTGCTGCTTATTTGCTGTGTATTGATGAGAAAACTGAACGTCATGCTGTTTTTTTTGATGTGCTAAATACTCACCATAATGGTGATTATAAAAGCTCAATTGGGCATCAGGGTATGCCGCTTGATACTCTTCAACAAATAGATCTGCCGAAATATTTATAAAGAGTGGCGTTTGAGCTTTTAATAGGTCGAGGTTCTTAATTAATAACTGACTAGTATTTGCGACAGACATAATGTGAGTGAGTAATTCTAAAAAAAGCGCATTATGCCACAAACTATCGCAATGTGTGACTATAGGCGATGTTCTATTGAATATGTGTTAGCTTTAATGACATCGTAATACGGATGTTAGGCGCTATTAATTGATAAAACCCATTAAAAGGTTGGTGACGCGTTGGCTGGCAAGCGATTTATCTACAGATTGCCAGATTTATCGCAGCAAAATAAAGCAAAAGCTATTTCGCAATGAGCCAACTGCTGAAGTTTATTTAGCGCTAACCGATCCGTATAGCTATATGCTGGTTCAAGTGTTGCCGGAGCTTGAGCAACGATTTAAGCTGTCCTTTAAAATCTATTTCGTCGCTGGCACAAACCATGATATTTCAGCTAATAGTAAGCTATGGCAAGCGTGGTCAAGAAATGATGTAAATCAGCTAGCCAAACGCTATCAATTAGATGAAATTATGCAATACCCAAATGTAGATGACATAAACACAGGGCAACAAGAGTGGCAACTTCTACCAAAAACTGTTGCCAATGCGGTTAACGTTTTTCGTAAAACTTGGCGAGGGCAATATGACGACATCTATGCGTTATCTACGCCTGTTATTAATGCGTTATTAAATAATCAAGAAACACAAAAGCACAGGGGACACTACCTACCAGCAACCATTCGTTTTATGAATCAATGGTATTGGGGAATTGATCGACTAAGTCATTTTGAGACTTTATTAAATCAACAGCAACTCAATATCACTAATGACAGTTTCCGTTATCTACAAACACAATTAGTATTCGCTAATATTGGTCATAAGCAACAGGAAACGGTGACGGCCTATTTGTCGCTACGCAGCCCATATTCCTATTTAGGCCTTATTCAGGCACAGAAACTTGCAAGTCATTATCAACTTACGTTAAACATTAAACTTTTGATGCCTATGGTAATGAGGGGCTTGTCTGTATCTCGATTAAAACAAAAGTGTATATTTACCGATGCCGTCAGAGAGGCTAAAGCGAAAGATATCCCTTTTCATAAATTTGCCGACCCTATCGGCGAAGGTGTTATCAATAGCTACCAGTTTTTTTACTACGCCAAATACTGCGAGTGTGAAGTAGAATATTTATTGGCTTTGTTTCAAGCGGTGTATGTTGATGGCGTCGACTTGTCTAAATTACGCAATGTGAAGAAAATTTTACTTCACATTGGTTTAGATGTGGAAGCTGCGTTACATTTTTCAAAGCATAACCCCTGGCAAGCCAGCATAGATGAAAATGACAACCATTTATCTGAGAAAGGGTTCTGGGGAGTACCTGTTTTCGAGTACAGAGAATTGAGCGTTTGGGGGCAGGATAGACTTTGGCAAATTGAACAAGCAATAATTGACCTAAATGATAACTAAAGGTTATTGCCAATAAATTTACATCGTGTTTAAATAGCCCCGTCTTTTTTACTCGTTGACGTTTATTCAACGAGCACAAAGTCAGAAGAGGAGCGTTAACCAGGTAATTACTTCGAGGAGATCAAACTCCAATGAAGGGTAATGAGGGGGATTAACGCCGAGACAAATATATTTTTGATGATTTATTTGTCGGTTGTATAGGTTGAATCCTAGCAATTGTCACCGTAATTGGTGGAGAGCTTCTGGTTAATGTCATATTTTCAGAGGCTACCGCCTACTGTCGTATCACATGCCTTGAGCTTTAATCTCGTTAAGTTCAAGGTAGTATCTTTACTTTCTTGTCTTCTCGTAAGTTGTTTTAGATTAGAAGGTTACATCATGAATTGGCAAGAAACATTAGCTCAACTCGAGCAAGGCACATTGCGCGCTGCATACCAAGACGAGCAGGGCGAATGGCACGCAAACACACAAGTTAAACAAGCGATTTTAGAAGTATTCAAAGCAGGCGAAAACGTTGCTTTTGAAAATCAATATCATGGCTTTGTTGATAAGCACAACCTCCCAACACAATCCTACACTCCACAAGATGGCGTGCGTATGGTACCTGGTGGCTCTTCAGTGAGAGCCGGTGCACATGTCGCAAGCGGTGTTATTATTATGCCACCGGCTTATATCAATATTGGTGCATTTGTTGATTCAGGTACCATGGTTGATAGCCATGCCTTAGTTGGTTCATGCGCGCAAATTGGTAAAAACGTCCATTTATCGGCTGCGGTACAAATTGGTGGTGTTTTAGAACCTATCGGTGCCAGCCCTGTGATTATTGAAGATAATGCCTTTTTAAGCGCTGGCGTTGTCGTTGTTGAAGGTCGTGTTGTTAAAAAAGGTGCTGTTTTAGCACCCGGTGTTAGTTTGAGCGCATCTATGCCTGTATATGATTGCGTCCATGAATATCAATTAGAGCGTGGTGCTCCAATTCCTGAAAACGCAGTCGTAGTGCAAGGAACACGTCCTATAACGAGTGGCTGGGCGAAAGAGCAAGGTTTACAAATGGCATGTGCACTTATCGTGAAATATCGAGATGAAAAAAGTGATGCGGCGTTAGAACTTGAGTCGTTATTAAGGTAGTTTTATGTCGAATCAACGTTCTCAACCTCGTTTTATTGCGCCTGAATTTGTCCGTGATTTGGAAGATCACTTTCTGAGAGTACAGCCAGAAAACGGTTACTATGTTTATCACATAGAGCAATTAAAACAGCATTTAGCAAAATTGCAGCAACAAGATGTTGTTAAGCTTTGGTTCGCTGTCAAAGCTAACCCCTTATCAAGCGTTATTAAAACCATCGCTGATCAAGGTTTTAGTTTTGATGTTGCAAGCCAAGGTGAGTTAGAGCAAGTATTAGCACAAGGTGTTTCGCCACAAAATATCCTTAATACAGGCCCCGCGAAATCTAGACAACAAATCGCACGGTTTATCGATCGTGGTGTTGCTATTTTTGTTGTAGAAAGTATCAATCAACTTGTATGGCTCAATGAGGTTGCAGAACAAAAACGTGTTACGCCAAAGGTTTTATTGAGAGTACAACTTCAATGGCCAGAAGGTGAGAAAAACCCACTGGGGGGCAACGAATTGACCCCTTTTGGTTTAGCAACGCAACAATGGCAAACGCTTACTATAGCTGATTATCAACATGTTAATATCTGCGGTATTCATATTTTCCAGTGGGGTAATATGTTGAGCAACGCTAAAATGTTTGAGCTGTGGTCACAAATGATTCCACCACTGTCGCAACTTGCTGAAACATTAGGCTTTGATTTAGATATATTAGATTTAGGTGGTGGCCTCGGCATTGACTATTTACAAACTGGCCAAGCGATAAATTGGTCTACAGCAATGCAAGATCTCGCAGAAATAAAAGAAAAAGCCAACGTAAAGGAAATTTGGTTAGAGCTAGGGCGCTACGCGGTTGCGCAATCAGGGTATTACATTGCGCCTATTGTTGATAGAAAAGATAATTTTGGTAGCCAACAGCTTATTCTCGCTGGCGGTATCAATCATTTATTACGCCCTGCAATAACCAATCAACCCTTTCCTACCAGACTATTAAGAACATCAGCAAGTGAGTGTGAACATTTCCATGTTCATGGCCCGTTATGTACAAGCCTGGATAAGCTAGGGGAATTTGATTTTCCGCAAGACGTCAAAGAAGGCGATGCGTTAGTTTTTGGACTTTGTGGCGCTTATGGCTTTACTGAAAGTATGCCGTTCTTTTTGTGTCATGATATAGCCGCAGAATATATTTTCGTTGATCAAAACTTTGAGCTAATAAGAGAGCCACAAGCGCCTCAGTGGTATTTACGATGAAACAAGATACACATATTGAAAAGTCAGTGCTTGATATGGGCGAAATGGCCTCTGGCGCTAAGTTAACTGTGCCTGTCTATTTTATTAAGGGCCAAGGTAAGGGGCCTAATGTTTATATTCAAGCGAATATGCATGGCGCTGAAGTGCAAGGCAACGCGGTGATTTATCAGTTGCTTGAACAACTCAAGCAGCTAACTTTATTGGGTGATATTACTTTAGTGCCCTACGCGAACCCTGTCGGGGCAAATCATAAGAATGGCGAGTACACATTAGGCCGTTTCGATCCAATAACAGGCGTTAATTGGAATCGCATGTATCATTTCGATCAAGAAAGCATTGATCATTATGTTGAGCAGGTAGATGGGTTATCGCAGGCGCAGATCGATGAAGGTTTTCAGCAACTATTATTGCGCAATGTTGAGCAGAAACTCGATCACAACCAATATGGTTTAACAACTGGGCAGCGTATTGCTTATCAATTGCAAAAAATGGCACATCAAGCAGATCTCGTACTCGACTTACATACTGGCCCTATTTCATCTAAACATTTGTATTGTCCTGAATACGCACAAAACAGTGCTAAATATTTTGATATTGAACATACGGTTTTAATCCCCAATAGTTTTGACGGTGCAATGGATGAAGCCACTTTTTGCCCATGGTGGACCTTGGCGAAATCATTAAATGCAAAAGGGATTGATTACACGCTTGAGCGTGAAAGTTTTACGGTAGAGCTGGGTTCACAAGAATTGATCGATTTAGATGTGGCTCATCAAGATGCATTAAGTATTTTAAGTTACTTACAATATAAAAAGGTTATTCAAACGACGGAATTTACCCCAAAAAAAATTACCCGTTACGGCTGTATGTTGAGTGATTACAAGGCATTTTATTCGCCGATGGGCGGTATGGTTGATTATTTAGCTGATTTTGGTGAAGTATTAAAAGCAGGACAGCCGCTTGCTCGTATTCTTCGCATGGATAATTACGGTGATGGCGACGCACTGCATTATATTAGTTTAGATCATGATGTTATTCCGATTTTGCACTTTGCTTCTGCGAGCGTGAATCAAGGTACTGAACTATATAAAGTGTTTAGTAAATTCTTTCAAATAACGTAAAAAGTGTACCATTTGACGAAAAAATCACATAGAGTATTTTTAATTGTTAGCTTTTGATATATTATAACATCATAATATTCATCTGACTGATTTGGTTCATGGCGCCACATTTTCGTTCCTTTGAGAATGACAAATATTCCAAACGTGTAGTCAACATATTTTTATGTGTTGTCTTTGCATTGCTATGGGCTAATGTCGCTCATAGTGCCCATGTCGGTTTTGTTGATGATCATCTTGTTGAAGTCGACTGCAGTGTTTGTCATTTTGGCGGGCACCCACCACCTGAAACGTTATCAATTCCTGCTACAATTTCTGTCTTTGAATTTGTCGTATCTAATTACCAATCTATTCATTTACTTGAGAGTCCAATTAACCTTAACGCACCGTTAAGGGCACCTCCTCACTCGTAAACACATCAATCGAAAAACACATTTAAATCTAATAATATTTTTGGGAGAAGAGCAATGAGCTCGCGTTTTACTTCGGGTCCTCGCTGGACGCGTTCGTTGTTGTCAGCTGCAGTAATTTCTGCATTTGCTGCACCAGCATTAGCAAACACCATTTCAGGTAAAATTGTAGATAAAAACGGTCAACCGATTGCAAATGCAACGATTGAACTAAATGAATCTAAAATGGTGAAGACTGATACATCAGGTAACTTTAGCTTTGATAAAGTCAGTATTGGCAAATCAGAACTGCATATAAAGGCAGATTCGTTTAGTCACGTTACGCAAAATGTAACGGTAACTGAGCAAGGTTTGAACAACTTGAATGTAACTTTATCACCTACTGTATTAGAAGTTATCGACGTTTACGCTACACCGTTACATGCTTCTTCAATTGAGTCGGCATTGCCAATTAATGTATTGGCGGGAGATGAATTGGCATCAAAACAAGCTGCAACATTAGGCGAAACGTTAAAGTATGAAGTTGGTGTTCACTCATCATATTTTGGCCCTAATTCAAGTAGTCCAATTATTCGTGGTTTAGATGGCCCACGTGTTATGATTACGCAAAATGGTTTAGATGTATCTGACGTATCTCGTGTTGGTGCAGACCATGTTGTGACGACAGAAACAGCAACCGCTACCCAAGTTGAAGTATTGCGTGGCCCTGCAACGTTATTTTACGGTAGTGGTGCTATCGGTGGTGTGGTGAACGTCGTAGATACTCGTGTACCGACATCAAGTGAAACACAATTAGATTACCGCTACTCATTTAACAGTGTTGCTGATGAAAATGCTGGCTCAATTAATTTTAACACCGGTACTGAAAACTTTGCTTTTCATGTAGATGGTTACTTACGTGATTCTGACGATTACGATATTCCAACAGATGAAGAAGTACTTGAAAACAGTTCGGCTGAAGCAGATGGTTTTACAATTGGCTCAAGTTACCTGTTAGACAATGGCTTTATTGGTTTCTCATACGGTGAAATGAACAATACTTATGGGATCCCAGGCCACTCTCACGGTGAAGAGCATCATGACGAAGATGAAGATCACGATGACGAAGATGAAGAGCATCATGAAGAAGATGAGCATCACGATGATGAAGAGCATGAAGAGGAGACTGTTTTTGCTGACATGAAGCAAAAACGTTTTCAGTTATTATCTGAGCTTTCATTTGATGAGCAGTTCATTAATCGTTTAGCCGCTAAGTTTGCTTACACAGATTATCAACATGTAGAGCTAGAAAACGGTGAAGTAGGTACAACCTTTAAGAGCGACTCAACTGAAGCTCGTGTTGATCTATACCACAGAGAAGTAAATGGCTTTAAAGGTGCATGGACAATCCATTATAAATCAACAGATTTTGAAGCGTCTGGCGAAGAAGCATTCACACCACCTTCTAAAACAGATACCTTTGCTGTTGCATGGTTAGAAGAAAAACACTTAAATCATGATGTATTAATGCAACTAGGTTTACGTGCAGAGCGTGTTGATATTGAAGCTGAACATGGCGATGAAATTCCAAGTTACGACTTTACACCACTAAGCGCATCACTTGGTTTTGTCTGGGATTATCAACCTGGCTATAACCTTGGTTTTTCAATGTCGGTATCACAACGTGCTCCATCAGCCGCTGAACTTTATTCAAATGGTCCACATATTGGTACAGGTACTTATGAAGTAGGTGCAATTTATGACGTGGAGATGCACGATGATCATATTGATGTCGAGCTAAGTGGCGTTGAACCTGATATTGAAACATCAAAAAATATTGATGTTACATGGCGTAAATTTGAAGGTGATTTTGGATTTGTTATCTCTGGTTTTTACAACCAAATAGATAACTATTACTACCTAGATAACACGGGCCTATTTGCTGAATTTGCACATGATGATCACGATGAAGACGAACATCATGAAGATGAAGAGCATCATGATGAAGATGAGCACCATGAAGATGAAGAAGGCCATGAAGAACAGCACGGTGAAGAGTTGCCGGTTTATGCTTATCGTCAAGCTGATGTCACTTTATTAGGTTTCGAATCTGAGTTTATTTACCGAATCAACGACTCATTGATGTCTAAATTCTTTGCTGATTATATTCATGCATCATTTGACGACCGTGAAGTAGGTAAATACTTACCACGTATTCCACCTATGCGTGCAGGTTTGGTGTTTGATTATCAATCAGAACGTTTTGATACGAAGTTGGGCATTACCCATTACTTTGAACAAGATAACGTTGCTGAGCTAGAAACAACTACTGATGCATACACATTGGTAGACGTAAACTTCAATTACTACATTGAAGGTGTAGGTAACGACCTTGTCTTATTTGCTAAAGGTGAGAACTTGTTAGATGAAGAAGCGCGAGTTCATTCATCGTTCATTAAAGAAGAAGCACCTTTACCAGGTCGCGGCTTTGTTCTGGGTGTTCGTGGTAGCTTCTAGTAAAAAACTAGCACTAAAAAAGGCGCTTTGAGCGCCTTTTTTATTACCTAAAATATTTTACTGTTAGTTAAGGCGAATACCATTGGCTTCAATGGTAATTTTGCCTTGTTTTAACAAATGTCCAACCGTTGCTTTAAATGCTTTTTTACTTACTCCAAATGTCTTTTGGATAAGCGCTGGCGAGCTTTTGTCGTGGATATCACAAAAACCATCGTGCTGATTTAAATAGTCAATTAACTGGTCTTTAAAGTCGATAACTTTGCCTTTGCCTGCACGACTGAGCATCAAATCAATGCGACCATCTTCTCGCATTTGCTTGATATAGCCTTTCATTTTCTGACCAGTACGCAGTGGTTTAAAAATATCACTTTGGAAGATAAGCCCCCAATGCTGATTATTAACAATCGCTTTGAAACCTAAGTCTGTTTTGCCTGCAATAATTAAATCTACCGCTTCGCCTTGTTCATATTCTGCTGGCCAAACGTCGAGAAATCTATCGAGTTTGCTTGACGCAACAATGCGCTCGGTGCGCTCATCATTCAATACACGCACTAAGTAAAATTTACCCACTTCCATTGGTCGATGTTGGTGGTTAAATGGCACGAGTAAATCTTTTGGTAAGCCCCAATCAAGAAAGGCACCAATTTTATTTGATTGAACAACTTTCAAACTCGCAAACTCACCGCTTTGTGCTTTGGGCTTTTGTGTTGTCGCTACTAAGCGATCTTGAGAATCGGCGTAGATAAATACATCAACTACATCGCCTGCTTGGCATTGCTCGGGTACATAGCGGTTCGGTAATAAAATTTCTCCTTTATCACCACCGTCTAAAACAGCTCCGTGAGCAATTATATCAATGACAGTAAGTTGGTTGAATGCGCCTATTTGTGCCATGGTCTTCAATCTTTAAAATTAAAAACGTTATTTTACCTTAATTCGCCCAGCTAAGTAGATTTATTTTGTCGTCAGCGCGTTAGTTTTTGCTGATATATATTCGTGATGGCGAAGGTGAAGTAAATCAGCAATTTTACGAATAATATGGTGTTCTATACTTGCTATTTCACCGTCTGAATACGCGAGTTGCCACAGTAATTCTACAATATGGATTTTCTGCGCAATGTCACATTGGTTATTAATTTTTGACGTGAAAAAGTAAAGATCATTAGCGTTGTCACTATGGCTCATCGCCTGCTCAATAATATCGTCGACCTCTTGGTCATCGAGGTGAAAGTGAGCCGAGAGCAACTCTTTAATGGCAATCCGTTCTGAATCGTCAATATGGTGATCTGCTCTCATCACTTCACAAAGTAAAACTGCGCAAGCAACTTCTAATGAAATCGTATTTTTTTCCGCATCGTCATTGCTCGTATCGAGTTGTTCAAAAAACGCTTTAATCTTTGCAATCATATAATATCGCCTTACTGCTGATACTTAATCTATAACGTGTTTTGACCGCATCTTCTAGTTTTAGTTTTTAATAATTAATTATTATTTTCACTAAATATTGGTAAATAATACTAACTTGTTTTTTTTGACGTGTGCTTTGTTGATAGGTTTTTGAATGGATTATTAACGAAGTTTCTTCTTAACGCTTTGTTTTTAATGGTTTTAAAAAATAATTTTGTCGGCTTTAAACTTTTTCCTTAAAACGGCACACCTATTGTAATAGACAGTTACACATTGTTGGGTCTTGGTTACGAATTTTAACGTAGAATGTAACGCATAGTCGCCAATTGCTTTTAAAATTTTGAGGAATTCACCGTGACACGGAAAAAACAAATTATCGTACCTGTTGTCGTACTTGTTATGGGCGTTGCCATTTATGGCGCATTTGCGAGCATGAAAAAGCCGCCAGAAGAAAAGCCTAAAGTTGACAATACCCCTATTGTTTCTGTTACCCCTATTAATGTTGAATCTAAACAATTACGTGTTGAGTCATATGGTGTAGTCATGCCTAAATACGAAACAGAGTTAGTTGCGCAAGTAGGTGGTCAAATTGTTGAATTATCTGATGCTTTCGTAAAAGGCGGATTTGTTCGTCAAGGGCAATTGCTAGCACGTATTGACCCTAGCGATTATGAAGCTGCCTTGATTGAAGCCGATGCTAACTTAGCAAATGCTAAAGCTGCCCTTGAGCAGGAAGTTGCACATGGTAAAGTTGCTGAGCGAGAATGGAAGCGAATTACTGACACAATGCCAACGGAATTAAGCTTACGTAAACCGCAATTAGCTAAAGAGCTTGCTAGTGTAAAAGCAGCACAAGCCAGCGTGTTAAGAGCAAAGCGTAACCTTGAACGCACTGAAATCAAAGCACCGTACGATGCAATGATTGCAAGTCGAGAAATCGGTTTAGGTGCCTATGTATCAACTGGTCGAAACCTTGGTAAGTTATTAGGCACAGATATCGCTGAAGTTCGCTTACCTGTTGCTGACAACCAGCTAGAATTCTTAATTGAAGGCGGTGAAAATGCGCAAGTGGTTTTATCTGGCACCTATGCAGGTAAAAAACACGAATGGACTGCAGGTATTGCACGCAGTGAAGGTGTTATTGACGCTAATTCTCGCATGAGCTATCTCGTAGCAGAAATTAAAGACCCGTATGGCTTAAACCATAATGAACAACCTATTCGATTTGGTGCTTATGTTAATGCCGACATTATTGGCTTAAACGTTGAATCTGCTGCCGCAGTACCTCGTTATTTAGTGGTTGATAATAAAGTTGCCATTCTCGATGAAGAAATGAAATTACGTTATGTTGAGGTTGAAATTGTTCGTCAAGAAGGCGCTCAAGTGATTATCTCTCATGGCTTACAGCAAGGTGATCAGTTAATTACCTCTGCATTAGATTACCCTGTCGACGGTATGCAGCTTTCTTTACCTAAAGTACTTTCTGAGCCTGAAGAAGCTGGTGATACGCAAATCGCAAGTATCAAGGAGTAAGTCATGGATCCGACTAAAAAAGGCATAATTGCTTGGTTTGCAAGAAACTCTGTTGCAGCCAACTTATTAATGATATTTATTCTTGTTGGTGGTTTGCTTACGGCAAATACCATCAACAAGCAAATGTTCCCACAAATACAGATTAACTGGTTAGAATTTCGCGCGATATACCCTGGCGCTGCTCCGCAAGAAGTAGAAGAAGGGATCACCATTAAAATTGAAGAAGCACTAGAAACAATACAGGGTTTAGAGCGAGTAATTACTTACTCAAACCGTAACTCTTCAAGTGGTTACTTTCGTGTTGATGACGATTACGATCCTCAAATAGTTTTAGAGGAAGTGAAGTCACAAATTGATTCGATTTCATCTTTCCCTGATGGTATGGAACGTCCAACCGTCGAGCGTATTAAGATTCGCCAAGAAGTTATGTGGATGAGTTTATATGGTGATTTATCGCCTAGAGAGCTTAAAGTTCTTGGGAAAAAAATTCATGATGAAATTCAGCAATTACCACTCATAAACATCTCTGAATATTACTCTGGTTTAGGGTATGAAATTTCTATTGAAGTCAGCAAAGATAAGTTACGTGAATATAACCTTACGTTCCAAGACGTAGCGCGTGCGGTGCGAGGATACTCTCGCAACATGTCAGCAGGTCAAATACGTAGTGCTAACGGTTACATTAGTCTGCGTGTTGAAAACCAAGCTTACCGTGGCCATGAATTTGAACGTATTCCCTTAATTACGTTGCAAGACGGCACAAAGGTAATGTTAGGTGACGTAGCAACTGTTATTGATGGTTTCCAAGAAGGTTTACATTACCAAAAATTCAACGGTAAAAACTCGGTAACTTTCTTTATCGGTGCAGCTGAAGATCAAGATATTACAGCAGTTGCTAAAGTTATTAATCAGTTCGTTGAAGAAAAACAGAAAGTACTTCCTGAAGGGGTAAGCATCGAGCCATGGGTTGATTTAACCTATTACCTTGAAGGTCGCTTAAACATGATGTTAGACAACATGAAAAGCGGTGCGGTGCTTGTCTTCTTGATGCTAGCTTTATTCCTACGAATTCGTTTAGCGTTTTGGGTCATGATGGGGTTGCCTGTTTGTTTCTTAGGTACGCTGTTAATGATGCCGTTAGAATGGGTTAACGTCACGATTAACATCACCAGTTTATTCGCCTTTATCTTAGTACTCGGTATTGTGGTTGATGATGCGATAGTTATGGGGGAAAGTGCCCATGCTGAAATTGAAGAGTCAGGCCACAGTGCAGAAAGTGTTATTCGCGGTGTACAACGAGTTGCTATGCCGGCTACGTTCGGTGTACTAACAACTATCGCAGCATTCTTTCCGCTAATTCTTGGTGATGGCCCAGAATCAGCGTGGAGTAAATCGATAGGTTTCGTTGTTATTTTCTGTTTAATTTTCTCGTTGATAGAGTCAAAATTAATTTTACCGGCGCATTTAATCTCAATGAAGGTGAAGCCGTTTAATCCTAAGAACCCGTTAGATCGTGCACGAGCTGCGGTTGATCGTGGTATGAAGCATGTTATTGAGAATGTATATCGCCCTAGCTTAAAAGTTTTTCTTAACTATCGTTACGGCGTGATGATGTTTTTCGTCAGCATATTATTTATCAGTGCAGGCTTATTTGAAGGTGGTTTAATTCGTTATGTTGGTCAGCCTAAAGTGCCACATGATTTCCCGCGTATCGAATTGCAAATGAATACCGATACAGCTGAACAAGCGACACTAGACACGCTGCTTACCATTGAAAAGATTCTGTACCAAGTTGACGACAATATTAAAGCTGAATACGGTGCTGGCATGATTGAAGATATGGATGTTAGCCTTCGTAGCCGAACACGCGCTAACCTGATGGTTAAATTAGTTGAGCCTGAGCAGCGAGTAATGAATACCTTTGAACTTGCTGAATTATGGCGCCAAGCAATCCCAACTCTTCCGGGCGTAAAAGAATTTAGAATTGGTGATAACTTATTTGGTGGTGATCGTGAAGATGGTGACATCAGCTTTAGACTTGAAAGTCAGGACGATGCACAGCTGCTTGCTGCGGCCAAAGAACTTAAAGCTAAATTGAATAGTTTAAAAGGTGTTGGTGATGTTAACGATAGTCGTCAAACAAGCGCGAAAGAAGTTCAATTTAGCCTTAAACCATTAGCTTATACCGTTGGCTTAACGTTATCAGATATTGCTTCTCAAGTTGGTTATAGTTTTTACGGACTAGAAGCTCAGCGTATTTTACGTGATAGTGAAGAAGTTAAAGTGATGATTCGCTACCCATTAGCGCAACGCAGTGCTGTTGGCCATGTTGAAGATGTATTGATTCAAACGCCAACGGGTGCAGAACTACCGTTGTCGCAATTAGCAGAGATTAAACTGACAGACGGTGTGACTCGTATTCGCCGTGAAAATGGTAATAGAACGATTAACGTTTGGGGTAAGGTTGACGCCGACCAAGTTGAGCCATTTAAAGTAGCAAACGATATTCGAGAGAACTTTATTCCTGAATTGTTGCGCAAGTACCCAACGGTGCAGAGTGAAATTTCAGGTCGTATTCAGCAGGAAATGGAAGGTCAAGCTAAGCAATTAAGAGATTTTGCTTTGTCTATGATGGTTATCTTTACCTTACTTGCGATTCCGTTGAAGTCATACTCTCAGCCGTTAATGATTATGACGGTGATCCCGTTCGGTATTGTTGGTGCGATGATTGGTCATATGATACTAGGGATGGATCTTAACGTCTTATCGATGTTCGGTATTATCGCTGCTGCGGGGGTAGTAATAAATGACTCGCTGGTTATGGTTGATTATGTCAATAAGACCCGAGCTCAAGGGGTTCCTCTGTACGACGCTGTGGTGTGGTCTGGCTGTAAACGTTTTCGCGCTATCATGCTAACGTCATTTACCACCTTTATTGGCCTAGTACCTATTATGATGGAAACCAGTATGCAAGCCAAAATGGTTATTCCTATGGCTGTGTCATTAGCATTTGGCGTATTATTTGCGACGATAGTAACACTGGTCATGATCCCATCACTGTACTTAGTCATTGAAGACATTAAAAACCTTATTAGGCGTAAAAAGAATAAATCGCCAGAGCAGGTTGATGTGGATATTGATGACCCGCAGGTAGCTTCAAAAACTACCTGATAAAAAAACGGAGCGTAAGCTCCGTTTTTTCTTTTAAGTACTCATACTTAAGCGCTAGATTATTTCACGCCAAGTTCTTTAAGTCGTTCTAGCAAGTAACTTGCTTGTGTATGACGTTCGGATAATTTTACTTCACTACGCGGGTGTAAAAATAATGGTAGTGAGATACGAGACTTATCACTCGCTTTACCCGTAGGATTAATCACTCGGTGACTGGTTGAAGGGAAGTACCCTTGCGACGCCTCTTGCAGCATGTCACCGATATTGATAATTAAATTACCAAAATCAGAAGGTACGTCCATCCAGCTGTCATCTTTACGCTGAACTTGTAAACCTGGCTCGTTAGCTGCTGGTAAAATTGTCAGTAAGTTAATATCTTCATGGGCAGCTGCGCGAATAGCGCCTGGCTCTTCATCACCTTGTAAAGGCGGATAGTGCAAAACGCGTAATAATGTGTTTGGCGTATCTTTAATCATATTTGATAGCCTTTCACTGTAATGTTGAGAAACATCAGCAGGACTATGCTCTTCTACCCAGTCTAAAAGCTCAGCAGCTAAATTGGAGGCGAGATTATAGTAAGACAGAATCTCGTCATGAAGTTGTTTAGGGATACGACCCCATGGGTATACGTGATAATATTCTTTAATATCTTTTTTTGTATGACCCTTCGCTGTTTCAGATACGTCAGCAGAGAAAAAACCATCTTGCTTTTCAGGATCGAAAGCAAAGTCGTGCTTTTCTTCAGAACAGAAAAATTCATACCAATTCTTATAAATTGATTCGACTAACTCTTGTTTTATTGGGTGATTGATTAATACACCAAAACCAGTTTCTCTTAAGCTTTTAACGAACTTTTCTGGCGCGTCATCAGCGAGATAATCAACAACTTGTACTTGCATATCTATTTTATCCTCAAAATTTTCATGGATATTTTAATGGAAATATAGTGAATACCAAAGAATTTACGAGTTTTTTTAAGCTTTTTTCGTTTTCTGCTATCAACACTCTAAACTAATAGATAACATAAAGTGGTTAATAAGAAGTAAAAAAGAAAGGAAGAGTATGAAACATATTATCGCTTTATGTGTAACTACAGCAGTTTTAGCGGGCTGTTCAGCAACTAAAGGTGGTTGTGAGGACGTTAGTGAAGTAAACAAGCAAATTCAGCAATGTAAACTATTACATAAGCAAATGAGCGAAGCAAAAGGGCAACCTATGCGTTTACAAGAGTTAGAGCGTCGCTATCAAACAGATTGTGTTGAGTCTAGATTCTATAAAGATGATTATAAAACTAAGTCATGTGGTGAGAAGAGAAATCAATAAAAGGCGATTGTAGTAACCTCTCTTATCGATGTTGTTAACAGACTGTAATATGGGATTGAAAGAGTGGATATTTACATGAAAAAAGTACATTATGGTTGGAATTTAATGCTAACTTATTCAATTTGGTAGTATGACTAAGCCGCAAAATCTAACCCAATTAGTTGAGCAAAATAAAAAGGTTCAGCAAGAACTTGATAGCCTTAAAAAGGAATATCAATACCTTGCCGATCGCCACGATGCATTATTTAAGCTCAATAGCCTATTGAGTGAATGTAAAGACATTCATGATTTCTACTTCCAGGTTCACAATGTTGTTGCATCTTTGATGGTTGCATACAACTTTTATATTGTACTTTATGATCAAACCTTTGAAGAGCTAGAGTTTGTCTATCACGTAGATGAATATGATAAAACGCCTATCGGTAAAATTCCATTTGAAAACTTCAATGGTTCCTTAACTAATTATGTTATTCGCTCTGGTAAGGCTCTGCTAGCAACGCCTGAACGCTTAGCTGAACTGAAACAGCAAGATGAAATATCTAATGTAGGTTCCGACAGTATTGATTGGTTAGGTGTGCCGCTTATCGATGATGGTTATATAGTAGGTGTTATTGCCGTACAAAGTTATACGGAATCAACTCGTTACCAGCAAGATGATTTAGATATGTTGAACTTTGCGGCTCAGCATATTGTTTCTGCACTGACCTATGTGCAAGACACCGAGCGCTTACAAAAAGCAGTTTCCGCACGTACTACCGAGCTCATGGAGCAAATCAGAGAACGTGAGAAGTCTGAGCTATTGCAAGAATCTCTGTTTAGAATTTCTGAATTGGCTTCTGAAAGTACTGTAGATTTAGATCATTTCTATTCCCAAGTACACAATATTGTCGGTCAGCTTATTAATGCATCTAACTTCTTCGTCGCTAAATATCAAAAAGAAAGTGATACCCTCAGTTTCTTATATTTCGTCGACCAGCTCTCTGAAAATGAGGTTCAAGATTTCAAACCTCGTAAAATGTCTAATCACTATACTGAGTTGGTCATTCGTTCTGGCAAAGAGGTCTTGCTTGATCGAGATAAAATGTATGCGCTTTATCAGCAAAACGTAACGTCAAAACCTCAAGGGAATTCGCGATCTTGGTTAGGTGTTCCGTTAAAAATTGATGATCAAATTATTGGTGCCATGGTTATTCAAAGTTACCAATCTGATGTCTTGTATACAGAATCAGATTCAGAGCTATTGAACTTCGTTGCACAACACGTTGCCAATGCGATTAAACGCCGTGAGTCAATCGACTATGAGCGACGCACTCATGAGTTACTTGAAGAACAAGTACAAATTCGTACGCAAGCATTAGAAGAAGAAATTAAGCAAAGAAAACAAGCCGAGTCATTATTAAAGCATTCTGCTGCACATGATGCTTTAACAGGGTTGCCTAATCGAACGGTATTTATCGACCTTGTTGACCATGCGATTGCTTGCCAAAAGCGTCGCAATGACATGCAGTTTGCTGTGTTGTTCCTCGACTTAGATAGGTTCAAAGTGGTCAATGATAGCCTTGGCCATCATGCCGGTGATTTACTACTTAAAATTATCGCCAAAGAGCTGAAATATATCATTCGTGAAAAAGATACTGTTGCTCGTCTTGGTGGTGATGAATTTGTTATCTTGATTGAAGATCTAGATGATCATGATGAAGCTTATGAAATAGCGCAACGTATCACTGAAATGTTAGAGCGCCCATTTGATATTGAGAAACAGCCAGTATTTATCGGGGCAAGTATTGGTGTCTTGTTTAGTGATGATCGCTACGCAAGTGCTGATATTATGTTGCGTGATGCCGATACAGCCATGTATCACGCGAAAGATAAAGGTAAAGGCCGCTTTGAAGTGTTTGATGCATCAATGCACCAAAAAGTACAAAACGCACTTACCTTAGAAACCGATATGCGCGAAGCGATTGATCGTTCAGAGTTTCTCCCTTATTTCCAACCAATTGTAAATTTAGACAATGAGGCGGTTGTTGGTTTTGAAGCGCTAGCGCGTTGGCAAAGTGATAAACGTGGCTTTGTCTATCCTAGTGAATTTATTTCGTTAGCCGAAGAAACAGGCTTGGTCATGCAAATTGATTTACAGATCTTGGAAAAGTGCTGTAAGCAATTACAAACGTGGAAATCACTAGGTTCAGCCAGTGGGCTTTATGTCAGTTGTAACCTGTACTGCAACCACTTTTTCAATCCGACATTACCTGATGAAATTCTTAAGATCACTGAGGCCTATGGCATTGAGCCAACGCAAATCAGACTAGAAATTACCGAACGTGCGCTATTAGAAAATAACCATATCGTTTTAGCAAATATGAATGCGTTACAGCAGCTAGGTTTCAAAATTTTGCTTGATGATTTTGGCACAGGCTATTCGAGTTTAAGTTATTTACATCGCTTCCCAATTGACGTTTTAAAAATCGATCGTTCGTTTATTACAAACTTGCAAGAGCATGAGAGTAACCGAGCCATTATCAAAACGATTATTGATTTAGCGACCAACCTACAAATGGCGACGGTAGGTGAGGGTATTGAGCATGAACAAGAGGCTAAGTTATTACAGCGGATGGATTGTAATTATGGTCAAGGCTTCTATTTTGCAAAACCGATGTCTGCTGACGACGTGATTAAGACATTAGAATTGACATAATTTAAATTGAGGACTAAGGATTAAGGATGAAGTATCTAGTTATCATGTTAAGCGTGTTGGCGCTAACTGCCTGTCAGCAAACAGAGCCAGAAAAAAATACCAGCGCGAAGATTAAAGAACAAAATACAACTATGATCACAGTAACAGTGAAATATCTTGAGTTTGAAGGTGGCTTTTATGGTCTTGTTACGCAAGATGGAAAGAAGTTATTGCCAATGAATTTAGCACCTGAATATAGAAAAGCAGGAACTGTAATAAAAGTATCAGGTAAGCAGTTAACAGATGTGATGACAATCCAGCAATGGGGCACGCCTTATCAAATATCTGATGTTGAATTAGTTAAAAAGGGGCGTTCGGCTCAAGAATAAAAAAAGCGCCTTGGCGCTTTTTTTATTTTTTACATTCAAGGGGCTGTTTAAGCACGGTGATGTCTCTATCATCACCATCAATTGTGATTTGAAAAAGCAATTGGTACTCATTTTCATCAATCATCTCTAACTCTTCACCCGTTAAAAAACTTGCTAAGGCTGGTGTTGTATTACTATGACCAACCACTAAAGCATTTTCCTTTTCTTTTAGCAAAGTAATGGCAAATTGCTCTAGAGCTTTTGGTGAATACTGCTTTATTCCTAAACCGAGAGCCTTTGCAGTAGGTGCTGCCGTTTCTAATGTACGATTATACGGCGTACTATAAACATACTTAATTTCTGCAAGCGAAAGCATTTCAGCTAAATGCTGCGCTCTTAGGCTTCCACAACTTGTTAAGTTTGGATTTTTTTGTTCCGGCTGTTTTTCCGCATGACGTGTTAAATATAGCGTAAACTCTTGCGCTGATATTGCTGGCGCAAGTAGCAATGAAACCAATAATAAGTATTTTTGCATCGTAACTAGTATCTATTTAATTAAAATAATCGGTTTAAACCATTTAATGCTGCCACCCTAAAGGCTTCTGCCATTGTAGGGTAGTTAAAGGTAGTCTCAACAAAATACTCGATTGTATTACCACCATGTTGTTGCTGCATAATAGCCTGACCGATATGAATAATTTCAGCAGCATTTTCGCCAAAACAGTGAATACCTAATATCTCTTTGGTTTCTCGGTGGAAAAGAATTTTTAAGGAGCCTACTAAGCTATTAGCAATTTGAGCACGTGCTAAGTGTTTAAATTGAGCGCGACCAACTTCGTAAGGTACTTTAGCTTCTGTTAATTCTTGCTCTGTTCGGCCCACTGAGCTGATTTCGGGAATGGTGTAGATACCGGTAGGAATATCAGAAATTAACTTAGCCGTACTGCGATGATCGATCATCGCGGAAGCTGCTAAGCGCCCTTGATCATAAGCGGCACTTGCTAAACTTGGGTAGCCAATGACATCACCAACAGCATAAATGTTGTCGGCACTTGTTTGGTATTGATCATTTACTTTCAATTGACCACGGCCATCAGCTGATAGAGTGGCGTTTGCCAATTTCAAATCAGCCGTATTACCCGTTCGACCATTTGCCCAAAGCAAACAGTCTGCTTTCATCTTTTTACCCGATTCTAAGTGGACGATAACCGAATCATCGGTTGCTTCGACACTCGAAATTTGTTCACCATGTCGAATAACCACACCGTTATTCCAAAGGTGGTAGCTTAATGAGTCTGAAATTTCATCATCAAGAAAAGATAACAAGCGATCACGGGTATTAATTAAGTCAACTTTAACACCAAGGCCTCTAAAGATTGACGCATACTCGCTGCCAATAACACCGGCACCATAAATAATGATAGAGCGAGGGTCATGTGCCAAAGATAAGATAGTATCTGAGTCGTAAACGCGAGGGTGGCTAAAATCAATATCGTCAGGACGGTATGGATGTGAGCCAGTTGCAATAACAATCTGTTCAGCAGTTATTTGCTCAACTGAACCATCTGGTTTAATAATTTTCAGCGTATGTTCGTCAATAAAAGAGGCTTCACCAACAATGTGCTCTACGCGATTTCTATCATAAAAACCACTGCGCAACTGAACTTGCTTACGAATAACAGCTTCAGCGTGTTTTAGAATGTCTGAAAACGTTAAGTGTTTTGCTTTTTCATGTTTGCGAAATAAAGGATTCGAATTGTATTCAATAAGGCGACTAACACTTTGGCGAAGTGCCTTTGAAGGAATTGTTCCCCAGTGCGTACAGCCACCACCAACGTCTTTGTAACGCTCAACAATTGCAACGCGCTTTTGTTTTTTAGCTAATTCCATCGACGTGCCTTCACCACCAGGGCCTGAGCCGATAATGATTGCGTCAAAATCATACTGAGTAGCTGCTTGTTTGGTTTCGCTCTTTACGTTTTTTTTAGACAAAATAAAAATCCAACTCCTGCGTATCTTGTTGAAAAGTTTAACAGGAATTGGATTTAAATTAACTACTACTTAAGTTTATTTCACTGCGTTATTAAGCAAGTTTCGCCGTCATAAGAGTAAAACGCTTTTTTTGCTCATTAAAACGTGCTTTTAATTCAACGTATTGCTTATTCAATTCTGAATTTTCAACGTCGCTAAGTAGTTCAGCTTTTTTAGTTGCGATGAGTTGTTTCTTGGCATCGTAAAAGGCATTTAGCTTAGATACAACAAGGTCATACTCTTGTTCTAGTTTGTCTAGCATAGCTTCAGCATTCGGGTGTTGGGCAATACGCAGTTGCGTGCGTTTCAATGTCATAGATAATTTGGCTTTCTCTATTTTATCTTCAGGACTTATGCGTAATTTTGTTGTTAGGTTTAGGTATTCACAACCTTTAATTAACCATTTTGTCGGGTCAAACTGCCACCAACGTATGCCATTACGGTAATCGTTTTCAAAAATATGATGAAAGTTGTGGTAACCCTCACCAAAAGTAAAGAATGCTAAAATTCCATTATCGCGAGCAGTATTTTTATCGGTGTATGTTTGTTTACCCCAAATATGCGCGAGCGAATTAATGAAAAAGGTCGTGTGGTGGCTTAATACTAAGCGCAAGAAACCAATTAATAAGATTGCACTGATAAGATCGCCGTTGATCAAACCGAAAGCTATGGGCACACCAAAGTTCATTGCTATGGTAAGTAACAAGTAATGTTTATGCTGCCACATAACGATTTTGTCTTTTTGTAGGTCACGCACATTGTCATAGTTGCTGTAACGGCTTGCCTGATACTCCCGTAACATCCATCCAATGTGTGAATACCAAAAGCCCTTTTTAGCAGAGTAAGGGTCTTTATCGTTGTTATCGACATGCTTGTGATGGATACGGTGATCTGAAGACCAATGTAAGGCACTATTTTGAAGTGCAAAAGCACCGCCTAAAGCAAAAATGAAACGTAAGCTCCAATGAGCTTGGTAAGTTTTGTGTGACCACAATCTGTGGTAGCCAGCGGTAATTGACATGCCACAATAGATAAAACAAATTACTGCCATAACTATTTCAGCAGTATCGAAACCGTGTGTAAATGCGCGATAAGGCACAGCCACGGCAGCAATTAAGAATGTTATTAAGAATATAATAACGTTTAGCCATATGATTTTAGGCTTGTTCATAGATCTTCCAAAATCAGAATAAATACTTTCAGCTAACAAGTGTACGCCAAAATATAAAAGCACGCTAGACCTGAGTACCTATAGTATAGACAGATAGTTAAAAATTTAAGACGAAATGATTACGTGACATAGCAAGTCATGACAAGCGACTTAGCTTTGCGTATTATAGTGACAAATTTGAATGATGAAGTAGATGTAGATGACCGGAGTTCGCGCACAACAAAAAGAAAAAACAAGACGCCAACTAATAGATGCTGCCTTAAGTCAACTCAGCGCAGAGCGTAGCTTTTCGAGCTTGAGTTTACGCGAAGTCGCTAAAGAAGCGGGCTTGGCACCTACCTCTTTTTACCGTCATTTTGCAGATATGGATGAGCTTGGCTTAACGCTAGTAGATGAAGCGGGGCTTACATTGCGCCAATTGATGCGGCAAGCTCGACAACGGATTGAAAAAGGTGGTTCTGTTATTAATATTTCCGTACGTACCTTTATGGAATTTATTGATGACAATGCGAATATCTTTAGATTGCTGCTACGCGAACGTTCTGGAACGTCAGCTGAATTTCGTGCCGCTGTTAGTCGTGAAATTCGCTATTTTACCTTAGAGTTAGCTGACTATTTACAAGCGGCGAATCAGTTAGATCATCAAATAGCCCAATATCAAGCCGATGCCGCTGTTACTGTCGTGTTTTCTGCAGGTGCCGATGCTTTAGATATGAATCAAGCTGAACGCGAAGAGTTATCTCATCGCACAATTAGCCAGCTGCGATTCATTGCTAGAGGCGCCGCCGACTTTAGTTCACGAATTAAAAATAAAAAGACTACTTAGCTTTTCTTGTTAAATAAACACCTGTTTCAATATGGTCGGTATAAGGGAATTGATCGAATAGCGCAAAGTTTTCAACATGGTGAGTTTTACTAAGCGTTTCTAGATTTGCCTTTAACGTATGTGGATTGCAAGAAATGTACACTATGCGCTCAAATCTACTGACCAGCTCTAAACTATCGTCATCAAGGCCTGCTCGTGGCGGATCAACTAACACCGTATCGTAACGATAAGTTGTTAGGTCGATACCTTCTAGACGTCGGAAAGTTCGTTCGCCATTCATTGCTTGGCTAAATTCTTCACTGGCAAGACGAACAATAATAATGTTCTCTTTTTTATTCGCTGAAATATTTAACTGTGCTGAGTTAACTGACGTTTTTGATATTTCAGTACCCAAAACTCGAGTAAAGTTATCGGCTAAAGCGATACTAAAATTGCCGTTACCACAATAAAGCTCTATGAGGTCGCCACCAATACCTGTTGTTACTTGTTTTGCCCACGACAACATATGTTCATTTACACCACCATTGGGTTGGGTAAAACTATTTTCAACTTGTTGGTAATGAAGAGACTGTCCATCTACCTCAAGTACTTCGTTAACATAATCTCGTGCTAAAATAATCTTTTGTTTACGAGCACGACCGATAATATCAACGGTACCTAATACCTTTGACAAACGTTCGCTTAAAAGTAAGGCATTTTGATGCCATTCGTCAGTAAGTGGCTTGTGGTAAAGCATACTAATAAGAAGTTCACCGCTTTTAGTTGAAAGGAAATCAACCTGGAATAAACGTTCACGTAAAACTTTACGCGTTTTTATATCTTCCAAAAGCGCCTTCATTGCTTTGTTGATTAAAACACTTGCTACAGGAAAATCCTCTACCTTGAATTTCTCTTTGGTTTCTTTATCAAACATAATAAAGAAAAGGTCATCGCCTTCATGCCAAAGTCTAAATTCGGCTCTCAATCTATAGTTAAGAGGCGCTGAGCGGTATATTTCAGTCTCTGGTAAAGAGAAGTCGGCAAACAAAGACTCCATCGCTTGACGCTTTTGAGTGAGTTGCGGCTCGTAGTTTTCTGGAGATACGTGGCTGAACATAAAATATACCTTTAATAAAATAACGAGCGAATTCTAGCGACCAATCAATGAAAGTCTAGTGAAACTTATAAAGAGTAGGTAATTTTATTAAAGCAGAAAATAAAAAAGCTCGCATAAAGCGAGCTTTTAAATCATGCCCAGTATCTTTGAATTTATTCTTCAGACTTTTCCGGACGTTCTTTTGCTTCACGTACTTTTAACGTACGTTGTTGGAATTCAGTATCATTTAATGCCTTTATTGCTTTATCACTATCTTGTGCTGAAATTTCAACAAAACCAAACCCACGACGTTTGCCAGTATTCTTGTCTTTCATTAATCGTACTGAATGAACATAACCGTGTTCAGCAAACAAATGACGAACTGCAGCTTCATTTGCTCGGTATGGCAGGTTACCTACATAAAGTGTTTTTATATCGTCAGTTGCAGCATCAGTTTCAGACGACTCATTAAGTTGTGTTGAAATAAAGAAGCCAACTAGAGAACCAATGAAAGCACCAATGGCAGTTGAATATTGATCAGCCGATAACAAGCCAGCGGCAAAATAACTTACAGCCGAAATAACAACGGCAATAAGGATTGCCTTAATAAAGAGAGGGAAATTCATAAATATCTACCTAATTATTGTTTTTAAAATAAAAATAGCAATTCTATGTTACTCACCTTTTACTAATGTGCAACATATATGATGATTTATCAGGCGATTTGTTGTTTCCTTGTTATAAAATAGGCTTTTTTACGTTAATAGTAGGTTCTTATCAATGATTAGCCCGCTTATTGAAGCAAAATTATCTATTTTGACGGTACTTATATAGGCTTTTATTCATTCTCTAAAACGATGTTTTTGAATTGGAACCACGATAAAAGATCGCCCTCTACTAAAGATCAAACACTTACAGCGCTTTATTTATGCGGTTTGTATAGAAAGCGACCAAACAGTAAATTAATTCAAATTAGTTGTTGACGTGTCGTCAAAAATCTCTAAAATGCGCTCCACTTCTTCGGGACAGACCCAAAGCAGTGTTTTGATAAGTTTAGTTAACGATAGTGAAACTAAACGGCCAACAAAACTTACGAAAACAAAATGAAAAAAAGTTTTCAAAAAGTGTTGACATCAAAACTGAGAAGCGTAGAATGCGCATCTCGCTTCGGGGCAGCGGCCACAACGGCTTAGCACGAAGCATACAGCTTG
>NZ_BSSU01000013.1 GCF_030161415.1 Thalassotalea eurytherma
GGTGAATTCACAAATTATCCTAGCGGGTATGGATTCATTAATTGCTGTTGTTGATAAGAAACGTGCGGAATTAGGTGCGGTTCAAAACCGTTTCCAATCGACGATTCGTAACCAAGCTAACGTTTCTGAAAATCTATCAGCTGCACGTTCACGTATCAAAGATACAGATTTCGCTGCAGAAACAGCTGCGTTAACACGTAACCAAATCTTACAACAAGCTAGTTCAAGTATTCTTTCTCAAGCGAACCAGCGTCCTCAATTAGCATTAAGTTTATTAGGCTAATTTAGATTGTATGAGAGCCTTACAGCCTCTATAGTAGGGGCGTAAGGTTTTATCATATTGAGGAGGCTTTATGGCGATTGAATCAATAGCAGAAAAGAACAAGTTCACTGCCTTGCAAGCACAGGAACAAGCGCCACTTAATGTTGGCTTAAATGTTGCTGGAGATAAGGTTTCTGAAGCTGCTGATGTTGAAACAGCAAATGAAGAGTCAAACTTAGAAAAGCAACAACTATCAAATGATGAGAAAGAGCAGGAAGAAGGGTTTGATCGTATGGCTCTATTAGAGTCGATTGAACAAATAAATGCTGATTTTCCGATCAAAGAAACGAGTCTTGTTTTTGAGTTTGATGAACTTAATGAGCCGCCAATAGTCAAAGTCGTTGACAAAGAAAATGGTGAGACAATCCGAGAAATACCACCAAAGTATTTTAGTGATGTGTCATCTGTTCTGAAAGATGTTTCAGAACGCTTAACTAATGGTGGGTTTTTGTTAGATAAGCAAGTTTAATTAAACAGGTTAATTTAGACTTATTAATTGAACACTGCAGTAATATAGTACTATGCTGAAGAGGATAGTACTTTATAGGTGGACATTATGGCACTAATCACATCCGCAGGTGTTGGCTCAGGCTTAGATCTAGAGAGTATTATCTCTGCGACTCTTGATGCTGAAAACCTACCTAAACTTCAAAAATTCCAAGAGAAAGAAGGCGAACTTACTGTTGAGCTTTCAGCTGTAGGCGCTGTTAAATCATCTCTATCTTCTCTTGAAGACGTTATTGAAAAACTCGCTGATATTGATAATTTCAATAAGCGTACAGCGACAGTTACCCAACCAGACTCCGGTGATTTAATTTCTGTAACAGCGTCAGAAGATGCTACACCAGCACAATTTAATGTTGAAGTGATGCAATTGGCTCAAGGTAGTCGAGCGGTTATGGCTGATGGGCTGTTTAGTTCAGTTGATGATGTTGTTACTGCGACTGGCGGCACATTAACCTATAGTGCAGGTGGTGACACCTTTGATGTAGATCTGGCTGCAGGGGCAACCTTAGAAGAGTTGCGCCAAGCAATTAATGATGCCAATGATAATTTTGGTGTAACAGCAAATATTATTAACGATGGTACCTCTTCTAAATTAGTTTTGACTTCAAATAAAACGGGCGCAGGTAACGATTTAGTTGTAACGAATAATATTGCAGAGTTAGATAATGTATCAACGGTGGCTAACGCAGGTGGCGCGGGTGGTTTAGCGATTGCGACTGAAGATCAAGCGCAAGATGCTATTATCGAAGTTGATGGTATTAGTATTACCAGTGATACCAATACGTTCAAAGATGCAGTTCAAGATTTAACTATTGTTGCGCAAAAAGAAAGCGAGAATAATGAAACCAGTAAAATAGTCGTGGACTATGATAAGACGGGTGTTGAGTCTTTGATTGAAGAGTTTATTACTGGCTTCAATAATGCGATGGGTACGATAGACTATCATACACAAGCAGGCGCACCGCTTAATGGTGACTCAACGATGCGTAGTTTAAAGGCTCAGCTTATAAGTGCGTTATCGACGACTGTACCAACGGGTGATTTTGAAACCATTTTTGATGCGGGTTTAGGTTTAAGTAAAGATGGTGCCTTAGAAAAAGAATCTCTTGTGAGAAGCCTAAGTACTGCATTAACTGAAAACTTTGACGAGGTTGGTGAATTGTTCGCCAGTGAAAACGGTATTGCATCAACCTTTAGTACATTGCTAGATAACTATGTTGCATCTGATGGAACAATGAAGTCTCGTGAAGATGGCATAAATCTTGAATTAGGTAAGTTAGAAGACGATGTCAGTAATCATGAATATCGTATGGAACAGTTGGAAATAAGTTTGAGAAAGCAGTACTCGGCACTTGATGTACTTATTGCTCAAATGCAAAGTTCAGGGCAATATTTAACAGCCCAACTTGCTAGCTTACCAGGCTTTTCAACATCTGACTCATAATTAATATCGTAGGGTACAGTATGGCTAATTTAAATTTAAAGCACTATCAGAAAGAAGCGACTAAAACCAGTTTAGCGGGCGCAGAGCCATATATGGTGACTAAAATGCTGATGGATGGTGTAGTAGAAAGTTTAGTAATGGCAAAAGGTGCTATTGAGCGAGCTGATTATCAAGCTCGAGCGAAAAACGTTGCTAAAGCAACGAGCATTATTGAAGCGTTGCGCTCTAGTATAGATTTTGAAGCCGGTGGCGACGTCTGTCAGAACTTGTATGCTTTGTATCAGTACATGCTAGAACGATTAGCAGATGCAAGTATGGCAAAAGATACTGTAGCTGTTGATGAAGTACATGCACTTTTTAAAGAAATAAAAGCTGGTTGGGATGCTATTCCGTTGGAAGCACGTCAGCAGGCTGAAGCGCAAAGAAAAGTTAACGAATCTACTGCGGTTTAAATTGTGTTAACAGATGTCACTTCTTGCTACGGCAAGTTAAAGCTAGCTTTAGCAGAAGAAAGACTTGATGATGCCAATGGCCACTTAATTGAGTTAGACCAAGCTATTCGTTGCCTGTTCAATTCTGAGCAGGTAACAAAACTTTCCCAAGAAAACGTCAACTTGTTGACGGAAATAAACGCCTACTTTAACAAGGCGTCTTCAGAGTTATCTCAAGATGCAAAGGCAATACAAGCGTCTTTGATCAAAATGAAACAGGCAGATAAAGTGAAAAAGGCTTATCAACTTTAGTTTTCTTTTTTTGATTTTACTATACAAAAGTGCCGTCTTGGCCTCATACTTGCCTTAACATTTCATAGTCATCAAACTATTTTGATACGTCCAAATTTCAACAGTGGTATAAGATAAATGAAATCATCAGACTACGATATTGATAGCATATCATCGCAGCTAGACCAAGCTGAGGCTTTGGTTAAAAGAGAAGCTGTGTTCGCAGAAAAAGCTAACGAATTATTTGAAAAAAATATTAAAGCCTTTCAGAAGTATTTTCCAGATATTGCTGAGCGATTCGTCAACTTTACGCCTAATGAAAAATTTCAGTTATTAGTTAATGAAGATGGCACGGGTAATATTATTGATTATCATACCAACGTACCTTTCTATAATGATACGCCTTTACAGCAAGTAGCTACGCAAGTAGACGATAATTACAAGAACCCTATTTTAGGACAAATCAATTATTCTCTTTTAGAGCACTTGGAAAACCTGACTAACTTCGTACATATAGATACTATGGTTGCAGTAGGTAAGGTGTTCAACAATGTTACGGATAAGCTTGCGTTAAATACTACCGTGTCTCACAAAATACCGAGCATGATTATCTTTGGTATCGGTCTTGGCTACCACTTAAAAGAGTTACAGACACGTTCTGAAGCCACTTATGTAACGATTTTTGAACCTAACGAAGATTACTTTTTTGGCAGCTTATTTTGTTTTGATTGGGCAGCCTATATAACTAAATTAGATGAGTCAGGCTCATTTTTATATTTAGGAATTGGTGATGAAGAGGATACAATTTACCAAACGATTTATGATCGTGTGAAAGAGATTGGCCCATATAGCGTTTCTAATTCATTTTTTTACCAACATTATCCGTCGGTAAAAGTTGCGAGTATCATTGAGAGAATTAAAGAAAACTTCCATCAATTCTTTATGGGATGGGGCTTTTTTGATGATGCTTTATTGAGTATTTCACATACCTTAGGTGTTATGGATAAAGCGCCAGCTATAATTCAACCGCATCACGATTTACCTGATAAAATGGCGCAATATCCTGTTTTCATTGTGGCCAATGGCCCTTCACTTGATGATGATATTGAACAAATAAAGCGTATGAAAGATAAAGCGATTATTGTTGCTTGTAATTCTGCAACAACCGCTTTATTAGCAAATGATATCGTACCTGATTTTCATGTTGCTTTAGAGCGCACAAAATCAACAGCAGATTTCTTAGAGCATTTTATCCCGGAACAGGCACGTCAAAAAATTAACTTGTTGGTTTTAAATGTGATGTATCCGGAGGTCCTTGACTTGTTCGGGTGGACCGGTGTTGGAATAAAAGGGCACGAAGCAGGTACTACCCTTTTCCAATTAGGTGAATATTATAGTCGAGGCGAAATTACGACGACCCTAGGATATTGTAACCCTTTAGTTGGTAACACTGCGCTTAGCTTTTTCTGTAGTCTAGGTAGCAAGAATGTCTATTTATTTGGACTTGATAAAGGCTATGTAGATACTAATCATCACCACTCTAAATCATCGTATTACTATGAAGAAGATGGTGATGAAAAGTATGAACCAATTAAAATGGGGGCAGAGTTTTCTGTTGAGGGCAATTTTGTCCCTAGCGTGATAACAGAACCGTTTTTGTACACTGGCAAAGAACAAGTAGAACGACTGCTTCTATCTTTTAGAGGGCAAGGGTTTAATATTTATAACTGTAGTAATGGGGTCAAAATGGAACATACGTTCCCACTTAGATCTGCTGATATTATGCTTGAAGAAAGTACGTATGATAAAAGTGACGTAATTGACTACATTAAAACCCATTCTTTTAAAGATTATGAATTAGCGTTCGATCTTAACTCATTACTATATTTCGATAAGTTTCAGCAAATATGCGAAACAATGGTTGACATTTTATCTGAAAAAGCTTCAACGAGAGAAGAAGCATTGCCAATACTTTTCAAACACTTACACTATTTGAATTCGTTTATGAGTGGCGGTGGTTTAAGCCATTTATATCTCATTTTGCAAGGTGAAGCTTGGTATGTAAACTCGGTACTGTTAGCTATTTTATATAACTACGGTGATAGTGAGGAGATAATGCCTTATTACCAAGAAGCACTAGATGTCTGGATTGATTTCTTGGAAAAAGCACCAGATATGTATCGTGAACGTTGGAACGTATTAAGCGACTATGGATTTGATTATAACGAATAGTAAAAATTAAACGTCTATGTCCATTTCTAAAGCCTCATCGTCAAACTGGTAATGAGGCTTTTTTGCTATTTCAAAGCCAATTTTCTGATACGCTTTAATTGCTGCGATATTGTTCTTTTCAACACCAAGGTTAACGAGTTTGATGCCAAGGGACGATTTAACAACAGGCAAACTTGCTTCTATCACTTCTTTTGCAACCCCTTTGCCGTGCCAATTAGTTTCTCCGATTAATATGCCCATGGTTGCTATATGGGGGTATTGTTTCATGCGCTCATATTTTACATTGCCAATATGCTCGCGCTGAGTTTCGTTGCCGGCAAATATACCTAAAAACAAACAATCCTTGTTTGTAAAGTTTTCTTCTATGTAGTTAGCAAGCGACTGAATATCTGCCTGGGTATGAGTAATATATTGAGCCGTTTCTTTTTTGTTTAGCCATGATAAATATCTACCAGAAGCATCGTTTTTGGTTAGTTCAATTAGGGAGAAACGATGCGTTGCTAACGATAACTTTTTCATATCAATTCGCTCCTATCACTGTTTTCTCTGATAAGTTTTAATGTATTAATAAAACCACAGTTAAATAAGGCATCGAAAATAGACAAATGGCTGACAAATTCTCCGTATAGCTGAGGATAAATTGGCGCTTGGTATCGCTGATAGCTCAGCTTAATATTTGCCTTTGTTAACGCACCACCTTTGGTATTTTTTTCAATGTAGTCTGCAGCGCCAACGGGTGACAAATAATGATTGGCACCTAATTGTTGGCAAATACTTACTAATCTTTCATCTTTTACACCTGTGATGCTTGCCATTTCAGAAGCGGTGACCAGGGGCGTCGTGATAGATAGCTGTTTGCAGAGTGTTTTAATTAGTGTGATATTCAGCTGGGCTAAATTGTCAAAAGGTTGCTGAAGTATTGTTTCAACGACCGGGTAAACCTCATTGAAAAATGGTGCTTTACTGTAGTTTGTGATTAACGATTTTAAGTGCTTTTTCTGCCAAGGTTTAGTTGAGAGTAATGTTTCATTGATCATGGTTTCTAGCCTGCCATTGGGCGTAGAAACAGGTACCGTTAACATCATGGCACCTTGCGCTGATTTTATTTGATTACGGACGTGCCAACTGCTTTTTTCGAGTTTCACATTATCTAAAAAAACAAATACATCAACGCTATCAATAAGGTCAAAGAACCCTGACCAAGGTAAATAGGTTGGTTGCATAATCGCACAGCGCATCTATTTTGCATCCTTATACAAATACATCGTAAATTCGTAAGGAACAGAGCCTTCTTTTACAAGATAGTCATGCTTTAAAACAACATGTGCGCCTAACTTTTTACAGTGATCAAAAACCTCAAGAGGGTCAATATAAAAAAGCTCATCATTGAAAAAATCGACATAAGTAGACATGGCATTAAACGCAACACCTTTTTTACAGGCCTGAAACATCGCGTCGATTGTCGACAACATAAACTGTTTTGCGTCAGGCGTATTATTATTGAACACTCCGCTTAATAAAATATAGTCATGTGTTGCAGGGATTTTTTCTTTTGTTAAATCAAAACGAGCAAAGTTCGCTTGCGAGTGCGCTTTAAATTGTTCACTTGCCGCCTGAATAAATTCATCTACAAAGTCTAAGCCTAAATAGGAACCTTGGTAACCTTTTGAATTTAAATAATGGTACATATCACCCAAGCCACAACCAATATCTATGATTGAACTTAGCTGGGTATCAATGTTTGTTAAGATATCAAAACGCTTATATTGAGATGCTTGACTCACATGTTGAACCGCTTCTACGCTATTGCCATGAGCTTGGTAGAGTGACTGATAATATTGTTTTAAATCTTTTATCATTGGGCAAACTCATTTATAAAGTGGACGGTATCTTCTATTTGCTGTTGCGGAGTTTCTGGCCTAACAAAAATATTGATGACATGATCTGATATATATTTTGCTTGTGGTAGCGTTGTACCGGTTTTCAATATCTCTAACGATTTATAATGGCTCGTAATGAGAATGTTCTTAGCATCTGCTTTAGCTAAAAAGCGCTCTCTATCGCCATTTATTATAAGTGGATATCGCCATAATGGTTGGTCGACATCAATTGTCGGTTTAGATATATGTTCCGTTTGCAATTGCTGGTGGCAAAACAAAACATTATTTATACGTTTAGCGGTAAAGTCACCTAGCTCATCAAGTGCACCTTTTAGCCTTTGAATATTTCCATCATTAGGCTGATAACAAAAGAAGTCATTGACGTTTAATGTTGCTTCAATAGCAGAAAATAGCGCGGCGTTATTTGTGAATATCGCGCCACCGTAATTTAATGCTAAGGTTTTGTCATAACCAAAACTATAGATGCTGATGTCGCCAAAACTGCCTAACGGCTGATTGTTTGTTATTGCTCCAACTGCTAGACACGCGTCCTCTATTAGAAGTAACTGCTTACTTTTACAATACTCACTAATTGCTTTGATATCACAAGCGATACCATAACTATGAACCGCAATAACAGCCTTCGTTTTATCACTTACTTGCGCTTCGATATCAGCAAGTGTTGAACAAAAGGTAGTGATTGATACATCTGATAATACGGGCGTAAAACCAGCCATTTGAATAGCAAAAAGCACTGCAGGGCAACAAATAGCAGGCATTATCACTTCGCTACCAGGTGCAATATTACTAGCTTTGAGTGCAACGATTAATGCACTGCTTCCTGAGCTGGTTAATGCAACGTATTCTCTTTGTGCAACCAAGGATAGTTCGTTTTTAACCTGATGTTCAGTTGATATTGCTATAGCCATATTTTAATGTCTTTACGGTAATGGCTAAGTGGAAATGACGTTGGTTGTTCTAATAATGAAATTTTTGTAACGCGTGGGTGCATTTCAAAATGCATTAAGATTTTATCTACGTTATAAAACGTCCATTGAGAATAGCGATGAATCAAGGGTAAATTTTCCTCAATCGCTAAGTTACTGTTTGATTTTATTTCGTGTTCAAATTTATCATCAAGTAAATCGCCAATAAGGATGATGCCCTCACTTTTGGTTACTCTTATCATCTCTTCAATCGCAGCAATCGCATAATCATGCGAAGGAAAGTAATGAAAAATGCTGTAACACAATGTCCGATCCATAGAGTCGCTCAAATAAGGTAAATGCGCGGCTTCGCCTTGTTGAAAGTCCCCCTTAGGCATCAGTTTTTGTGCTTCTTTTACCATCGCATTTGCGTAATCTATTCCGTGAACTTGACTTGCATATGCTTGTAGATGACTTAATAACAAACCATTACCGCAACCAACATCTAAAATGTCATGGTGATGAGAATTGAATGAAAGTTTATTCTCAATGTCAGCAATGAGGCCTTGCCAAGCTTGATCATCAAATGGACGACCTACTTGCGCTTTTAAGTCGGTACTGGCCAATGCTTGGTCATGCCACTCTGATTTTTTGGTTTCAAAATTACTCATAGCACCTCAGTAAGATTTCATTTGCTAATGCTTCACAAGAATTGGTATCAAAGACTCGCTGGCTTGCTTCAATTAGTTTTGCTGCTTGAGGAGACATAATACGATCAACCAAGCCTTTTACACATTGTGTTTGATTTAGCATGAAGTCGTCAACAAGCCCTAGATCAAGCGTCAGTGCTTGATTGGAAAAAATCTGGCTATCATCAGCCTGACCTTGGTTTTGCGAAATACACGCATTGGGAATCGCGCAAAAGCTGACTTCGTATTTCGACAAACCACCACCTGAAATAAAGAAATCGGTTACTTGGTAGTAATCCTCAATGTTAGCCGTGAGTGGCTTTACAACGAGGGTGTTTTTTGTCGAGTTTAATCTGTTAGCTTGCGTAGCTAGTGGGCTAACCAAATGAATTGTTTTATTTTCTAACACCCTGTCCAAGGCAGAAAGCAAAGTTTGTCCACAATTTTCCTTATCCTGCCCACCAATAAAAATAGTAATGTGATTAATATCATTGATTGGTGATTCGATATTGCGTTCTCGAAGCGACTTAAGCGCTTGTTTAAAGGGAAAGAACTTTGCTCCTAAACAAGTGCTTTTTGCCTGGTATTTTTCATCATCAAAGCCTACACGAAAATTGACGACTAAATCACAACGAGACAAATCTAAGGCGTTAAAATCATCGATTGCGATAAGCGTCTGTGCCTTTGACGACAGTAGGGTGACTGCTTGTGATGTTAACTGGTAGTCATCGAAAACCATGTGGAACGGCTTTGCTATACCATCAATAGAAGTCAGGTACTTTATTTCATGTTGATCTAACATTTGTTGGGCAAAAGGCAGATAGTCGCCACAAAATTGTATTGATTGTTGAGGCGCTAGTTGTTCAATTGCTTTTGCAATATTTAAACATCGGCTAAAGTGACCAAACCCAGTGTTAGGCGTAGCATTACACTTAAAAATAATCGGCGCAGAGACTTTCATACTATGTCGGAAATCTTTTCGATATTTCTTGATAGGCAGACGTTAATACATCAGCATGAAACCATTGTTTACCGCTAAATCTGCCTGACACGATGACGTTATCAAACTGCTCTGTAAATGCTAGGTAGTTTTCTGTCGTCGCTTTAGCAAAATCGAACGTGGGTACTGGAAATGTATTATTGATTGTTTGACGATAACTACTGATTAATGCTGAACCTTTAGCAATTAATCCCATCTCCTGTATCTCTTGTAAAATCATCTCTTCAGTAATGTCATTTGCTTCTTCTGGAGCCGACAGTACTTCCACCGACATATTATAATGACCATTATCTTGTTCGCGTAAATTCGGATATAGAGTAATTCGAAAGGTTTTATGGCTGGGATGCCAATTCCAAAGGAATGGCGCAACTTGATTAGTTAAGGGCTTATCAAAATTAAAATAGAAAATATTAGCAGTTCTAAATTCTGCTTTATGTGCACTTGCTTGCAAACCAGCTGCTTTTAAGCCAAAAACAGGTGGTGCGCTCCAGTATAATAAATCACAAGGTAAACATTGCTTACTTTTACCTAGGGTAATTTCTTTTACCTTACCTTGTTGATGAGCAATCTGAGAAACAAACTCGCTCGTGATGATGTTGACACCTTTAGCTTTTGCTTGATTAAGCAAATGCTCGACCCAAAATTCAATGCCCTGACCATTTTTCGGATAGTAATATGTAGGCTTAGAGATATTTTGCTGGCGTAACTGCGCGTCGTAATCTTCTTGATTGTGGAAACTCAACTTATTGTCAAAAACCGCTGACGATTTTAATACTTTCGATGATTCTTCGCCTAAAGCAAGGACACGGGTAATACCAAAATAATTTACTGATGATTGACGCTGTAATTGATGAGCATCAACATCGTTACCATAGAGTTTCGCCACAATAGGCAACGACACTTTATCAGTAATCGTATTGCCAAGGGTTTCCCTTAAATAATCTTCAATATTTTCAGCGTCACTAGGCTGATCTTGTGAAACAAGTTCAAATACAGCTTGCTTATAGTCTTGTTCAGGTAGGTGTCTAATATCCACACTTTGATTGGCTAGATTCCAGTGACCATTGAAAAAACTCCCAGATGGCAGGTCGTTAATGGTTAGCCAATTTTCCTGTATAAAAGCAGCGTCGCCAAATAAAATGTCATCTATTGCTTGATGGCCTGTTGTATTAGGAATATGTGTTCCTTGATCGTAAACAACATTATTATCTGTTACCGACTTTAATAAACCACCGCAGCTTTCGGCACTTTCTATGAGTGTCACACTATCGCATTTATCGGCAAGCAAAATAGCTGAAAATAAGCCACATAAGCCACCACCAACAACAATACAGTCTTTCATTTTTGCCTCAACCTAGCGAGTTCAATCACTTGCTTATTTGTCTTACTTCTCAACCATATTTAAAGCAAATCTTTGACCAAGTTTAAGATCTTGAGTTGCTTTTTTACCAATGATTTCTGGAAGGTATTTAGGGTGCAATCCGTAGCTTGGTCTCACTGACTTCACATCTTCTTCTGTTATCACATGTCCTTTTTTAACCTCTTTAGCTACATAGAGTGAGCGTTTTGCTAACAGGTTTTTCTGAGATGCAGGTGAAATGTCGTAATTGACCGTGCCAATTGCTTTTTCGATGTTTCTGACGTCATCAACTAACTGGGTGAAGTCGTCAGGCGTTAAGGAGAAAAAGCCATCAACAGATTCTGAGTTTCTTTCAAGAACAAAGTGCTTTTCAATAATTTTGCCACCTAAGGCAACTGATGCAATCGCAACACTATTTCCTAGGGTGTGGTCAGATAAACCGGCAATACATTGATAACGTTGTGCGATATCTTTAATGGTAGCTAAATTAATATCTTCAGCCGGCGCAGGGTAGGCCGTTGTGCATTTTAGAAATGCGTATTGGTGGCAATTATTTGCTTCTAATGTTTCTATAGCCAGCTCAATGTCTTGTTGTGTTGCAAGCCCAGTCGATAAAATGACAGGCTTACCCGTTTTAGCAACTCGAGCGATTAGGCCAATATCAGAGATTTCCGGTGAAGCAATTTTATAAACCGGGCAGTCTAGTGATTCTAATAAATCGACAGCACTACTATCAAAAGGTGATGAGAAAACATCAATACCTATTTTTTTACCTTCTTCAAATAATGCTTTATGCCATTCCCACGGGGTATAAGCTTTTTCATACAGCTTATACAGGGTATTGTGCGACTCCCATGGGTTATCGCTTGGCAGTTGAAAGTCTTTTTCGTCACAATCAAGTGTAATGGTATCAGCACGATACGTTTGAAGTTTGATGGCATTTGCACCGCAAGCTTTCGCGCTATGAATGATCTCAATAGCTTTGTCAAAACTACCACAGTGATTAGCAGACATTTCAGCAATAATATAACAAGGGCTTTGCTCGCTAACCTGGGTTTGATTAATGTTGAATTTCATTGGGTGTTATCCATTAAACGATATGATCATTTTTCAAAGACTTAATCAGGCCTTCATTTCTTACAATGTGCTGATTAAGCTGCTTAATTGCTAGGTTATCATCCAAGAATTGTTTTATCTCGCTATATTCGATAGCGCCGGTAAATGCTGGATTATTTACAATTGCTTGTACCACTTGATAATCTTCTTGATTATCAACGGTAAAACGGTAACCGCTATCATCAGAGTCATTTGCTAATTCGATAATATTAAAGCTTTCTTTGTGCTGATAGACGAATAACGTTACGTGTTCGCGCTCTGATGCTAACGATGCAGTGATATGAGCGTGAGATAACGCAGCATAAGAAATAACCTCACAATCGACCCCTTCAGCAAAGTGTTCTGATAAGTAGGCGTAATCCGCTTGTTTATTAAAATAGGCCTGAATGAGCGTTTCACAAAGTTTTGGGGAAAGTAATGGAGAGTCACCGGTAATTCGAACGATATCACTTGCTTGGTAAAGTGTTGCGCAATCATAGAACCGACGCAACACATCATCTTCATCACCTCTAAAAACATCAAACCCAGCAGCTTTAACCGTGTCGGCTAAGTCATCATTTTCTGAGTTTCTTGAGGTGGCTAATACTATGTGATCAACACTTGATACGTGCTTTAACCGATTAAGTAAAAAAACAATGAGAGGCACACCTGCGATGGGTTTTAATACTTTACCGGGCAGGCGAGCTGAACCCATGCGGGCTTGAACAATCGCAATGACTTTTTTTGACTTGATTTCAGTGGTAGCCGTGGTCATTAATTAAGCCTTTGAAAACCACTGTGGCTGACTTCGCCATCAAGCAAATTTTGCAAATTGTTATTGCTTAACGCTTTGCCGATTTGCTGAAAAACTTCAGCAGCATTTTCTAAATACTTATCAGCAATTTCTTTTTGATGAGCGATACTGACATAGATAACATTGCTCGCTAAAAAGCCTCGTTTTAGCATCTCTTGTGTAAATATCGTTTTGATTGTTAACGCTTCGCCTTCAAAACCTAGAATAAGCACTGAATCGATACCGAACATTGTCAGTGGTAAGTTTGCTTTTTTAGCTGCGTTGATTAATCCTGCTTTTAAATATTTGCCGTGCGTTGATAACGTATTGATAACGTCTTGGTTTTCCATTATCTCTAGCACTTTAAGTGCGGCAACGAAGCCAACACGCTCAGTCCAATAAGAACTTGAAATAAATGACTCTTGAGCAGCCTGCATAATATCGTGCTTGCCTATTACTGCACCTATTGGATGACCATTACCTAATGCCTTACCAAGTACGCAGATATCTGGTTCAATATCCCATAGTAAGTGGGAGCCACCGATATTTAAGCGAAAGCCTGATGATATTTCATCAAAGACTAAAACGATATTGTGTTCTGTGCATAGCTCTCGTACACGCTTAATAAACGCTAGATCTGGCATGGCGTGACGAAAAACTTCCATAACCACTACACCAAGATTATCTTTTTCAGCTTCAACTATCGCTTCGAAAGATGCTATATCACCTTCTTTGAACGGCAAAACTGTGCCAGATAAAGTTCGCGGCACACCAGAAGGAGCAAGTCCAGGTAATAGTTGCTCATCGAGGTTTTTTTCATCGCCTAGGTTAGTTGCGATATACCAGTCATGCCAACCGTGATAACCACAAAACGCGACCTTGTCTTTTTTACTGTGTGAGCGTGCAATTCGAACAGCGATAGAACAGCTTTCGCCACCGGTACGAGCGAAACGAGCCGCTCCAGCCCATGGGTGCAGGTCAATGAGTTTTTGCGCAAGTTCAACTTCTTCAAAGCTGTTTAAGCTTGTCATACTTCCATCGCTGACAGCATCAATAACCGCTTGGTTAACGTCATCATTGGCGTAGCCTAGAGGACAGGTACCTATCCCCATAATACTCATGTCATAATAATGGTTGCCATCTAGATCCCAAATTTCACAGCCTTTGGCCTTTTTATAATAAGCCGGCCAGAAGTCAGGTAAAAACATTTCTGCTCTTTTAGACAACAACTGATTACCGCCAGGAATAATCTGTTTTGCTTGCTGCCATAACTTGCTGCCAGAATTGTTTTTTATATCAATCATATGAACCTCTGATATGAGAATGTAGTGGTACAAATACGTCTTTATTGGGTGTAGCTTATGCAGGCCACAAACTAGGGTTAGTTATGTTGTCGTCAACTATCGCAAAATCTTGATAATTAAATTGCTTAACATTGGCTTGTTGATATGCATTTATCACTTCAATTAATTGATTGTTAGAGCAACACCCGATGATAATTTTGCTTATTTGTGGATGTTGCACGAAAGGTGCCAATAGTAGAGTCATTTTATCGATATTATTACCGCTAGCTATTTGCGTTAGCGTATCGTGCGTTGCTTTTAACGGTGCTAAGTGTTTAGGCAATTGACTTGGCCGCATGAGTAATGCGCCCTGCAAAAACAAACTGCGTATGTGAATTTCAACATTGTGGCTGTTACAAAGAGACAAAAAAGGCGAATCAAAAACCTGCTGATCACATAAATTTGCCGGTAATTGCACTACATCAATGTCGTATCGATTTATCAGGGTTTTAGCCTCTTCAATATTATAAACTGAGCAACCTATTCTTTTTGTTAGGCCTTTATTTTTTAAATTCAGTAAAGCCTGGTAATTGTCGTCACCATGTTCTGAATTAAGAAGCCATTTTGCATGATGTGCTGATAAACATGAAAAATGATTAGCACGTAAATTTTTCAGTGACGCTTTCGCTTCATTTTCAATATCTAGCGGCGCTGTCGTTGGTGCTATTTTTCCAAGGTAATTGGCTGTAGCTTGCATATGCTTGCCAAGCAAGTATTCACTTGTACCATAGCTAGATGCGGTATCAAACGTCGTAATATTATCTTTGCTAGCGGTTGCTAAAATAGCATTGATTTCTGTTTCACTTACTCGGCCGTGCTGATTGGAAATACCGTAATCAAGGCCAAACTGAACAGTACCAAGTGCAAGCTTCATAACATCTCTTTTATTGTGTCGATAATGAATTGCTGAGCTTTACTATCAAGAACCGGATAAAGTGGGATTGAGATTGCACGATGGTAGTAATCCATTGCATTTGGGAAATCTTGCTCATTAAACCCCAATGTCTGATAGAACGGCTGTATATGAATTGGAATGTAATGTAGATGAGCGCAAATGTTTGCTTCTCGCATCTTTTCGATAATATTTTTATGTTGATTTACTAGACGCTGAGGTAATAAAACTACATATAAATGATAAGACGATTGGCTATTATCAGCAGGTTTGAGGATCGTTAAATCGGTATTGGCAAACGCTTCATCGTAAATTACAGCTTTTGCATTTCTTGTGCTTACAAGTGGCTTTAACTTTCTCAACTGACTAACGCCAAGCGCAGCTTGTAACTCAGTCATTCGGTAATTGAAGCCGAGCATCTGTTGTTGGTAATACCACGGTCCGTGGGACGGCTCAGTCATTTCACTAGCAACATTCGTAATGCCATGACTACGAAGTTTACTCATCTTATCGGCGAGTGACTGCTTGTTAGTTAAGGCAATGCCACCTTCTGCACTCGTAATGATTTTTACCGGATGAAAACTAAAGATACTAATGTCGCTATATTGACAGCTACCAACAGGTTTTCCTTGGTAAAAGCTACCAACGGCGTGTGATGCGTCTTCTATAATTCGAAAACTATATTGTTTAGCGAGCATTGCAATGGCTTTCATATCACAGCTGTGGCCACATAAATGAACCGGTATCACAACTTTTGGTAGAGTATTTGTTTTTTCTGCATCTGCTAGCTTTTTGGTTAGCGCATTAATCGACATTAAACCCGTATTAGTATCTACGTCAACAAAATCTATCGTAGCGTTACAGTATAGTGCGCAGTTGCTTGAGGCGACAAAAGAGATTGGGGAAGTCCAAACGATATCGCCTATTCCTACATTTAAAGCTAAACATGCAATATGTAACGCAGAGGTTGCGCTATTGGTTGCACAGGCAAACTGTGCGCCTGTTAAATGACAAAGTTGAGATTCAAACTCTGGCACTTTAGGACCTTGCGTTAAATAATCGGATTGTAGTACGTCAACAACTGCATCTATATCTGCTTGGTCGATATGTTGACGTCCGTAGGGAATAAATTGTTCAAACTTATCCATTAAAGACAAGACTCGTTATTTAGTTCTTTAATTTGCTCAATGGTTAAAAAGTCTTTGTTGTTTAGAGAGTTATACTCAAAGCCATGTTCTACAAGTTCTCCTTTTTCATCAAGCGCGTTGCAATTAAAAGCATTGGTACGCGAGCTAAATTTAATCGATGGTGCAATTACAAAATGGTCATGGTACTCATAGGTATCGTAAGATAGCTCCTCTGGGCACATTACTTCATGCATTTTTTCGCCAGGTCGAATGCCTACGATTTTAATTGGTAGGTTAGGCGCCATCGCTTTTGCCAAGTCGACAATGTTAATTGATGGTATTTTAGGGACGAATATCTCACCACCTAGCATCCGATCAAAATTCTTAAGAACAAAGTCGACACCTTGTTGTAAGGTGATCCAAAATCTTGTCATATTCTCATGAGTGACAGGAATTTCAGTCGCACCGTCAGCCACTAACTTTTGAAAGAAGGGCACAACAGAGCCACGTGAGCCAACAACATTACCGTATCTAACCACCGAGAATAACGTTCTATAGCCACCGCTCATGTTATTGGCAGCCACAAAGAGTTTGTCTGAGGCAAGTTTAGTGGCGCCATACAAGTTTACTGGGTTTGCTGCTTTGTCCGTCGACAGTGCTATGACTTTCTCAACGTTATTTGCTAATGCTGCGTGAATAACATTTTCAGCACCATTGATATTTGTCTTAATACATTCCATTGGATTGTATTCTGCAGCGGGAACTTGTTTTAGGGCCGCTGCATGAATAACGTAATCAACACCATTCATCGCTTGAACTAGGCGTTCTTTATCACGAACATCACCAATGAAATAGCGCATGCAAGGCGCATCAAAAACCTGCTGCATTTCAAATTGCTTTAACTCATCTCGTGAGTAAATAATTATTTTTCTTGGCTTGTAGCGGGTTAAAAGTGTTTCAACGTACAGTTTACCAAAAGAGCCTGTACCACCCGTAATAAGGATACTTTTACCATCAAACATAATTAACCCTTCTTTGTGCATAGCCGCCAGTCAAAAAAATAGACAGTAATGCCACTAATAAAATTCTTATTATAGTTAAGGCAAATTATGTGCCGAGTTCGGAATTGGCACAAGAGTTTGCAGTAAATTAATCGATTAATTAATGATTTAAAGAAATGCAGATAAATTACCATGAAGTATTTGCCTTATTTTTAGTCGAATACGGGCTAATATTAGCGTGGTGTCAAAATTGTGTCGTGTTATGCGTCAATTTTTTGTTGATTTATCATCAGCGCAAGTTAGAATTCAGAATATTATAATTACAATAGGTTTGAAGTATGCAGGGTCAGAAACTTATTATCATTGTCGATAATAATGAGGCACGTCGATATCAGTTAGAGACGATCTTCTCGTTTGTTGGTGAAAATTTTACCTCATGTCGATTAGATGAGCTTAAGCATATCTTTAAACCTCAAGATAATATTCTCACGATTGTCTTAGCGGGTGACTTAGATCAAGACGCCATAAGTTTTGTTAAAAACAATCCTGCAATGCCTTTTCTCATCCATGATGTTGTTGATACCCACGATCTTGAACACGCGGCTAATGTGCTTGGTCAATTAACTGTGCCGTTAAATTACGCGCAGCTAACGGAAATGATTCATCATTGTCACCAGTATCAAAATAAACTGCCGTCTAAGCGCAAAGGTACTGCCGGTAACAGCCCGCTATTTCGCTCATTAGTGGGTGTCAGCGAGCCAATGCAGCAAGTGCGTTTTTTAATAGAGCAAGTTGCGCCTGCGGCTGCCAACGTATTAATTCTTGGTGAGTCGGGTACGGGTAAAGAAGTTGTTGCCCGCAATATTCATAATTTATCTGATCGTTCAAAAGCCCCGTTTGTCCCAGTTAACTGTGGTGCAATCCCCGGCGAGCTATTAGAAAGTGAATTATTTGGTCATGAAAAGGGTGCATTTACCGGTGCAATCTCAACGCGTAAAGGGCGTTTTGAACTTGCCGAAGGTGGAACACTTTTCTTAGATGAAATTGGTGATATGCCTCAGCCAATGCAGGTTAAATTATTGCGGGTTTTACAAGAACGGACCTTTGAGCGTGTAGGTGGTGCAAAAAGCATTAAAACCAATGTTCGTGTCGTTGCAGCAACACACCAAGACTTAGAAAGTATGATTAAAACCAATGATTTTCGTGAAGATCTGTTTTATCGACTTAATGTTTTTCCAATTGAAACTCCAGCATTACGTGAAAGAAAAGAAGATATTCCATTATTGTTAAAAGAGCTTGTTTCACGCTTTGAAGCAGAACAAGGTCAAAGTGTACGCTTTACCGAGCAAGCGATTTTATCGCTACAAGAACATTCTTGGGCAGGTAACGTAAGGGAGTTATCCAATCTGATTGAGCGTATGATCATTATGTACGCTGATCAGGTCATTGATGTGAGTGAGCTACCGCACAAGTACCAGCATATTGATACCGAAACATTCCAGCCTGAATACCCTGAAGAGTTACAAGAAAAAGAAGCTATCAATGAATTATTTGCTGGCTTTGATTATGACGATGATGATATTGACGACAGCGGCTTCGAAGATGATGTTGAACAAGCCAATATTGGTGTTTTACCTGAAGAGGGTGTTAACGTTAAAGAGTATCTAGCTGAACTTGAAGTGTCGCTCATTGAGCAGGCATTAGCACGTACTGATAATGTCGTTGCAAGATCAGCTGAATTGCTTGGCATGCGAAGAACAACACTAGTAGAAAAGATGCGAAAATACGGTTTATCTAAATAGTGGCGAAACTCAATATGAAGCATAAAACCAAACCCGTTATTATTATTGGAAGTGGTGGTCACGCAAGTGTTTTACTTGATGTTTTGTTATCGCAAGGTATTGAGGTTATTGCCGTTTCATCAAATGAATCTGTTATTGAAAGGCGCATTTTTAGTGGCATAAATCACCTTCGTGGTAACGAAGCTATTTATGATTTCTCGCCTGATGATGTGATACTGGTTAACGGTGTTGGCTCCATGCCAAATAATGATATACGGGCCACTATTCATCGAAACTTTATTGATAAAGGTTATCGCTTTTTAACGGTAATCGCAGATAGCGCAATTGTTTCTGAACATGCAAACATAGAAGAAGGTTGCCAAATTCTGCACAAGGCAGTAGTGCAGCCCGGCACACAGCTTAGTGCTTGTTCTATCGTGAATACGGCCGCTAGTGTGGATCATGATTGTCATATTGGCTTTAATAATCATATAGCGCCCGGTGCTACCTTAAGTGGCCAAGTCATAACAGGTGATAATGTTCATATTGGTACTGGGGCTAATATTATTCATTGTATCAACATTGGCCAAAAAACGGTTATCGGCGCAGGGGCTACCGTGACAAAACATATCGAAGCTAATCAAATCGTTTATCCTGCCAAGAACTTTATTCAAACACGAAAGTAAGCCGCTTTTACCGTAGAACTTGTTAGAGACAAACAATTGACGCACGACTAAATCCACTTTAATTTGTTGTAATATAAGCGTATTTTTATTTGGCGTGTATTTTGCTTTATCCATGGTAAGTTTTTTATGGAGAGAGCAAATATGACCATTGCAGTTCCGTCATCTATGCCAAAATCACGCGTCTCGTCACCGAATGTGTTGAACATTACGGGAGGCTTTCCTGCGCCTCAAACCAACCAGCAGTATGCGAAATTACAAGAAGAAAATGATCAGCTAAATGAACTGATTGATCGTATGCCAAACGGGATGGTTATTCTTGATGGCAATGGGGTAGTGACGAAAATAAATTTAACTGCCAAGTCATTGCTCGATGAACCTATTCTTGGTCAAGCCTGGGCGCATGTTATTAAACGCTCTTTTAATCCGCGTGCCGATGATTGGCATGAAGTTTCATTGCAAGACGGTCGACGAGTCAAATTAGAGATTTCCCCTTTAGGTAATAAGCCGGGTCAACTTATTACTATCACTGATTTAACTGAAACACGGTTATTGCAAGATAAGATTTCTCATATGCAACGCTTGTCTTCATTAGGAAAAATGGTTTCTAGCCTTGCGCATCAAATTAGAACGCCATTGTCATCTGCCATGCTTTATTGTGCAAACTTGAAAAATGGTCGACTGACTCAAGAAGCGCGCAATAAGTTTCAAGAAAAATTAATGACACGTTTACAAGACTTAGAGAGTCAAGTAAACGACATGCTGTTGTTCTCAAAAAGTGGTAGCGAGCAAGTGGTCACACCGGTTTCTGTTAATGAAACCGTCAGGCAGGCTTTAGCAACGGTTGAAGATAGCTGTCAGCAAGTGAACGCAAAAGTAAACTTACAATTATGCCAAGATGATTGTCAGATACTTGCTAACCAGCACGCACTAAGTGGCGCGATACAAAACCTAATCAATAATAGTGTCGAGATTGTTGGTAGTGACGTTGCAATCAGTATTCGTACTTATTGCAGTGACACATCAGCATTTATTTCGGTTCAAGATAACGGGCCAGGGATTTCTCCTGAATTAGCCCAAAAAGTATTTGAGCCATTTTATACCTCAAGATCTCAAGGTACCGGGTTAGGGTTAGCCGTTGTGAAATCTGTTGCCAAAGCACATCAAGGGCAAGTTCATTTGCTAAGTAAAGTGGGTGAGGGTGCACATTTTTGTATCGAAATCCCATTGGCAAGTAACCTCGCTCAAACATCAACTAACGTAGCGGAGACCTGTCATGAGTCATAAAAAAATCCTAGTCGTAGAAGATGATTTTGGTTTGCGCGAAGCACTCGTTGATACGCTGACATTAGCTGGCTTTACTTGCTTAGAAGCCGACTGTGGTGAAGCTGCATTGTTGAACTTAAAAGAAAATGAAGTTGATATGGTGATTTCTGATGTTCAGATGGGCGGTATGTCAGGCTTAAATTTACTTAAGAATATTAAACAGGCTTGGCCGGAGTTACCAGTATTGATTATGACCGCTTACGGCACAATCAATGACGCCGTTCAAGCGATGAAAGATGGTGCAAGTAACTATATGGCTAAGCCTTTTGCACCTGAAGTACTATTGAATTTAGTTAATCAATACATGCCAGCGCAATTTAGTGGTGATAATCAACCTATTGTGAGTGATGTACGTAGTATAGAGTTGCTTCAACTGGCTAAAAAAGTTGCGGCTACCGACGCATCAGTCATGGTTTTAGGGCCAAGTGGATCGGGTAAAGAAGTACTTGCACAGTATGTTCATAATCACTCTACACGAAAAGACCAACCGTTCGTTGCGATAAATTGTGCTGCGATCCCTGAGAATATGCTTGAAGCAACGTTGTTTGGTTATGAAAAAGGCGCATTTACCGGCGCTATTCAAGCCTGTCCTGGTAAGTTTGAACAAGCTCAAGGTGGCACGATTTTGCTTGATGAAATCACGGAAATGGATCTTAGCCTACAAGCAAAAATTTTACGTGTTTTACAAGAAAGAGAAGTCGAACGTCTTGGTGGTAGAAAAACAATAGCCTTAGATGTTCGCGTAATTGCAACTAGTAACCGTGATCTTAAAGAAGCAGTTAGTGAAGGGCTATTTAGAGAAGATTTATATTATCGTCTAAACGTGTTTCCTTTAACCTGGTTACCGCTTGCACAACGAAGCGACGATATTATTCCATTAGCCGAGCATTTAATTGCTCGTCATTGTCAAAAAAGCTCTCAACCGCTTGCTGCCATGAGCCAATCGGCTAAACATAAATTAGAAAGCTATGGTTGGCCCGGCAATGTGCGTGAATTAGATAATGTGATTCAGCGTGCATTAATATTACATAGTGAGCAGGTTATCGATTCGTGCGATATATTAATCGAGAATTTAGAGCCTATTTCGATTCAGTCAGCGAAAGTTGAACAGAAGAAACTTGATGACAACTTAGGTAATGAACTTAAGCAACAAGAACATCAAATTATTCTTGATACGTTGCAAGCTTGCCAAGGCAGTCGCAAAGCGGTCGCTGAAAAGCTTGGCATCAGTCCTCGAACGCTACGTTATAAAATCGCTAAAATGCGTGAAAATGGCATAGCAATCCCTGCCTAAATAACAATCACCTCAAAAAAAAGATCAGTGATAAGTTTTTTATCCTGGTCTTTTTTATGATTTTTTACTTTTATATCAATGTGTTGCTAACGTGTGGTTTTTTGTAATGCGTTGGCATTATGCTTGCTTTGTACAGCTATAGGTTTATTAAAACAAATAATTGACACAAGTGAGTTCATTATGGATATCAAAGGCAATTCTCTTTATGCTCAAATGCAAAGTATGGCCGTTGAAGCAACGGGTAATCGCTTACCTACGCAAATGAATACCGATGTTAACCAAGTTAGCCAAGTCAATAACTCAGGAAGCAACTTCGCCAACTTGTTATCAGATGCTGTTAATAAAGTTAATGAAGTGCAAAAAGAAGCAGGCGATAAGCGAACAGCGTTTGAATTAGGCGATCAAAGTGTTACGCTTGCCGAAACAATGATTGCAGCACAAAAAGCTAGCGTTGCATTTGATGCCACCGTTCAAGTTCGTAACAAGTTTGTAGAAGCCTACAAAGAAATTATGAGCATGCCGGTTTAGACTAGCGGAGAAGTAAAGTGTCTGATACGAATTCTACCACCATGATGCCAGCTGAGGCTGGCACTGATCTACTTGCTAACGATGCTGATAATAGTGTTGAAAGCGAACAAAAATCAGGTTTTTCTGCGGCGATGGGTAATGTTGATGTGTTGCGTCAAATTACCATTATTCTTGCGCTGGCTATTTGTTTAGCTATCGCCGTCTTTGTCCTTATTTGGGCAAGTGAGCCAGAGTACCGATTTTTAGCAAAACAGCCGACAGAGCAATTAATTAAAACGATGGACTTCCTTGACGCTAGCAAGGTTGAATATCGTCAAGAAAACAACACGATTTCAGTACCTGAAGACCAGTATCAAGAAGTTAAAATGATGTTGGCACGTGAAGGCTTAACGAAAGAAAAAGAAGCTGGCACTGATATTATTATGCAAGACATGGGGTTTGGCGTTAGTCAACGTCTTGAAACCGAACGATTAAAGCACTCTCGTGAACAACAACTTGCCCGCACCATTGAGGCATTACAATCAATTGCGAGCGCGAAAGTTCTACTAGCAATTCCTCGCGAAAATGTGTTTGCCCGTAAAGCTAAAAACCCTTCAGCGACGGTTGTATTAACGATGCAACGTGGGCGAATTTTATCTGAAGAAGAAGTCGACTCTGTTGTTGATATTGTCGCATCAGCCGTGCAAAGTTTAAGTCCAAATCGCGTAACTGTAACAGATCAAAATGGCCGATTACTTAATTCTGGTTCACAAGATTCTATTTCTTCTCGCTCACGTAAAGAGCTAGAAATCGAAGACAAGCGTGAACAACAATACATGGAAAAAATAGATTCGATCTTAATTCCCGTTGTTGGTTTAGGTAACTATACCGCGCAAGTTGACGTTACCATGGATTTCACCAATACCGAAGAAACTCAGCGTCGTTACAACCCTGATATGCCAGCGCTACGCAGTGAAATGCGTGTTGAAGATACATCCATAGGTGGCGCGTTAGGAGGTATTCCAGGTGCGCTAACCAATCAGCCTCCTCTTGAGTCAGATATTCCAGAGAATGCGACAGGCGGTGGTGCTAAACAAGTTATGCCAAGTCGTAAACACGAAGAATCTACAAAGAATTTTGAACTTGATGAATCAATTAGTTACACCAAGCAGCAAACCGGTGTTGTGCGTCGAGTAAGTGTTTCGGTTGCATTAGATTACCTTTCGTCAACCGCCGAAGATGGCACGCAAACGCAGAACCCTCGTAGCGTTCAGGAATTAGCAAATATTCGCCGCTTATTGCAAGGTAGTATTGGCTTTAATTTGCAACGTGGCGATATTTTAGAAGTGGTTACAATTCCGTTCTCACGTATCGAATTAGGTGAGCAGGTAGAATTACCAATTTACGAACAACCTTGGTTCATCAAAACAGTTAAATTAGTGATGGGGGGCTTAGTGATTATGACGTTAATCATTTTCGTTATTCGCCCAATGTTGAAACGATTAATGTACCCTGATCAAACACCTGATGATTACGGTGAGAAATCACTTGATTCGCATGTTGATTTAGGTGATGACACGATGGATATGCTAACAGCAGACTTTGATGAAGATGCTGTAGGATTCGCGCCTGATGGCAGTTTACAATTACCAGACTTGCATAGAGATGAAGACGTACTTAAAGCCGTTCGAGCACTTGTTGCCAATGAGCCTGAGTTATCATCGCAAGTTGTTAAAAGTTGGTTGATGGAAGATGAGTGATACACAAACACCTGAAGCTTCTCAAGAGCTTTTATCAATGTCTGGTGGCTTTGATGTAAGCAAATTAGATGGCTCTGAAAAAGCGGCTATCTTACTGTTAAGTTTGTCAGAAGAAGATGCCGCGCAGATTTTAAAGCACTTAGAGCCTAAACAGGTTCAACAAGTGGGTATGATCATGGCGGGCATGCAAGATTTTACGCAAGAAAAAATTACTGCCGTTCATAAAGTCTTTATCAACGAGATTCAAAACTTCTCTACGATTGGTTTCCAATCTGAAGAGTTCGTTAGAAAAGCATTAACTGCAGCCTTAGGTGAAGATAAAGCCGGTAACCTTATTGACCAAATCGTCATGGGTTCAGGTGCCAAAGGTCTAGATTCCCTGAAATGGATGGACTCGAAGCAGGTTGCTAACATTATTAGAAATGAGCATCCGCAAATCCAAACCATTGTACTTTCTTACCTTGAGCCAGAACAATCAGCCGAGATTTTAGGACAATTTGCAGATAAAGTTCGTCTAGACTTAATGATGCGTATCGCCAATTTAGAAGAAGTACAACCAGCAGCCCTACAAGAGTTGAATGAAATTATGGAGAAACAGTTTGCTGGTCAAGCTGGCGCACAAGCAGCCAAAATGGGCGGCTTGAAAGCTGCTGCAGACATTATGAACTACCTTGATACGAATGTTGAAGGTGTCTTGATGGATGCAATTAGAGAGCACGATGAAGAAATGAGTCAGCAAATCCAAGACTTAATGTTTGTATTTGAGAACTTAGCTGATGTTGATGATCGTGGTATTCAAGCTATTTTACGTGAAGTTCAACAAGATACGCTGATGAAAGCGATCAAAGGTTGTGACGAAGCACTTAAAGATAAAATTCTTAGCAATATGTCGAAACGTGCGGCAGAAATGCTTGCTGACGATCTGGAAGCAATGGGTCCTGTACGTATTAGTGAAGTGGAAGCTGCACAGAAAGAAATTCTTTCAATTGCCCGTCGATTATCTGACGCAGGTGAGATTATGTTAGGCGGCGCAGGTGGTGGCGACGAATTCTTATAATTCGTCGCCTAGCCTAAGAGTAAATAAATGACCAAAGTAACCCAGAAACCTTCAACGCGCCAAATACTCACCAATGAGGAAGCCACAACTTGGGGGGTTCCCAATGTGGCCGTTGAAGTTGATGAGTCAGAAAAAAATGCCCTTGGCTTGAGGAAAAATTGGCGTTATGAACCACCTGAAGATAATCAGGAAGAAGAGGTGGCGCCTTTAACAGCAGAAGATATTGAAGAAATTCGTAAAGCTGCTTATGAAGAAGGCTTTAGCCAAGGTAAAGAAGAAGGTTTTGCTAGTGGTTATGAAGAAGGAAAAGCACAAGGCCACCAAGAAGGTGTTGTCAGTGGTAACGAAGAAGGCTTAGCGCAAGGCCTTTCTCAAGGTGAAGAACAAATTAACCAACTTGCAAATAATTGGTCGTTATTAGTCGAAGAACTCAATGAGCCGATGGCTAAAGTCACAACAAATGTTGAACATCAATTGTTAGAGCTGGTTGTACAGTTAACGAAAGCGGTAACCCTACAAGAGGGTACAATCAATCCCGATATTATTTATCAAGCCATTGATAAAGGTATGAAGGCGTTACCAAGCCAAGAAAGCCAGACCCAAATATATCTTAATCCAATCGACTTGAAGCTTGTTGAAGCGCAGTTTGGTGGTGAGTTTTTGCAAGATAAAGGTTGGCGTTTATTGCCTGCTCCGCATATTGAGCAAGGCGGCTGCCAAATCGAAAATGCAACCTCTAACATTGACCTTACGTTAAAAGCACGACTTAAAGAAGTATTGGACTCCTTTTTGCAAGAAGCATTATACCAGTAGTGTTTGCTTGAAAAGAGTCAATCCCTTGTCATGCTAGATATTAGCCAATTACAACAGCGTTTAGAAAAATGCCAGGATTTCGTCCATGGTCACCAAGTTTCGGTGGCGGGCAGACTGGTTCGTGTGGTTGGTTTAACGTTAGAAGCCGTTGGTGTTAAAGCCCCCGTCGGTAGCCAATGTTTAGTTGATACGGCACAGGGAGAATTAATTGCCGAAGTCGTTGGTTTTGACGGTGAACATACCTATCTAATGCCTGAGCAATCCTTGCAAGGCGTGCTTCCCGGTGCTCGAGTACTGCCGGTTAGTCAAAAATCTCAATTACCCCTAACGATGAATTTACTTGGCCGAGTTATTGACGGTGTTGGAAATCCATTAGATGGCAAGGGGCCAATCAAAGTTGATGAACACTATAGTTATAATCAGGCACCTTTAAACCCATTATCACGCCGAGCTATTACCGAGCCGCTTGATGTTGGCGTTCGTTCAATTAATAGTTTTATTACCGTCGGCAAAGGTCAGCGCATGGGATTGTTTGCTGGCTCAGGTGTTGGTAAAAGTGTATTGCTTGGCATGATGACGCGTGGCACAACGGCAGATGTTATTGTCGTAGGGTTAGTGGGAGAGCGTGGTCGAGAAGTAAAAGAGTTTATTGAAGAGATCCTCGGTGAAGAAGGCAGAAAACGCTCTGTTGTTGTTGCAGCACCAGCCGATAACTCTCCGTTGATGCGATTAAAAGGTTGTGAAAGCGCTGTCGCAATTAGTGAGTACTTTCGAGATCAGGGACTCAATGTTTTATTACTTTTAGATTCAATTACTCGATATGCACAAGCCCAACGTGAAATTGCTCTGGCGGTTGGTGAACCACCAGCAACCAAAGGTTATCCACCTTCAGTTTTTTCGAAATTGCCTCAATTAGTGGAACGTGCAGGTAATGGTGGTGAAGGGCAGGGGTCTATAACGGCTTTCTATACGGTGTTAACAGAAGGTGATGATTTGCAAGATCCTATCGCTGATGCCTCACGAGCTATTCTTGATGGGCACATTGTCTTATCTAGAGAGTTAGCAGACGCAGGTCATTATCCTGCTGTCGATATCGAAGGTTCAATATCACGGGTAATGCCAATGGTTACCAGTGAAGAACATCAGCAACTCGCGCGCACACTTAAGCAAAATTACTCGCTGTATCAACAAAATAAAGATTTAATTTCGATTGGCGCATACAGTGTAGGGAGCGATCCTCGAATTGACCAGGCGATTCAGTTACAGCCAGTCATCAATTTCTTTTTACAGCAGCAAATAAAAGAAGTGATTCCTTACGATCAAAGCTTAGGGCAATTGCAAGAGATTATCGCAGCAGCACAAGCGCATGCTCAACAAGGGCAGCCTCAACCTAACCAGCAACAAGGTTAGTAACTGGAAAAGCCAATGTCGATTAAACAACTCAATACACTATACAAGTTTGAAAAAGATAGAGAGCAACAAGCGGCTAATCAACTTCAACTGGCTGAAGCTGATTACCAACAAAACATTGTTCGTTTACAAAGCGTTAGTGACTACCGACTTGAATACATGAAACGTTTAAGTGAGCGTTCTGAAGTTGGTATTGATTCAGCAACATATAGCCATTTCCACGCCTTTGTTTCAAAACTCGATTATGCATCTGAACAAGTCAAAATAGCCTTAGAGCAGGCTAAAGCCTTAGTGCAACAGCGCAAGCAACAATGGCTTGCACAACAACAAAAAGTTCAAGCAGTTGAACTTCTCAGAGAAAAGCTACTAATCAAACAACAACAAAAAGCACAAAAACTAGAACAAAAAATGTTTGATGAAATCGCTACGCAGCAGTTTGTTAGACGAAAGTTACGCTGATTATACGTAGTTGGTATTTCTTTTGCTTAATCTATAAATAACCGCGTGCAATGTCGTGATGCGGCAAGCAAATATAGAGACAATTTGAATGAGTCAAACGATCAATATTTCTTTAGAACTACCCGTTTTACCTGAGGTTTCAGGCGGTATAGCTATGGAAGGCGATACGTTAAGTCATCAGCATGAAGCGTTTACAAAAGAGTTCGAACGGCAAGTGATCGCCCATGAACAGGCAAATAAGCATTCCCCAAATAAGAATCACGGCAATAAAAATGAGGCCGACAACGAAGTAGAGCAAGCCCAGTCATCGAAGCTGGAGACAACTGATAGCGACAAAACAAACTCGTCAAATGATGACGTAATTCAAAAAACTCATGATAACGATAAAGAACATCAAGTAGCGCGCGAAGCAAAAACTGAAAACGCTCAAATGTTTAGTTCGACCAAAGATGAACAACGGATCTCGGCAGAAGACGAAATTGATACGCGTAACGGTGGTGACAAAAAATTATTCGCTAACAGTTCTAATGAGCTAACGACTGGAACTGAACTGAAGATTAACGTTGATAAAAATCAATTTACTACATCTGATGATATAGTTGTGCCTGAAAAGCTTTTACGATTGCTTGATAGTTCCCAAAGCTTTATTCAAGATAAGTTGGCTCCAGAATCAAGACCAGTTAAAGCATTGCAAGTGCCTGTAACAACTAGTTCAGAAACTATTTTACACAAGCAAGTGAGTAGTCAATCATTGGCTACGAATGAAGCGATTGATAAACAAGCCAATCAACCAGTTGACGCTCAAAAGCGAAACCAAACTGAGTTATCGTTAGATTCTTCAATGACCCCGAAAGAAATCAAAAACAGTGAGTCATTATCTTCACAAATAAAGCAAGCGCTAGGTAATCAAGAGTCGGCACGAGCCAACGCCTCTCAACGTATTGCTCAAACAAATCCCCAAGTTAATGATAATAGGGTTGTTGCGGACGTGAGGACTAAAACAGACGAGGTGATTCAAGAGACTTTAGATGTTGATAACCTTATTGATAGTAATCAAGAGTCGGCACGAGCCAACGCCTCTCAACGTATTGCTCAAACAAATCTCCAAGTTAATGATAATAGGGTTGTTGCGGACGTGACGACTAAAACAGACGAGGTGATTCAAGAGACTTTAGATGTTGATAACCTTATTGATAGTAAACCTGTTAATAAAAATGTCGTTAAAGAGTTAGTGACACCACAAACTAAACCAATGGGTAATGACCTGCTATCTGCTACTCAACCTGCCAATAATAAGCCGCAAACAACTGTGTTACCTAATACCAACAACAATCAACGTTCTGCCAGCGCAATACCGTTGGCGCAGCTAAAAAATGACAATGAGTTGACGCCTGCACAAGAAAAAATATTAAAAGAAACGATTGCTGCAGCGCCTGAACTCGTAAAAAACGTCAAACAATCAGAACGAAGCGCGCCTAATCAGCAACAACCAAAGGTTGCGGAAATTAAGCCTGCATCTGTCAATACGCCGTTAGGTAAAGAAGCTGAGGCAGTTGCTATCGATGAACCGATTCAAGAAACTGATTTACCTTTAGATAAAGTGTCTAAACTAAATGCTTCACTATCGCCATTTAAAACAGCTGATGTCCGTCAGGTAAATGTTGCTACCACTAAAATTGTTAATGAATCGACACAAGCCAACAATGACCTTCAAATTGACGACATCAAGCAAATTGATGCTGAGGTAGCGGATGAAATTACATTGCAATCAAATAAAGAGCTTAATCAAGTTAGTCAATCGATTAGTGAGACGTTAGCTAAAGCAAAAGCTGATACAACAACGCGTAGTGATGGTGAAACGCGTTCAGTCAATTCAATGACTAGCAGAATAGTTACCGAGTCAAATGAAAGCAAAGTGATTGAATCTCAAACGTTGAGCCAACAGCAAACCAAGCACGTTGAAAAAGTTGCGACTGAGATTATTAATGTTAATCACAAGAACTTTGCTCAACAAATGAAAGAAAAAGTCATGGTGATGGTCAGCCAGAAGTTACAATCGGTTGACATTCAACTTGATCCACCAGAATTAGGAAATGTCCATGTAAGAGTAAACTTGCAAGGCGAACAAGCCATGGTCAATTTTATGGTTCAGCAGCCTCAAGCAAAAGATGCCCTTGAACAGCACATGAATAAATTACGTGAAATGCTTGAAGAGTCTGGTATTGATTTAGGTGATACTGACGTGCAGCAACAATTCGCACAACATGATGAATCGCTAGATGAAGATGGCGAGTTTTCTAGTGCGTCAGGTGCTGACGATAACATCTCAGAAGAGAGTTTAGGGCAAGTAGATGATAGACAAGTGGTTAATGTGCAATCAGTTGGTATCGATTACTTCGCTTAAACCGATAAATCTAGGCTTGGTATCTTGGCTTAAAGAACGCTTAACGCTATAGTGGGCAAAAGAAGTAATACAATATTTTTTTGAGAGTAAACAATGGCTGATGAAGAAAAAGAACTCGAATTAGAAGACGGCGGTAAAAAGAAGAAATTAATCATAATAATTGCCGTTGTTGTGCTTTTAGCTGTAGCTGGCGGTGGTGCATTTTTCTTTATGAGTGGTGATGAAGAAGAACCAACACAAGCTGAAATTGATACAGCGTTAGCAAGCGGTGAACCTACCGAAGCAGCAGAAACTCCAACAGGGGCAGCGGGCTCGGCACTCTATGTGCCTATGCCAAGACCGTTTAGGTTCAATGTGCCAGGCGCTTCTCGTGACCGTTATGTAGAAATTCGCGCGCAGTTACTTGTTCGCGGCGCAGAAAATGAAGAAGAAGCTAAAAAACATGTACCGTTAATCGAAAGTACATTGTTAGGTGTTTTCTCTATGGCTAACGCTGACGATTTAGCAACAAGTGCAGGTAAAGCATCGTTGAAACAGCTTTCTTTATCTGAGGTACAGAAGGTAATGGTTGAAGTTTCAGGTGGCAAAGTTGTTGAACAAGTACTATTTACTGGTTTTGTAATGCAATAACTACCGAAAGGTAGTATTAAATAAGAGACAAATACGTGAGTGATTTATTATCGCAAGACGAAATTGACGCGCTACTCCATGGCGTTGATGAGGTCGAAGAAGAAGAGATAGTCGAGGACGTCGAACATACCGAGGGTATGTCCGATTATGACTTTTCGTCTCAAGATCGCATCGTTCGTGGCCGAATGCCAACACTGGAAATGGTAAACGAACGTTTCGCGCGTCATATGCGTATCAGCTTATTTAATATGATGAGACGTACAGCTGAAGTATCGATTAACGGTATTCAGATGATTAAGTTTGGTGAGTACGTACATACCCTATTTGTTCCTACTAGCTTAAATATGGTGCGATTTAGACCGTTAAAAGGTACGGCTTTGATCACCATGGAAGCCCGTTTGGTTTTCATTCTTGTTGATAACTTTTTTGGCGGCGACGGTCGTTACCATGCGAAAATTGAAGGTCGTGAATTTACGCCAACTGAACGTCGTATCATTCAGATGTTGCTTAAATTGATTTTCGAAGATTACAAAGAAGCCTGGTCACCAGTGATGGACGTTTCTTTTGAATATTTAGATTCAGAAGTTAACCCGTCAATGGCAAATATCGTGAGCCCAACAGAAGTTGTTGTTATAAGCTCATTCCATATCGAACTCGATGGTGGTGGTGGTGATTTCCACGTGGCTTTACCATATTCAATGTTAGAGCCTATTCGAGAATTGTTAGACGCAGGTGTTCAATCTGATAAAGAAGATACCGATATGCGTTGGTCTAAGGCACTGCGTGATGAAATCATGGATGTGCCAGTAGAACTTACCACTAAATTTATTGAAGTTGATATTCCGTTATCACAAGTGAAGCAATTAAAAGCTGGCGATATCATTCCAATTGAAATGCCAGATCACATTACCGTGCTAATTGAAGATTTGCCGACCTACCGAGCGCAGTTAGGGAAGAGTCGCGATAATTTAGCATTGAAAATTCAAGAAAAAATTAAACGTCCTGAGTCAGTTAAGTCTGAGCTAACTATCCTAACCAAAGGTGGTAAACGCTTAGACAGTGACGCTGAGCTCCATATGTTAGAAGACGATTTAGAGTATTAATATAAGAGGTTAGTGACATGAGCACTGAAAATGAAGACGGGTTAGATATGTGGGCTGACGCAATGGATGAACAAGCCGCCGCAGAAGCAGAAAGCGTAGAACTTGAAGAGCTTGAAGAAGATGCATCAGCTAGCCCATTAGGCGCTGAAGAGCAACGTCGCTTAGATACTATTTTAGATATCCCGGTAACGATTTCGATGGAAGTCGGCCGCAGCCAAATCAGTATTCGTAACTTATTGCAGCTTAACCAAGGCTCGGTTGTCGAGTTAGATCGTGTTGCAGGTGAAGCGCTAGACGTACTTGTCAATGGTACATTGATTGCCCATGGTGAAGTGGTTGTTGTTAACGATAAGTTTGGTATTCGCTTAACTGACGTTATCAGCCAAGTAGAACGCATTAAAAAGCTTAAGTAATGAAGTTTTTCACCGCAGCGTTAATATACCTCGCAAGCATGACCACAGCACTAGCCGAACAAACACAAGTCGGCAAAAATGTCGCTGGCAACATGGATTCTTTTTCTATGTTGCTTTCTTTGTTTATGGTGTTAGGTTTAATTATCGTCTGTGCATTAGTGCTGAAGAAGTTTCAACATAATCAACAGCATATCTCAGGTATGAAGGTGGTCTCTACACTACATTTAACGACAAAAGAAAAATTAGTGGTGGTAGAGATTGCAGGAAAACAAATGTTGTTAGGGGTTACCGCACACCAAATAACGAAGTTAGACGCATTAGATGAACCTTTAGAGCTCAATCAAGGAGCATCAACATCACTAACTAATTCTTGGGCTCAAATTAAAAAGAATGTATTAAAACAATAAACGCTTATGAAAATACACGCTAAAGTTCTCCTGTCATTGATCCTATTCTTTGCTTTTGTCGGCTCTGCTTTAGCGCAACAAGATTTATCTTTGCCTGCGTTTACGTTATCCACTAATCCAGATGGCTCGCAAGAATACTCTGTTACTTTACAAATATTAATCTTCATGACGGCGCTGAGTTTTATTCCAGCGGCGATCATTATGATGACCTCATTTACGCGTATCGTGGTTATCATGGCAATATTACGACAAGCTTTTGGTTTACAGCAAACGCCGTCAAATCAGGTTATTCTTGGTTTAACCCTATTCTTGACGCTATTTATCATGACACCGGTTTACAACCAGGTGAATGAAATTGCCATTCAGCCCTACTTAAATGATCAACTAACGTCGGTAGAAGCGATTGATAAAGGTAAAGAGCCATTGCGTGCCTTTATGTTAGCTCAAACGCGTTTGAAAGATTTAAACACACTTGCGTCGATGGCAGGCATTGAAGATATAGGTGAACCTGAAACCCTGCCAATGACAGTGATTATTCCTTCATTTATTATAAGTGAGCTGAAAACAGCTTTCCAAATCGGCTTTATTCTGTTTATTCCTTTCTTGATTATCGACCTCGTGGTAGCCAGTATCTTGATGGCTATGGGTATGATGATGTTATCGCCAATGATCGTATCTTTACCGTTTAAATTAATGCTGTTCGTGTTAGTTGATGGTTGGAATTTAGTGATCGGTACAATCGCAACAAGTTATGGATTGGGAGCAACCTGATGAGCCCAGAAGTCTTTGTTGATATTCTTCGAGATGCCTTATTTCTCGTCATTATTTTAGTTAGCGCGGTTATTGTACCGAGCTTGCTTGTTGGTTTAATGGTCGCAGTTTTCCAGGCCGCAACGTCAATTAATGAACAAACGCTAAGTTTTTTACCTCGTCTAATTGTCACCTTGTTAGCACTGATCGTTGGTGGCCATTGGCTTGTGCAAAAACTGATGGACTACACCTTTAGGCTCATTGCAAGTATCCCTTCTGTGGTGAGCTAATGGAATATACAGAGTCAGTTATTAATCAATACCTGGCCGATTTTTTACTGCCCTTGATCCGCATTTCAGCCTTAGTGATGGCGATGATCGGTTTAGGCGCACAAACAACACCAACCCGAGTAAAACTCTTTCTGTCATTAGCAGTAACGGTATGTGTTATGCCTGCTATTCCACCTGCTAGTGTAGATAACCTCTTTAGCTTGGCGACAACCTTACTCGTTGCAGAGCAAATTATCATCGGTGTCATGCTTGGTTTTATGACGGTGATGGTAGTCAATACGTTTACATTGGCTGGCCAAATTATCGCGATGCAAACGGGTTTAGGCTTTGCTTCATTAGTTGATCCAGCGTCAGGAACCAGTGTGCCTGCTGTTGGTCAGTTTTTCCTGATTTTAACTACCTTATTGTTTTGGGCGCTTGACGGTCACTTGGCATTTCTGCAGTTTGTTGTTGCTAGTTTTGACACTATACCGATTCCTTCAGGGGATTTTGAAGTCGTCAAATTTAGAGAAATTGTCGAGTGGGGCGGTTGGATGTTTGCCACAGCAATGTCGCTAGCCTTGGCGCCATTAACTGCCATGCTACTGATTAACTTTTCTTTTGGTATTATGACTCGAGCGGCGCCGCAACTTAATATCTTTGCTATTGGCTTTCCGATAACGATGACCGCAGGGTTAATTATCATGTGGTTAACGATGGGGAATTTCTTAGTACACTTCGAATTACAATGGCAACGCGCTATTGATTTTAGTTGTTACCTCATTGACTGTGGAGCACCATAATGGCTGAAAGTGATAGCGGCGAACGCACAGAAGAACCGACACCCAAAAAGCTGGCTGATGCTCGTAAAAAAGGTCAAATTGCTCGCTCTAAAGATTTAGGCACGATGTTCGTGTTGTTAGGTAGTGCATCGGCGATGTTATTGGTTGGCGAGCAGCTCGTGACTTCTTTAAAGTCAATTATGAGTCGTTTGTTTTCTCTAACCCGTGAAGAAGCGCTGGATGTAAATGCAATTTTTGATTTAGTCTCAGACGCCGTCTATAGCATCATGACACCTATGTTATGGATTTTCTTTATCATCATTATTGCCGCTTTTATTGGTAATACGATATTAGGTGGTATGAGTTTTTCTTGGGAAGCAGCGGGGCCAAAACTTAATAAAATGTCACCTATCGCAGGCTTTAAGCGAATGTTTGGCCTGCAAGCGCTTGTCGAGTTTATCAAGTCGTTGCTTAAGTTCTTAGTGGTTGTTGTCGTGGCCTATTTTCTATTAACCGGGCTTTTTGAGGAAATACTACACCTTAGTTTAGAAATTAGTCCTGGTAACTTTGGCCATGCAGTTAATATGCTGTTATGGATGTTCATCGCATTATCGATGTCTTTGATAATTATTGCGGCAATTGATGCTCCCTATCAAAAGTGGAATCATACGCGTCAATTGAAAATGACAAAACAAGAAGTCAAAGATGAAATGAAAAATGCCGATGGTAACCCAGAAATAAAAGGGCGTATTCGTCGTCTTCAATATGAAATGTCTCAACGACGACAAATGGCTGAAGTTCCTAATGCTGATGTTGTTATTACAAACCCAACCCATTACTCAGTCGCCGTAAAATACGATCAAAACGGTATCTCTGCACCGTCAGTCATTGCCAAAGGTATTGATGAAATGGCCATACATATACGTACGATTGCAAAAGAAAACGGTGTTGAAGTGCTTCAGTCACCAGCCCTAGCGAGAAGTTTGTATTACACCACTGAAGTCGATGATGAAATTCCTGAACAGCTTTTTGCCGCGGTAGCTCAGGTACTTGCCTTTGTTTTTCAATTAAACCTTTTCCGTGAAGGCAAAAGTAAAAAGCCAATTCCTGTCGCGAAAGATCTGCCAATTCCTGATGAGTTTAAATATTAATTTACTTGCCGTTTAGGTTAATTAAACATCAAGTAAATTACTTGCCTTGATAACTGGTCTAGATATTGCTATTTGACAATTAAGAGTCAAAAAAATATCACAGTTGTACATGCAATTACTCGCTCAATTTAACAGATTTGATAAACAAAAATTGTCCTTTATCTCGGGGCTAGGCACGCCTTTACTTATTATTGCTGCGCTAGGTATGGTTATTTTACCTATGCCGGCTGCGCTGCTAGATATCCTATTCTCATTTAATATTGCCTTAGCGCTGATTGTTTTACTGATTACAGTTTATACGCTAAAACCGCTTGAGTTTGGCTCATTCCCTTCAGTGCTATTGATTGCAACCATATTGCGTTTAGCACTTAACGTAGCAAGTACACGTGTTGTTCTCTTAGAAGGTCACCAAGGGCCTGATGCCGCAGGTAAAGTTATTGAAGCCTTTGGCTCAGTGGTTATTGGTGGTAATTATGCCGTAGGTTTAGTTGTATTTCTTATTCTCATTATTATTAACTTTGTCGTTGTCACCAAAGGTGCAGGACGCATCTCAGAAGTTACAGCACGGTTTACATTAGACGCAATGCCGGGTAAACAGATGGCAATTGATGCTGATCTAAACGCTGGATTTATCACAGCAGACCAAGCGAGGGAGCGCCGTAATGAAGTAACTTCAGAAGCCGACTTTTATGGTTCAATGGATGGTGCCAGTAAGTTCGTAAAAGGTGATGCGGTTGCAGGTATTTTGATCCTATTTATCAATATTATCGGTGGTTTGGTAATCGGTATGGTTCAACATGACTTAGAGTTTTCTCAAGCTGTTGAAATATATACGCTATTAACTATTGGTGACGGATTAGTGGCGCAAATTCCTGGCTTGTTACTTTCTGTTGCTACGGCAATTGTTGTTACGCGTCAAAATACCTCTCAAGATATGGGCGAGCAAATGAGCTCGCAACTAGGTCAAGAGCGCAGCTTATATATTGCAGCAGCCGTCATGTTTGTTATGGGTGTTGTGCCAGGTATGCCACACTTTGCCTTCTTGTTATTTGCAGCCATGATTGCAGCGACAGCCTTTTTTAGTAGTAAATATAAAGCGGCTAAGATAGCTAAAGACGAAGAAGATAAAACAAAATTACAAACAGACGAAGCGCAAAAAGCTGATGAAGTAAAAGAACTCGGCTGGGATGACGTTAATCATGTGGACGTTATTGGGCTAGAAATTGGCTATCGATTAATTCCTTTGGTTGATAAAAACCAAGGTGGTGAGTTGTTAAATCGCATTAAAGGGGTGCGCAAAAAGCTATCTCAAGAATTTGGCTTCTTAGTACCTGCGGTGCATATTCGTGACAATTTAGATTTAGACCCTAATAGTTATCAAATCACCTTAATGGGCGTTAATGTTGGTGAAGCAGAAATACGTCATGATCACGAGCTAGCGATTAATCCGGGTCAAGTTTTTGGCAAATTGGAAGGCATTGAAACAAAAGACCCTGCGTTTGGCTTAGATGCCGTTTGGATCAAACAAGATCAACGTGAACATGCCCAGTCACTTGGCTACACCGTTGTTGATGCTACAACAGTATTAGCAACACACTTAAGTCAAATTCTAACCAATAATGCGGCTCAGCTACTTGGCCATGAAGAAGTTCAAAACCTATTGGACATGTTAGCGAAGAGCTACCCTAAATTGGTCGAGGGGCTAGTACCAGATATCCTGCCGCTAGGCACCATTGTTAAAGTGCTACAAAATTTAATGAACGAAGGTGTTGCTGTTCGAGATATGCGCTCAATTGCGCAGACTCTTGTAGAGTATGGCGTGAAGAGCCAAGACCCTGATGTACTAACAGCTGCCGCACGTATTTTATTACGCAAGTTCATCGTCCAGGATATGGTTGGTGCAAATAACGAAATACCTGTCATAACATTGTCGCCTGAATTGGAACAGATGTTGCATCAGTCAATGCAAATGGCTGGCGATGATGGCGCAGGCATTGAACCAGGTCTTGCAGAAAGAATGCAAAAGTCGCTGACAGAAGGCGCGCATCAGCAAGAATTGGCGGGAGATACTCCAATTTTACTAACATCAGGCATCTTAAGAACCGTGTTAGCTAAATTTGTGAAGTACACGATACCAGGTCTTCGTGTTATCTCTTATCAAGAGGTTCCAGATGATAAACAAATAAAAATTGTTAGCGCCATCGGACAATAGCAGCACTGATTAAGGTTGTAAGGGGTTAACCGTGAAAATTAAACGTTTTGTCGCAAGAGACATGAAAACAGCATTAGCTGAAATCAAAGAAGTACTAGGTGCTGATGCCGTCATCATGTCAAACAAGAAAATCCCTGAAGGAATTGAGATTATGGCGGCTGTCGATTACAACCAGCAGCCTTCTCACAATGAACCTGACGTTGTACCTTCTCAAGAGTCTTCATCTTCACGGGAAATACAAGACGATGTTGTGTCAATTGGTGCCGCACCTACTTCAGCAACTAACCAACCTAAAGTAAAAGTTGAACCTACAATGCCTAAAGTGCCAGATAGCTTAGCGGCATTATTAAATCGCGATGTTCAACAAGGGCCTAAAGAGCCAACCATTGCGACAAACTTGGCGGCTGAAACAATCGAGCAACAATTCAAAGAATTCACTGAACGCTTAACTAATAAACAAGCTCAGAGTGATGTAACGCAAGAACGCCCATCAGAGGAGCTAGATAAAACGTCTGAAAATGCGTTCAATAGCCAAATACAGTCGAGTGCATCGACTGAAGAGTTTGATCGAATGAAGCAAGAAATGGCATCTATTCGTCAACTTTTAGAGCATCAAGTTGCAGGTTTACTTTGGCAAGACCGTGTACAAAAAGATCCTAATCGTGCCGTGTTGGTTAACAAACTTAGTTCGATGGGTATCGATGAACAATTGGCTGAGCAAATTGCCGGATTTATCCCAAGCCAACTAAACGAGCAAGAAGCTTGGCAACAAGTTAAGCACTTATTAGTCAATCAATTACAAACGACAAATAATGAAATTATTCGTCATGGTGGTGTTATATCTTTAGTTGGACCAACGGGTGTTGGTAAAACAACGACGATTGCAAAAATTGCCGCCCGTTTTGCACAGATACATGGTGCTGATTCTGTTGCCTTGATTTCAACAGATACCTATAGAATTGCAGGTTATGAGCAACTTACTACCTATGGCAAAATTATTGGTTGCCCGGTAAAGTTAGCGCAAGATGCAAACGAATTAGATAACTTGTTAGCGCAATTCTCAACCAAGAAGTTAGTGCTAATAGATACTGCAGGCATGGGACAACGAGACATGCGTTTAAATGAACATTTAAAAACGCTCGTCGCTAATACGCGAATTAGAATTAAAAATTACCTTGTGTTAGCAGCAAATACGCAAGCAAATGTTATGACAGAAAATGTTCAGCGTTTTCAAAGCATCCCATTAGCAGGTTGTATCTATACGAAATTAGATGAGAGCTTAAGCGCGGGCGAATTAATCTCAACATCTATCCAAAATAACTTGCCTGTTGGCTATTTAACCGACGGTCAGCGTGTACCAGAAGATATTAAGGTTGCAAATGCTGAAAAGTTAGTTACGCTTGCTGATAAAATGTTTACAAAACAACGTAAACAAGCGCCAATAAATTGGACTCATCAATCGATGGCTTCTCATGCCATGATGTAGATAAAACAATAAGTAGTAAGAATTAAAAGATGTTAGATCAAGCGAGTGGCTTACGAAAAATGCAACAACCCAATAAAGTTAAGGTCATTGCTGTCTCAGGTGGTAAAGGCGGTGTAGGTAAAACGAACGTTTCGTTAAATACCGCTATTTCTATGGCTCAAATGGGTAAAAAAGTACTCGTACTTGATGCCGATTTAGGTTTGGCCAATGTTGACGTGATGCTAGGTCTTCGCGTTAAAAAGAACCTTTCCCATGTGATGTCTGGCGAATGTGAATTAGACGATATAATTCTCGAAGGTCCAGCAGGCATAAAAATTATCCCAGCAACGTCTGGTACGCAAGGTATGGTTGATTTGACACCATCTGAGCATGCTGGTCTTATTCGCGCTTTCAGTGATATGGAAACCGACTTTGACGTACTAATTGTCGATACCGCAGCAGGTATCTCTGACATGGTACTAAGCTTTGCGCGCGCTGCTCAAGATGTGATGCTTGTCGTTTGTGATGAACCAACGTCAATTACTGACTGTTATGCTTTAATGAAGCTACTAAGTCGTGATCATGGGGTATTCAAATTCAAAGTTGTTGCCAATATGGTGCGCAGTCCTAAGGAAGGTCAGCAATTATTTGCTAAACTTACCAAAGTAAGTGACAGGTTCTTAGATGTGGCATTAGAGTTAGTTGGTGTTGTACCTTTTGATGAAAATATTCGAAAATCAGTGAGAAAGCAACAAGCGATTGTTGAAGCATTTCCTGATTCTCCTGCGTCAAAAGGTTTTAAGCGTATTGCACAAAACGCATTGGCGTGGCCAATACCGCATCAGCCTTCAGGGCACCTAGAGTTTTTTATAGAACAGTTACTAGAAAAATAGTAACACCAACTGATGAGCGAACATTAAGTGGTAAAAACGCAAGCTTATATCGACCAACAAGACAAAACTGCACTCATAGAGCAGCAAACAGTTTTGGTGAAAAGAATTGCGTATCATTTACTCGCTCGATTACCTGCCAGTGTTCAAGTAGATGATTTGATTCAAGCAGGTATGATTGGACTTCTTGAAGCATCCAATAACTTCGACGCTAGCAAAGGTGCGAGTTTTGAAACTTTTGCCGGTATTCGTATTCGTGGTGCAATGCTCGATGAAATTCGTCGTGGAGATTGGACACCACGCTCTGTTCACAGAAATTCCCGTTTAATCAGTGATGCCATCAAATCATTAGAGGCTCAATATGGTCGTGATGTAACTGATAGTGAAGTTGCTGATAAACTAAATATCTCATTAAATGAATATCATGATATGCTTAATGAGGTAAGCTCTGGTAAAATAATAGGTATTGAAGACCTAGGTGTTAACGAAGATGCTATCTCTTTCTCTACAGAGGCTGTTATTGACAGTCCACATGACGAAATAGAACATAGCGCCTTTAAAAAAGCACTTGCTGGTTGTATAACTTCTCTACCAGAGCGTGAATCCTTAGTGTTATCATTGTATTATGATGAAGAATTGAATTTACGTGAAATTGGCCAAGTTCTGGACGTGAGTGAATCTCGTGTTAGCCAAATTCATAGCCAAGCAATGCATCGCCTAAAAGGTAGAATGCAATCATGGCAAAATTAAGTATTAGATTTAGTAGAAATAGACTCTTTCGGAGGGTGCCTTGGATAAAAATATGAAAGTACTTGTTGTTGATGATTTCTCAACAATGAGACGTATAGTGAAAAATTTATTACGTGATTTAGGCTTTACCAATATTCAAGAAGCTGACGATGGTTCAACAGCACTGCCAATGCTACAAGGTGGTGACTTTGATTTCGTTGTAACTGATTGGAACATGCCAGGTATGCAAGGTATCGATTTGCTAAGAGCAATTCGAGCGGATGAAAAACTTGCACACATACCTGTATTAATGGTTACAGCAGAAGCGAAGAAAGAACAAATCGTTATGGCTGCTCAAGCAGGTGTAAATGGTTATATTGTCAAACCGTTTACAGCCGCTACGCTGAAAACAAAGCTTGATAAAATATTTGAGCGCTTAGCTTAATTAAACACGACTAAATATTGGGAAAACCAAAGGAGTGTTTAGATGAGCGCTTTAATTTCATTGGAGCAAGCTAAAGAGCTTGTTGCCTACTTGGAAGCTGGTCAAAATGATGAAGCTGATAAGTTAATTGCCGAAGTGCAAACGCCTATTAATACAGAGCTTTTTGCTGAAATAGGTAAATTGACACGTCAATTACATGACTCATTGATGAACTTCCAAATTGACACTCGTTTAAACGATTTAGCAACGGCAGATATTCCCGATGCTAAAGAGCGTTTGAATTATGTGATTGAACGAACAGAAGAAGCAGCAAACAAAACTATGGATGCTGTAGAATCTATTTTTCCAGTACTTGATAAAGTTCAGTCGCAAGTAAGTAGTGTAAAACCACAATGGCAAAAGCTAATGAAAAACCAGCTTGAGCTTGATGGTTTTAAGTCGCTATGCCACGAAATTGATGCATTGTTGGTGACAACTGACAAAGAAGCAGAACATATTCACGCATTAATGACAGACGTATTAATGGCACAAGATTTCCAAGATCTAACCGGTCAGGTTATACGTAAAGTTATTGATCTTGTTAGAGAAGTAGAAGATAGTTTAATCAATATGTTAACTATGTTCGGTGTGTCAAAAGCTGAAGGTCAAGAGATGTTAAGTAAACCAAGTGTTGGTGAAAATCTCGTTGAAGGACCTATAGTTAATACTGAAAAACGTGATGACGTTGTTTCAGGTCAGGATGATGTTGATGACCTGTTATCAAGCTTAGGATTCTAAGGGGAAGTTCGAATTATGTCCTTCGAAGCAGATGAAGAAATTCTACAGGATTTTTTAATTGAAGCGGGTGAAATACTCGAATTGCTATCTGAGCAATTAGTTGAATTAGAAAATGATCCTGATAATGCCGATTTGCTTAATGCAATATTCCGGGGTTTTCACACCGTAAAAGGTGGCGCAGGCTTTTTATCTTTAACTAACTTAGTTGATGCCTGTCATGGTGCTGAAAATGTGTTCGATATTTTACGAACTGGTCAGCGTAAAGTTACCTCCGAATTGATGGACACCATTCTTCAATCTTTAGATACAATCAATGAAATGTTTGCTCAAGTGCAAAATCGTGAGGATATTGATCCTGCCGACCCAGCATTGTTAGAAGAGTTACATCGTTTAAGTGCTCCTGAAGGAGCAGAAGAAACACCTGCAGCAGTTGCTGCTCCAGAGCTTGAAGTAATTGCTACTCCTGAAGTCAGTGAACCATCAAGTGCTTCATCTGACGAAATGAGTGAAGATGAATTTGAAGCATTGCTTGACCAATTGCATGGTTCAGGTGGTTCACCTCAATCAGCAGATTCTGCACCTACACCTAAAGAAACGAGTATTCAACCGTCAGACGAAATCAGCGATGATGAATTTGAATCATTGCTTGATGAGTTGCATGGACAAGGTGCCTTTTCTACGTCAAACACAAATCAACCAGCTCCAGCTGCGCCAACAAATCCTGATGAAATCAATGATGATGAGTTTGAAGCACTATTAGATGAATTACACGGGAAAGGTCAGGGACCTAAAGTGAGTGCATCAGCACCAACACCAGCTGCTGCTCCAGAGAGTGCTCCCAAGCCTCAACCAGTTGCAAAAGCCCAGCCAGCAGCAAAATCCGTAGCGTCTAAACCGGCTACGGCTAAAAAGCCTGCTGCCAAAGCTGGAGATAAAAAAGCTGCGCAACCAGCGGCATCTCAGGGCGAAACTACCGTTAGGGTAGATACTAAACGATTAGACCAAATCATGAATATGGTGGGTGAACTCGTACTTGTTCGAAACCGCCTAACCAGTCTTGGCTTAACCAAAGAAGACGAAGATCTGACTAAAGCGGTATCAAACCTAGATGCAGTAACAACGGATTTGCAAGGCGCGGTAATGAAAACGCGCATGCAACCAATTAAGAAAGTATTTGGTCGTTTCCCTCGCGTTGTTCGTGATCTTGCGCGTAGTTTACAGAAAGAAATTAAGTTAATTCTAGAGGGTGAAGATACCGATCTAGATAAAAACCTTGTTGAGGCACTAGCCGATCCTCTTGTTCACTTGGTTCGTAACTCAGTAGATCACGGTGTAGAAGAGCCAGACGTACGTGAAGCTAATGGTAAACCGCGTGAAGGTACTGTTATTCTGTCAGCATCTCAAGAAGGTGATCATATCTTGTTAACCATCAAAGATGATGGTGCTGGTATGAACGCTGATAAACTTAAAGATATTGCGATAGAACGTGGTGTTTTAGATGCCGACGCCGCAGCTCGCATGTCAGAAAAAGAAGCATTTAATTTAATCTTTGCACCAGGCTTCTCTACGAAAACTGAAATTTCTGAGGTATCAGGTCGTGGTGTGGGAATGGACGTTGTTAAAACGAAGATTACCCAATTAAATGGTTCAGTAAGTATTGATTCAGAGCTCGGTAAAGGTACTGTTCTTGAAATCAAAGTACCATTGACACTTGCTATTTTGCCAACCTTAATGGTTGTCGTAGGCGAACAAACGTTTGCCCTACCATTAGCTGGTGTTAATGAGATATTCCATCTGGATTTAACGAATACGAATATTGTTGATGGTCAATTGACTATCATTGTTAGGGAAAAAGCAATTCCATTGTTCTACCTAGATCAGTGGCTAGTTAAAGGCTCAACAGACAAACCAAAAAATACGGGGCATGTTGTTATCGTCCAGTTAGGTACACAGCAAATTGGTTTTGTTGTTGATAGCTTAATTGGTCAAGAAGAGGTTGTCATTAAACCACTTGACCGATTATTGCACGGTACGCCAGGCATGGCAGGTGCGACTATTACCAGTGATGGTGGTATTGCACTCATCTTAGATGTGCCAAGTATGCTTAAGTACTATGCAAAGAAAGCAAATATTAATAAAAAGCTAGGCTCATAAGATAGAGAATATAAATGGCTTATAAGGTGTTAGTTGTTGATGATTCGAGTTTTTTTCGTCGACGCGTATCAGATATATTAAATAACGAAGCTAATTTAGAAGTTATTGATGTTGCTGTAAACGGAAAAGACGCCGTTGAGAAAGCGATCACCTTAAAACCAGATGTAATCACTATGGATATTGAAATGCCGGTATTAAACGGCATTGAAGCAGTTAAGCAAATCATGGCACAGTCTCCGACGCCGATACTCATGTTCTCGTCGTTAACTCATCAAGGGGCTAAAGCGACATTAGATGCACTTGATGCAGGTGCATTGGATTTTTTACCTAAAAAGTTTAATGAAATAGCCGCAAATAATGATGATGCAGGTTCATTATTAAGACAGCGAGTATTGCAACTTGCTCGTCGCCGAATTTCTATGAGACGTTCCACAACGTCTGGTATTGTGACGAGAAAGTCTCAAGCTAGTCAAACACCAACAGCGTCAAAAATTCGTCCAGTACAACCTTCAACACCGTCAAAACATCGTGTAAAAACAGACAAGCACTATAAATTACTTGCCATTGGTACATCTACTGGTGGGCCAATTGCCTTACAGACTATTTTAACAAAATTACCTAAATCCTATCCGCTTCCAATAATTCTCGTTCAACATATGCCCGCAGCCTTTACTGCAGCCTTTGCTAACCGTTTGAATAACCTATGTCAGATAGACATCAAAGAAGCCGCAGACGGCGATTTGCTTAAACCTGGGTGTGCTTATTTAGCACCTGGTGGTAAGCAAATGATCATCACTGGTACGGAAAGTGCTAAGAAAATTAAAATACTAGAAGATGACAGTGAAAGACTGACATATAAACCTAGTGTTGATATTAGTTTCGGCTCTGCTGCAAAAGTTTACCAAGGTGATGTATTAGGGGTAATTTTAACGGGTATGGGCCACGATGGAAGGGAAGGGGCACGTATGTTAAAAAGCAAAGGCGCAACCATTTGGGCACAAGATGAAGAGTCTTGTGTAGTTTACGGAATGCCACAAGCCGTAACGATTGCAGGGGTTTCAGAATTATCACTACCACTCAATGATTTTTCAGAAGCGATCATAAAGGAAACTGCCAATGGATAAGCTCAGTATTGCTGGGCTTCTGATTGCGGTTGTTGCTATTTATCTTGGTTTTGCTATTGATGGTGGCTCAATAACCTCATTATTACAGTTTCCAGCATTTATTATTGTATTTGGCGGCACATTAGGTGCTGTTATGTTGCAATCATCTAAAACTGAATTTTTACATGCTATCGCACTACTCAAGTGGGTATTTACTTCGCCTAAGTTTGATGTTGAGCAAGGCATTCAAGATATTGTTTCTTGGTCAATAATGTCTCGAGAGTCTGGCTTTTTAGCGTTAGAGAATATTGCTCTCGACGAAGTCGATCCTTTTGTTAACAAAGGTCTTAATTTACTTGTTGATGGTGTCGAAGCGGAAAATTTTAAAGAATCATTAGAACTTGATTTAGAACTCTATCGTGAGCACAACCTTAGAGCGGCAAATGTATTTGATTCTATGGGCGGTTATAGCCCTACCATTGGCATCTTAGGTGCTGTACTAGGTCTGATTCATGCAATGTCTAACCTTAACGATCCCGAATTACTCGGACACGGTATTGCAACCGCCTTTGTTGCGACGATTTATGGTGTTGGTTTTGCCAATTTAATATATCTGCCTATTGCGAATAAATTACGTTCTATTATTCATCAAGAAACGTTATATCGTGAAATGATATTAGAAGGATTAACGGCGATTGTTTTAGGTGAAAACCCACATGCTATTGAAAATAAACTATCTGCATTTAGGTTAGTAAAATGAGACGCAACCATGAAAGCCGTCACGATGTAGCACAAGATAACGTGCATCGCTGGCTGATTTCCTACGCAGATTATATGACCTTGTTATTTGCACTTTTTGTTGTTTTGTATGCCATGGCCATTATTCATGAAGAGCCTTTTGAAACCATGACCGACTCGATTGGTCGTGTTTTTCAGTCAGATCAAGAACAAACAAAAAACCGTGGTCAAGGTGAAGATATACTGCCTGTAAACTCGAGCAGGTCAGAGACACGCTTATACGGTGATGGTATTTTAGAGGAAGCTGGTCCTGAACTTACTGACGGCAAAAATGAGTTATCGAATATAGAAAAAAGCGAAGTAGGAACCAACCTAGAATCGCTTGAAGAAGAATTGCATACCGCGTTATATGAATTGGTTGAAAGCGGATATGCAGAACTTGAAATTGACGGTGATTGGTTAGAGATTGAATTGAGTAGCGGTTTGTTATTTCCAAGTGGTTCAGCTTCTGCGACAAATAATGCTGAGGCGATATTATCGGTAATTACGCCTATTATTAAGGATGTGACAAATTACTTGCGGGTAAGAGGTTATACCGATAATCAACCCATTAATACCGAAGTGTTTGAATCTAATTGGGAACTTTCCGTAGCTCGAGCAGTGGCAATTTTGCGTTTGCTTGAAGAACAAGAAATCGTTCCGGCACGCATGGCTATTGAAGGTTATGGTCAATATTCTCCTAAAGTTGACAATAATTCAACACAAGGGCTTTTACAAAATCGCCGGGTTGTTATCGCCATATCAAAGTATGGCCTTGAGCGTGAAAATGTTATTGATACACCCTCAATTAGCGTGAAAGATATTGAATTGATTAAACAAGAAGTTGATTCTGCGCAACAAGGCAATAGAATTAGAATTGTAGAACTCGAAAACGGTGGTATAAGAATCACTACACGAGATGAAGATAATCAAGATAATTAAACACTAGGATTTCCATTGGTCGTTTGGACAGTAGCTAATCAAAAAGGTGGTGTCGGTAAAACCACTACAACAATCACTCTAGGTGGGCTACTAGCCTCAATGGGGTATAAAGTATTGCTTGTTGATACAGATCCTCATGCGTCTTTAAGCTATTATTTTGGTATTGAATCTGAAGACCTAGATTTAAGCGTTTACGATTTATTTATTCAAGACTCAACCAAAGAGCAAATATTACAAAGTTTATGCCCAACCCAGTATAGTAATATCGATATTCTGCCTGCAACTATGGGGCTTGCAACATTAGATAGAGCGCTTGGCGCTAAAGGCGGCATGGGTTTAGTGCTGAAGAAAGCATTAGCTAAAATATCAAACGAGTATGACTTTGTCTTGATGGATTGCCCGCCTATTCTTGGTGTTTTAATGGTCAATGCATTAGCAGCATCACAACGCATTATTGTACCGGTTCAAACTGAGTTCCTTGCACTCAAAGGCTTAGACCGAATGATGCGCACTTTAGAAATGATGCAAACGGAAAAAGAATCGTCTTTTACGTATACGATTGTTCCCACGATGTTTGATAAAAGAACCAAAGCATCAATTTTGTCCTACAAAAAATTACAGGAAACGTATTCAACGTGTGTTTGGCAGGGAGTAATTCCTATTGATACTAATTTTAGAAATGCCAGTTTAGCTCAAAAAGTTCCCTCTGATTTCTCTGCATCAACACGCGGTGTTTTTGCCTATCGAGCATTATTAACTTACTTACTCAAACAAACAGAAGTGAAGGCATCATGAGTAAACCGTTATCAGCAAGCAATAAAATAATGAAAAATTATTTATCTGAATTATTAACAGATGTTGCTGAAGAACAAAACAGCGTCGTTGAGCTTGAGAAGAAAGCTAAAGACAAACAACTCGAAAGTTTGTTAGATAAAGTTAATATCGCAAAACAAGACAATGCGGCAATGCCGTTATCTCGCCACCCTCATGATGAGCGTGCACCAGAGACCGTTGACGATTTACAAATTGCACCGATTAAAACGCGTAAAAGTAAAGCCGCCGGACAAACGACGGTCAAATCTGTTAATCGAGATAGCTTTCAAGCGATGTTTTTTGAAGTAGCCGGCCTAACGGTAGCTGTTCCGTTGATTGAATTAGGCGGGATTCACCAAATAGAAAAAACCAATACGTTAATGGGAAAGCCTAATTGGTACAAAGGGGTTATGGTGCATCGGGAACAAAACATAAATGTTGTCGATACTGCATTATGGGTTATGCCTGAAAAATGCAACGAGGAATTAATTAATAACATTAATTACCAATACGTTATCATGCTTAATGATAGTGACTGGGGCCTTGCAGCAGAGCACCTTGTCGATACCGTGACACTTAACCATGAAGACGTCAAATGGCTAGATAACCCCTCTAAACGTAAATGGTTAGCGGGGCTTGTGAAGGATAAAATGTGTGCGTTGCTTGATGTAGATTCATTAATTGAACTGCTAGAAGATGGCGTAAATATTAATCATGACTAAACTATAATACATTGATAGAATATCTTTGATGTATAAGACAAATTTTAATTGAGGACGAGTAGTATGTCTGACGAAAGACGCACTTCTAATGATGCTGTAGATAATGATGAAGTTCTACAGTGGGTAACATTTAAATTAGACAGTGAAACTTACGGCATTAATGTAATGCAGGTACAAGAAGTTTTACGCCATACTGAAATCGCACCGGTACCAGGCGCGCCTGGTTATGTTCTAGGTATTATTAACTTGCGTGGTAATGTTGTGACGGTAATCGATACTCGTGCTCGATTTGGATTAGAGTCGGGTGAAGTTACTGACAATACTCGTATCGTAATTATCGAATCTGAGAAACAGGTAATCGGTATCATGGTTGATAGTGTAGCAGAAGTTGTTTATTTGAAAGCATCTGAGATCGATATTGCACCTAACGTTGGTAATGATGAAAGTGCTAAATTTATTCAAGGTGTATCTAACCGCGATGGTGAGTTACTTATTTTAGTAGACTTGAATAAACTACTTACTGACGATGAATGGGATGAACTTAAGCAGTTTTAAACTGCTTAAGAAAACGTAGGTTTGATGTAAGAACTGGATGTCTTATGCTGTCAATTAACGTAATCCTTATCATTACTGTTTGTGTATTGGCTATCATATTTTTTGCTTTTATCGCTAAGCAGAAATCGATGATGGCCAACCTTGCCGAAAAGTTAAAATTACAAGAAAGCTTGCTTAACGAACAAAGCCAAACACTCTCCTATATTGAGCAACAGCTATCGAGCTTATCTGAAGTTGAACGTGCTCATTTTGATGAGACTAACGAAGTCACTAAACAGCTAGAGCATCGTATTTCAACACTTAAACAACACATCGCCTCAATGGACGAGCAGCTCCTTTCAATCCAGCAACAATCATCAGAAGATAAGTTCTACTCACGAGCACTAAAGCTTGCTAAAAAGGGTGCTGATGTTGACGAGATTGTTCAAGAATGCGAAATTCCACGCGCTGAAGCGGAAATGCTATTATCTGTACATCAACAAAAAAAATAATAACATAGTTCTTATTTATTTTTAGTGCAGCAATTATCCATGTTAAGCTTGCACGTCATCAATTTACTCGGAAACCGTCATGACCAGATTTGAGGCTTTATTGAAGCGCTCTTACACTCTTTTCTTTGTCGCTTTGATATCGCTCACTAGTGTGGGTTGTTCTAGTGTTCCAGATAAAACTGCGCAGCCTCCAGCTGAAATAAGTGATCCACTAGAATCGATCAATAGGCCTTTATGGGTATTTACCTGGGAGTATGCCGACAAATACGTTACGCGCCCTGTAACTGATGCCTATGTCGCAATCATGCCTATGTTTTTGCGTGAAGGGTTGCTAAATATGGCGGAAAACTTAAATGAACCTTCATCAATGATCAATAACCTGCTTCAAGGTAAGTTCAAACATGCAGGGAGTGACGCTGGTAGGTTTGTACTGAATTCAACGATCGGTTTGTTAGGTTTTTACGATCCCGCGAGTGATTTTGATTTAGAACAAAATCAAGAAGAATTTGGTGAAGTTCTTGGCACATATGGCGTAAGTGATGGCCCATACTTAATGATCCCTTTTCTTGGACCATCATCGGTTCGTGAAGAAGTAGGCGACTTTATTGATCATAGTTATTTTCCTATAGGCGCCTTAGCATTTTGGCCGGGCATATTTCGGCGTGCGATTATAGGTCTAGAAACTCGTGCAGACTTTGGCGAGCGAGAACAAGTTATTGATAACTCGGTTGATTCTTATCAGTTCGTTAAGACAAGTTACTATCAAAACATGCTATATCGCGTATATGACGGTAACCCACCGGTCGTTGTTAACGATGAAGAAGAAGAAGAACTAGACGACTACCTAGATATGCTTGACGAAATTGATGAAGGCGGCGAGTAAGTACGGTTGGCTTATGTTTATCAGGTTTTTTTGTAACCAATCTGATAAACAATTATCTTGCGAGCTTTTGCTAAAATAGAGCTCGCAAGTAAAAAATACCCGTGTCGTTTCCCACTTAACCTCATGGCTCATTAACACTTCATTATCTAGAACAACAATTGTTGACCAAATAAAGCTTGCATCAGCACCGCTGAACTTTTTAATAAAGTGCATATAGGACTTTTTGTTATTTACACCATGACATCTTCAGAGTATCGGGCAGCTTGAGGCCAATAACTAACGTCAAACCCTTTACTCAACCAGTCTTTTGGTACTTTCCAGCGCGCAGCAAACACAATCTCATCATGATCTTTACCGGCTGTGCTTTATGTGTAAGACAAGCGTTGATTTTAACCTCACTTAAACAAGATAAATGGTAAATTGTTGCGGTATAGAATGTTTGAGCTTGCCATTGATATACAGATCAAAATAGTTACCGACAAAAATAGTACCCGTGACTACTTCTCCACCAGCACCTTTCATATCTGGTACAGATGTTTCGTCAACATCATCATGGCTTTTGGGCGTGATATTTGCACACTCTTCATATAAATCAATCGCCTGCGTTACTTTGGTAAAATTATTGTCGGCGGACACTGTACAAAGGTTTGCAATTGCATCTATTGTCTTAGCCATTCCTTGAGTGATATCTGCAGAACCCAAATAGACACTTTTCTTGCTATCTAAGGTCCTTTGAGTCGCAGAAGAGGAGCCCAAAGCAATAAAAATGGAACAGACAAGGGGGAAAATCTTTTTTGAGGTAACAAGCATTAAATCAACTCGATATATGAACCTATCTTACTCATTAGCGTTAGTATTAAAACGCTATAGAGCATCTAACAGAGCTCATTTTTTAAAAGCCGACACGGTACTTGTTTAACTGTTATCTACAGATACAAAAAAAGGTGAGGAAACCTCACCTTTTTTGTATCTGTAGATAACGTCAATTTATTGTGGAATAAATTTAAAAACCACACTGACGGTTTTTGTTTTTATTTTTTAGCCAAACGTGCAGTGGTGCAAAGTAATCTAATATTGCCGTCGCATCCATTTGCTCATTGCCAGTAACCACTTTATAAGCATTTTGCCATGGTTGGCTTGAACCCATTTCTAACATAGAATTTAGCTTTTCACCTGCTTCTTTACTTTGGTAAATAGAGCAACGATGAATCGCTTCTGTGTTTCCTGCAAGTTCACACAGTGAGCGGTGAAATTCAAACTGCTGAATGTGTGCTAAGAAATAACGAGAATATGGTGTATTAGCAGGTACATGATACTTGGCACCTGGATCAAAGGCATTAACATCACGGTCTACCGGTGCAGATACACCTTGATATTTCTCTCTAAGTTCCCACCAAGCTTGGTTATAGTTTTCAGGTGTTACTTCACCTGAGAACACTTTCCAGCGCCACTGGTCAACGAGTAAACCAAAAGGAATGAAAGCGACTTTATCAAGTGCCATCTTCATTAATAAACCAATGTCCTTCGATTCATCAGGGATGCTATCAATCAAGCCAATTTCTTTTAAGTATTTCGGTGTAACAGAGAGCGCGATAGTGTCACCAATGGCTTCGTGGAAACCATCGTTCGCGCTATTTTGGAATAATATCGGTTGATCTTTGTATGCGCGTTGATAGAAGTTGTGACCTAACTCATGGTGTATTGTCGAAAAGTCTTCACCTGTTTTCTGGATACACATCTTAATGCGAATATCATCTTGCGTATCTAAGCTCCAAGCTGAAGCATGACACATAACGTCACGATCGGCTGGTTTAGTGAATAATGAACGTGTCCAAAAGGTTTCAGGTAAGGCTTCAAAGCCTAATGAGGTAAAGAAATTCTCTGCCCCTTTTACCATTTTTATTTCATCATAATTATGCGTTGCAAGTTGGGTTGTGACATCGTAGCCAGGATCAGCGTTTTCAGGAGCAACTAAATCATAGATATTACCCCATTGCTGGGCCCACATATTTCCGAGTAAGTGAGCCGGGATAGGACCATCTTGTGGTACTTTGTCTTCACCATATTCTTCACCTAATTCAGCACGTACATAACAATGAAGATCGTCATACAATGGCTTAACTTGGCCCCATAGTCGATCAAGTTCAGTGGCAAATTCATCAGGTGTCATGTCATAATTTGAACGCCACATAGCACCCAAGTCTTTATAACCTAAACCTTGAGCACCTTCATTTGCGAGCTCTACTTGCTTAGCATATAAAGGTTTCATTTCTGGACTTACTGTACGCCAACCTTGCCAAAGCTCTAATAGTTCATCGTAATCACGAGAGCTGGACATTTTGGCAGACATCGCTACTAAACTTAATGTTTCACCGTCTTTAGTGGTATAGGTGCCTTTACCGTAGATACTGCCCATGTCAGCGGCAAGTTTAGCGAGTTCAGCCGATTTTTCTGCATCTTGTGGCGCAGGAATAACGAGGCTTTGCTTTAAAATGTTCAACTTGCGACGCTGCTCAGGTGTCACCTCTACGCTGTCAAACTTTGCAGCTTCCATCGCGTACTTAACGCCTGCTTCCGTGTATTTTTGATTTTCCTGAGATGCTAATGCACTGGTGTCTTCTGTGATGAAGTTTTGGTAAATCCATTCTGCTCTAGAAGCTTCAATTACCAATGCTTTCATTTGAGTTTCTACATTATCGAGGAATGCTTGAGCATCTTGCTGACTTAGTTGTTGAACCGAAGAAGTCGCTTGTTTTTTGTCTTGTTGTGTTTGATTCGTGTCATTACAGCCTGAAATTGTCAGTATTAACGCTGCTGCCACTGCTGAGAGTTTTATTGTTTTTTTCATGGTCAGTCATCTAGTTTTTATAATAATCAAGATCAGTATAACCCAATGAGTTTCTTAGCTCTAGCACCGAAAAAAAGGCAAAAAAAAGCTCATCTACATAGATGAGCCGTCAATAAGGGAGAGTATAACAAAATTGTCTTAAAAGGTGTCGACCTCAATAAGATGATTACATCATATAAGGTATGCATGTTTTTTACTGTGGCCAAATTGTTTAAGAGTGTAATTGACAGAGTTTCGGCAAAAAAAAAGCTCATCTACATGGATGAGCCGTCAATAAGGGAGAGTATAACAAAATTGTCTTAAAAGGTGTCGACCTCAATAAGATGATTACATCATAAAAGGTATGCATGTTTTTTACTGTGGCCAAATTGTTTAAGAGTGTAATTGACAGAGTTTCGGCAAAAAAAAAGCTCATCAAGGCGATGAGCTAAAAAGGAGAGTATCAATTGCTTTCATAGGGTTTAAAAAGCACGTTAATAATAAGTTTTAATAAAGTTAATGTCTGTTGGATAAGTGCAATAAAGTGTAGCCAAAGTATCGGCGCTCAATTTAACGTAGATCGGCGTTAGCGAATTTGGCGCAAAAAAATCATCAAGGCGATAAGCAGAATATTGAGAGTATCAATTGCTTTCAATAGGTTAGGGTAAAAGTACATTAATAATCGGTTAAAAACATGTTGAATTCTTCCGAATACAGGTATTAGTGCTTAACAAAATGCAATATAGCCAGTGCAATATTGGGTTCATAAGAAGTTGTGAAGCTAAGTAATGATTAAATAAATTCTAGGCAAAAAAAAGCTCGAATAAATCGAGCTTTAAAATAAGGGAGTATAACAATGTATAAATGCGTTAATTAAGCGAGAATAAGTAACACTTTATACGTGTGAAGCAACAACTCTTTAACGCTAATTGACAGATCAGACATCTAAAGGAATACATTCACTGTAAACTAGGAGTCATGACATTTTAAAAAGTTCAAATTAATTCCAAATAAATTTACTATTCTTCCATTCCTCTTAAAAAATTCGTTTATTGTAATAAGTAAAACATCTGTTTAAACTAAATGTTTAAAACGCAGTAAGGTAATTAAAATTAATGAGTACCAAAGACAAAATCTTAGATGCAGCAGAGAAGCTTTTTTCTGACAATGGCTTTAATGGCACGTCTTTACGTGAAATTACTAGCCTCGCAGAAGTCAATCTAGCAGCTGTTAACTATCACTTTGGATCAAAAAAAGAGCTCATTAAAGCTGTAATGTCGCGATACATGAATGAGCTTTCACCACGCCTTATTTCAACGTTAGAAAGTGTTCAGGCTAAAGATAAACCGACACTAACCGAAGTCTTTTCTGCGTTTGTTGAACCTTTATTGGCCTTAAATCAATTTAGAGATAATGGCACCTCAATTTTTTTACAACTTCTTGGCAGAGGTTATACCGACTCACAAGGTTTTTTACGCTGGTTTTTAACGACTAAGTATCCTCAAGTCATAGAACACTTTATTGCAGCAGTACAAAAAGCGTATCCGGAGCTTGAACCCGAAGAAATGTTTTGGCGTTTACATTTCACCATGGGAACCGTGGTATTTACTATGTCTTCAAGTGACGCATTAATAGATATCGCCAAAAGTGATTATGAGCATAGTGTGCGTATTGAAGATGTTATTGATAAATTGATTCCATATGTAGCTGCAGGGGTTGGTGCGCCGCTTCAAGATATTAGACAATAACAGTTTATTTACTTTTGCTAATTAGGCAAAATGACTACTTCATTATATTAAAGCGATATTTTATCGCTTTTTTTACGTCAAATAATAATAGGAAAGGCCAATATGGGACCTTTAATGATCGATGTTGAAGGGCAAACATTATCTCAAGAAGATAAAGAGCTTTTAACTCATCCTTTAGTCGGCGGCATTATTTTGTTTAGCCGCAATTATCAATCACCAATGCAAGTTGCCGAGTTAACAGCAAACATCCGTAAAGCCGCAGGCAAGCCCTTACTTATTTCTGTTGATCATGAAGGTGGAAGAGTTCAACGCTTCAGGGATCAATTTACAGCAATCCCTGCGATGTATGATTTATGGCGATCTAGCGGCGAATCATTAAGTAACGCTAAACAATTTGCTTTTTCATGCGGCTATACCATGGCGCTTGAGGTTCTCGCTGTTGATATCGATATTAGTTTTGCTCCGGTATTAGACATCAACCATATTAGTGACGTAATAGGCAATCGAGCTTTTCATCACAAACCTGCAGAAGTAGCCGAAATAGCTGCTGCGTTTATCAAAGGAATGCACAACGCTGGCATGAAATCGACAGGCAAACATTTTCCTGGTCACGGCAGTGTAAAAGAAGACTCTCATTTTGCATTACCGATTGACAGTCGAGATCAACAAACTATTTTTAGTCATGATATGTTGCCGTTTAAGGAACTGATCTCTCAACATCAACTTGATGCCATTATGCCGGCACATGTAATTTACGATCAAGTCGATAAGCATGCTGTTGGTTTTTCAACATTTTGGTTACAGGAAATATTGCGTGAGAAGTTAAACTTTAACGGCGTTATTTTTAGTGACGACCTAACCATGGCGGGTGCCAAATATATCGGTGGCTATGTTGAAAGAGCTGAAGCTGCTCAAGAAGCGGGTTGCGATATGATGTTAGTTTGTAATAATCGTGCTGCTAGTGTTGATATTATCGACAATGCAAACTTATCTCATCGTCAGGATAGTGAGCAACGACTAGCTAAGTTACAAAAATCACCGTCACTCAACTGGTCACAAATGACGACTAACCCGCTTTGGCATCAACATCAAGAAGTAGTGAGTAAAGTCCATGAATTGGCTCAAAAGTAATAACTTCTACATTGTTTTTGCGCCTTGTGCGGCAATTTGCTTCTATTTTCTATTAAGTTTTTCGGGGTTAGAAAGTAAGCCTTCAATCGCTGCAAGTATTACCTTATTAACGGTTATTTTATGGGTAAGTGAAGCTATCCCAATACCTGCGACTTCATTAATACCTTTCGCACTGTTGCCGTTGTTTGGCATTGTTGATCACCGCACGGTTGCATCGTCATTAGGAAGCCATGTCATTCTGTTGTTGATGGGGGCTTTTATGCTCTCAAAGGCATTAGAAAAAAGTAACGTTCATGAACGACTCGCCATCTACATGATTAACTTAGTTGGTCTATCTAGCGGCAAGCGCTTGGTGTTTGCATTTATGTTAGCGTCTGCAATTTTAAGTATGTGGATTTCGAATACCGCTACTGCACTGATTATGCTACCCATTGCCTTAGCTATTTTAAAAAATGTTGAAGATCATCGTTTATCAATAGCGTTAGTGTTGGGTATTGCTTATGCCGCAAGTTTAGGTGGCGTTGCTACACCTATTGGTACACCACCAAATGTTATTTTTATGGCTCTATACCAAGAAACCACTGGACAAGAATTGAGCTTTTTAGCTTGGATGAAAGTCGGTGTGCCTGTTGTTATTATTTCGTTGCCGTTAATGGCTTGGTGGCTAACGCGTAATGTAAAAAGTAAACTGTCGCTATCTTTACCTGAATTAAAGCCTTGGACTATTGCTGAGCGTCGCGTTCTATGGGTTTTTGGCCTTACCGCGCTAGCTTGGATAACACGCCAAGAGCCATTTGGTGGATGGACAGCTTTATTTGGACTAAAGGGCATTGGAGATAGTACTGTAGCGTTAACTGCCGTCGTTATTATGTTTATTGTGCCAGATGGTAAGAAAAGTCGTTTACTCGACTGGCAAACAGCGCAAAGCATTCCGTGGGGCATGCTACTGTTATTTGCTGGTGGTATTGCAATCGCGAAAGGGTTTGTTGCTTCAGGGTTAAGTGATTTACTCGGACAGTGGTTAACAAGTTTTGCCAATATTAATGTTTTCTTGCTCATTATTATTGTTTGTTTAGTCATCACCTATTTAACTGAAATTACAAGCAATACTGCAACGGCGACCTTGCTACTGCCAATTTTAGGTGTAACTGCTGTTTCGTTAGGTCTCGACCCATTATTGCTTATGGTGCCCGCAACCATCTGTGCTAGCTGCGCGTTTATGTTACCTGTTGCAACTGCGCCAAATGCAATTGTTTATGGCACCGGTAAAGTACAAATTAAAGAAATGGTACATGAAGGCTTTGTACTAAGTTTGATAACCGTATGCGTCGTTTCGTCGGTAAGTTATATGATGTTATCTTAGTGACAATTGATAGAAAAAAGCACGCAGATAGCGTGCTTTTTTGTTGTTAAATAACTATAAGCGCTTATAGACTTTTAGTGTACTTGCCAACACAACTAGCCAAATTAGGCTGTAGGTGGCAAAAACAATAATCATCCATTCTGGCATTGAATAACCTAAAAATTGCCAGCTGATCTTCCCGCAATCGCCGGTTGCAGCAAATATACTTGGTAACCATTCATGCAGTGGTGCCCAGCTAGGGAAATTAGGGACAACTTCACAGCTAAATAGGAAAGACATGCTGGATGTTTGCATTTCAACATGCTCTAAGGCAATGACTAACCCCCATATTGCACCAAGCCCCCAGCTTGCAAAAGCTAGTATTCTCGCGGTGATATTATCACTGCCAATAAAGCCAATAATACCTGCAAACAAAATACCGAATATTGCAACACGCTGGTAAATACACATGATGCATGGTTCTAAATTTAAAATATATTGAAAATAAAGAGCACAACCTTCAAAAACTAAAGCACTAAAAGCGAGTAATAGCCAAGCTTGTGGGTTGTTATGTAAATTAGCAAAAAATTTCACTGTGTTTCCTGTTGTTATTATTGTCGATAAAAAAGCGCCCTAAGGCGCTTTTTCATTATTACCAATTTTTTCTAGTGACTGCCAGTAGAATCTTCCATAGCTTCTGTAACTGTGTGGTGATTAATCCACCCCTTGTCATAGAAATCTTGCGTCATGGTTTCTAATTGGCCAGAAGAAATCGCTAACAAACCAACAATCGTTAATACAATTGTGTATGGGAATGCCATGATAACCATTCGGCCATAAGACAATCTAATTAATGGTGCAAGTGCTGACGTTAATAAGAATAAGAACGCTGCTTGACCATTTGGTGTAGCGACACTTGGTAAATTCGTACCTGTGTTGATTGCTACAGCAAGAAGATCGAACTGATCACGTGTGATTTGACCCGCGAGTAATGCTTTCTTCACTTCTGTAATATACACCGTGCCAACAAATACATTGTCACTGACCATCGATAGGAAACCGTTGGCCAGGTAGAACATGACAAGTTGCATGTTGCCTTCAAAGCCTAATACCCAAGTAATAACAGGCGTAAATAGTTGTTGATCGATAATAACCGCTACAACCGCGAAAAAGACCGCTAATAATGCTGTAAATGGCAAGGCTTCTTCAAACGCATGACCAATTTGATGTTCTTCTGTTACACCGGTAAAAGATGTTGCTAAGATGATAACTGTTAAACCAATTAAACCTACAGCAGCCAAATGCAATGCTAAGGCAACGATTAACCAAACGCCAACAACACCTTGCATAACTAACTGAACTTTATCTTGGCGTGTACGGTTTTTTGATTCTTCTTTATCAAACTTTTTAAGCACATTTAGTACGTTTGTTGGAATTTCAACACCGTAACTAAACCACTTCAGTTTCTCTAACGCGATACAAGTAATTAAACCAGCAACAAGCACAGGAAAAGTAACAGGTGACATTCGAATAGCGAACTCTACAAACTGCCAACCTGCTTGATGGCCAATAATTAAGTTTTGTGGCTCACCTACAATCGTACACACACCACCAAGTGCAGTACCAACACCTGCATGCATTAATAAGTTTCTTAAAAATGAGCGGAATTGCTCTAAATCTTCTCTAGAAAACTCGGTTACTTCAACATCTTGCGTGTGATCGTGATCGTGATGTGTTTGTTTACCTGAAGCGACTTTATGATAAACCGAATAAAAGCCGACCGCGACACTAATGATAACTGCGATCACAGTTAAGGCATCGAGAAAGGCTGATAGGAATGCACTAGCAAAACAAAACAGCACAGAAACCCAAATTTTAGATTTAACATTGGTTATTATTTTGGTGAATAGAAACAGCAATAAGTTCTTCATGAAGTAGATACCTGCTACCATAAAGATCAGTAACAATAGTACTTCAATATTGATTTGGATTTCGTGCATCACTTGATAGGGGGTTGTCATACCGATCACAACCGCTTCAATCGCGAGTAAGCCACCAGGCTGCAATGGATAACATTTTAAAGCCATCGCCAGCGTAAAAATGAACTCTAATACTAATGCCCAGCCAGCAATATACGGGCTGACAAAAAAGTAAAGAATTGGGTTTAATATTAAGAAGAAAATGATCGCGTTCTTATACCATTCAGGTGAATTACCTAGAAAGTTTTTATAAAACGCATTCATAAACGATTGCTGCATGTTAGACCTTTCAAATTATTAGTTTTATGCAAGCCCAGATACTGAGTTTGCCTTTTGTGTTCAATATATCACACTATGTTTAGCAATTTTAATAGTAACAATGCAAAAGAACGTATCATATATGGAAAATAAGGTTAATTAGTTTTATCAAACTTGTTTGAAAGTAATCTTCTGGTACAATCAGTTGAATTGACAAATTTAAAAGGGTTTAAAAGGCCGCATGGTAATTAAAGCACATAGTCCTGCAGGTTTTGCTGAGCAGTGGATAGTTGAATCTATTTGGAATGGTGGCTTCCCGCCTGGTTCTATATTGCCAGCGGAACGCGAATTGTCTGAATTAATTGGTGTAACCCGAACAACCCTACGTGAAGTATTGCAACGTTTAGCAAGAGACGGCTGGCTAACAATAAAACATGGAAAGCCAACAAAAGTTAACGATTTCTGGGAAACGTCAAGTTTAAACATCTTAGAAACGCTAGCGCAACTTGATCAAGACGGTATTCCAGATCTTGTTGATAACTTAATGGCTGCTCGCACTAATATTAGTGCAATATATGTGCGTGGTGCGATCAAGAATAATCCTGAGAAAACCATTGAAATCTTAAAGTCGCATGAAGAGGTTTCAGACGACGGTGACTCATTTGCAGATTTTGATTACCGCCTAAACAAAGAACTAGCAATAGCTTCAGGTAACCCTATTTATTTACTAATTTTAAATGGCTTTGCTGGTTTATATTCTCGCTTAGGTGGCTTATATTTTGCCAATCCAAAAGGTCGAGATATTTCACGTAAGTATTATCAAAAACTGGTACAACTGGCTGAAGCTGGCGAATTTGATGATGCAGTATTCGCTGTACGTAAATATGGTATTGAGTCTGGTCGTTTATGGTTAGAGCTTAAAGAAGACGTATTGAAAGAATTAGTTGAATAACGCTAATTGATAAATAAAAAGCGAGCTTAGCTCGCTTTTTTTGTTTCTGGCTCTGGCCATTGAGACAAAACCTTTTGTGAACCACTGTTTGATTCTTCAACAAGCTTAACGTCAAACTTCCACAAGTAATTTAAATGTTGTAAAACGTCTTTGTGATTATTAGCTAATGGCACGTCACTTTGTGGTGTGTAGCACAGGGTAAGTGAACGATCTCCATCTACGTCTGCATCAGTTATTTGGATATTCGATTCTAAAATACTCAGGTTATACTGCTCTGAAAGCTTACTTCTTATTTCTTTATAGCCCGCCTCATTGTGAATCGCACTCACTTCCACATAACTATTGTTTTGATCATCGTGAATGTTAAAAAATTTCATGTCTCGCATTAACTTGGGTGATAGGTATTGCAATATAAAGCTCTCATCTTTGAAGTTTTCCATTGCAAAATGCACGGTTTCAAGCCAGTCAGCACCTGCTATTTCAGGAAACCATTGTTTGTCTTCTTGCGTTGGTGCCTCGCATATTCTCTTTATATCCATAAACATATTAAAACCAAGTGCATAAGGATTAATGCCGGAATAAAATTTACTGTCATAACTTGGTTGACTGACAACATTTGTGTGGTTGTGTAAGAACTCCATCATAAATTTGTCGGTTACTTTCCCTTCGTCGTATAAGTGGTTCAAAATCGTATAGTGCCAAAAGCAAGCCCAGCCCTCATTCATCACTTGAGTCTGTTTTTGTGGATAAAAGTATTGGGAAATTTTTCTAACAATTCTGACGAGTTCTCGTTGCCACGGGGCGAGTAATGGTGCGTTTTTCTCAATGAAATAAAGAATATTTTCTTGCGGTTCTCTGGGGAATCTATGTGCTGTTGATGCCTTGTTTTCTTTCTGCTCAGGCAAGGTACGCCACAATAAGTTTACTTGAGATTGTAAATATTCCGCGCGCTCTTCTTGCTTTTTTAGCTCTTCATCAAGTGATAATTTTTGAGGGCGTTTATATCTATCAACGCCATGATTCATTAATGCATGGCATGCATCTAAACATGTCTCAACTTCGTCTATTCCATACTTTTGTTCACATTTGGCAACATAGTTTTTTGCAAACAGTAGATAGTCGATAATAGAGCTAGCATCAGTCCATGATTTGAATAAATAGTTATTTTTGAAAAAGGAATTGTGCCCATAACAAGCGTGCGCCATTACAAGTGCCTGCATAGTTACAGAGTTTTCTTCCATGAGATAGGCAATACAAGGATCAGAATTTATGACAATTTCGTAGGCTAGCCCCATATAACCACGTTTATATGTCTGCTCAGTTTCAATAAATTTTTTGCCAAATGTCCAGTGGTTGTAACCAATTGGCATGCCAATACTGGCATAGGCATCCATCATTTGTTCAGCGGTGATGACCTCAATTTGATTCGGGTATGTAGATAACCGATAATGCTTTGCAACCCGTTCAATTTCATCTTGATAGGTTTGTAATAAAGGAAATGTCCAGTCTGGACCGTCATCTAATGGGGTTGAATTAGCCATGATCAGTCTCCTTAAGCTGCTTGAGCTGACTTTTTGCTAAATAGCTCTCGAAACACAGGGTAAATATCTTCTGCTGACTTAATATGGGACATGGCAAAATGTGGTTGAGATTTTTGCACAAGTTCATATTGTTGCCACAAGGTTTGGTGGGCTCTTTGCGTTATTTCTATGTAACTAAAATAACGACATTTAGGCATTAGTGATTGCTCTAACAACTGTCTGCAGTGGGGAGAGTCGTCAGCCCAGTTATCGCCATCCGAAGCTTGAGCACCATATATATTCCATTGAGAGTCACTGTAGCGTTGTTCAATGATTTCCTTCATGAGTTCAAGGGCGCTAGAAGCAATCGTGCCGCCAGTTTCTTGGGAATAGAAGAACTCTTGCTCATCTACTTCTTTTGCCTGTGTATGATGACGAATATAAACCACATCAATTGATTTATATGTTTTAGTTAAAAATAAATAAAGCAAAATGTAGAAACGCTTGGCGATGTCTTTAGTTGCTTGATCCATAGAGCCTGAGACATCCATCAGGCAAAACATGACCGCTTTTGATGTTGGCACTGCTTGTTTGGCGTAGTTTCTATAACGCAAATCAAAACTGTCGATAAAGGGGACTTTTGCAATCTTCGCCTCTAACTCTGCTATTGCTTTTACTAGACGTTTTCGCGCTTGCGTTTCAGCGACAGGTGAAGCGTCTAACTTACTTAATTCATCTTTTAAGCTTTTTAATTCACGGCGTTTGCTACTTGTCATTGCAATACGACGAGCTATAGAGCCTTGAAGTGATTTTACAATATCAATATTAGCGGGCACACCTTCGGCACAATAGCCATTACGAACCGTTTTATACTCAATAAGCTTATCAAGCTGATTCTTTTCGAGGTTAGGAAGCTCAAGATTTTCAAATAGAATATTTAAATACTCATCTTTTGATATTGAAAATACGAAATCGTCATTACCTTCGCCATCGGCACTGGCATTTCCTTCGCCACTGCCTTGGCCTTGGCCACCTTGGGGGCGCGGAATTTTATCTCCTGGGCTAAATTGGTCATTGCCCGGGTGAACTTGATCTCTAACGCCACCTTTACCACGATGAAACATCGGCTCAGACAAATCTTTCTTAGTGATAGATACGTCTTCTCCTGAGTTAACATCGGTAACACCACGTTTATTGATTGCACCTTCAACTGACTGCTTTATTTGGTTTTTATACCGCCTTATAAAGCGCTGTCGATTGACGGTACTTTTATTTTTCGCGTTAAGTCTGCGATCGATAAAATTTGCCATATGGCCCCCTAATTAAGTTGACTTCCTTACGCGTAAATACCATTCCGATAAGAGTCTGACTTGTTTTTGGGTGTAGCCTTTGTCCATCATTCTTTCGACAAAGTTGTCGTGCTTTTTCTGATCTTCGGAAGATGTTTTCGTGTTAAACGAAATCACCGGCAACAGATCTTCCGTATTAGAAAACATTTTCTTCTCAATCACAGATTTGAGTTTCTCATAGCTTGTCCAATTTGGGTTTTGGCCATTGTTGTTCGCTTTTGCACGAAGGACGAAATTGACAATTTCATTGCGAAAATCTTTAGGGTTACTGATACCCGCAGGTTTTTCTATTTTCTCCAATTCGTTATTAAGAGCTTCTCGATCAAATAACTGTCCTGTTTCTGTATCTCTGTACTCTTGGTCTTGTATCCAAAAGTCGGCATAGGTCACATATCGATCAAAAATATTTTGCCCATACTCTGAGTAGGACTCTAGGTAAGCTGTTTGAATTTCTTTTCCAATGAAGTCGATGTATTCAGGAATTAAAAACTCTTTAATAAACGATAAATATTTCTCTGCCGTTTCTTGTGGAAGTTGTTCTCGTTCTATTTGTTGCTCTAGCACGTAAAATAAGTGTACTGGATTGGCAGCAACCTCTATGTGATCAAAGTTAAAAACTCGTGACAGAATTTTAAAAGCAAAGCGCGTTGACAGCCCAGACATACCCTCATCAACACCAGCAAAATCACGATACTCTTGGTATGACTTTGCTTTAGGATCTGTATCTTTGAGACTATCACCGTCATACACTCTCATTTTCGAATACAAGCTTGAGTTTTCAGGGGCCTTTAAACGAGACAGGACACTGAATTTTGCGAGTGTTTCAAACGTATCAGGCGCGCACTGTGCATTACTAAGCTCACTATTTTCAATTAATTTTTGATAAATCTTAACTTCTTCGGTAACACGCATACAATAGGGTACTTTGACGATATACACCCGATCAAGAAACGCCTCATTATTCTTATTATTGCGGAATGTTTGCCATTCTGATTCGTTGGAGTGAGCCAATATAATGCCGTCAAAAGGCAATGCGGATAAGCCTTCTGTAGGATTGTAATTGCCTTCTTGTGTCGCGGTTAATAATGGGTGTAATACTTTAATCGGTGCTTTAAACATCTCAACAAATTCCATAACACCTTGGTTAGCACGACATAGCGCACCTGAGTAGCTATAGGCATCAGCATCATTTTGTGCAAAGTGTTCTAATTGCCTGATATCAACTTTACCCACTAACGCAGAAATATCTTGATTGTTATCATCGCCGGGCTCTGTTTTAGCGATTGCTAATTGGTCAAGAATTGACGGGTAAACCTTTACCACTTCAAACTGGGCAATATCACCTTTAAACTCATGCAGGCGTTTTGCAGCCCAAGGCGACATAATTGTTTTTAGGTAACGTTTAGAAACGCCATATTCTTCTTGTAAAATTTTACTATCTGCATGGGCGTCAAATAAGCAAAAAGGATGATCGTTTACAGGGCTACATTGGCCATTGGCACTTAATACATAAATAGGTTCTTGTTGCATCAGCGCTTTGAGTTTCTCTGCAAGAGACGATTTACCACCGCCAACTGGCCCTAATAAATAAAGAATTTGCTTTTGTTCCTCTAACCCTTGAGATGCATGAGTGAGGTAGGAAACAATTTGCTCAATAGCTTCTTCCATACCGTAAAACTCAGAAAAAGCAGGATAACGCGCAATGACACGGTTAGAAAAAATCCTACTTAGCCTGGCATCTGACGAAGTGTCGATCATCTCGGGCTTGCCGATAGCATGAAGCAACCGTTGTGCTGCACTGGCATAAGCCATCGGGCTTTCGCGACATATATCTAGAAACTCTTGAATACTGTAACGCTCTTGTAACGCTTCGTCGTAACGACTTTTGAAATGTTGAAAAATAGACATATCCCCTCCAACGCTTTTCACGAAATTGGTTACTAATAAAGTAGACCGGGAAAATAAGAGACCTACTTTAAGCCTAGTTGCTTTACCGAAAATTTCGAGGAAATTTAATAAATTGTTGCGCCATCGATCATAGAAACAAATGCGAAACAAAAAACACCTTCTTTACTATGTTGTGTGGAAGCGCTTTCCATTAGAATCCTCGGTCATTAAATACACGGTTTACTTAGTACTATTCGTTTGGATACAAATAGATAACAATCTTTGACATATGGAAGCTAACGGAACTGATGCTTTGATTAAATAAATGAACTGGGAACACTTAATGAACTGGTTTAAAGCACTATCTATTCAAGTAAAAATATTATTGATTCCAATAGTCGGTTTGATTGGTTTTAGCACATATTTAACGACTAGCTTAATCAACATTAACAAAGCAGAAGCAATGCTAACTAATGCTTATCAGGTTGAGTATAGGTTACTTACGGCGTCTGAGTTTGGTTTGGTGAAGCTTGATAAAATACGTGAAACGTTAAGTAGCGCTGTAACTATGGGCGAAGCAGAGTTAATCGTTAGTGCCAACAAAACGGCAACAGAAATCAACGACCGATTACATCAACAAATTCCGCTTGATACTAACAGCGGGGAATTTCTAAAGCAGTGGTTAATAGATTTCGATAGTTATTATCAAAATACCGTAAGTTTAACTAAGGAAATGGTTGATGGAGTAGCTGACTTTGACCTAGTTGCAGACAAAGCAGCGCGAGTCAATTCTCAATATCAAGCGTTGGAAAGTGAGTTACAAAAGTTTCAAGAAACCCATTTGTCATTATTTGATAACGCATTTATTAATGTTATCGAGACCGCTGAGTCAAACGGAAAAATCGGCTTATTCGTTGGTATTGTTACAATTGTCATTCTTTTTGCAGTTGCTATTCCTATCGCTATGACAGCGAAAAAGAGTTCGGCCGATATTATTAACTCAATGCGCGACATCGCACAGGAGAACGGTGATTTAACTGTTCGACTGTCAACGACCAGCAAAGATGAAATAGGTGAGCTTGTTCACTGGTTTAATAGTTTTATCGAAAAACTACAGGGTGTAATAAAGAACGTAGTTGAAACAGCTAAACCGATTGAAAGTACTGCGCACAATATTCAGTCGCTATCAAATCAAACAATTACGTCTTTCAAAACGCAAAGCGATGCAGTAGTTCATTCTCGCCAATCAGTCGAGGAAATGAGCCACTCGGTCGCTGATATTACCAGAAATGCAGCTGATGCAGCTGATGCAGCCTCTAATGCCAACCATGAAGCTGAACAGGGCAGAGAGGTTGTGCAACAAACGGTAGAGGGTATTACAGAGCTGTCAAATATAGTGGCCGAAGCTGCTGAAACAATTAATCAGCTTCAAGAAGATACTAGTCAGGTGAATGTGGTGTTAGATGTCATCAAAGGTATCGCAGAACAGACAAATTTACTCGCCTTAAACGCTGCAATTGAAGCTGCGCGCGCTGGTGAACAAGGTAGAGGATTTGCGGTTGTCGCAGATGAGGTGAGAAATCTAGCATCAAGAACACAAGAATCGACGGAAGAAATTAACCTAATGCTTGAAAAGTTACAATTGGCTGCCGGCAAAGCAGTTGAAATGATGGATAACTCGCGTTCAAGTGTTGAAGTATCTGTTGAAAGTGCCAATCAAGCGGGTGAACGCTTAAGTGTAATCACCAGTACAGTGAATACCATTTCGGATATGAATGGTGCAATTGCCGTTGCTACGGAAGAACAAAATACGGTAGCGGGGCTAATGGTTGGTCAAGTTGAAGATATTCAACAATGCGCTGACGAAGCCTCATTAGCATCTAATGAAATTGCGAGTGTTTCAAATCAATTAAACGACTTGGCGATCGAACTCGCTAAGGTTACCAGTAAATTTAAAGTATAAACATCATAAGTGCCTTAATTGGCGGGATAAATAAATGAAAACAAAACTAAGTATGATTGTGCTAGCAAGTATGATCAGTGCTCCATCGTTTGCTGCAGATATTGAACGGAATGGCTTCGCCTCTATTGTTGCCGGCCAAACAACATCGTCAGATCAAGAATTTGATGGTTACACAAATGATTTAACTTTCGATAACGGCTCAATCATCGGCTTACAAGCTACGTCTGATTTAGGCAACGGTTTAGGTATGACTGCTCAGATTATCGCTAAGGGCGAAGATGGCTGGGACCCTGAATTTGCATGGGCTTATTTGAGCTATGATTTTACAGATGATACTCGTGTACTTGTTGGTCGCCAACGCGCACCCTTTTACATGTACTCTGACTATATCGACGTGTCATACGCTTACCCATGGATCACACCGCCAAGTGGTGTCTACAGTTTACCATTTGACGCGATTAACGGTGTTTCAATCATTCATAGTATGCAAATCGGACAGTTTGATACAACAACTCACGTGTCATACGGTCAGAACTCTGAACCAACTGAAGTTTTAGGCGAATTGGTTGACGTTGATGTAGAAAGTGTTGTGATTGGCTCATTTACTGCCAATCGCGATTGGTTAACATTGCGTGCTGCTTATGCGGTTGCTAACGTGTCTTTTTATGGAGATGAAGGTTCTAGTATTGATCAGATAGCTGACCTGGCGGCAATCTGGGAGGGGTTAGGTTATAGCAATATAGCAAATGGTCTTGTTTCGAATAGCGATCAAGGTTCATTTTTACAAGTAGGTTTTCAAATTGATCATAATGACTGGTTATTTGTCGGTGAATATACCGAAGTTGATCTAAGTGATTCAGTTATTGGTAAAGATGATTCATTTTATGTGATGGCTGGTAAACGTTTTGACAATATCATGCTACATGTTACTTATGGGCAAGATAACTCAGCCGGTAAATTACTAACGTCAGGTATTACTGAACCAGCATTTGTTGACTTAGTTGCGGCTACTGATGCTGCCATGAACTCACAAAATGAAGATTCTAATTTTGCAACAGTAGGTGCTCGTTGGGATTTTCATGAAGCGGCCGCTTTAAAGTTTGAATACACGAAACACTCAGATGATTTAAATGGCTTGAATGATGCTGACGTTGTTCGTATGGCATTCGTAACCGTATTTTAGGGAGATATATTATGAAGTTAATAATAAAAGGGGTAATAGTTGTGATTAGCTTAATGTCATCTGTGGTGTTGGCAGAGGTAGCTGTTGTTGTTAATACCACTAACGCAAACAGTTTGGCAAATAGTGACGTTTCGCGAATTTTTCTAGGTAAGATGAAAAGCTTTCCTGATGGCTCTTCAACGATACCCGTAAACTTAGAATCTGGCAGCACAGTGCGCGGTGAGTTTGAAGAAAAAGCACTAGGTAAAAGCTCTAGCCAGGTTAAAGCTTATTGGTCTAAGCAGGTTTTCTCTGGCAAAGGGAAGCCACCAAAGGAGCTTGCCAGTGATGCTGACATTATTCGTTTTGTAAGCGCAACACCAGGAGCTATTGGCTACGTTGATGCAACAAGTGTCAACGACAAAGTAAAGGTTATCGCAAAATATTAGCGTGATGCTGCATGGTCGGCCCAAACATGGGTTGACACAATTATAGTTAAAACGCCTGATGTATGTCATCGGGCGTTTGTATTTTAAGGTCCTGTGTGGCCTTCGTTGATTTTAGATAGCGATTGACTGTTCTAGCATTTTTCTAGCCTCCTCACGACTGTTTGGCTTTCTAATCAAGTATTCATTTTTCAATATACCATTTATCCGCTCAGCTAGTGCAATTGGGTAGCAGTCATAACCATCGATCATTGAGTTGGTAATGCCATGTTGCTCATGAAGTGCTTGATACTCGATTGAGCAGTATTTAATTATTATCGACTTGATAACCAACGACTTTACGTGAATAAGCGTCGGTCACTAAGCTCAGGTATATATCTCTTGCTACGTAGGTAAACAAGTAATATCAGCCACCCAGAGTTGCTCTGGAGCATGAGCAGTCATACCTTGCTTAATCAAGCTTGGATGGCAGTGAAACCGATGATGGTTTTGTGTGATGATATGCTCGCTTTACCGAGACAAGTAAACGGTTGTCTCTGAGCAAGTTGAACAACCGGTCACGTCCAATCCATAAATGTTGCAGAGTCATTAAGTATTGAAGCTTTCTTGCGCCAATACGTGGTTGAACAAGGTGCTCATCACCAGCGAAGCGCACGGTGATTTGCTCAATAGTTTGACGCGCGTTATATAACTGTAGGGGTTTCTAAAATGCCCGACGGTTAATGCCAATGAAGCGACAAGCTTGTGTTACGGTGAGTTTCTTAACCGTTTTTTTCAATAACTTTGCTTTGCGCTTTTTTGACAGGCGGACGCCAAAGTCTCTATCAATAGCTTTTACGACAGCTTAGAAGACGTCAGCTTTTGGCTGATTTCTTCTAACGCCTTCTCAAGTGCTTTGGTTCTCTGCTCTGGCATTAGATATTTAGATTCAGTCTTGATTGATTCCTTTGATAAGTGTTGAAGTGCGCCGCTAGTCCAATCTAGTCGACCATGCTTACGAAGCCAAACTAAAACTGTAGAGCGCCCTTGAATACCATAATTATCTTGAGCTTCTTTATAAGTCATTTCGACTTGGTCTACAGCAGATAATTTAAAAGCGTGATAATAATCGCGCTGAGTGCGCTTAGTGATTAGTTTTATTACTTTCTCTTAATTTAAGTGGAAAAAGTGTCTACCTTATTTAAGACGGGTCAACATGATTACAAAGCGGACGCAATTAGCCCTCTTTGTTTTTATTGGGGAGTGAATGTCTTTATTTCAGAGCCTAGCCATGGTTTTGTCAATTTTTTTCCCTTACTAAATAAAAAATAAGGCATTTTTTGAGATGTTTTCTAAACTTAAGAAAACATTAATGTTTAGCAACCAGGTGAGATAACACATTATGAATTGGTTTAGTTCATTATCGATACAAATAAAAATCCTCGTAATACCTGTTTTTGGTGCTGTAGGTTTCTGTATCTACTTGATGACAAGTTTAATAACAATGTCACAAACACAATCTTTGCTAAATAATGCTTATAAGGTTGAGTATAGATTATTAACAGCGTCAGAATTTGCCATTGTTCGGTTAGACAAAATTAAAGAAACACTCGCAAACGCCGCGACTATGGGCGAGGTTGAACTTGTTGATAATGCACAAGAAACTGCAAGTGAAATGAATGAAAAGTTAATGTCAGTATCTTCTCTTGATGCTGAAAGCGGGCGCTTTATTCGAGGTTGGCTTGATGATTTGGATGACTATTTAGTAGCGGCAAGTGGTTTATCAAATCAAATGATTGATGGCACCGCTGATTTCGACAAAATAGCAGATAGTGCCGCTAACATTAATAACCAGTACGAAACCATTCAAGAAAAAATGAAGACCTTTCAAGCAGCGAGATTAAATTCATTTAATACTGCATTTGAAATGGTAGTAGACAATGCTGAGTCAACCGGTCGCACGGGTATCATTATTGGCGTAGTGACCATTGTTCTGTTATTTGCTGTTGCAGTGCCTATTGCATTGACTGCGAAACGTAGCCTCGCTGATTTAATTGTCTCCATGAAAGACATTGCACAAGAAAATGGCGATTTGACGGTGCGAATTAAAACACAAAGCCAAGATGAAATCGGTGAGTTAGTTCATTGGTTTAATAACTTTATAGAGAAATTACAAGGCGTTATTAAGAACGTAGTAGAAACGGCAAGTCCGGTAGCCAACACCGCTAACAGTATTCAAGGCTTATCTAACCAAACGATAAAATCATTTGAAAAGCAAAGTACTGCAGTTGTTCAATCACGTCAGTCGGTAGAAGAAATGAGCCAATCCGTCGCTGATATTACGCGAAATGCAGCTGATGCGGCTGATGCAGCCAACAATGCAAATCAAGAAGCAGAGCAAGGTAGAGAAGTTGTTCAACAAACCGTTGATGGTATTAAAGACTTAGAGCAAACCGTGTCTAGCGCAGCAGAAACGATTAACCAGCTTCAAGAAGATACCAACCGCGTTAATGTTGTGCTTGATGTGATTAAAGGAATTGCTGAACAAACAAATTTACTTGCACTTAATGCAGCCATTGAGGCAGCACGCGCCGGTGAACAAGGTCGAGGTTTCGCAGTTGTTGCCGATGAAGTGCGTAACCTAGCTTCTAGAACACAAGAATCGACGGAAGAAATCAATCAAATGTTAGAGCAGCTGCAAAGTGCTGCGAGTAAAGCCGTTGAAATGATGGATAGCTCTCAATCTCGAGTAGAAGCATCTGTTGAAAGTGCTAATCAAGCGGGCGATAGATTGTCTGTTATTACGAGCACGGTAAATACGATTTCGGATATGAACGGGGCAATCGCTGTCGCGACTGAGCAACAAAGCACTGTCGCAGGAGTAATGGTAGAGCAAGTTGAAGATATTCAACACTGTGCCGACGAAGCTTCAACCGCCTCACTAGAAATTGCCTCTGTGTCAAACCAACTAAACGATCTCGCTGCGGAATTAGCCGACGTAACATCTAAATTTAAAGTTTAAACATGAAATAACGCCAACTAAGGCGGGGGAGAGTACACATGAAAGCAAAATTAAGTGCGCTAGCAATAGCAACACTTATGTCAACATCCGCAATGGCGGTTGACATACAATGGAATGGATTTGCCTCTATCGTTGCCGGACAAACACTGTCGAGTGGCGAGTCGGTTTATGGATTTAACGATGATATAAGTTTTGATTCAGGTTCATTGATTGCTATTCAAGCAAGCTCTGATCTTGGCAATGGCTTAGGAGTAACGGCGCAAATTCTATCTAAAGGTGATGATGACTGGGATCCAGAGTTTGCGTGGGCATACGTCAGTTATGATTTTACTGATAGTTTTAGAATGTTGGTAGGGCGACAACGCGCACCTTTTTATATGTATTCTGACTTTTTAGATGTGTCTTATGCATACCCTTGGATTACACCTCCTGAAGGCGTATATAGCTTACCATTCGATACATTCGATGGCGTTGGTTTTATATACAATGCATCTATAGGTGAGTTTGATACAACAACTCACTTCACTTATGGCGGTAATAACAACGGTACACAGATTGCAGGTGAAGATGTCGAGCCCGATTTTAAAGATATTATGGCATTATCCGTTACACTTAACCGAGAATGGTTAACCTTAAGGGCTGCTTATGCAGTTGCTGAGTCGACAATTCCTATTTCGAGTATAGAAGCACTGGCAGCAGGCTGGAGTCAAACACCGTTTGCTGACATAGGCGATGCGATTAGAGTATTTGAAGATGATGGTGAGTTTTTAGAGTTGGGCTTCCAGATCGACTACAATGATTGGATTGTTGTTGGTGAATATACAGAGATAGATACGGGGGATACCTTCCTTAACAATGATGATTCATATTACCTTATGGTTGGTAAACGAGTTAATTCAGTTACTTACCATATTACCTATGGTGCGGATAGTGCAGATCCTTTAAATGCTACTGAAGGCGTGCCGGTTGGTGTTGATCCTGCATTGGATTTTTTGGTTGCGAATACAAATGCTGCAACCGCATCACAAGCTGAAGATACCACATTTTTAACCGTAGGCGCCCGTTGGGATTTCCACGATTCGGCTGCCGTTAAGTTTGAATATACGGACTTTTCTGATGACTTAGATTCACAATCAGATGCTGGGTTATTACGAATGGCAATTGTGACGGTATTTTAAGGGGGCATTATGAAAAAATTTATTACAAGTTTATTGTGTACCTTGTGCTTAATATCTACCTCAGCACTTGCAGAAGTAGTGGTAGTTGTTGGCGCGTCGAATGGCAATAGCCTATCGGGTTCAGACGTATCACGTATATTTTTAGGAAAGCTAAAAAAGTTTGGTGATGGAAGCTCTGTTATACCGGTTAATCTGGCTTCAGGCTCTGATGTTAGAGCGGCTTTTGAAAAAAATGCCTTAGGTAAAAGCTCTAGTCAGATCAAAGCTTATTGGTCTAAGCAGGTGTTCTCCGGCAAAGGTAAGCCACCAAAAGAGTTAGGCTCAGATGCTGACGTTATCAATTTTGTTAGCAGCAACCCTGGTGCCATTGGCTATATTGATGCGGGTAGTGTTAATGATAGCGTTAAGGTGGTTGCAACGTTCTAAAAGCAAACATGCTTAAAACAAAAAGAGGTCAGCGTAATGTTACGCTGACCTCTTTTTTAATTGTCTAGCTAAAATTAGCCTGCGTAGTTTTGCGCAGCGAAATCCCAGTTAGCTAATGCCCAGAAAGCTTCCATGTAGCTCGGACGTAAATTACGGTAATCAATGTAATAAGCATGTTCCCATAAATCTACAGTGATTAAAGGTGTAACACCTTCTTCAGTTAACGGCGTTGCTGCGTTAGATGTGTTAACAATTGCTAAGCTACCATCTGCATTTTTAACTAACCAAGTCCAGCTTGAACCGAAGTTGTTTACTGCGCTGTTGGTAAATTGAGCTTTGAATTCATCAAATGAACCAAATTGTGCATTAATTGCATCAGCTAAAGCACCTGAAGGCTGACCACCAGCGTTTGGCGCTAAAGAGTTCCAGTAGAAAGTATGGTTCCAAATTTGTGCTGCGTTATTAAATACGCCACCTTCAGAAGACTTTACGATATCTTCTAAAGATTTGCCTTCGAAGTCAGTACCTTCAATTAAACCGTTAAGCTTTACCACGTATGTATTGTGGTGCTTACCGTAGTGGTATTCTAAAGTTTCAGCTGAAATGTGTGGCTCAAGAGCGTTTTGAGCGTACGGTAATGCTGGTAATTCAATTGCCATTTGTCTCTCCAGGAATGGTTTATATAATTTTAATCTTGAACAAAAACAAAGAAAGAGTTTGCTTTTGTTAAAAACCTAGTAAAATACTCAAGTTTTTTAAAGATAAGCTTATTCTACTCATATTTGTGGGGTTTGCCATAGGTTTTATCAAGACTAAATTGTTTTTTTATAGAATAAAATAGACGATTAAACCTTGATATCGAAGATTAAAGCCACCATTGAGTAAGCATTAGGTAGAACGATAGAGGTTACTATGGATACGATTGAACGTATTAAAGAACAGATTTCAGAAAATGCCATTTTATTATACATGAAAGGCTCACCAAAATTACCGAGCTGTGGCTTCTCAGCTCAATCGGCACAAGCAATGATGTCTATCGGTGAAAAGTTTGCTTATGTTGATATTTTACAAAATCCAGACATTCGCGCTGAATTACCTAAGTATGCTGATTGGCCAACGTTTCCACAATTATGGATCAACGGCGAGTTAATTGGTGGCTGTGATATTATTTTAGAAATGTATCAACAAGGCGAATTGCAAGAGCTAGTAAAGCAAGCTGCTCAAGCAGATAGCGAAAACGCATAAATTAACCGTTTACTGTTGAATTAATTTTTTATGTCCGCATCATATTTGATAGCTGATAATTAAACAGTGTACATATAAGTAAATATTTAAATAAAAATATTGGAGAATAAAATGAGTGTATTAGTTGGTCGTCCAGCTCCGGACTTTACTGCTGCTGCTGTATTAGGTACAGGCGAAATCGTTGATGAGTTTACGCTTAGTCAAGCAATCAAAGGTAAAAAAGCTGTTGTATTTTTCTACCCATTAGATTTCACTTTCGTATGTCCTTCTGAGCTACTTGCTTTCGATCACCGTATGGAAGAATTTAAAGCTCGTGGTGTTGAAGTAATCGGTGTTTCTATTGATTCTCAATTCTCTCACAATGCATGGCGTAACACGCCAGTTAACGAAGGTGGTATTGGTCCAGTTAAATACACTTTAGTTGCTGACGTTAAACACGAAATCTGTCAAGCATACGACGTAGAGCACCCAGAAGCTGGTGTTGCATTTCGAGGTTCATTCTTAATTGATGAAGAGGGTAACGTTCGTCACCAAGTTGTTAACGATTTACCATTAGGTCGTAACGTTGATGAAATGATTCGTATGGTTGATGCATTACAATTCCACCAAGAGCACGGTGAAGTATGTCCAGCAGGTTGGAACAAAGGTGATACAGGTATGACTGCATCTCCAGAAGGCGTAGCGTCTTACTTATCAGACAACGCTGACAAATTATAATAAATAGACATATCACATTTGTTTTAATTTAAAATTTGTATAAAAAAGGCCAGCTTTATGCTGGCTTTTTTCTTTTATAGGCGTAAAATTTTGATCGATTTTTAAACGGAAGTATCTTTGATTAAGGAATGATCATATGAAATTTTTGCCACTAGTTTGTTTTGTTTTTTGTATTTGGGTTGTAGCAATTAAAGCTCCAAGCCACGTATTGCTTTTGGCTGCATCACTTTATTGTTTAGCCAGTATTATTACCGTTCACTTTTACCTTGCCTATAAGTCGTCTTACCCATTTGGGAAAAGAACGGTTAAGTCTCGGTTACCGCATGTCGTTTATGAGTATTTACCATTCATATACGGCGCATTTGCACTGACGATTATTTATATTAGTCAGCATGTTGCAATCACGCTTGTCGCTATAGGCTTACTAGTACTGGCGGCTAGGCATATACTTTGCCGGTTTCATAATCGCGTATTTCAACCGACAACGTTTTAAACTATGCTTGGCTTTCTTCTTCAGATAATGGCCAACCGCCTAGCGATTGCCATTTATTTACGATAAAGCAAAATAGGTCTGCAGTGCGCTCGGTATCATAGAGTGCGCTGTGGGCTTCTTTATTATCAAAAGGAATGTTAGCTGCTTCACAGGCTTTAGCTAAGACCGTTTGCCCTAAAGCTAAGCCCGCCAACGTTGCGGTATCGAAACTCACAAATGGATGAAATGGACTGCGTTTAATATTGGTACGTTCAATCGCGGCATTAACAAAGCCAAGATCAAAGGCTGCATTATGTGCAACCATAATGGCGCGCTGGCAGCCAGCTTGTTTCATTTTTTTTCGAATCATTTTGAATAGGGTTTTCAAAGCCTCTGATTCGTCAACATTACCGCGTAATGGATGAGTCGGATCAATACCGGTAAAAGCGAGCGCTGAAGGTTCAAGGTTAGCGCCTTCAAATGGCTCGACATTAAAGCTGATGCTTTCGTCTAATGAAATAACACCTGACACTTCGTCCATAGAAAGTGTCGTTGCTGCAATTTCAAGTAATGCATCGGTTTTTGCATTGAAACCAGCGGTTTCTACATCGACAACAACAGGAAAATAACCTCTGAAACGTTGAGCGAAAGCAGACTTCGCTTCTTTAGTGCTTTGCTTTGTTTCTGTCTTTTCTTGTGTGTTAGTTAAAGAAGTATTTTCAGTGTTATCTTCAGATTGTGACATGAGCTATTTATTACGGCTTAATTTAAGGCTAATTATCTCAGAAATTCGCCAGCAAGCTAAGGCTTATTTCGACCTTTTGCTAAAATTATATTAAAGTTGTCAGTAGTAAAGCCGATATAAAAATGACGATTAACGATAGTTGAATTGATGATGAAGATACTTCCTTTTGCTTTAAGTGCAGCAGTTACGGCTTTTTCCTGTAATGCGATGGTTCGCCATTACGAAGCAGATCTATACGATTCAAGCTGGCAGGTTGCTGAAAATTCAAGGTTAAAATGTACGCTTACCCATCAAATTCCTAATTATGGTGAGGCGGTATTCTCCTCTGTTGCTAATCGTCAGTTAAATATGAACTTTGAGTTAGATATGCTTAGGTTGCCTGATACCTATGGTTTAGCTGAAGTTCGTTCTATGCCACCAAGTTGGAAGCCAGGACACGGTGGGCGTGTTATTGCTCAAATGGATTTGCATAAGCAGTTTTCGCCAAGCCTTTCTAAAAAAGTTGCTTGGACAATGCTCAGCGAACTAGAGCAAGGAATGAATCCTAAAATGTTCTACCAAGATTGGTATAACGAAACCAATAAAGTCGCTGTCGGTTTATCGCCAGCGCGTTTTTCAAAGGCCTATCAATCGTTCGTTAGCTGTGTTGGAAATTTGCTTAATTACAGCTTTGAAGACATTAGTTACACGGTGTTAAATTACCAGTCAAATTCTGATGAGTTAACTAAAGCCTCTAAAAAGCGTATATCGATGATCACAGAGTATCTAGCACTCGATTCTGAACTAGAAATCGTTTTGATCGATGCGTTTACTGATAGTTATGGTGGTCGATGGCCTAACCTTAAGTTGTCAGAAAAGCGCGCAGCTAAAATTCAAAAACACTTTATCGATGCTGGCATTGATATCGCCCGAATTACTGCAACCGGTTACGGTGAAAAGCGTCATATTGCCTCTAACCAAACAGTGTTAGGACGCGAGCAGAACAGACGCGTTGTGATTAGAATGGATAAGCCATAACGGTTTATACTTTGCTAATTACAAAGTAAAGATAATGATTGAATAGGCCTGTTGGTTGTCATAACCTACAGGCCTTAAATTTTTTTGGAGAGTTACATTGTTTATTTTACGAATGTTTCTAATCACTTGTCTTTTATTTGCTAGTAAAGGTTTTGCAAAATTAAATGATGCCTATACCTACGCAAACTATGATGAAGTCAAGGTATCCCATGTCTATTTAGACCTAGCCATTGATTTTGACGAAAAACAATTATCAGGTTTTGCAGAGTTGTCGTTAAACTGGATTGACAAACAGTCGCGGGTTATTAACCTTGATACGCGAGATCTTGTGATTAAACATGTGATGGCGAAAACCAGTAAAGGGCAATGGAAAAGCGTTCCTTTTAATTTAGCCGCTTATGATGATGTTTTAGGTCAAAAGTTAGTGTTGTCTGTAGGGTTTCAACCAAAAACCGTTCGTGTTTACTATCACTCAACACCGAAAGCTTCTGGTCTACAGTGGTTAACACCAGAACAAACTGCCGGCAAAAAACAGCCATTTATGTTCAGTCAGTCCCAAGCTATACATGCTCGTTCTTGGATGCCTATTCAAGATACGCCAAGTGTTCGAATGACTTATACCGCGCGCATTACAACGCCAAAAAATGTATTAGCGGTTATGAGCGCCAACAATGAACCTGATACAAAGCGTGATGGTGACTATTTCTTTGAAATGCCACAAGCAATACCACCTTACTTAATTGCAATTGCAGCGGGTGATCTCACGTTTAAGCCGATGAGTGATGTAACTGGGGTATATGCTGAGCCGAGCGTTGTTGACTCTGCGGTTGCAGAATTTAATGACACTCAAAAAATGATTGATGAAACGGAAAAGCTATTTGGTGAATACCGCTGGGGGCGATACGATTTATTGATTTTGCCTCCTAGTTTCCCATTTGGTGGTATGGAAAATCCACGTTTGTCATTCATTACCCCTACCGTGATTGCCGGCGATAAATCACTCGTTAATTTAATTGCTCATGAGCTAGCTCATTCTTGGTCAGGTAACTTGGTAACGAATGAAACATGGCGTGACCTATGGCTAAATGAAGGTTTTACGAGTTATGTTGAAAACCGCATTATGGAACAAGTGTTTGGCCGTAAACGAGCAATGATGGAGCAATCACTAGATAGACAAAGCCTAGGCTACGAATTAGCCGAATTAGCACCAGGTGACACACAGCTATACATTGATTTAGCGGGCAGAGATCCTGATGATGCTTTTTCTGGTGTACCTTATATTAAAGGGCAACAATTTTTAGTTTACCTTGAGCAGCAATATGGTCGTGAGATTTTTGACACGTTTATTCGTGATTATTTTGATGATCATGCTTTTGAGAGTTTAGGCACGAAAGCGTTCGAGCAATATTTACTAAAGAACCTAATAAACAAGTACCCAGGTACGGTAAGTGAAGCTGAGGTTAATGAATGGATTTACGAACAAGGTTTACCTTCATTTGCACCAAAGCCTAGCTCTGATGCCTTTACTACGATTGACCAGCAAATCTTTGACTTATTAGGTGGAAAGCTTGCTTTGTCTGCGTTACCTACAGCGAATTGGACAGTGCATGAGTGGCTTCACTTTATCAATAACTTGCCTTTAGATATCACGCAAGCGTGGATGACAAAACTAGATCAGCAGTTTAAGTTAACCACCAGTACTAATGCAGAAATAGCGCATGCTTGGTATCTGTTGTCATTACGTGTTGGTTATAAAGAAATATACCCAGCAATGAAAACATACTTAATTGGTATTGGTAGAAGAAAACTTATTGTACCATTGTACAAAACGCTTGCTGAATCTGAGGAAGGCAAGGTTTGGGCGACAGAGGTATATCAAATTGCTCGACCAGGCTATCACCCTTTAGCGCAAGGTACGGTAGATAATATTTTAAAATAAAATTTGAAGTTTACTGACATTGAAAAGCTCAACCTGATGGTTGAGCTTTTTATATGCCGTGACCTAATTTTAAGTGCTGGCTCATCATCAGGATTTTCGTGTACTTGTCTTTGGGGTTGCTAAAGACTTGCTGAGTAGGCCCTTGTTCAACAACTTTTCCGTCTTTTAATACGATTAAGTTATCGCTAGCATGCCTAACAATCCCCAAGTTTTGAGAGATTAAAATAAAAGCCAGCCCCATTTGTTGTTGAAGGTCTAACAAAAGGTTTAGCATTTGAGAACGTAATGAGGGATCAAGTGCAGCTAACGCTTCGTCTAAGATCAGTACTCTAGGCTGCAGAATGATGGCGCGCGCTAGTGATATACGCTGTTTTTGTCCACCAGAAAACATATGAGGGTAAAAGTGTAAATGTTCAGGTAGCAAACCCACTTTTTTCAATGTTTCTCGCATCAAATCTATGCGCTCAATATCATTTAATTGCGTATTAAGTTTAAGTGGCTCGTCGAGGATCTGTTGAATGGTTAAACTTGGGTTTAGAGTGGTTCCTGAGTCTTGAAAAATCATACGAACTTTTTGACAGCGTTCACTAAAGTCACCATCATGAAGGATTTCGTTACCAAGCTCTATTGTGCCGGTTGTTGGCTGCTCGGCGCCAACAAGTAATTTAGCTAAGGTTGATTTTCCTGAGCCTACTTCACCAACAATAGCTAAGGTTTGATTAGCTTCCACTGAAAAAGTAATAGGATCGAGCGCCGTAAATGTTTTTCGGTTTAGCCAGTAGCCAGGCAACTTATAGGTTTTACTTAAATCGGTGACGCGCAATAAACAACTCATACCTTACCGCTCTCTTTCATATTAAAATGGCAACTGACGACATGGCCATGATAGTTTTTTGCTTTAGGCGCTGTTACGCACTTACGTTGCGCTTTCGGGCAACGAGGGCCTAGTCGACAACCTATGGGTAAATGTTGCAGTATTGGAATACTGCCAGGTAGTGCTTTCAAGCGAGACTTAGGAGGCAATTCAATATTTGCCGCAGGACTACTGTCAACCAGCGCACGAGTATATGGGTGCAAAGGTGATTTAAAAATTTGTTTGGTTGTGCCAGCTTCAACAAATTGACCACTGTACATCACGGTAATCGTGTTAGTCCAATGAGTTACGTTTTCTAAATCATGGCTAATGAGCAAAATAGACATGCTTTTAAGTTGATTTAGGCTCGCTAGTAGACGAAAAATTTGACCTTGATTTCGGCTTTCCATCGCAGCAGTTGGCTCATCTGCAATCAGCAAAATTGGGCTTTTAGCTAATGCAATCGCAATCATCACACGTTGGCAGATTGCTTCTGTTAATTCGTGAGGGTAGCTCGACGTGCATATTTCATGATGCTTAATGCCTACTTTGTGCAATAACCTAATAGCTTCAGATTTTCTAGCTTTTCTGCGTTGCCAGAAATTTCCTTCTAGACTCGCTGGATCAATTGCTTCTTCAACTTGTTCTCCGATAGTTGTCGTTGGATCAAGGCTTAACATTGGCTCTTGGAAGATCATTGCCACGTCTTTGGCGATTATTGCTTTTCGCTCATGAGGGGATAAATTCATTAAATCTTGACCACGCCAATGAAAGCGGTCAGCAGTAACACTCCATTTAGGATCTAGCACGCCCATAATCGCCTGGGCTAATAGTGATTTACCTGAACCAGATTCTCCTACCAAACCACGGACTTCGCCTTCTTTCATGGCAAGGGATACGCGATCAACCGCTAAAATATCGGTATCGTTCGATTTAAGTGAAATAGATAGGTTTCTAATATCGAATAAATTCATTAATTTTCTTTCACCTCTTTTATCGAGTGTCGAATACCTTCGCCAACGAGGTTGGTAATGAGCACTGCAATAAAAATCGCCATACCAGGAAAATATATTGTCCATGGAGCAATGTAAAATAAATCGATACCGTCAGATAACATCGCACCCCATTCAGGCATAGGGATAGGTGCGCCCAATCCTAGAAAGCCAAGAGCGGCAATATCAATGATGGCTGCAGATTGAGCAAAAGTTGCTTGAGTAACTATTTTTTCTAAAATATTGGGGAAGATTGAATACGTAAGAATACGAAAGTTATTCGCACCATCTAGTTTAGAAGCGAGTACATAATCTTTTTTATATTCTTCTTTAATTGCGTTTCGTGTCACGTGAACAAATTGAGGTATTAACACCATTACAATTGCCCAGATTGTGTTCTCAATACCAGGCCCAAGTATCGCAACAATAATTATCGCCAATAACAATGAAGGGATTGAAAGTACGACATCTAGCAAATGATTCAGAACACTCGATTTAACGCCTTTTGTTAACGCTGAAAAAGAGCCAATCACCACGCCTACGACTAAAGAAATAACTACAACGACAAAACTTAATCCGAAGGTAAGAGATGTACCATGCAAAAGTCGAGATAAAATATCGCGCCCTAATTGGTCTGTACCTAAAAGGAAACTGACACTGCCCTCATTGTTCCATGATGGCGGCATGAGGAGACTATCGATATGACTATCGGTTGGCGAGTAGGGCGCCAAAATAGGGGAAAATATTGCAATAAACACCAAGACTAAAAAGCTAACAAAGGCGACATTGACGATAGAGAGTTTCCTAAACTCTAACCAAAATTGCACGATGGGGGATGGAAATTCTTCTTCTAAATAAATTTTATCACGAGCCATATTTTTTACCTCGCGCTAATGGATTTAATGCCGCATAGAGAAAATCAGACAGTATATGCACAATGAAGATAAAGCTTGATAACACGAGTAGTCCAATTTGAATTGCTGTGTAGTCACGTTGGTAAATACTTTCAATCAACCAACGACCAATACCTGGCCAGCTAAATATAACTTCGGTGATCATTGCGATGGTAATTAAGTTAGCAAACTGCAAACCGATATGACGAACAATCATGATTAACGCATTGCGAATCGCATGAGAATATACAACCTGAGCAAAGCTTAGCCCCTTGGCTTTTGCCGCTCGAATATACGGTGTTTCAAGCACTTCTAACATCGCGGTGCGAGCTAGGCGAATAAAAATCGTCGCTGGTGCCAATGCGATAACGGCAGCAGGGAGAATTAAATGACTGGTTGCATCAGAAAAAGCCTGCCACTTGTAATTACTGTCACTTAATAAAATATCGATAAGTAAAATGCCATATTGACGCTCAATTTCATAAACAGGGCTAATTTGTCCTGCAGAAGGGAACATGCTTAATTCGATTGAAAACAACTGAATTGCCATTAAACCGACCCAAAAAACAGGCACTGAATAACCAATCATTGCAATTGATAAAATAATATTGTCGCTGTTTTTTCTATGTCTAATTGCTGCGATAAAGCCAATAGGAATACCGAGTACCATGGCAATGAGCAGTGCAACTAAACTTAACTCCACAGTTGCTGGCAGTAAGGTTGAAATTACATCGAGCAAGGGTAAGTCTGAAATCATTGAAACGCCAAAGTCTCCACTGAAAACCTTACCGACATAGATTACGTATTGATTGAAAATACTCTGATCTTTGCCATAACTTTGAGCTAACTCAGCCAATACCTCTTGATTCGCGGATACTTGGCCTGAAATATTTACCAAGGCATCGCCGGGAAATAGAAACGCCAAACTAAAAGATAAAACTGTCAGCAAGAAGATAGTAAAAATAAATAAGTTTAGTCGCCTTAGCGTAAAAATAAGCATTTATTCACCACCTTCTACATTGCGCTGAATATTGCCTAAATGGATACCACCAAATGCGTCTAAGCTCTTACCGGAAATATAGTTAGCTTTGCCTTGATATCGTTTTGAGTGAGCGATAGGAAAAAGTGGGATCTCTTCTTTAACAATTGCCATTGCTTGACTGTAAAACGCTTTTCGTTGATTTGGGTTAGTAGTCGACAGGGCGTCACTTAATATATCGTCAAACGCCTGATTACACCAAAATGCTCGGTTTGACCCAGTTTCTGCTGAAGCGCAGCTTAGTAGAGGTGAGAAGAAGTTATCAGGATCAGGATGATCGGCAGACCAACCTAATAAAACACTTTGATGTTCACCTTTAGATAACCTTCGTAAGAAAGTCACCCATTCATAACTGATGATGTTTACACTAATGCCTATTTGCTGCAAATCTGACTGAATTAATTTAGCCATTGTTAGTGCATCTGGATTATATGCTCGCCTTACTGGCATCGCCCAAACATCAATGGTTAAACCGTTAGGGTAACCTGCTTGTGTCAATAACTGTTTAGCTAACTCGGGATCATACATGTGGTGCGTTAACGAGTTATCATATGCCCAAGAGCTTTGAGGCAATACCGACGTTGCTGCTTCTGCACGACCAAAATAAACCGCATCAATAATGGCTTTTTTATTAATCGCATGAGCAACTGCTCTCCTGACCATTTTATTATTAAATGGCGGTTTCGCAGTATTAAAGCCTAAATAAGCGACGTTCAATGAAGTAACAGATTCAAGTGTTAGATTAGGATTGTTGATAATTGGTTGATGTGCAATCGGGTAAGCGACTAAATCACATTCTCCAGCCAATAGTTTAGCCAAGCGACCTGAATTATTAGGTGTAATATCGAACACTACTTGCTGTGCGTCGTTAGTTTCTTGCCAATAGTCTGGATGCTTATAATAGCGAATTAGAGAACCTGTTTTGTATTCTTGGTATTTATATGGTCCAGTGCCAATAGGCAATTGATCGATTTGTTTTTCGTTTGATGCTAGCGATAATTGGTCTGCATATTCTTTAGATAGGATGACAGCATAGGTAGACGCTAAATGGGCAAGAAAAGATGCATCAGGATAATTTAAGCTAAAGCGAACGGTATAGTCATTTATTTTTTCTATCTTATTAACTAAACCACCAAAATTTACGTTTTGGAAATATGGAAAGTTACCCGCTACAACCTGATGATATTTACTTTCTTTATCAAGTATTCTATTAAAACTAAAAAGAACGTCATCGGCATTTAAACCGCGAGTAGGCGTAAAATAACGCGTTTGATGAAATGGAATATCTTTACGTAAGTAGAAGGTAACTTTTTTGCCATCTCGGGTAACGTGCCAAGATTTTGCGATTGCCGGTACAATGGAATTGTCTTCCGTGTTGTATGTTATTAAACGGTTATACAATTGGTTGGCTATAGCATCAATTGTTGTGCCGGAAGTAACCGTTTGCGGGTTAAAGCTCTCTGGGCTGCCCTCAGAGCAATAAATGATACTTTTTTCACGTAACGAAATGTCTTCGTCAGTACTACAGCCAATCAATAAAAGACAGGTTGCTATGGCCCATGTATAACTGAGTTGAAAATGAATCAACCGTCTATTCTTCTTCATTCATATTACCATCGAGTAAATTGTATTTTTTCAAATACCCTCGAAGTTGGTGATAAGTTAACTCAAGTGCTTCCGCTGTTTTCTTCTGATTAAATTGATTTGCCGCTAAGGCATTGTTAATCAATTGTATCTCGTGCTCTTGAGAGAGTTTTTTCAATGATACTGGAAACTTATATTGTTGTGGAGTACTTTGTTGAACCTGTTGAATTGATGTTTCAACAGGTGATTGTACTTGCGGCTCTTTCGTTTCAGTAACTGTACTAACTCTATCATGAGTTTTGATTCTATTTTGTGGTCTATAAGGCGACTCAAATGGGTCGATAACCAATTCGTGAACAGGTAAATGCGGGTTGTTACAACGATAAACACTGCGCTCCACGACATTCTTTAATTCACGGATATTACCTGGCCAATGGTATTCAAGCATGGTTCTGCGGGCTTTTTCGGTAAAACCGCTAAAGAGTTCAAATTCAAGCTCTCGTGCCATATTAATAGCGAAGTGCTCGGCAAGTACCATAATATCGTCTGGTCGTTCTCTTAATGGCGGCAGGGTGATCACATCAAATGCTAACCTATCGAGTAAGTCGGCTCTAAATTCGCCTTTATCCGCAAGCGTAGGTAGATCTTCGTTTGTCGCAGCAACTAACCTGACATCGGTTTTCAATGTGCGAGAGCCACCTACCCGTTCAAACTCACCATATTCAACAACTCGCAATAGTTTTTCTTGAATGAGGCCTGAAGTATTCGCTATTTCATCTAAGAAGAGTGTGCCTAAGTGTGCTCGCTCAAAACGACCTTCGTGACGTTTGTTCGCGCCAGTAAAGGCTCCGCTCTCATAACCAAATAATTCACTTTCTAATAGGTTTTCATTTAAAGCCGCACAATTAAGTTTAAGGTAGTTCTGTTCCCAGCGTTTAGACAGGTAATGAAGACGAGCTGCAATTAACTCTTTACCCGTTCCTCGTTCACCTATTATTAATACCGGTTTACTCAAAGGAGCAATTTGCGATATTTGCTCCAAAACTTCGAGAAAACTATTTGATTGTCCTATTAAATTATCTTGTTGTTGGAAACGTGTCATCCTAGAACCTAATTATTGGTTTATTTTACTAACAAATAGTCTATTTGATTAAAGGGTGTTATTGAAGAAGTTTTTAAAATAAAGTTAATTTCTTTATTTATCAGTGGTTTATTTGTATTTTTAATGTTGGCTTGAATTCTGTATATAGAGTATCAAGTATAAAAGTTTAAAAGATTTTAAGAAGAGGAAGTTATTATGGGTATTTTTTCACGTTTTACCGACATCATAAACGCTAATATTAATAATTTATTAGATAAAGCTGAAGATCCAGCAAAAATGGTTCGACTGATTATTCAAGAAATGGAAGATACACTTGTTGAAGTAAGATCTTCTTCAGCTAAAACACTTGCAGACAAGAAAGACTTGCAACGTCAAATTACACGTTTTCAACGTGACGCTGAACAATGGCAAGAAAAAGCCGAGTTGGCTTTGACTAAAGAGCGTGAAGATTTGGCCCGCGCTGCATTAATGGAAAAGAATAAATGTAGTGAATCTGCACAGGCGATGACAGAAGAATTGGCACATGTTGATGAACATATTGCTAAGTTACAAGACGAAATTAGTCAACTACAAGAAAAGCTTGCTGATGCCAAAGCACGCCAAAAAGCGATCATCATGCGAGAAAAAACAGCAAGTTCTCGATTGAAAGTGAAAAGCAAAATTGATAGTGATAAAGTTAATGATGCATTGAATCGCTTTGATAGTTATGAGCGTAAGATTGATGATATTGAAGCGCAAGTAGAGTCATACGACTTAGGTGCAAAATCATTATCTGATGAAATTGCAGAATTAGAATCTAGTGAACAAGTTGATGATGAATTAGCAAAATTAAAAGCTAAAATGAAATCATCTGATAAATCATAACCAAACATAACATAAGGAGAGTACCATGGAAGAAGTGATTATGGCCCCGGTTATCATCTTTATGGTTGTAGTGGCACCAATTTGGTTGATATTACACTATCGTAGTAAGCGTCAGATGAGTCAGGGATTGAGTGAAGAAGAGTATCAACAACTGCAAGAGTTATCTGAAATGGCAGATAGTATGGCTGAACGTATTCATACATTAGAAGCTATCTTAGATGAAGAAACACCAGAATGGAGAAACAAACATGGCCAGTAATCGAAAAGGGGAACTGTTTCGTGACCCTAAAAATGGCAAGATAGCAGGTGTTTGTGCTGGTATTGCTGATTACTTTGGTTGGGAAACATGGCTTGTAAGAATATTCGCGGTTTCTGCTGTTTTACTTGGCGCTGGTTGGATTATTCTTATCTATATTGCAGGTTGGTTTATTTTAGATAGAAAACCTGCTCAGGGTGTGATGAAACAAGACGGTAGTCAATCAAATGCATCAGATGCTGAACAGCCAAAAGATGATATTTTAGACGCGTCTATTAAAGTAAAAACACGTATATGGCAATCAGGAGAGCCGCCTAAACAAGCGTTTTACGATATTCGTCGAAAGTATAGAAAACTAGAAGGTCAGTTACGCACAATGGAAGAGTATGTAACCTCACCGCAATTTACGGTTAGTAGAGAAATCAACAAGTTATAAATTACCGTAACAATTAATGAAGAAAGCGACTTAGGTCGCTTTCTTTTTTTATGAAATACGAAATGTTGGCTATCATCACTTACTAAAAGTAAGTAATATGGGGATATCTAACTCATTAAGAATGTTAATGAATATAGTTTGTAATGAATAAAACATCGATAGAAAAAAAGCTCAAAAAAATTAAGCATAAAGCTGATGAACTGCTTCACCGATCTCTTGATCAGCAGGTCAATGTTGCCGTGACAGGTTTGAGTCGCTCCGGTAAAACTGCATTTATAACGTCGCTGGTTAATCAACTGATTAGCGAGAACCAACAATCAGAACTCGCGTTTTTCACCCCTGTATCCCAACAACGTTTTATCGCAGCCAAGCGAGTACCGCAGCAACACAATCTTATTCAGCGTTTTACCTATGACGAAGGTATTGCTGCGTTAAGCCAACATACGCCAACATGGCCCAAGCCAACAAAAAGTATTAGTGAGCTCCGTTTAGCTATTCGATACCAACCGACTAGCTCATTGCTTAAATTAGCGACAGATGTCGTTACGTTATATATCGACTTTACCGACTACCCAGGTGAGTGGTTACTTGATTTACCTATGTTGAATCAAACCTTTGAAGAGTGGTCTGAGCAAACGATGGCACTCTTGACTAAAGAGCCTAGATTGTCAGTCGCCAGTGAATTTATTGATGAAGTAAATAAACTTGATCCGTTTGCTCCACTTGATGAGCAGGTGCTTGCTGAGCTGTCAGAGAAGTACACAGATATTTTGCATACGTTTAGAGAAGAATTAGGCATGTCAGTTATTCAGCCAGGCCGTTTCATTTTGCCTGGTGATTTAGCAGGCGCACCTATACTTCAATTCTTTCCGTTTACTGGCTTTGATAGTATCGATAAAAATGAGTATCAAAATGCTGAAACAAACAGCATGATAGGTACATTGAGAGCGCGCTTTATTGAATATAAATCACGCGTTGTTAAAAAGTTTTATAAACAGTATTTCGTTAATTTTGATCGCCAAATCGTCTTATGCGATAGCTTGTCTTCATTAAATCATGGCAAGGCTAGTTTTGACGATTTACAACTGGCTATTTCGATGATCTTAGAAAGTTTTGACTATGGTAAGTCAAGTTTATTAAAACGACTTTTTTCACCAAAAATCGACAAGCTTCTCTTTGCCGCTACCAAGGCGGATCATGTCACGCCGGATCAACATAGCAATATGGTTCATTTGCTTAATAAAATGGTCTACAAAAAACGTCATGAACTTCATTATCAATCCGTTGATGTTAAAACGTTAGCCATTGCCTCTATTAGAACTACTGACGTAGGTAAAAGTCGTTATCAAAATAAAGATATAAATGTCATCAAAGGGCAAAGAGCCGCTGACGACAAAGTGATTACTGTGTTTCCCGGAAGTGTACCTAGCGAGATTCCTAAAGACGATTACTGGCAAGCTAATACGTTTAATTTTATTGAATTTTCACCAAGGGTACCTTTGCGTGACCACCAAGCATTACCCCATATCAGAATGGATCAAGCGCTTGAGTTTTTGTTAGGAGATAAAATGCGATGAGTACTGAACAAGATCAATTTCAGCAACAAATACTTTTTGATGAAAAAAGCGCGGAAACAAACAATGAAACAACAGATGAAACACTCGTAGAGCCGATTTATTTTGATAATGATGATTGGCAGGCAAGTGATCAAGAGCTGCAAGATATTGAACAACAAATTGAGCAACGAACAAAAGCTAGCTGGGGCATGCGTTTAGGCCTTAGTGTTTTATTTCTAATTGTTGCTATTGAAGCGTTTGATTTTTTCAGTACCGGTTTTATCGAGTCACCAATTATTACAGGCCTTTATGCTGTTCTATTTACTGTCATTACACTGACGGCTGGCACCTCTTTTTTAAAAGAAGTAACGGGCCTTTCGCAGTTAAAAAAGCAAATTAAAGTTCAACAAAAAATTGTTGATATTAATCAGGGCTACATTGATGGAGAAGCGGTAGAAGTTTGTAAAAAAATAGCAAGCAATCTGCCATGTGATATTGCTTTACCAGATAATGATGCTTGGCTGACAAAAGAATATAAACATTTATCAGATGCTGAAATTGTGCAGCTTTTTAATAAGCAAGTGATGAGTGTTGTTGACCAAAAAGCGATGAGTGAAATTGCGAAACATTCAAGTGAAACCATGTTGATGGTGGCGATAAGCCCTATTGCCTTTGTAGATATGCTTATTGTCTTTTGGCGTAACGTGACAATGATCGACCGTGTGGCAGGCTTATATGGTATCAAGCTTGGTTATTGGAGTCGTATTAAACTGATTCGAGAAGTGCTAAAAACGATGATCTTTGCCGGCGCAACAGAAATTATTGCTGATGTTAGCACTGAAATGGTTGGTGCTGACTTATTAGGCAAGTTATCTGGCAGGGCTGCGCAAGGATTGGCATCAGGTATGTTAACGGCAAGACTGGGTATAAGAACCGTTCACTTATGTCGTCCGCTACCATTTAATCAAGACACGCCAAGTATTAATTCTGTACGCCAAATATTAGTTGGCAAACTTAAACAACTGATTACAAAAAAGCCATAAATAATCATGCCTAACACGAATTGCACGTTGCGCAAATACGCCAAAATACTTTGTGTATTATGTGAATAAATAGCTAACCTGTAAAAAGGATTGTAATTAAAAATTTACAATCCTTTTATTCTGGTTAGTTATTGACCTAATGTTAAAAGGTGACCTACGTCTTGCCATTGGCATAAGATGAAGGCAACTAAAGTGGGAAACCACAATTATAAATATACAAGGTTACAACATGTCAAAGGCGACAAAATATGTTTCTAAACCAGCCGATGAGAATGGAATTATTCATTGGACTGAAGAAGAAAACAGTATTTGGCAGGCACTCATAACAAGACAACTTCCGTTAATGGAAGGACGCGCCTGTGATGAATTCATTCTAGGTTTAGAAAAACTAAACTTACCGATAGATCGTGTGCCGCAACTTGCTGAAATAAATAGTGTGCTAGTTGAAAGTACGGGGTGGCAATGTGAACAGGTGCCAGCATTAATTGGTTTTGAAAAGTTTTTTAGCTTATTAAGTCAAAAAAAGTTTCCAGTAGCGACCTTTCTTCGTTCAAAAGAAGAATTTGATTACCTGCAAGAGCCGGATATTTTTCATGAGCTGTTTGGCCATTGCGCAATGTTAACAAATCCTGAGTTTGCAAAATTTACGCAAGCGTACGGTGAGATTGGTTTAGCAGCAAGTAAAGAAGACAGAGTATTTTTAGCTCGATTATACTGGTTTACCGTTGAGTTTGGTTTAATGAAAACCAGTGATGGCTTAAGAATTTATGGCGGAGGTATTTTATCGTCGCCAGGTGAAACTAACTATGCCCTCGAGCAAGATACAGCTGAATATCGATTTTTAACCAATGAAGAGCAAGTTGTTGATGTACTTCGTACACCGTATCGTATTGATATCATGCAACCAATATATTTCATGATAGAAAAAATGAGCGATTTAGATGCGATTAGAAATCTAGATTTAATGGCATTAGTTGAACAAGCTAAGGCATTAGGTTTACATGAACCTAAATTTCCACCAAAAGAAAAAATAGCCAGTTAAGGAAACATAATGAATTCAACTTTATCTACCCAAAAATGTGAAGCGTGTCACGTTGATGCGCCAAAAGTAACCGACGAAGAGTTACAAGCGTTTATGTCGCAGTTACCGGATTGGGTGCCAGAAGTGCGCGACGGCGTTATGATGCTAGAGCGCGTGTATAAATTTAAAAATTATAAATTAGCTTGGGCTTTTGCAAACAAAGTATCAGAGCTCGCGGAAGAAGAGTTTCACCACCCTGCAATACTTTTAGAGTGGGGCAAAGTAACAATTACTTGGTGGACACACGCGATTGGTGGTTTACACAAAAATGACTTTATTTGTGCTTCTAAAACAGACGCACTTCTGTAAGTTTAATGAAAAATTTCAAAGCCTCCTTCACAGGGGGCTTTTTTTATGTGTACAAAATAGTTTACAATGGTGTTTTTACCGTTAGGAATCTGATAAATGCGTTTGAAGATCACCTGTGAAGACAGGTTAGGTATTGCCCAGCAAGTGCTTGGCGTGTTTGTTGAACATAATATTAATATTAAAGGTATTGATACTGCGACTGTCGCAGGACCAATATTTGTTCATATTCCTGATCTGGAATTTTCAGAACTACAAAGCTTCATGCCTCAACTGCGTTTAATTGATGGTGTGGTAGATGTGCAAACAACGCCATTCATGCCGTCCGAATTAGAGCGCAATGAACTTTCTACATTAATTCGAACATTTCCAGATCCCTTTATTTCGATTGATGCGCGCGCTAACGTTCGCATACTTAACGATGTTTCCAAAAACTTATTAAATACCAAAGATGAACAAGTTATTGGTGAGCCAATTAGCCAGTTCGTTAAAGGCTTTAATTTTACGAAATGGTTAGAAAGCGACGAAGTCTTAGCGCAAACAAGACGTTTAAAGCTAAGTGATGAAGACTTTGTGGCCGATATTTTACCTATTCATGTCGATGACAGTGAAGGAAACTCAATTTTAGCTGGTGCGGTGCTTATATTAAAATCAGAAGCACGCTTGGGCCAGCAAATGAATGCATTTAAGCAATCGACAGAAAATAGTTTTTCAGGTATTCAAGCAACAAGTGGTAGCATGAGAAAGGTTGTTCGAGAAGCAAAACGAATGGCTATTCTAGATTCAACCATGTTGATTACTGGTGAAACCGGATCTGGTAAAGAATTAATCGCAAGAGCATGTCATCAAGCCAGTGATCGCAGTGAATTCGCCTTTATGACGCTTAATTGCGCTGCATTGCCAGACGAAGCAGCTGAAACAGAGTTATTTGGCACAGGCACACCGGGTACCGAACAAGCAAAGAAAGGGTTATTTGAACAAGCAGATGGTGGCACAATCTTTTTGGACGAAGTAGGGGAAATGTCCTCTAAACTTCAGACCAAGTTATTGCGTGTCATTCAAGATGGCAGTTTTCGTCGTGTCGATGACGAAACTGAAATAAAAGTTGATGTTCGAATTATTAGCTCTACCAATAAAGACCTGCTGAATATGGTTTCAGGTGGTGAATTTAGGGAAGATCTCTATTACCGAATTAATGTTCTGGGTTTAAATGTTCCCTCTTTACGTGAGCGCCGTAGTGATATTATTCCACTTGCAGAGCACTTTATTGCTAAAGCCAGTTATAACATTGGTCGATTAAATGTCAGATTATCGGATGATTGCCGTGAGTTTATTGAACATTATCCATGGCCAGGTAATGTTAGGCAGTTAGAGAATGTTTTGATTCGTGCAGTATCATTAATGGAAGGTGATTTAGTACAAACTCAATATCTGGAATTACCTGCTTATACCCGTGAATATGGTTATCTGGAACAAGAGTTTGAAGGCACTTTAGATGGCGCAGTAAAAAATTTTGAAGCTGATTTACTAAGAAAGCTCTACCCAGCCTATCCAAGTACTCGACAACTCGCCAAAAAGCTTGGTTTAAGTCATACTGCTATTGCTAATAAATTAAGAGAGTACGGTATTAATAAAAAGACCGTTAAGATTTAACTCATTTCTCACTTTATGTTTGGGTGTAAAGAATTAATAACAGTATTTCTGAACTTTGCACCCAAACGAAAATTCACTGCCTACTAGTATTTGTGTTGAGTTGTCGTAGAATCAGCTCCAAGTTATTGATGATTACAAAAAGAATGATTAGGACAAGACATGAAACTAGCCACGTTAAAAAATAACACTAGAGATGGCCAATTAGTTGTTGTTAGTAAAGATTTAAGTAAAGCTGTCGCTGTGCCACATATTGCCGCTACCATGCAAATGGCAGTCGATAACTGGGACACGATTGCACCACAACTTGATGTTGTGTATCAGTCATTAAACACTGGTGATGTGGAAGGCCAAATGGCTTTTGACCAAGGTACTTGTGAATCTCCATTACCTCGTGCTTATCAATGGGCTGACGGCAGTGCTTATGTAAACCACGTAGAGCTAGTGCGTAAAGCACGAAATGCTGAGATGCCTGAAACATTCTGGACCGATCCTTTAATGTACCAAGGTGGTTCAGACGCGTTTATTGGCCCTAAAGACAATATTGAAGTCATTTCTGAAGATTTTGGTATTGATTTTGAGTCAGAAGTTGCCGTCATTACGTCAGACGTGCCTATGGGAGCAACGCCAGATCAAGCGCAAGAGCATATTAAACTACTGATGCTAGTAAATGACGTTTCTTTACGTAACTTAATTCCAGCTGAATTAGCTAAAGGTTTTGGCTTCTTTGGAAGTAAGCCTTCAAGTGCTTTTTCTCCTGTAGCGGTAACGCCAGATGAATTAGGCGATGCGTGGGACGGTAAGAAATTACACCTACCACTAACAACGCATTTAAATGATCAATTATTTGGTGAGCCCAACTGTGGTGTAGATATGACGTTTGATTTCCCAACGATTGTTGCTCATGCTGCAAAAACACGTCCATTAGGCGCGGGTTGTGTCGTTGGTTCAGGTACTATTTCAAACTACGATCGCTCGGCTGGCTCAAGCTGTTTAGCAGAAAAGCGCATGTTAGAGATTATTGCTGACGGCAAACCATCAACAGCATTCATGCAATTTGGTGATCGCGTTCGTATTGAAATGTTTGATAAAGCGGGTGACAGTATTTTCGGCTCAATCGATCAGCTGGTTGTTGAGTATCCAGGGGTTAAATAATGCAACTATACGGTTATTGGCGTTCGTCTGCTGCTTACCGCGTCAGAATCGCTTTGAACTTACTAGGTTTAGATTGTGACTTGTTATCTGTTCATCTGGTAAAAAATGGTGGCGAGCAACATAGCGACGAATATAAGCGTAAAAATCCGCATGAATTAGTACCGTGTTTAATTGATGGTGATGTTTGTTTAAATCAGTCGTTGGCCATCATCGACTATTTACAAGCTAAGGCGAATAAAACACTGTTACCTGAAGATATTGTCGAGCAATGCATGGTAAAAGCGTTAGCCTATGATATTGCGTGTGAAATACACCCATTAAATAATTTGCGCGTACAACAATATTTAGTAAACGAGCTAAATGTTAGCGATGATAGCAAGATGCAGTGGGTACACGACTGGATGCATACAGGGTTTAAGGCGGTAGAAGTTAAATTGCAGTCTCAAAGTGGACAGTTTTGTGTTGGTGATGCAGTGAGCTTGGCGGATGTGTGTTTAATTCCACAGGTATACAACGCACTGCGTTTTAACGTCGATATGAATCGTTACCCTTTAATTATGGGTATTTACGAACGTTGCAATCAGTTTCCTACCTTTATCAAGGCGCAGCCTGAAAATCAGGATGATGCCCACTAATAAAATTGGATCGTTTCTCAAAATTCAATAAATAGCATGGGGGATAGTACTTTTTAAGTATTATCCCCTTTTTCATGAAAAGAAATGTAAAACAATATGTGTTCCATTGAATATCACTCAGTTAAACAATATATTGTAGGTAATTATCCTGTAGCGGTAGGAAGCATGAGCGAAACAGCAAATTCAGAAAATACAACACCTTGGTTAGTCATTGTTATTATTGTAGCGGTGATCTTTGGTGGTATTGCGTTTTGGTTTACATCGGAAGATAACGATCAACAACCTGTTGTCGAAGCACCTATAGTTGAAGTTGTCGAAGAAAAAGTACCTGAAGAGAAAGTCGTTGAAAAGGTATCGCCTGAATCAATTCCTGAAATGCCTGACATCATGGATATTCCTGAAACAGAAACAGAGCCTGTAGAAGAACAAAGTCCATTGCCTAAATTAGATGAAAGCGATGACTTTCTTAAAGCTGCGCTACCAGATTTAACTTGGCGAAAAGAACTATTAAAGCTAGTGATCACTGATGATCTGATACGCCGTGTAGTCGTTTTTACCGATAACTTTGCTCAAGGCACACTTGCTTATGAGTACACACCTTTTGTGCAACCCGCAGTTAAATTTTCTGCGGTTGAACAAGTAAACGAAAAAGGTATTTCAACAGGTCAATGGCAGTGGGATGAAAGCACAGCGAGACGTTTTACCTTATACATTGATTTATTGCGCTCTATCGACAGTGAATCACTTGTAGAATTATACATTGAGGTAAAACCCTTGATAAGTGAAGCATATGCTGAACTGGGTTATCCAGACCAAGATTTCACTGATGTTTTACAAGATTCTATTGTTCGTGTGCTTGATATGGAGTTGCCTAGACAAGAAATGACATTAGTTCGCCCAAGCGTTATGTATAAATTTGATAATAGTGAACTTGAAGCATTGCCAGAAACCGATAAATTATTGCTGAGGATCGGACGAGAAAACTTACTGGTATTAAAATCTGTTCTTCTCGAATTCAGTGATAAATTGGCCAAAGCAGAAGCTGAAAATTGACGGAACAAGGTTTTGGTCAAAATATCATCGATCAACCTTAAGATACAAACTATTACTTGCAACCCATACAGGGATTAGTGATAATCCCTCGCGCCTAACGGCAACATTATGGTGACCCTCTTGGTTCCCTCGCAATGATACTCTGTGAACTCGGCCAGGTCCGGAAGGAAGCAACCGCAGCAGACGACTCATGTGCCGAGGTGTTAGCTGAGAGGGTGACCACCCAAATCTTCTTGTATTTAAATCTAATTGTTACTCCATTTTCAAAATTCAGGCATAAAAAAAGCCATGCACAGCACAGCTTTTTAGTCACCCGAGCACTTTACATTTTTCCTTGAGATTCCATGAATTCAAGCGCTTTTTTGATCGCGATATTGACCTTGTTTTCCATTTCAAATCGATCAGAGGCTGGCAAATAGAAAGCCATATCTACTTCATGTCTAATGTATCTTGCGGGTAATTGGTTTAACACGACACATGTTAAGTCTGCAATAAAATCTTGGTCGTGATTTTCTTCTACCTTCATTTGCGCAAACTGCTGAATAACTAACTTTTCATAATAGTTATGGATATCATCAGATATTTTCATTTTTATTCCTTTTTAACGTGCATGTAGCCAAGTATAGCTTAACGTAAATATATTCAATAGGTTGGCCAAATTGATTAAAGAAAATATACGTGCTTTTTGATAATTTTAATAGCGTAATCATCAAATAGTAAGGTATAAAAGTACTGGGTTAATAATAACTAAAATAATATGAATAAACCGATAGAGCCGTGCTATTACGGTGATTACTTAAAACTTGAAAAGTTTCTTGATGCACAAAAGCCTGTGAGCGGTAAATATGGCGAAGAAGCGCATGATGAAACTCTATTTATCATTGTCCACCAAGCTTACGAACTTTGGTTCAAGCAAATTTTGCATGAACTTTCTTCTGTAATCCATATTTTTAAACAACCATCTGTATCTGAACAAAACTTAACAACCGTCGTTCACCGCCTAAAGCGAGTTGTAAAAATACAACACCTTATCAATGATCAAATCGATATTATTGAGACGATGACGCCACAAGACTTTCTAGACTTTAGAAATTACCTAGTGCCAGCCTCTGGTTTTCAAAGTATTCAGTTTAAAGTGTTAGAAATAAGCTTAGGTTTAAAGTCTAAACAGCGAATCGACTTTGACAAGCAATCGTTTTATAACCGATTAACGGATGAGCATCGAGAATTTCTAGAAGACTTAGAAAGTGAAATGAGTTTATTTGAAGCCGTTGAACAGTGGTTAGAGCGTTTACCGTTTTTGTCTTTTGGCGAATTTAATTTTTGGCAACAGTATCAACAAGCAACCGACGAGATGCTAAACCAAGAAAAGAAAATTATTGAAGGTAATCGTTTACTTACTAAACTAGAGCTTCGCCATCAACTGAAAGAGCACGAGAATACCCGTGCTAACTTTGACGCCTTGCTGAATGAGGATGAATACCAAAAGGCACAAGAAAATGGTCGTGTACGACTTAGCCAAAAAGCGACACTTTCAGCTCTGTTTATTTCGATGTATCGCGAAGAACCATTGATGAATATTCCGTTTCAGTTTATTACGTTGCTTACAGAGGTCGATGAAGCATTAACATTATGGCGTTACAAACATATGATGATGGTGCAACGTATGTTAGGAACTAAAATTGGTACAGGTGGTTCATCAGGTCATGATTATTTAAAACGTACAACTGAAAGCAATCGAATTTTTACTGACTTCTATAACTTGGCGACCTTTTTATTACCTAAACAGGCGATGCCGAATTTACCTGAGTCTGTTAAGAAAGCTTTAGGCTTTAGCTATTAGTTTTTTCGAATAGTTCGATTTGACGTTCAACTTGAGAAATAGCTTTTCTGCATCGGCCTAATCGCTGATGCAGAGCCAATACTTCTTCATTTAATGATTTGTCGCCTTTGCTATTGAGCATGCTCTCGTCAATCATCGCCTTCAATCGACGCTCAAATTCATGGTATTCAGATAGGGTTTGATAGAGCTGATGGGAGTTTTGCATCAAATTTTTCGCTGCTTTTTTAGCGAAGAATTGTTTTCTTGCATCAAGTTTTATTTGCGCTTCATGATGAATTTCATCGTTAGCGCCAAGCGCCGTTGTCAGCGCGGCAATTTGGCGCTCTACTTCACCTAATACATCATTTGCGACATGGCGACTACCGTGTTTCAACATTGCCTTAATCGTGAAGCATTTCTTTTCTGTCTCAATAACATAAGCTAAGTATTTATCACTAAATGTTGAAAACAAGTCGGGAGAGAATAGTCGTCTTTCAGCAAAATATTTATGAGAGGGTTTATTCGTGTTTGCTTGATCAAGTTTATTCGCTTTGTGTTTTAAGTCAGCGATAATCGGTTCGAGCTTTTCAATAGACTTCACAGTATTACCACGCTTTATAAGCTAGATATAACGACATTATGATCACAACAGTTAAAAAGATGGGTTTAATAAACTTATTCCCATACTTTATCGCCGAATGAGCACCCATCCATGAGCCTAACATAATAAAAATCCCCATGGATATACCGATCATAAAGTTTACTTGGGCTAAATAAATAAAGGTAACCAACGAACAAAAGTTACTTACGAAATTTGTCGAACGCGCTAAGCCACTACTTAGCAATATATTTAGTTTATAGATAGCACTGCTTGATACCGTCCAGAAGGCACCCGTGCCTGGGCCAGCGACACCATCATAAAAGCCGAGAATTAAGCCTTGACCAGCTTGTTTACGATCAAGAGCTTTGTCTTTCCTAGGTAAATTCCCGTCGGTATGGATCATTTGTTTACTAAATAGCGTGTAAATCGCAATGGAAAAAACAATGATGGGCAACATTTTCTCTAGCCAAAGTGTATTTATGCTACTTACTAGCAATGTGCCAAATATTGCACCAATCGCCGTGAACAGAATTGAACGCCACCAAAAGATAGGATCAAATAACCTTTTTTTATAAAAAGTAAGTGATGCGGTAAAAGAGCCGAAAGATGCAGCAAGCTTATTGGTGCCTAATGCTATGTGTGGAGGAAGTCCTGTTGCTAGTAACGTAGGGATCGTTAGAAGACCACCACCACCGGCTATTGCATCAATAAAACCAGCAATAAAGCCGACTGCAGACAGTAAAGCGAGCAGTTCTAAATCAATCATATAAGTTTGGGATTACATAAGATGGATGGCATTTTATCACATTGGTGAATAAAACGATTAAAGAAAAAAATTCATTTATATTGTTATAAAACCCTTACATATGTCACAAATTCTTTACGTATTTTGCGTTGTTAATGGTTTGTTGATTCAGCCGTAGTGCATTTGTAGTCATTTAGCAAATGTTTGTGTAAGGGAAATGTGTTCATCGTTAACTTTATGTTTTATAACGGGTTGTGTTGTTAAAGCTATATCCATTAAATATGTTCTTAATTGAATAATGTTTTTATTTATTTTCCTTTAAATACCTCATTTTGTTTGTTTTTTATTCAGCAATAGCCTGTTTGGAGCAAATAAAATATTGATGCAATGTAAAAATTATTAAATAAACATAAAAATCTTGGTTGACCAATAGATTCAAAAGCGTTTACTATCCTAAGCGACAGATCAGGTCTATACGACCCGAAATAACAAAAAAGACAACATAGTCTTGAATTTAAAACACTAGTATCACGGAAGTGATCCAGGGAGTACATAATGTATCAAAGTAATAAGCTTAGTAGAGCTGTAAAGCTTGCTATTGCAGCTGGTGCAACAGCTACAGCAATGGCAGCACCAAATGTTTACGCATTTGCAGATGAAGCAAACGCTGAAGAAGGCGTAGAGCGTATTCAAGTAACAGGTTCTCGTATTAAGCGTCAAGAACTTACAGCTGTTACACCAATTATCGAAGTTGACGCACAAGAGTTCGCAATTTCTGGTAACTTAAATATTGAGCAAAAACTTGCTGAATTACCTTCAACGCTTCCTGCGTTTGGTCCTAGTTCAAACAACCCAGGTGACGGTACGGCTCGTGTCGATTTACGTGGTTTAGGTACTTCACGTACGTTAGTTATGGTTAACGGTCGTCGTTGGGTTCCAGCAAGCCAATCAGGTGTAGTTGATTTAAACACAATCCCAGCTTCTTTAATCGAAAACGTTGAAATCATCACTGGTGGTGCTTCTGCGGTATACGGTTCAGATGCATTAGCTGGTGTTGTTAACTTCAACATGAAAGACGATTTTGAAGGCGTTGAATTTTCAACGCTTTACGACGTAACAGATCACAACGACGCTGAAAAGTTCAACTTAGACATGACTATGGGTGGCAACTTTGCTGATGACCGTGGTAATGCTGTTGTTTACTTAGGTTACTCAAAGCGTGAATCATTAATGCAAGGTGACCGCTCATTCTCAAGCGTTGCGTTAACTGAAAGTGGTGACGAGTTAGTAGCTGGTGGTTCATCAGGTGTACCAGGTACCCGTTTATTCGCAGGTGACGTTGTTAAAGCTGACGGTACTGTTGTTGGTACATTCGGTCCAAATGGCGACGGTCAAGCATGGGTTGAACCTTCAAGCCGTTTCAACTACGCACCAGATAACTTCTTACAGTTACCTCAAGAGCGTTACTCAGCAAGTGCTTTCTCACACTTTTACATCAATGATGAGCACCGCATTTACTCAGAAGTTTCTTTCGTACGTAACTTCGTACCACAAGAATTAGCACCAACGCCAGCATTCACTTCGGTTGAAATCAACCCTAACAGTGTTTTCTTTGATGCAGCTACACAACAAGCATTCTTAAATAGTGGTAGCCTAAATGCTGATGGTAACTACGAAGGTTTCATTGGTCGTCGTATGGTAGAAAATGGTTCACGTCAATCTATAGATACACGTGATGCATTCCGTATGTTAGTTGGTATCGACGGTTACATTAATGACGATTGGTCATACGATGTATACTACAGCCGTTCAATGTTAGACCAAACTAACTTATTAAATAACGACGTTGCAGCGTCTCGCTTTATCCAAGCAGTTTTAACTACTGATGACGGTACAGCGTGTCAAGATCCATCAGGTGGTTGTGTACCAATCAATATCTGGGGTGAAGGTAACATCTCTCAAGAAGCTATTGATTTCGTAAATGTTGGTGCTGCTAACGTAACTAGCATTACTCAAGAAGTATTCATGGCTAACGTTGCTGGTACTACTTCATGGCAAGTACCAAGCGCTGATGAAGCGGTTGGCTTAGTATTCGGTTACGAGAAACGTCAAGATTCATCTTCTTTCCGTCCAGATGAGTTCTTAGCTAGTGGCGACGTATTAGGTTTCAACGCTGGTGAAGCAACTGTTGGTTCTTACTCTTCAGATGAAATCTTCATGGAAGTTAACGTGCCATTAGTATCAGGCGCTGACTGGGCTGAAGATTTAACATTCTGGGGTGCTGCACGTTTTGCTGATTACTCTAACATCGGTAACGTTGAGTCTTTCGCAACTGCATTAAACTGGACTCCTACAGATTGGATGTCAGCTCGTTTTGGTTTCCAACAAGCTGTTCGTGCGCCAAACGTAGCTGAGTTATTCCAAGGTTCTGCAAACGGTTTCCCAGGTGCAACGGATCCATGTTCTGCTGACGGTTTCCAATCTGGTGTTACTGATGTAGCGCTTTGTGAAGCAACTGGTGTTGCAGCTGGTCAAGTAGGTGTTTTCGCTCAAGCTAACTCGCAAATCGAAGGTTCTTTCGGTGGTAACGAAAACTTAAACGAAGAGTCTTCTGATACATTAACTGTTGGTTTCGTATTCAACCCAATGGAAGGCCTAGACTTCACAATCGATTACTACTCAATCGAAATTGAAGACGCTATCTCTTCTTACGGTGTAAACAACACGCTTAACGTTTGTTATAACATAGTTAAAGATATTAACGACGTAACGTGTCAAAACATTTCTCGTCGTGCAGACGGTAACGTTTCTGTTGTTAAGTCTTTAAATGAAAATATCGGTTTAATTGAAACTTCAGGTATTGACTTTAACATTACTTACAACACTGACTTCGATAACGGTTCAAGCTTAAACATTCAGTTCCGCTCAACTTGGTTAGACAAGTTCGACGTTACTTCAATTGCTGAATTACCAGATGAGATTGATAACTGTGCTGGTTACTTTGGTAACACATGTGGTACTCCACGTGCTGAATTCCAATCTAACACTCGTATCAACTGGACTAAAGACGACCTAACGTTGTCTGCGTTAATCCGTCACATCGGTTCAACTGAAGATGACCAAATCATGGTTGCTAACAACAACAATGCTACTGCTCCTGATTTAGTTGTTCCAGAGTTAGATACTAAGTTCTACTTAGATGTAAGTGCTAGCTACAACGTTTCAGATGCTTTCAAAGTAACTGGTGGTGTTAAGAACATCTTAGATGAAGAACCACAAGCGTTAGGTGATTCTCAATCACAAGCTAACACTTTCCCTGAGTTATATGATGCAATCGGTCCACGTTTATTCGTGAGCGCGACTTACACATTTAACTAATCGAAAGATAGTAAAATAATAAATGGCCAACATCTGTTGGCCATTTTTTTTGTCTTAAATTTGATTATTATCATGTTGCAATAACTTGTAAGATGTTACTTTAGTGTTCTCTAGATGTTTCAATTGCATCTGCTTTTTAGTAACGCGGTTTCATAATTATAAAAATAGAAAAATGAATTTCAGTCTTCAAAATCAAATTGCCCACTTGGCACAACTATTAAATCAAAAACATTACGGTAAAGTTATTCAAAGCGTTGACGGTTTGCTTGATACGAATCAAAGTAATGATATTTTGCATCACCTAAAAGCATTAGCATTGAAAAATTTGGGTGAACATAGACCAGCAATTGAAAGCTTTAAATTATGTTTAGCGATAAAACGTGATCAGGTTGAAGTACTTAATAATTTGGGCAATACCTACAAGATTGATGAACAGTTTGAACAAGCGGTTGATTGTTATCAGCAAGCATTAACGTTAAAACCTAACTTTACCGAAGCCAAGAGAAACCTTGCGCTAGTTTATCAACAACAAGGTAAGTTTACCCAAGCGCTTACGCTGTTCCAGGAGATTACATCTACTAATCCTAACGATGTATCAGCACTTACGTCTATTGCTAACATTACGAAAGAGCAAGGCGAGTATCAGCAAGCAATTACGTTGTATAAAAATGTAATACAAATTCAGCCAACCTATGTGAATGCACTTCATAACTTGGGTTTAACCTATAAACTACTTGAAGATCACCAATCTGCTTTGGCGTGTTTTAAACATGCACAACAGTATGCACCTAATATTGCAGAAATAGATTTTAGCCTTGCCAATACCTATTTTGAAATCAATCAATACCCGTTAGCTGAGCAATCTTATTGGTCAGCGATTAACAAAAAACCTTTATATGTTGAAGCGCATAGTACACTTAATGAATTCTATTGGCAGTTAGGTAAACAAAATGAATTTGGAAAAAGCTATGACTTAGTGCTACAAAAAATTAAAAATGCGCCTGAGCTTTCAGCCTCGTACATTGAACAATTATTTTCTGCAGGGGCCGACGAGAAAGCCCAAGCTATCTTAGCAAAAACCCCAAATATTGCTTTAAACGATAAGCTAATGGCAATTCAAGCAAAAGTATTGATTATTCAGCAAGACTTTAGTGGTGCAATAGATGCTTTTAAACAATCGTTAGCGCTTCGCTTTGAAGTGAATGTTGCATTGGATTATATAGAGCTATTGATTAAACAGGCTGAATATAACCATGCGCTTGAAGTCATCCAGCAAGTAGAGCTCGTTCAACCGTTCCATCAGTTGAATATTGCGTTTAAGTCTCTTTGTTGGCGTTTACTAGGAGACGAGAGGTACCATTGGTTAGTTGATTACAATCGATTTATTCAACCTTATGAATTACCAACGCCCAAAGGCTACCAAAACCTTGCTGAGTTTTTAGCGCGACTTGAATCGACGCTACTGGGCATGCATGACAAAGTACATGAACCACTCAAACAAACACTAAAAAATGGCACACAAACGCCAGGGCGCTTATTGCATAAACCGGTTAGTGTTATTCAACAGCTAAAAGGTTCTTTGGAGCAAGTGGTAAGTCAATTCGTCGCATCTTTGCCTGATGATAATACACACCCATTATTAAAGCGTAAGTCTTCACAGACGAAATTTAGTGGCTCATGGTCGGTAAAACTCAAGCCAAATGGCTTTCATGTTAATCATGTTCATCCTGATGGGTGGTTGAGTTCTGCGTTCTATATAAAACTGCCTAACTTTCAGAGCTATCCACAAGAAAACCAATATGCTGGTGCCATCAAATTTGGGGAGTCTGGCATTCAATTAGGTGAACGGGAAGTTGTCGAACGTATTATCCAACCTGAAGCCGGGCAGCTGGTCTTATTTCCATCTTATGTCTGGCATGGCACATATGCTTTTAATGGAGATCGTGATGACTTTAGAGTGACATCGCCTTTTGATGTTGTGCCAGTAGGGGAATAGTATGGATAACGCACATTCATGGACACATTATTGGCAGCAAGGCCACCAAGAGAGTTGCATCGATAACCAATCGTCAGACAATTCTGAGCTTGATACACTTTGGCAAAACGTCGCCAACCAGTTGAGTGAGCAAAATGTTGTTGTTGATTTAGCAACAGGTAATGGCAGCGTTTTAAGAAAGCTCTTTCAATATCAATCTAAACCTCATTATATTGGTGTTGATTATGCGGATATTCAGCCTGCGTGGGCTATCGATTGCCCAAGTGTTGAATTTATTGGCAACACCGATATTGCAACCTTGCCTTTTGAAGACGGTCAAGCTGATCTGGTGACTAGTCAATTTGGTTTTGAATATGGCCTGTCGAGCGGTTCATTAGCAGAGCTAGCACGAGTGTTAAAAGACAAGGGGCAACTTGCTCTAGTGATTCATCATCATGAAAGTGAGGTCGTTAAACCGGCGAAAAACCGCTTGAATGAGCTCTCTAATCTGTTATTACCTGCTGGAGTCATTGACAAAGTAAGTCTGTTTATAAATAAAACCATAACAGTACAAGCACTCGAGAAAGTAGGTGAGGATTACCTTAGTCAATATAAAGGCCAAATTACTCAGCCGGTTAGTGGGCAGTGCTTTCAAGTGGTGAATAAAGTTATTGAGTTAGTAGAAAGTGGTGAACAACACTCGGCAGAAAGCTTGTTTACCCAATTTAAAGAAAGCATGAAGCAAGAACACTCTCGATTAACCCAGTTGATTAATGTAGCTAAAGACCAGCAAGCAGTAACAGACATTATTGGCGAGCTCAATACCTATGGTATAACAAGTAAAGCGGCGTTAGTTAACACGAACCAAAATCAAATAATTGGCTGGTTTATTACAGGAACTAAACATGGCTAAAGTTATAGATGTTAAGCGCATTGATGAATTATTTGCACAAGGCAATTCAGAACAGGCTCGGGATTTATTAAAGGCATTTTGTCAGGATAACTTAACCAACTTGAACCAGTGGTTGCGTTTAGGGATTGTTGAAGAACAACTTGGGACCAAGGAATCCACGGAGCAAGCTTACCAGCATTGCTTATCTATCGGGAGCCACTCTCCTCAGGTTTTGCTATTTGCAGGTATGTTTTTTCTAAATACCAATCAAAAAGATAAAGGTTTAGCATTGCTCTCCCTAGGGTTTGACATGGATAAGGGCATGATCTACTGGTTTCAAAATGAATCACTAGAAGAGCCTCTAAGAGCAAGATCATATTATGCAGGCCTTGCCTTACGTAATCATTATACTGAACTGTCTCAAATTAACTTAAAGCAATCGTCCCATTGTAATGGTGCCCTCTGGCCACAAACTCACAATGAAAATTGGCAGTACCTTACTGAAAATCAAAAGCCACATTTATTTTATTTACCTAAATTAAAAGCTCAACCTATTTGGCCAAATGCAGCATTTTCTTGGGTTGATGTGTTTAAGGAAAACTTTGAGCCGTTAATGTCGGAATTTCGCCAAATTACTCAGGACATTGAAGAACAAGGCATGCCTTATGTCGATGAAAAGTTTGCCGATAAAAGTTTTGAAAAATTAGCCGGCTCTAAGAACTGGACAGCGTTGCATTTGTATCAAAACGGCGTGCCAAATACACCTATCATTGAGCGATTACCAAAGCTTCACAAGCTGCTAATGTCAATTGACCTTTATGGCTTAAATGAGCATCCGTACGAGGTATTCTTCTCTTTGTTGAAGGCAGGTCAGCATATCGTCCCGCACTATGGTTTATCAAACCATAGTTTAACGGTACACATTCCCTTTATTGTTGGTGACAGTGGCTGTTTGACCGTGGAAAATCAGCGAATTTCATGGCAAGTTGGAGACGCTATTGTGTTTGATGATTCATTTATTCATGAAGCAGAAAATACATCAGAACAAGATAGAGTCGTCTTAATTTTTTCGGTTTGGCATCCTGATTTAACCTTAGATGAACAAACTGCCATACAACAAAGCTTTAACGCACGGCAAACATGGTTAGACGAACGAACTAAGTACCTTACTGACTAAGCATTTAACTAGTTAAAGCTTTCTAATGAGTTGCTCATAAGCCTGTATAAATGGCGTCAGTTGCTTTTGGTAATGTTTTGAAAAACCAATTTTACTGCGGTTAATTGGTTTTCTTACCTGAGTTTCACTAAAGGTAAAACTAGCGACATTTTGTTTATGAAATTCTAAATATTCGTCTTGCCACGTTAACGCTAAATATTTAAAAAGCGTTTCGAACCCACCACTTGGGTTCGTTGCTAGATCTTCATAGTGAACATCGATGACTTGTTCTGGATACAAATCACGCCAGTAATCCATCAATTTGTTGGCTTCGACGATGGCGTGTGCAATGTCTGTCAGGTTGCATGCGTAACTGTGTTGGCGATTAAAAAATTGTGAATAGATTGATAGGGCTAAATCATTTGGTGATCTGCGCATTTGAATGATTTTAGCATTAGGAAATGTCGCCAGTATGGCACCTACATACCTAAAATTATGTGGCATTTTGTCAACAATCTCGTGACTAGGTATTTTATTGAATTTACGGTAAAACGCTTGGTGTTCAGTGCTGTTTTCTTGCAGCCAATTTGTAATCACCTCGTCAGAGAGATTTTCATTATACAAACGGTTTTCAAATAGGGTAGCAACTGCGTTACTTTCACCACAACTATCGATGGTTGGCAGTTGGCTCAATACTCGGTTAACAAGGGTTGTGCCTGAACGGGGCATGCCTACGACAAAGTAATGTTGAGTCGGCTTACTATCGTTTGGTAGTGCTGCATAATTTAGCTTTTTAAGACGCGTAAAAATACGCTCATCACGCGCACGATCGTAAGCATTATCATCTTGTTTAAATTGCTGTGATTGTAGTTGGTTAGCTTTATCAAAGGTGGTGAACGCTTCTTGATATAAAGCGTCCTTTTGTAATGCTTTTGCTAGTGTGTATAGGTTGTGTTGTAAATCATAACTGTATTGAGAATCATCAGCTGTTAGCTGACTTAGTTGCTTAATACATTGTTTGTTATCTTCTTCGTTGCCCAAATCATGCTTAACCTGCCAGGCGAATTCTGCCTCCAGTTTTATTGAAATCGCTTTATCAGCGGCTACTAAGGCATCTGATTTATTATTCTCTAATCGACAGACCTTACATTCAATGTCGTAACGCATTAAAGAAGTGTCTTTTAATGATATAGCGATATCTAGCTGAATTCGTGCATTGTTTACTTGCTTAGCCATCAAATACAAATCGGCAAATCGCAAGTGCTTGGCACTTTCATTTTTATGATTGTCGATAAGTTTACTAAACACCTCGATGGCTTCATCGAATTTATCTAGCTTTGCAGCACAAATCGAAAGATTATTTAAAGGTACTTCTTCTTCGGGGAATTGTTTAACAAGCGCTTTAGCTTCAGTATAGGCCAGAAGCCATTGTTCTAACTTCATATAAGCCTGGCATTTTATGTTTTTCCCTGCAGGAATCTCAGGAGCTACTATGATCGCTTGCTCAAAGGTGTTTAGTTGCAAAGCGACGTTTGCTAACTGAGTCTGAAGTGTTGGGTCACTGGGGCAATTTTTAATGCAAACTGGTAATAATTTTATTGCCGTTGCTCGTTGATTAGCACTTAATGTGGCAAGTAAGTAATTATACGCAATATCGAAAGCGTTAGGTTCATCGATTAATGCTTGTTCAAAAAGTGGCTGGGCTTGCAGGTAGTCATTTTTCTGATGATATAAAGTCGCTAAACCAAATAGCGCATCAGTATTTTTATTTGTCGCAAGTATTTGCTGGTAAAGCGCTTCAGCCTTTTCTAATTGGCCTTGTTGGTGAGCAGATTCTGCTAAAGCAAGAGTTTGAGACAATGACATAGAATTGATTACAGCTAACGGTTTGATATATTTTTTAAGATGATACTATAAGGCAACAAATATATTAATGCTTAATAAGCGAAACTGTTTTCAACAATATGCAGACCTTATCACTTAATCATCAAAAACCCGCGCCAGAACTGAGAGAATTTTTTCAAGAACATGGTTTTGTCAAAGTAAAAAAGGCACTATCTGAACAATCCGCACAAGCCATATATCAAACAATCAAATCACAGCCTACATGGAACCTTGTATTTGACGCAAATGGTAAGCATCAAGATCTGAATAACCAAGAAGTTGCAAAGTGGTCAAATAGCCAGAAGAGCGAACTTCAAGACATTATTTATCAGCAGGCCTCAAATGGTTTTCAATATCATTACGAAACCATTCCACTTTATGATATTTATCAAAATAACCTTATGCCGGGTCACTTCTTTAATCAAATTATTGAGTTTCTTAATGAAGAGACAACGTTAGATTTTTTTAGGGAGCTATTAGGAGCGCCAGATATCGCATTTGCGGATGGGCAAATTACCAAGTTTAGCGCGGGCCATTTTCTTAATGTTCACAATGACGATGTCGAAAATAAAAATAGAGTGGCTGCCTATGTCATCAATTTAACACCTAGTTGGCAGGCAAATTGGGGTGGTGCATTACATTTACTTGATGATGAACAGGCATTAAAGCAAAGTTTTTTACCAACTTTTAATGAAATTAATATTTTCAACATTCCTGTTGATCATTATGTTGGTTTTGTCAGTCCTTTTGCGTCAAAACCAAGACTATCTATTACCGGCTGGTTGCGCCGAAAATAATCAAAATAAGAAGAATAGAATGAATATAAATTTAACAAGCTTTGATTTAGCAAAACTCACTGAACATTTTAATGAACATGGTTACGTTCGTGTTGATAACTTTTTATCCGTCGATGATGCAGATGCATTAGCTGACTTTTATAAAAATAGCTGTAAATTCACTAATGCGTTCTTTACCGATAACCATAACCGTGAAGCAACAGATGAGCAGATAGGTGCTTTGTCCTTAGAGAAAAAGCGTGGTTTATATCAAGCCATACAACAGAATGCGGCAAAAGGTATTGGTTTTCTATACGGTAGAAAGAAAGTAGAAGTAACTGATACGGATCTGCCAGGGCAATTGTTAAAGGCAATGAATGAAGAAGCGGTCGTTAACTTTATTAGCCAACTCACAACTAAACCCGAGTTAAAGTATGCAGATGGTCAGGCAACACGTTATCGCGTAGGTGATTTTCTTACTCGCCATATTGACAACCTAGCAGGAGAAACTCGTCAAATTGCTTACGTTGTTGGCTTAACAAATCTGTGGCACCCGGATTGGGGAGGTTTGTTACAATTTTTTGAGCCAAATGGCGAGCCAACAAATAGTTTAGCGCCTACATTTAATAGTTTAACCCTATTTGATGTCAACAAGGTTCATTCAGTAACGTCTGTAGCGCCTTTTGCCCCGCAAAACAGATATTCATTAACGGGCTGGTATCGAAAATAAAATTGGTTTATAAATAATCACTTGAATAAAAAATAAAATATTACATTTGACTTACTACGAAGTAATTAGTAAAACATACAAACGCAAAAATTAGGTTAGCGGGAATATCTGAACGATTTAGTTACTCTAAAATAAAATGTATTGGCTGATAATTAATCAAATTAGCTGAATATCTAAGCACAAAAAAGCTTGAATTTATTTTTTTAAATAAATTGGGCTATCTTTTTAGATCTCATATTGACACTTTGCGTGTCGTTTGGGACTATTGCGTGGTTTTATTCTAAAGAAACTAAAACTTAAGGCAGATTATTCTATTTGCATTAACATAATATTTGTTATCAAAACTAAATAACAATTGGTTGGGAACTATGTCCAAATTAAGTAAAAAAAGCCTTATCGCTTCAACGATAGCTGGCGCATTAGCTCTTACAGTAAGCAACTTTGCTGCTGCAGACGCTCTTAAAGATCTTCAAAAAGCAGAAGAAACAATCGTAAAGTCTTCAGCTAAATCTCAAAACAAAATCAACAACATCTACGAGCAAACGCAAGACCTACTTGCCGAATACCGTAACGTAGTTGACCAAGCAGACGTTTTGGAAGGTTACAACGACCACGTACAACGTATGGTTGATGATCAAAATGCGAACATCGCTTCATTAGAGCGCCAAATCGCAGGTATCGACAAAATCAAGCAAGGTGTTGTTCCTTTAATGTACAAGATGATTGATACATTAGAAAAGTTCGTTGAATTGGATGTGCCAGTAAACCTTGAACCACGTAAAGAGCGTATCGCTAACTTACGCGACGTAATGAGTGATTCAAATGTTACAACTTCAGAGCAGTTCCGTTTAGTATTAGAAGCATACGAAATTGAAGCTGGTTACGGCACAATCTTCGATGCTTACCAAGGTGAATTAGACCTAGGTGGCTCAACAATCACTGCTGACTTCGTTCACATGGGCCGTGTTGCATTAATTGCTCAGTCTTTAGACTACAAGCAAGCATGGGTTTGGAACAACGAAGCGCGTTCTTGGGATCAATTAGGTGATGAATACCTTAAAGGTATTACAGACACTATCCGTATGGCTCGTCAGCAATTGCCGATGGACTTAACTAAATTACCAGTATTTGCAGCAGGAGCTCAATAATGAAAAAAGTAATTAATTTCGTATTACTTGCTGCATCTATGTCAGCAGGTTTCACCGCTGTTTCTCAAGCAAACGAGCTTGATGACTTATTGAAACAAGTTAAATCTGACCGTATTTCTGAAGCTAAAATTGACAAGCAACGTGAAGCTGAGTTCTTATCAGCACGTGCTGACAAAAACGCTTTATTGAAAAAAGCACAAACGCGTTTAGCTAACGAACAAGCACGTAATACACGTTTAACTAAAGAATATGCAGCTAACGAAATCACATTAGCGCAAAAAGAAGTTGAATTAGACAACGCTAAAGGCACATTAGGTGAAATGTTCGGTGTAAGCCGTGCAGCTGCAGCTGATGCATATGGTCAAATCACTACTTCAATCGTAAGTGCTGAATTCCCAGGCCGTGGTGATGCTTTAGACCGTATCGCTAATGCTAAAGAAATTCCAGCATTAGAAGACTTAGAAGAGTTATGGTTTGCACTTCAAACTGAAATGACTGAGTCTGGTAAAGTTTCTAAATTTACGGCTGAAGTTGTAAACTTAGACGGTACGAAGGCTACTCAAGAAGTAACGCGTATCGGTAACTTCAACTTAGTAAATGTTGACGGTTTCTTAAACTACAACGATGAAGTTGGTCAAATTCAACCTTTAGCTAAGCAACCAGCAGGTTACATTTCAGCGACAGCGTCTGATTTCTTCGACGCATCATCTGGTTTCTCAGGTGTTTACCTTGACCCTTCACGTGGCGCAATCTTAGCGTTAGAAACTCGTAAGCGTACGCTTATGGAATTCTACCACCAAGGTAAAGAAGTTGGTTACGGTATTACCGTATTGCTTATTATTGGTTTACTAATTGGCCTAGAGCGTATGGTAGTGTTAGGTGCAATGACTTCTAAGATCAAAGCACAAGAGAAGAACATTGATACGCCAAACGAAAACAACCCACTTGGTCGTTTATTAAAAGTTTACCAAGATAACAAAGGTGCTGATGCTGAAACATTAGAACTTAAACTTGATGAAGCTATTTTACGTGAAACGCCTAAAGTTGACCGTGGTATTAACTTAATTAAGATGTTCGCTGCTATCGCTCCTCTAATGGGTCTATTAGGTACTGTTATCGGTATGATCATGACCTTCCAAACGATTACATTATTCGGTACTGGTGACCCTAAAATCATGGCGGGTAACATCTCATTAGCACTTGTTACAACGGCATTAGGTCTAATCGCTGCATTACCACTAATCTTAGTTCACAGCATCGTTGCTGGTAAGAGCAAGTCGGTACTACACAAGCTAGACGAACAATCTGCAGGTTTAATCGCTTCTATCGCAGAGAAGGAGTCTAAATAATGCTTTTCCTGATAGAGTTATTAGATTCTGTCAGGGGCTTTATTGCGCAAGGCGGTAATGTACTTTACATCGTCGCCTTTGCACTCTTTTTGATGTGGATCTTAATGATCGAGAAGTACTGGTATTTAGCCTCTGTTTACCCGAAAAAGCGTGATGATATTATCGCTCGCTGGGAAGCACGAACAGATACTACTTCTTGGTATGCACATCGAATCAGAGACAAATGGATCTCCGAAGCGACAGAAGAACTTGAAAGTCGTATGATTACGATTAAAACGTTAGTGGCAATGTGTCCGCTAATTGGTTTACTAGGTACTGTAACTGGCATGATTGGTGTATTCGAAGTTATGGCACAGCAAGGTACTGGTAATCCTCGTCTAATGGCCGCAGGTATCTCAATGGCAACAATCCCGACAATGGCGGGTATGGTTGCAGCGTTATCTGGCGTGTTCTTTAGTTCAAGATTAGATACTAAAGTTAACATGGCGAAAGCCAAGTTAGTTGATAGCTTACCTCACCACTAGAGAGAGATTGGAATGGCACGTAAACGTATTCGTGAAGAGGAAGAAGCAGCAATTGATATGACACCGATGCTAGACATCGTGTTTATCATGCTTATCTTCTTCATCGTTACCACCTCTTTCGTGAAGGAGGCAGGTATCGAAGTTAACAAACCAGTTGCTGTGAACCAAACAAAGCATAAAAATGCCAACGTGTTTATCGCAGTAAATGGTGATGGTGAAGTTTGGTTAAACAAGAAACAAGTTGATGTTGAGCGTGTCGCGGCAACATTAGAGAAGTTACTTGCAGAGCAACCAACCGACATCATCTTTATCCAAGCTGACAAAGAAGCTAAGCATAGCAACGTTGTTAAAGTGATGGATGCAATTAAAGAAGCAGGAATCGACCAGATTTCGATTGCGGCAGCTAAGGGGTAATTTATGGTTCGATTATTAGCATCAATTTTACTCGGCGCAGCAGTTACCTTTGGACTGTTCTCTTTCATGGCTTTCTTAGTACAATCAGGCGATCGTGCTCAAGAAGAAGTGCAAGACAATATTGTTGTAGAGGTTAATAGTACGCCACCTAAGTCAGCAGCAGAAACTCGTCGTCGTGTTCCACCGCCGCCGCCACCGCCGCCAAAAGCGCCACCTAAGCCACAAGCGCCGGAGCCGGATACAAGTGCTAACAATGCAGGTATGTCTTTTGAAATGCCTTCAGTTAACCTTGGTGGAGCAGATACTGGTATGTCAGCACCTGGTGCAGGTTTTGCCCGTGACGGTGACGCAACACCTATCGTTCGTATCGAGCCTAAGTACCCAGTACAAGCAGCTCGTGACGGTAAAGAAGGTTGGGTACGTTTATCTTTCACTATCAACGAGATTGGTGGGGTAGAAGACGTAAAAGTTATCGAAGCACAACCGAAACGTATTTTTGACAAAGAAGCGCGTCGTGCACTTCGTAAGTGGAAATACAAGCCAAAAGTTGTTGACGGCAAGCCGCAAAAACAATTTGGTTTAACTGTTCAACTAGACTTTAAAATGGATGGAGGTGCGTAATCATGCTTAAGAAGTTATCAACCTCTTTAATCATTGCATTGGCAGTTACTGCCGTACAATTGCCAATGGTTTCTGAAGCGAGCGCTGCAAGTGCTGCAGAAATTGCTGAAAGGAAGAAGAATCGTCCAACGAATCTAGTAGGCCCTAATATCGGTAAGAAGATAGCGAAGGCTTTTGAATTATATTCAGCTGATGATATTGATGGTTCGATTGTTATCTTAAACGAGATAAAAGCAAAAAAATCATATGATATCGCTTATGTAAATCGCTTTTTAGGTATGATGTATGCCTCTAAAGGTGACCATGAGAAAAAGTCGCTTGAATATTTGAAAAAGGCAGCGGAGCTTGACGTACTTAACTGGGCTGACCAAGCACAAACGTTAAAAACAGTTGCTGATTTAGAAATGTCTATTCGTGAATATAAAGATGCGATTAGCCATTACTATGCTTGGATGGAGTTTACCGGTGAAGAAGATCCAAATGTTTGGACTAAAATTGCCAATGCTCATTATTCATTAAAGCAACTAGATAAAGTGATTATGCCTGCGGATAAAGCAATTGCTGGTTATGGTGATAAGCACAATCAAAACCCTTTTGTTTTGAAAGTGACTTCATACTACGAACGCAAGATGTATCCGGAAGCTGTTGATGTTCTTGAAACTGTTATTCAGATTTTCCCTGAAAATAAACAGTGGTGGACGCAACTAGGTATGTTCTACCTATTGGTAGAAGATTACTCTAAAGCACTTTATACGCTTGATTTAGCATACAAAAAGGGCTACTTAGAAAAAGAAGCTCAGATTAAAACGTTAGCGAATTTATTCCAATCTAATGGTGTACCTCATCGTGCAGCAAAACTGTTAGAGAAGCATATGAATTCTGGTTTAGTAACACGTGACGATAAGAATCTTATCGCACTAGCAAATGCTTTCCATGCGGCGCAAGAAATTGACGACGCAGCGAAAGTATATGGCGAAGTTGCTAAAATGACTAACGATGCTAAGCATTACCGTAAGCAAGGCATGCTGTTGAAGCAAGACGAGCAATTTAAAACGGCTATCGTTGCATTAAACAAAGCACTTGATTTAGGTGTGAAAGATACTGGTCGTGTTCAAATGAGCATTGCTGAATCTCACTTCTACCTTGGTCAATATAAGTCAGCTTATAAAGCAATCAAGCTAGCGATGAAAGATCCTAAAGCGCGTAAATCAGCTAAAAGCTGGGAAGGCTTTATTAAGGATACAGCGAACCGTAAAGGTGTAGCTATCTAGTTAGTTCTTAGCTTATTTAAAAAAACCAGCTTCTTGCTGGTTTTTTTATGTCTAAATTTCTATAACCTTGAATAATAAGGGCGTTAGTTGCTTATCTTCTCTTGGAGGTAACCTAAAATCTCTTCAGTATCGTGTAAGTACTTCAACTCGCTAAAAATCAATTGAGCAATAGGATATTGCAATCTGATGTATTTTAGCCATTGTTTTAATCGGCTAGATAGGTAATGAGGTTTTGCTGAAGCAGGTACTGTGTGACAAAAGTGCATGAGGAACGAAATGAGCTGATTGTCGCTGTAAGGCTGTTCGCCATGCTTAATCACATTAGCTAAATTTGGAACCGCCAATGCTCCTCTGCCCAGCATAAGTTTGTTGGTATTTGCTACTTCTTGGCATTTATCTGCGTCTGATTTCGTCCATATCTCACCATTTGCTATAACGGGGATAGAAAGCTTTTGTGTTGCAAAAGAAATATATTGCCAATGTGCAGGCGCTTTGTAGCCTTGTTTTTTTGTACGTGCATGGATTGCCAGCGAGCTTGCTCCAGCTTGTTCTATGGCATCAAGTATTTCGGTAAAATGTTGAGTGTCTTCCCAACCTAATCTGATTTTTGCGCTAACATCGTACGCTTTAGGTACAGCTTTACGACATTGTTTAATGATTTCATAAATGGTTTCTGGGGTTTTTAGCAACATTGCCCCGCCTTTACTTTTGTTTACCGTCGGCGCTGGACAACCAAAGTTAAGATCGATGCCAGGCGAGCCTAGATCGATTGCTCGTACTGCATTTTCAGCGAGCCATTGTGGGTGTTGCCCAAGTAATTGAACACGTACAGGAGTGCCTGAAGGCGTTTTACCATCACTCAGTAACTCAGGGCATACTTTCTTATACACATGGTTTGGTACAAGGCCTTTAACGACCCTGACAAACTCTGTTACACAAAGGTCATAATCATTTATTGAAGTAAGTAAGTCACGCATTAGCGCATCAATTACACCTTCCATAGGCGCTAATATTATGGGTTTGTCTTGCACTATCATTAAGTTATCAGTAGATTGAAATCTCAGTTTTATAAACTTTTTAACGAAAGTTGAAATTTTATCATACTTACAAAGGTCAATTTAAAGACTATTATTGAAATAGCTATAATTTATAAAAGATCATTAAGGAAAGTCCGATGAGTATTAAGAAAAAATCATTATTAAGTGTTGTGTTAACTTCAATTACTTTAGCCTTGTTGTTTACAGCGCCAGCTAAAGCTGAATCAAATCCGTTTGCTGATCAAACATTAGTGCAATCTGTCGAAACTCCTGATGGTCATAAAGACAAAGGTAAGTGTGGCGAAGGCAAATGTGGCGAGTCAAAAGCCAAAGGTAAGTGTGGCGAAGGCAAATGTGGCGAGTCAAAAGCTAAGTCAATGGCCAAAGGTAAGTGTGGCGAAGGCAAATGTGGTGAGTCAAAAGCTAAGTCAATGGCCAAAGGTAAGTGTGGCGAAGGCAAATGCGGCGAGTCAAAAGCTAAGTCAATGGCCAAAGGTAAGTGTGGCGAAGGCAAATGCGGCGAGTCAAAAGCTAAAGCTAAAGGTAAATGTGGCGAAGGCAAATGCGGTGAGTCTAAAGCTAAGAAGAAAGGTAAATGTGGTGAAGGCTAGTGTGGTGAATAACACAACGCGTTGATCACGGCTGAAAATAATTAAAAAGGTGGCATTGCCACCTTTTTTTGTTTTTATATAAACTATTGATAAAGCAGTAATGAGTGATTACAAATTGAAAAACTTTACTTGATCTAGATCAAAAAACTGTTCATCTATTAAACATTGAGATAGAATGCGCGCCTGAATTTGCAGTATGGAAGTAGTACAATGTCTCGCAATGAAAATTTCAAAGAACAAAGTTCAAAACGTCACTTAGCTCTAGCAATTGTTGCAATGGTATCTATGCCTTTATTACCAATGCTTATGGGCTGGTACACGTTTTTAGCTTAATATATTAATTATGCTAAAAGTGCTTGTTATCGATGATAAAAAACTTATCATCGATATGATAGAGCGCGCATTAGGCGCTCATCAAATTCAAATCTTAGCTGCTAACAATGGTTTAGCTGGCTTAGAGTTATTGAATCAACAGGATGTTGATTTGATCATTTGTGATCACTTAATGCCTATTATGAACGGGCTCAAGTTTGTTGAAAACTATTACGCTGGTGTAGAGTCACCAAAACCCGTTATCTTCATGACTACCCAAGATATTAAATCTGTGAGTCAACTCCATGAGTTGAAGCAGGTTGATGATATTTTAGCAAAACCACTTGATTTAGATTCGCTTGAATCTCGCGTTAAAAACATTTTATCGCTAAATAGTACAGTTAAAGTGCTATAAAAATTCACTAAAATCTTTTATTCTACAGGTTTTGACACTTCAATATTTGAACACATGACTGAAAAGACAATTGCTGTAATTAAGCAAGCTATCCATACAATAGAGAACTATCCTATTGATGGTGTAATGTTTAGAGACATTACTGGAATCTTGGAAAACGCTGAAGCCTTTCAAGCGACGATCGATTTACTCAAAGATAAATTCGAGAACCAAGGGTTTACTAAAATCGTAGGAACAGAAGCTCGTGGCTTTTTATTCGGCGCACCTTTAGCTTGTGCTATGGGTATTGGCTTTGTACCTGTTCGTAAGCCAGGTAAATTGCCTCGTGCAACTTATGCACAAAGCTACCAGTTAGAATACGGTCAAGATACCTTAGAAATTCATCAAGATGCATTAGTTAAAGAAGACAAAGTACTTATTGTTGATGACCTACTCGCAACAGGTGGCACAATTGAAGCAACAACGAAATTGATTCAAAAACTTGGTGCTAATCCTCACTCTGCTGCTTTTGTTATTTCATTACCTGACTTAGGTGGTGAAGAAAAGCTTTCTCAATTAGATTTAAATGTTTATTCTATTCTTCAGTTTGAAGGTGAGTAACATTTAATGAGTTATCAAGTTTTAGCGAGAAAATGGCGTCCTAAAGATTTTTCCGAATTAATGGGGCAAGAGCATGTTGTCAATGTGCTTTATAACGCGCTAGATCAGGAACGGTTACATCACGCTTATTTATTTACGGGTACGCGTGGTGTTGGTAAAACTACCATAGCCAGAATTTTCGCTAAAAGCTTGAATTGTGAACAAGGTATATCTGCAAACCCTTGTGGTAAATGTGATACTTGCTTAGATATAGATAGCGGTCGTTATATTGATCTGTTAGAGATTGATGCTGCGTCTAAAACAAAAGTAGATGATACCAGAGAAATCCTTGATAACGTGCAGTATGCGCCGTCAAGAGGTCGCTTCAAAGTATACCTCATTGACGAAGTACACATGCTCTCGCGAAGTAGTTTTAATGCGTTACTTAAAACACTTGAAGAGCCTCCTGAACACGTAAAATTTATTCTAGCTACCACAGATCCTCAAAAGTTACCTATTACTGTATTGTCACGCTGTTTACAGTTTCATCTTAAAGCACTGACCGTCGAACAAATTAAAAAGCAACTCACACACATTTTAGCGGCTGAAAACGTTAGCGTTGAACCTATGGCGTTAACGATACTTGCAAAAGCTGCTCGCGGTAGTATGCGTGATTGCTTAAGCCTAACTGATCAAGCGATTGCCCAAGGCCGAGGTAATATATCTTTTGCCAATGTCCAAGAGATGCTAGGTGGTGTTGACCACCAATGGGCTTTTAATATTCTGACCTGTTTAATTAAGCAAGACGGGCAAGCGTTAATGGCGCTTTCGCAAGAAATTGCGACCTATGCACCTAATTATAGCCAAGTGATGGCGCAACTTATTCAGTTATTGCATCAAATTGCTCTTGCTCAAGTGGTTGGTAATCATTTTGACTATACTGATGAGCAGCAAGAACTGTTTGACAAGTTTTGCCGACTGATGAGTCCTGAAGACGTACAATTGTATTATCAGATATCAGTGCAAGGGCGAAAAGATTTGCCGCTAAGCATAGACGAACAAGCTGGCTTTGATATGGTATTGCTGAGAATGCTAGCATTTCAGCCTATGGCGAGGCCTGTATCAAGCGCTGAGAATCTTGCGCGTTCAGATGAGAAAACCGGTGAAGTAGATTCATTAACGGTATTGCCAACCAATGTTTCGACAAGTAAACCGGTAGCACCTAATGCTATTGAACCAAATGCTGAAGTTAACACACCTATCGTTGATGTACCTGAGTCACTTCCTTTAGTTGAAGAAGCAAGTGGCGAGTTATCAGCAAATGAGCAGTCTTTAACAATTGAAGAGCCATCAACTAATGTTGAAAACCTTGTTAGCGAACAACAAGAGATATTGTCTCAAGCTGCTCAGCAAGGTTTTTCAGAAAGTGTTGATCATGCCCAGCAAGCGGTATTTGAAGACCCACGACAAGTTGATGCTTTAAATACTCAATTGAATAATGAAGAGCAATCTCAGCCAGTAGAACCTTCGTTACCTAATCAATCAACTATTGTCGATAACGAACCTAACGTATTTGAAGCGTCGATACAAAGCGCACCAGAATCTGTGCAATATGAGCCAGAGCCGTTAGCCACTCAACAGAATACACCGCAAGTAGAACAGGGTAACTTATCTGCTGTAACGACAGAAATACTTGCAACACGCAACATGTTGCGTAGCCGTAAAAAGGGGTTAGATAAGCCCGAAAAAAAGCCTGACGACGCGATAGAGCGTCCTGTTATACCTGCGGCGAATACTACTAACGATTTACCTGATGAATCAGAGCTGCCAGATCAGCCTTATAAACCAGATATTATAGATCCTGCTAAAATTAAAAAGGCTAATCAAGTCGATAAGTGGGCATTTATGATTGATGCTATGGGTCTTAATGGGCGAATACGTCAACTTGCTATTAATGCGGTCATTTCTGAAAAGTCGGATGACGACAATTTGTACTTAGAGCTCGATCAAAACACGAAGCATCTACAAAGTGAAAAAGCGCACGAGCAATTACAAAGTTTTATTTCACAGTACTTGAAAAAGCCAGTAACTGTTCATATTGAAGTAATAGGGCAAACGCAAACAGCGCCATTTAATATTCAAACAGATATTAATGAAAAGCGCTTAGATTACGCCAAAGAATTGATTACGAGTGATGAAGTTGTTCATCGCTTACAAAATGAGTTTCAAGCGCAGCTTGACGAAGCCTCAATACAGGCTCGTTAAGTCAGCTACATATTTAATGCACAGTAATCTTATTGTGCCGCTATTTTTGGAGAAAGAACATGATGAAAGGCGGAATGGGCAACTTAATGAAGCAAGCCCAACAAATGCAAGCAAAAATGCAAAAAGCCCAAGAAGAAATCGCTAATATGGAAGTCACTGGTGAAGCTGGTGCTGGCATGGTTAAAGTAACGATGACGGGTAGTCATAGTGTTCGTCGTGTAGAGATTGACGAAAGCTTAATGGAAGACGACAAAGACATGATTGAAGATCTTGTCGCTGCCGCGTTTAACGATGCTGTACGTCGTGTTGAAGAAGTGAATAAAGAGAAAATGGGCTCATTAACAGGCGGTATGCAAATGCCACCGGGCATGAAGATGCCGTTCTAATTAAGAACCCCAGAAAAATAGCGCCTTAAGGCGCTATTTTTTTATCTTTATTTTTGCTTCTGGTTATGAGTAAAGGATCGTAATTGATCCTTGCGAGAAAATCATAATAATATATACTGTATGTATATACAGGTGATTTATTATGAATGAATTAATTGAAATACTCCAAAACAAGCAACTTGTATGGCAAGGGGCGGCTAAACAAACATCATCACAGTACCAATCAACAGGTTACTCTACCTTAGATGAGCAGTTAAATGGTGGCTTTCCACAGTCAGGTGTTATTGAGGTGCTCTCTGATATTGCTATTGGTGAATTACGTTTACTTATGCCCTCAGTTACTAAGGATAATAATCGTTTATTAGTTTTTATTGCGCCTCCTGGGATAGTAAATGCTCACATGCTTGCTGGCTCTGGTATTGACCTGAAAAGTGTCATCGTGGTTTACCCTAAAGATCAAAAGAATGCCTTATGGTCGGCAGAGCTTTGTCTAAAAAGCGGTGCTTGTCACAGCGTTTTGATGTGGGCGAATGATAGGTTAGAAATTCATCAAATAAAACGCTTACAACTTGCCAGTGAAAAAGGTGATAGTCGGCAATTTTTAATACGAGCTAGGCGATACGAAGACTTATCTTTACCTGTTGACGTGAGCTTATCTTTGACGGCAGAAACTACAGGTCTTAAAGCTAAAATCAACAAGCGCAAACGCGGGTGGCCTAGTGATGTTTTCAATATCAATATGCAATCGGCTTGGCCGAAGTTAACACGACAAATACGCCCTGATAACGTTATTTTATTTCCTGAGCGTAAAGTAGGTTAATTCATGACATTGTGGCTTTACTTACACTTTCCTCAGTTACAACTCGATACCTTATTCGGTGATGATTCATTGCCTGTAGCTATTGTAAATAGCCACACCAGCAAAATCGTTCAATGTAATGAATGGGCAACTAAAGAAGGCATTAACCTAGGTATGGGCTTAGGCTCTGCTGCGGCTCTGTGTCATGGGTTGCAAGTATATCCATATGAAGAAAAGTGCGAGCAACAACGACTACGAGATATTGCACAGTGGCTGTATTTAGTTACCGCCGATATTAGTTTTTACCAGCCTAATGGTTTATTAATAAAAGTCAGCGATATGTTAAGTCTATATCCTAGCTTATCGCGTTATTGGCAGGTGCTTGAAAGTCATTTAACTCAGCTAGATATTCATTATGATTATGCCTGCGGTTATTCTCCTTATGCAGCAAGGTTATTGGCGCGTGCAGGTTTTAATTGTGTTAGTGATGATAAAGCCGCGCTTGAAAATGCACTCGCTTCAAATGCACTGACAATGACAGAATTAGGCGATAAAGAGGTTCATAACCTACATCGTGTTGGCTTACGTTTAGTCTCTGATTTATTGCAACTGCCACTGGCGGAACTAGGTAAGCGTTTCGGGGTTGAGTTAGTGACTTATATTGGTAAATTAACTGGCCAGCTCAGACACCCCGTTGAATATTTTCACCCGCCAGAGCAATTTAGCCAGTATGTCGAGTTACTCTTTGACATAGATAACGTTGAATGGCTTAAAAAGCCGCTGTTAAAAATATATCAACGCTTAGAAACTTTCTTGTTGTTACGTAATAAACACGCAAAAGACCTCACCATTACTTTGTACTTGAGAGACCACCCTGAACAAGTTGTTTCTATTGGGGCAGGGCAAGGTGAATATAAAGCTGATAAGTGGTTAGCCTTAAGTCACTTAACGTTCGAATCTCTGATATTGAATGCACCTGTTACTGGTTTAACCGTTACTGCTAAGCAGCTTGTTAATAATGACATTGAAAAAGTTGATTTGTTTCTAGGTGAGCAAGGTGATGTTTCATCATCAGAGCTTGTTGCACTGTTACAGGCTAAATTAGGTGAAAATCAGGTTAAGGGAATTAAGATCAATGCCGATCTTCGGCCTGAATTATCCACCCAACACTGCCCGCCATTGGTTGAGCATAAAGAAACGACAACAACATCGGTATTACAACCGAGCTTTTTATTACCTGAACCAGAACCGTTGCAAGAAAAGGTGTCTATTGAACAAGGGCCTGAGCGTATTCTTTCTGGCTGGTGGGATGATAAAGAAGTACACCGAGATTACTTTATTGCACGTAGTGAACAAGGACGTTGGCTATGGATTTTTCGAACAATAGAGCAAAAGTGGTTTGTTCATGGTTTGTTTAGTTAAGTGCCTTAGTCATGGCTTACGCAGAACTATTTTGTCAAAGTAACTTTTCATTCTTAACTGGAGCATCACACCCCGAAGAGCTCGTGCATCAAGCCCAGTTTCTTGGTTATCAAGGTATTGCAATCACCGATGAATGTTCAGTGGCTGGTATTGTCCGTGCTTATAGTTGCATTAAAGATCATCAATTAACCATTAAATTAATTGTTGGTAGTTTATTTAAGCTAAATGATGAATTGCAGGTTGTTCTACTGTGTCCATCACGACAAGCCTATGGTGAGCTTTGTCGTATTATTACTAATGCGCGTAGGCGAAGTGTAAAAGGAGAGTACCAGTTAGAGCAATGGGATCTAATGGGAGTAAAGCACTGCTTTTTACTCTGGTTACCCAAAGGAGATCAGGTTGATGAGTATTGGGGAAAGTGGCTTTTTAAGTATCACAGTGAACGGCTATGGCTAGGTTATCAGCGCCATTTACTCGCTAATGATGATGATTATTTACAGCATTGTTTAGCGCTTTCCAAGCGATTTTCACTACGTGTTGCCGCTTGTGGTGGTGTACTTATGCACAGTGCAATCAGGCTACCTGTTCAGCATACATTAAGTGCAATTAAACAGGGTAAAGCCGTTACCCAGTTAGGAAGAAACTTACTCTCAAATGGTGAGCGTTCACTTCGCTCCATTAGTAAGCTATCTAAGCTCTTTAAAAAACAGTGGTTATCGGAAACGGTTGATATTACAAAGCAGTGCCAGTTTGATTTAGGTCAATTGAAGTATGAATACCCTGCAGAGCTCGTACCTAAAGAAGAAACGGCGATGGCTTATCTAAGGCGCTTAGTTAATCAAGGAATTAAACATCGCTTTCCTGAGGGGGTAAATAGTGAAATAGCACAAACAATAGAAAAAGAATTGACTCTCATCGAAGAGCTTAATTATCCCTATTATTTCTTAACCATTCATGACGTGGTGCTGTTTGCTAAAAGCCAAGGCATTTTATATCAAGGGCGAGGCTCAGCGGCTAATTCTATTGTTTGCTATTGCTTAGAAATCACATCGGTTGACCCAAGACAAATCTCAGTATTATTCGAGCGTTTTATCAGTAAAGAGCGCGATGAGCCACCTGATATTGATGTCGATTTCGAGCACGAAAGACGCGAAGAGGTCATTCAATATATCTACCAAAAATATGGACGAGAACGAACAGCTATTGCTGCTACCGTCATTCGTTATCGGTTGAAAAGCGCAATACGAGAAGTGGGCAAAGCGCTAGGTATTGAAGAAACACAGCTAGCGTTCTTTATTAAGAATATGAATCGCCGCGATAGGAGGCTAAATTGGCAAAGCCAGATTGTAGAGTTAGGTTTAGATCCTAAAACCAAGCAAGGTCAACTTTTCATTGAGTTGGTGAATGACATCTTGGGGTTTCCACGCCACCTTTCTCAGCACGTAGGTGGCTTTGTTATTTCGTCTGGCCCGTTATATGAACTGGTGTCGGTGGAAAATGCTTCCATGGCTGAACGCACCGTTATTCAGTGGGACAAAGATGATCTTGAAGCATTAGGCTTATTAAAAATTGATGTGTTAGCGTTAGGCATGTTAACCGCAATACGTAAGTGCTTTTCGATGGTTAAGCACCATTATGATCGCCAATTAACGTTGGCTGATATAACAGCTTTACCTGATGATCAGCAGGTCTATCGGATGATCCAACAGGCAGATACCGTAGGCGTTTTTCAAATTGAATCTCGTGCCCAAATGAGTATGTTGCCACGACTTAAGCCCGTGACTTATTACGATTTAGTTGTGCAAATTGCCATTGTTCGCCCTGGCCCTATTCAAGGTGACATGGTACATCCCTTTTTAAAGCGAAGAAATGGGGAAGAGCCGATTGACTATCCATCAGAAGAGGTTAAATCGGTACTTGAGCGCACGTTAGGTGTGCCTATTTTTCAAGAGCAAGTGATCAAACTAGCGATGGTGGCTGCTGGTTTTACAGGTGGTGAAGCTGATCAGCTACGCAGGGCAATGGCTACTTGGAAAAAGAATGGTGAGCTAGTGAAGTTCAAAGCAAAACTCATCAATGGCATGCAAGAAAGAGGCTATAGTCTGGCATTTGCTGAACGCATTTTTGAACAAATATGTGGCTTTGGTGAGTACGGGTTTCCTGAAAGTCACTCTGCTTCATTCGCTGTCTTAGCCTATGTCTCAGCTTGGCTAAAATATTATTACCCCTGCGCTTTTTATGCTGCCGTGTTAAATAGTTTACCTATGGGGTTTTATAGTGCATCGCAGCTTATTCAAGATGCTAAACGTCATAACATTGTTGTACTACCTGTTTGTATTAACCAGTCACAACGTGACCATACATTAGTTTCACATCAGCAAACCTACGCATTACAACTCGGCTTTCGCATTGTAAAAGGCTTGTCTCAACAGGCCATTAAAGAGATTGTTGAGCACCGCCCTAAGGCAGGTTTCACCAAAGTTCAACAGTTGCAACAACTCCATATTAATGGCAAAGACATGCAGCAATTAGCTAGCGCAGACGCGTTGAAAGTTATTGCTGGAGACCGTTATCAAAGCCGTTGGGCGCTTATGAGCCGTGATCATGAACTGCCTTTATTTACGTTAACTAACGAAAACACTAACAGTGAGTCAGTCCCCTTTCAAGTAGCTGAGCCACAGCAGCAATACTTATTTTCACCTTCAGACTACGATACTTTAGTTGAAGATTATGCCGCAACAGGCTTAACGTTAAATAAGCATCCCATTACATTGTTAGAGTATGCATCTAAGTTACCTCGTTTTACACGTATGCAGGCACTTACTAGCAAGGCACATAAATCTTTTGTGACGGTCATTGGTGTTGTAACAGGAAAGCAGTCACCGGGTACAGCATCAGGTGTGACATTCGTTACGTTAGAAGATGATACCGGCAATATCAATGTTGTTGTTTGGTCGGGGACAGCACGAGCCCAAAAAACACCATTTATGTCGGCGAAAATATTAATGGTAAAAGGTATTTTAGAAAGAGAAGGGGAGGTCATTCATGTGATAGCTGGCCAGCTTATTGATATGACAGATAAGCTAGCCAATTTAGAAACCCAATCAAGAGAATTTAAGTAGATGTTATTAAAATTGCCACTTTAAGCCGGTACGAATTAAGTCGGTGTAAATCTTTCGCTGGCGCTTAGTACTCTTACCTTTAATGCCGCCTACTTCTATTAATGATTTACGCATTTCCAACCATTGAGGTGTTCCCCATAAATAGGAGTTAGCCTTTAAACTATCAAATATCACCGCAAGATCTTCTTTTAGTTCATCACCAACAAAAAAGAAGCCCATCTCATTGTTGTATAACCTCGAACGATAATCTAAGTTGGTTGTACCAACAAAGCCAACACTATCAGAGAAGACGAACTTAGCGTGCAGCTTACCGTAAACGTTATCGCCACCTAGAATGTTAGAATCAAGCTTCCCTGTTTGATAAATCTTAATACGTGGGTTATCGATGGCATCTAGGAATTCGTCACTTTCAATAAAGCTTTGGTTGAATTCGCCCTTATCCCAATCATCTTGCCAAACTTCAACCATCTCTGGTGTCATTAACAAACGCGGAGCCAAATCTTGGTCTATCATCGATTGTGCAAAGAAATTATCACTAGTGAGTACTGAGTTGGTGATAATCTCAATGGTACGTTCTGGATCTTCAGCTAACCAAGCTTCTAAATCTTCTTTCTCATCCATAATGATTTTCCCTGTTGGCGTTTTATACTGCGCCAAAAATAGATAGGGTGAAACAATACGGATATGTTTAACTTGCGAACGTTCATCACCGCTTCTTTTTAACAAAGCAACAATTGAACTGGGATTAGAGTTTAAATTCTCAACGCGCTTTTCTACTACGTTAGTGCTAATCAAGTTAGCGAGTTCATGAGCTAGGCGCACATCGACATCGCGATAGTCTTGATCGATATACTCTGACATTTGATCGTAATGTTGTTTAAACAAATCAAAGCTTTTTAGTTGGCCTAAGGCTTCTTGTGCTTTGGCTCTTTCCATAAAATAGGGAAACAATGTCGTTATTTGTTTATTGCCTTTGTTTAAATAGAGAACCGACATATACGCTTGAGAAACTTGCCCCAATGTAGATAAATCGCTCGGGCTATAATCACCGGTGCGTAGCAGTATTTCTAGGTCTTTGAAGGTATCTTCATTTTCGCTGCCATCATCATTGATTCCGTAATAATCGAGTGAAATATTTCGGCCACCTGTCATAACAACAGCTTTGTCAGGGAATGCGCCATCAATAACTAACATTTTATCGTGAGAGCGACGGTTGACGTTAACAAATACCTTAGATAACGCATTGAAAATAACAATTTGCATGCGTGCTTTTCTACTCGTTAATTCGCCTTGCGCATTTTTAATATAACCAGCCGATTCTTCACAGTTTTTTAACGCTTTTAGTTCGGCATGATTCAAACTATAAGAGCCAATAGAGTCAACCATTAAACGCACATCTACACCTCTTTGTACCGCGTTACATAACGCGCCCAAAAAGGCATGACCAATAAGGTCGCGGGCAAAAATATAATAGGTGGCGTCGATGGTATGTTGGGCATTATCAATAAGCCAAATCTTACTAGCAATAGAGCGAATGCCATCGTCCGTTGTCGGGCCAAGTATTTTGGCTTTGGCACTGTTAACAGGTGTACTTGAATCAAGCGCAAGCTGCAACGGATCTAGGCCGCTGCTGCTTAACTCGCTTTGAGAGAAAATGGTGCGAACAAAATATAAATCATCGATAGCAGGATCAGCGACACCAACTTGAGCACCGCATGTACTATCACTATTTTGTTCATCACATGATGGGGTTGAACTACATCCGTTTAAAAATACTGCACTTATTAAAACGAAAAGAACCAATAATCTCGTCATTTACACTTTCCTTATGCAACCGTTATGTTTAAAACTTAAACGAAGCGCCAAGTACAGGACCTTTCGTTACCGTGTCGTATTTAAAATACCCTGATTGAAAAATGGTAGAGCTATTTTCGTAATCAACCCACATTGCTTTGTAGCCAATATTAATGTCTAAAGTGTCAGTTGCTTTCCACTCGAAACCTGCAAATACTGCCGATGTAAAGTCACTTACTGCGCCAAAGCCAACAATATCTGCATGCATATGGTAGCGTCAATCTTGTGCAAAACTATACCACCGTATTGCACCAATAACAGCATCCACGCAACCTTCATTATGTTCACTGCTCACACTTGCTGGCACCCCTTCAACGTCAATGCTAGCTGACTTATCGTTCTCCCACCAGCGAATACCACCAAAGTAATCGACTGGATGATTACCATAGATAAAACGATTAAAAGCCATTGCTTCAAATACACCTTGTCGAGTTCTAACGTTCGCTAAACCAGCGTTAGGTGTGCTTGCTTCTGCACGCAGGTCCATGTAACCCTAATCTAACATGACACCTCAGTTATTGGTGGTATTTAACGCCTCAAAATGTAGCATCAATGCCGAATCAAGTTTCTCTAAAATATCATCAAACCTAACATCAACAGGCAGGTCATCAGCACGGCCAATACCTACATTACGCAAATAGAAGTGCCTTGCAGGTAGCGTTCTATTGCAAATCTCCAGTCAGAGTCACTTCATAGCGATTAAAAAAGGCTTTTTATTTAGGGGCTGTTGATCTTTCATTTTAGCCAAAGCCCTTTGGGTTGACTGAAAAAGCGATATCTTTGTTGCTTCAAGTGTATTTGGAACAACCAAACATTACTTTAAGCACCGCGAATCTCATCTTTTTCAAGGCAACAGAGTTACAAACAGAAAGATCAACAGACCCTAGTTTGTATCAATAAATCCCACCATAAATTCAGTTATCCTTTTATCTGACGAAATCCACAATTTGTCGATAATATTATGATTTAGTTAAATCTTTGGCTATATTTGATGGACTAACTTTTTGCTTAATAAGAATTATAAAACACCGCTTAAGGTGGTGAATCTCTATTTATACAACTCATGCTTCCATAGGGAACGTTTATGTCGATAAAAAAATCATTAATTGCCTTGGCTATTGCAGCCTCAGCAATCTCTAGTAGTGCCCTTGCGGCAATAGATATCAGCCTATTGGCGGGAATGAAAGCTCGAAATGTTGGGCCTGCCACTACCAGTGGTCGTATTTCAGATGTTGAAGCGGTTGTTTCAAACCCAAACATTATTTATGCAGCCGCTGCTTCAGGCGGTATTTGGAAGTCAATAAACGCTGGTTTGAACTGGGAGCCTATTTTTGACGAGCAAGATTACGCTTCAATAGGGGCTTTAGCTGTTAACCAAGCGATCCCTGATATTGTTTGGGTTGGCACGGGTGAAGGTAATGTGCGTAACTCTGTTTCTATTGGTGGCGGCATCTACAAAACCTTAGATGGCGGTAAAAGCTGGAAAAAGCTTGGTTTAGAAAAAACCGAACGCATTAATCGAATTGCATTGCACCCAACAAATCCAGATATTGCCTATGCCGCTGCAATGGGTGAGCTATGGGGTGAAAATGAAGAGCGTGGTCTTTATAAAACTATCGATGGCGGTAAAAGCTGGCAAAAAATCTTATATGTAAACGAGAAAACCGGTGCCACTGATATTCGAATAGACCCAACAAACCCAAATAAACTTTATGCGTCAATGTGGGAATACCGTCGTTGGCCTTATCGTTTTGAGTCAGGTGGTGCAGGCTCTGGGCTTTATATCTCTAATGATGGTGGTGAAACATGGCAAGAAAAAACCGCCGCTGATGGTTTACCGTCTGGAGAATTAGGTCGCATTACAGTTGAAGTTGCGCCGAGTCAGCCAAATACGGTTTATGCCTTGGTTGAAGCTGAAAAAAGTGCCTTGATGCGTTCTGATGATGGCGGTGATAGCTGGCGCACAGTAAACAATGATGTAGGTGTGAGCGACAGACCTTTTTATTACGCTGAAATAGAAGTAGATCCAAACGATCCTGATACCATTTATAACATAGCGACGTTTGTGCGCCGCTCTATTGATGGTGGTAAAACATTTACTAAGATCGATAAAATTGATTGTTGTGCTGCGGGTAATACCATACATATCGACAACCATTCATTTTGGATTAACCCAAATGACTCTAAGCATATTATCTTAGGTAATGACGGTGGTGTTCAGATCACACAAGATAAGGGTGATAGCTGGCGCTTTGTCCAAAATATGCCGATCTCACAGTTTTATCATGTTCGCGTAGATAATGGGCACCCTTACAACATTTACGGTGGCTTGCAGGATAATGGCTCATGGCGTGGTCCTGGCGAAATTTGGCAAACCGGTGGTATTCGCAACGTTCACTGGCAAGAAATTGGTTTTGGCGATGGCTTTGACGCAATGGCATTTCCTGACGACATTACGCAAGGCTATAGTCAATCACAAGGTGGCTATTTAAGTCGCTGGAATTTAAATACAGGCGAAGAAAAACTGATTCGTCCTAATTCACCAAGTAAAGATGTTGAACTTCGCTTCAATTGGAACGCTGGTTTAGCGCAAGACCCATTTAATGACGACACGATTTATTACGGTAGCCAATTTGTTCACAAATCAACAGACCGTGGTGAAACGTGGCAAGTAATATCAGGTGACTTATCAACTAACAAAAAAGAGTGGCAACGTTATAAAGATTCTGGTGGTTTAACGCCTGATGTGACAGCCGCAGAAAATTACACCGCTATTATTACTATTGCACCAAGCCCTATTAAAGAAGGTGTTATCTGGGTTGGTACCGACGATGGTCGAATTCATGTTACCCAAGATGGCGGTAAAACGTGGCAAAGTGTTGAATCAAAAGCGCGTAAAGCACCTAAAAATGCATTTGTTCCGCATATTCAACCCTCTAAACATAAAGCTGATGAGGCATTCATTGTTTTTGATAACCACCGTAGTGGTGATATGAAACCTTATGTATTTAAAGCGTCTAAATTTGGTAAGAAGTTTACTGACTTAACGACAAAAAATATTAAGGGTTATGCTTTATCTGTGGTTCAAGATCATGTGGATGAAGATTTACTTTTCTTAGGTACAGAGCTTGGTTTATTCGCGACCACTAACGGTGGAGATTCATGGTTCAAATGGACACAAGGCGTACCAACGGTTTCGGTGATGGATTTAGCGATTCAAGAACGTGAAAACGACTTAGTTGTTGCAACCCATGGTCGCTCTATCTTCGTTATTGACGATTACAGTGCTCTTCGTGGTTTGAATGATAAAACGTTAACGCAAGAACTAGCCTTATTAAGCGTTACCGACGGTCAACAATATGTCGCTAATCGCGCACCTTCTACTCGCTTTTGGGGCGATGCATCTTATATTGGTGATAATGAAAGTTATGGCGTTGTTTTAACGATTAATGCAGCAGGTGAGCATTTACCGCATCCTGATAAAGCTAAGAACAAATTACGTTTAGATAGCCAAGCTAAGGCTAAAAAAGATGAATCATCTGCGCCTAAATCAAGTGAAGCAAAGGTAGTCGTTACTAATGCTCAAGGTGATGTAGTGCGTACTTTTAAAACCAATGTCAAACAAGGCGTGAATCGCATTGTTTGGGGGATGGAATCCGATGGTGCTAAATCTATGCCGGGAAGCCCAGCAAGTGATATTCGTAACCCAGGTCCACAAGTACCGCCAGGTGAATATAGCATCACGGTTACGTTAAACGATGAGTCTTTCTCTACGAAAGCCAAAGCGTTAAAAGATCCTCGTTTTACCGTATCAGTTGCCGACTTAGAAGATAACTACAAACAGCAGCATCAGGTTGTTGATATGTTGTCAGTAGTGGCAACGGCAGCCCATAAATTAGCCGACAGTAAAAAAGACATTGAGCTAATTAAAGCGGTTGCCAGTAAAGCGGCAAAAGATGTTGATGAAAATAAAGCAGAGCATCCTGCTACTAAACTCGTTGCTAAAGCCGATGAGTTGATCAAGAAAATTGGCGAATTAGATAAGCACTTACGTTCATTACCAAACACCAATGGTATTGTTGATGAAAGCTATAAAGTAACCTCTAAAATATTTACGGCTTGGGGATATGTAGGCAGCACGTATGGTAAACCATCACCGACAGCGGCTTACTTTATCGAAGAAGCTAAAGACAGTTTGACAAGCAATGTTGAAAAGATAAATCAATTCTTAACGACAGACTTATCTGATTTCAAAACGACATTTGAACAGTCAGGCATTGAGTTGCTTTCAACTAGCGATGTTATTTCGCTTAACTAATTAATCAAGCCCAGTTTTGCTGGGCTTTTTATTTCTAAAGGATAAAAACAATGAAAAAAGTCATTCCTTTTATTGCCACGGCATTTGCTTTAGCGGTTATGCCAAATACCGTCGTTGCGAAAACGAGCGCAACTGATGCTCAAATATACGCGAATATTCCGATACGTAATCTAGGACCAGGAGTAACTGGTGGTCGCGTAAGTGATTTTGCAGTAAATCCTAATAACTTTAGTGAGTATTATGTAGCAACATCATCGGGGGGATTATGGAAAACCACTAACGCCGGTACAACGTGGAAGCCAATTTTTGATAATCAAGCAAGTTACTCGTTAGGCGATGTAACGTTAGATCCAAACAATACCAATGTTGTTTGGGTTGGCTCAGGTGAAAATAACTCACAGCGCTCAGTGGCATATGGCGACGGTATTTATAAGTCTGTTGATGCAGGTAAAACCTGGAAAAATATGGGGCTTAAAAATTCAGAGCACATTGGTGAAATATTAGTAGATCCTCGTAATTCTGATGTAGTGTACGCAGCGTCGCAAGGTCCGTTATGGAGTAAAGGCGGTGATCGTGGCTTATTCAAAACCATTGATGGCGGTAAAACGTGGGAAAACGTATTAAATATTAGTGAGCACACAGGTGTTAGTGATATTGCTTTTGATCCGAAAAACCCTGATGTGATTTATGCAACCAGTTATCAGCGTCGTCGTCATGTTTGGACATTAATTAATGGTGGCCCAGAATCAGCTATTCATAAATCTACAGATGGCGGTAAAACGTGGCAAAAAATCACCAAAGGTCTGCCTGGTGGTGACTTAGGTCGTATCGGAATCGATGTTGCGCCAAGCTCTGCGAATATTATTTATGCCATTGTTGAATTGCCAAACGATAAAGGTGGCTTTTATCGCTCAACCGATTACGGTGCAAGCTGGCATAAACAAAGCAGCTATGTTTCTGGCTCGCCACAGTATTACCAAGAAATAGTCGTAGATCCTAAAAACCCGCATCGTGTTTACTCTTTAGATACTTACATGATGGTAACGGAAGATGGCGGTAAAAACTTTACCCGTGCAGGCGAAGCACATAAGCATGTTGATAATCACGCACTTTGGATTAACCCAAACAATACTAACCATTTAATTGTTGGTAGTGATGGTGGTGTTTATGAGTCATTTGACAGGGCAAAAAACTGGCGCTTCTTCGATAACATGCCACTGACGCAATTTTATAAAGTGACGGTTGATAACGATTTACCTTTTTACAATGTATTTGGCGGCACGCAAGATAATGCGTCTTTAGGTGCTCCACATCGTACAACAAATAACTCAGGTATTCGAAACTCAGATTGGTTATACACCCAATTTGGTGATGGCTTTAAAACGGTTATCGACCCTACCGATGCAAATATTATTTATTCACAGTATCAATATGGTGGTTTAGCGCGTTTTGATAAGCGCTCAGGTGAGCGTGTTCAAATGCAGCCGGTCACGCCTGATGTTAATGAAGCACAGCGCTTTAACTGGAATTCACCGCTATTAATTAGCCCGCATAATAACGAACGTTTATATTATGCCTCTCAACGCGTATTTAGAACCAATGATCGCGGTGATACATGGCAGGCTGTAAGCCCTGATTTATCACGAAACGTAGACCGCAATAAATTAGAGGTGATGGATACTGTTTGGGGCGTAGATACGGTTGCGAAAAACAAATCAACGTCGTTTTACGGCTCGGTTGTTTCGTTAACTGAGTCGCCTATTACAGAAGGCGTGTTGTTTGCAGGTACCGATGATGGACTAATTCAATACACGGTAAATGGTGGTGATAGTTGGCAGAAAGCAAAGTGGCCGAAAAAGTTACCAGAAAACTCATATGTCAGTGATTTAGAGGCGTCTTTGTTTGATGATTCAACCGTTTTTGCAACGTTTGATAATCATAAAAAAGGTGACTTTACGCCATATGTATATCGCTCTGATAATAAAGGTAAGAGTTGGAAAAATATTACAGGTAACCTACCTAAACGCGGCAGCGTTTATACCATAGTGCAAGATCACGTCAACAAAGATTTGCTTTTCGTTGGTACTGAGTTTGGTGTTTTCTTTAGCCAAACTGGTGGTGAAAGCTGGACACAACTGAAAGGGAATATGCCGACAATTGCAATTCGTGATTTAGAAATTCAACGTCGTGAAAACGATTTAGCTATGGCATCGTTTGGTCGTGGTTTCTTTGTTTTTGATGATTACACACCGTTGCGAGAATCGGCTAAAGCCGTTAAGTCTTCAGCCGCAACGTTATTCCCGGTAAGAAAAGCGATTCAGTTTATTGAATCGGATCCAATGGGGCTGCCGGGCAAGTCGATGCAAGGCGCAAGCTTTTATTTTGCAGAGAACCCTGCATACGGTGCGGTGTTTAGCTATTACATTGGCGAAGACTTTACTTCATTGAAAACCAAGCGTCAGAAAAAAGATGCGAAACTTCGTCAAGAGGGGAAACCAGTTTATTACCCTTCTTGGGATGAGCTAAAAGAAGAAGATTTAGAGCTAGCTTCTCATTTAGTGTTCACCGTTAAAGATATGGAAGGCAATGTGGTTCGCCGTTTAACAGCACCAGCGAAGAAAGGTTTTAACCGTATTGCATGGGACCTGCGATACCCAGGTTTTGGTGTCGTGTCTAAAAACGTTACCAAAGACAGTGGTCCTTTTGTTGTGCCAGGCAAGTATCAAGTGTCGGTTTCTAAAGTTGTCAATGGTGTTGATACCGCTTATGAAGGCAGCCAATCTTTTGAAGTGGTTGCTTTTGAAAATAGAACATTCAAGAGTAATGATCGAAACGCAGACTTAGCGTTTGATATGAAAGCGGGACAACTTGCATCAGCGATCAACGGTGTACAAAACCATATCGGTTCATTAGCAAAACGTATTGATAATATTGGCTATAGTGCGACGCAAACGTTGTCAGCACCGCAAGTATTGCATTCGCAAGTTGCACAAATGAAGCGCGAACTTACCGAAATTAAATACCTATTAAACGGTAATCGTGTGATTGCAAAACGTGCAGAACCAACACCAACGTCAGTGCAAGGTTATATTGGCTATTTACAATGGAGCCGTAGTGAAAGCACGGGCCCAGTATCTGGTCAACAAAAATTACGTTATAACCGAGCAAGTGAAGGGTTTGATGTAGTGTATCAACGTACTAAAGCGTTAACTGAGTTAGTAGAAAAACTTGAAGGTCAATTAAAAGGCCTAAAAAGTAATTTCTTACCTAACACAGGTATATAGCAGCTAGGTGGTCTTTATAGGGAAAAGCCGTGACTGATAGTCTATTGTGGCCGTAACCTTTAAAGACCTTTGTATAACTTTATTTAAAGGTGATACTAAAGGTGGTTTGACAAGAGGACGTTGGTTTTTAACTGCCATTGGCTCCTATACAAAAGTCATTGGTTTGTAGATAACCACTGCCGTTGGCTTCAATATAAACGTGGCCATTGGCTTCTATATAACTGACGCCGTTGAGTTCTACATAACCGTCATTGCGGCGAAGGCCGCAATCTCAATGCAGGCACCTTCAATTGACATCATTAACGTAAAGTGGGCTTAATGCCCACTTTTTCTTTGTAGGGAATTTAAAAAAGTGTGATACTTAGCGCTAATTGGCATGTCTCGTTAAATAAAAAGTTATATTCATGAAGTTTAGTCCGCTCGTTCAAGAGCTTATTGATTCACTCAAGTGTTTACCCGGGGTTGGTTCAAAAACAGCACAACGTATGGCGTTTCAGCTATTAGAGCGAAATCGTCAAGGAGGTGAAAAGCTTGCCGGTGCGTTGGCCAAGGCGATGACAGAGGTGGGACATTGTCAGCAATGTCGCAATTTTACAGAAAGCGAATTATGTGAAATATGCGCTAGCCCAAAGCGAAAAATAGCGACTCAACTGTGTATCGTTGAAAGCCCTGCTGATGTCATTGCCATTGAACAAACCGCAGAATTTCAAGGCAGATACTTCGTATTAATGGGGCATTTGTCACCGCTTGATGGTATTGGACCAAATGATTTGGGCCTAGATATCCTAGAAAACGAACTGCTTAAAGGACAAATCACCGAGCTTATTCTTGCCACTAATCCGACGGTAGAAGGTGAGGCTACAGCCCACTATATTGCCGAAATGGCGAAGCATTATCAGGTCACTATTTCACGTATTGCGCATGGTGTACCTGTTGGTGGTGAGCTTGAATACGTTGATGGCAATACGCTATCTCATGCGTTGTCAGGTCGTAAGAATTACAGCGTTTAGTCGCGCACTAATTCAGTTCCTCATTCAAATGAAAGGGCGATAAATTTAACTTTGTTGCCTTGAATTGCTTTCTCCTATCCCCATATCTTGATTATCCAATGTGATTAACAACATGTGTTAATCACCTTTTTATGATGAATTTACCAATCGTTGGTTTGTTTAAGTGATATCTAAAGGAGATGTTTCAGATGTCTGAGACAAATAATCAAGAAGTCCATGGCTTTCAAACAGAAGTAAAACAATTACTTCAATTAATGATCCACTCGCTGTACAGCAACAAAGAAATTTTCTTACGTGAACTTGTTTCTAATGCTGCCGATGCGTCAGACAAGTTACGCTTTAAAGCATTGTCAGATGCTAACCTTTTTGAAGGTGATGGCGACTTACGTGTGCGTGTAAGTGCTGATAAAGAAGCTAATACGGTTACTATTTCTGATAACGGTATTGGTATGACAAAAGAAGAAATTATTAATCATTTAGGTACGATTGCTAAATCAGGTACTGCAGATTTCTTCTCAAAACTTTCTGGTGATCAGGCGGCCGATTCACAATTAATCGGGCAATTTGGTGTTGGCTTCTATTCAGCATTTATTGTTGCAGATAAAGTGACTGTTCGTTCACGCGCTGCTGGTGTTCCGGCAAGTGAAGGTGTTGAATGGACATCTGCCGGTGAAGGTGAATTTACAACGGCGACTATTGAAAAATCAGGTCGTGGTACCGACATCATCTTACATCTTAAAGAAGAAGAAGCAGAGTTTGCTGACGATTGGCGTTTAAAGTCTATCGTAACTAAGTACTCAGATCATATTTCAGTGTCTGTTGAAATGCTTACGCCAGAAGTACCAGCTGTTGAAGCTAAAGAAGAGCAAAAAGATGAAGAAGGTAACGTTATTGCACCTGCTGTTGAAGCTCAAGACGCTGTTCCTGCAAAGTGGGAAGCGGTAAACAAAGCGACAGCGCTTTGGACGCGTGAAAAAGCGGATATCTCAGATGAAGAGTACAACGAGTTTTACAAGCATGTATCTCACGACTTTGGTGACCCACTATTATGGGAGCACAACAAAGTAGAGGGTAAAACTGAATACACTTCTTTATTATACATTCCATCAAAAGCACCTTTTGATATGTATAACCGTGAAAAACAGCACGGCTTAAAGTTATATGTTCAACGCGTATTCATCATGGATGACGCAGAGCAGTTTATGCCAACTTACTTGCGTTTTGTTAAAGGCTTACTTGATTCAAACGATTTACCACTCAACGTTTCTCGTGAAATTTTACAAGACAACAAAGTAACGCAAGCAATTCGTAAAGGCTGTACTAAGCGTGTATTGAAGATGTTAGATCGCTTAGGTAGCAAAGACGCAGAAAAATACCAGTCATTCTGGAATGAATTCGGCCAGGTCCTAAAAGAAGGTCCATCTGAAGATATGGCTAACAAAGACGCCATTGCTAAATTACTTCGCTTTGCTTCAACGAATAATGACTCTGACGTTCAAAATGTATCGCTTGCACAATACATTGAACGTATGAAAGAAGGTCAAGATAAGATCTACTACGTAGTTGCTGATAGCTATGAAGCGGCTAAAAATAGTCCTCACTTAGAAGTGTTCCGTAAGAAAGGCATTGAAGTTTTACTACTATCAGACCGCATTGATGAGTGGTTAATGTCTCACTTAACTGAATTTGAAGAAAAGCAGTTGCAATCAGTTGCACGTGGCGGTTTAGACTTAAGTGATTTAGATGACGAAGAAACGAAAGAAGCACAAGAAAAGCTAGAGCAAGAGTTTGATGACGTTGTAAAACGCATAAAAGAAGCACTTGCCGACCAAGTAAAAGATGTGCGTATTTCAAATCGTTTAACAGATTCACCTGCAGTTATTGTTACTGACGATCATGACATGAGCGCTCAGATGATTAAACTGATGGAGTCGGTAGGTCAAGAAGTACCAGAAACTAAACCTATTTTTGAAATTAACGCTGAACATGAGTTAGTTCGTCATGTCTCTGATGAGTCTGATGAAGACAAGTTTAAGCAATGGACCCAAGTATTATTCGACCAAGCAATGTTAGCAGAGCGTGGTAGCTTAAAAGATCCTGCAACTTATGTTGCACGCTTGAACAAGCTAATGCTTAGTCTAACCAAGTAGTTCGTTAAAAAGAAACAAAAAAGCCAGTCATTGACTGGCTTTTTTTATGCTTGCGGAATTGGTTTGATGACAAATTGAAACTTATGTAGTGAAAATGTTTGCTTACCTTTAACTTCTTAATCATCAATGTGTATTAAATAGGGTTTCTTATAGTAAAGCAAAGCGGTTTTACTTTAATCGAATTAGGGGCTGTTGATCTTTCATTTTAGCCAAAGCCCTTTGGATTGACTTGAAAAAGCGATATTCTTTGTTGCTTAAAGTGTCTTTGGAACAACCAAACATTACTTTAAGCGCCGCTAATCTCATCGTTTTCAAGGCAACAGAGTTACAAACTGAAAGCTCAACAGACCCTAGTCGTTGTTATGGTTATTTTAGGTATCTTTGCTGTGACTTCCGCACCAAAGTTTATTGAACTAAGCTCTGATGCAAAGGCCGCTACAATCGAAAATATTGCCAGAACATTAAAAGCAGCTTAAGAATTAGCAAATATGAAAGCCTGAATCAAAGGCTGAGAGAAAGATGAGAAGTGTGATATTGAAATACTTCAAGGCACTATGGAAATAGAATATGGTTATCCTGAATTGCGTGGCGAAGGTAGTGAATTAGATATCATTGATATGATTGCATTCGATGAAGGCGCTTTTACTATTAATGATGACAATAATTCTAACGTAGAGGTTAGCTATGAAGTTGAAGACGAATTAGGTGCTCAGTGTTATGCCCGCTATATTGAGCAAAGTGGCACAGTACACCCCAATCCATCTTCAACTGAACCAAATGTAGAGATCGTTACCGATGGTTGCTAATAAATTAAAACACCCTGAATGAAACAACTAAAACCAACACCGGGTGTTGGTTTTTTGTTAATTATCACTATAAAAATCGCATATTTGTCTGTTTTTTGTTCGAACGAACATTTATTTTAAAAAAGGTGTTGACTCTTTTTCTTAAATCTCTAGAATGCGCTCTCGTTGTCACAGAGCACTCGCTCAAAACAACAAAGCAAACACGAATGAGATGCTTGCTTTTCTCGAAAGAGAATCTCTTTAACAATTAGTTATCATGCAATTTGTGTGGGCACTCACATTAGTA
>NZ_BSSU01000014.1 GCF_030161415.1 Thalassotalea eurytherma
ATCAAGTAGCAGTATTACACTCTCTTGTAAGCGCTTTCTTTTAGGTGACTAGCTAAAAAATCTGTAATGAGTTTACTTCTGATATTTCAAATATTGTGCGAAGAATATTTTACTGCATATCAGTATTGGCATTTAGGTAATTATGGACGAAAAAGATCAATTAATAGACTTGCTAAAAGCTAAATTAGAAAAGGCACAAAATAGTGAGCGCAGGTTATATACACTCATTCAATCAGCCCCGTTTTGCATTCATGAAATTAATTTAAATGGACAAATAATATCCATGAATACATCAGGCTTGCGCATGATGGCAATGCAGCAAGAAGCTGAGATATGTGGAGTAAATTACATGGACTTTGTTAGCTCTGATCAAAAGGAAAGAATTGATAAATTACTAAAAAAGGCTTTCCGAGGCGAGTTTAGTAGTTTTGAATTTAGTCCGGAGAAATCAGAGCTAATTTTTACTTCCTGTTTCGCTCCTGTTTTCAACTCTGATGGTAGCATTGAAAGAGTTATGGGAATAACAGAAGATATTACGATACAAAGAAAACATGAGAAAGAGTTGCTAAAGTCAGAGAAATTAGAGTCGGTTGGGCTTCTAGCTGGCGGTATAGCTCACGATTTTAACAATATCCTCACAGGTATTTATGGGCATTTGCAATTGGCAGCACTAAAGTTAAGCACTGACCACCCTGCAGCCTTGCATATAGAAACAGCGAATGATGCCATAAACAAAGCAAGCCACCTATCGAATCAACTATTAACTTTTGCAAAAGGTGGCGACCCATTACTTGAGGCCGCAGATGTCGAGATACTAATTAAGGATTCAATCGCCCTTTCTCTCAGTGGTGGGAAAATTAAACCTCACCTCATACTAGCCGATGGCTTATGGGATGTTGATGCAGATACAGGGCAAATCTCACAGGTTATATCAAACTTATTAATTAACGCTCAACAGTCTATGCCGCAAGGCGGAACGGTAATTATTGAAGCGAAAAATATTGCTCCAACATCTGAAATTTCATTGCATGGTGTGTCTAAAAAAATGGTCTGCGTCAGTATTGTTGACCAGGGTGTTGGTATTTCTGAAGCGACATTATCAAGGATATTTGACCCCTATTTCACTACGAAATCCTCGGGTACTGGGTTAGGGTTGGCGACCGTTCATAGAATAATCGAAAAGCACGGCGGCTTCATTAATGTAGAGTCCGAAGTAGGTAATGGTACTAATATTAGCTTTTATTTAAATGCAATAACCGATAAATATTCAGATGCAGATATTAGCGCAGAAAAAAATGACATACTCACCAAATCTTCAGCCAATATTTTAGTAATGGATGATGATGAAATGGTGGTAGATATACTAAGTGAGATCTTAACATCAATGACACACAACGTGGAATCTGCGTTTGATGGGCAAACAACGATAAAAAAATACGTCAACGCTATTGAGTGCGGTAACCCTTTTGATATTGTAATCATGGATTTGACCATACCTGGAGGTTTTGGTGGAGAAAAGGTCATCAAAGAATTGCTTGATATTAACCCTGAAGTCAAAGCAATTGTAACGAGTGGTTACTCTACAAGCAGCGTGATGTCTGATCCTCAAAAGTATGGATTTGTTGGATATCTAATAAAACCTTTCTCAGCGAAATGCATTGAAGAGCTAATAAGCAAAACTGTAGCACTTTAAATACATAAATATTATTGAACCTAAACCTTATTCAGTTCGTAAGGCTGTCTGACATGAACCGATAGATGCAATGACAGATTAATAAATGAATTCGATAGCGAAAATAAACAATCAAGTTTTAGTACCAAGAGACATTGATGAAAATCAATCAATTCTAATAGGCGATGACAATGAAGATATTCGCAACCTTTTATTTAGCGCTTTTAAAGAAAAATTCACTGTATATACGGCTGTAAATGGGTATGAATGTTTTCAATTAGCAATGTCAAACTTACCTGATATAATTTTATCAGATATTAATATGCCATTGGTTGACGGGTTCGATTTAGCGAATCGACTTACAGAAAACCCTAGAACAAATCATATCCCTATTTTGCTAATGACTGGTAAAAATGGCCCAGAAGATCACACAAAAGCTTTATCGCTTGGAGCAATTGATTACATCGCCAAGCCATTTGAAATCGAACCTCTAGTTAAAAAAGTAACAAACATACTAGATAAACAGCAGAAGTTAATATTTTTCGAAAGGGAGAGACGTAGTCACAACAAGAACTTTGATTTACTCAACTTAAAAGATAAAAATTTTATTGATAAAGTTACCCAAATATTATCTGAAAACTATCAAGATAGTGGCTTCTCAGTCGACATACTCAAAAATAGTTTGCACATTACTGAACGACAGCTTCAAAGGCATTTCAAAAGACTATTCCAAGTAGCACCTGCAAAATTCATAAAAAGCTACCGGCTCGATAAAGCTAGAGAAATGCTTTCAAATGGTCACTCTATTGCAACAACTTATCAGAGCGTTGGTTTTAACTCTCAGAGCTATTTTAGCCACAGCTTTAAGTCAAACTTCGGTAAATCGCCTAAGTACTTTATTGCGAATAACTCATAATCGAGATTCTAAGTCTTGGATGTCGGTTTACTAAATAAATAAGTCGGGTTTGTTTATACTAAATATTACAAATACCTACTAGACTCATTTATAACGGAAGCTTAACAGCAATAGGAATGCCTAAAAATGAAAGCCTGTTTATTGCAAGTTACACAACCCCCTAGTGGCGACACATTTACTGGACCAAAAATCCTATTCGCTCGTCCATCAAATACTCTTCAAACAAAAGCTGATATATCTACGATTAGAGAGACCAGTTTAAAAAAATATTTTTCAAGCCCAATATCTCATTTTGAAAATTTTTCCACCGCAGTAATTCCAAGAATTAAGCGATTAAATCATGCTAGGTAAGAATTCAAAAATAGTCATTCTTGACGATGACCATACTATCGCAGAGCTTGCGGCTGAAATATTGGCTGAGCTTGGGTTTGAGAATATTAATATTTATAACTCTATCGATTCATTTACAGAAAACATGCGTTTAGCAATAGCTGATTTATTCTTTTTGGACGTCAATTTAGATAAAGCAGATGGGTTAACGTTACTTAGTTGGATTAAAGCCAAACAACCTAGCTCTAAAGTTGTTATGTTCTCCGGTGATACAAGGGAGCACCTTGTAAAGGAAGCATCTCAGCTCGGTGCCGAAGGTTTCTTATCTAAATATTGCCTCGATAAGAATATACGAAATTTACTCAACAAATGGAATGTTAATTACCCTTTAACATAAGTTACTCATATGAAAAATTTGCTTCTTGTAGATGATGATCAACAGTTCGCCCATTTTTTTGCTTCGGCTACCAAAAGTATGGGAATGAATTGCGAAGTAATAAATGAATCTAAAAGTATTATGCTTTTTGACCTAAAGCCATTTGAACATATTATTATTGATTTATTAATGCCTGAATATGATGGGTTACAAATATTACGTTTTCTCAAAGAAAGAGACTACCAAGGCCATATTTCTTTTACTTCAGGACAAGATATTTCACTACTGAAATCAGCACAAGAGCTATGTGAACTGCACCAGCTCCGCTTTCATTCTATATTAAAGAAACCCTTTAGTTTAGATGGCCTAGATGAATTATTTAGTTTGGAGCCTTTCGTGGAGAACTCAGATGAAGAAAAAACCAAGGAAGTAATCAACCAAGTAGAGTTCGACAATACAGAATTAATGTTCCACCTCAAGATCGCTATTGAAACTTCAACTTTAGATGTTTTCTTCCAACCACAAATAGAATTAAATACCAACAGAGTGATTGGTTTTGAAGCATTAGCAAGATGGGAGTTAAATGGTAGCTTCATTCCTCCGACGCGCTTTATAGCAATAGCTGAAAAAGGAGGGATGATAAGTCAGCTCACTGCCATCATTATTGATAAAAGTTTACAACAGTTTTCTACTTTTGTGTCTTCGATAAAACAATCGTGTTTATCTATTAACCTCTCAGCCCTTGAATTAAGCCAAAGCGATGTTCCTGATCTATTGAAGCAAAAAGCTGCCGAATACAATATTGCCCCTAGTCGTATTACTATTGAAATAACAGAAACCGTATTGCTAGAAAAAAATACTCTTTCGTTGGAAATCTTGACACGCCTCAGGCTAATGGATTTTAAACTATCCATTGATGATTTTGGCACAGGTTACTCTTCAGTCAATATGCTACAAAATGGACCATTTACAGAATTAAAAATAGACCGCGCATTTATTAGCTCCATGCATCATAGCATTCAAACATGGGTAATAGTCGAATCTATTATTGAAATGGCGACACGATTGAATTTAAGAATAGTTGCAGAAGGAGTTGAAGACAATGCCACAATAGATAGTCTAATCAGAATGGGATGCACAATTGCTCAAGGATATGTCTTTGCAAAGCCAATGGCAAAAAGTGAACTTTTAACTTGGCTCAATGATTGGCATAAAATTCATAATATTAGCCTTAAAAATGACAAGGTTAGTTTTTTAAGAGGGCTATTTCAATAACTCTCATGACAGATAACTTAATTGAAGCAATACCATTTAGTATATATTGGAAGGACACTTCACAGAGATTTTTAGGCTGTAACGCCCGTTATTTGGCAGATATTGGTTTATTAGATAAAACACTACTTATTAATAAAACAAGTACTCAATTGCCAAAACATGCTAAAGATATTTACTGTAATATGGATGTAGAAAAACTAATTATTCAAAAAAAATACCGAGAATGCAGTTGACTCGAAGTATTATATCCTCCTCTCAAAGAACAATTTATATAAAAGAAACATTTCAAATTATAAACGATAGTGAAGGGCAGTTGTGTGGCATTTTGTGTTGCTATGAAAAAGTCAGTGAACTAGAGCATAAATTTATGCTAGATCATGGATTAACGGAGTACTCACCACAAAATACTAACCTAGACTATGTAACTTCGCTCGCGTCTAGCGTTGCTCATGACTTTAATAATGCACTTGCTGTAATATCAGGCTACTCGCAGTTACTGCTTCGAGATAGTAAGTTATTAACCCACAAAGACAAGTTTACTGACTATTTGAGTCGCATATGTATGGCGACAGATAAAATTAGTATGCTTACTGAAAAATTATTGCACTTTAGTCGTGATTACATACCGCAATTAGAAAGACTCGAACTCTCTAATTATATAAGGAAAAAGCTAACAAATTATTCATCGACAATTGACGCAAACATTCATGTGCAGTTAGATAGAAATGAAGAATTTTGGGTTATGGCTGATGTTAATCAAATAGATGAAGTCCTTCTAAATCTACTGTCAAATGCGAAAGATGCTATGAATGGCTGCACTAAAGCAACACCTATCCACATAAATTTATCATTGGTAGCAATTGATGCGAATAAATATGTATGCTTGTCGATAATTGACTCTGGCATTGGCATGTCGCAGGAGATTAAAGAAAGAATTTTCTACCCTTTATATACAACTAAATCTCATATTGGTGCCGGATTCGGTTTGACAAATGTTTTAAACATCATTAACCAAAATAATGGCTCTGTCTTTGTCAAAAGCGATGAAGAGCTTGGAACAGAGTTTAAAATTCATTGGCCTTATGCCCACTGAACTTATAAGCTTTTAACATAAAACGTCTTATAAAGTTACCCTAAGAATAATAGACTTGGAATAGGCTAATTCTTAATAATTAATTGTGCAAAACTGAGCGAACAATTAGATAAAACTAGCACTTATCAATTTTCGCATTCTAAATAGCCTTTGTATTAAACTCAGTGGTAAAATTTTTTGGGCTGGTTTTAGTACGATATATTAGTTAATTAGCAACTCTGGGCCCTAGTTCAACTGACTTGTAATCAGTAGGTCGCCAGTTCGACTCCGGCAGTCGGCACCATTCATCAGATAAGCCCAGCATTAGCTGGGCTTTTTTGTATCTGTCTTTAGTAAACCGTTTGGTTAAACTCTCAAGCAATTTTCACTTACACCAATATTTTATCTACCCTGCATTATTCGTGGTTTATACGTCAGCTTTTTATTTATTTCGTGTTACTGATAGGCATAAAATCCACCCTATTTTGAACAAACACCATTAGGGCGAATTGGGTATTAGGGTAACTTCATCAAGATAATCTGGTTTTTCAGGTGTTTTTACGGGGCAAAAAGGATTTAATCCGTCAGTTGGAATTAATTGGGTATTCCCTACCCCGCACTATGCCTGTAGCAAAGAGCGGGGTGTTGGTATGGATAGGGTAAATTATCTGCTGGTGTAAATTTCCGAACTGGGTATTAGCACCAGAGAAAACGGTTGCTTGTCTTCCTCTTCTATAATTTTAAAATGACTAAAATAGCTAACGATACCCCCAAAAAAAGCACCTGATATTTGGCCTGAACAGACTGTGACGTGATTTTAAATCATAGTTTATTTGTTTCCAAAAATATTGAATGTATAAAGAGAGTTAAACATATTTTTATACCAGTACCTGACTATGTTCGATTTAAATAGTCATACCGTTTTTAATGTTTTAACAGAGAACTGTCCTTATTGCATGCATGTTTTTTTATAAATACTAGGCGCTTCTCCATACCAGCATTTAAAAGCTCTAGAAAGCTGAGATTCAGAGTGGTAGCCTAATAAAAACGCAATATTTGATAACGTCAAATCATGTTCAATAAGTAGTATTAGTGAAATTTCTTTTCTGATATTTTGTAAAATATCTTTAAAGCAGGTGTTTTCTTTCCGTAGCCTTCTTTGCAACGTACTAATACTTAAATTCATTATTGACGCTACATGAGCTCGAGAGGGCTCACCAAAGTGAAGAATACTTTTCAGTATGACACTACACTGTATTGTTGTGCTCAAATTAGGGAATTCACTTTTCATTAGCTCGTTTATGCCGGAAACAACAGTGAGGGATCTATTCTCTAAATTGAAATACTTTGGTGTTGCTTTGTAAGTAATACAGTTTTTAGTCGCATTGAACGTCACAGGTGCGTTGAAGAACGATTGATAACTTTCCTTTATCGTTGAAGGAGAATGCGTAAAGCTTATGCTCACAGGAGATAAGTTAACAAGCATTTTTAATATTTTAAAAACGCCATACAACGCACCTTCAACCTGTATCGTTGATATTGAATGGTCTATGGCATTAGCATAAATTTGAATTGCATCAACATCCCATTTTAATGTGATATCAACTGCTTGAGTGAGTAACGGAAAGTATTCCGCAAACAAAATAATTAGCTCCCCTAATTGTTCTTTTGATTTTGCTAATTTAAAGTTTGCCAGCAGTAATGATATCCCTGGCAAACTTTCAAAGTCTATACCGTCTACTACCTCTATGCCCAACAAAGGTTCATTTATAACCCCTAATACCGTTTCAATATTTTGCTCAATAACATAAAAACCTACACGCTGTTCAGGCAAAGTTCGAATATCAATTAAACTTGCATTAACAGTATTGAATTCAGAAGTAGTCAAACGTTGTTTTAAATAATTCAACAAGCTTAAGTGCTTTTGTATAGCAACAACCTTCGAAACAGTTTTAAACCTTTGCAAGACTATACTCCATGAATTACTTAGCTAAATACTCTTGCTTTATCCAATCACTTGCTCGTTCCGCAACCATAATGGTCGGTGCATTAGTATTACCGCCAATCAAATTCGGAAATATTGAAGCATCAACAACGCGTAAACCAGTCAAACCATGGACTTTTAGTTCAGGGGTGACAACGGCCATTTTATCAGTACCCATTTTACATGTTCCTACCGGGTGATAGACTGTATCACTCATATCTCTAATATGTTGCACTAACTCCTGGTCATTCATTTTACTTTCATTATCTATAGGTTTTTTAATATATTGCCTAATCTCAGGTTGCTGCATGATCTGACAGGACAAACGAATACCTTTTAGCATAACGTCAACATCTTCGGGTGCTGATAAAAAGTTTGGATCAATCAGTGGGGCTGCCATAGGATCGGCACTTGCCAGCTTTAATGTGCCTTTACTTTTAGGTCGTAATACACAGACATGATTACTAAAGCCATGACTTAAAGATGCTTTCATGTCTCTCGCATGATCTTTTACCAGAGCAATAGTAAAGTGAAACTGAATGTCAGGACGTTCAAGCTCTGGCGACGTTTTTAAAAAGCCACCCGTTTCAGCAAAATTAGAAGTAAACATCCCTTCTTTTTTGCCTAAGAATTTTATTGCCTCCTTAGCCATATACCCCCCTCCTTTTAAAGAAAGTCCAAAGACTTGATGCGTATCAGCTAGATAAGCACTCACGTAATCAGGGTGATCTTGCAAGTTCTCGCCTACACCAGGCAAATGGTGTAAAGATTTAATACCCAAAGCATCAAGTTCTTCAGTATTGCCTATACCTGAGAGCATCAGCAACTGAGGAGAGCCAAAAGCACCAGCTGCAAGCTCCACTTCTTTACTCGCATAGAATTGATAGCGCTTACCTTTAATTTCGGCTTCAACACCATAGCAATGCAGTTCCTTAACGAGTAGCTTCGTCGTATGGGCATTAGTAATAATGGTCAAATTATCACGTTCTCTAACGCTATGACTAAGATAGCCTTTAGCGGCACTGCAACGTTCGCCATTTTTCTGAGTTACCTGATACCGCCCTATTCCTTCTTGTCTTTTTCCATTAAAATCAGATGAGTAAGGAAATCCAGCGTTTTTTGCTGCTTCGATAAAAGCATCTGCAACAAGATTATTAGAGCGAGAATCAGCCACATTCAACAAACCACCTTGACCATGTAGCTCATCATGAATAGATTCATTGTGCTCTGACTTCAAAAAATATGGTAGTACGTCTTTCCACCCCCAACCTAATGAACCCCAATCATCATAGTCTTGCTGGTGCCCTCTAACATATACCATTGCATTGATTGAACTAGAACCACCGAGCACCTTACCTCGTGGCTGGTAGCCTTTTCGATTATTCAACCCTGGCTGAGGAACTGTTTCAAAAGCCCAGTTTTTATGGGCTCTAGGTACAATACTGGCAGCTCCAACCGGTATTTGAATCGAAAGCGAGTTATCATTACCACCAGCTTCCAATAATAAAACAGTACAATCTTTGTTTTCAGTTAAACGAGAAGCTAGAACAGCACCAGCAGAGCCTCCACCGACAACTATAAAGTCAAAATTCTTATTCACAGTGATTTCCTTATTTAGTGCTATGGTTAACGTTCAAAAAAGGACATAACAGCAGCACTTATAACGATCTAAAACGGCTTTTTATTAAAAGTTAAGTTTTGCTTATTTATAATCTACATTCGAGCAACTCAAAATCACCAACTGACATATACTCTCCTTCTGGTAAATATTCACCCATTATTGCTTTTTCGGCTCTAAACGAATCAATATTACTTGTTGCTTGCGTAAAATCCGGTTCTGCTACCATATTCCTGATGATCACAAAGGCATCATTGTCATTGTTAATTTGACCAGTAAGTTTGGCTGAATCATGTTCCATTGAAACGTTATCTCCTAGTTCTGGAAGCTCTATCCAATTATATCCGCACTCTTTAGTTGCGTTTGTCGGACGGTTAACCGCTTTACTGGTGACAATAACAAAGTCACGATCGTCATCAATAATAACCTCTTCATCAAAAATACAGTCAACTACGCGTTGTGAATAAAATTCATTTGTACATAACGACCAATACCTCATTTGCACGCCGGAATGATCATACATGTCTTGGTTATTTATTGTTAAAGGGGTTACTGGTAACTTTCCTTTAAAAACTACTACATCACCTAACTCATTGTTTAACCACGTTGAAACATATGAGTTATCTTTATTGGCATAAAACCCGGGGCGGTTAACCATTGAACGATCACAGGTACCTAAAAATGCACAAGGCAGTAAGTCAGTCATGGGGAAAGAGGCTCTAAAAACGATGTCACGCATTTCTTCAGCTCCCTTTAAGGTAAAGCCTGCAGTGCTCAGAGGGTCTGATTTATCGAATTCTGCTGCATCATAGGTATCATAGTAATATGGCGTACCTGCGAATAAACGTGTGTTGACTGCATTGTCGCCGTATGGGTTTCCTCCCATAGCCTTGATACCAAGGTAACTTTCTATGGGAACCAAAGGGACTTGAATTGTAGTATCCGTAACATCAAGAACGCCACAGATTTCTTCTTGGTTTACCAGTATTTCACCGTTATATTCTAGTTCAAATTGTGGCAACCCAGCTTCACCAAACTCATCTAGACCTTGATTAGGTAAGTAAACTCTATAGACTAATTCAAAACCATTCTCTTGCGTGCTAAATGTTGGAAACGGCCAACCATCATCGGGCTCTGGATAAAGATTGCTATCGTGAATAGCCAGCCCCATAGTATTTTGTTCAAGCTGCTCTAATATACTTGACTCATCGGTATTACGAATAGGTGAAAAGCTAAGTGTGTAGTAACTATCAACATTTCTCTGATTGCCATTAATATATGGATTAGCCGGTTGGCCCAACTCAGGTGCTATTTCGGTATCTTTAATAGCATCAAATGGCATAATAGTGCCATCCATTTTATAACTATTAAATGAAAAGTATCTCGCTTTTGGGTACTTTCCGGTGAGTGTTAATTTCGCACCTTCAGGCAAAGCACCTTTCATTGACCAATAATAAGCCCCTGCATCAGGGTAGGCGATATTGGTAGCAGGATTTTCTTTTACATAGGGTCCCTGCCAAGCACAACTTTTTGTAATTATTTGGGATAAAGGCGGTTCTTCAACCGATTTTTCTGTACTGTCAATTGAACAAGCCGATAGAAAAACCGTACTCACTGTTGCTGTTAATAATAATGTATTTTTTAGTATATTCATTGTTCTAGTAATTATATTTATTTCAGATGATACTTCTACCAACAAATAAAACCGAATAACATAGCAATTCGAGTCACCCTATTAACAATTGGTTCTGCAAACTCAAAGTGTGACGTTAACCTAGAAAAATACTGATACAATAAAGTTATCGTTCGAAAGAAAAATTCGATTGGCAGTTAGCCCCCATCAATCAGCAACAGCCATAATATGCCCCACCTAAATTGTTGTGACTTTTTTAAATTTATTTCTTCCGGATATTGTTGAAATTCCTCCCTTTTGATACTGCCGGTTAATACCTAGTCGATTTATCATTCGTTGCTAGCACACTTTCAAAACTGCCAAACAGTCATCACATCAAAACCCACTAAAAATTCTTAGCAATGTTCAGCAGTCCAGTTTACCCACAGGTAGCTAAATTCGTAATTAATTGCAAATGACCTACACTTGAAGGGCTTTTATAAGCACCCCACCAAAAGGAATAGAACAATGAACATAAGAAACAGAGTAATCAATACCTTGATAAGCTTTTTGTTTCTTGGTGTCTTAGCTACCCCTGCAATAGCTGAAGAAGAAAAAAATCAACAAATGTACTTAATGAGTCAAAATCATTTTCAATTAGCTCATTTAAGCCAATATAAAAAAGATGTTAAAGAAGTCCTTAATATCCTCAGAGAAAGTAACTTTAATCACTCATACTCAGCCTCTCAACTTAGTGGAGGCCGTATTTATTGGTTCACACCGATTAGTTCTTATGCCGAAATAGATATGCTTGATAAAAGTTGGGATAAGGTATGGGAAAATCTATCAGAAGCACAACAAGCCAAGTTTAAAGCACTAGGTGTAGGCTTAATTAGCGGAAAAGATGTCATTATTAAGTACGATGGCGACTTATCTTACGAGCCCGAATCAGGTAAAGAGTATACGTACTTTGAAGGCGTAACATATAAATTCAATCATGGTAGCAATGATAAAGTAAAGGAAGTCGCTAAACAGATCAAAGCGCGTTGTGAGGCGAACAAAGCCACCCAACCTTACCGATTTTTTTGGCATGATATTGGCGGCGAATATAGAAGTTTTACAGTTGTTTCTTATGGCGAAAATAAAGTGCATATAGCACAACTTGCAGCCGCCGATGATAAGTTGTTTGAAAAAGATAAAACCATGGCAAAAATCTGGCAAGAAGCCGTTAAGCATGTCAACGTAACTGATAGCTTTACTGGCAAAAACTTACCCGATCTCTTTTATGGACCAACTAAGTAACTTACCTAATAACCTAACTCATAAAAAAGTCTCAACTAAATAGTTGAGACTTGAAGGATTAACAAACGCTAGGTCGCTGTATTCGCAATAAATACAAAATCGAAATTACTTAACTCTGCCTCTCGCACCACGTGATTGGTTTTTTTCCATTTTTTCTAGGATCGTCTTTTCCATGTCAATACCTTGCCAATGAGCAATATCTAAAACACGTAAAACAATATCAGCCAACTCTTCAGCAAATTCCGGCGAAGGCTCTTGTTGACGACATTCATTTATAGCTTCTCCAACTTCCGAGGCGACCAATGCCAGTGCTTCTAATACGGTTTTATTGTGCCAGCCCATTTCTTCAACCCATTGGAAGTTCTGGCGTGCTATTTCATTAATTGAGTTTTCCACGAATAATTACCTCATTGTTTAAATGACTGTGATTATTGCCCTTTTACAGCCAATGTAAAATATTTTTTCGAATGTTGCTTTGTGCGTAGGTGCAATAAATTGCTGTTGATTACCCTAGAGAGCAATAAAAAAGCCATGAATCTTTTCATGGCTTTCAGTAAAAATAGACGTTGTGACTACAAGTGTTTTTTAATAAAACTATCGACTTTTCGCCACGCCTCTAATCGATTTTTATAAGTACTCAAATAATGATCACCTTCATCAAGGACAACTAACTCAACCGGCTTTCTAGCGTCTACTAATTTTTCATACATTTCTTCAGATTGCTTTAACGGCACAATTGAATCTCTTTCACCATGAACAAGTAATACTGGAACGTTAATGTTATCAACATGATTAATTGGCGAGATTTTTTCTAGATGCTTATCATCCATATTTCCTTTAGTTGATACGCGTTGCCAATAGGCATACGTTGAGCTCTCTGCACCGTAGGCTTTTTTATCGTCTTTTAGCATCATATTGACATCAGCTACGCCATTAATAGAAACAGCACATTGATACAAATCGGGCTCATAGGTTACGCCTGCTAATGCGGCGTATCCACCGTAACTTGAGCCAACAATACAAACGCGACTCTGATCAGCATATCCCTCATTTACCATTGCCATTAGAGTATCGGTAAGGTCGTCTTGCATTTTTAGGCCCCATTGCCCTTCACCGAGCATGACATGACGAATACCAAACCCAGAAGAACCGCGAAACTGCGGTTGAATAACCAAATAGCCTTGGCTAGCAAAATATTGCGCTTGCCAGTCAAATGCTAGCCTGTCGTATGCCTCAGGACCGCCATGGGGTAACATAATGGTTGGTAGCTTTTTTCCACTTGTTCCCAAAGGGGTCGTGATGATAGTAGGGATTGTTATGCCATCTCTTGCTGTAATGTTTTTCCCACCATAGGATGCACTTGTTCTGGTGCGATATTATCGCGACTCGATGCTAAGAAATTAAAGCCGCCTTTCGTGAACTTATAGTAATCACCTGGTGTACCCTCACCTTCAAAACGAAACAAAATAGACGACCAATCAGGTGTGTAATTGCGCAGGTAAAAACCATTATTTGGCATTGCAAGCGCAATATTTTTAAACTGCTTAGTTAGTGTGTCGTCGAAAAACTCATAGCTTGGATGAAGCCCTGAATAAGCAACGCCATGAACTACGCGATTAACATCTTTAACCAAGTACTCAACATCTGCATCTTCTCGAATGAATAAAGGTTCAGATAATTCGCCCGTTGACAGTGACATTTTAAAGTAGCCCCAGCGCCCAATTTTTGCATCAAAACTTTTAACAACCAGATGTTTTTTATCTGGCGTAAGCCCTTCAATGCCTTTTGTAAGCTCTGGCGTTGTTTCTTGATAAATAATTTTCCATTCACCGCTAAGGTATGACTCGACGCGGTGTAAGTCTTTTTCATCGTTATAGCGCTAACGTGCGAGTATTGTTCCGTTTGGCTCGATAAAGAAATCTCTGGTATCAGATTTCCCTTGATTAACCACTTGTGGCTTTCGCTTGTTCTTTAGGTTTACGCGAAATAAGCTGTAACGGCCTGAATCGAGCCAAGCTGGCATATATGCATATTTGCCATCATCAGATATCGCCAATATGCGACCTAACGCTGTTTGACCACCATATATTCCATAACCCGCCGACATTAACTGAAATATTTTTTTATCTTCAGTGTTATAAACAAAGGCCGCAGAATAATCATGACGCCCTTTATAGCCCCATAATTTGCGGTTATCTTCAACAACTAAAATCAGCTTGGTTTCACTAATAAAATAAAGAGAGGTTGGTTTTACTTCGCTAACATCAACTGCACTAACAAGTTTGTTATCAGTCAGGCTATAAACGACCATATAATCATTTTCGGCTGATGTTGTCCGATAAGCGATTCGATCACCACTTGGTGAAATCACCATCATGCTTTTATTAGGCAGGGCGCCATAGGCTTCAAGTGGTGGTTGGTTTGCAGCAGTGAAAAACGAAGTAAACAGTAAAGAAAAACAAAAGAGTATTGCCTTCATAAAAGTCCTTTTTTTATTTTTATAATCAAACATAAGCCAATTAAAAGCAAACTTTTTTAGACACAAGTGAGGGGCTAATTAAACGCATGAATATAATTCACCTGTACAGGTGATTTCTTCTCGTTTGTCCGATTAATTAAACCTAGGTAATCTGAACTTGTTTTCGAAATCTCCCCCGATTTCTTAACGAATAACTCGACTCTTACTATCGCGCTACTATTTGGTAGCGCGTTTTTTTTGCCTAAAATTTAGCGCGCATAATAAATAAACAACGCTCCATAATGGTGCATTTGACTCCCTATCAACAGGCAGTTTTATTTAACAACTTTACCAAATCGATAGTTTTTCTAGGTTATTCATCATGGAACATTAGTTGCAATGTCAGTATGGGTTCATCAATCTTTACTATCAATGGCTATTCAAACTCCTATTAGAGGTCTTCGTTCATTTTGTGTTGCTGCAAAATGTTTGAGCTTTAAACATGCTGCTAGTCAGCTTTTTCTTACACCGTCAGCGGTTAGTCACCAAATCAAACAGCTCGAAGAGCAATTAGGTACCAGCCTATTTCAACGCAGTACTCGTTCAATTGAGCTTACTAGCGCAGGTAAACAGTTTTATCAGAAAGTTTACCCTCTGATAACTGAGCTCGAGGCAACTATTTCTGACTTTACCAATACCCAGCAAAATAGAACGATCACCATAAGCTTGCCTGAGTTTTTTGCAAGCGAGATATTTGTGCCACGCCTAGGTGAATGGGCAGAGCTTAATCCAGACATTAACTTGCAATTAGAAACAGTCAAGTCTGCAAGCCAAACACCAAAACCTAGTGACTTATCAATCGTGCTAGCAAGCGGCAGCCCCAATGGTTCTATTGTTCAAAAGCTATTCCCAATTAAATACGTGGCCGCGTGCAATAAAAAAGTCTACAAAAAATGGGCTTCAACAGGATTTGATGCTTTGCAAAATGTGCCGCTAATTTTGCACCAATCTCGTCCTTGGTCTTGGCATAAATGGGCAGATGAAAACGATATTACAAACTTTTCACCGAAACAAATCATCCAATTCGATTCAATGTTTGGTGTAGCAAGAGCAGCACAACAAGGGATGGGCATTGCGCTTGTACCAATGCCAATTTCGAGAGCTTGGTTTAGCGAACAATTACTCATCAAATTATTTGAATATGAATTAACAAGCCGAGATAGCTATTTCTTAATTCAAAATCAATCAATTGAGAGCGTGCCTGAGTTATCAAAATTTGCACAATGGGTTACTCAAACATTCGCGTTAACTGATTAAACGCTTCTCATAAATACCGGTTTGCGGTTACGTGAATAAAATTCACTTATTAGGTGTGTTTTTATCGTTTGTCGCAAGTTAAACCAATGCCTATAGTGACATTGTCAATTTGACAATCACTTTAGGAAAGAACATGAAAAAGCACATTTACAGTTCAGTAATCGCCATAGCTCTTGGCACAAGCACAGCGGCATATGCCGATGACAGCTCCTTTAAAGTAGCTATCATTAAAGACGCAGCTGGAAGCAGCGAAATAATTCAAGGAAACTTTAAGAAAAGCTTAAATAAAATGACGCAAACACCAAGCACACTAATCGAGAAGTTTGAACAAGCAATGGGCTTGTGTGTAGCAAACATTAAGTTAAGCCAATTAGACGCTGCTGAAACAAATTGTAGTACCGCAGTTGAAGTAAGTTTGACGCTAAAATCGAGCGATTCAAACCGCAATAAGTATACAGCTTTAGCTTATAACAACAGGGCCATTAGTCGTGCATTAAGTGCAGATACATTGGGCGCGCTAGACGATTTCACGTCGGCTGTTTTGATTAACCAATCAAAACTTGTTAATAACAACTTATCACACTTCAAAAAGCAATATGTAGCGACTCTAACAGCATCAGCTACTGGTAATACCAGCCATATAACCCACTAATCATAAAGGAAATAGTCATGTTTAAAGTGTTTAAAAATTCTCTAATGTCAGCAGTAAATTTCATCGACTTTTTAAACCACGTATCAATTGGTCAATGGGATGTAGAAAATCAGCGACAAACTGATTTACCGGAGGCACAACTACAACGACAGGAATAATCTATGATTAATCATCAACGATAGGCACAGACAACTCATACTGTTTGTGCCTTTATTTTATTTACCCTACAAATATTTCCATTTCCTTAAGATTGCATCAAATTCTTTCGTTAATATGACTTCAAGGCTAGTCAACAACTATGATTGACGTTAAAATCGGTCATTATTTTTTTGACTAAAGAGAATCCCGATGGGCAGAAGTTTTGAAAACCGCAAGGCCTCAATGGCTAAAACACAAGGAATGAAAACCAAAGTTTATTCTAAATACGGTAAAGAAATTTACGTATGTGCTAAAAATGGCGGTTTAGACCCAGACGGCAACCTAGCACTTCGTCGCTTAATTGATAAAGCGAAGAAAGATCAGGTACCAACTCACGTTATTGATAAAGCAATTGATAAAGCAGCAGGCGGTGCAGGTGAAGATTTTGAGACAATGCGTTATGAAGGCTTTGGCCCAGGTAACTGCATGATTATTATTGACTGTTTAACAGACAATACTAATCGTACGATTAAAGACGTTCGTCAATGTTTCACGAAAACAAATTCTAAAATTGGCGCCCAAGGCTGTGCTAGCCACATGTTTGATCATGTAGCTGTATTTACTTGCCAAGGCGGCGATGAAGAAGAGATTTTAGAAAACTTAATGATGGAAGATTGTGACGTAACTGATGTTGAAGCGGAAGAAGATGGCAGTATAAAAGTCGTAGCACCTCATACAGAATTCTTCAAAGTTAAAACGGCATTCGCTGATACCATGCCTGACATTAAGTTAGACAAAGAAGAAATTACATGGTTGCCACAGGTTTACACCGAGTTATCGGGTGAAGATGTTGAAATGTTTGAGAAATTCTTAGATATGGCTAACGACAGCGATGACGTTCAAGAAATCTATCATAACGCACAAATTGCCGATTAATCGATAGGTCAAACATGTTTTAGAAGGTCAGCACAATCACTTATTGCTGGCCTTTTTTATTACCAACTAATAACTTTTTTCTCTTAGTTAAATTAAAAACTCATCAAATAGTGCGCTAACTTGATGTACTTAAAAGAAACTCTCAGTTAATATTTAGGCAGTTCAATGAGATGGATGTTGTCACTTGAAATCTAAACCTACATCATTTGATATAGCCTATCGTGCTGGTGTATCCCAATCTACCGTTTCTCGTGCGTTACGAAATAGCCCACTAGTAAATGAAGAAACCCGCATGAAAGTGCAGGCTATTGCAAAAGAGCTCAACTATAAAGTTGACAAAAATGCCAGTAATCTGCGCTCACAACATAGTGGCACGATCGCTTTACTTCTATTTGAAGATCCAACAAGCGATGATTCAATGATCAATCCATTTTTCCTATCAATGCTAGGCAGTATAACAAAAGCTTGCTCTGACAAAGGGTATGACTTATTGGTCTCTTTTCAGCAAATGGATAGTGACTGGCATGCTGACTTTGAAGATTCAAACAAGGCTGATGGCTTGATTCTCCTTGGTTACGGTGACTTTACTAACTACGAAGAAAAGCTTGTGCAATTAATTGAGCAAGGAACTCGATTTGTTCGTTGGGGCGCTGAAGTAAAGCAGTACCCAATCATCAGTGTTGGCTGTGATAATTTTCACGGTGGCTACCAAATTACTGAGCATGTAATCCACAATGGTTACAAGCACTTTGCTTTTATCGGCGACGCTAATAGCGGCGCACCTGAATTTTTAGATCGTTACTTAGGTCACAGTAAAGCGCTAAAAGATAATAAACTCAAAATTGACGAAGCCATGCAATTTTCAGCGATCAGTACTGAAGAAGCCGGCTATAAAGCAACCTGTGATTTAATTGCATCCGGTAAAACCTTTGATGCAATTTGCACGGCGAGTGATTTAATTGCCATTGGTGTACTTCAAGCTCTGCAAGAGTACAACATTAAAGTACCAGAGCAAGTAGCGGTTACTGGTTTTGATGATATTCAAACAGCAGCCTTTACCTATCCACCACTAACTACGGCAAGGCAAAATACTAAATTAGCTGGTGAATTATTAGTTGATAGCATTTTAAAGCTAATAAAAGAAGAAGAAGAAGTTTCCACAACCTTGATGCCTACGTCAGTCGTGATCAGGCAGTCGTGCGGTAACAACACCTAATATATTGAATATAAAAAAGGGCCTTGTAATTTTTACACGGCCCTTTTGTATTTATCAAACGTTATTCTTGTTTCTCGTTAACAAAGAACACAGCTACTGAACCACAGATCATTGCACCACCTGCTAGCATAATGATGTTGATAGCTTCATTGTTAAATACGCTACTTAAAATCCAACCCGCAAATATACCAGAAACTATTTGAGGTGCTGCGATAGTAAAGTTAAAGATCCCCATATATACACCAGTTTTGCTCGGTGGTAATGAGCCCGCTAAAATCGCATAAGGCATAGCTAAAATTGCCGCCCATGCAATCCCGACCCCAATCATAGGGACAAATAACGATACGGCACCTTGCGGCACATCAATCGTCGTAATCAGTAGGTTTACGGTAGTAATTTCCGGCGCCTGAATAAACATAAAACTGATATAGCCTAAGCCACCTGCGAGTAACGATAAACTGTACACCGCCTTTCTACCTAGGGTATCAGCAAGTTTTGAAAGAAAAACTGAGAATATTGCTGCAAATAATGAATAGGCCGCGAAAATAATACCAACCCAGTCTCCGGCTGCGCCTTTAGCAGCAGCTATATCGGCTGGCACGCCACCCATTTGTTCAATATAGGTAGGATCAAACCAACGCGCATCGACACCCCAAATATGTTGTGCAATTGCAGGCATGGTATAAACCCACATGATGAATAACGCAAACCATGAGAAAAACTGTACAACCGCTAGTTGACGCATTGTTGTTGGCATTGTTTTCATTAATTGCCAAAATTCACTTAATTTCTCACCTAAAGAAGCGCTTTTAGCTTGTTCTTTAGCAAGTTGCTCTTTTGCTTCTTGCGCTGTCATACCTTGGTATTGGTAAAACTCTTCCGGTTCATATTCTTTCGTTTTAAATACTGTCCAAAGCACACTACCAAGTAATACCGTCGCACCAATGTAGAATGCCCAGACAACTGAAGGTGCTACTTCGCCTGCTTTTGCCGTGTTTTCTAAACCAACAACATTGGTCAAAACAAAAGGTAAAATAGAACCGATAACCGCACCAATATTAATCAGTAACGACTGAATTGAATAGCCGGCATTACGTTGCTCTTCAGGCACCATATCAGAGACCAATGAACGAAACGGTTGGAAAGCAACATTGAAAGATGCATCCATCAACGCAAGCATCAAGGCACCGAATACCATTGGCGCCATAAAAGCGACAAATAATGGGGCATTTGGCATGAGTAACATACCCACTGTTGCAGCTACTGCACCAGCGAGAATATATGGGCTTCTTCGACCAAGTTTGGTCCAAGTGCGGTCTGAAGCTGCACCAACGATTGGCTGAATAATTAAGCCCATGATTGGCGCTACCAACCAAAATAAAGACAGCGAGTGAAGATCAGCGCCTAGGTCTGACAATATGCGACTTACGTTGGCATTTTGCAGTGCAAAGCCAAATTGCACCCCCAAAAAGCCAAAACTGACTGTCCATAACTGCCAAAAACTTAATTGTGGTTTTGTTTTCATTATTGTCCCCAACCTTGGCTATCAAGTAGCCAAACAATTTATTTATTATTGCCTAGATAACAAAAAAGCATATTAGCCAGGCTAATATGCTTTCTATAAGCTATCTGCTGTTAACAGTCCATACTATGCTAGTTTAGCTTGCCAACTCAACTCATGCATACGTATTCAGTTTTTAGCCATCACTTTCTTCGTTATTTTCAGCGACTTCGGTAACATTTACCGATTCTACCTCAATACGATCTACACGTTGCAATCCTCTTGGCAGCTTATTACCTCGACGCCCTCGCTCACCACGGTAGTGCTCTACATCACTTGCTTTAAGCGTAAGCTTGCGTTTACCTGCGTGCAGCGTAATAGCTTGCTCTGGCTTAACAATCTCAATTAGCTTTACTAACTCTTCTCTTGTTTTCGCACGAGCTGACGGTATGTTAATGATTTTGTTGCCTTTACCTTTACTTAAAATTGGCAAATCTTTTAACGGAAACACTAGCATGCGCCCTTCAGTGGTAATGGTTAAAACAAGATCATTTTCAAGATCATCAACCTTCATTGGCGTTGCAACTTTGGCATTAGCAGGCAAGCTCAGTAATGCTTTACCATTTTTATTACGACTGACCATATCGCTAAAACTGCCAATAAAGCCATAACCGGCGTCACTTGATAATAAGTATTTTTGCTCATCATCGGCCATCAATGTTTTCTCTATCATGACACCAGTAGCAATATTAAAACGACCTGACAACGGTTCACCTTGGCTACGTGCCGTAGGCAAAGAGTGAGCATCGGTTGCAAACGACCTACCCGATGAGTCAATAAACACCACCGGTCGATTACTGCGGCCATTTGCACTTGCTAAGAAGTTATCACCTGCTTTATAACTAAGCGCTTGCGCATCGACGTTATGGCCTTTAGCACATCGTGCCCAGCCTTTTTCTGATAGCACAACGGTGACAGCTTCGCTTGGCATTAAATCTTTCTCAGAAAGCGCTTTCGCCTCACTACGCTCAACGAGTTTTGAACGACGGTCATCACCGTATTTTTCAGCCGCTTCAAGAATTTCTTTTTTAATCAATGTATTCATGCGTGCTTTTGAATTAAGGATTTTTTCAAGCTTATCGCGCTCTTTACTTAATTCTTCTTGCTCACCACGAATCTTAATTTCTTCAAGCTTTGCTAACTGGCGTAATTTAATCTCTAAGATAGCGTCGGCTTGGCGCTCAGATAAATTAAATCGTGTTATTAATTCAGCCTTTGGATCGTCAAAGTTACGAATAATTTCGATAACTTCATCAATATTTAAATACGCAATTAAGAGGCCGTCTAAAATATGTAGGCGAGCAAGTACCTTATCTAAACGGTACTGTAATCGACGGCGAACAACTTCACGACGAAACTCTATCCATTCAGATAAAATATCACGTAAATTTTTAACGGCTGGCCTACCGTCTAAACCTATCATGTTTAAGTTAACACGGTAGTTTTTCTCTAAATCAGTGGTCGCAAATAAATGCTGCATAACTTGCTCTGTGTCTACGCGGTTCGAGCGCGGCACAATAACAATTCGAATCGGGTTTTCGTGATCTGACTCATCGCGCAAGTCAACAACCATAGGCAATTTTTTCGCCTGCATTTGGCTGGCAATTTGCTCTAAAACTTTACTACCCGATGCTTGATGCGGCAGCGCCGTAATAACAATTTCACCATGCTCCATATCGTAAACGGCACGCATTTTGATGCTGCCTCGACCGGTTTGATATATTTTTTCAATATCAGCAGCAGGCGTAATAATTTCTGCATCCGTTGGATAATCTGGCCCTTTAACAAGTGGCAACAGATCGGCTAATTCAGTTTTAGGTTGCTCAATCAACTGCACACAAGCGTTGGCAATCTCTCTGGCATTGTGCGGTGGAATATCTGTGGCCATACCTACGGCAATACCAGTTATACCGTTCAGTAAAATATGCGGTAAGCGCGCCGGTAACGTTTTAGGCTCTTTCATGGTGCCATCAAAGTTCGGCACCCAATCTGCTGTTCCTTGACCTAGCTCAGCCAATAAAACTTCACTGAAACGAGAAAGTCTCGCCTCGGTATAACGCATCGCTGCGAAGGATTTAGGGTCATCAGGTGCGCCCCAGTTTCCTTGACCATCAACCAATGGGTAACGATAAGAAAACGGTTGTGCCATCAACACCATTGCTTCATAACACGCTGAGTCGCCATGAGGATGGAATTTACCAAGTACATCACCTACCGTTCTGGCAGATTTTTTATACTTTGCCATCGCTGATAAACCGAGCTCCGACATCGCATAAATAATGCGTCGTTGAACTGGCTTCAGTCCGTCACCAATATGCGGTAATGCACGGTCCATAATGACGTACATTGAATAGTTTAAATAGGCATCTTCGGTAAATCGTCTTAATGGCAGTTGTTCTACCCCATCAAGGCTATAGTCGAGCGCGTCAGACATAAAAAATAGTTCCACCCAAAAGAAAACCAACAAATCATTGGTCTGAATTTAATATCGTTATTATGGTATGAATTAAAAAATCATATTCAGTAGTTAGCTTATATGATTCTCAAAATAGAAAAAATAGCAAAGCCGGATTATTTAGTTATTTCGACGACAATTAATCGATTTATCCTGCATTTCACTATTAAATATCAATACTTGGTTGCGACCCGATAACTTCGCTTCATACATCGCAATATCGGCATGATGAATTAACTGATCTAGGGTCATATCGGCTTTAAGTGTTGCAACACCAATACTGGCTGTAATACTGTTATTCTTCAATGGTGCCTGAGGCGTATATTGAGCAAGCTTTTCACGTAAACGTTCAGCCATTGCTTTAGCTTGCTCTATCGTTGCATCTGGCAACACAGCGATAAATTCTTCACCACCAAAACGAATTAGTAAATCCCTCGAACGCACAGTTTCTTGCGCTAACTTGGTTATCACCTTTAACGCGTCATCACCAAGCTGATGGCCGTACTCATCGTTTATCATTTTAAAATGATCTAGGTCGAAGAGCATAACTGACAAAGGTTTTTGCTCTTGTTTTGCGATTTCAACTGCTCTAGCACCTTTCTCAAATAATACCTTTCTGTTCGACAGCCCAGTTAACGGATCGGTTTCTGCGTACACTTTTAGTTTTTTTCTAACCTGCACTTGCCTAACAATCAACACGATGAACACTAAGATAATTAACGAAATGACAATGGTTAAGTAAAAACGTTGCTGCTTACGCTGTGCAAGCTTTTGTAGCTGTAATTCTTTTAACGCATTTTGGTTTTTCAAAAGCTCGTTATTATTTTGTTTTGTTTCGGTTCGATACTTTAACTTAAGCTCTTCAACACGTGCTTTATTTAACCCTTTGTAATAAATTATCATTCGGTCAAAATATTCATCGCGTTGATCATAGGCCAACTGGAACTGCTCTTGTTGCTCATAGAGTTCAGACTGTAATAAGTAACGTTGATTAAATAAGGGCAACGCCGACTGACTCTCACTGATATTTGCTTCATAGTCTGTCGCTTTTTCATAAGCTTGATGAGCAAGATCACTTTGACCATTGGCTTGATAACTAATTGCCTGACCTAAATACAGTAAGTACCACTCGGCATCATTTAATCCCGAATTTTGCGTCATCATTGCATTAACTTGAGGTAAGTCACCGACAAACCTATTGTCAGCATCAAAAAGCGCCGTAATGTCATCGCGCAATACAAAGGTTACCGTGCTATCTAATAACGGATGTTTACTGGCTTTAACATTTAGATTTGTGAAAGTATTAGCTGACAAGAACGTGCTTATAGTCAGCAAAACTAGCATCACGATACCGGTTAAATACCTCATTAGCTACACACCCTATTTCGACCTAGAGACTTCGCTTCATAAAGCTTTTCATCAGCTACCTTAAGTATTTCTTCAATAACATTTGACTCTACAACTGTTGAATCTGCAACACCTAAGCTAATAGTAATTGGTGGTGTATTGAGCTTGTCTTGCCATGGGAATTGACTAACGAGAATGCGTAAACGTTCAGCTGTTTCTTGCGCTTGTTTAAGGTTAACACTAGGCAATAGCACAACAAATTCTTCACCGCCTAAACGAACAAAGGTGTCTTTTTGACGCATGGAGTCTCCTCCTAGTTGCGCGACTTTTTTAATGACTTTATCACCCACACTATGACCTAACGTATCATTGACCACCTTAAAATGATCAATATCTAAAATTAGTATGCTAAACGGCGTATTGGTATCAATGAGTTTATCGGCCTCACGTAGTAACTGATATCGATTTGCCACCCCCGTTAAAGGATCGGTAACTGAAGCGTGCTTAAGTACTTCTTGCTTACGCACTAACTTTATAAACCCCCAAGCAACTAATAATGCAATGACACAAGTACCTAAAGCCACACGCCAGTGAAATTGAGAAAGCGTTTTAGCTTTTTCTAAAGCAATATTATTTATTGCTTTTTGTTCTTGTAAAATTTGTTCAACAACATCAGCCTGCTCACTTTCAAAGCGCATTCTCATCTCATCGACTTCATCTTGTTGCTCTTTTTCATAACGATCAAGCAAAAGTTGATGCAAAACCTTGCGATTTGCTAAAGCATCTTCGAATTGCTCTTGTTTATACAATGAGCGTGCTTTTAAGCTATAAAAGTGGGTATTAGAATACAGCTGATTGACGTTACTCATTGATGGAATCATTTCGCTAGCTTGCGCTAATACCTCATCAACTTCGACATGTCGATCAAGTTGGTGTAGCAATTCGCCACGTTCTAACAAATAAAATACAGGTACATCATGAGCGTCTGTACCTTGAATATACTTACCAGCAGTCATTAAGTATTGATACGCTAACTCGTAATTAGGCTCTTCCAATTCACTGTAACAAGTCGCTAGGCGCGTATAAAAATAATAAGCAAGTCGTTGACTCATTTCATTTTCATATTTTCCTAAGACATCTTTTAAAACAATGATGGCTTCGTCGTAACGGTTTAACTCCATTAGAGCACTTGCCGTATTCAAACGTGCATTTGAGGCAAAAACCGTTTGGCCAGCTTTAACATAGTTATTAAAGCTCATTTCATAAAAATCTAAAGATGCTTCTACGTCATTGATATAACTATGTAAAATACCTAACTCGGAATAAAGGTAACCCAGTAACTCGGAATCATCGGCTTGTTCAGCAATGTTTCTGGCTTTATTTAAGGTTTGCAACGATTCTTGATATTGGCGTGCTAAATATTTCATGGCACCAATATTGATATAGCCGTATGCGGTATAAACTTTATGATTTAACGATTCAGCAAGTTGTGTACCTCGCTGATAATCTCTCATTGCGCTTTTGCTATCGCCCAAATTCTCTAGCGCAAAACCTCGTGAATACAGTAACTCAGAAATAATCGCACTTGGACTCATTTGCTGCTTTGCAAGCTCTAACCCTTTGTTAGCTAGCGTGTTAGCTGTAGTAAAGTTGCCCCGATTATTGAAAAAATCAGCGGACAATAAATAGTACTTAATTTGATCTGATAAGCTGTATTGCTCGATATCATCTTTAAGCTCATCTAGAAGTGCAGGAACTTGTTGGGGCGCAGTTTTCTCTAATTCTTTAATTTGCGATTCAAACTCAGCGTAGCTCGCAGAATTGTTCGCATAAACAAGGTGAGTTAGGGTAATAGGCAAAATAAACGTGCACGTAAATACAATACTTTTAAGAGCGCTAAACATCGTCTTATTTTTGCTCACATTTATTCCTAAATATACTTGTTCATTACTAGCTAGTATAAAGCGATCATTACCAAAAACAACTAATGAATCAGCGATTTAAAAGCTAACACTTCATTAACAATCAAGACGTCAAAGCCCAGTAACTAGCCTCAATTCTATTGCCATCTAAGTCATAAACAAAACAACCGTAATACGGGTCACCATAGTCGGCGCGAGGACCCGGTTTGCCATTACATTTTGCCCCCAGTTCAATAGCCAAAGCATAAAATTCATCAACTTGCGATTTACTTACTGCAACAAAACCCAAGTGGGTGCCATTGCCAACGTTCGCTTGCTGCTGATTAAAAGGTAATTGAATCCAAAATTCAGGGTAACCTTTACCAAAGGCTGCCGCATGTTCGTAATGCGCAACTTTTTCAATATCAAGTGTTGCCAGTACCTGTTGATAAAATGCAATAGCTTTGTCTAGTTGATTGGTGCCGAGTGATGCATGACAAATACTGCGATGAAGTCTATTTTCAATACTCATTACTTGTCCTCTGCCAATGCTAAAAGAGAGAGTATTTCTTGCTGATATTGTTGTTTTTTGGTGTCGTTAAATCCCACATGTGTTGCAACGACTTGTCCTTGGCGATCAACGATGAAACTACTCGGCATCCCCCTCAAATCATATTTTCTAGCGATTTTACCTTTAGGATCATAGATTACCTCGAAATCGGCAGGGAATGTTGCTAAAAACTCTAATGCAAACGACTTTTGTGCATCGACATTGACACTTACTACGCTAAATCCTTGATCTTTATAAATCGCTTGCATCTCATTTAACCAAGGAAACGATTCTCGACATGGACCACACCAAGACGCCCAAAAATCAACATAAACGACTTGTCCTCTTAAGGACGCAAGTTTGGCGTTTAATTGACTATTTGTATCAGCTATCGAGGAGCAACTGAATAAGAACATAAAAGCGATAAAAGATTGTATAAGCTTCATAAATACACTGCGTTTTTAGAGTTTTAGTCAGTGTACTGATTGCCTTATACAACGGCAAGTTTTGCTCGCTACCAAGAAAAAAGGGAGTATTAAAAATACTCCCTTCCTAAATAAACGGGTTTAAATTACCATTAAGCTCGCATACCAGCAGTAATCGTTAAGCCACTAAATTCACCGCCATCATGCGCTGAATCTTGCGTAACTGTTTAATAAGCACCTAATTGAAATTTAAGTTTATGGCTATTCACAAAATAACCTTTACAGCCTGCGAATTCGGTGTCTAATTCCCGGTTATTCTTCTTAAATTTGCCCGACAAACTAGCTTTACAGATTAGCTAGATTTGCGCCATATCACCATGGCGTTGCAACCAGTCTTTACGATCGCCACTACGCTTTTTCGATAACAACATATCCATGGTTTCCATGGTTTCATCAAACTCATCTACTGTTAATTGAACAAGGCGACGAGTATTCGGGTCCATCGTTGTTTCTCGTAATTGCATCGGGTTCATCTCACCCAAGCCTTTGAAGCGTTGAACATTGACCTTGCCACGTTTTTTCTCTGCTTCAATGCGGTCAAGAACACCGTCTTTTTCGGCTTCATCTAGCGCATAAAATACTTCTTTACCAACATCGATACGATAAAGCGGTGGCATAGCTACATAAACATGGCCAGCTTGTACTAAAGGTAAAAAGTGTTGAGTAAACAATGCACATAATAAGGTTGCAATGTGAAGACCATCTGAGTCGGCATCTGCAAGAATACAAATTTTGCCATAGCGCAAGTTCGTTAAATCTTCGCTATCGGGGTCAATGCCTAAAGCCACTGAAATATCATGTACTTCTTGCGAGGCTAGAATTTGCCCAGAATCAACTTCCCAGGTGTTAAGAATTTTACCACGCAACGGCATCACCGCTTGAATTTCGCGGTCTCGCGCTTGCTTGGCACTACCACCAGCTGAATCACCCTCTACTAAAAACAGTTCAGAGCGAGTAGGATCTTGGCTACCACAATCGGTTAACTTACCAGGTAACGCTGGCCCTTGAGTTACTTTCTTACGAACAACCTTTTTACTTGCGCGTAAGCGTTTTTGTGCATTGGTGATACAGAATTCAGCTAAGCTCTCTGCAATTTCAGTATGCTCATTGAGCCATAAGCTAAATGAATCTTTAACAACACCAGTGACAAACGCTGCACATTGCCTAGACGATAAACGTTCTTTTGTCTGTCCGGCAAATTGAGGATCTTGCATTTTTACCGACAAGATGTAGCTACACTTATCCCAGATATCGTCAGGTGTTAACTTAACCCCACGCGGCAACATGTTTCTGAATTCACAGAACTCACGCATTGACTCAAGTAAACCTTGTCTTAAACCATTTACATGGGTACCGCCTTGAATCGTTGGTATTAGATTCACATAGCTTTCGCCAATTGCTTCACCACCTTCAGGTAACCAGGTTACCGCCCAATCTGCGGCTTCATTTTGAGATGAGAAACTGCCGATAAAAGGTTCTTCAGGTAAACTAACATAACTTTTAACCGACTCTTTTAAATAATCACGCAAGCCATCTTCATAACACCACTGCTCTTTAGAACCGTCGTTTTTATCTTGAAATTTAATCGTTAAGCCGGGACAAAGTACCGCTTTAGCTTTTAATAAATGCTTTAGTTTAAGCACGGAAAATTTGTAAGAATCAAAGTAACTGGCATCCGGCCAAAATTTTACTCGCGTCCCGGTATTGCGCTTTCCTACTGACCCAACTTCTTTGAGCTCTTCAACTTTTTCGCCGCTTTCAAAGGCCATTTCAAAAACTTTACTGTCACGTTTTACCGTCACTTCAACACGAGTTGACAGCGCGTTAACAACAGAAATACCGACACCGTGTAAACCACCAGAGAATTGGTAGTTTTTATTGGAAAACTTGCCACCAGCGTGCAGTTTGCTAAAAATAAGCTCAACGCCAGACACTCCTTCTTCAGGATGAATATCGGTTGGCATGCCTCGACCGTCATCAAGCACTTCAAGCGACTGATCTTTATCTAAAATAACCGTAATGTTTTGGGCGTGGCCTGCTAATGCCTCATCAACAGAGTTATCGATAACCTCTTGACCTAAATGGTTTGGTCGGTTGGTATCGGTATACATACCCGGGCGTCGACGTACTGGTTCTAAACCACTTAGTACCTCGATAGAATCTGAATTATATTGTTCACTCATGAGTGGTATCTAATCGTTATAGTTATTGTTTACTAAAAGCTAAATGCGGTGTTTACACACTTAACTTATAGTTTTACGGTAATTGAAAAAAATTAACAATAGTTGGGAGCATTTTCTCGAACTCAACAAAGCTATGATCACCACCTTGTTGGACAATTAACTGGCTGTTGTCGAACTTCTCTACTGCTTCTTGATAATTTAACACTTCATCGTGGGTTTGTACCATGACAAGATAATTTTTTTCTGTAATTTGCTGCTGTTCCAAACATTTTAGATCATCAACAAAGCTTCTCGTGACATGAAATGTTTCTTGTGTATAGGGATTGGTTTGCTCACCAAGATAATCAATCAACAGCTCGTAAGGCTTAATAGCAGGGTTTATCAATACCGCTGGCCGCTGAAAGTTTTCAGCAAAGTATGTCGAAAAATAACCGCCCAATGAAGAGCCGATAAAATACCAATCGTCATCAGGACATTCTTCAACAATCTTAGTTAGCTGCTTTATCGCTGCTTTGGGTGTGGACGCTACTTGAGGGCAATGAAAACGAACGCTAGGAAAGTGTTGAGCAAAGTATGCTTTGGTTAATTGCGCCTTATGAGATTGAGGAGATGAAATAAAGCCGTGGATATAGAGTATATGTTTGTTCATTTTTATGACGTAATCGCTTCGATATAGTGCGTTGAAGATGTTAGGTTGCCATCGCTATATAAGGTAAAGCGACGATAGCCAATTTGATCATATTGCGCGATGAGCTCACTATCGTGCATACCAAAGGTAATGGAAGTAGCAGGGCACGAGAAAAGTTTCAATGGGTGACAATGCCCGTCTGGTATTGAAAGTGACATAGCGCGATGCACGTGACCACAACTAATGGCTTTAACATGGGGCAGTTCAGCTAGTTCCAGCCAAAGTTGCTCTTGATTTTTTAGGCCATGTCTGTCGATAAAATACCCCACATCAATAGGATGATGATGCATCAACAAGAATTGAAATTTAGTCTTGTTGGAAGAAGCTATTCTGTCGAGCTGTGTATCAGATAAAACGCCAGCTGGTGTTTCACTTTTACTATCAAGTAGCTGAAGTTGCCAACGACCTACTTCAATCGTTTTGTTTGGCTCAAACACCGAGTGAGTAAGATAGCGACTAAAAAGTTTCGGCTCATCATGATTACCAGCAAGATAATAAACAGGGCAAGTGATGCCAGTATCAACAAAAGCTTGATTAAACCATTGATATGACTGTGCACTATGATCTTGACTCAAGTCGCCGGTGAAAATAATAAATTCAATTTCTGGCTGACATTTTATCTGTTGAAGTACGCTGATTAACTGTGGGTATACTAACGCGTCGAAGTGTTTTCCAGTGTCCGTTGCAAACAAATGGCAATCACTGATTTGAGCAAATGTTGTCATAATTAACTTTTAGATATTTGCGATGTTTGATGCAAGGTTGTTTTTCCTTGGCTTAAACAGATTTGTAGCCACTCTTTCAAAAACAACATAATTTGCCTTTTTTCATCCGGCAAATGCATCCTCTTGTTAGGATAATCATATCTCGGTTTAATTCTGTGCATATGCTGACTATGAATCACTTCGCTCATACGAGCATCATGATAAAGCCTTATTTGCATATGTGGCTGAAAATGATGACTTACTGATGAAGCAAAATCACTGACCTGCATAAAAGACACCATTGAGGTGTATGTTGTAACCTCTTGCACAGTCAGTTGGTAGGATAAATGTTCATTGATAAAAAATTCACGCACCTCACCCACAACACGTTTATCCGCTAATAGTTTTAGCATTAACATGTAGTTCGCTTCACTCAGTTGCATTAAACTAACGAGGTTTGGTCGATATTTTTTAAAAAACGTCACAAAATCACCTATTGTTGCTATCTATCGCGAGCATACTTAGCCTGCAAATCATCAACATTTAAGGCGAGCCATTGTAGCGCAATAATGGTAGCAGCGTTATTGATTTTGCCTGTATGAAGCAATGCCATAGCCTCTTCTCTGTCTATGACATGAACTTTTATATCTTCGCCTTCTTCTGGTAAACCATAAACACCACCTACCCCCTCACTATCAACAATCGCCCCATATAAATGCAATTGCTCTGTCGTTCCGCCAGGGCTCGATAAATAATTCATAATATGAAAGATGTCGTTTTTTTCAATATCGAGATTCGCTTCCTCTTTGGCTTCCCTTATTGCGACATCAACAGGATCTTCATTTTCACCAAACATGCCTGCAACAAATTCTAACAGCCACGGGGAGTAACTACGATTTAAGGCACCAGCTCTAAATTGTTCATTAAAAACAACAACATCTCTTATCGGATCATAAGGCAATAGAATAACCGCATCGCCGCGTTCAAAGATCTCGCGTTCGATCAAACCACTGTTTTGACCATCAAAATTACGATGTGTTAATGCGTATTTGTTAATTGAGAAGAAGCCTTTGTAACAAGTTGTAATGGATTTCACTTCAAACTCATTACTATCGTATTGAAATAAAAGACTTTTAGTTTTAGACATGATACGTTTTATCCTAGATTTAAAAATGTAAAAAAAAAATAATTTGTTACACTACAGTTAGATATTAAACAGTTATTAGTTTTGGTTAGTGCCGTAAACACTTTACCATAGCCGTTAAAAGTTAATTAGCAATCAGCTACAAGGGAAAAGGTTAAATATGAAAACCAAATTGCTATCAGTTATGATTGGTCTAGCAAGTGCAAGTATTGGCTTCTCAGCTCAGTCTTCTGACATTTTAGAAAACTATCAATTAGCACTTGCCAACGATCCGGTGATCTTAAAAGCTCAAGCAGAGTTTGAAGCATCAAAAGAAGGTATTACACAAGCACGTGCTGTATTACTACCACAAATCAATGCATTTGCGAGCGTTAGCGCAGGTAGTAGTGAATCATTTTTAGCCGGTAACGTGATTGAAAGTGATGTTGACAATACGACTTGGGGTGCCAGCCTTTCAATGCAGTTATACCATCACGACACATGGTTAACACTTGATAATGCTAAAAAAGCGGCGCATCGTAGCGATTTAGCTTACCAATCGGTAAAGCAAGACTTAATTGTACGTGTTGCTGATGCTTACTTCGGCGTCTTGAGTTCACAAGACGATTTAGAGTTTGCTAATGCAGAACAAAAAGCAATTGAACGTCAATTAGAGCAAACTAAACAACGTTTCTCTGTTGGTTTAACAGCCATTACCGACGTACACGAAGCACAAGCTCAATACGATAGTGCTGTAGCAGATGTAATTCGTGCTGAAAACTCTCTCGCTAATGCTAATGAAACATTACGTGAGATTACCAATGTTTATCCTCGCGATTTAGACACTTTAGATACAAACCGTTTTAGCGCATCAGCGCCAGCACCAGCAAGTGCTGATGAATGGCAACAAGTAGCAGAAACGAAAAATTTAGAAATTTTAGGTCAAAAGGTTTCTGTTGATATTTCGAAAGAAAACATCAATATTGCTCGTTCAGGTCATTACCCAACGGTAGATTTACAAGCAAGCTACCAAGATTCTGATAGTACAATTAAAACAAACGATATTGAAACAAATCAACCTTGGCTAAACACGTCGTCTATTGGTGTACAACTTAATGTACCAATCTACTCTGGTGGTGCTATTTCAAGTGCTGTTCGTCAAGCACAAAGTAACTATGTAGCAGCAAGCCAAGGCTTACAATCAACGCAGCGTGGTGTGGTACGTAACACACGTAACGCATACAACACGGTTATTGCGACAGTTTCAGCAATTAAAGCATTAGAGCAATCAGTTGTTTCTGCAGAAAGTGCATTAAAAGCAACAGAAGCAGGTTTTGAAGTAGGTACACGTACTATCGTTGACGTACTAGATAGCACACGTAATCTTTACAACGCTAAGCGTAATCTATCGTCAACACGTTATGCATACATTAACGCAATTTTAGCGTTAAAACGTGCTGCTGGTACTATCACTGATGCTGACATTGCTGCCATTCAAGGCGGTCTAAAGCCAGCGATTTAAATCAACAATTTATGTTGATTGAAAACCACTCTAAAAGAGTGGTTTTTTTATGACTAAAATTCTAATTTACTTAATTATTTTTCTAACAATCAGATAGCTAGTATTGATTTCATCAGTTATATTTAATTAACTAAATATTAATCTCGCAAAAAATTCACGTCTTTATTTAATATGGTTTAAGTAAAAAGAATAACAAGGATTTTAGTTCATGAAAGCTAGTTGGCTGGCTTTATTTAAAGTATTAGTGTGTATCACTTATCTCATTTCATTGATTGCTATTCAGCCGTCATATGCTCAATCAGCTGATGAGAATATTATTAGTGAAAAAAGTGCTGAGCTTTCAAACGATGATCTTCAACGCATTTCTGGTGAATTAAAATACATTGACGAAGTACTCACCTCATCAGTATTAAGCTACATTTTTTCCGGCGACGAAAAATGGTTAACACGCTATCAAGAAAATGAGCCAAAATTAACAAGCCTGATTGAACAGCTACTAAATCAGAAGTCTATCGAAGATTTCACTCTGATTAGTAGTATCGAGAAAACAAATCAACAGTTAGTCGCGATCGAGACTGAAGCGATTGCTCTTGTACAAAAGCAACAGCGCCAGTCGGCAATGGCACTCATTAATAGCGATCATTATCACTTGCTCAAAGCTGATTACATGTCGATGTTATCCGCGTTCATTGAAAGCATCAGCCATAGATCTCTTTATAAAAATAACATTAGTGAAGATGAAACAGATTTTGTCTTATCGCTAGAAGAAGCCAATTGGGCGGCTAACAACAAAATCAAAGTAGGTGTTGAGTTATCGCCTCCTATTCTATCGATAGAAAACGGTCAATTAAGTGGTTTAAGCGGTGAGCTGATTAATCGTATTGCCAACAAAGCAGGATTAGAACTTGAAATCGTTGTCGGCACTTGGCATGAGATATTTTCTAAATTTAAGGCCGGCGAAATTGATGTTATCCCAAATTCTTATATGCAGGAATATAGGAAAGAGTATGGGCAATTTTCAAAGCCTTATTTCTTAGTACGCGAATTGTTTTTCGTAAAAGATGATAACCGAAGTTTTCATGCAAATACTGATTTAACCAATGCAACTGTCGCCATCCCTGAAGGTTACACCACAATAGACAAAGTGAATGAATTATTCCCAGCAATCAACGTGGTTAAAACCCCAAACTTAGAAACGTCTATTCAGCTTGTCTTAACAGGTAAAGTCGACGCTTTGCTTGATTCAAAAGTTGCTGTTAATGACTATATTAAAGGCAATAATATTAGTGGGTTAAGAGAAATAGATGAAGACGTCATTTATCCCAATTCTCTGCATATATTAACAACTAATAAACACCCAATATTACACAGCATAATGGTCAAAGGGCTAGAATCGCTTAAAATGAGCGATATTGTCCCGAATCAAAGAAAATGGATTACTCAAGAAGCCCCCCTTAAGATAAAGCAGCAAAATGATACTAAAAACATGCTCTGGTTATCGCTAGGTGCATTAACCATATTACTGATCATCGGTAGTATCACCAGTTCACTTGTACTAAGAGCTAATGATAAAGAGCTTGCCAATAAGTTTAGTTCGCCACTTTTTAGGCGTTCAATATTGGGTGGTTTACTCATACTGTCAAACGTATTGATTTTAACAGCTTTTCTCGTTACCAAACATGCCGAAAATCAAACGAATCAATCGTTACAATACAGTTTAAATTCCCTGCTAACCACGACACACCAACGACTGATGCAGTGGTCTAGATACGAGTTAAACCATGTACATAGTTTAAGTAAAGATAAGCAGCTAGTTGAGTTGGTTGAAGAGCTTTTATTACTACCAAATAACAAACAAGCGTTAACGAGTAGTCCTATCCAAACACAAATTAGGCAACATATTCGTTATAAAGAAGGAGAAAACCAAGGTAAAGGTTTTTTCATCATTTCACTCGATAACCTAAGTCTATAGTCACGTCGTGATGAAAATATTGGTAGTGAAAATCTCATTTATCAACACTACCCTGCACTACTCAATCAAGTAAAGAAAGGTGAGTTAGTTTTTATTCCACCCATCCCTTCAGATGTAAAATTACGCGATGAAGATCATCACGCTGCAGATTCTCCCACAATGTTTTTCAGTGTACCTATTGTAAATAATAGAAACCGTGTGATTGCAATTCTAGCCAAACGTATTGATTTTGACGGGCCATTCTCATCAATTCTCTCAGCGGGCTTTATTGGCAAAAGTGGTGAAACCTATGCGATAAATAAATCAGGCATTTTATTATCGAGCGTTCGGTTTGAAAATGATCTGAAAAAAATAGGATTGATTCACCCAAAACAGCGTGCTTCGTTGAACCTGAGAATAGCCAACCCTGGTGAAAATCTTATAGAAAAAGGTACCCTAACCCAAGCGGCTGCAAATTGGCCACTTACTTATATGGCTAACCAAATAGCCCTAGAAAAATCGGGTGAAAACTTTGAAGGTTATAACGACTACCGCGGCGTGACCGTTGTTGGTAGTTGGCTTTGGGATCAAACCATTAATATGGGCCTTGTTGCTGAAATTGATGCCGAAGAGTCATTTGCTTTGCTAACCACCTTTAAAAACACGATTTGGACGGTAATGTTCATCACATTGTTGTTATTGTTTGGCTCAACATTATTTACGCTACGAGTGGGTACTCGCGCAACAAAAACACTGGCACGCTCACATGCTCAATTAGAAAAAATAGTCGACGAACGCACTCAAGCGCTTCAAACCAATATGGAGCGTACGCAAAGCATCATTGATAATGCGTCAGATGGCATAGTCGTTGTTGATGACAATGGACAAATCATTGAGTTTAGTCCTGCCTGCGAAGCGATTTTTGGCTACCGAGCAAGTGATGCTCTAGAGATGAACATCTATCAACTAATGAACACGCCTTTTCATCATAAATACATAGAGAACAAAAATAACGAAGAAACTAAGCTTATTGAGCTAATTGGTGTACGCCATGATCAAAGCCTTATTGATATAGAAGTTGCTGTTAGCGAAACTCACAATGATGGCAACGTCTTTTATACCGGCTTTATCCGTAATACCACCATGCGTAAAGAAGCGGAAAGAGAACTGAAAAAAGCCAAAGCAAAAGCAGAAGAAGCAACACAAGCTAAAAGTGACTTTCTCGCCAACATGAGTCATGAAATTCGCACGCCAATGAATGCGATTATCGGCATGAGTTATTTAGCACTACAAACAGAGTTATCAACAAAACAAGAAGACTACGTTAATAAAATACACAGCTCGGCTGAAGCACTGCTAGGCATTATTAATGACATTTTAGACTTTTCAAAAATTGAAGCGGGTAAAATGTCGATAGAGAATACTCCGTTTGATTTAAACGAAACGATTGGCCATCTCGTACAAATCTCCTCTCACAAAAGCCAACAAAAGAAATTGGAACTACTCATAGATATTGACCCTCAACTCCCCATTAATTTGATTGGTGACCCGCTGCGTTTAGGGCAAATTTTAATCAACTTGACCAATAATGCCGTTAAATTTACCGAGCAAGGCGAGATAATTGTTAGAGCAAAACTTAAAGAGCGTCACGACACAGGCGATGTGTTAATTGAATTTTCGGTAGAAGATTCAGGCATTGGTATGACAGAAGCGCAAGTTGATAGCTTATTCCAGTCATTTAGCCAAGCAGATGCATCAACAACCAGAAAGTATGGTGGTACAGGTTTAGGGTTAACCATTAGTAAAACGCTGACGGAAATGATGGGCGGCAAAATATGGGTAGAAAGCAAGTATGGTCATGGCAGCATTTTCTTTTTTACCGCCGTTTTTCCTGTCAGTCCGATAACCTCAAGTAAAACCCTGGCTACGCCTGAAAGTTTAGAGCATTTACCCCTATTAATTGTTGATGACTCAAAAGCTGCACGTCAGATTCTAGCGACGTTAGCAACAAGCTTAAGCTACAAGCCAGAAGTGGCAAGCAGTGGGCAAGAAGCTTTAAGCATGTTAATTACCGCAGAACAAAATGACACGCCTTTTTCACTTGTCTTAGCCGACTGGAAAATGCCTGAAATGAATGGCATTGAGCTAGGTAAAGCTATTGAGGGTAATAATGAAATAATTAATAAACCAAAATATATAATGGTCACAGCCTATGACCGTGATGACATGTTAGCAGAAGCAGATGGTTTACACATTGACGGCTCTTTAACGAAACCAGTAAATGCATCAACGTTACTAGATAGCATTATGACAGTAATGGGGAGCAATGCTTTTCATAAACAACGTAAAAGTATTACGCCTGTCAACGAAAACTTAACTTACGGTCTTGCTGGCGCACACTTGCTGCTTGTAGAAGATAACGACATCAACCAACAAATTGCTGTTGAGCTTCTAAGTATGGCAAAAATTAACGTCGACACTGCTTGGAACGGCGAAGAAGCAATCGAAAAAATTAATCAAAACACCTACGATGCAGTATTAATGGATATACAAATGCCAGTTATGGACGGGTATACCGCTACTGAATTATTGCGCGAAAACCCAAACCATGCAGGCCTTATCATTATTGCCATGACAGCAAATGCCATGGAAGGAGATCGTGATAAATGCCTCGCAGTCGGTATGAACGACCACCTTCCTAAACCTATCGATCCTAAGCAGGTGTTTTCAGTCTTAAGTAAGTGGGTTAAAGGTAAGACAAATCACGTTGATGATGCTTTATTACCAACACCTGAAAACGAACAACTGACAAGCGATGAAGAACTCAGTTTTGATTTACCTGGCTTTGATGTCAGCAATGCCATAATGCGGATGGCTGGCAACAAAAAACTGTACCAAAGAACCCTTGAACGAGTAGCTGAATCACAAAAAGACGCATTGATTAAAACAAACCAAGCGCTGTCAGAGAATAATCTAAAACAAGCAATTATAGCGATACATACCCTAAGAGGGGTCGCTGCAAACATTGGTGCAAACTTTATCCTCGAAAATGCAGAAAAAATAGAAATATTGCTGTGTAACGTTGAAGATAAAGGTCAACCGTATGATGAACAACAAGTTAAAAAACTTCTAGAGCAATGTTCAAGTCAACACCATCAAATGATTGAGACGATCAATCTCTGGCTTGTCAAATCGAAAACAGTTAATCAACTTAAGGCTAAGCCTAAAGAAGCCATTTCTGAAGATGCATTGCGTGAATCACTGTTAGCTATTCATGAGAAATTAGATAGTTTTGACTCAAGTGCGATTGACGACTTAGAATACATTATGAGCATGGCTGTACCTACTGAGATTAACAATGAACTTAAGAATATCTATGAGGTGGTTAGTCAATACGACTTTGAAACTGCAAGTGAACAACTCAATCTTTTAATAACTAAGGCTTCTTAACTAATCTATATATGTTGAAGGTTACAATATTAAGGAGAAACACATGAACACCGCAAACAATGCAACGATACTAGTTGTAGATGATACATTAGCCAACATTGAAGTTGTAAAAGGCGTATTGTCATCAGATTATACGGTACAAGTTGCGTTAAAAGGAGAGGTAGCGCTTAAAATTGTTGATAAACGACAGCCCGATCTCATCTTGCTTGATATTATGATGCCTGAAATGGATGGTTATGAGGTTTGTCAGCGCTTAAAGTCTCAACCTGAAACTAAAGATATTCCTGTTATTTTTCTTACGGCTAAAGCACAGGTTGATGATGAAACTAAGGGTTTATCACTTGGCGCTGTTGATTACATTACCAAACCAATAAGCCCCCCTATTTTAAAAGAGCGCGTTAAAAACCATTTGATTCTTAAACAGTCAAAAGATTTCCTCGAACGTCAAAACGAAGTACTTGAACAACAAGTTATTAAACGAACCTCGCAACTTAGTGAGTTACAAGATGTCGCTATGGTTGCTATGGGTGCGTTAGCAGAGTCTCGCGATCCAGAAACAGGTAATCATATTAGGCGAACACAGTATTATGTCAAAGCGCTGGCAAAAGCGATTTCAAAATTAGCGCAATACCAAGCATTTTTGCAGCCCGACGTCATAACTTCTTTATATAAATCAGCACCATTACACGACATTGGTAAAGTTGGCATTGAAGACAGTATATTGCTAAAACCCGGCAAGTTAACTGATGAAGAGTTTGAAACCATGAAACGTCATACAACTTACGGTCGAGATGCGATTGTTGCCGCAGAAGAAACCATGGACAGTGCCGACAACTTTCTTATTTTTGCTAAAGAAATAGCCTATTCACATCATGAAAAGTGGGATGGAAGTGGATATCCTGAAGGTCTATCAGGCGAAGATATCCCCTTTTCAGCGAGATTAATGGCTATTGCAGACGTATACGATGCACTGATAAGTAAACGTGTTTATAAGCCACCGTTTCCTCATGAAAAGGCGGTCGCTATTATTCAAGAAGGTCGTGGTAGTCATTTCGATCCAACAATGGTCGACTGCTTTTTAGAGGTTGCCGAGCAATTCAATGACATTGCGCTAACCTATCAAGACAACTAAACGCCGAACAACGCCAATAAAAAAGCCACTCAATTGAGTGGCTTTTTAATAGGTTATCTAAACAACTCAATTAGAAGTTGTATGTAACTTTTGCGTAGTAGTAACCACCGTTGTAATCAAATGGACCACTTTCGTAGTACTGTGCACCTAACACACCATATGAACTAGATGGTAACTTATGTGCTTCTTGATCAAACAAGTTGTTAGCACCAAGTGCTACGCTGAATTCTTCGTTGAAGAAATAGCTAACTTCAGCATCAAATGTTACAGCAGCATCTGCTGTTTCATTCCAACCACCAGCTTCCGCATCATCAGCATGTACTGCAAAGTACTCACCGAAATAGTTCGCGCGAACAAACATTTGAACGTTATCCCACTGTTGAGACATCGTTAATGTACCGCGGTGATTTGGCATACCTTCTTCTAAACGACGAACTTTACCTAATGTTGTAGTATCAGGGTTAAAGCTATCAACTTCAGTTTCATTCCAGTTGTAAGCAAAACTAAATTGCGTGTCACCGTCAAATAACTGCATAGAGTAGTTTGCTACAACATCGATACCTTGTGTTGTTGTATCAAAGTCATTGGCAAAGTAAGTTACTGCTGAAATTAACTCAGGGTTTTGTACACCTAACGCTTCTAGTTCAGCGTAATCTTCAGCTAATACATCGATTTGGCTAGACTGCGCAATACGGTCAGTTACTTCAATGTTGTAGTAATCAACTGTTAAGAAGAAATCACCGCTTGTGTATACACCACCAAAGGCGTAAGACGTAGACTCTTCTGGTGTTAACTCTTTACCACCGTAAAACGCTGAAAGTGGATCAGTTGGTGGCGCTAAGAAACTTTGAATTAACTCACCATTGACTAACGAGGTTGCCGTATTAACAACACTTGCTTGACCAACAGTTGGTGCACGGAAACCTGTGCTTGTTGAACCACGTAATGATAAATCATCCGTTAAAGAGTATTGGAACGTTAACTTGTAGTCAGTTGTGTTACCAAATGTGCTGTAATCTTCAAAACGAATAGCAGCACCAACCATGAAGTCTTCAGTTAAGTATGCTTCTGTATCAATATAAGCAGCTACAGAACGACGCTCATTAATACCTTGAGCTTCTGGACCAAAACCTTTAAAACCGTGAGAACCAATGTTGAAACCTTGGTCAGCAAAATCACCTGCTTTCCATGAAGCTTCTTCACCAGCGACAATTTCAAATGACTCTTCACGCCACTCTAAACCCATTGCTAAGTTTAATGGTTCAGCAAGCGAGTCAATTTCGATACCACGAACTAAATCAAGGTTAAACATTTTCTCAAGTTGAATGTACTTACCTGTATCAAACGATGTTGGTGTCTCTAAACCTAAAGAAGGGTTTAATGTGTTTGATAAGTTGAAATCAGATGCATTGCGACCAACAGTACCTGAAATATCGTAATGCCATTCTTTTAAGAAGCCACTATGAATATCACCACGTGTCCCCATGGTTAATGACGTATCAACAATGTTACCACCAAATGCCGGCGTATAGCCGCCAGGGAAGATTTGGTTCATTGAGAAACAGTTAGGATCTGCAACCATATCTTGATAAGCCTGTGTATCAAGAACATTTGGTACATTTGCCGGAACAACAGCACATGTGCGCGCTGCGCCGCCTGCTTGCGCAATATCACCTACTAACAACGTTTCACCGCCATCAATTGAATACACGTTGCTACGGTTGTGTGGGTTACGATAATAGAAACCACCTACAACATCACGCTCAGAGTAGTTACCAAACATGTAGGCTTCTTTATCATTGCCTAAATCTAAGCCGAAGTTACCAAAAATCGTAATATCGTCAGAAATTTCCGGGTTACCCCAAATTTGAGCAGGATCGCCTACCGCAGTATTACCCGCATCAATTAAACCTTGAGCGTCAGGGCGTTGAACTGAGCGAGAAGTTGCATCAGCGTTTTTGTATTGGAAGCTTAAGTTAGCAAAACCGTCATCGCTTAATGGTAAACCAATGTTACCGTCAACCGTTACCGTATCGCCGTCACCTTCATAAAACTGACCCGCTTTAACTGACAATGAACCACCATCAGAATCATCTTTCAATACGAAGTTCATTACGCCAGCAATAGCATCTGAACCGTATTGTGCCGCAGCACCATCACGTAATACTTCTACTTGCTTCAATGCAACACTAGGAATCACTGAAATATCAGGACCTTGTGCACCATCGTTAACACCACCACCTTGGAAAGCGATAACAGAAGCACGATGACGACGTTTACCGTTTAATAGCACTAACGTTGAATCCGATGATAAACCACGTAAGTTTACCGGGCGAATAAGTGTTGCAGCATCAGAGATTGGCTGAGCACGTACGTTGAACGATGGTACTGATGTTGCTAATTGATCTAGCATATCAGAAGAGCCTGAGCGCCCTAGTTCGTCTCCGCCTACAATATCTACAGGAACCGCTGAATCAGCGATTGAACGAGGAGCGGCACGAGAACCTACCACTACAATTTTTTCTACATCTTTGGCTGCTGCAGCATCTGCTTCATCAGCAAACGCTGGAACAGTGCCAAGCGCTAAGCCTACAGCAATAGCTAAGCTGCCTGTGCGAAATGTTTTAGACATGTTTCCTTCCCTATATTATTTCTTATTATCACTAGCTTTAAACTAGTTAATTTTTATAAATTTTTATTACTGAACAGCAGTAATTGTCTTTGTTGACATATCTTTTATAAAACAGCTACAAACTGTTTACAAGCCAATAGCGGTCAAAAAAAGCACAGAATTCCATCAACTGATCGTACCAGATCTAATTCGTACGAAATAATTACATAGTTATTTCACTTTTAAAATTAGCACCAAACCCTTTAAACCCATACAACACAATGATTTCAACACCAAAAATAAACTATGAAGATTTTCGTAATAAGGTAGATGATTTTTTTTCATCTAAAAATAAAAAAATTTCTTATTAAATTAATTTTTAACAACTCATTAACACAAGTGTTAGCTATTCTTTACGTAAAAAGAAATTCTATGAAGAAAATGTCAATCGAGGCGTTTTCATTATTCCGTCCTTTCAACAATTAGATGGCTGCTATGCATCTCAGCTTAGGTGCATACGTATGCACCATATTTAATTGATGCATAACCTGATGCATACGTATGTAGATTATTGCTCTAGCAAATGACATCGGCATAATCATTTACAACTAATTACACATAGAGTACGAAACTGCGCATTAGCAATTGTTCGGCAGTATAGATAACTATTTATCGACTAAACTCTAAAAAAACAGGATGAGTCTTCCCTTATGACTAAACGTTCTTCAATTAAAAAAGCTATTGAGCACCATTTAAAATTTACGCTAGCTCATAGCAAGGATAAGAATCCTGAAGCTTTCTGGAAAGCCACAAGTTTGGCGATTAACGATATCGTTGTCGATAAACTAACAGCCACTCGCGAACGTCAAGACAAGCCTGGTGTTAAAACGGTTAACTACCTATCTCTTGAATACTTAATGGGACGCTTGTTATCAAACAACCTTCACAACCTTTCTATTTACCAAGAGGCTGAAAAAGCAGTAAAAGATTTAGGTTTTGAATTAACAGACTTATGTGAACAAGGTGCTGATTTAGCATTAGGTAATGGTGGTTTAGGACGTTTAGCGGCGTGTTTCCTCGATTCATTAGCTACACTAGATTACCCGGCAACAGGTTACGGTATTCATTACCAACACGGTTTATTTAAACAAAGCTTTGCTGATGGTCGTCAAGTTGAAACACCTGATTTATGGCGTGAATTTGGTAGCCCTTGGGAAGTGTGTCGACCAGAATCAGCACAATTAATTCCTTTATATGGTCATATTGAACACGCAGCTAACGCCGATGGCAGTACAAGTTCAAAATGGCAACCAAGCGTCACCTTAAAAGGTGTTCCATGGGATATTCCAATCGTTGGCTACAACTCAGAAACAGTAAATGTACTTCGTTTATGGGAGTCTCGCGCTGACCAAGCATTTGATTGGGATCTTTTCAATAAAGGTGACTTCTTAAATGCACACGGTAAAAACATTCAAGCTGAAACAGTATCGAAAGTTTTATACCCAAATGATGAACATGATGCAGGTAAAGAGTTACGCTTCATCCAGCAATATTTCTTCTGCGCATGTTCAATTAAAGACATCATTGCTCGCCATCAAACAATTAATGGCGTTGATTGGCAGGCATTTGCAAAAGATACCGCTATCCAATTAAACGATACTCACCCTACTATCGCAATCCTTGAATTTATGCGTGTGTTAATGGATGAATATCAGTTTAGCTATACTGATGCATGGACACTGTGTCGTGAAGTATTCGCCTACACAAACCACACGTTATTGCCAGAAGCTTTAGAAAAATGGTCACTTCCATTATTTGAACGTGTGCTGCCACGCCATTTAGAAATTTTGTACATCATAAACGAAGATTTCCTGAATAATGAAGTCGCTGTTAAATGGCCAAATGACAATGCAATGCGTGCAAAGTTATCACTGATTGAAGAAGGTGGTGAGAGAAAAGTACGTATGGCACACTTGTGTGTTGTCGCTGCTCATAAAGTAAATGGCGTTGCAGAAATTCATTCTAAGCTGGTTAAACAAGATTTATTCCCAGAATTTGACGCGCTTTATCCTGGTAAATTAACAAACGTGACAAACGGTATAACACCGCGTCGTTGGTTAAAAGCGTGTAACCCTAAGCTTTCTGCTTTGCTTAGCAAACATATCAAAGAAGATTGGGCAAAGGATCTAGACAGCCTTGCTGGATTAGAAAAACTTGCCGATGATGCCAAGCTCCAAAAAGCGTTTATGGACATCAAATTAGAGAACAAGGTTGCGCTTGCGCAAGAAATTCAAGAGAGCACAGGTGTTAGAGTAAACCCTGAAGCTATTTTTGATATTCAAATTAAGCGTTTACATGAATATAAGCGTCAGCATTTGAACTTTATACATATTGTTGCCTTATACCGTCGCTTATTAGAAAACCCGTCTTTAGAAATGCACCCACGTGTCTTCATTTTCGGCGCGAAAGCTGCACCGGGTTACCATTTAGCGAAAGAAATTATTTACGCAATTAATAAAGTTGCCGACAAAATTAACAATGACACGCGCATTCAAGACAAACTAAAAGTTGTCTTCTTACCAAACTACCGCGTAAGTCTTGCTGAGAAAATGATTCCTGCGGCTGATGTATCTGAGCAAATCTCCACTGCAGGTAAAGAAGCTTCTGGTACAGGTAACATGAAGCTAGCACTTAATGGCGCCCTAACCATTGGTACTTTAGATGGCGCTAACATAGAAATTGCTGAAGAAGTTGGCGACGACAATATCTTTATTTTCGGTAATACCGTTGAACAAGTAAAAGCACTAAAAGCGCAAGGATATAACCCTTACACCTACTACGAGCAACATGCTGAAATTAAAGCCGTATTAGATTGGTTAGATACGGATTACTTCACACCAGGTAAACCTTATGAATTATCAGCGATAAAGCATAGTTTACTCGATGGGGGTGACCCGTATTTAGTGCTAGCAGATTACCAATCGTACAGCGATGCACATCAAGCACTTGATGAAGCATACCGTGATAAAAAACGCTGGGCACGTATGGCCATTCTCAACACAGCATTAATGGGCAAGTTTAACTCAGACCGCTCAATTAATGATTATGTCAATCGTATTTGGCAAATAAAACCCTGCGTAAAGTAATGTAATTAGATACGCCCCTTTATTGGGGCGTTGGTGTTTTTTGCAATAGGAAAAATAATGACAGATTCTAACGCTGTAAAAGCGATTAAAAATGCGATACATGACCAACCACATCAAGTGCTTGGTGTATCTGCAGATGAATCAGGCTACCTAACAGTAAGCTGCTTTATGCCTTCTGCACAGCAGGTTTCTATTTACGCTAAAAATACTAAAAAGGTTATTGCGAAACTTAATAAAGTTGATGATTCGGGTTTTTTCAGTAAAAAGCTTCGTCGTAAAAAACACTTTGAATACCTGTTAGAAGTCACAATCAACGGTTCGACATCTCGTATTGAAGATCCATACGCGTTTTCACCTACGTTAGGTGAACTCGATATTCACTTGCTCAGCGAAGGCAACCACCTACACCCTTATAATATTTTGGGTGCACACCAAAAGACGATTAATGGCGTGTCAGGAGTCAGCTTTGCTGTTTGGGCACCTAACGCTAAACGCGTTTCAGTGATTGGTGAATTTAATCAATGGGATGGCAGATGTCACCCGTTAAGTAACCAATCACACAGTGGTTACTGGTCGCTATTTTTGCCCAATATCGAAGCGGGCAGCTTATACAAATTTGAACTGGTTGATTCAGACAATAATTTATTGTCATTAAAGGCAGACCCTTACGGCATTCAAGCACAATTTCGCCCTGATACTGCGTCCATTGTTAATAGCGAAAAAGACTACAAGTGGCAAGACCAAACCTGGTTAAAAGCGCGAGCAGCACGCAATAGCCGCCACGCCCCCATTAGCATCTATGAAGTGCATTTAGGGTCATGGCAACGCGACGAGAATAACGAATTTCTTAATTACCGAGAACTTGCAGACCAACTTATTCCCTACACTTTAGATATGGGATTTACCCATATTCAACTGATGCCGGTTAGTGAATTTCCTTATGACGGTTCATGGGGTTATCAACCGGTCGGTTTATTCGCGCCAACCGCCCGTTTTGGCGATGCCGACGACTTTAAATACTTTATTGACCAATGTCATCAAGCCAACCTTGGTGTATTGATTGATTGGGTGCCTGGTCATTTCCCTGTTGATCAGCACGGCTTAGCTCAGTTCGATGGCACACACCTTTTTGAACATGCTGATCCTCGTCAAGGCTTCCATCCAGATTGGAACACCTTAATTTATAATTACGGCCGAACCGAAGTTGCTAACTTCCTGCGTGCAAGCGCACTCCATTGGCTTGATCGATTTCACGTTGATGGTATTCGCGTAGATGCTGTCGCCTCGATGCTGTATTTAGATTACAGTCGAAAAGAAGGTGAATGGATTCCTAACGAACATGGTGGTCGTGAAAACTTAGAAGCGGTAGCATTTTTACAACGCTTCAATGAAGAGCTTTATCGAGAATACCCAGGCACATTTTCAGTTGCTGAAGAATCAACCTCTTGGCCGGGCGTGTCTAAGCCAACCAGTGAAGGTGGTTTAGGTTTTGGATATAAGTGGAACATGGGTTGGATGAACGACACGTTGGAATATATGAAGCGTGATCCTATTCATCGCCAGCATCATCATAATGACGTTAGTTTTGGTTTAGTTTACGCATTCGACGAAAATTTTATTCTGCCAATAAGCCATGACGAAGTTGTTCACGGAAAAGGCTCAATGATCGACCGTATGCCTGGTGATGCTTGGCAAAAATTCGCCAATTTACGCGCATATTATGGCTTTATGTGGGCACATCCTGGTAAAAAATTACTCTTTATGGGGTGTGAATTTGCTCAAGGTCCAGAATGGAACTTTGAAAAAGCCCTTGAATGGCATCAGCTTGATATTCACTGGCATAGCCAAGTGAAACAGCTGGTAAAAGATCTTAATAACGTTTATCAATCAACGCCAGCATTCTATCAACATGACTGCGAACACCAAGGCTTTGCATGGCTTGATTATGAGAATGCCGAGCAAAGCGTTTACAGCTTTATTCGTTATGGTAACGACGGTCAGCCGCCAGTCGTTGTTGTATGTAACTTCTCTAATCAGGTTTACCATAATTTTTGTGTCGGTGTACCTCAGGCCGGTCACTATCATGAAACATTAAATACCGATGCCGGCATTTATGGTGGCAGTAACCAAGGCAATTTTGGTGGAGTTTCAAGTAGCGAAAAATCAATGCATAACCAAGCTAACAGTATTGATATAACCGTACCGCCGTTAGCAACCTTAATCTTTACCTTGGCTTGCTAATATGAATATCAAGGTGTCTGCAGGCTTCCCTTACCCACTTGGTGCAACCATTACGCCCGAGGGGGTTAACTTTGCGCTATTTTCAGCCAATGCTGAAAAAGTGGAGTTATGCCTGTTTGATCGCCAAGGTAAGAGTGAACTTGTAAAAATAGAAATGCCGGAATTTACTGATGATGTTTGGCATGTTCTTATTGAAGGCATTGATGATGGTGCACTTTATGGCTACCGTGTTCATGGACCATTCGAACCGCATAATGGTCATCGCTTTAACGCGGCAAAATTACTTTTAGATCCTTACGCTAAAGCGTTAAAAGGTGAGTTTGTCGATCACCCGTCACACTATAGTTATGACTTAAATTCCTGCCAAAAAGATCTGACGTTAGATTACCAAGATAACGCCACATTCATGCCTAAATGTGTGGTCACTAACTCCTTAGGTGCGTTAACAAACAAACCACAGATTCGACGTCGCGATACCATTATTTATGAAATGCACGTAAAAGGTTTCAGTAAATTAAATAAAAAAATTCGTAAAAAGGTACGTGGTACATACGCCGCTTTGATGGAAGAAAGTAGCCTAGCGTACTTATCATCTTTAGGTGTAACAAGTGTTGAGTTATTGCCTATTCATCAATTTATTGATGAGCCATTTACTAAAGAAAAAGGCTTAGCAAACTATTGGGGTTATAACTCAATCAACTTCTTTGTACCTGACGCAAGATATGCACTCACAGACGGCAGAGAAGAATTTCGCACCATGGTAGATACGTTACATAACCGAGGCATCGAGGTTATCTTAGACGTCGTCTATAACCATAGTGCAGAAGGCAATGAACTAGGACCAACCTACAGTTTTAAGGGTATTGATAATGCCAGCTATTATCGTTTAGCCAAGCATGACAAGCGCTTTTATGAAAATTTCTCTGGCTGCGGCAATACCTTTAATATTGATCACCCGCGCGTATTGCAACTGGTCATGGATAGCCTAAGATATTGGGTAGAAACCATGGGTGTTGATGGCTTTAGGTTCGATTTAGCGACAATTTTAGGCCGTGAAACGCCTCACTTTAATCAGTTTAACCACTTCTTTAATACCATCAAGCAAGATCCAATATTGGCAGGTGTCAAACTTATTGCTGAACCATGGGACATTGGTGAAGACGGTTACCAGCTCGGGCGATTCCCTAATGCGTGGATGGAATGGAATGATCGCTATCGCGATACAGTACGTCGATTTTGGCGCGGCGATAAAGGCATGCTTGCCGACTTTGCTAACCGAATTCACGGCTCGAGTGACCTATTTGAAAACCGAAGCCGCCGCCCTAGTTCAAGTGTTAACTTTATCACCTCCCATGACGGTTACACGCTACGCGACCTTGTCAGTTATAACAACAAACATAATCAGGCTAATGGTGAAAACAACCAAGATGGTCACAATGCAAATTACAGCTGTAACTTTGGTGTTGAAGGTGAAACTAAAGACGAATTAATTAATAGCCTGCGCCTGCAACAGCAGAAGAATATATTAACAACCTTGTTTATTTCTCAAGGCACACCAATGCTATTAAGTGGTGATGAGTTTAGCCACTCACAACAAGGTAATAACAACGCCTATTGTCAGGATAACAAAACGTCTTGGCTCAATTGGCAGCAATCAGAAAATAGCGAACTGCTTGGCTTTGTTCAGGCACTTATAGCGCTACGTAAAGCACACCCTTTACTCAATAGAACCCACTACCACCACGGCAACATGATTTCAGCGAAAACCGGGCTACCGGATATTAGTTGGCTAAATTGTCGTGGTGAATTAATGCAAGAAGCACAATGGCACGATCACCATATTAAGTGTTTTGCCATGTTGCTTGCTAATACAGAGCATGAACTTAGTTGTGATGACTTTTATCAAGATGATGCTCTACTCGTCATTTTTAATGCACACGATCATGACATTCAATACCAATTGCCACAGTTAAACGGCTACTGGCAAGTAATTTTTAATACCGCAGAAACAATAACAAGACAAAATGAGAACATTGATAGAACTCAGTTAAAGGTTAGCCCTCATAGCTGCCTATTATTGAGTTTTAGCCAATCTCCTGCAGAATTTACAAAAGAGAACGAGACTTATGAACTTAATTGAGAAACTAGCAGATTTAGTTGGCTTTCATCGCAACTACATCGACGCTTTTGGCAATCAGGTACACGCCAAGGATGAAGCGCGCCAAGCTTTATTAAAGGCCATGGGATATAACATAGATCAAGACGAAGCAATCGAACAAAGCATTGCTGAACTTGAGCAACAGGCTTGGCGTAAAATACTGCCACAAGTTCATATAGCTAAATCAGAACAGCACCATCACCAAATTACCTTAAGTTTAGCTAACGGCTTAGCTGATAACTTTTCTTGGCTTATTACCACTGAGTCTGGTGAACAACACAGTGCACAAGTAGCACTTGCCGACTTACCTCAGGGCGACAGTGCCCAATTTGAAGGCACGACATTTACGCAATACTTTTTAGGGCTGCCTCGTATAGAAGATGGCTATCATCAACTATCATTAACTTACGGTGAGCAAACCGATACCTGTCATCTCATTTTTGCACCGCAAAAATGTTTCAGCCCAAATGAAGCCGCTGACTTCAAAATGTGGGGCTTTGCCGCACAGTTATATTCTTTACAAAGTGAGAATAACTGGGGCATGGGTGATTATTCCGATCTCACTAAGCTTGTTAAAGGTGCAGCAAGTAAAGGTGCTTCTGCTATCGGATTAAACCCATTACACCCGTTGTACCAAAACAATCCAGCACACCGCAGCCCTTATTCGCCGACAAGTCGTTGCTTTTTAAATACGCAATACATTGATGTTAGTGCAGCGCCGTTTTACCAAGAAACTAAAGCAGTTCAAACGCTTGTTACGTCGAAAGCATTTAAAGATAAAATCAATTTTGCTCGTTCAACCACATTGATTGACTACCCTGCAGTTGCGGATGTTAAGTATCAAGCCCTCGAATTGTTATACCCAGCATTTATTGAGAACAATGATGCTGCGTTAATCGCCGAATTTTCAGCCTTTAAAGCTAAAAATGGTGACGCGCTATTAAGACACGCAACCTTTGAAGCATTATATGAGCACTTTAGAAAACTGGATTTTCATGCTTATGGTTGGACAAAGTGGCCCGAAGCATATCAGAATCCTCATTCAGCAGAAGTAGAAGAATTTAAAGTTCAAAATCAATCGCGTATTGACTATTTCATGTACCTACAATGGCTAGCACACCGCCAATTGCTGACTGCTCAGCACAAAGCAAAAGCATCAGGCATGCCGGTTGGTTTATATCTTGATTTAGCTGTAGGTTGTGACGGTTCAGGTGTCGATGTTTGGTCAGATAAAGACGTATACGTTGCTGGTGCATCGGTAGGCGCGCCGCCTGACTTACTTAATACATTAGGCCAAGACTGGGGCTTAACACCAATTAACCCAGTTGCACTGCAAAAACAAGGCTATCAACCACTTGTGCGAGCACTGCGTTCAAATATGCAATATGCCGGTGCACTGCGTATTGACCATATTCTAGGATTAATGCGTCAATATTGGGTTGCTCCAGGCATGAAGGCTGATGAAGGTGTGTTTATTACCTACCCACTAGAAGACATTTTACGCATTATTGCCCTTGAATCTCGTCGCAGCAAATGTGTGGTTATCGGTGAAGATTTAGGTACTGTACCTGATGGCTTTGGCGAAATTATGGCTTCGGCTGGTCTATTGTCATACAAAGTTCTATTCTTTGAAACATGGGAATCAGGCTTATTTATGCGTCCAGAACAATACCCTGAGCAATCAATGGTAACAGTGTCTACTCATGACCTACCAACACTTGCTGGTTGGTGGACAGGCCGAGATTTAGAGTGGCGACAAAAGCTTAACCTATATCCAAATGAACAAATGGGCATAGATGACAGAAACTCTCGCGTTCAAGACAGAGATAACTTATTAGCGGCATTGAGCGATATGCAAGTAATCGATGTAAACAACGCACCGCAAACTTCACCTGCAATAATGAACCGTGAATTAAGCGTAGCCGTGCAAAAATACATGGCTTTAGCGCCAAGTAGAATTCAGCTTATTCCGCTGGAAGACGCCTTAGAGAATGTCGAGCAAGTTAATATTCCAGGCACAATAGACGAACACCCTAACTGGTTACAACGCATACCGGTAGTGCTAGAAAATCTATGGGAAAACGACGCGATGACTGACATCTGTCGAGCAATGCAAGAAGCACGTCCAAAACATAACGAATAATAAAAGCAGGTAAATAATGATTAAAACAACATTAAAAACACTCGCTTGTAGCGCTATTGCTTTAGCGCTTTTAGGTTGCCAAGAAGCACCTAAATCACAACAAGAAGTTACAACAACAAAAGCGCAACAAGCTCCTACTAAATTAACGGCTAGTGATTTACCCCACTACTTAAAACGCACAGTGCATGAAGAAGTATTCTACTTTGTGCTACCAGATCGTTTTCACAATGGTGATACCAGCAACGATAACGGCTCTAAAACAAAGTTAATTTCCCAAGGTGGTTTCGATAAAACCGATTACGGTATGTACCACGGCGGTGACGTACCGGGCTTAATCGAAAAAATCCCCTACTTAAAAGCGATGGGCATAAGCGCAATTTGGTTAACGCCAATTTTGCGAAACCAAGCATTACAAGCTGACGGGTCAGGCTACCACGGATACTGGGTACTCGATTTTACAGAAATTGACCCACATTTAGGTACTAACGATGATTTAAAAAACTTCATTGATACGGCTCATAAAGAAAATATCAAAGTGTATTTCGATATCATAACCAACCACACTGCTGACGTGATTAAGTTTACAGAATGTCATGGTCAAGATGGTTTAACATCTAACCCAAGTTGTACATACCGCACACTTGCTGAAGTAGAAGAAAAAGGCACGTATACGCCAGTTATTCCTGCAGGTAGTGAGAACGTCAAAGTGCCTGCATGGCTAAATGATCCTAAGTACTATCACAACCAAGGTGAAACGACATTCAAAGGTGAAGACTCAGTTTATGGTGACTTCGCTGGATTAGATGATGTCAATACAGATGATCCTGAAGTTGTAAGCGGTATGATTGATATCTTCAAAAACTTAGTGACGCAATTTAAGCCAGACGGGTTTAGAATTGATACCGTTAAACACGTAAACCTAGAATTTTGGCAAGCGTTTGCACCTGCGATTGTTGAACACGGTCAAAAGGAAGGTATACCTAACTTCTTTATGTTTGGTGAAGTATATGACTTCTCACCTAAAAATCTGAGTGTGTTTACAACAGACGGTAAGATGCAATCAGTATTAGACTTTGCACTGCAAGGCAGCTTGCGTGCGGCACTCGTTGACCAAAGTGGTACCGATGTATTAGCTGAGTTATTTGCAAAAGATAGTCATTACCTAGACGACGATTCTGACGCCAACCAATTACTGACATTTGTATCTAACCACGACATGGGACGTTTCTCATGGATGCTAAAAGATTCTGATAAAAACTATTCAATGATAGAAATCGCACAACGTGTGAAATTGGCTCATGCCCTTTTATACTTCGCTCGTGGGATTCCAGTAGTTTACTATGGTGATGAGCAAGGTTTTGTCGGTGACGGCGGTGATAAGGCATCTCGCCAAGACATGATGCCATCTTTTGTTGATAGCTATAATGACGATGACTTGTTGGCTACCGATAAGACTACAGCTGATGATAACTTTGATCAGTCACATCCATTTTACCAAGCATTTGCTGAGTACGGCTCGGTTTACTTTAGTCACGCAGCCTTAAGAAAAGGTCAGCAAAAAACAGCTTATGCGCAAGCAACACCGGGAATTTTCGCATTCACTCGCACACTTAAAGATGAACAGTACTTAGTGGTATTTAATACATCTAACGCAACAAGTGATGCATCATTTGCTCTTACAGCTAAGGCATTGACGCCAGTTTATGCAAGCGAACAAGCAGCGACAGCAACGGTTGAACAAGGTAATGTCACAACACAGTTACCAGCACTGAGTTTTGCGATTTATAAACTGTAATCGCATAACAAAGCTAGAAAATAAAAAGGGTCAGTGTAATTCAAAACACTGACCCTTTTTATTTAGCGGCACTAATTACCACTAAGCACTGTAACCTTTAATGAAAAACTGGACACTGTTTTCCAAATAGCGACGAATTTCTTCATCTGATAATTGATCTTTGAGGTTGAACTCTAGTCTCAACCACGCTTCTCCTCTCATCACAGACAAAAACTGTACCGCAGCGGCGCGAGCATCTTTTATCGCTAGCGCACCAGACTGACCAATGTTGTCCATTAACTCTGTCACTTCTAGGATGAACGGTTCAGGGCCAGCTTTATAGAAAAGCTCAGATAGCTGGGGATGTGATTCAGATTCAAAGGCACATATTTTGTGAACCGCCATCGCTTCTTTTGAACTAATCAGTTCGAAGAAGCGTATTGCTAGGTCGAGCAGAAAATTAGATAAATCATCATTAGGTTGAAAAACCATTTGGCTTAAATCATAAGCGATACACTTTTGTTCGATAGAAGCAGAAAATAATTCTTCTTTATTGCCAAAATGGCTATATACCGTTTGTTTTGAAACATTAGCTAACTTAGCAATGTTATCCATACTCGTTTCTGCAAAACCATTATCGGTAAATAATGTTGTTGCCGCATCAAGTATTTGCTGGCGTTTCACTTCATTTTTAGGGCGTATACGGCTCATTGTTCACCTAAATTTATTATCTATTTAACGCATTCTATCAAATTAAACTAGACAGTCTAGTTTGATTAAACTAGACTTCTCAGTCTAGCTTACGAGTAACTTTTGATAAACATACATTACTTACTATTAACAAACGCGATTAGGAATTGTCTCCCATGTTAAAGCGCAGTCTTATTTTTATCTCTTTCTTAGTCATTACAGGTTGTTCTAAACCTTCACCTGAACAGCCAAGCAAGCAAACCTATGCAAAAGCAGATCTCGTTACACTTGAGCCAGCAAGCAGTTACCAAATCCCTCGCGCATACATTGGCCGTATTTCAACGAACCAATTTACACCGCTTAGTTTTGAATACAACGGAACCTTAGACAGCCTGTTGGTTGATAATGGCGATCACGTTAAGAAAGGCGACACCCTCGCGCTACTCAACACACAATTAACAAAAATAAAACTCGCAGAGCTAAATGCGCAATTGGCGCAAAATAGTGCTCAAGTTGTTTTAAACAAAAGTAATTTGAAACGTATCAATAAATTAAAAGAAGATAACTATGCTTCCGCACAAACTTACGATGAGCTAGTTGCAGAGCAAGCTATTCTTGAGGCAAATAAACAGCAACTATCAGCAAATATCAATGCATTAGCGTACCAACTTAATCGCAGTCAATTAATTGCTCCTTTTGACGGTGTTATTTCGAATCGACAACTGGCACAAGGTGCTAATGTACGAGCTGGTGCGCCGGTGTTACAAATCATCAAACAAAACGATCAAGAAGTTAAAGTAGGTATCTCGTCAGAGTTAGCGTCTACCCTAAAACCCGGCCAACCGGTCGACGTTCAAATTAGTAATCAGTTGCATCAAGGCACCATCTTACGTATTGGCAAACAAATTAATGCTAGCAATCGCACGGTAAATTTACGTGTTGCATTAAGTAGCAATGTCAATGCCTACAACGATCAAATAGCTAAAGTCATTATTAATCAAACAATTAGCAAGCCCGGCTATTGGGTTCCGATGAGTGCATTAACTGATGGCGTCAGAGGGCAATGGAATTTATTAATCGCAACCCCTAAAAGCCAGCAATATCAATTGGAACTTGTTGCGGTAAAAGTTGAGTTTACAACGCAAACACGTGCTTTTATCACCGGTTTTGACTCAGATTCAACACTTTATGTTGCTCAAGGCGTTCATAAATTCGTCCCCAATCAAGTGGTAGAAAAACACACATCGTTACTTGCGGAGAACCAATCATGATACGTTCATTTGTAAAAAATGGGCGTTTAATGAGCCTTGCTATTGCCCTCATTGTTGTTGCGGGTTTAGGTGCTTTATCGACCCTTCCGAGAACTGAAGATCCAAGAATTACCAACCGCGTTGCCAGCGCAATTACAGAATTTCCAGGCGCAAGTGCCGAACGAGTTGAAGTACTCGTCACCGAAAAGATTGAACAAAAATTACGCAAATTACCTGAAGTTAAACTCATAACATCAGTATCTAGAGCGAATATCTCTGTGGTAAAAATTCAGCTTCATGATGAAGTTGTTGACACTAAGCCTATTTGGTCTCGGGTGCGCGATTTATTAAATGATGTAAAGCCTGAACTGCCAAATGGTTCATTCCCCTCGACCTTGATAGACGATCGTGGTTATGCCTATACACAACTTTTTGCGCTTAATTGGCAAGGCAACGGTGATGTCGATTTGGCGGCGTTAGGCCGTTATGCTAATGAATTGCAAAACCGTTTACGTAACATTACCGGTACAGATATCGTCAGTATTTATGGACGTGGCCAAGAAGAAATTCAAGTAACATTAGATCATGAATTGACCAGTCAAGTCGGTTTAACAAGCTTACAGGTTTCTCAACGCCTGTTAGGCGCTGATGCCAAGGTATCAGCCGGTGAATTAGTTAATCATGCGACTCAGATGCAGGTTGAGCTAAACGGTGCATTTAATGATGTTGAGCGTATTCGAAATATTCCTATCAAAGAAGCTCAAAACGGCAGCATTTTAAGGTTAGGTGACATTGCAACGGTAGAAAAGGGGTTGCAATGGCCAGCTAATGAGGTCGCACTTGTCAATAATCAACGAGCTGTTGTTGTCGGTAGTCGGATGTTGCCAGAAGTACGTATCGACCAATGGTCAGAAAAAGTAGCCAAAGAAGTCGCTTTATTTGAGCAACTGTTACCTTCAAATGTCTCGCTAGAATTACTTTTTGATCAAAATGCTTATACCAGCGAACGACTATCTGATTTAGTCACCAATATCATTATAGGTTTCACACTGATCACAGCAGTGTTAATGGTTACCCTTGGTTGGCGAGCCGCTATTATCGTTGCGTTCTCTTTGCCATTATCAGTGCTATTCACGCTCGCGTTTATGAACTTCTATGGCCTACCGATTCACCAAATGTCAGTGACCGGTTTAGTTGTTGCCTTAGGTATCATGGTTGATAATGCGATTGTGATGACAGATACCATCCAGCAAAAGCGTCAACAAGGCGCAGGGCGTTTAGATTCTGTTAGTTATGCTGTCAAGCATTTATGGTTACCGTTATTAGGTTCAACAATTACTACCATCTTGGCTTTTATGCCAATCGTATTAATGCCTGGTCCTGCCGGTGAATTTATCAGTGGTATTGCGCTAAGCGTTATTTTTTCGTTGATTGCTTCATACCTAATTTCGCACACGATTGTCGCAGGTTTAGGCGGTCGTTTTTTACAACGCCAAAATCAGCAAAAATCGACCTGGTATAACAACGGCATTTCATTGCCTACTCTTGGTCGCTATTTTGAGGCGAGCCTACAGTTTAGTCTTCGCCATGCTAAATCAGTGATGTTAACGGTAATGTTATTACCGCTTTTCGGATTTTGGGCCGCGGGCACATTGACGGAACAATTCTTCCCACCATCAGATCGAGATATGTTCCAAATTGAGCTATTTATGCCGGCTAACTCAAGCATATTAGCTACTGAAGAAGTTGCCCAAGACATCACCTCATTTTTAGATAGTGTAGAAGGCATAACTCACACTCGCTGGGTTGTTGGTAAAAATACACCGTCTTTTTACTATAATTTGGCACCTGAAAATGATGGCTCTAAACATTACGCACAAGCGATGATTACAACGAATCATTTTAGTACCACCAATCGTTTGATTCCGATATTACAAAAGCAACTTGATAAGCAATTTCCGCAGGCCCAGATCATTGTAAGAAAGCTAGAACAAGGACCTCCGTTTGCTGCGCCGGTTGAATTGAGAATATATGGGCCAAATCTAGATGAGCTCAAACGCCTAGGTGACGACGTGCGCCAATTAATGAGTACCGTAGATGATGTCATTCATACCAGAACGTCACTACAAGCCGGTGCACCAAAAGTTTGGTTAGATGCTGATGAAGCACAAGTGATGCTGTCGGGTTTAACACTCGTTGATGTTGCTAACCAATTGAGCAATACGTTAAACGGGACAGTTAATGGTAGTTTAATAGAAGTGACTGAGTCTATTCCTGTGCGAGTTAGCCTTGATAACGATGCCAGAAGTACGATTAGCCAATTACATAATATTCAATTAATTAGTCAATTTTCTGATTTACCCGTGCCGTTAAGTGCCATTTCTCAGCTAAATATAGCGCCTACACGCGGAGCGATTCCACATCGAGAAGGCGCACGTGTTAACACGATTGCCGCTTATATAACGGCTGGTGTACTCCCGTCTGAGGTGTTAACAGGTATTATGTCAGCGATTGACGAACAACAATTTACCCTGCCAAGTGGCTACCATTTAGAAATTGGCGGTGAATCAGCAGAGCGCGATTCTACGGTCGGTCAGTTAATGGCAAGTGTTGGCTTGATTATGACCTTATTATTTACAGTGGTTGTCTTATCTTTTAACTCGTTTCGAATCAGTGCAATTATCTTGTTGTCAGCTATGCAATCAATTGGTTTAGGTTTGTTTAGCGTTTACCTATTTGACTACCCATTTGGCTTTACGGTTATTATCGGGTTACTGGGCTTAATGGGCTTAGCGATTAACGCGGCAATTGTGATCATCGCTGAATTGAAATCAAGCGAAGCTGCCATCAAAGGTGACAAACAGGCTATTATTGTTGCAGTGCAAAGCTGTGCTCGTCACATTACATCAACAACGATTACAACGGTTGGTGGCTTTCTACCGCTGATTCTCGCTGGTGGTGGTTTTTGGCCACCTTTCGCCATTGCCATTGCTGGAGGCACAGTATTAACTACCCTACTATCCTTCTACTTTGTGCCAACCTGCTTTGCATGGTTAACAAGCAAAAAACCTTTCGAACAAACGTTACAAGCGGCATAAAAAATAAGGGCAGAGTTCTCACTCTGCCCTTATTCATTGATTAAATATTTAATCGTAAATATCGAAACCTTGTTTGATCTTTTCAATACGCTCTTGATGTTTGTGATGCGCTTTTAATGCCGCTACCGCAAATGCACCGATAATCGCTACTAAAGGGATTAATAATGCTAAGGTTCCCGGGTTAAATATATCTTGAATCCACTCCATAAAAATACTCCTTTCTTTTATGGTAATGCTAATTAGTCGCTAAAATTTCGTCCTCGAAAAACAACCTTTCGGTAGACAACTACTCTTCGAAGTATGTACCCCAACCATCATAATCAATTTTGCTTTTTTTTGCCAACTCATACATAGCTTTTACTTCATCATTGATAATTTCAACTTCAAGGGCTTGCTCTGTAATAATATCAAAAGCGAAAACTTTCGTACCGTCTTCAAGCTCAGCCTCTTCAGGTTCATCGACTTCTAAGCCCATTTTAAAAGCAGTAACTGCGGCTTGCTCTAACGCATTAAAATCAACACTAGAAAAATGATGTTCAATGGTATGATGAACTTCTTCATTCGTACCATCTTCAACAAGTTCTTCGATCAGCGTATTGGTATAGTCGAATAACTCTTGTAATTCTTGCTCAATCATTTGCCTAGCCTTATTTACCTTTATATGTCGGATATTCAGAACCAGCTTCAACACTGATTTCTTGAAGTTTTTCAGTCATATTTTCGCGCACTTGGTTTGCTAATGCACGTACTTCTTCCTTGCCGTCACTTTCTACAGTAACGGGCGGTAAAAACTCGATGATAATTTTACCATTATTCCAACGATTTAATTTTATCGTCTCATACTGGTTAGAGCTACAAATAGGAACTATCGGCACATTAGCGAGTGCTGCCGTGCGAAAGGCACCTGTTTTGAAAGGTAAAAGTCCTCGACCGTAGCTACGAGTACCCTCTGGGAATAACCAGACAGATAATTTTTTCTCTTTGATTTTTTGCGCTGTCAGTGCAATCGTGCCCATCGCTTTAGACGTGTTTTTACGATCAATCAAAATATTACCGGTAAGCCAATACATTTGACCAAAAAATGGAATCCATTTTAAGCTTTTCTTACCAACGCTTACCGTGCCTGGTCGAACAGCATTACTGACCGTAAATAAATCAAAAGTATTTTGGTGGTTAGCAATATAAACCACTGACGTTAACGCTTTAACTTCGTCAGGAATACGAATTTCGACGGTAATACCAATCAACTTTGATAGCTTACCCATCATTTGTGCAGCAGAGTACACATTATCTCGATGAAAAGGTCGTACAAGACAAGTCAAAATAGAAATGATTGAAATCAATCCTATCGCTAATGCTATAAGTATAATTCGGATGACAGCTAACAAAACGAATTCCTGACAAAATAAAAGCAGCAAGTATACACGCAAAACACGTGTACGCTAAGTAATGGCATGTACAGATGCGTTATTTTTAGTGAATATTATTTAACCAATTAGCTAAGTTGCTGATATTAACTATAGTTTATAATGATTCGTTAACTAAAAGATTAGCTATATGGAAAAAAATATTGTTGAATTTCGCTTTCTAGCCGAGCCTACAGATGTAAACTTTGGCGGTAAAGTGCATGGTGGCATCGTCATGAAATGGATAGATCAAGCGTCCTATGCTTGTGCAGCTCAATGGAGCAAAAGATACTGTGTTACCGTATCAGCAAACGCTATACGGTTTATTCGCCCAATACTTGTAGGTCAGATGATTAGTGTCGAAGCCCGTATTGTACATACTGGAAAATCTAGTATGCACATATACGTTGTGGTTCGTTCTGGCGACCCTAGAGGAGACAAAGCATCGATCACCAACCGCTGTTTTATTACTTTTATGGCGGTAGACGAGGCAGGCTACCCAACCCAAGTGCCTAAATTTGAGCCAGTGAAAGATGAAGATAAAATGCTAGAGCAGGTCGCGATGCATGCTAAGGATTTTGCTAAAGAGCTTGATGCAGACTTTGAAAAAACCCTCGGATGGAAATAATTGAACATGCCCTTACTTTGAGCAGATAACAGAGACAAAAAAGGTAGCCTTTAAGCTACCTTTTTACGTTATTTGATGACGGTTAAATTGGGTCGTTTTTTCTCAGTTGAAGGCTCTGCCTTCTTCTGTGGTTCTGCTTCTTCACTGCTAACGTCTGTCAAACTATCAGTAAAGTCTTCTTCCTCAATGTCGCTATGCTCAATTGGGAAGGAACTACCTGCACCATTTTCTTTGGCGTAAATAGCACCAACGCTACCAAAGGGTATAGTAATGTATTCTAATTTGCCACCAAATCGAGCGGTGAGCTCTATCGCTTGGTCGTTAAAAGAAATAGCACCAACTGCACCACCTGAGATATTTAACACAATCTGATTATCCTGAACAAACTGCCACGGCACTTGCACGCCTTGCACCGTTGTATCTACAGCAACATGTGGCGTTAAACGATTATCAGAAATCCAATCATAGAAAGCCTTAATTAAATAAGGCTTACTTGATGTCATCTCGCTAGACATTATGCTGGGTTACCGAAACGTAATTCACGCTCAGCTTCAGTTAATGACGCTTGGAACGACTCACGTTCAAATAATTTAAGCATGTAAGACTTAAGTTCTTTAGAGCCTTGGCCTGATAATTCAATACCAAATGCCGGTAAGCGCCATAATAACGGTGCTAAGTAGCAATCAACTAAGCTAAACTCTTCGCTCATAAAGTACGGCGCTTCATTTAAGATGGGTGCAACACTCAATAAGCTTTCTTTGAGTTCTTGTCGTGCTTTATCAGCACCGTCACCATTAGCAATAATAATTTTTGCTAAGCTGTACCAGTCATGCTCAATACGGTGCATCATCAGGCGAGAACGACCACGTGATACTGGGTAAACCGGCATCAATGGTGGGTGAGGAAAACGCTCATCTAAATATTCAATAATGATACTAGCTTCATAAAGCGCTAGTTCACGATCAATTAATGTAGGTACAGTGCCGTATGGGTTTAAATCAATTAAATCTTCAGGAAGGTTTGTTGGGTCGACTAAATGAATGTCTACACCTACACCTTTTTCAGCTAAAACGATACGAGTTTGATGACTATACATATCATCCGCGTGAGAATACAACGTCATCACAGAACGTTTGTTTGCAGCTACGGCCATAGTGCCTCCAGTAAAGGTAAAGAAAGGTATCAACTTACGTTGATAATGGGCTATATGATAACCGATCTAAGCAGAAATAGAAAACAGGTCAGACCACCGAACCAAAATAGCAAAAAAGGCAACCGAAGCTGCCTTTTTTAATATCATTCATTTGTTCTTAGTGAACGTCTTTCCAGTACTCTTTCTTCAAGAAATAAGAAAGAATAAAGAACACAACTAAGAAACCGATTACCCAGTAACCCAATGACTTACGCTCTAGTTTGTTCGGCTCTGAAACATATTCTAAGAAGTTAGTTAAGTCACGAACGAAAGCATCGTATTCAGCTTCTGTCATGCTACCACCAACAGCTTTAGTTAAGTTGCCGTTTGCATCTAGTGTACGCGTACCTTGAAGGTTCTGAAGTACATGCGGCATACCAACGTCTTTAAACACTGTGTTGTTTACACCAAATGGGCGTGCTTCATCAACATAGAATGAACGTAGGTAAGTGTAAACCCAATCAGGACTTCTAAAACGTGTTTCTAACGTTAAATCTGGTGGCGCAGCACCAAACCAGTTAGCCGCTTCTTTTGCTGGCATGGTGTTAGTAATATGATCACCAACTTTCTCACCAGTGTACATCCAGTTTTCTTTACCATCTTTCTCGTCAATACCTAAGTCAGCAAACGTACGGTTGTAACGTTGGTATTGTAATTGGTGACAAGCTAAACAGTAGTTAATGTAAGAACGGAAACCACGCTTTAATGATTCTTTGTCGGCTAAGTCGTTGCCAGCAGGATCTACCGGTACTGACGGGCCAGCAGCCATCGCTAATGCAGGCATTAACGTTGCTAATAAAACTAATACGAACTTTTTCATTATTTAGTCACCCTTTCTGGTACAGGCTTAGTCTTTTCATTTTTAGAGTAGAACCAGATTGCAACGAAGAATCCGAAGTAACCTAAACTTGCAATACGACCAATTAAGTTAGCCAAGTCAGATGCAGGTAAAGTACCTAATATACCTAATGCGATGAAACAGATAGCGAATTGAACAATATTGAATAAGTGTAACTTGCTACGGAAACGGAATGACTTAACCGTAGAACGGTCAAACCAAGGTAACGCGAATAACACACCAATCGCTGCAAACATGGCTAATGTACCAAGTAACTTATCTGGTACTACACGTAAAATGGTGTAGAACGGACCAAAGTACCATACTGGTGCAATATGCTCAGGCGTTTTCAAGCCGTTAGCTGGCTCAAAGTTTGGCGCTTCAATAAAGTAACCACCACCTTCAGGATGGAAGAACATCACCCAACAAAACAGAATTAAGAAACCTGCAACACCCATAATATCTTTCACAGAGTAATAAGGATGGAATGGCACGGCATCAACAATGTCATATTTCTTTGTATACGCTTCGTGGAATTCAAATTTAGACTTATCTTCTTCTTTCACACTGCCTTTCGGCTTCTTAATATCTGTACCTTCTGGGTTGTTAGAACCCACTTCGTGTAACGCTAAGATGTGTAAGAATACCAATACAACTAGTACAAGTGGTAAAGCGATAACATGTAGTGCGAAGAAACGGTTTAACGTAGCACCAGAGATAACATAGTCACCTTTGATCCATGTCGCTAAGTCTTCACCTACAACTGGAATCGCACCAAATAAGGAGATAATTACCTGTGCACCCCAGTAACTCATGTTACCCCAAGGTAATAAGTAACCCATGAACGCTTCAGCCATTAATACTAAGAAGATTAACATACCGAAGATCCATAATAATTCGCGTGGCTTCTGGTAAGAACCATAAATTAAGCCGCGGAACATATGTAAATAAACAACAACGAAGAATGCCGAAGCACCAGTTGAATGCATATAACGTAGCAACCAACCGTAGTCTACGTCACGCATAATGTATTCGATTGAAGCAAATGCACCATCGCCTGATGGTTCATAGTTCATCGTTAACCAAATACCCGTTAAGATTTGGTTAACTAAAACTAACATTGCTAACGAGCCAAAGAAGTACCAGAAGTTGAAGTTCTTTGGTGCTGGGTATTGTGCTAAATGCTTGTTCCAAGCATCAGTCACAGGAAGACGCTTGTCGATCCAAGCCATAAAATTTTCAAACATTACGCTTCTCCTGGGCTAACACCGATTAACAAGATGTCATCAGATGGAAATGAGTGCTCAGGCACCGCTAAGTTAGTTGGTGCTGGTACGCCTTGGAATACGCGTCCTGCCATATCAAATTTTGAACCGTGACAAGGACAGAAGAAACCATCAGTAACACCTTCAACAACTTCTTCGAAGTCGCCTTTACGGTATGTTGGTGCACAACCTAAGTGAGTACATACACCTAAAGCAACCATAATTTCAGGCTTAATTGAACGATGCTGGTTCACCGTGTATTCAGGTTGTTGCGGCTCTTCCGAATTAGGGTCACGTAATTGATCTTCATGATTACTTAACTCTGCGACGTTCTTTTCAGTACGACGTACCACGTAAACCGGTTTGCCACGCCACTCAGCGCGGACTAACTGGCCAGGCTCTAGCTTGCTAACATTGACTTCAACCGGCGCACCCGCAGCTTTCGCACGAGCACTCGGGTTCCAAGACCCAATGAAAGGCACAGCCACACCGACAACACCTACACCGCCAACTACCGAAGTAGCCGCAGTTAAAAAGCGTCGACGGCCGTTATTCACAGGCGTATTGCTCATTCAACTTCTCCAAATGTGTTTTTACCCCAACCTTTTCGATTTTTATCTTCTATAAATGGCATAAATGCCTCGAAAGTCGAGAGTAACCTAACGATAAAAAAATTTTTTTGATCATAATGAAAACCCCCTATTTTTACAAGGTAATTCAAGTATTTTCACTGAGATAAATTTAATTAATTTGTCTGTAGTATAGTCACTACGGGAGATATGTAACCAATGGGTTAATTGTCGATGAAATTTAGCGATAAAAAAAGCCGGCATAAGCCAGCTTTTTTGCATAAACGATAAATATTAACGTTTTGAGAATTGTGGACGTTTACGTGCTTTATGTAAACCAACTTTCTTACGTTCAACTTTACGAGCATCACGTGTAACGAAGCCAGCTTTACGTAAATCAGAACGTAAAGTTTCGTCAAATTGCATTAAGGCACGAGTAATACCGTGACGAATTGCACCAGCTTGACCAGAAATACCACCACCAACTACAGTGATGTTGAAGTCAAACTTCTCTAACATTTCTACTAATTCTAATGGCTGACGAACAACCATGCGAGCCGTTTCACGACCGAAGTAAACAGAGATGTCACGCTTGTTAATTGTGATTGTACCGTTACCAGCTTTCATGAACACACGAGCAGTTGAGCTCTTGCGACGACCAGTACCGTAATATTGATTATCAGCCATTGCTTATAGCTCCAAAAGTTGTGGTTGTTGTGCAGCATGCTTGTGCTCAGCACCAGCATACACTTTTAGCTTACGGAACATGTCACGACCTAAAGGACCTTTAGGTAACATGCCTTTAACAGCGAATTCGATCGCACGCTCTGGCGCTTTCTCGATAAGCTGTTCGAAGCTAATTTGCTTTAAACCACCAGGGAACTCAGTGTGCGAGTAGTAAATTTTACCTTTCGCTTTGTTACCTGTTACACGAACTTTCTCAGCATTGATAACTACGATGTAGTCACCAGTGTCTGCGTGTGGAGTGTATTCTGGCTTGTGCTTACCGCGTAAACGTACAGCGATCTCTGTGGCGATACGACCTAAAGTTTTATCTTCAGCGTCCACCAAAAACCATTCGCGTTGTACGCTTTCTGGTTTTGCTACAAAAGTTTTCATTTAAAAAACCCAATTTTAAAAAAGTTACTAAAATGATAAGTTTCAAGAACTTATCGATTCAAAATGGTTACGCTGCTACCCCTTCGAGTATCGAACCATGTCGCTTATTCCGGGAAAGAATAAACATTTGTAACGTTAGGGAGCGCAGGATTATAGTGAAGTTTGCCCAAAAGATCACCTATTTTTTGCGAAAAATAGTGAAAAACTTGGTAGAAAAGTAAAAACTTGGCGTCGACGTAAAAATTTTAACCAGCGCCAAGTTTACTTGACAGAAATTAAACCAATTCTTTGAAAAACGATTGATGAAAACTTTTTTCGCAGTAGTGACATTTTAACGCCACTTTGTCTTGTTGCTCTTTGATATAAAACGTTGATGAAACAGGCTCATCATGAGTAATACAGTTAGTGTTTGGGCAACTTAAGACTTCTTCTATTGCTTCAGGTAATGTGACCTTAAACTTTTCAACGACTTTGTAATCTTCAATGACGTTTATCGTAGCGTCTTGAGCAAACAAGGCTAACTGCTGGGCTTGTTCTTTAGTAAATTTAGTGTTTTCAACTTTGATCAGATCTTTTTTACCACCCGTGCTCTTTTTTAAATTAAGGCCTACAGTAATGCGATCTTGCTGCTTAGTTAATTCAAAAAAGTTTAAGATGCGAATTCCCATGCCGGCTGGAATATGGTCAATAACGGTACCACTAGCAATTGCTTCTACTTTTAATTTACGGCCAGTCATTACACACTCTCCTCTGATAACACTAAACTCAGCAACGCTTGGCGGGCATAAACACCATTCTCTGCCTGCTCAAAATAGTAAGCATAAGGCGTGGCATCTACATCAATGGTAATTTCGTCAACACGTGGTAATGGATGTAATACCTTGAACGTGTCTTTTACACTGTGGAGTAAATCGGCGGTCAAAACATACTTTGATTGCATATGCTGATATTCGGTTGGATCAAAGCGCTCTTTTTGCACGCGGGTGACATATAAGATGTCTAAAGCAGGCAAAATAGCTTCTAAGTCATCATGAAAACTAAACTTAACACCAGCTTGGCGTAATTCATCACACAAGTATTCAGGCATTGTCAGTTCAGGTGGTGCTACAAAATAAAACTCACAATCAAATAGGGCTAATGCTTGCGCTAACGAGTGCACTGTTCTGCCATATTTTAAGTCACCGACAAAGGCGATTTTCAGGCCTTCTAACGAACCTTGTGTCTCGTAAATACTAAATAAATCTAGCAGCGTTTGTGTTGGATGCTGATTAGCTCCGTCACCACCATTAATCACTGGCACATTAGCAAACTCTGAAGCGAGCCTTGCTGACCCTTCTTTAGGGTGGCGCATAAAAAAGGCGTCGGCATAAGAGTTTATCACTTTCACAGAATCCGCTAGGGTTTCGCCTTTTTTACCAAGTGATGTATTTCCGCCTGAATCAAAACCGATATGAGTGCCGCCTAATCGTTGAACCGCTGTTTCAAATGACAAACGAGTACGCGTTGACGCTTCAAAAAAACAACTCGCAATGATTTTGCCTTTTAAAAGGTCTGGTCGTGGCGTTTTTTTGATTGATTGAGCTTGCGCTACGATCAACTCAAGCTCTTCGCGAGAGAGATCGGCAATAGAAATGATATCTTTGTTATACAGCGTGTTTTTCATTCTTCATCTCATAACATAATGTAAGGAAAGGCAATTCAAAGACTTGCTGAGGGAGGATTCTAACATAACAAGCTAAATCCCGTCATCCGTTTTCAAACCACTAAAAGCAAAATGGGGTCCGTGTAAATAAATCACACTGACCCCATTTTTTAATTGAGCAAATCAATTACGGTAAATGCTCTGCCGCTAAATAATCATGCGACTGCATTTCTTGTAAGCGACTTAAGCAGCGCTTAAATTCAAAATTTAAATTTCCTTCAGTGTAAAGATCTTCCATTGCAACTTCGGCAGAAATAATCAGCTTAACTTTTCGTTCATAAAACTCATCAACAAGCGCGATAAAGCGACGGGCAGCATCATCATTGGTTGCGCCCATTTGAGTCACATTAGCTAACAGCACGGTATGATAAATTTTACTTAGCTCCATGTAATCACTTTGACTGCGGGCAGACTCACAAAGCGTTGAAAATTCAAAGTGTATAACACCATCAGATACTTCTACCGTAGGTAATTGGCGATGATTAATTTCAATATCAGCCAATTGCTGACCTTCTTCAGCTGAAAGCTGTTTGAAATACTGGCGCAAGTTAATATCGGCTTGCTGATCTAGCGGGTGATGATAAATTTCAGCTTGCTCTAACGTTCTCAAACGATAATCAACACCGCTATCAACATTAACCACTTCCGTATTTTCATTAATAAGCTTTATCGCTGGTAAAAATCTCGCACGTTGCAAACCATTGCGGTATAGCTCATCAGGAATAATATTCGACGTTGCCACTAACGTAACATTGCGGGCAAATAACTCTTCAAACAAGGTACCCAATATCATTGCATCTGTAATATCTGACACGAAAAATTCATCGAAACAAATGATAGAGGTTTCTTGAGCAAATTTTTTCGCGATAATTTTAAGAGGGTCTGATTGACCACTTATTTGCTTCATTTCATCATGAACACGATGCATAAATCGGTGAAAGTGAACCCGCATTTTGTTTTCAAATGGCAAGCAGTCATAAAAGGTATCAACTAGGTAGGTTTTACCGCGGCCAACACCGCCCCAAAAATAGAGGCCTTTAACTGCTTTTTGGTTCGGCGACCCCATCACCTTTTTCCAACGATTTAACACCTTTTTAAAGCCTGTGACCGGCACCGGGCGAGACGTTAAATCTTCATACAAGCGCTGTAAATGTTTAACGGCATTTTCTTGTGCGGCATCATATTGGAAATCATCTCGTTCTAAATCTTGTTTATACTTTTGTAAAGGAGACTGGTTAATCATTGGTCGACTCAGGCTAATTGAACTCTTGAATTTTGAAAAAAACCGTTTATATCTGCTATATCTGCAGCTAAAGGCAAGCTATAGTATACCAGTTGCTTTTACTAAACCAATCAGTAAAAAACCTCGTATATGGTTAAGTAGCAGAGCGCTTTTCGGTGAATATTTCATCTTATATCAATATGACAACAAATTAAGGTAGCGAAGTATGGATGTTGTTTCAGGAATTATTATTTTTATTTTAGGTGCGATTGTTGGTGCATTCGCGTTTAAGACGTTAAGTGCGTCTTCTCAAGAACAAGTCAAATTATCAGAAAAAGTTTCAGAAAGTGAAGCTGAGCTTGCCAAGTATAAAGAAGATGTCGCTGAGCATTTAGATAACTCAACACAGTTACTGTCTCAAATGAATGAAGCCTGCCAAGCGGCAATGAAGCAAATGGAACAAAGTACGCAGTTATTAAATCAAGCAACGCCAGAAAACACGGCAGCAATGCCGTTTTTCTCGCAAGAAACGCAAGAGCAACTCGCAAAAACTGCCGAGCTTCGTCATAACAGAGAGCGTAAATCAGAAGATAGTCTTACTGAGCAACCATTAGACTACTCTGACAATCCAAGTGGCTTATTCGACGATAAGAAACAAAGTGTTACAAATAGCGAATAGAAATTCAGGGAACTAACCCTAACCTAATAAGTCTCTATTTGAGTACCCGTACTTGAACAATTTATGGAGTTATTTTAAGTATGAAAAAACTTGGTTTATTTATTAGTGCTGCACTCGTTTCGAGCTCTTTAACTTTAGCTATTGCGCCTGCACAGGCGAAGTTACCTTTTTCCATTGGCTCTCAAGAGATGCCAAGCCTAGCGCCGATGCTCGAAGAAACAACGCCTGCTGTTGTGAGTATTTCTGTCAAAGGTACACACGAAATAGAGCAGCAAAGAATACCTGAAGCATTTCGATTTTTCTTTGGCAACCCTCGCCAACAGCCGCAAGAACGTCCTTTTAGAGGATTAGGCTCTGGTGTCATTATTGACGCTGATAAAGGTTATATCGTCACCAACAATCATGTCATTGATGAAGCTGACGAAATCATGGTGACATTAAAAGATGGTCGTCAAATAGAAGCAACTAAACTGGGCTCAGATAAAGACAGTGATATTGCGTTACTTCAAATCGAAGCAGATGAGCTTACCGAAATTGTGGTGTCTGATTCTGACGAATTACGCGTTGGTGATTTTACCGTAGCGATTGGTAGCCCTTTTGGTTTAGGTCAAACGGTAACATCAGGTATTGTAAGTGCGTTAGGCCGCAGTGGTTTGAACATAGAAAACTTTGAAGATTTCATTCAAACGGACGCTGCCATTAACAGTGGTAACTCTGGAGGCGCACTCGTCAATTTACGCGGTGAATTAATTGGTATTAATACTGCTATTTTAGGCCCTAACGGTGGCAATGTCGGTATTGGTTTCGCTATCCCGAGTAACATGATGCGTAACTTGGTGAACCAAATTATTGAGTTTGGTGAAGTACGCCGAGGTGTTTTAGGTGTTACAGGCCTAAGTGTTAATGGTGAAATCGCTAAGGCGATGGAACTAGAAACAAACCAAGGTGGTTTTGTTGAACAAGTTGCTAAAGATTCAGCCGCAGAAGAAGCAGGGATCAAAGCCGGCGACGTTATTACCAAGGTAAATGGCAAGCGCATAAAATCGTTTAGTGAATTGCGCGGAAAAATTGGTTCTATTGGTGCAGGTAAAGACGTAAAAATCACGGTGGTTACGCGCGAAGGTAAAGAAAGAACCTACAAAGTAACGCTTAAAAAACCACAAAGCCCTAAATTAGAAGCAGTTAAGCTGCACAATATGCTCGATGGTGCTCAACTAGAAAGCCATGAAGATGAAAAAGGTGTAAAAGGAATATTAGTGACCAGTGTCGCTGAAGATTCTCCAGCACACTATATTGGCTTGCAGGCAAATGACGTGATCATTGGTGTTAACCGCACTAAAACGAACAATATGGGTGAATTAAGAGAGTTCTTTAAAGATAGAGAAGGGTTGTTTGCCTTAAATGTATTACGCGGCAATACTACGCTCTACCTAATGCTTCGTTAATCAATTAACATCTTAAAAAACCCGCTAAATGCGGGTTTTTTATTATAAATAATAAAAAGAATAGCCGCCCTGCCTACACCAATTTTAAAAATCTGTGATAAGCTAAAAATATTATAAAAATTAATTATCTGTAAGTTTCGTGATGTCGTATTTTAAATATATTTTTCGTGCAATCAGCTACGGTGTAATGGCTGGTGTAGTCGCACTTATCCTTTTTCCGCAATTACGAGGCGACGAAGGCTCATTTTTTGATTTATTTGATCCTGAACCTAAAAAGCCAGCACCTTTGTCATATGCACAAGCAGTTAAGGTCGCTAGTCCAGCAGTCGTTAATTTATATTCTCACGAGATTATTAACAGTAATCGTGTAACGCGCCGCAATACGATCAGCACAAAACTAGGCTCTGGTGTCATCATGGACAGCCAAGGCTTTATTGTGACGAATTACCACGTCATTAGAAATGCCGCACAAATTATTGTCTTATTGCAATCAGGAGAAGATTACGCAGCAGAGCTCATTGGCTATGATTTAGTAACCGATCTTGCTGTGCTTAAGGTAGATGCTGTCAATCTGCCAGTTATTCCCCAAGAGCTAAACATGGAGCCTTATGTTGGTGATGTGGTATTAGCAATTGGCAACCCATTAAATCTAGGTCAAACCGTCACACAGGGTATTATTAGTGCTGTAGGACGTTCGGGATTAAGTGCTACAAGTCACTTAGAATTTTTGCAAATGGATGCGGCCATTAATGAAGGTAATTCTGGTGGCGCATTAATTAATAGCAATGGTGATTTAGTCGGTATTAACTCGCGTAAAGTCGATAAAGAAGAACTTAACGTTCAAGGTATCTTTTTGGCAGTACCGTATAAGCTAGTTTATAAGGTGATGACTGAAATCATAGAAAACGGTCGCGTTGTACGAGGTTGGTTAGGTATTAGTACGATTGAATACATTGAAAACGCGAAAGGTTTTTTAATTGGTGATGTGGTCGTCAACGGTCCAGCGCAAAAAGGCGGTCTATTAAAAGGTGATATTGTTCATACAATTGATGGTGTTGAAATCACAAGTATTGCACAGGCACTTGATATTGTTGCTGAAACTAGGCCTGGCACCGTGTTAAATTTTGAGGTTTATCGTAGTAATACAAACAAAAGCCTTGCCGTAACAATCGGCGCTTTCCCCATTTAGAAAAAAGGCAGGTTATTAACCTGCCTTTTAATTAAGTGATTAGCTTTGACGAGACTTGCCACGCTTTTTACCTTTCTTGTTTTGCTTCATAAAGCGTTCAAACGTCGACTGTTGTTCAGCCGTTAAATTATGCCAAATTCTATGATGAAGACTGGCATTGTTAACTGATAATTGTTGAATAGCCTGCTCTTGTTCACTGGTTAATGGTGACATTTGGTCATAAGTACCGCTTGCTGACAACAATGCCACTTCTTGCGATTTAGCCGCCATTTTGATGCTCTTCAATTGACCTTTATTCTCACTAAGCTGAGCCAATAACGGTGCAACTACAGTTTCCTGCTCTTGCGTTAACTCAAGCTTTTTCATGATTTTTGCTTGACGTTTCTCCATACGCTCATCTGATTTACCAGACATTTTAGCTAAACGCTTTTCCAGCATTTCTATGTATTTTGCTTGTTGTTGTGGTGTTAGTATCAGCCAAACGTCTTGTTTTGTCGCTAAACGCTTTTCCATCTGCTGAGACTTGAACTTGTGCATGTCAGCTACTAGCTGCGCAACTTGAGTTTCGTCCCAGGTATCTTGCTTAATTTGCTCTCCAAGCGATTGAAGCAGTGCTTTGAAAGATTCACGTTGGCTGCCTGCTTCGCTACGTTTAGCTTTAAAAATGGCTTTAACGTCTTCTTTTTGAGCGTCTGTTAAGTCTAGTTTTTTCAACATTTTGTAAGCACCATGCTGCATATTGTGGCGATGTTCACTATGCGCAAAGGCACTAGATATCGCAGCGGGAATTAACATGGCTGATAAACTTATTGCTAACACTTTTTTATGTATTGCTTTCATTTGCGCTTCCTATTTAGTTAATTAACTGTCACGAATCATTGTAACGATTGCAATGAAAAGAAACGCAAAGCTAATGTAAAGTTGCGTAAAGGTTGAACAGTGATGCTGGGCGTTTAGCTATTTGATTTGATAAGATACACCTATATTAATTGGAGTCCTTTATGTCTGAAAAATCACTGTTGATCATCGACGACGATGTAGAATTAACTGAATTGCTCTCGCAATACTTGTCGAGCCAGAGTTATTTAGTTGACGTTGCCAACGACAGCGAGCAAGGCCTGCAAATGGCGCTTAGTAGCGACAAGTACGATCTCATTCTACTCGATGTGATGATGCCTAAACTGAATGGTTTTGATGTATTAAAACAGCTAAGGCAAACGTCAATCACCCCCGTATTAATGCTAACAGCTAAAGGCGATGATTTTGATCGCATATTGGGGCTTGAGCTTGGCGCCGACGATTACCTCCCTAAACCATTTAATCATCGTGAGTTGACAGCTCGTATTAATGCGATTGTCCGTAGGGTCGACTTTCATGCAAAACCTGAGCAACCCCAGAACTTAACGATTGACCACTTAACGATCATCCCTAACAGACAAGAAGCCTTCTACAAAGAAGAAGCGCTAACATTAACCGGAACAGAGTTTGCGATCTTACACCTTTTAATGGCACAGCAGGGCGAGCTAGTCTCCAAGGAAACAATTTCTGAGAACGTATTTAGTCGAAAGCTAATGGCTTTTGATCGTTCAATTGATATGCATGTGAGTAATATCCGCAAGAAAATCCATCAATTTAGTGAGCATACATCAATTAAAACTGTACGTGGTTCTGGCTACATTTTTATGGGTGCTCAATGAAGCGGCAACATATCAACAGACTCAAGAAGTTAAACCCAAAACACAGTATTTTTGGTCGCCTTTTTCTATGGTTCTGGTTAGCTACCATCGTGCTAATTACCAGTTCAATATGGCTTTCGCACCAATTTACCGACCATGACCAAATTAGACCTGTTGACCAAAAACAACAGAATGTTTTACAAAAAGTGACGGAACGCATTGATAAACTTAATCAACGCGCCAGAAAACCTAAAGACTTGAAAAAGCTTGCTTATCACTTAGAAAGAAGTTTTATCTACGACATTTTCATATACGATGTTAATAATAATACTTGGGTGACGATGTTTCCCGATGGCAAGTTTCGTTACAAGAAACGATTTGAGCGTATGTTAGCCTACGATACACCGCTGACCTTTAATGTCGGTCGAATGACATTTTCAGGGCCAGTAAAAGCAATAAGTAATCAACAACCCATTCTTGTTTATGTCGGGAAACATAAAAAAGGCAGTGCATTGCATAACTTTAGAGAAAACCACCCCGGTTGGTTTGTCTTTATTGTCTTAACTATTAGTGCTTTATTGTGTTTGTTTATGGCATGGTCAATCAATAGACCATTAAAAGCTTTACAAGAAACAGTACAACAAATGGCGTCTGGTAATTTGTCGGCACGGGTTGATAATGCAGATAGTCGTCATGATGAGATAGGAAAACTAAGCCAAGATATAAACTTTATGGCTGAGCAGGTTCAATCGTCAATTAACGCGCAAAAACGATTAATAGCCGATATTTCCCACGAATTACGCTCGCCCTTAGCACGCCTGCAAATTGCAATAGGTATTGCGCAACAAGCGAGTGAAAATAACCCGAAAGATATCCAAGTAACATCATTGCAGCGCATCGAAAAGGAAGCGGATGAAATAGAGTCAATGATTACTCAGGTATTAGCGTTATCTAGGCTTGAAGCCAATCAACAAAGTTTTGACTTTGAAACAGTGAATTTAACCAGCTTAGTCGAACAAATGGCACAAGACGCTAATTTTGAAGCCAGTGCGCAAGGTAAGACATTAACTAGTCACTTGGACTCAAACGTAAAAGTCAAAGGTGATGGTCAATTGCTTAGTCGCGCATTTGAAAACTTAACACGTAACGCCGTTAAGTATGCCAACAATAATATCGACATCCTATTGCGCCAAGAAGCAAACAAGATAACCTTTACCGTTATTGACGACGGTACCGGGGTTAGTGAAAATGAAATTGACAAAATCTTTACCCCTTTTTATCGCGCTTCTGCATCAAGAAATAGAGAGTCTGGTGGTGTCGGGTTAGGATTAGCGATAACACGCTCTGCGGTTCATATTCATCAAGGCAGTATTACAGCAACCAACGTTGAACCCAATGGTTTAAATGTCACGGTCACTTTACCGATGAATACAAGCGATAAATAACCAGCAACGGCCATAATAAAATAAGGGTAAAGTAAACCTTCACCCTTACTCATTACATTTGATAAAGCCTTGCCATGCGGGCAACAAATGCGTCAGCAAAACGTTGCGGTGACTTATCATCCATATTGAAATACAACGACGGTTCAATAAGTTCAGCCTCCATCAAGGCAAACCCTTGATTTGTGCGCACAAAATCTACGCGCGCATACAGTGGCATTTCACCAATTTCAGCTAACGACTTTTCAGCTGCTACCACTAACGATTGCTCTGGCGTGATCGTTTTTAACCGCCCGCCGTGCTCTTCTTGAACACGGAAATCATCCTGCTTAGGTGTTTTTAAAATGGCATGGCTATACTGTCCGTCAAAATAGAACAGTGAAAACTCACCTTCATTTATCACATCTTCAATAAACGGTTGAATAATAAAAGGCTTGTCTTTAAATACTTCGACAAGTTCGTCAGCCCGGTCTATTGCTTGTTCAAGCGTTAACCAAAACGTATTATCCGCATTGGCGCTAATGCGTGGCTTAAAAACAACTTGGTCGGTATCGAAATGGTTAAAAAAGCGTTCAATTTCATTTTTGTTCAACTGCTCACGCCATAAGCTAGGCACAATCATCACACCTTGTGCTTCCAGCGCTTTTAGATACTGCTTATCGATATTCCACTTAACAATATCTAACGAGTTCTCTAGCACTGCTCGTGAGCTTTCAATTTCTGTTAATACCTTAATAAACGCTGGAGCATCATCTTGGTAATCCCAAGGGGTACGAATGATGACAACGTCAAATTTGTTCCAATCTACACCGGTTGCACGCCACGAAATAAACTCAGTGTTCCAACCGTAGGCTTCTAATGGCTCAATTAACAAATCATCATATGCTTCAAAATCATCGAGGTTGTCCATTGATAAAATTGCGCACTGCTTCATTACTTTGTCCTTTTTTACTCTTATATAAAATAAAGGGTCAAAGTAAATATATTACTCTGACCCAATGATACTGATTTAGTAAATGTTTATTTAACGTCGGTTACTGGCTCTCCAGTAGGTGACTCTCGCTTAACTAGATTATGAATGTCTTCTTTAATTAAGTACAACGACGGAATTAGGAACAGCGTAATCACAGTGGCGAAAATAATACCAAAGCCAAGTGCAATCGCCATTGGTATAATAAACTGAGCCTGCAAACTCGTCTCAAAATATAACGGCAATACACCAAAGAAAGTGGTTAATGACGTCAATAAGATAGCTCTAAAACGTTGTGTACCAGCTTGGCAAACGGCATCAACCAACTTCATCCCTTCCGACTTAGCTCGGTTAATGAAATCGACCATGATCAACGAGTCGTTTACCACAACCCCGGTTAACGCGATAAAGCCATACATCGACATCATATTCACTGTTCGATCTAAGAAGAAGTGGCCCCATATCGCACCAATAATACCAAATGGAATAACCGACATAATGACGATTGGTTGAATATATGACTTTGTTGGAATCGCGATTAAACCATAAATCATAAATAGCGCACCAATTAACGCGATCCCTAATTGAGATAAGAAATCAGCCTGTTCTTTACTCGCGCCTTCCATACCGTATTCAACGGTTGTGTAATTCGCCAGTATTTCAGGAATAACCTCTTCATTCATTTCTTTTAGCACTACACGCGATTCAACTTTGTCGTTGTCGATATCCGCTGATACGGTAATTGTGCGCTTTTGGTTGATGCGGGTAATCGTCGAATAGCTTTGACCGATTGAAATATCGGCTACTTGATAAAATGGTACTTTGCCGCCGTCTGGCGTTCTTATCCACATATTTTCAAGATCAGAAATCGATAAGCGATCTTCTTCAGGGTAGCGCACCATGACTTTAAGCTCATCTCGACCACGCTGAATACGTTGCGCTTCTAAACCATAAAAAGCTTGTCTTACTTGGCTTGCTAAATCGCTAAGTTTCAAACCAAGTACTTCGGCTTCAGGCTTGATATCGAGTTTAATTTCCTGAACACCGCGACTAAATGAACTACGAATATCGTAAACACCGTCATACTCCGTCAGTTTATCTTGAATTTCTGTCGATGCAGCTTCCAATTCAGCGTCATTACGTCCAGATAGCTGGAACTCTAATGCCGCGCCACCGCCAGTATTCGTGCCAGCAAATAAGCGTAATTCACGAACACCTGGAATTTCACCAACCGCGTCTCGCCATAATTTTTCGACATCATAAGATGACAGTTCTCGATGTTCAGGTTTAACAAGCTCAAGCATGAACGTTGCGTTGGTATTACCACCAGTGAACACCATGGTGTGCAAGACAATGCTTTCACCGTCAAAGGTACGATTTTCCTGACCTATCTTTTCAGCTGCCAATATGACTTTCTCTGCAGCTCTATTTCGTTCGACAACTGATGAGCCATCAACCATTTCGAGATTTGCTCGAATAAAATCACTTGGCACATTTGGAAACACTTCTACTTTCACTAAAGAGCTAACAATCAGGCCAATGGAAATAAGTAAGGCACCAAAAAAGATAGCCATGGTTGTGTAACGTGCACGCAATGCTTTTTGTAACGTAGGTAAGTACATATTATTGATAAACTTATCTAAACCATTTTTAAAGGCGAGTTGTTGGCGTTCAAACCAATTCGCATTCTGCTCGGTTAATGGTACATATTTCATGTGAGCTAAATGGGCAGGTAAAATCCATTTTGACTCGATTAAAGAGAAAATTAAACAGTAGGTCACAACCAATGCGATTGCTCGGAAAAATGCAGCAAACGTCGCGTCAATAAATAGCAAAGGGGCAAACGCTGCTATCGTTGTTAAGACACCAAAGGTTGCCGGCATAGCAACACGCATCGTGCCTTTGATGACATTCTCTGTAGAGTGCCCTTTGGTGCCAATTTCAGAATAAATACTTTCACCAATAACAATGGCATCATCAACGACAATCCCCAGCACCATGATGAAGGCAAACAAGCTAATTAAGTTCACTGAAACAGACCACTCGCCACCAAGCGGCATTAAGGCAAACGCCCCAAAGAAACTGATTGGAATACCTAACATTACCCAAAAGGCAACTTTCACACGCAAGAACAACGTTAAAACACAAAAAACAAGTAACGCACCTAATGCTAAGTTACTTAGCATCATGTCTAAACGTTCATTAAGGTAAAATGAGGTATCACCCCAAACAGTCAACTTAACGCCGCTGGGTAATGTCTCGGTTTTCTTGTCAACGTATTCGCGCACTTGCTCAGCAATTTCTAAATCATTTTGATCGCTGGTCGATTGCACCATAATGCTTGAAGTTTCTTCACCATCAAACGTAGCGAAGTCTTCGGCTTCGACAAAGCCATCAACAACGGTGGCGATATCAGCTAATAGTAAATGTGTGCCGTCTGGGTTAGTTCGTAAAACAAGGTTTGAAAAATCTTGCCCTGTATAAGCTTGCCCCTCGGCTCTAACGGAAATATCGCCGCTGGACGCTTTAATGCGCCCGCCAGGTAAGTCAATTGAAGAGGCTCTTACCGCCTGTCCTATTTGGTCAAATGTTAAACCGTATTGCAGTAGTTTTTCTTCTGAAACTTCAATGCTAATTTCATAATCACGTGAGCCAACAACTTCTGCCGTATTAACACTTGGTAGTAGCATAATTTCATCGCGAATGTTTTGCGCCATGGTTTGTCGTGTCCGACGATCCATGTTGCCACGCAAAGATAACCACATCACTTGGCCTTTAAACTCTTGTTTCGAGATTATCGGCTTTTCACTTTGCTCAGGTAATGTGGTGATGCTATCAACCTGCATCTGTATTTCATCAAGCTTTTCTTCAATCGAATAGCCTGACTGCAGTTCAATGTAAACAGAGCCTACTCCTTCATTTGCGGTAGACGTTGTCTTTTTAATACCTTCAATATCCTCTAAGGCTTCTTCCACCTTTAAGATGACAGCAAGCTCTACTTCTTCAGGAGACGCGCCTAAATGTGGCACAACAATTTGTATGGCGTTAGGGCTAAACTCAGGAAACATTTTCTTATCAATCGATTGATAAGACATAAAGCCCGCGACAATAATAAGTACCATCAATAAATTGGCAGCAACATTATTGTAAGTGAACCAGGCAATAATACCTGTTGAACGCTGTTCAGTAGGGTTAGTCATTTGCTTCACCATTTACTGATACAGGTGTCTCGTTAGTAACGCCTGTAGTGTCTTCTTCAATATTACTTTGTGCTTTATCGTTTGATACACGCAATTCCATACCATTTACCGGTAATTCTAATTTGGTAAGAATTAAACGTTCATCTTTGCCAAACTGATCACGTGTATAAATATATTGTGAGTCACCTCGTAAAATATTCACTGGACGAATATCGAGTGTATTGCTTCTTGTGACGATATGAATGTTATTGGCACCGCGCACTGCAGCGCGAGGAATAGAAGTAACATCATTAACTGTTTTTCCGTGAATATCCCCATTAACAAAGGTACCAACACGCAATTCATTACTTTCATTTTCGCCAAATAAATTGTATGGGTCATCGAGTTGTGCAACAACATAATGAACACGAGAATTCATATCAACAACGCCTTCATATCGGGTTAATTTAGCTTGCCACGTTTGCTCTTGCCCTAAAATATTGAGATGTAAGTCGACAGTAGATCCAAGTACCCCCTGTTCATGGTTAATTTTAGGCAAAGATAAGAAATCGATATCTTGAAACTTTACCGGAAGCCTCACTTCTGCATAATCAACGGCGAATGTTGTAGCAATTTGACCGCCAACACCGACAAACTGGCCAATATCTAAATGCTTGGCTTTCAACATAGCATCGTAAGGCGCTACGATTTTCGTTCTGCTGAGTTTAATCTGCGCGGCTTGTACTTCAGCTTTAGCCGCTTCAAGATCGGCTTTTGCCTTTTTTAGTTGTGGCTTACGAGTCGCTAATGCTGGCGCTTCATCAATTGATTTCCCCGTTAAACGCCATTCATCTTTGGCTTGCTCAACCCTTGCTTCTTCTTCCATTAAAGAAGCTTCGGCGACATGCAAGCGTGCTTGAGCTTGCAACAAGGCGACTTGGTAATCAATATCGTTAATTAATACCAGCTCTTCACCTTTTTTGAAGAAGCCACCTACTTTAAACTTGTCAGAAACCTTAACAACCTGGCCACTTACTTCAGAGACCAAGATAGTTTCAGTGCGTGGAAGAACACTGCCTTGGCTTTCGATAATAAACTGAACATCACCAGCCGAAAAAGGCATGGCTTCCACTAATGGCGCTTTGACAATAAACGGTTTTTTCTCTGGCTTAGGTGCTAATGCCCCCATCAGGCCTAGCAATACAAACGATATCAATAGGATAGCGATTGGCCATAGAACAAACCGGAGTTGGACCATTTTTCTTTGTTTTTGTGGTTTAGCTGAAGCGCTAGCAGGATTTGTCATTGGGAAATACCTAATTAAAACAATATTTAATGTTATTTTTATACGGTTATACTTTAACCTAGTTTAGAATAATAGGTACGAATTAATTTGTAATAAAGTTTGCCCATGCGTGCATTAAACTTTGAAAATCATCAAGACCACAACTTGCAGACTCATTTTCATCAAAATCAAGCGCTTGCTCAGAAAGACTTTCTTCTAACTCTTCGCCTTCTATACTGGCATTTAACGCGATCATGGCATCATGTTCAGACAACACCAAGGTATACTGATGGCCCGTCATGCGCAGTTCATGCTGCTTAGCCTGATTAATACCATCAATAAGCTTATTAATTTTTGCAAGTTGCGTAGCGTCTCGGCCAACCTCGGTTTCTAGCCATTGACCGAAGACTTGATGTTCTAAATTAAACCGTGCTCGTAAATTGCCTGAAGTTGTATCATGTGAAAATTGATATTCCATGAAGGTACTTTTATTGTTGCTATAACTAGCGTTAAGTTTAGCAAATGATTAACGGGTTTTCTAAATCAATACCTTAGAGTTAGCTTAATGGTCGCTTTTTGAAAACAGCTGAACTTTTGATTATTGACTAAGTCTATTAATATCATCTACATAGTGTTTGTTCACAAGGAAAGGCAATTGCTAACTAAAGGTTTGAGCCAAAATCAATTAGCTATTTTATTTGCCCTAGCTATCCATCTTGGCCTACTTTTTATCTTGAGTTTGCAATCATTTACGCTTCCAGAAAATCATCAGGCGCCGAATGAAATTGAGCCGATAAAAAGCTATTTGTACGTTGCCCCTAGGCCAAAACCAGTGCCTGAACCCAAAACAGAACTCAACACTGAGACAAAACAAACTATTGAAACGGTAACGCCAACAGAAAAACAACCTGCGCAAACTGACGAGGATAAAACCATAGATCCTCCGATGAATATAGAAGAGGACTTACCGGCATTGGAAACGCCAATAACAAGCGAACAACCAAAAGAGTTGTCCCCTTTACCCAGAATGAGTAATCAACCTAAGTCAGTGCGAGCCCAGTTACTTGATTTAAAAAAACAAATACAACAACAGGGTCAACAAAACGAATTTGAAGAGTATCAACGGTACCGACAAGGTGATGTTATGGCCGGTAAGCATACCGCTGTGCCACATTCACAAGTACCACTAACAGACGAAGAGAAGCGCGAGCAAGCCACAACGAGGCTGGGCAGCTTCGACATAATTAAAGGAGATGATGGCAATTGTACGTTAATTGAAGATTTATCTTACTTAGGTTTAGATCATAAACCTGCTTCAGGCTTTGATTGTGGTGAAAGCAAATTTGATAAAAGCTTTAGAGAACACATGGAGAAAACCCTGAAAAAACTGGGTAAAGACAAAAAATAAGGGCGCCTAATGCGCCCTTATTAAACAAACGCTATGTTTAATTTTCTTTTACCTTGGTCCAAACAATAGCTGAAATGGCTAACGCAACAGCACTGACCTGAAACACGATACTCTTATCGGCAACCTTTGATATAAATAAGCCGACACCTAAGCTCACCAGCAATTGCGGCAAAACAACAGACAAGTTAAATAGCCCCATATATAAGCCCATTTGAGCTTGATTGACTTTTTCAGACATAATCGCAAAAGGTAAGCTGATAATTGACGACCAACCAATACCTAAAATAGCCATTAGTATATATAAATTAACTTTTTCATGACCTAAATAAGCAACTAAACCATAGGCTACCGCCATCGACGCAATACATATCGTATGTGTTTTAACGCGACCGATTTTCTTAGCAATGGGCTCAAGTACCAATGCAGGTAAAAATGCCGCAGTAATACTTAAAATAAGAAAACTCATCGCAATGACTTTACCTAAGTCATCTTCACCAAGGCTCGGCATTTTGTCTTGTAAAAAGGCGATAATAAAAACAAACATGGTTTGCACACCAATCCAACTAAAGGAATGTGCAGCAAGTACTTTTGCAAAACCCGTTTTATTGGTCGTTTCATTAGTTTGTTCTTTCGCACTTATTGTTTGAATCACCAATGCTAAAGTGATCACCGCAGCAATCATCTCGGCCCAGTAGTGATCAACTTTAATACCTGAAAGTTGCAATACAAGGGCGTAAATATCGTAAAGCAAAATACCCCATAACGGTTTGATGTTTTTTATAACATCGACTAAACCATAGCTCTCCTGCTCATCTTCATTTGCAGATAACTCTCTAGGTTCTTCAATAAAGAAAGGTGGGATAAGCGATAAAACTAACACTAACGCCGCACCAAAGTAGATAAGTGCGTAATTACCCCAGGTAGCACCGATAGCGTAAGCTAATACACCAAAAGATCCGGACACGGTCTGCATCCAAGTATAACCTTTGGTACGCTCTTCTCCCTCAGGCGTAACATCAGCAATAATTGCACGTGTAGGGTTGAAGCTAACATTAATTGATAAATCTAAGGTCAGTGCAATCGCAATAGCCACCCCTAAAATACCAGAAAAGCCTAAACTTGAAGAAACAATATCAATATTAGGAAGTGCTAAAAGCATGAGCCCCGCCAGTACACCGCCAATCAAAATAAATGGGCGTCTTCTACCGTGCCAAAACCACACTTTATCGCTGATAATACCGACGATAACTTGCCCCAAAATACCGGCGATTGGGCCTGCGGCCCACACTAGGCCAACCTCATGAATATCTAACCCGTATTGGGTGGTTAAGATCCAACTAAGTGCTGAAATTTGCACGGATAAGGCAAAACCCATCGCCGTTGCGGGTAGTGACAACAGCATATAAAAGCTATTGGATAATTTTTTCTGCATTGCTAACATGAACGACTCACTTACTTGAACTGCAAATTATTATTATGATTTTTAAAGTTTAATGCGCAGCCTGATAGGAACTGCTCGATATTGTTATCTTGGTATAAATCACCTTGATTAGGTTGCTTTTCAGCAAGTGGAGGAAAGGCGCCATAGCCAGCTAATAAGCAGTGCCATGAACTAGTATCAAAATGACTTTGTAGATGTTGTCGGTGAATTTCGTCGGTTAAGTCTTCTCGATTAAACCAACTATTCAAAATTTGAATTAACGATCGTGATAACTCAGTATTATCACGATTAGCGCGCCAATATTCACTGTCAGTGCGAGTATTCATTTTATAATGAGCAACAATATAGTCTCGCACTCGCTCAAATCGCTCACTGGTAAATTCGTTATAGTGTTGTTGATGTTGGTTAGAAAAACCGCCTTTTTCAAACTGCTCGATGAACATTTCAAGGCTAAGCTGAACAAGGTGTAAAGCTGTCGCTTCAAGCGGCTCAATAAAGCCTTGAGATAAGCCAATACTGATACAGTTATGTGACCACTGCTTGTCTAATCGCCCTACTTTCATCTTTAAATGATGGCACGTTGTATCATCATTTAATGTCCCTAAGTGTTTTCTAAACTCCGTTTCAGCAGCATCGTTGGTAATAAAATCACTGCTAAAAACGTAACCATTACCATAGCGATTAGTTAGTGGGATTTTCCACACCCAACCGGTACTTAATGCAGTAGCAAGCGTTTCCACAGGAATAACATCGTCAATTGCTGTCGGCATGACCACGGCGCTGTCATTAAATAAATTATCTTTATATGATTTAAAATTTACACCTAAGGTTTTATCCATCAACAATGCACTAAAACCCGTACAATCAACAAAAAAATCAGCACTGATTTCGCCTTGCTCTTGCGTGATAACACTTGCGATATCACCACTTTGATGGCGTGTAACATCCGTCACTTTCGCTTGGAGGTGATTAACCCCTTTCGATTGTGCAGTTTTTGCAAGAAATTGACCAAGCAAAGCTGAATCAAAATGGTAACCGTATTCCATAATAAAGGGGAAATTACTTGGCGCTACCGGCCCTTTTCCTTGATTAGCAAGCACGCCATTAAGGAAGAAGTCTTCAGGGGTAACGTAAGTATCTAGCCCTAAACGTCGCGTGCGTGTATTTACATGAAAGGAGCGAGAGGTAAAGGTATCAACCTGCGAAGTAAACGGATGTGAGTAACTTTCAATGCCTGATTGAGGGCTCCAATCTTTAAAGCGGATATTCACTTTATACGTGGCATTACACTCAGGCATCCATTGGCTTTCAGAAATATCTAACATATTAAAGAAGCGTTTCAACGTTGGCGTAGAGCCCTCTCCAACGCCAATAATACCAATATCAGGCGATTCTATTAATGTAATATTGACGGGTTTATCTGCCCACTTTTGAGCAAATAAATTTGCTGCCATCCAACCTGCGGTGCCACCGCCTACAATTGCAATCGAGATTGGTTTCATAAAGGCCCTTGTCGTTATGCTCTATTCATGATGCTTTGTAAAAACTCATCATGGCTCGGTAACTGGCTAACAGGCTCTTTTTTAATCGTCTCGATTCTGTTTAACATATCCATTAATTGTTGTTCCGTTAATTGATTTGCTAATGCATTGTAATCTTGAGGTTCAAGCCCTTGTCCTGCCATAACCTGTAGCCAAGAGCTTTCTAAAAACAAATCATTTTGCTCTCTAAAAATGCGACCTGAGGCTTTAAACAGCTCGATTTTATGACGTAACGAATCAGGAATATCCATTTCTCTCATATCTTGCCAATAACGGCTATCGGTGCGTTCGTTAACCACATAATGCAGAATAATAAAGTCGCGAATTTGCTGATACTCAATGTCAGATTGCTTGTTGTATTCTGCAATGTCAGATTCATTGATTCCTTGATGCGGAAACAAATGCGCTAAACGCACGACTGCACTTTGGATAAGGTGAATACTGGTTGATTCAAGCGGCTCTAAAAAGCCACTCGATAAGCCAACAGCAATAACATTTTTGTTCCACTGCTTACGGCGACGGCCTGTAGTAAAGCGAATCAACATAGGATCGGCAAGCGGCTTAGTGTCTAAGTTCGACATTAAAATATCAGTTGCTTGGTCTGGCGTATAATGGCGCTGACTAAACACGATGCCGTTTCCGTTACGGTGTTGCAATGGGATGCGCCACTGCCAACCGCCGGCATGAGCAATTGAACGAGTATAAGGTAACGTTTTTTCGAGACGTTCCGACGGCACCGCTACCGCTGAATCTGACTGCAACCAATGGCTCCAGTCTTCAAAACCTGTTGCTAGCGTTTCTTGAATAAGTAAGCCTTTGAAGCCAGAACAATCAATAAATAGGTCACCTTCGATCACCTGACCTGATTTTAAGATCAGCTTTTTAATAAATCCTGACTCACGGTTTTGTTCTACTGAATCAACCATACCTTCAGTACGTTTGACACCTAAGTTTTCACTAAACTTTCTCAAAAACTTAGCATAGAGACCTGCGTCAAAGTGATAGGCAAATGGCACATCTAACACAGGATCTTGCGCTTTGATTTGAGCGAATTTCCCTGACTGTGCAGCGAGATAATTAAGATCGTAATCCCAAAGACTTTTGTCTAAACCTAACTGTTTAGCGCGATAGTAGTAATGATGAAAATGACAAAATGGATTGCTTTTGCCTGCACTTCCAAAGGTATGGTAATAGCTTTCACCAACGTTTTTCCAATTCTCGAATTTTATCGCCAGCTTAATTGTTGCTTTGGTTTCTTTAATAAATTCAGCTTCATTAATACCCAGTACATTATTGAACAAACGTATCGGAGGAATTGTTGCTTCACCAACACCAATGGTCCCTATCGCGTCAGATTCAACAAGCTCAACATCAACTTGATCAGTAAACATTTTTTTAAGAAATGCAGCCGACATCCAACCCGATGTTCCGCCACCTAAAACGACAACTTTTTTTACTGCGTTATTCATGACAATTTTCTTAATAGTGGAAAAATGATGCGTAATTTATTTTTCATTAAATTACAGACTAATGAGCTTAATCTAGTGAAAAACAAACTATCTATAAAGAAAAACCTGCCAGTAAACTGGCAGGTTTTGATTTGGAACAAGTTAATTAGAACTGGTAGTTCATGCTTAACATGTAGTTAGCACCGAAAGATTGGTACTTAGTGATTTGACGTGAATCAACCGCTTCAGCTTGAACAGTATCTTCGTCTGTTAAGTTTTGCGCTTGGAAGCTTACACGTAAACCGTGCAATGACTCCATGCTAGACTCACTGAAGTCGTAGCTAACTTGCGCATCCCATAACTGACCACCTAAGTCTTCAGTTTCTTCTAATGCTAAGCTTAGACCACGTGTTTCAGTTAAGAATTCATCACGCTTAGTGCCAGCGATACGGAATTCCCAGCCATTGATTTCATAGTATGCCGTTAATGAGTAACTTTCTTCAGAAAGACCAGGGATACGACCACCGTCATCTAACTCACCGTCTAAGAAAGTTGCGCTCATTACTAAGCCTAAACCTTCTAAGTTTTCGTGCATGATGTTAAACGGAAGGCTAGTTTGGAATTCGTAACCACGTACGAAACCTTCTAAACCATCTTGTTCTGTGCTAACGAAACCTAAGAAAGTCGCCGGTGCATTACCATTACTATCTTGGTGTAACTCAGGAATATAAACATCAGAGAAATCAGCTAGTTCGTTATTAGAACGGTGCCAGTTTTTCAAATCTTTGTAGAAGAATGTTGCTGCAAAGTAACCTTCTGGCGAGAAGTAGTTCTCGTAAGATAAGTCAAATTGAACTGCTTCTAACGGCTTAAGGTTCGGGTTACCCGCATTACCACTCCAAGGACCACGCTCTGGGTTAGGATTGTTAATTTGGTCATCATTATAAGCAAATGTTGCAACGTTGTTAGGCTTCATTTGGTCCATACGCGGGCGAGATAATACTTTACCTGCTGCAGTACGGATAAATTGGTTTTCAAAAATTTCGAAGCTTAAGTTAATCGTTGGTAATAAATCAGAGTACTCTGAGCTACCTTCAACAGGTGTCGCTTCAACGTAACCATTTGCGTTTTCTACCGTTGAGAAACCAAATGAACGTTGCTCAGCATTTTGGTACTGAAGACCAAAGTTACCTGTCACGTATACGCTACCAATTTCAGCATCAATGTTGAATTTAGCATAAACTGTACGAATGTCTTCTTCCACTGTGTAAGTGTCACCAAAACGGTCTGTTTGTACTAATGACGCTTCAGTCGCGTTGTAGTAACCACTTTGGTATAAACCTAATGCATCGTAAGCTAATACACCGTTAATACCGATAAAGCTTAAATCTGCAACACCTAATACTTCTGGGATTGCTGCATCACCAGGGTAAGAAGGAGCTGTTAAGTAATCACCTTCATTAATCTTCGTTTTCTTACGCTCAGAAAGGTTTACGCCGAATTCTGCACCAGAAATGATACCCCATTCAACAGTACCAGCAACTGATACGCGCAATGCATCTAACTCTTCATCAAAAGATGGACGGTTAATGAAACCATCTTGTGCATCACCACCAACGACTGGCGCACCCCAAGCTTGAGGGCCCGCTAAACGAATTAAGTTAGGATCTGTGTAATCGAGTGTCGGTAAAGAAGAGTGCGCACCAAATACAGCACCAGTAGATGTTTGCTGCCATGAGCGAGCAATCGTAGGACGACCATCAACACCAGCACGACCAACACCTGAGTAGCTTTCTACGTCAAGTAAGTCTTTTTCAACGTCACCCGATGAAAAATCAGCTTCTAACGTCCAATCATCAGATAATGCGTACTCTACATTTAAACCTAATGTTGTTAGTTCTGCTTTTTGTGATAAGCCATCGTTACGAATAACTGAATGGAAACCATCAAATTCACCGTTCATCACTAAACCATTTTCAACAGTACCGGCTGTATGGTTCGGCGCGCCCCACTCAGCACCACCTTCTTCTAAACCACGTTTAACATCGTTTTCTTCGAAGTCGATGTACAAAGCATCTAATTGAAGTTTTAAACGCTCTGTCGGCGCCCATTCAACGATACCTGCAACTGATGTACGCTCTAATAGAGCAGAACGTGTGTAAGAATCGTGACCACCTAAGATTTTAGCACCTGGTGCTTGGCTTGAGTCAGCATAACCCCAACCACGGAATTGGTTTTCTTGGCGAGGCGTTTCTTGGTTAGCAACTGTTAACGCAATACCAACGGTATCGTCAGCAAACTTATCAACAAAGTTGAATGATAAACGGTGACCATTATTGTCGAAGTCTGGGTTACCAGCATCTTCACCATTTTGCTCGTATGACGCATTAAATGTCATCGTGCTTTCAGCAGTTAATGGGCTAACAGTTTGCATATCGATAGTACCACCGATACCTTGGGTTGTTAGACCTGCTTCAGAAGATTTGTAAACAACAATATTGTTAATAATTTCAGTTGGGTAAAGGTCAAATTCAACACCACGGTTGTCACCCATACCTAATAATTCACGGCCATTTAATGTAGTACCAACGTAGTTTTCATTAAAACCACGAACGGCAAGACCACTTGTACGACCGTTACGACGTTCACCTGATACACCTGGTAAACGAGCAAGTGACTCAGCTACTGATGTATCTGGTAATTTACCGATATCTTCAGCAGAAAGTACTTCTACGATATTGTCAGTACTCATTTTGATTGCTTGAGCACGCTGTAAAGAACCACGGATACCCGTAACCGTAATTACCTCAACTTCTTGTTCTTTTGCCTGGCTATCTTGTGCAGCAAGTGCAGGAGCACTCATTGCCATTAAACCAGTAGAAAGCATAGCAAGCGTTACCTTGCTAGGTTTAAACTTCAACATATATTCTCCCCTTCATCCTTGTTATCTTTATTTGTTCAGCATCCGAGCTGACGCGACGACATTTGTATTTATATTTTTTAGAAATCCACTCATCTACTCTGAGCAGTCAACTAACTATAAAAGCGAGCTGACTCTAAAAACACCATCTGCATACGTATTCATAATTTTGCCATTGGCTATGTCTCATATTTGTTTCTCCACATAAGCGTAATAGAGAAATTCAAATAACAGCAAACTTTCTATGTAAAAAACATTCAAAATAACGTTGCAAGTTTTCAAGCCAACTTCCAGCACAATAAACTCAACGAGTTAGCTGATTTTCTGGAATCCTCCAACCTGACCAGTCTGGAAGAAAAAAAATCAAAATGTAATGTGTGAGTGGATACTTTCATGATTTTTGATACCTATCTGAATACGTATGCAGAGGTTACACCTGTTAACAGTGTATTGATGGATATTTACTCACTATTCACCAAATTAGCGCAATTAGCTGGTAATAATGGGGAGTTGCACAATAAAAAGGCGCTCGATTGAGCGCCTATAAAAGTTTGAGTATTTGCACTAAAGCTTATTTTTTAGTAATAGTAACTGTTGGGCTTTGTGGATCTGGCCCTGTTACCGTAAAGACATAAGTGCCTGCCTCATCAGCTTCGACAACAAGATTCGCATTTGAACCTTGCGTTAATGTATATGGCATATCAATTGATACTTCGCTTGATGCGTTATCCGCGCCTAGATTAACCGTAGACCAATCTTCAGAAGCAACTTTGAATTCATAACGCTCGGCATTAAGCTCAATCTCAACACTAAAGCTTGCATCGCCGTTGTCAGATAAAGCATCTGCAGTGCCCCAACCGTTCATACCACCACGAATATAAACTTCGGTAGCGCCAAATAACGGCGCATTAAATACACCTAAGGTTGGCGCTTGTGGATCGCTCGCATCAACATAAAAGGTATATTCACCAGCAACAAAGCTCATATAGAAATTGTCATTACTCCCTTGCACTAACGACTTGTAGTCACCCGCCATAACTTCACGATCGTCACTTGGTGCGCCAAGGTTAACTGTTGACCAGTCTGCCGAAGCAACTTTAAAGTCATGCGTGTTATCATCAACAGTAATGGTCGCTATGTACTTTCCATCACCAATATAGGTAAGTTCATTATCTTCACTCCAGCCATTCATCCCGCCTCGCACAAAAATCGGTGTGCCTGCAAAGGTTTCTTCATTCCTGACATGAAGTACTGGGTTATCGATATCATTTGCATCAATTGTGAATACGTAAGTCGCCTCAATATCAATCGTAATAGCCAGGTTGTCGTTACTACCCGGTAATAGCGTAAAGTCTTCACCCACACTCACAACATTTTCGCTGCTACTAGGTGCACCTAAATTCACCGTAGACCAATCTCCTGAAGCGACTTTAAAACCGTAAGTGCCAGCAGATAAGGTTATCGTTGTACGATAAACACCGCCGCCTTGATAGTTGAAGTCATCAACTTCACCCCAACCATTCATTTCACCACGCACGTACACCGTTGTATCACCATATGGCTCAACATCAGGTGCGCCTGACGTAGCTGTTGCTAGCAGTCCTTCACCTTGGCTTTCACCCTGTACTTTGACAAAAACAGCCGTCGTGTATGCCGGTACATTAAATGTACCTTGACCTTCACCAGCGTCAAAACTTGCACTCGAAACTAAGCTATCAACTGAATTTGCTAGCGTGTCATGTAAGGTAAACCCTGATGCAGTAGCAACGGTATGACTTGCATCATTTTCGCTAGTATTAACCACGACAACAATCGCATCATTTGCAGGATCTAAATCAGTTAAACCAAGACCATCGTCAATACTCATGACAATTAAACCTTGTGTTTGCCCACTGCCAATATTGTGAAAGCCAACACGGTCGATAATATCTTGTGATGTTGTCAGCCTAAATAGCGGGCTTGATGTTCTGACCGATAAGAACTCATTAAACACCTCAGAAGCAAACATCATTTCGGTCATAGCAACCTGGCTATTAGCACTTGTTGCTAAGCTCACTAAGGTTTCATCGTCTCGACCACCTTTATCCAGCGGTAAACCGACATTGTAGTTATTTCCTGCTAACGTGAAATCAACATAGTTGTACCAATCACCAGCATCGTAAGTATTTCTATCTAACGATTTTGAGCGTAAGAAATCACCGCCCATTTGTAAAAATGGAATACCTTGAGACAGTAAAATAATCGATTGCGATACGTTTTGAATACGTACGCGATCTTCCATCGAGTAATTAAACGGTAGGTTTAACTGTAACTGATCCCATAAACTTTCATTGTCATGCTTAGAAATATAGTTAATGTTATCTGCAGGATCTTGCGCATACATATTCGGTGAGTAAGCAGCACCAGTGCTTGCAACACCGTTATTGTTCACCAAGACATAGTCAGCTAACGAACCAGCCATCCCTAACTTAACAATATCTTGTTTGTTGTAGCTTTCAGGGTTATCAGCATCATTACTAAAGATGTGAGTTGTTCGAATACCTTCGCGAATACGATCATTAAAGGTCGCAATCTCAGTACCCGCCATATTTAGCTGATTTGCTTGTGTAAAACCACGATCGTCACGGGTCCAACCTTCACCATAGAAGTAGTTATCCGCATCAATAGCTTGCACCGCATCTCGCGCGGCTAACATTTGCTCTTTAGAGCCATGACTCATGATATCGAATCGAAAGCCATCAAACTTATAATGTTCGGTCCACATTTCAAGTGAATCAACCATCAGTTTGTCCATCATACGATGATCTAACGCTGTATCGTTACAACAAGTTGATTGAATCACGCTACCTGTTTCAATATCTCGAGAATGGTAATAACCTGGCACCACTTTATCTAAAACTGAGTTATCGTAGGTACCTGCTGAATTAGTGTGGTTGTATACAACATCGAGCACAACACGCAGGCCCGTATGATGAAGTGCTTGGATCATTTCACGCATTTCAATAATACGCGCAACACCATCTGGATTTGAGGCGTAAATACCGTCAGGCACATTAAAGTGCTTCGGATCGTAACCCCAGTTAAAACTATCAAAGTTACGCATCGCATCAACGAGCATGGCCGCGTCGTTACTATACGGTTCATAACTTGCCAATACATCACTCAACACAGCGTCATCAGCTTCCACGCCACAAACCGGTGCATCAGCATTAACTTCACATAAAGCTGCAACGGTATCTGTGATATCAACAATTGAGGCACTATCTTCATTTACGGTAGCAATATCATTTGCCGGCAGCATATGAAAATGAGTTACACCATTATCCGCCAATTTTTGTAAGTGCTGAACAGGTGCAGAATCAACCTCAGCAAATGCTAAATATTTACCACGATTTTCTTCGCTAGTACTTTGATCTAATGCACTGAAGTCTCGAATATGACCTTCGTAAATAACCGCATCTTCAACGTTTACAATAGTAGGAATATCATGTGAATCCCAACCGTCAGGCATCAGATCTTCATCGGCTAAGTTAACAAATTGTGAGTAAATACCATTGGTCGACAAGCTCACCGAATACGGGTCTGTCACCATTAACGTTTCGACTGCCTTTGTTTGGTAGTGATAAACGGTGACTTCATACTGATAGAAAGCTCTATCAAGCGCGCTATCACCAGTAAAAGACCAGATACCTGTATCGGTATCTTCCATCATTTGATGACGCGCTGTTTCTGCTTTTGATGCGTCATAAACAACTAATGCTACGTTTTGCGCGGTAGGTGCCCACAAGTTTGCAGTAATTTCACCGTTGTCATACACAACACCAAGTGATGCTTCATCAGCATCCATGTCGCCTTGCGTATAAAACACGTCTAGTACTTTATCGGCCTGAACACCTGTGGCTAATGCCGGCTTATTTTCCGCATCATAGCCAACAACCAATAGCTGATTTTTAAGTACTTGTTTCGCATCGCTAGCTTCCCAATCACCTTGAAAGGCTGGCCAATCAGCAACTTGTGGTGCTAATGCACGCTGCTCGTCAGTTAAATCTACCGGCGTAAGATCAATTGATGCACCAGTGATATTGCCGTCATCGTCTTGTTCAATCCCAGCGGTAGCTGAATGATGCAGCTTTACCGACATAACACCATCGTTATAGCCTTTCCAAACAAGGGTGTTTGCATCGATCCAATGCGCTGAATTACCTGAGGCACTGAAACCTAACGATTCAACCGGGTATTCAAATACTGTTGGTACACCGTGGAACGTAAAGTTCATGCGAACAAAGCGCTCATCGTCTTGGTTTAACGGCATTTGCAAGTCACTTGAACCAAGTGCTTTACCTGCATCATCGGTACCGATATGAATTATAAAGTTGGCACAATCGCTGTAACCCTCTTTTAAGTTGAGGATCCAATATGCGCCGTAGTTCGGATCAACACCGTCATGAATATGACCATTTGCCCAATCAGAACTATCAAACGGAGCTGCATAAGCATCACAGCTATCATTATTCCATGTATGTAAGCGGTACCCTTCATAGGAAGGATCATCCGATGCATTGGTCGCACCAACATCGCCGCGGTTATAATACAAAATAGTTTGGTTTTCAGTAGGTGTAACACTTGGCAACGGTGCGTTTTCATCAAAACCAACAACACACTCTTCATTTAATGCATCAGGTACTAATGGTGCTTTACATTGCAAAGGTTCTGGATCAACACACATGGTACCGCTAGCATCTGGTACCTGCGGCACATCACAGGTTAATAGCGTTTGCCCAGCTGCGACATCACTACCTCCACCACCACAAGCGCTTAGCATTACTGTTACGAGGGCAACAGCAAGTAATTTTATTATTTTAGTTGTTGCTAACATGAGCGAATCTCCGAGCTATCTGATACAAGAGGAATTAACTTAAAACGCATAATTGGCTCCTAAATAAAACTGGCGACCAAAGAATTGCGTGGTACCGGTAAACTGTTTAGAACCAAAGTAACTTTGCGTCGGTTCGTCGGTTAAGTTATTCACCTGAAATAACACACTTAATTGCTCTGTTACGTCATATGACGCCTGCATATCAACAACGATTTCATCATCAAAATTAACAACTTGCTCATTAACACCCCATTGTTCAGAAACAAACTCACTACGGTAACGCGCATTTAAACGTGTTTCGAAGTCTTTGTAGTTCCAAAATAAGGTTGCGTTTAAGACATTTTCTGAAAGACCAGGTAATGACTGTGTGCGCGTTTGCCCACCAAGATCAGTAAAGAATTCCACTTCACTTTTGGTGTATGAGTAGCTTACGTTTAAACCTAAACCAGACCATAAATCTGGTAAGAATGAGAAGATTTGCGTATAGGCAAGTTCAATACCTTTAATGCTACCGCCTTCTTCATTGTTGATGGCCGTAGTATATGTACCAACAGGATCAACTGTTACCGGCACACCGCTCAACTCATCTTCAATAGTTTCAGGCACATAGAAGCCATTAGCGCTAAAATCAAAATTATAAATTGGCAAGGTTTGAACAAAAGATTCAATATCTTTATAGAAAAACGCGGCAACAAAAGCACCATCTGTATCAGCGAAATAACGCTCATATGAGATATCGTATTGATTAGCGTAGAAAGGTTTCAAGAACGGATTGTTATCACTGTTACCCGAAATTTCGCCATCATCGTTAATGTTGGTACTCAAGTTAGAAACCAAGCGATTAATTTCTGGACGAGACATTACTTTCGCCGCAGCAAAACGAATTTGATCGTTGTCTGTGACTCTAAAGTTTAAGTTAATCGAAGGTAAGTAATCGGTATATTTCAACCCTAAGCGCTTGAATGCGTAATTACTATTAACTAAGCCAACCTGATCAACAATTGGCGTTGCGCCAGCAGACACGTCACCACCAACATCTTCATACACGGTTGAAGACTGATCGGTATCAACCATGCGAATACCGATGTTACCCGTTACCGGAATATCGCCAATTTCAGTATCAATATTTGCCATGACATAAGCAGACACGACTTTTTCGAAAACATCACCACTTTGCAATACCGACCAAGAGGAGTTGTTGTCGATTACGCCTTCGCTATTCGCACCCCATGTTTGCACAGGTTGTGGGATACCATTTGGGAACCACGCCGCCAATGCCGAATCTAGATCAATCGCTAAGTACGATGGGAAATATGAAAAGTCACCTTCCCAATTCACTACTTCAACCATGTCGTCGGTTAACTGCAAAGGTGCTTCTCTACTCGAAAATGCACCATCGTTACCATACTGATAAAGTGAACGGTCGTTGCTATATTCACGCTCAGAATATCGAGCACCAAACTCAATCGATGAGAAAAAATCGTTATCTAAATCGTATTGCAGATCTAGACGAACCGCTTTAAGTTCATCTTCATTTTGAAAAGGGTAGATACCGTACTTACTCACCATTAAACGGTTTGTGTCGGTAAAAGCGTCGGCTTGGTTAAACCCAACGTCAGGCAAATCTAACCCGTTTAACAAGTAAGACAGCGATACATTAGTGTCAAAAACAGGCGTTTCTGCGTTCGCATCTTCTGCAACTAACGCCCATAACAAACCATTGCGAAAATCATTGGTGGCATTTGAGTAAGAAAGATCAAGGTCGGCAGTCAAACGTTCTGTGATCTGCCATTGTAAATTCAAACCATAGTTTTGAATTTCATCAAAGTCTTGGTTGTCATCATTTACCGTTTCAACACGCGTAAAACTTTTGGTAGTACGATTAATTGTGCCACCTACCATCGCATTTTCGGCAATAACTGGATTAGCATAAGCGGCATTTTCACCACCAAACTTTACACGAAATCCACGTGCAAACGTCTTACTATCAAATTTAGAGACAAACGCATCAGCACGTAATTTAAATACGTCGCTTGGCGCCCATTCAATTGCACCAACATAACCATTACGCGTTTCTTCACCACCTAAATGTTGAAGCTCAAAACCTTCTGAAATGTATTCTTTGTCAATATCGCGTTCCGGATTTGCGCTACCGTCATCGTAAATTGGACCATCAGTATCACCGTCAACTAAATCAATATCTTTAACACCGTTGTAGGCAAAACCAATAAACTGTGTGGCAACACTAGGCTGATAAAGTCGCGCATAGCCTAACGCGACACCAAGTGTTTCGTCTAAAAACTTGCCTTGATATGACAGACTTAAACGATGACCAAATTCATTAGCGTCTTGTACTTCACTCGCGCGGTCGTTATACATGCCACGCGCGTTAATATTAAACTTATGATCTTGATCGATACTTAATGGGCTTGCCGTTTTTAACTCAACGGTTCCCGCTACACCACCTTCAATTAATGAAGCCTTGGGGGATTTGTAAACCGCCGCTTCAGTAATTAATTCAGACGGGTATTGGTCAAACTCAATACTACGGCTACCGCTTGTTGACACTTGTTCTCGACCATTTAATGTCGAAAATACAAAACCACCGTCCATACCACGAATGTTAATTTCGGCTGCTTGTCCACCGGTTCGAACCGCGGAAATACCGGGTAGCCGCGTTAAGGCATCAGCCATAGAAACATCAGGTAAGGCACCTAAGTCATCAGCTGAAAGTTGCTCTGTTACGGTATCAGCAAAACGCTTTGCATTGATTGAATCGATTAGTGATTTTCTAAAACCAGTCACTTCGATGACTTCAATTTGATCATCTTGTGCATTATTCGCCGTTTGCTGTGATGCTGTGTTTGCTTGTTCAGCTGACTGTGCCAAAGCACTAGCTGAAATCAAACCACATGACAACAACGCAAGCGACAATTTGCTTGGCTTAAACATGTTATCTTCCCCAGATTACTCTCTGTTTTAGCTAACTTTTTGTTAACTTATTATTTTTTATAAAACACGTTTGTCGCGCTTAAAAAAGCACCACAACTAACCACTTTATGAAACTACGTAGAGAACACCTACGCATTGCATACGTATTCAAAACTGAGCAAAAAACGATAAAACCAATAAAAAACAACTCATTTGATCAGACAGACATTAAGAGTAATTACTCGAAAATCGGCGGAAGTCTAGAAGGGGCAAAGACGGATAAAAAATGAACGAGAATTTACTTTTTTAAAACCTAATTAACTTTTTGCTAACGGCGTCATTTTTGAATACGTATGCATTATGAATAGTCTATCTTCTTATTAGTGATTTAAATCGCTAGATTAAAATGAATTTATTACTGACCACCAAATTGAGCACTTTTTATGCGCGTTTTATTAACTAGCCTCCTGTCATGTGCTGTATTGATAGCTTGCCAAGATCAGCCAACTAAGCTTTCTAACACGTCATCATCGATAGAAGTTAGCCAACAAAAACTCTCTAACTTACCAACTGATTTTGCTGGTCACTGGTTAACAAAAGAGTTAATTGCTTTACCAAAATCTGCAACTGAAGAATATGCACTGAGTGCTTTACCACTCGCTAATGCGACAAAAGAAACTTCGTCATTAAAGACATTTGGTCTGATAAAAACGCAGTTCCCTACGCACCTAAAATCTCAATACCCTCACCTAGCTGATTTCGAGGCTTATCAAATCAACATTGATGAGAAGAACACGAGAGCGCTGATAAAAAGTCGAGTCGGAGTACTTGCTTTAGATCAGCAGCAACCAACCGCAATTCATCATCTACAAACCAGTTATTTACTTGATGAGCTTTATACAAAAAATGACAATGATGCCGATGATGTGGCTGATTACGGCGCGGTGCTGACAACCAATGGCACACAAGTAAAGTTATGGTCACCAACTGCCCTATCAGTTGAGGTTAAACTCTTTGACCAAGCGAAAAATTTTGTTGCCAATCATGCGATGACACTGGATAACAACACGGGCATATGGTTGTTTAAAACACCGAAGAATCTAGACGGTTACTTCTATCAGTATGACATTAAAAACTATCACCCACTAACGCAAAACATTGAAACCTTCACCACTACTGACCCATATTCTTTAAGCCTATCCACCAACAGTGAGCACTCACAAATTGTAGATTTGGACGCACCATCCACTCAACCAAATGGCTGGTCAACTCAGCAAGACCCACAAATAACACACAAAGAAGATGCAATTTTTTACGAAGTACATGTGCGTGATTTTAGCGCTGGTGAGCGTGCGCTTTCTGATGAAAGTAATCGAGGAAAATACGCTGCCTTTGGTGAGCAACAATCCTATGGCATAAAACATTTGCAGCGATTAAAAAACGCAGGTTTAACCCATATTCATTTATTACCTGTGTTTGACATAGGTACCGTTAATGAAGAAGCAGGCGTTGCTTTTGCGCTATCAGACACCGTTGAAAAAGTTTGTCAGACGCGTCCTGAAGTAAGTGTTTGCTCAAAAGAATATGCACCAGATTTAAGCTTACAAGAAATATTAACTGGCTTTGATCCGTTATCAAACGACGCACAACATGTGATTAGTGAATTGCGTGAGTTTGACAATTACAACTGGGGCTACGACCCATTTCATTACACTGTGCCTGAGGGATCTTATGCCAAACAGCCTGAAGGGAAAGCGCGCTTAATAGAGTTTCGCCAAATGGTACAAGACATCCATAACATGGGATTTCGTGTCATTATGGATGTTGTGTATAACCACACGCATAAAGCAGGTTTAGAGCCAACCGCTGTGCTCGATAAAATTGTGCCTAATTATTATCATCGTCTGAACCCAATATCAGGTGCAATTGAGCAATCTACTTGCTGTGACAATACCGCTACCGAACGCGTCATGATGGAAAAGCTGATGATTGATTCATTAGTTGTTTGGGCAAAAGACTATAAAATTGATGGTTTTCGATTTGATTTAATGGGCCATCAACCTAAAGACGCCATGCTACGAGCAAGAGAGGCGGTTCATGCGGTTGATAGCGACAATTACTTTTATGGCGAAGGTTGGAATTTTGGCGAAGTCGCCAATAACCAACAATTTATTCAAGCCAGCCAACTTGAGCTGGCCGGCAGCGAAATTGGTACCTTTTCAGATCGATTACGCGATGCCGTCCGTGGGCCAGGTATTAGCGTATCGGGTAACGATATACGAAGAAACCAAGGTATTGGTAATGGCTTAGGCACTATCAACAACGAACTACAAAATGAAGCTGGTGCTCCCGATTACCAATTATTACTTGATCATACACGTATTGGTTTAGCTGGCAATTTAGCGAACTACCCACTGACGCTTCAATCGGGTGAAGTCGCATTGGCTAAAGAAGTACCTTATGGCAACCAGCCAACGGGCTATGCTTTAGATCCGGCAGACACCGTTAACTATGTGTCAAAACACGATAATCAAACATTATGGGACAACAACCAATATCGCACTGACTTTTCAGTAACTAAAGCCGAAAGGATCCGTATGCACATCCAAAGCCTAAGCTATGTGATGTTAGGCCAAGGTATTCCATTCTTGCATATGGGTTCTGAATTAATGCGTTCAAAGTCTTATTTACGTGACAGTTATGACTACACCGATTGGTTCAATTATGTTGATTTTTCAAAACAAAATAATAACTACCATGTTGGCTTACCGCCAGCAGAAAAAGACCAAGAAAACTGGCCATTGATTAGCCAAATTATACGTAGGAATAATGGTAAAGACCGCGTCAATGCAAATGACATAGCTTTTTCTTCGGCACTATTTGAAGAGCTATTAAAAGTAAGAACAAGCAGTGACCTATTCCGTTTAACCACTGAACAGGCCATTGTTAATCAACTCAGTTTCTTAAATACAGGCCCTAATCAACAAATCGGGCTGATTGCTATGCACTTAACTAAAACAACAAGCGACAGTTCGCCATATACAGACATTATTGTGCTGTTTAACGCTAACCGACAAGCCGTCAACTTTAACTACGCTGATGCCGCTGGTTTTACCTTGCATCCGGTGCAGACACAAAGTGCCGATAGCATCGTAAAACAGAGCAAAACAACGGCTAACGGGTTTACGGTTCCAGCAATTACCACAGCCATTTTTGTTAAATAATACCGCGGTTGCCAATGACAACTTTATCGTTGGCAACTATACCTAATCATAAAGAGTTACAACAAAGTGAATAGTAACGAGAGTCACATGAAAAAAATAATTACCCTAGCTACTTCGATTTTGCTTAGCCCATGGCTAATGGCAAAAACCGTTGAAGTGACATCACCAAATGGCGAGATAGTATTGACAGTCAGTGATGATAACAGCCCAAGTTATCAAGTAAGCTTCCAAGACAAATCGGTAATAGAAGCCTCTAAACTGGGGATGTCATTCAAAAAAGCCCCTAGCTTTGGCGAAGGCTTTACTATCGAATCAGTTAAAACACAAAGCCACAGCTCAAGTTGGGAACAACCTTGGGGTGAGCGCAAAGAAGTCATTGATCAGCACAACGAGCTTGTGGTGACCTTTAGTGCAGATCGCAAAAAAGCCCATACCTTTGACGTAAAATTTAGAGTATTTGACGATGGCCTTGGTTTTCGCTACGAAGTTAAAAAGCAAAAAGGCTTAACGGGCGACATCAGCATTATTGATGAAGCGACTGAATTCGCGATTAATGATGGTGAGAATGCCACAGCTTGGTGGATTCCAGCACGTGGTTGGAATCGATACGAGTATATTTACAAAACAACCAAGCTAAAAGAAGCACCGTTAACTCATACACCACTGACGTTTAAATTGACCAATGGTACTCATGTTTCAATTCATGAAGCGGCACTCGTTGATTACGCAGGTATGACACTAAATCAACGCCGACCTGGCACGCTAAAAGCTGACTTAACACCATGGTCTGACGGCACGTTGGTCAGAAAACGTCACAACTTCACAACCCCTTGGCGCACCATTCAAATTAGTGAACAAGCCACAGGATTATTGAATTCTGATTTAATTCTTAATCTAAATGAGCCTAATAAACTAGGCGATGTTTCTTGGGTAGAGCCAGGCAAATACGTAGGTATTTGGTGGGGAATGCACATCGCAGAAAATACTTGGGGCAGTGGTGAAAAGCATGGTGCAACAACTAGTGAAACAATTCGCTATATGGATTTCGCAGCAAAATATGGATTTGACGGTGTTTTAGTCGAAGGCTGGAATGTTGGCTGGGACGGAGATTGGTTTAACAATGGAGATATTTTTAAATTTGATACGCCATATCCAGATTTTGATATTGATAAAATAAGCAAACATGGTGAGAAAGTGGGTGTTCGCCTAATTGGTCATCACGAAACATCAGGTAATGTCTCAAATTACCGCGAACAAATGGCTGATGCTTTTACTCTATATAAAAAACACAATGTTGCCCAAGTCAAAACAGGCTATGTTGCCGATGCAGGAAACATTAAACGTATAGATAAAAACGGCCTTGTTCGTAAAGAGTGGCATGATGGTCAATTCATGGTAAATGAGTACTTGTTTAATATCATGCAAGCGGCTAAATATCGCATCAGTATCAACACCCATGAGCCAATCAAAGACACGGGTTTACGTCGTACTTACCCGAACTGGATTACTCGTGAAGGCGCTCGTGGTCAAGAATACAACGCATGGGGAACTCCTCCAAACCCGCCAGAGCATACGACTATTTTACCATTTACACGCATGTTATCAGGGCCGATGGATTTTACCGCTGGTACGTTTGATATGAGCTTTAATGGTTTAGGAGACGACACCAATCGCCCGCAAACAACCTTAGCCAAACAACTAGCGCTGTTTGTTGTTATCTACAGCCCAATACAAATGGCATCTGATCTACCGCGCAATTACGAAGCAAACTTACCGGCGTTTCAGTTTATTCAAGATGTGCCAACAGATTGGGAAAAATCAGTCGCTGTTGCTGGTGAAATCGGCGAATACGTTGCATTTGCTCGCCAAGAGCGCGATGGAAAAGATTGGTATCTAGGTGCGGTAACTGACGAAAATGCTCGAGAGCTTGCATTAAAACTCGACTTTCTAACGCCGGGTAAACGTTATCAAGCACAAATTTATCGTGACGGTGACAAGGCTGAATGGAAAAACAATCCTTACGAGCTTGTTATTGAAGAAAAAACAGTTAAAGCAAGCGATACCTTAAAGGTAAATCTAGCGACAAGTGGTGGCGTAGCCATTCGCTTTAAAGCGTTGTAATGTTTTTAAACTTTCGGCTGTTAGGCACTATTCCCGTCTAATAGCCGATTGTTTAATCAGTGAGATATTTCCCCAGCCGTTCAAGTCCATCCGCAAAATTCTTTTGCCCTAGCCCTAAGCGGCAATAAGGTCCTTGCATTGAAAATAGGCTAGTCGGCAATAATAGAACGCCAGTTTTTTCAGCTAATTGTTTTGCCCAGTCCTCCATTGATTGCCCATTTAACAAAGACTCAGAAAACTTGATCACCGACAAAAATCCAGCACGAGGTTGATGCCAGCTAATTTCAGGAAACTGCAGTAAAAACTGTTTGAATAGCTGAATATTTTCTTCAACTATCTTAGTGTTGCGTGCCAATATTCGTTGGCTATTTATGAGTGCTAATTCTGCGAAATACTCGTCGATAGCACTGGTACAAATAGAGCCTTTTACTTTCTGTGCTAACAATTTCGTTGTAAGCCCTTTATCTTTAGTTACTGCCCAACCGAGTCGAATACCAGCTAAACCAAAACTCTTAGACATCACATTAATAAATACCGCTTTGTCATAATCGACATTACGTTCTGAAGAGCGTTTTTGATACTGGGTTGCTTGAGATACGTCATCAATGATCAAATAGCAATCATGCGCTTGGCAACGTTCAACGATACGTTCAATTTGACGACTGCCAATAGTCATACCTGTTGGGTTGTGGGGAGAGTTAATAACAACTAATTTAGTTGATGACGTTATTGCCGCTTCTAGTGCTAACCAATCAGGTTGCCAATGATTATCAAAAGATAAAGGTATCGCTTTTAGCGTTGCGCCAAACTCTACAGCCATTGATTGCAAAGACGGATAACTTGGTGTCATCACAACAACATGATCACCGGGCGATAGTATCCCTTGATAGACAGCACGCAATGCTTCTTGAGCGCCAGCAAACGTTATAACATGTTTTGCTTTAACCCAAGTTTGCTGATAAGTTTCTTGATGAAACGTTGAAATAACTTGGCGAAGCGATTTTTTCCCCTGAATACTGGCATAACCCAACTCTAATTCGGCGAGTGACGAACGCTGACCATCACAATAGGCAAGTAGGCTATTTACCGTTAAACTTTGCCCACCTGAATGACTCAAATTGATCGCAATATCACCTTCAACCGACTGACTAAAGGCTATATGGGGAGGCAACAAATGATGGTTCATTTATTTTTTTTGCCACACAGAAGCGTGCATTAAGCTCATCGACGCTTGTCTGTAATTTTGAGGCACTATTTTAGTTAATTGCTCTTCTTCTAGACAGTCAAACTGTAACGAGAGCAACTGACTTACGGCATCAAAACCGGTAACATTTTCACCATTAATTTTGCAACCACCTAGTCGTTTTTCAACCGGCACTTTATCTTGGTTAATACTGTAATCAGTCACTAAAATAAAGATCCCGTTTTCACTTAGACGATCAGAAACCTGATTGAGAAAACGCTTGGCATCGTAACATTGCTCGAGTAATTGTTGAGCAACTATTACATTATAGTTATCAAAAATAGGTTTTAAGTTGCCAGCATCACCTTGGCTAAATAACACGTGTTTCGGTTGGATATCGCGGCCATTGAATTGACCAATTTGAGATAACGTGACTTCATTAAAATCAACAATATCACCTTCATGCTCGAGAGAATAACGCAATGCTTCACCTTTCTGGAGTTTTACTGCGTGCTGTATGTAGCGAGCAGAAAAATCAACACCATCAACATGAGAAAATACTGAAGACAACAGGAAGCTTGTTTTACCCACACTGCAACCAAGCTCTAGCAGCCTACTTGGCTTTATATCGTATTGATTGACGAAGTAATTAACCTTTTGCGCCAGTTGCTCCGCATAGTTTGGCATCGCAAATTGGTGGTCACCACCTTTGGCGTAATAACAAGCCAATTGCTCGCAAATTTCACGGTTAGTTTCATATTGATTAACAGCAATATCAGGAATTGTTTCATCTTTGCTTTCAACATAGCGAAAGCCAACATGTTGCATAAAGTGTCGGCGAAAAGCGTAACGAGAATATTTTATTGCTTCATTCCCTGTTGAGATCCACGAACCACCTTTGATTAAATTATGCTTACCATCAAAGGTTGGCGTTGAAAAGTCATCGTAAAGTGGATGCACTTCAAAACCATTAAAACCATCGATAGCAGACTCTGTCCATTGCCATACATTACCGACAATATCGAAAAACTGTTTATGCTCATATCGATTAACAGGACAAGATGAGGCGAATTGCTCTAAATTGAGGTTTCCTCTGGTTTCTGCCCAGTCAGTGATATCGCCTTGAATAAGGTCACGCAGGCAATACCACTCGGCTTCACTTGGTAAACGTATGTGTTTGCCTGTTAATTCTGCCTTCCAGTTACAAAAAGCCTTGGCTTCTAAATAATTAACCTCAACAGGCCAATCGAAGGGTAGTGGCATTTCTTCAAGTAAATTTCTTTGGAAATACTGACCATTAGTTTTTCGCCAAAAGCGTGGCATTTTTGCTTGTTTAAAGGCTAGCCAGTTTTGCCCTTCTTCTGTCCAATATTTAGGTGTTTGATAACCACCAGCTTCGACAAAGCTTAAGAATTCACCATTTGAAACGAGGTATTGAGAAGCACTAAAATCAGGTACTTCTACACTAGCCTGACCGTATTCATTATCCCAACCATAGGTATTAGCATCGCGGGGTTTACCTAGCTGCACAATGTGACCAGCCACCGGTATACATCTATTCTCAGGCGCGTTACCCGTTAGCGAGCATGACTGCCAATCATTGTTTGCCGTAAGATATTGGCTGTCTAACATTCGCATAATAACCGATGACGTTTCAAGATGAATACGTTCATGTTCACAGCCCATTAAAATCACCCAAGCGAGAGAGTCTTGCGTGATAGGCAGCGTTAACGGCATATCGTCAATGAGTTGTTCTATCAACGCGAAAACTTGATGACGGTATTCACGCACTTCATCAACACTTGGCCAATCATAATGCGTTGAGTCAAGATCATCCCAACTCATTTCATCAACGCCAACGGCACAAATAGCTTCTAATTTTTCACTAACCCGTGCATTGATATATTTTCCTAACATCAGCTTATTAATGAAAAAAGTTGCCGTGTGGCCGTAATAAAAAACTAGAGGGTGTCTTAGTGGTTCTGGTCTTAAGAAAAAAGCGCTGTCATCGTTTATTAGGCTAAACAATGCTTCATAAGTGTGCCATGTATTTTGAAAATAGCGTTTTATTTCATCACGCTTCGCCTCGATACAATCCCCCTGTAACAAGACGGTTTTCATTTGATGTTTAGTAATATTTGTAATACTCATAAATGTATTCTATTTATAAAAATGGGCTGTTTTTGATAATTTGCCAATATTTGTTTTTTTAATAACTGACCTGCATTAGCCGGTAAAGTCGACGACAACGAATCCTCATTACGGTGTAACCCCACTAATTGATCAATTTTTTCTGCAAACCACCTGTCATTCTCAAATAAGCTAATCGCACCTTGTGTATTAGCACCATAATTGGCATTTGTTTCATCTTCGTGATCATACAAGGATGAAGGTAACGCCGTTGATTCAATACACGCTTTAGCATCTAAAGGCGCTTCGCGATGTTTTATAAAAGCGTCAAGGCTTTCAATAATATTAAGTAATGCAAAAATAACATTGATGTAAGGATCGTATAACGAACTTGCAGCACCTAGTCGATGCTCTATGCGTGCCGTTGCATGCCAATCCTGCTTACTGACCAGAACTTTTTCATCTGCACCATAAATGAGCGGCTCTAATCCCATGGCTTGGTTGTGCTTTCCTTTATCTTTATATAATGCAATGCTGCCCTGATGCCCGCCTGAGATATCATAAGGTGAGCATAGTTCGTCAAATAAACCATATTGAGTTTTTAGGGCAAAGCGCTCAAACGCTTCCTCTTCAGGTAAGTAAAGTAAGCAGCAAGATAAGCTTGTCTGTAAAAAAGCCTCTTGAAGACGCTCTCCAAAGCCGCGTTCCACCATCAAGTTTTTGCCATTATTTAACACTGATACATTCATTTGTATGGCGTTAGGGATATGAACCGCACGACGATCCTGACAAAATATTTGTGTTGAACCAGTCACCATTTTTCCTTGGTCACCAGACCAAACAACCGGTTTAATACTTACTTCACCAAAGTTAAATTGACGAAACGCTTCTGGTAGTTTTTCAAGCACAAACGCTAAGTTTTGTGCTTCTTTGAGTGGTGATTGGCCAGCGAAGTCACTAACAAACTCCCATTGATTATGCCAATATTCAGGGATTATTGTGCCTTCGATATTATGTTTTACTAACCAGTTGTTTAACAAATTAAAATTAACCGGCACGTGCTTTTCAGTATTTCGAAAACAACCTTCTAGTTCAAAATGAACTTTCGCGTCAAAGCCTTGCTGGCTAATAACGTTTTGTAAAAACTGAACGATGTTTGCCGCTAATACATGTCGTGTTATAGATAAGCTCGTCAAGGGAGGGCTCGCTTAAATGTCTCTTTGTATGCTAGCTAACATACGAAACGAGTTAGGGTGCAAGATCATCTGCAATGTCATTGTAGGCTATCACTTGGTTTTTACCGTGCGCTTTCGCGTAATAGAGCGCTTTGTCGGCTGCAACATATAACGATTGGCTCTCAGATGTTTTCGCATTGGCTAAAGCAACACCAACACTTACACTTACTTGAACAGGCTGACCATTTTCACGGTAGAGTGGCATTGTTTCGACACACTCTCTTAGTCGCTCAGCAATTTCTACAGCTTGTTTGTGATCGATACGGGCACAAATACATAAAAACTCTTCGCCACCAATACGTGCCATTTCATCACCGACTCGTAATACTTTTTGCCCTACTTCGGCGATTGCTTTAATGACCTTATCGCCAAAAGGGTGACCATATAAATCATTAACCGCTTTAAAGTCGTCAATATCAATTAAAATAGCAGCGAATTCACCTCTGCCATGATACTTCTGCACTAATCTATCCATATGTTTGAAGATATATCGGCGATTATAAAGCCCACTAAGACCGTCTTTGATTGACAACTCAAAGATTTTTTTATTTGTGCGTTGTTGAAGGTACATCAAGATGATGATCATGCCGATAATGGCAAGCAGACTAAATATGAGATAGGTTTTTTGGACATTCTCTTGATGCTTTTTATCAATTTCCAACACCTTAACCTTGGAACGTTGCTGCAATAGTGATATTTCAATATTTTGTCGCTCAACTTCCATTGAGGTTCTGACACGTAACAGTCTTGAACTTGAGTTTTGATAGAGTAAATCAATATACTTATCATAGTATTGCGTAATGACTTTATATGCGCGCTCTGTGTCACCCTGCTCTTTTGCTAATAAGCCATAAAGTTTATCCACTTCTAGTTGCCATGTGGTTCCTTGCAGTTCAGGAATATCAGCAAAAATGGCCGCCGCTTTATCAAGTGCTTGTTCAGCCTTATCTAACTTTTCTAGTTGAATAAAACAGACTGCTTGGCGTTTATATAGTTCAGCAATGTAATCGACAAAGCCACCTTGAGCGATAGCTTTATCAATCGCGTCAATTGCAGCCACGCAATCACCTTTTTCCGCTAAGGTCATGCCTAAGCCATAACTTGCGTAAAAGTTAATTTCTGGGTTTGGAGTAAAGGCTATCTTTTCTTTGTATAACGTAAAATATTCAATTGCTAGATCGTATTTTTTCCAATAGCGATACGTCGTTGCAATACCGAATATTGCCTCAGCAATATGTGATACATAGCCTAATCGCTCGTAGCTCTCTAACGCTTTTTCATAATATTCAATAGAGCGCTCATACTCATCCATGTAACCATAGATTGCGCCATAAGTTTCATTAATTGCGGCAACCAAAAACAAATTATCTAACGCAAAAGCTTCGACGTACGCTTCTTGCAAACCCACGAGTGAGGTGTCAAATAACTCCGTTAGGCTTCTGGTGTAAGCCAGTTCTTGTTTCGCGCTGACATAAATTTCGTTTAACTGCTCTTGTTCTGCAATCGTCATGGAAAGCTTAAAAGCTTTAACTGCATCTGTATAGCGGCTTTCTTGCTGGGCAATAATGCCAGAAAACATTTGAAGGTGACTAATCACTTCGGCTGGCGCGCCTGGTTCGATAAGATCAAGGGTTAAGGAAACCGTTTCTTTGAATTTTTTAGGAAGCCACAATAAATGCTCTGCCTGAGCTTTTCTTAATAACCACCAATAATACTGATCGCGATGACTATTTTCGGCACTTTCCTTGAGCTGTAGGATTTGAGCATAGTAGGTTTTAGGGTCTTTATATCTGAGTTTTTCTTCATCTTTAAGAATATCGGAAGCAAACGTCATCGGTGAAGTGATTACTGCAAGTAACAGCAATAAAAACTTCCCCTTTCTTAACATATATTGACTATACGCTTTCATGACTCTTCCATGTTTTTACTACAGACCTCAGCGAGCAATATGCCACCGTTCCTTTTTAATCTTTTGCTTTATATAGTTTTTCAAATTGCTTTATTGAAAAGCCTTGCACTACTTTTTCGCCAACTCTTACAACAGGTACTGCTCTATACCCTAATCGATGAAATTCCTTTTGACCTGCAGGTGTTTTCACATCACACAATCGAAAGGTTATATTTTTTCTGAAAATAAGCCTTTGCCGAGTCGCAATGCGGGCAATTTTTAGCACTGTATAGCACGACACGTTTCATTAGCTTTCACTTCAAGGTTACTCTGTCAACCATGTTAGCGCAATTTTAAGTGTAAATAACCTTATCTTGTCAGAAAGCTAAAAAATTAGCTTTCTTCACTATGCCATATTTTTTCAACAATAACGCTATGCTTTCTAATGACTTGACCGCAAAAAGAGTGATTTCCTTTCACCGCTCCCACACCTTGAGGTGTTCCCGTCATGACAATGTCACCATCAGCTAACGTTAGCCATGTTTGCACAGAACGCAAAATGTCACTGGGTTTATGCATCATAAGCTGATTACTTGCGTATTGAATTTGCTCGCCATTTATAGTCAATGAAAGCGTTAATTCTTCATCGCTTTCTTCTATGCTGACAAAATCACTAAACAAAGCTGAACAATCGAACGCTTTCGCTCTTTCCCAAGGTAAACCGTGTTTTTTCAAGGTTGACTGTAAGCCACGTTTTGTTAGATCTAACCCTAAAGCCACCGCGACAAAAGAGCCCTTTTGATATAAATATGCCAATTCGGCTTCATAATGCAATGGCTCACCTTGATGTTGAACGAATAAGTTTTCTGAAATCGCACTGTTTGGTTTTAAAAATATCACCATTTCTTCAGGCACTTGATTTCCTAGCTCTTTGATATGCGCTAAATAATTTCTACCGACACAAATGATTTTACTCGGTGTGATTTGCGTACTTTGATAATTTACCGACCGCATATTATGCCTCTGAACTATAGGTGAAAATTTTTAACTATTTTATCGTGTTGATATTCTGTCATAATATCAACACTTAGTGATGACACAATAATTAATAACGCACAGGGTTAAGCAAGATATTATGGAAGCTCGCAAATCATTACCTAGTTGGCAAGCATTAGAGCAACATGCTGACACAATGAAAAATACACATATGAAGGATTTATTTGCTCAAGATCCTGAGCGTTTTGAAAAGTTAAGTATCAAATTACCTAAGATTCTTTTCGATTACTCGAAAAATATCGTTGAGCCACAAACCATGGATATGCTTTTTTCACTCGCTAATGATTGCCATATTGATCAATGGCGAGCAAAAATGTTTGCAGGTGAGCATATCAATACAACAGAAGATCGCGCGGTATTGCACGTTGCACTTCGTGATCAGTTAGACCAACCTAAATTGTTAGACGGTGTTGATATCAATCAACAAATATCCGCCACTCAACAACAAATGGACGCTTTTTGCCAACGTGTTCGCTCAGGTCAATGGAAAGGTTATTCAGGGAAAACCATCACAGATATCGTTAGTATTGGTGTGGGTGGCTCTAATTTAGGACCTCAGATGGTTACCGAGGCACTAAACCCTTATAGCGACGGCCATTTCAATATGCATTACGTATCAAATGTTGATGGCACACAAATCGCGAATGTCCTTAAACAGCTTAACCCTGAAACCGTCTTGTTTATTGTCTCGAGTAAAACGTTTACGACCACTGAAACAATGACAAACGCTCACACGGCCATGCAATGGTTAACTGACGCAGCACAAGATACGTCAATTATTGCTAAGCACTTTGTCGCCGTCAGTGCCAACAAAACCAACGCGATTAAATTTGGTATTGAAGAGCAAAACATTTTCAATATGTGGGATTGGGTAGGTGGCCGTTTCTCATTATGGTCTGCAATCGGTTTACCCATTGCTTTAGATATTGGCTTTGACAAGTTTAAAGAATTACTTGATGGTGCTAACGAAATTGATCAGCACTTTTTAGATGCACCCTTAACTGAAAATGTCCCAGTGATCATGGCTCTGTTAAGTGTGTGGAATACCACCTTTTTAGGAGCCCAGTCTCAAGCCATTTTGCCTTACGATCAATCATTACACATGCTAAGTGCTTATCTTCAGCAAGCTGAAATGGAAAGTAATGGTAAGTCGGTTAATTGGCAGGGTGAAAAAGTTGACTACCCAACGGTACCTTCAATTTGGGGCGAACTCGGTATTAATGGGCAACACGCGTTTTACCAATACTTACACCAAAGCAATAATATTGTACCTGCCGATTTTATCGGTTCAGTAGAAAGTGTTACGCCTGTTGAAGGCCACCATGAAACATTGATGGCGAACTTTTTCGCACAAACACAAGCCTTGATGCAAGGCGTTACGGAACAAGAAGTGCGTGCAGACCTTAAAATGCGAGGTCGCGATGATAGCTATATTGATAAAGTAGCTCCTCATAAAGTACACGTAGGTAATCGACCAACGAATACGATTTTGATGAAGCGAATCTCGCCTCGCTCTATCGGTAACTTAATCGCCATGTATGAGCATAAAATTTTCGTTCAAGGCATTATTTTACAAATTTGTTCGTTTGACCAATGGGGTGTTGAGTTAGGTAAAACTTTGGCTAACAAGATTCAACAAGAATTAGCCTCTGGTGAAGTAAATCCTAAACATGATAGCTCTACCCAAGGTTTACTTAGCCATTACCACGCAATGATAGAGCAAATATAGCGAAGCAATAACCCAACAAAGGCCGCTAATTAGCGGCCTTTTTATTACCAGGCTTGCATTGTTGTTGCCAAAAACGTAAAACTTATCACATACAATAATAAAAATGAGCGCTTAAATGGACTATCACTACGCCGTCCTGATCACGTTAATTTCTTACAAAGTATTACTGATTAGTATCGGGTTATGGAGTAATCAGCGTAATAGTAATACGCAAGATTACTTTATTGGTAGCCATTCGCTTGGCCCATGGGTAGCGGCAGTTAGTTCAGCAGCAAGTGCTTCATCGGCTTGGTCTTTACTTGGTATGAGTGGTGCTGCTTATGTGATGGGTATATCTGCTGCCTGGATCCCACCTGGTATTATTTGTGGCTACATCTTTAATTGGTTTTGGCTCGCCCCCCAGTTACAAAAACTCAGTCATGAAAAAAAATCAGTCACGCTAACCGAGCTATTAGCTGAAGATACCGGTAAGTTTAAACAGTTAATTACCTTTGTTTGTGCATTTGCCATCATTTTTGCTTTCAGCTTTTATATTGCAGCACAGTTTCAGGCGGCAGGAAAAACCTTTGCAAGTACCTTTGACATGTCGATGACCACCAGTATTATTTTAGGCACGTCGATTATTCTTATTTATACCTTATTAGGTGGCTTTTGGGCCGTTAGTATTACGGATACGTTACAAGGGTTGTTAATGGCTGCTACTAGCCTACTCCTACCTATTTATGCATTATTGGCTATTGGTGGACCAACAGAGCTTTGGCAACAAATGCACCTCGTTTTTAACGAACAACAACTTAATAGTTTTGGCTCGCATTCAGGTATGTTAGCGATTGGCTTTATATTTGGTCTCATGGGGATTGGTTTAGGTAATTGTGGTCAGCCACATGTGGTTAATCGCTTAATGGCGATCAAATCACAAGCAGCCATTAAACAAGGACGCATTATCGCCGTGACTTGGGCAACATTAGTCTATGGAGGCATGGTTATTGTCGGTTGGTCAGCCAAGGTGTTGATTGATCCTGTTGCCGATCAAGAGCAAGCATTCTTTGCCCTCACTAGCTCTCTGTTTTCGCCAATTATCGCGGGCATCATCATCGCAGCTGTGTTATCGGCAATTATGTCAACGGCAGATAGCCAATTGTTGGTAAGTGCTTCTGCACTTTCTTATGATGTCGTCAAAATTGAAGATCATAAAAAGGCCCTATTATTTTCTCGATTAACAGTTGTCTTAATGTGTGTTGTATCAACACTTATCGCCCTATACGCGCCTGAGGATATATTCACTCGGGTATTATTTGCCTGGAATGCACTGGGGGCGGCATTTGGCCCTCTGCTCGTTGTGCGAGTATGTAGTAAGCGAGTACAAGGATGTTACGCGCTTGCTGCTATCTGTACTGGTTTTTTCTTAACTGTCGCTCTAAGTTTTATGCCTTCAGCGCCGGGAGATTATATCGAGCGTTTAGTGCCATTCTTTCTTGCCCTAGCAATTGCTTGGTGGGGTCGTATTCATTTAACTCAAAAAGCCTTATGACAAATCTATTTCCATTACAAATAACGGTCAGTGACACTCTTTTATCGCAATCCTCACTGCTATCTAGTGCGATTACTACGACAGAAGCATGGCTAAATTTTCAGGCAATGGGGCTAAATTGGTTCGAGGATGAAGCGCGCAGTCCTCGCTTTCGTTATCGATTCATCACGCAAGAGGAATTAGCACTGCAATGTGGTGATGGTTTAGCTTGGCAAAAAGTGTCAAACAATTGTGCGTTTATTTCTCAAAATAATGGCCTCAATTGCTTAATTCTGATTGCCTTAACTGAGCAAGATCTTAATCAGACGGAGCAAATTGCACTAGAAAACACGCTTAGACAACGTCTTGTCGAAATGACAAAACATCACGCCCAAGCGTTAAACTTTGAAGCGATTCAGTGTTAGATGCAAGCACATGGGAGGCGCTTATATCGGATAAAAAAGTTATTGAATAATAACTTCTTCACCGTCAATTAATCGCTCAGCACCTCGCACCGCAATCGCGTCTCCAGCGCTGACTTCACCCTCAATGCTGACCCGTTCAGGCGTACCTGCACCAACGATGACAGGAAAACGCTTTATCGTATTGTCTTCGCTCACTTTGACAACATAAACACCGTTTTTGCGTAGAATTAAAGCGTCTCGATGAACAGTTAAACTTAGCTTTGTTTCTTGAACAGGGATCGTCACTTTAACCAGTTGACCTGCTGCCCAAACATGATTGAGCTCTTCAGGAATAAGGATACGCACCTCAACCGTTTGAGAGCGCGAGTCTGCGCTGGGGATAATCGCGTTGATTTTCGCTTGGATCGACTGGTCATCTGCACTTAATGTTAACTCGTTACCGCGGCGCAAAAATGCTAAATACTTTACCGGTACATAAACATGGGCTTCAAGGTTGGTCGTGTCCAAAAATCTCAACAAGGTATCACTGCGATTCACATCGCTACCTGCGCGCATCAATCGCTCAGTGACAACACCTTGAAAAGGTGCTTTAACGGTTGCTCTGGCAAGCTGATCTTCAATTTGCTTTAATTTAAGTTGAGCGATTTCATGATCTGACATAGCCAATTCATACTGTGAGCGTTGCTGATCAAGCTGAAATTGCGATGTAGCATTGGTTTTCTTTAACTGCTCAAGGCGACTCACTTCATTTTTAAGATATCGCATATTTATTTCAGCACGTTTAATTTGTGCTTTTTGTTCTGCAAGTCTAAGTTGTAGTGGCAAGGTATCCATTTCAATTAACGTGTCGCCAAGTTGAACAAAATCGCCCGGTTGCGCTATTTTGTCAATACGACCATTAACACCTGCTGTAATTGGAATATGCGTACGTGATTCAACAGTGCCCATAAATACAGACGTTGCAGGAAGCACCATTTCCGTTACTTTATCTATTTTTACAGGCTTTTTCGGCGCCTCTGCCGCATAACTGATTTGACTTAGCACACTACCGATAAGTAAACCCAAGGCTAAGAATCTATTCATACTGATCTTATTTGTTTTCATCATTGTTTCCTTAGCTATTGCTAACTTGTTTGGCTCTTTGAGGTGTTAGGTGAGTCACGTTATTTGATTGCTTAACCGTGCTTTCACCGATGCGCAGTAAACTTGGAAATAGCACTAAAGTGAAAATAGCGCTGACCAACATACCACCGACAATTACGGCGGCTAATCCACGGTATATTTCACTGCCAACACCCGGCATTAGCATCAACGGCAACATGCCAAATAAACTCGTTAATGTACTCATATAAACGGGGCGAGCACGAATGCTTACTGCTTCTGCAACAGCTTGAGTGCGTGTTTTACCTACGCGTTCAGATTGACGGGTTTGATCAACAAGTAAAATAGCGTTGTTAACAACCAGTCCTAGCAAAATAATAAAGCCAATCATGGTCAATAAATCGAGCGACTGGTAGGCAAAGAGATTGAGTACATTGAGCGCTAAAACACCACCAGCTAATGCCATTGGCATAACAAGTAACACCAATAAGCTATCTTTTGCTGATTTAAATAACGCCGTCATTAATAGAAATAAAATACACAGTGCCAATGCAAAATTAGTAATCATATCGGTTATTGCAGATGACATTTTATTAGCATTACCACTAAGCAAAATGGAAGCGTCTGCGGTTAGAGCCTCGTTCATTTTAGGTAAAACTTTGTCGTTTAGCATTGCCAAGGCCTCTTCCAAAGACATAGTCGCTGGTGGCGAGACTTGTATCGACACTGTACGTTTACCATCAACACGGCGAAGTTGTGTCGGACCTGCCGTACGGACAATCTCTGTTAACTCACCAATTGTTTGAATGCCAGCTAATGGCGAATAGATAGGTAATGATGCGAGTTCATCTGGTGAATTCCATTGTGTGCCTCGCAAAATGACATTAACTCGGTCGTTACCGTCAAAATATTCATTAATAAATAACCCGCTCGTATAGGCTCTGACAGCATTAGCAACATCATAGCGAGTTAATCCTGCTTGGGTAATTCGTCGATCATCGGGAATAAGCTGTAATTCTGGCTCAGATAAGGTAAGGCCAGGAATTGGGAATGCCGTTGTCGCAGGCATATGTTGGTTAATTTCCTGTAAACCTATACCAGCTACTTTCATGAGTTGTTCGATATCTGCACCTTTAATATCAACATCAATGGTGCGTCCATTACCACCACCAGACACATTGATCATTGACCCCCTAAATAGAAAAACTTGGGTATCAGGCACATCATTTAATACTTGCGTGCGCACAATATTCATCAATTCTTCTACGCGTGTGGGATCGTCGGCATAAATAAATCCGCCGGTGCTACCTGCACCAAACGAGTAAAAGTTATAACTTTTAATTTTAGGCTTTTGTTCACCAGACAAATATGGTGCAAGACGCGCTTTTACAACGTTTGCCATTTCATGCTCAATAAAGTCGACATTACCACCTGGCGGCATGTTTAAACTAAAAAAGAAGCCGTCAATTGGTGCTCTCGGCATGAAGTCAGTTTTTGGCAGCATCAGTGACGTTACCACTAATGAACCACCAACGAGTAACACGATCCAACTTGTCCGTTTGATAGATGAGTCTGTTAATCGCATCACCAATTTTGTTAGCTTTTCCCAATAGCGGGCAAACGGATCGGTAATCGAATCTTCTTTTAACCAGTATTTACTCGCAATGGGTAAAACGGTGATCGCTGAAACAAGTGAAGCAATTACCGCAATCGATAAAGTTAATGCTAAATCAGAGAATAGTTGGCCTTCTATGCCAGCCATAAACAAGATAGGTAAAAAGATAGCAACACTTGTTGCCGTTGAGGCGAATAAAGCACCAGAGACCTGCAATGCTCCGCGTAACACAGCTTTATGGTTATCTAACCCTTTGGCTCGTAACCTTACAATATTCTCTTGTACAATAATTGCGGCATCGAGCACTAATCCAACAGAGAATGCTAAACCAGCTAACGAAATCACATTTAAGCTTCGATCAAACACGCTTAACGCGACAAAGGACACCATTAACGAAATTGGTATAGTTGTCGCAATAATCAATGTTGTTTTCATACCGCGTAAAAACAACCATAAAATACCAAGCGCAAGTACCACACCTAAACCCAAGTTATTTTTAACTAAGCTCAAGGCATTGCGAATATGTACAGACGAGTCAAAACTTAAATCGATTGTTAAGCCAGCTGCCTTGAGTGGTCCTTCATTGAGCTCTTTAATAGCAATGTTAATTTCATCTAATAGTGCCACGGTGTTAGCATCATTTTGACGTTTCAACGTAAAATAATAAGAAGGTTGGCCACTACGTAAATTGAAACCAAAGCGATCGACTAAGGTGTTTTCTACCGTTGCGATATCTTTAAGATAAATTGGGCGGTTCCCCGAATAACCAACAATCATTTGAGTAAGGTTATCAACACCAAATTGTCCAGAAAATCTGACCGTGTATTGACGTCGACCAACATCGGCAACCCCACCAGAAACATCATTCGCTCTTGAAATCGTATTACTCAATTGGCCAATTGTAATACCTAAGGAAGCTGCACGTAATGGGTCAAAAGTAATACGCAATTCTCGTGGTCGATGTGACGCAAGATTTACTTGCCCCATGCCAGAAATTCTTGCAAACCTTGGTTGCACAACATCTTCAATCAACTTTTGATAGGCACCAAGATCTTCGGTTGGATTACCGGGCAAGGTTTTAATCATTAAAGAAGCTGTATTAGGACCGCCTCGTCCGCCACCTTGAGAAACAACCGGCTCTATGGCATCTAACGGTAAAGGAGGCGCTTGGTTAAGATTATTGATCACATCAAGCATCGCCTTTTGCATATCGGCACCAACATCGAACGTTAGGGTAATATTACCAAAGCCTCTTGATACAGTTGTCGTGACCTTATTAACTCCCTGAGTATTTTTAACAACATTTTCTATCGGTTCAATAATCACCGATTCCATTTCTTCCGGCGCAGCACTTCGCCAGCCAACGGAAATTGTGATTTGTGGTTGTTCAATATCAGGTGTCAATTGGATAGGCAATTTATAAACACTTAACATGCCAAAAATGACGATAAGCGCAACGATCACAAGGACTGCTGCAGGGTTCTTTAATGCATTACGTGTTAGGTTCATAAACGCCTCATAACACTATTCCTGTTGTTATTGGCGACAGAGTATAAAGACAGTATTAAAAATAAGGGTATTGGATAGGGTAGAGCGCAGTTTATCTGCGACAAAATGGCACTTTGAAATAAATATTAACAAAGTGCCACATTTTGATACGACTTTTAGCTATTAGTCGTCAATTTTAGGCCATTGAAAACCATGAAAGGTATCCAAGTATAGTGTTTCTACTTTTTCTCGCGCCCAAGGCGTTTTTCTTAAAAAAGCTAAACTTGATTTGATTGACGGATCATATTGAAAACATCTTATATCGACGTTATCAGCCATTTTTTGCCAACCAATTTCTGCCACTAACTTCTCTAACATCACTTTGAGTGTAACGCCATGAAGTGGATTATTAGGCTGGCTTTGTGTGGTCATTTATTGCGTACCACCAATTGTCATTTCATCAATTTTTAATGTCGGCTGACCAACACCAACAGGAACACTTTGACCGTCTTTACCACAAACACCAACACCTGCATCAAGCGATAAATCATTACCAACCATTGATACTTTTTTCATTGATTCAGGGCCACTACCAATTAACGTAGCGCCTTTCACTGGTGATGTTATTTCACCATCTTCAATCAAGTAAGCTTCAGCACTAGTAAAAACAAATTTACCTGATGTGATATCAACTTGTCCGCCAGCAAAGTTTGGCGCATAAATGCCCTTTTTAACTGACTTAATAATGTCTTTAGGATCATGTTCGCCAGGTAACATATAAGTATTAGTCATGCGAGGCATCGGCAAGTGAGCGTATGACTCTCGACGTCCATTACCTGTTGGCTCAACGCCCATTAATTTAGCATTATGCTTATCTTGCATGTAACCTTTCAAAATGCCTTTTTCGATAAGTACATTATATTTGGCTGGCGTACCTTCATCATCAATATTTAATGAGCCTCGACGATTTGCCAATGTACCATCGTCGACGATGGTACAAAGCTCTGAAGCGACTTGCTTACCGACTAACCCAGAAAACGCAGAAGAGCCTTTACGATTAAAGTCGCCTTCTAAGCCATGACCTACGGCTTCATGCAATAATACTCCAGGCCAGCCAGCACCAAGTACAACGGGGAATGTACCTGCTGGTGCTGCAATAGCAACAAGGTTAACTAAAGCTTGACGCACAGCTTCCTCGGCATAATGTAAGTATCGAGCTTTGTCGCCTTCAGCTTCAAAGAAATAGCTATAATCGGTACGTGCGCCACCACCTGAACTACCACGCTCACGCTTGCCGTTATCTTCAACTAAGACGGAACAATTCAAACGAACAAGCGGGCGAATATCGGTTGCGTAAGTACCATCAGTTGCAGCGACTAATACTTTTTCATATACGCCACTCAAACTAACAATAACTTGAGAAACACGCTTATCAACCGCGCGGGCATGAGCTTCAACTTCATGCATTAAATTGATTTTTTGCTCTTGACTCAAACTGCCTAAAGGATCAATGCCGTCAAAAATTTTCGTATGACTAACAGTAGAGAATGCCTTCACACTGCCATTTTGATTCGCTAGTGCAATACCCTTAGCTGCGTCTGCCGCCTTAGTAATTGCCATTGCTGAGATATCATCAGAGTAGGCAAATCCAGTTTTTTCACCGGTAATCGCTCTAACACCAACACCTTGCTCAATATTGTAAGAGCCTTCTTTAACAATGCCGTCTTCTAACATCCATGATTCATGTTGACTCGATTGAAAGTAGAGATCGGCAAAATCAACATTACGATCAACGATACGATTTAATGTTTGTTGTAAAAAGCCTTGATCAAGTTGGCTTTGGACTAATAATTCTTGTTCAACAATATTGGTCATTTAATTAACTCAGTTTTGAATCTGTTGTGTGTATTAACGGGCATTGCTTGTCGTATACTGTTTATGCTTTCAACATCAACATCAAGGGTTATGCTCCCTTCACCTTCGGCGAGACATGCTTTTATTTCTCCCCAGGGAGTAATTATCATTGAATGTCCCCATGTTTCACGTCCATTAGCATGGCAACCTTGTTGACCTGCAGCGAGAATAAAACACTGATTTTCAATGGCTCTAGCTTGTAATAAAGGTTGCCAATGAGCTTTACCCGTCACCTGTGTAAATGCAGCTGGCACAGTAATAATATCAACGCCTTGCTTAGTTAACGCGCGATATAGCTCTGGAAAGCGCAAATCATAACATACTGTCAGCCCTAAGTTAGCAAAAGGTAGATTGACAGCAGTAATAGATTGCCCAGCTTGCGTGTATTTTGACTCTAGGTAATTCTTTTCACTGTCTTGCACAGCGACATCAAACAGATGAATTTTGTCATAATGTGACAATATTTGCCCTTGGGGACTAAAGACATAACTCCTATTAAGGAATTTTTCACCGTTAATATCTAATTTAGGTATCGTACCTGCAACTAAATAAACGCTATGTTTAGCGGCTAATTCAGCCAGCGCGTCTACTAAATAGTTTTGGCCACTATCAATTGAATTTTGTGCAAGCTCTAATTGTTGAGAATCACGCCCACCGAAAAATAAGCAACACTCAGGTAACAATACGATATGCTCTGGATCTTTTTCAAGCCCAGCGAGCAGCGCGTCTATTTGGCTAAGGTTTTTCTCAACATCAGGTACTGAGCATAATTGAATTGCAGACAACTTAGCCACCTACGCCTCCATCACCACGGCTGTCGATTTTGTCTTTAATTTCAAAATCATTGCGCATCTTAGGTAGTGGCGTAACGTCACCAGGAAGCTTTTCTAGTGATTGCGGCTTTTCTGGCACTTGAGGTTCAGGCGGCTGTTCAACTATTTGTGGTGGTGTCGAACGTCCGACACTAATGTTGGTATTCTTTTTATCAACCTGAACAAGGTTCGGTTCATCAATGGTTCCTGAGAGTACAAACTTAAACTCTTGTACTACCGTAGAAGTAATAACTTCATCAATCGCGATACCCGCTAAGAAAGTAACTGGGTTTAATGTCGCTATCCACGCTAAAGCAGGCAAACTTGATGTTAAATTTGGCTTATATCGCATTTCATAATCAAGCTCTTGAGCAACAAGATCAGTATTACCTTTAACAGATAGATCCCCAGCAGAGCCTTTCATTCGAACATTGTCGGTATACACTACGCCCTGTTCAACATGTAAATCACCTTTAATCGAGCTGTAGAACATACCATCAGAAAAGATATCTCTAAAATCTAGCGTTAACTTTCGAACCAAGGACTGCAAACTAAGTACAGAAAAAAGCTTAGCGCCCTTTTCACTTACATCTGCAACATAACCATCATCAAACGTAACCTTCAAATCACCGTTTAAATTAGCTAAATCAAAACTCGTTGGGCTGCCTAACCAGTTAATTTCATAATCAGCCTTCATACCGGAATCTTTGATTGCAGAAACCACGTCTAACCGGCCAAGCTCTGACTCTAAGTCGTTGACCTTTAGGTTGCCAATAATTTGTGTACTAGAATAATCATCTTGCAACAGCCACTGCCCATTGAACTTGGCCGTCATACCATCACGCTGCGCTACAAAGTTCTTTAACGCGATAACAACATCGTTCTCTCGTTCAATTTCAAAGTCGATTGTTCCTAAATCTAACATGCCAAATCGACAACTATCACAATGCACTTTCATCGGAGGCATACCTTCGAAGATATCGCGCTCTTCATGAACTGAGTTTATCGCTTGCTCAATCTTAAATTGTCCGGAATTGGCAATAACATCTTCTACTTCTTCAGCAACATCAGATTGAGTTGGCATATTTAAGAAATCAATGTTTACGTCGACTCCTTGCTCGTACCAATCTGGGTAAAACTTGACTTGGCTACGACCTTCTTTCGCGTTTAACTGTAGCAGCCACCAATTTGTTTTATCGAAGATGTTAAAAGACACATCAGTTATCGTATGTCCCCATAAATCAAGATTAGTGATTGTGCCTCGAATTCGTTCAGGCGTTTCAATGAGTCGGTGAGCCCTATCAACATATTGTGCTTCAACATCAGCTCTTGACGCGATGATGTCCCGGACAAATGGCTGCCATTGCGTAAACTCAGCATTTTCGAGTTTAGTTGTAATGTGAAAGCCATCGGTTGGCAACATCATTTTCTCTTCACCTAAGACTAAGTGTGCCCGATTAAAACTCACTGTTTCATGACTTAGTGCACCGAAGAAACTTAAGTTATTACCAAGAAAAGCATCAACCGTAGAATTATTGTTGTCACCTTTAGCTGTAAGGGTAAGAGGTCGTGTTTGCTCAGCTTCAACATGATAAGGAGCTGGGAATGACAGTTGACTACCTTCGAGGTTTGAATCGGCTGTTAACTGATAATTGAAAGCACCACCATCAACATTAAATAGTTCTAATTTACCTTGCCAAGCTAATGCGCCAGCCATATATGCCTGAATGGAAGTAGGCACCTCATTATGCCAATGCTCTTGTACCCATTTAGCCGAGATGTCGATCGTTGTTTGATAAAAGTTCTCTTTTTTGTCGCCAACTACCGCAAGTGTCAATGGTTTATCTCGCCAAAGTAAATCAAGCTTATCGACAACAATATCATCATTGCTAAAACTTAATTTACCATTCACCTTACTAAACAACATATTTGGCTGCTGTAGCTCAACCCTATTATCGACAAAGAAAACATCACCACTTGCGATAACACTTTTTGTATCCTTTAATGGCAAATGCAAATTAAAAGTACCTGAAACAGGCTGATTAATTGTGATTTGGTCTAACACTTTCGCGACACTATTTTCTAGCGGACTATTTGCCAGTAACTGATGAATATCAGTCGGCTGTTGTTGATCAATAACGGCATCAACTTCCAAAATACTAGCACCTTTAAGTTGATCAATTCGGGCAACAACCTGATCAACATTAAGCCCAGTTAAATCACCACCACGCGTAGTGATCGTCATACTGTTATTGGTGAAATCCAACTGAGCATCAAGAGCTTTAATCGCTGGCCAGTTTTTATCGAATTTAAAGGTTGCGTCTTTTAAATCGGCATGAACGCTAAAAATACCTTCATGATGATTAAAAGGGAAATCCTCAAACTTACCTTGATAAATAACCGTTGCTTGTGGGATGTTCCCGGAAATAATGCCAGACTCTAAATACCCGACTAGATTTGTGGTCATTTTTTTCAATGGGTAATAATAACGCGCATTGGCGGCATCAATGTTTTTTGCTTTCGCAAATAAGGCCATACTCGGCGCTTCATCTTTTGGTAAACGAATAAAGATATCACCATCAACATCGAGCTCACTAGAGAGAAGCTTAAGTTGATTAATTTTTACGTCCACGCCTTGATCATGATGCGCGATTTGAATATCTGAAGATAACGCTTGATATGGAATTGGACGGTAAAAACCGTCTTTAAAATCAATTGTGCTGTCACTGCCGCTTAAGGTAATTGCGGTTTGGTTTTCCTGGTGGGCAATGCTAGCGTAAAGATTACTTGTGCCAGGAATACCACCGGAAAAATCATTACGAAAAGATTCAACATCTGCGACGAGCGAAAGTATGCCGTCATACTTAACATAGGTGTCTGTAATCACGCCTTTCGGTGATAAATCAGCGATTAACTTTTGTGTTGATGCATTCCCTGAAAATAGAGACGCGACAGTGGCTGCACCAGCGACATCAATTGCTGAGATATAACTAAATACAGTTTCCTTTTGGGCTTCAAGATAAAAGGCAATAGGCTGATGCACTTTGTCATTTGTTTGCCATTGGATATTATTTGAAGCGAAATCGAATTGTCTACGTGTTTCATTATAGTGACCTACAACTTGACCGCCCTCAATAACCAATTTTTGTGACTGTCCTTGAGATTGCCAAGACAATTCACTATTAACCAATTCAATTTGCAGTAAATCTGATACGCCATTACTAATGGTATGCCAAATTTGAAAGTTAATATGCGAGTCGACTTCATCTGTTTCAATAGACAACACACGGTTTAGCCAAGGTGTTACATTGATATTATTCGCTTCAACGTATGCTTGTCCGGATATCGAGTTAATATCGTCACCAACAAGATTTAGCTGCAGCCTTAGATTGTTTGAAGAAACACCATCAACAATGATTTCCCCTTCACCTTTGTGATTAATACCTATATTTTGCCAGCGAAATTTTTCTATAATTAATGAACGCTGTATTCCTTTTTCAGTCACAAGGATTCGACTATCTGATAGGGCAACGTGAGGAATTTGCGTTAGAAAGATATCAGCGATAACTTCAATGACTTCACTGACACTTGCTCTAGATTCACTTCGCTCGATTAATTCTGGCTCTAAAGAGGTGGTTAAGCCTTTTATATCAAATTGGCTAGATACGACTTTTTGATTAAGTATACTTTTCCAAAAATCGAGCTCAAAGCCAAAGTTTTCAACCTTAATGACTAGCCCCTGCATCTCAACCAATTTTACATTTTGTGCTACCATCGTTGGGCCAGTGCCTGACCAGCCTATCGTTAAATTACCAATTTCAATATTGGCGTTATAGTGCTCGTTTATATAATCTTGTAATTCAACACGGTAGTTATCCGCATAAGGCAATAGCAAGCGAGCACTTGATAGCAAAACGGCAAAAAGCACTAAAAATACGGCTATTACTTTAAATAGCCGATTTAGCCAGCGGTTAAGTATTCTAGAGCCACTCATACTTACATCATTACCACGTCAAACTGTTCTTGGTTGTATAAAGATTCAGTTTGGATTTTCACTTGTTTACCAATAAACACTTCTGTTTCGGCAAGGTGATGATATTCATCATCAATCAATGCTTCACTAACAGCGGGCGAAGCGTAAACGATAAATTTGTCTGAATCATAGGCGCGATTGACGCGGACAATTTCACGCAATATTTCATAGCAAACCGTTTCCACCGTTTTCAATTGTCCACGGCCTTGGCATGAACCACATTCTCCACATAAGATATGCTCTAAGCTTTCTCGCGTGCGCTTTCGGGTCATTTGAACTAGGCCTAGTGGAGAGAAATCATGGACGCTAAATTTGACCTTATCTTTTGATAACGCAGACTCTAAGCTGTGTAGCACACGTTTCTTATGATCTTCTATCGTCATATCGATAAAGTCGATAATGATGATACCGCCTAAATTACGCAACCTTAATTGGCGAGCTATTGCCTGTGTTGCTTCTATATTGGTATTAAAGATAGTTTCATCGAGGTTTCGGTGCCCCACAAATGCGCCAGTATTTATGTCGATGGTGGTCATGGCTTCGGTTTGGTCAATGATTAAATAACCACCTGACTTTAGCTCGATCTTACGCTGCAAAGCGCGCTGAATTTCCGCTTCGACATCAAACAAATCGAAAATCGGGCGTTCACCGGGGTAGTACTCTAAAACTTTCGTTAATTCAGGAACAAATTCTTGGGTGAACTCCATCAGCTGATCAAAGGTCAACTTAGAGTCGATACGCACCCGTTCAAGCTCAACGCCCACAAAATCACGCAATACACGAAATGTTAACGCGAGATCTTGATAAATAGGCGCTTTGGTTTGACGACGTTTTTTTCGCTCAATCACTTTTAGCCAAACCCTGCGCAAAAACTCAGCATCATGTTGCAGCTCCTGCTCACCTGCGCCCTCAGCTGCTGTTCGGACGATGTATCCATGAGTATCATCGCAATAGGGTGTTACTAAGCTTTTTAAACGATTTCGCTCTTCTACATCTTCAATTCGTTGAGAGACACCAGCGTGACTTGCTTCAGGCATTAATACTAAATACCGAGAAGCAATAGTAATATCTGTTGTTAATCGAGCACCTTTAGTACCAAGCGGATCTTTAACCACTTGAACCATAATTAATTGCCCTTCATGCACTAAAGAGCGAATATCAGGTACTGTTTGGTTATCGTCGCCAGCTTCATTGGTCATCAGCTTAGAGTTAATATCTGTAGCATGTAAAAAGGCTGCCTTGTCTAAATTGATATCCACAAAGGCCGCCTGCATGCCCGGCAAAACCCGAATAACCTTACCTAAGTAGATATTACCAACAAGGCCCCTTTTGGCTTCACGCTCAATATGAACTTCCTGTAATACGCCATTTTCTATCAAAGCAACCCTAGTTTCACTAGGTGTTACATTGACTAAAAGTTCACCACTCATTTAACCACCTAATTCTTCGTCATTGGAGAAGGGCAACCGTGTTTTGCTAATAGTTGAGCCGTTTCATATAACGGTAGACCAACTACCGCAGAATAACTACCTTCAATTGAAGTAACGAATTGCCCCGCTATCCCCTGTATTCCATAGCTACCCGCCTTATCTTTTGGCTCATCGGTTTGCCAATAGTTCATTATTTCCTGTTGAGAAAGTGTTTTAAAGGTAACATTTGTTGTTACCACCTCTACACTCACTTCATCTTGTTGTGCGACTGCTATTGCCGTTAATACCTGATGCGTATTACCTGAAAGCATCGATAACATAGCGTTGGCCTCGTTAAAGTCTGTCGGTTTACCTAAAATGTGGTTATGACATACAACACAAGTATCGGACCCTAACACGATCGTATTTGACTTAGTATTTTGCTTCTGCGCCTTTTCTATCGCCATTCGCTTAACATAAGTAATAGGGTCTTCATGCTGTTTGACTGACTCATCAATATCACTGCCGATCGCAGTGAAACTAAAGCCTAACTGCTCGAGTAATTCTTTGCGTCGTGGTGAATTGGACGCCAATAATAGATTAAACTCTTGAGAACTCATTGAATCACTATTTAATTTTAAAGTGTTGTCTGGTTTTTCTAAGCAATAAGAATGCCCAGGGCCATAATACCATTGAGGTAAGTACCGGATACAAATAGCTTGGTAGGAAAACTACGTCAGTCAAAAAGCGTTGTAACCAAAAAACGATTAAATGAAATAATGATGCGAGAACACCCACAACTAACGACTGTTGCCACAACGAGAAGTTTCGAATTTTTTGAAAGTTACCTGACGCAATAAAAATTGTGGTCGCCATAGCTGCGGCATGAACGCCAAGTGTTGAACCAAGTAAAATATCGAGTAAAAGTCCCATTACCCAAGCGGTAATCACATTGACCCTGCTTGGCAGGGCGATAGCCCAATACATTGTCACTACCAGCACCCAATCAGGACGGAAGGTATCCAAAGTAATTGGCATTGGCATAATCGCTGCGATTAATGATAGAAGTAACGTTAATAAGATTATAATGCCGTTATGCGCTAACATCCCTACTCCTTCCCCGCAGACTTTGACTGTACTTCAGAAGTTGAAAACGCCTCAACGGGCTCTGGCCACAGCAACAACATATAGCGCAATCTGTCAATCTGTGCGATGGGTTCAGCATATACTTGAGCAAATGCTCGCGTTTCATTTTTTTGTACAAAATTAACTTTAGCTACAGGGTAACCTTCAGGAAACTTACCACCTAGCCCAGAAGTAACCAACACATCCCCCTCTTTAATGTCAGTACTATGAGGCACATGATTGACGATTAACCGTCTAATATTACCGCTACCCGAAGCGATAAGACGCACACCATTTCTTTGAATGCGCAATGGAATAGCATGACTAACGTCAGAAATTAATAAAATACGGCTATTTGTCGCACCAGCATGTAATACCTGTCCAACCACACCTAATTCATCAATTACCGGCTGACCTTCATAGACATCGTCATTCAAACCTTTATTAATCAATATTTGATGGCTATACGGGTCGGTATCTACGGCAAGAATTTCAGCAACCATTTTCTTTACTTCAGGGCGAACAGGCGACGCTAATAAAGAACGTAAACGCGCGTTTTCGCTACGCAAAATATCTAATTGCATGGCTTGTTCATTAAAGATTAACTGCTGAGATTTGTAATGTTGATTTTCGGCGACAAGTTTCTTTCGTGATGCTAAGTTTTCAACCGTCCAATTCAATATTTGTTTTGGTGCATTAGCTATGTATTGCAATGGACTTACCATCGACTGCATATACCCACGAGCAGTATCGAAGCTATGCATTTTATGATCGAAAAAAATCAATAGCATAGAACAACAAAGCACCAAGATAAGTCGGTGCTGTGCTGAGGGACCATGTTTAAAAATAGGATTCATTAAATTCGAATCGCCTTTTCAAAGGAAATGTTATCGCGCTACCGTATCAGTTAACATTGAATAATGGATGTCCCTTATTAACTTAAAATATTGCTGACAGCGGAGCTTGGTATAAAAAGCGATTTATACCAACGCTACTTTATTCGTAAGAGAAAAGATCTCCGCCATGCATATCAATCATTTCAATCGCTTTACCACCACCACGTGCTACACATGTTAATGGATCATCGGCAACAACCACTGGAATACCAGTTTCTTCCATTAATAAACGGTCTAAATCTTTTAGTAGCGCACCACCACCTGTCAACACCATACCGCGCTCAGAAATATCTGATGCTAATTCTGGTGGTGATTGTTCAAGTGCAACCATAATCGCACTGACAATACCTGTTAGCGGTTCCTGCAGAGCTTCTAAAATTTCATTGCTATTTAACGTAAAACTGCGCGGAACACCTTCAGCTAAATTTCGGCCACGCACTTCAATTTCAACTAATTCTTCGCCAGGGTATGCCGAGCCAATTTCATGCTTGATGCGTTCTGCTGTTGCTTCACCGATAAGGCTACCAAAGTTACGACGAACGTAGTTAATAATCGCTTCATCAAACTTGTCACCACCTATGCGAACTGACGATGAATAAACAACACCATTTAATGAAATGATACCAACTTCTGTCGTACCACCGCCGATATCAACGACCATAGAACCTGTCGCTTCAGATACAGGAAGCCCTGCACCAATTGCAGCGGCCATTGGTTCATCAATTAAGTAAACCTCACGAGCACCTGCACCTAATGCAGACTCGCGAATAGCACGACGTTCTACTTGTGTTGAACCACAAGGTACACAAACTAAAACACGTGGGCTTGGGCGCAAGAAATTATTGCTATGAACTTGTTTAATGAAGTACTGCAACATTTTTTCTGTCACGAAAAAGTTAGCAATCACGCCATCTTTCATCGGTCGAATAGCTTCAATGTTGCCAGGTGTTCTGCCCAACATTTGCTTTGCCGCTGTACCAACTGCCGCAACGCTTTTTGAACCGCCAGCACGATCTTGGCGAATAGCGACAACTGAAGGCTCATTTAAGACTATACCTTGATCTTTTACATAGATAAGGGTGTTAGCTGTTCCTAAGTCAATTGATAAGTCATTGGAGAACATGCCACGTAATTTTTTGAACATATTTTTACTAACCTTTTACATGCTGATTTATCAACGTTTACGTTGCCATCAACAGCTACAAAAATCTTTTACATAATTACCTGACATCATACCCCACCTTGATGTGAAATTGGCAGAGCAAATTTAAAAAATTATTAAAAAAGGTGAAAAAACATTAAAAAATAACGCTTCCGATGGATATTGACTGGTTAAACCTTAAAAACACAAGCTTTAAAAACCTTTTTATAAACTTCGTGCTTCTATAACTACTGTTCGTGAGGTGACATCATTACCCATACTGCAAGTAGCTTGACTTGATATTTCATAGTAGGTGACACCATCATGCTGAAAGTCTTGGCAGGTAACAGTAACTGGGCATGATTTTCCCAAATGATTACTCACGATATTATAGTTACTCGGATTAGATAATGACGCGTCGTTACACCTTAACGCTGCGCCACTATTACCACCTGTTGCTAAGGGAAATATCTCAGAAAGTTTAATCTGTACACCGGAATTTGCTGCAGCATATGCTCTTGTGCCAGAGACTTCATAGGCAACACTTTGACCGCTAGTCGAGAGAATATTTACCATACCTACACCAACAAGTAGCATGACAACCATAATAAAAATAGCAATAACTAGCATACTACCGCGCTGGCTTTTAGCCGATGAAATCAGAGGTCGCTTATGGAACATTTGGCACCTGTATTTCATTATTAAAACTGATTGATTCAAAATTTTCTGCAAAAGTAAAGTTCACCAACACAATAGCATTGCGTTGTCTTGTCGAATCAGCAAATCGAAAAGGTGTTGAGCCTGCAGTGTTTAATGAAGCAGCCATTAAAACACCCTCACTAAAAGGGCTAGGTAAATTAGCACTGTAGCTTGAGTAGCCTTGATGACGAGTTAAGCTACCATTAAGTCCGGCAGAATCTGTGGTTACACAATATGCAACGGGTGACTCAATAAAGTATACGCGCGATGTTGGCGAGTGTTGAGGAAACTGTTTGCTAGCTGAAAGTGTCAATACCCATTCGTTGCCTGCAACTTGATTCAAGTTATCGATAGAAGCGCGACGGGCTGACGAGTTATAGACATCATCAGGCGTTAATGGGTAGACGATAACGGCTAAGCTATCACTATAAAGACTCGTATCAAAAAAGCGAACAATATTGATTTGGTCACTTGCTGGGTCTGGAGCTACTGCTAATTGAGTATATACCGCACTCAGTTTGGCTGGCGTAAACTCAACACACTGACTATTTCCTGAGCTTAATGTGCGTATGCTATTTGGTAAGGCACCACGCAACTCTCGATTTAGTCGTTCAATAGAGAAACGCGCACTAGATATCAGCTCATCTCTGGTTGTTACGTCAACATATATTTGCGTTGTCACACCGATAAAGCCAGAAATTCCAACCGATAATACGCCAAGCAAAACAAGCACAGTGACAAGCTCAATTAGCGTAAAACCTTTAGCAAGGAGTTTCATTAGAAATTTGTCCTGTAGCCCGAAAAACTTATCACTTCATCACTAGGTGTTGTTACTAATACAGTCACCAATTTCGCCAATTGATTATTATCAGCAATGCCATCAAAGTTGCCATCGTATATAACATTAACACTGACATCAAAGCCCAAGTAATATTGCCCTAAGCTTTCACCTAATGCATTTTCTATGTCTTCACCAAGGAGGTTTAAACCATTATAGTCATCGACATCATTGTAGTTACTACGTGTTTCTCCTTCAGGCCCTAACACGTTACTGCAAGCACTTTGCCCATCTTCGTTACAGCGATATGTGCCGCCAACACGGTCTGAACTTTCGTCGAAAGAACGCCCTAAAATTTCAGTTAATAACGATTGCCCAAGCTCTGCCGCTTTTATCTGCTGAACTTGATCTGCGCTCTTCTGGGTTGCAGGCAACACCAGAGAGGAAATAATAGAAAAAGACAACGAAATGACAACAATGCCAATAATGATTTCGACTAGAGTAAAACCTTGTTGGCGCAAACTATATGGCATGAATATACCCTTGCGATTCAATTCTGATGGTTAACGTATCGATGCCTGACACCGCAATGTCACAGCCACCAAAACAATCAGCTTGCGGCACACCTAACGTGTTAAAACGAATAACACCAGCACCACCATCAAGGGAAAAACTGACATTTTCCTCAGTAGGAACAGTTATACTCAAATTATTTACATTGTTACAGCTTGGTTTGTTTTCAATACTACCTAAGATTTGATCTTCAGAAACTTCAACCAGATGACAAATATCATTGGTTTGTTGCATAGCTCTTAATTGCATAGCTCGAATAAGTGAAATGACCTGAGCGCGGTAACTGTGTTCTTGATAACTTTCAGAAGAGGAAAAACGTGGCGCAACAACAACGGCCAGCACCCCTAAAATGATGATGGTAACAATTAGCTCAATTAACGAAAAGCCTTGTTGTTTCATAGTAACCATAAGATTTGTTAGTTAACTGAATAGTAACGCTTTTTGAAAAGAATTGCTTTTAATTTTCGCAATAAAAAAGGAGACCATGTCTCCTTTAAAAATACCAAACATAAAAAAGCTATTAGCAATCGTTTTGTCCAATTGACGGTTCATCACCTTCACCGATAGGCTCAGCATAGTAAGCCGTGCATGGGAACAAAGGACTTAGATTGGAATAACTGCTTGGTGGATATAAGTCTTTTGGAAAAACATATACTTCACTCGCCGTTGGATTTAGCACAACATCATAATCATCTGATATTTGCAATAACTCATCTTTAATAATTGCAAGCGCTGCTGCATCATTTGAACGAGGGTAGCCATATCTAGTATTCACCGTAACGTTATCGACGCTAACGCTACCTGCTTCGACATTTTCATTACTATGAATGAGCGACTTACTGTACACCAAAGCTGCCATCGACTCTAAAGAACCTTTAGCCGCTTTTATGGTTGCTGTTTTAGCATCATCTTGTAAATCAACGAATTTAGGTGCAGCCACTGCCGCAAGAATGCCTAAAATGACGATAACAACGACTAGTTCGATTAGAGTAAAACCTTGAGCTTTTTTCATTTTTATTATTTTCATCTATAAAAAGAGAAGAGGAGCGTAACTCCTCTTACAAAACCTACTTAACAATCTTCTTGATTAATTGTTGGTGTACCGTTTTCAGCAGCTACTTCCTCATAAGACACGAAGCATTCAGCTAAATCAGCAAAGGCAGTAGTATCTCCAGCCAATTTGATATAAACGACACCACCAGATTGTCCTGCTACGTACTCCGCAGCATCTATATCTAATAGCTCGGTAGCCCAAAGCGTGGCTGCTCCGTCATCATTAGAACGTGGGTAGCCGTAAGCAATTGGAAATGCAGCATTACCATTAACAGAAACTGTAGCAGTCTCTGAATTCTCATTACCCGCAATAAGTGACTTAGAATGTACTAATGTTGAAGCACTTTCCATTGAACCTTTAATTGCCTGTAAGGTTGCTGATTTGGCATCATCTTGTAAATCAATGAACTTAGGCGCAGCAGTTGCTGCTAAAATACCTAAAATCACAATAACAACGACTAATTCAATTAGGGTAAAACCTGCTTGGCGCTGAATACTTTTCATCTTTATATCCTATCTCAAAAAATATTAATTATTGTTGGTTAATATGAATCACAACAGCACTGTTTGCAGGTGCATATGTAAAGCTATTACCGGTAGTTGTTAGCGCATTACTATCAGGAGCCTGCCATAGGTTGCCATCGCGCACTAAGCTCTCTTTCAAGTGATAATGACACAATGACGTTTCACCTGTGCCACTTTTACTGACGAAGTAACTTACAGAATCGTCATTATTAAGCGTTGTTTCAGACGTTGTCACACCTGGTGGTTGTTGTAAGATATTTAGCCAAACCTCTTCACAGTTTGCAGCGTCAAACCCACCACCTAATGTTGCGCCATCGGTTAGTCCAGTTACGTAACCTGGGCGAATACCATCAGCTTGATTTTCACTGGTTAATACAAGATCAACACCGTCATAATTCACACTATTTTGGCTGCTGCCATTTTGTGGACGACCTTCGGCTTCCCATTGAGCTCGAACAAGAGAGACACCCGTAGCAAAACCGCCAGCCATACCTTCGATATTAGCTTGCTTTGCTTGGTCAGTTAAATCGATAAATTTAGGAATCGCGGTTACCGCTAAAAATCCTAATATAACCACAACAACAACTAACTCAATGAGAGTAAAACCACTATGTTTTCTCATAACTACCTCTAATCAATGATAATAATGATATTGTAACAACTAATTTTTAAAGAAGTCACATTTAAATTATTTACTTTATAACTTACCACGATTTACCTAAACCGCAATAAATACGTTAACTTTTAGCCATTATTAGTAAATGCAGTATTTACAATAACTTGGCCATTTTTAGGTGAATATTCAAGATAGCTTCCATTTGGAAGGCTATAGCGACATACCTGTTTATTTTGTTCTCGCAAATTTAACGCAACCACAGCGATGGTTTCATTCATAAAATTTAGCGGTGTATCCATGGCTTGTTGCCAAATTTTAAAACAATCAATCGTTGTTGTTTGAGTGTCTATCCAGCCTTTTCGATTGACATTGATAGCTTCGACAATTGCGTTACCATCGACATCGGTTGTTTGCAACTCGACAATGTTCGGCTGATTGTCCATCAACCATTGGCTATGAACGACATTTACCTTACTCGAGAAGCTACTCGCCATACGCTGAAGACCTGCGCTGTTAAACTCTTCTTCGCTCCCTGAAAAGTATGTAATAAAACTTGCAATTAATATGCCCAAGACCGTAATGATGATCATAAACTCCGCTAACCACGTTTCTTTTTTTTGTGAAGCGAGATCACCAACCATCTTTATTTTCCTTGGAATGCAGACATCATATCCCACATTGGTGTGAAGATACCTAGCGCCAAAATCAAAACCATACCAGCAACAATACCAATCATAATAGGTTCAATACGTGCTGTTAACATACTCAAGTCGTAATCAACTTCACGTTCATAGTAGTCACCAACTTCCGCCAATAGTTCGTCAATTCTCCCTGTTTCTTCACCTACCGCAACCATTTGCAACACCAAAGGGGTAAATAATTGACTTGTAGCGGCAGAGCGCAGCAAACTTTCACCACTTTCAATAGCGCTTCTCATGGCTAATATTTTTTCACGCATGAAGGTGTTGTCTACCGCATCAGCCACCAAAGATAGGCCTGTTGTCATCGGCACACCTGCATTTAACACAATAGCAAAACTATGAGCAAAGCGAGATAAAATCGATCGTTCGATAATATCACCAGCTATCGGCATTTTCGTTTTACGTTTATCCCATGCATAGCGTCCACTTTCTGTTTTTAAGTAATTTCGAATACCAAAAAAGCCAGCGACTAGAACAAACAGCATATGAGGCCAATAGTTTAAAAAGAAGTTTGAGCTAGTGATAAGGGCTTTAGTGGCCCAAGGCAACTCAGCACCCAATTTAGTAAACATGTTGGCAAAGGTAGGAATAACAAAAATGTTTAATATCACTAACGCAGTTGCAATCGCCGCAAGTACAAAAGATGGGTAGCGTATAGCTGTTTTAATACGCTTTTTAGTTTCTTGCTCTCGCTCAAAATAGCTTGCTAGTTGGATAAAGGATTCATCAAGCTTACCGGTATTTTCACCAACATGAATGAGTGCAACGAATAATGAAGAGAAAAATCGAGGGTGTTTGTTAAGCGCTGACGATAACGCGTAACCGTTCTCAAGTTCTTTGGCTACTTCTCTAAGTACTTCACGTAATTTAGGAGACGTTGCCGACTCACTTAAGCCATTAATCGCTCTTAAAATTGGTACGCCTGATTTCATCAGTGCATACATTTGACGACAAAAAACAATCAGCTCGTCGAGAGACACTGG
>NZ_BSSU01000015.1 GCF_030161415.1 Thalassotalea eurytherma
ATCTATAAAAAGTAAACCAAGGGGCTTTCATTTAATTACGAATGAAGTTACCAATCAGCTCTCTCAGTTAAGTAAAATTCGTTGCGGGATTTTACATTTATTTATTCAGCATACCTCGGCTTCTTTAACGATTAATGAAAATGCCGACCCTACCGTTCGTTCTGATTTAGAAGCTCACTTCAATAAATTTGCGCCAGAGAATGCTGATTATTACCAGCATACCTATGAAGGAAGTGACGATATGCCGGCACATATTAAGTCGAGCATTTTAGGTTCGTCGATAAGTATTCCAATTACCAATGGCCAACTCAATTTAGGTACTTGGCAAGGCATTTACTTGGGCGAGCATCGCAATCATGGTGGTCAACGAACAATAATCGCGACGATAAATGGCGAGTAAATTGCGCAAGTAGCTTTATTGATTAACTACCTGCGCCATTTTTACATTTGGTACGTTAAACCTAAATACAGCGCACGATCTTGCGTATTATAGTTAACCGCCGTTTGATAATCCTCATCTAACACATTAGTTAATTTTAACTGCGTAGATAACGATTCACTTAAGCCATAATTCAAGCTTAAGTTGACTAAATGATAACTATCTAAGGTTTGCGTGCCTTCTTCTCGTTCACCATTAAATTGATAATCTATGTAGAAATCTACACCATAGAATGTTGTATCAAACTGATAACCGACTAACTCTTTAGCACGTCGCGCTAACTGTTCACCTGTTGATTTATCTTCAGTATCAATATAGCTAGCAGTGAACTGATGACGACCACCAAAACCTTGATAACTTGCCAATAACTCTACGCCATTAATCTCAACTTCGTTGACATTCATCGGTTGATAGAAAAAGTTTTCGTCTGGCTGCCAGTCAATAAGATCATCAATAGTCGAAGAAAATACACTGGCACTAACATCGACACCACGTAAATGGCTATCAAAAATCAACTCAAAAGTCTGTGATGTTTCAGGCACTAAGTCAGGGTTACCTGACGAGTATGGATCTGCCGGCCAATACAAATCATTGAAGGTGGGCGCTTTAAAGCCAGTACCTAGATTCAAGGTTAGTTTATTGTTTTTACTTAATTGGTAAGCAACGCCAGCATTATAAGTTACTTCAGAATCAATATGTTCTATATCATCGTAACGCAAAGCTAATTCAAACGTTGCTTTATCGGCTTGATATAAGCCTTGTGCAAAAACACCGTAAATATCTCGCGATGAAAGAGTGAAATCAGTTGTACTATTTAATGACTCACTATAAAAATCTGCGCCAAAATTCACCTGAAAATGTGGCCATACTTGTGAGTTATTAACAACTGACAATTGATCACGGCGCGTTTCAAAAAAGCTACCGTCTTCTTTATCAACACCATTACCATAGTTTTTTGCGTAATCACGGTTTTGACCAAGCGTTACATTTAAACTGTTTTGTACATGACCAACTTGCCATTCATAGGCGCTTTTTACATACCAAAGGTGCTGTTTAATATAAGTTTGATCAGCTCCCCATGCGTTATCATATTCATTGTCACCTTCAGTCGCTTGTACTAACCAAGATAACTCAAAATCACTATTTATGTTTTGCTGTCCGCGCAGTGCTAGCGTATCGTATTCATAGCCATCAGCGTCGTCTTGCACACCTTGAAAAACATCAAATCCATCGCTTTCTTCATGATTAAAGCTTAATGAACTATGACCGTCACCATGACTAAAACCAGCCCCAGCTTTAATTTGTCGATAGCTGTCAGCACCCATGCTAGCACCAACAAAACCTTCTCCCTGTTCTAATTCTCGAGTAAAGATATTGACTACACCACCGATTGCATCAGAGCCCCAAAGTGCCGCTCTAGGCCCTTTAATAATTTCAATGCGCTCAATAAGCTCTGGGGCAATCGTTTGAATATCAGTTAAACCTAAACTAGCTGAGCTAACGCGCATTCCATTTACTAAGAATAAAGTATGGCTAGCGTTCGCGCCTCTGAGATATAGAGATGCGCTCTGTCCTCGACCACCTTGGCTAGAAATATCAATACCAGCAACCGTAGAAAGTAACTCACTCATTGATTTTGGTTGAATTTTTGCGATATCAGCTTGGTTAATAACAATCTGATTGGCCAGTTGCTCTATTAACTGATTATCACTTCTGCTAGCCGTTACTGTGATGACTTCATCTTCTGCGTACGATATCACTGAAAAGCTTGAGCCAATTATCATCGCAACAGTAAGTGCTGTTAAGCGAGAAGGCTGGTTTGGTTTACTATTTTGTTTTAGTTGTTGGTGTTTCATGTTACCTCTTCCTCAGGCACCCTCCGTACCTTGAAATACATATAGTGATAGTAGACATATAGGCACTCGGACTTAAGCTCTTGCTATTACCGCTGCGGGGGCAGTGCTGAAATCTCATCAACTTCCCCTATATGCTCCTCTTTGCCCAAGCACGCTTGGACCCATTTGATAGACGATTATCTATCGGTACTTATCAATGTCAGCACAAAGCCGTTCAGCACCAATAAGTGCCCTTGATGTAAAACGATGCAGCAAATCTGCATCGGCCATTACAAACTTCTTTTCTTTTACCGCAGGTATCTGTTGCCACTTTAGCCAGTGATTGGCTGGAGATACTGACTGATCCCTTTCCATCGGCACAATAATGATATCGGGCTGCTTGACGATTACATTCTCGACGCTAATTTGTGGGTAGCTTGCTGTTTGCTCAGCAAATACATTTTGCGCACCGCATAACGCCAACACTCGATGTGTCCATGTTGTATTGTTAATGGTCATTAAGGGGTCAGGCCACATTTGATAAAAAGATGCTATTTGTGCTTTGCCAATGTACTGCTGCTTTATCAATGACAACTTGTGCTCAAACTTATTGGCGATTTCATTCGCTTGTGCTGTAACACCTAATAACTTACCTATACGCCGATATTCACTGGCAACCTGATCGATTGACGTTGGGCTGCTGTCGACGATATTCAGGCCAAGGCTTTCAAGCTTTTCAATATCTCCTGCTTTGTTTCCCCCTCGCCATGCGAGCACAACATCAGGTTTCAATGAAACAATTTTTTCAATCGATAAACCATAACTACCACCTACCCGAGGCACCTGCTGAGCTTCTTCAGGAAAATCCGCAAAGTCTACCGTTGCGATTAAGCTTCCCCCTAAACCGAGCTCATAAACCATTTCAGTTGTATGAGGCGACAAGGCGACAATTCTCAGTGCAGCGCTGTTTGACGTGTTTTGAGCACTGGTTTGAAAACTAGCTACCAATAAAAAAACAACGCTAAAGCAAAAATGACGCATCAGTAATCAAAACCTAGTTGTGCTTTAATTCCTGAATCAAATGCGTGCTTTACATTTCTAACTTCGCTTACGGTATCAGCCAGTTCAGTGAGTCTTCTATGTGCACCACGCCCTGTAACCACCACATGTTGCATTTTAGGGCGGCTCTCTAAGGTTTCGATAACGTCATCGATATCTAAATAGTCATAACTCAGCATGTAGGTGAGTTCGTCTAATAAGACGAGATCTATGTTTGGATCTGACAACATGACTTTCGCTGCTTGCCAGGTTTCTTGCGCCGCCTTGGTATCAGCTTCTTTATTCTGGGTTTCCCAGGTAAAACCTGTTTCCATAACGGCAAATGGTACACCTATATTAGCGAGTAAGTTTCGCTCGCCATTGTCCCATTGCCCTTTAATAAATTGGACTACACCTGCTTTCATGCCGTGACCAAGACAACGGATAACCATGCCAAAACCAGAAGTCGTTTTACCTTTTCCGTTCCCCGTTATTACTTGCAAAAGCCCTTTTTCGTCTTGTGCATTGGCTATACGCTCATCGACTTTTTCTTTCAGCTTTTGTTGTCGTTGCTGGTGCTTATCTTGTGATTGCTGCGTCATAATGAGTCCTTAAAAATTAACGTAAAAATGCCGAATGATGACGATTATTTCTGACCAATAGAGTTAGAAAAAACAGACTACCAATTGCTGCAGTTATGATACCTATCGGCAATTCTTGGTTTTCAATAAGTAGCCGAGAAATGATGTCTACCCACAACATGAAAATGCCTCCAACCAAAGCGACAATCATATAAAGCCAAGCAGAACCTTGAGAGTGAAAATAACGAACAATGTGAGGAATGATCAGGCCAACAAAACCAATACCGCCGCAGTTGGCTACTAAAACTGCCGTCATCAATGCGCTAAGCGTTAACATCAGCATACGAAGTCGATTTGGGTTTACGCCAACAGTGAGTGCAGTTTCATCGCCCATAATCATGGCATTAAGTTGGCGATGACGACTTTGAATAAATAAATACATAACGGTGAAAATAACAGCACTTATTAGCACACCATCGAGCTGTGTTCTGGTAAAGCTACCTAATGTCCAAAACATAATCGCACTGATAGCTTGCGGGTCACTAAAATAAAGCAGGAATGAAGTGAAGGCACTAAACATAAATGATAACGCAACGCCTGCCAAAACAAGTGTATGCAAATTAGCTTGATAACGAGTGATAAAGATCAATATAGCGATAACCACTAAGCTACCGATGAATGCTGCAACAGAAAGGCCAGTAAAACTCAAAAGGTACGTTGATGCATAAAGGTCGACATTAAACATTACCATCGTAAGAACAACAGCAAAGGACGCACCAGAAGACACACCAAAAAGATAAGGATCTGCCAACGGGTTTCTTGTTACCGTTTGCAAGACTAAGCCCGACAGCGCCAACCCGGCCCCAGCGATAAAAGCCATTAAGGTGCGCGGTAACCTTAACTGCCAAATGATTTGGCTGATAGCTTGCGACTCTTGTTCTAGAAACAAACTGTTGATTACATCATTAAACGATATCGACACCGCACCGATTATCAGACTCAACATAATTGAGGTAACAGCCAACAGACAAATCAAAAGTATCGATAACATTGCTTTTGGGTTGGCCTTTTTATAGCTAGACATCACGTAGCCAACCTTTGATAATCGTAAATAACCATAGGATGTTCGCCAGTAGGATGTGACACGACATTGGCTTCAACATCAAAATAGGCTTTGATATTGTCGTTAGTAATGACCTCTGCTGGTTCACCATTGGCGACTAATTCACCGCTATGTAATAACAAGAGCCTATCTGACATCGCACTTGCTAGATTTAAATCATGAAACGATGCTAAGACAGTCATATCTAACGATTTCGTTAACTGCATAATTTCTAGTTGATATTTAATATCTAAATGACTCGTCGGCTCATCCATAATCAATAATTTTGGTTGCTGAACAATCGCTTTGGCAATTAATACTCTTTGTTTTTCACCACCGGATAGCGTCTCGTATCCTTGGCGACTTTTCTCGAACATACCAACAGCATGCAACGCATCAATAATTTGGCTGTGTTGAGATGATGACAATGATGAAAAGAAGGTTGAATAAGGCACTAAACCCAGAGCCACCACATCAAAAGCACAAAGATTAAAATCATTTGGTAACTCTTGCACAACCACCGCAATGTTTTGAGCAAGCGTCCTATTATCTATCGCGCCAAGCAATTGTTGGTCGAAATAAATATCGCCTGCTGTTGGTGATAAATATCGATAGAGACATCGAAGTAAGGTCGACTTACCAGCGCCATTACCTCCAATTAAACCTACAAATTGTTTATTCGAAATTGCAAATGAAATGTTGCTAAGTATCGATTGGTTTTGATAAGCAAATGACAAGTTATTGCATTCAAGTAATGCATTGTCATGTTGGCTATTAAAAGCAGTTGTCATTATTCATGCCTATCAAAAAGCGGATGCACGACAACGCACCAATAGGCGAAATGTCAGTGAAGAGTATTCCCGCTCAACCTTGTTAAAAATGTATCGTAATTTACTGGTATCCTGACTTACAGCATCTAGATATAACCCTTCCAAGTTGCCTCGTGGTTGCTATATCGCTCTGTTCACAGTTGCGGGTACAGTTGCGAAATTCCATCGCATTCCCAGATCACGCTTTTAAAAAGCTATGATAAATAAACTACGTTATGAAGATGCCCATTATCTACAGCTTTAAAAAGATTACAAGAAAATCACCTTCGACAATTAAGAGTTTTTTCTTCTATATCATGTCCTAACTAGCTTCTTTGATAAGATGTACATCGCGCTGAGGGAATGGAATCGTGATATTTTCCTTAGCAAGTGCAAGGTAAATTGCTTTATTTGCTAAATATTTAAAGGCAAACAATTCATTGGTTGGTACCCAAATTCGAACATCGATATTTATTGCGCTATCGGCGAACTCCCCAATACCGACTTGGCATTTATTCGATTCATCTAGTCCGTCTAGCCCTTTCACCGTTCGTTCAACCAATGACGTTACTTCAACAGGGTTGTCGTTATAAGAAATACTAACACTAAGTTCCAACAGTGAATTTTCTTTAGAGTTATGAAGAACTTCTCCAACAATATGTTTATTAGGTATCGTAATTTCGACGTCATCTTCATCGACCAAAATCGTATAGGCTAGTAGTACTTCCCTAACGATACCTTTAACACCTTGTACGGTTATCGTATCACCGACTACAAAAGGGCGAATCAAGATGATATTAAAGCCCGCCGCATAGTTAGAGAGCAGCCCTTGAAACGCTAAACTAGCACCTAAGGAAATGGCACCTATTGCCGCTACAAATGGTGTGACACTGATGCCTAATTTACTTAGTGACATAATAAGCACTAAGGCAACTATTAGCATTTTTGACGTGTTGGCTAAGAATTTACTTAAGGTAACGTCTAACTGTTGTTTTTCACAAAGTCGCAAAACGACGTTAGCGATTTTACCTGCAACAAAATAACCCAAAATGAAAATAAGAAATGCACCAACAAGCTGAAAACTGTAGTTGGCAAAAAATTCGACAATCAATTGATAGAAGTAAGTCACTTGATCCAGTTCTTCTTTTAGCAATTCTGACGGAGCCAGACTATTGATAGACGAACTTGATTCATTTTGTTCGGCTTGCAGCATAACGATTTCCTAACTATTTTATATACTTAACATTAGTATTACGTGTTCAGTTACATTTTTCTACATAGTTTCTAATAGAAAATTACACGAAAAACGACGATAGTTAAGAAATAAACGATAAGTTAACAGTTTGTGTACACAAAATTACTACGCTAGGAGCGATCATGAAAAAACTAATTACCGCCATTACAGTCTTAATGTTATCAACATCGGCAATTGCCGCATCAACAGTTACTGAAGGAGTTATAGAGAAGTCTGATGCGATAAGCACAAAAGCAGGTAAAGACGGTAAACCAATTTTAGGCGCAGCTGTTGGCGTAGGAATTGGTTCAGCATTCGGTAGTGGTAGTGGCAACGACGCAGCTAAAGTAGTGGGTGGCATTATGGGTGCACGCCGTGCAGCAGCTAAACAACAACAAACTGTTTACGGCTGGAGATACATTATCAAAGTAGGCGATCAGTTACAGGCTGTAGATGTTTGGTGTGACAAGCCACAGTCTCAATGCCCAGGTTTTGCGCCAGGTGAAGAAGTTTACATTATTAATGGTAAAGACATTGCCAGCAAAGCTAAATAGAACTGCTTACTAAAGATTAATAAAAAAGCGACATTACGTCGCTTTTTTGTTTTTCTATTTTTCTATTTTTACCCAACGATCTTCATCATAATCTTCTAATGGCAGAATCGTCACGCCGTCTTTAACTATGCGGTTTTGTTTATCAACCTCTCGCCCCATTGCCCAACGTGGCACAAACGTTTGCGCTGAAGCAACTACAACATGCGACATCATACCAATCATCCGCGCATTAACGATATAACCTTCAGCTTGCTCAACCATAGTACCGGTAACAACATAGTCGATAATTTGACGTTGTGATAACTCTTCATAGTTTCTGCTAAAAACAAAATCACCTTCAGGCGTTACGCGGAAAAAGCCGGTAGATTTATAATCAACAACCACTAAGCCATTTTGCTGTAGGTGATGCATAAAACTTTCGGCAAGCTGGTTGCCTAGCCAGTTGGTTGATTCTAAATCAGACAAGTTCACAAATGATGCAACAGCAACAGGCGTATTAGGATTAACAAAGCTACTAGTCTCAAGCATTTGCTCTGTCAGCCCAGCAACGATGTTGTTTAACTGATGGCTAGGTAATTCATCTTTATCAATTTCTCTAGCAAGATGCTCTGTAGACTCATCTTGACTATGTTCAGCAAAATAGCCGTACTCTTCTTCACTTTGCATTGACGTACAAGCGACAAGCAAAGTTAAGCTCAATGCACCAATTAAAAATCTCATTCTTAACCCTTATCCTGATTCTATAACAAGTCACACTGCATATTTAATGCCAATAAAAAATCATTATTTATGACGCTTTCAATAAAATTAAGCACAGTGAATGACCGATTAAAGTTAAGTGATTTTTATAACGTAAAAGGCCCAAATTATTTGGGCCTTTTACGTTAGGTTGGATCTTTAATGAACCATCTGCACATATCTAAAATACTAGGCTCTTTGCCATACATCGTCATACACATTTTAAATAATCTAGCCGCCGCTTTCCTGATATAAACACAGGTTAACACGGTAAGTATTAAAGCCAATATAGGTTGCCACAAAGGCACATCAATCAAGGACATTTTCACCGGCATAGCGGCAAAAGCCGTCAACGGAAACATACTTAAAAATGTTAAAGCCCAACCAGACGGGCTTTCTAATGTAATAAACGTAATGATCAAAGGTAATAACGGCAACATCATCATTGCTGACTTACCGCTATGGTTAGGATCATCGATGGCAGCCGCTATCGACGCCATAATACAGGTACAAAAATACACACCAGTAACAGCAAACAATATCAACCAAGGCAGAAGTCCCCAATCAATAAAAGAGAAGTCGACACTGCCACCGTTTAACACGACTGTAGTGAAAGCCATCACCAACATAAATGTAATAACCATTGTCACCATAGCCTTTATCGCGTGCAGCATTTGACCGATAATTTTGCCATCAATCCAAGTTTGTGGGCTAATACAAGAATACAACTGTTCGGTCACGCGCTGCTGCTTTTCGCCAGTTACACTGACAAATAACTGTCCGAACGAGGTAAAAACGCCAACAGCTATAATAATTAGCATACCTATTGCTACCGCTTCACTGGTTTTCTCTTTAGATTTTACGGTTTTATCTAAATATTCAATCTTGAGTGTCGCGCCCGTGCGAATAGCAGCTAGTTGAGATTCAGACAAGCCAAGCGTTTGACTATAAGAATCTTTATAGTGATTTTTTAACACACTTCTCAGCTCGTTGATCCAGCTTTGTTTATCGCGACTATAGATATGTAAATTGGGCAGTACACCTTGCTGTGAAGTTTCAATGACAACAGCGTCCCACGTTTCATTTTTCAATTCTTCTTTCAATTCACTTAGATCTTTTGTCACTTCGTCAAAGACAAATTTGTCACTGTTGAGGGTTAACTCACCAACAGGCTTAATCGCTACTTTATATTCGTCGGTATAATCATGCTTTACCGTTTGCCACAAGAAGACAACTAAAGCGATACCAACCATGATTAATTTAGAAATAATCTCTTGTTTCCACTTAAAGAAATGAAGAAACTCCCAACTTGCGACTAACCAAGTTTGCTGAATTGACGACTTAGGCATATTGCTTCTCCTTAGCTGGTCGTTGTTGCTTTTCTTCCTTATGTTTGGAAATCGCGTGTAGGTATAATTGATGCAAATCTAGCGACTGGCTGTGTACAGATTTAATATTCCCGAAGGTGGTCAATGATGCCAAAACGTCGTTGATTGATTGAGATGGCTGCAATAAAACCTGCAAACTTTCCTCTGTAAGTTGCTCTATCGTTAATCCGTGATCACTTGATTGGATTTTCAGACGATCGATCGTGTCATAAGTCACCTTAAGTACAGCATTGGTTGCCGCTTGTTGTCGTATATCATGCAAACTGCCATAGAACACTGCTTCACCAAGATTCATTAACAGCATACGATCCGCTAATTTTTCAACCATTGCCATTTGGTGAGCACTGAGAATAACAGTCATGCCTTTTGCTTTGAGTTCAGTAAGAAACTCGACAACTTTCTCTTGATTCACAGGATCTAAGCCTGAAAATGGCTCATCTAAAATAACCCATTTAGGATTATGGATTACTGCACTAATTAGCTGTACTTTTTGCTGGTTGCCCTTTGAAAGTGATTTAAGTTGCTCATCTAATCTATCGCTCAAGTCAAACTTTTCGAGCCACTGAGTAGCTTCTTGTTGCGCATCAGCTTTTGACATGCCATGCAGTCGGGCAAAGTAGACCAAATTCTTAAGTACAGATTTTTCAGGGTATAAACCTCTATCTTCAGGTAAGTAACCTAAAGCTTGTGACGGAATATGACTAAAGAATTGGCCAGCAAGGTTTAAAGAAATTTGGCCGTCATCTGGGTGTGTAAACCCTGTTAACATGCGCACTAAACTCGATTTCCCGGCGCCGTTGGGGCCAAGTAAGGCAAATATTTCACCTTGGCTTACATGAAAAGACAGCGCATTTACCGCTGTTAAGTCACCATATGTTTTGGTGACCTGATTAACTGTGAGTTCCATTTCAGTCCTTCGATTGACTATTTACAAATAATTTACATTTGTTTGTTTGTAAACACCAGCGTTAAAGGACATTAATCATTGATTTTAAAGCTCAATACCTAACGATATAAACGTTCTAAAATCGTCTTTTTCAGGCGTAATATTCTCTTCATTAGGTTGTGGATCTGATTGGCGATCCCAGATGAAAGAAATGTCTAAATCAATATCTTTAAAAATGTCGTATTCAAAGGTAACAAATAACTCATGACGCAAACCACCACTATCTTTGTCACCATAATCCACTGAATACGATGCTTCAAAATCGAGATCTTTGCTGATTTCTTTCTCAAAGTTAGTTTCCAAAAAGACACCAAAAGATTTCTCTTTTCTATCAGCGCCCTCTTGAACATTTACGTAATAAGTTTTTCGGTAACTTGGACCAACTGAAATATCCCATTCCGTCTTAGGAGTATCAATAAAGTAGTAACCAACACCAGCACCGACAGTGTATTGATTGTCTAAGTTTTTAAACGGGTCTCGAACTGCAGTGAGTAATAATGGCCTAAAGAATAATTTCTCGGTGTAAAAAACATCGTAAGTCGCCGATAGCGATGCATTATTTTCAATTTCCACGTTTTCACTTTCTGAACGCGTCATAAATGCATCTAGTATTAAGCGAGAGTCAACGGTTCTTCGCTTACCATTTAAACGAGCGTTCCACTCAGATTGGTCAGTATTACCAATACTTAAGCTGTAACCAAAATTGACTTTAATATCCCAAATATCTAACCCAGTCGTTTTTTCACTGGCGATCGTCAACACTTCATAAAAAGTAAAAGCATCTTGCTTGCCCAGCAGGCTACCTTGCCGATCGATAATTTCAATTGGCGCTTTGATTATGCTGCCATCTCGTAGTTTAAGTGCATGAACACGCGCAGAAATAATCGAATGGATGTCGTCATATTCTATGACTAAACTATTTAGTACATCACTTTCAAATGACAACTCATCCTCATAGTAACCTTCTACTTCACCTTTAAGCCACTCGCCCGACTTTAAGCGAACCCAATCAAAAATAGGATCAGTTTTAGCTAGCTCAACTAAAGCTAACTCTTCTTCTTTTAATGGCTCGGCTTCTAAATAAAAGCTGCTCATACCGATTAAAAGTGCCACCGTACTGATCAACAGTTTTTTTATTAACATGCTGTGATTCCACGTCCTACCTGAGAGGTTTCTGTAATGAGTTAAATTTTAGTTAAAATACTACGACAATCAATAAATTGCGATAATAAAGTTGGTTGGGTTATCAACTGATACATTTAGCTTACCAACCATATTCAAGAGTAAGAACTGATTAAAAAACAAATTGATTGACCATTCATTTTTATGGGTATTGCGCGCTGAAATTATCTTGAATTAGCTCATCGATTAGCAATCAGTAAGAATGAGTAATCAATAAAAAAAATTTGTGTGAATAAAGCGAACTACATAAAACGCTAACTATATCGACATATCAAGCTTTTTTGCTTGCTGCTTGATGACAGACACAAGTGAGCGACTATTCATAATACGCATGGTTTTTGCGCCTTTAAATTGAACAATTTTCCTATTGCTTTTATCCGATAAGCGCTTAATTGCTTTCACTGTAGACGTTTCATCTTGTCGGCTATAAAAAACATATCCAAACTCGAGCTTAAATCTAATGCTGGAGAAACGAGCGCTTGAGTATGAATGATTATAGGTTCGTTAATGTACTAATGGAAATTTTATAATGACCGCTAAGCCACCGGATACGACTTTGGCGCGCAATAATAGAGCCCTGATGAGCATTGATAATATTCTGCTTATTGCTAACCCGAGACCAGCACCACCTGACTTCGGTTTCTAAATTTCACTGCGCGGTATAAGCGTTCGAATATATTATCAAGTTCGTCATCTGGTGCGCCTGGCGCAGTATCCTGAACAACTAAAATCAATACATTGTGTTTGATTTTTATCTTTAGATTAATCGGGCTGATAGTCATTGACTGCATCAATAACAAGAGCGCCATCTTCTATCGCTTTTGTATCAAAACCTTGATGTAGGTAAAACAATATTAAGTGTTCTGAAATATCGCTATCATCTCTACAATAAGAATTTTTTGTTTATCTGTCATTTAGCATATCGTTGCTGTTCATTCCGTATAGAAGCATTATTTTAAGTTGAAGTTAATCATATAATAGCGTTTTAGCTACTGTAGACCATTAATTGACTAAACATTCCTTTTTATTTTCATATTTAAATTCATTAATAGGTGTGACTTTATAACCAATAATCATCCCAACTATCTACTTTCATTAAAAACGCTTTTCTTTGCGCTATTTTGTCTTTTTTTTGCGCTAAGTGACCAATCAATCCACTTTACTAATGTAACCCTTACGTGCATTATGTTGTGCTAAATTATTATGGTTATATTGCGAAAATGCATTACTGCAAATTTTGCAAAGTTTAAACCTGATAAAAGGCAAGTAGCTGCCTTAAACATCGTAACTTAATAATAACACTCCTTAAAAAGGGTGAAGCGATGTAAATTCTCATTGACCTGTTTATACACTTCTTGGCATCAACAAGCTAAACACGTTTGGCTAACCAATAAGTTACAAGATAACAAATATATTGATGAGTTCATTCACCTACAACCAAAACGAAGAAACATGAAAGTTAACAACTCAATTGCTTTAGCTTTATTGGTACCTTTAACGCTTGCAACGTCGGTTTATGCGTCGGCAATCAAGCAAACTAAAGGTAACTTTGAAGACAAATTCCGTCAGCTTGAAGAAGTTTTACCAACGCCAAACGTTTATCGTAATGCCGCTGGTGAGCCAGGTGAAAACTACTGGCAACAACAAGTTGATTACAAAATCAAAGTCACACTTGATGAAGAAAAACGTCGTTTATCTGGTAGTGAGAAGATTACCTATCAAAATAACTCCCCTTATAAGCTGAAGTACTTATGGGTGCAGTTAGACCAGAATATTTTTAAAGACGATTCAATTGCCAATATGACTAATAACTTTGGTGGTATTGGTAATCGTGGTCCGGCATCTTCAGCAGGCACAGGTAATAAGCCAGCTAAACTAAGTTTAGGTGCGTTGCGTCGTCAACAGTTCTTAGCGGATAACGAAGTAGGCTACGAAATTAGCGCAGTGAAAGACAGCAAAGGTAAAGCATTAGCATTTACAGTTGTTGGTACTCAAATGCGTATCGACTTACCAAAACCATTAAAGTCAGGCGATGATGTAGAGTTTTCTATCGATTTTGCATTCAACATCGTTGAAGAAAATGCGGTTTCTGCACGTTCAGGTTATGAAAAGTTTGAAGATGGCAACGACATTTTCTTATTAGCTCAGTGGTTCCCTCGCTTACACGCATATACTGACTACGAAGGTTGGAACAACAAAGAATTCTTAGGTCGCGGTGAATTCACGCTTGAGTTTGGTGACTACGAAGTAGAAATCAATGTACCAGCTGACCACATTGTTAGTTCTACTGGTGTGTTAACGAACCCTAAAAATGTTTTAACAAGCACACAACGTAAACGTTTAGAAGAAGCTAAAACAGCTAAGCGTCCAGTATTTATCGTCACTGAAGAAGAAGCGTTAGAGAACGAAAAAGAAGGTACAGACAAGCGTAAAACGTGGAAGTTTAAAGCTGACAACGTACGCGATTTTGCTTGGGCCTCTTCTCGTACTTTCATGTGGGATGCAAAAGGCTACAAACAAGGTGGAGATGTTCAAGACCATGTAATGGCAATGTCATTCTACCCTGTTGAAGGTGGTGATCTTTGGAAGAAGTACTCTACAGAGTCTGTTATCCATACCATGGAAGTATACTCACGCTACTCTTTTGACTACCCATATCCAACAGCACAATCTGTAAACGGTCCTGTAGGCGGTATGGAATACCCAATGATCACGTTTAATGGTCCTCGTACTGAATTACGTGATGACGGTTCTCGCACATATTCTCAAGCAGAGAAACGTTTCTTAATTGGTGTTGTTATCCACGAAATTGGTCACATCTACTTCCCTATGATCGTTAACTCAGACGAACGTCAATGGACTTGGATGGACGAAGGTTTAAACAGCTTTTTAGACGGTGTTGCTGGTCGTGAATGGGATCCTACAATCCCATGGGGTGTAGAGCCTCGTGACATTACTGGCTACATGAAGTCTCAAAACCAAGTGCCAATCATGACACAATCTGACAGCGTATTACGTTTAGGCCCTAACGCTTACACTAAGCCTGCTGCTGCACTTAATATTTTACGTGAAGTTATCTTAGGTCGTGATTTATTCGACTTTGCATTTAAAGAGTTCTCTGAGCGTTGGATGTTTAAACGCCCTACACCTTCTGATTTTTTCCGTACCATGGAAGAAGCATCAGGTGTTGACTTAGATTGGTTCTGGCGTGGTTGGTTCTACTCAACAGATCACGTAGATATTTCAATCGATAAAGTTTACAAAATGCGTTTAGATACCAAAAACCCAGATATTGATTACGGCCGTTTACGTGATATTGAAAACGACAAGCCATCTTCATTATTTGTTGAACGTAACAAAGCTGAAGGCAAAACACTATGGGTTGACCGTAACCCTGACGTAACTGACTTCTACGACGAAAATGACCGTTTTACAGTAACGAACAAAGAACGTAACGCATACAACAAGTTCCTTAAAGGCTTAAAGCCATGGGAACGTGAAGTATTCGATCGTGCTATCAAAGAAGACAAAAACTACTACGTGTTAGAGTTCTCTAACAAAGGTGGTTTGGTTATGCCAATTATTCTTCAGCTAACATATGCAGACGGCACAACGGAAGATCAGTACATTCCAGCTGAAATCTGGCGTCGTACTCCGAAAAACGTTCGTAAGTTAATTGTTACTGATAAAGAAAAAGAACTTGTTAGCGTTGCGGTTGATCCAGGTTGGGAAACAGCTGACGTAGATGTAGAAAACAACTACTACCCACGTCGCATTATCCCTTCACGTGTTGAAGCTTACAAAGCGAAGAAGAGCACACAAAAAGTTCGTCGTGACATCATGAATGATATCAAAACAGAACTTAAAAAAGACGAAGATAAAGAAGAAGAGAAGAAGGATAAATAATGCCAAAGGGCTTATTAATTTTTCTCAGCGCAGTATTGATGATGGTCTCGCACAATGTGCTTGGCCATCAGCAAAAAGCGGCTGAAACAACGGTTCTTTTTAACGAACGTTCTGGCCATGTTGAAGTGATGCATCGTTTTTATTTGCACGATACTGAGCATGCCGTGCAAGACCTGTTTAACGATAAGCACGCTGATATTCTGGATTCAGAAGAAACCCAGCAGCTTTTTGCTAACTATGTCGCTAAACAGTTTGGCGCTAGTACGTTAAAAGGCGAGCGACTTTCTTTAGACAGCGTAGGTTTTGAAGTTGAAGGTAAATTCTTTTGGGTTTATCAAGACACAGCACTACCAAAAGGTGTTCAAGGACTAAATCTTCGCAATGGTGCATTACGTGACTTATGGCCTATGCAAATTAATATGGTCAATATTGAAAGACAAGGTGACGTAAAAACACTTTACTTTAAAGATAATGAAGAGTGGTTAGAGGTTCGCTTTTAACAAAACGTTCTGCATCTAAGTCTATATTATAAATAAAAAAACCGAAGCCATTGCTTCGGTTTTTTATATCGAACAGTGTAAGGTTAGTGAATACATCGTCTTCGATATAATCATAATTCAAGTGAAGTTAACTTAGTCTAGAGTTATGAGAATAAGGAAGAATTGTGGAATATTTTCTACCGTGCTTTAGCCTGCATGAACTTTAATCACATTACAAACCAAGAAAAAATCTGACAACATGTTAGATAGGTTGATATTTTTCAACATGTTACATGTTCAACAAGTAAGTTAAAGGGGCTAAGAAGCAGGGTCATTATTTTATATACGTTATTAGCTAAAGAAGAATCACCTCCTAAAAAGGTTGACCAGTTGAATAACTTCTGTATATTTCCTACTCCCTCGTCTGTTTATTTTTTATACTCGACGTGCTTAACAGGACTATAAGCTAATGGATTTTTTTCCGATGATCGTATTCAAATCTTTTGTTTTTTCAATATTAATTTTTAGTACTTTTAGCCACGCAACGACAATTCAAGTAGCCGTTTTTCAAGATCATTTTGATGCAATAAATAGTTTTGCAAAAGATCAAGCATGTCCAAGCCAAATCCCTATTCAATACGAGGATAATCAAATGGTGGCTGAATATTTAATTCTCTGTAACGCACTTGCCGCATCCGGACAGAACTTTAGAATGAGCCTAGTTTCAGTGCCAGTTGCTGAAAGGGCACTTCAAGCGATAGAGCAAAGAAAAGCTCATGTGACGGGCTTTGGTCTCTGGCAACAACAAATTTCAAAATTTGACGCTAAAGCATCATTAAGACTGCTAGACAATAACGAATTTACTAAAGGCCTTTTTACTTCACAGGAGAAGTCAAAAACATTGGATTTCTTCAAGTTAAAAAACAGGCACGACTACATTGTCGCCCTCAATAAAAACTGGCAACACGATTGGTCTGAGCTTAACTGTTCTGGCTTAACACTTAAACATATCGATCAATACGAACAAATGTTTAAGTTGGTGGAATTAGGACGTGTCGATCTCGTACCGCTTACATTTAACAGCAAGCACGACATGCAAAGAACAGCATTTGGTATTCCGTTGTACCCAATTAAAGGCATCAAGTTTACCATCAATGATTCGCTGCATTTCGCCGTTAACGATAAAACGCCTGCCGGAAAAGCACTATCAAAAGCGCTAGATATTGGTTTACAAAAACTAAATCAGCAAACTTTTATATCTAGCGTATACAATCAACTAGGTGTCACAAACCTTGAAATACAACATTGGCAAGATGTTGGTTGCCAATGTACTAGTTATACGCAGAAATAAGACTTAGTGAAGGTTTCACATCTGGGATTGTAAGTAGTTAGCCAAGCTAATTTTATCGATTAGACCAAGTTGTTGCTCTAACCAAAAAGCATGGTCTGATTCTGTATCGTTGATTAATGTCTGGAGCATATCTCGTGACACATAGTCTTGCTCTTTTTCACACAACGCCATGACTTCTTTCAGCTTATTGTCTACTGCGTATTCTACGTTTAAATCACTTTGCAACATTTCAGGCACTGTACTACCAATCACAATCTCTTCTCTTGTTTTCATGTCGGGGATCCCTTCTAAAAACAAAATACGCTCAATCAACAATGACGCATGACCTTTTTCATCATCGAACTCATGATCAATGCGTTCGAATAATTTGGTTAAGCCCCAATCATGGTACATTCTCGAGTGAATAAAATATTGGTCCATCGCAGCCAACTCAAAAGCAAGCAATTGATTTAACGAGTCAATGATCTCTTTATTACCTTTCATAGTTATTCACTCCTATAACTGTGCTTGAAGGTATTTCTCAATACCCATTTGTTCAATTTGATACTGTTGAGTTTCAATCCAATCAATATATTCTTCTTCACCCTCCAGGAGCTCTGCTAGTAAGTCTCTACTAACAAAATCCTGCAACTGTTCACAAGTAGCAATAGATTGCTGAAGTATCGTGCGTTGATTTAATTCAAATTGATAATCACAAGAAAGCATTTCAGGTGTGTCTTCACCTATTGATAATTGACCAAGCTGCTGCAAGTTTGGCAAACCCTCGAGAAACAAGATACGTTCAATTAACTTGTCTGCCTGTTTCATATCCAGAATGGATTTTTTGTAACATTTATCATTAAGCTGAGAAAAGCCCCAGTTTTTATAGATACGTGCATGTAAAAAGAATTGATTTATTGAGGTTAATTCTGAGGTGAGGACCTTGTTCAAAGTCACCACTATCTCAGTTTGAATTTTCATATTATTACCCTAAAAGTTTAGCGAACAATATGAGTATAGAAAGAGTTAGGAAATATGCAAAAAAGTTAATAACTTCATGCAATTAGCAAACGATAATGATTATTAATTAGTTTGCTTTATGAGCGCTTAGTATTTGATTTTAGCCAACATCTTTAAATAGGCTTTCGTCTACAATGGTGTCATCAATAATTTGCTGAGTAAGCTTTACGCAAGTGCCACATTGCGATGCAATATCAAGTTTGAGCTTAAGTTCACGGATAGATCCCGCACCTTGCTCAATAACCATTTTTTTGATTTGTTTATCTGTAATACCTTTACAAATACAAACGAACATAACTACCTCAACACTTCGAAACGCAAGTGATAATAATTACCATTTACAAGATAATCAAGTACCAATCGCTGGACTTATGATAAGTTCTTAATGACAAAGGAATTAAAGTTTGAAGAAAAAATTCAAACGACTATTTGTTAGCTATATTCCGAGAGATTTAACGTTTGAGAGATGGGCGTTGAGCCACTAACATTTCTTTTGGCACTTGATATTTAGCCATAATATTTTGATAAATTCCTTTTTCCATACCTAAGGTAATTGCTTGGTTAACCACCTTTAACATTGCTAAACTTTCCGGTTTATTGTTAGCGAACGCAACATGTAAACTGCGAAGCTCTGAGCGATTAGGATCAAATATAATATCTTCTTTAATGTCTATTAGCTCATTATTCAAAATATACTGGCCATAACCTTTCGCCATAATAAAACGATCGACGCGCTTATGGTGCAAGAGCATTAAACCATCTTGTGCTGTCGTAACATTCAGTAATTTTTCAGGTTTCAAGTAAGATAAGATTTTGTCGTTACCACCAAGCCTAACCGCGGCTATAACTTTGTCGCCATCAGGATTTTCTCTATGTTTATAGCAACCAAAAACCTCATAGGCTAACGGTTGTGATAAAACAGCCCACTTATTACGTTCTTCAAAGTTTGCCGCGAGAAAAAGGCCATGGTTTGTGCCTGCCTGCACTAAAGACTTCGCTCGTGCCCAAGGCATTGGTTTAGCAACTAACTCAACATCCAATAAAGCTAGGCTTTGCGATAGAAATTCCCAATTTGCTCGATAAACTAAATAGTTGTTGTCCATCATATCTTGATGATCAGGACCTACCGAGAAGCGCAATGTCGTCGCTAAAGTATTAAAGGATAATAATAATGAAAAAAATGTAAATAAAAGGAGTTTCATACCTAATTTACCAACGCTAGCCTACTGTAAGTGTAAATCAAAAGACGATATCTTTCGAATACTGAAGTAAATACTTCATTTATTCATGAAGTTCTTTATTAAACAGAATGTCTTAGCTCAATCTTAAATTTTAAATTACTCGACTTGCGATGGAGTCACAGCGTGTTAATAATATGTTACCATCTGACGTAATCGGTGTTATTTCATGGATAAAATAGCTATCATTTGTTGAACAAATTGCATACTAGGATAAAACTTGTCTTTACGAAGTGTTGTTTTTGCCATGATATTGTTAACTGTGGCAATCTTTTTTCCATATTCATTTATTGCGACTGCATTTTCGATTCAAGATTATATGCTCGATAGGGGTGCAATATTCATTGTTCAACTATTTAGTACCTATTTAGCTTGGCTTGCTTTTAAGCGCAGTAAATCGCGTTCATTTAAGCTTTTTTGGCAATACTTATTATTTGCGCTCATAACCGTTTGTATAAGTAATCTATTGTTTAACGATGATGTTCATAAACTTTTCAATGATTTCATCACATTATTTACCTATTTTTTCATATTACTTGCCGTCGAAAGTAACCCTCACTTAAGTAACGTTCCTGAAAGTAAATTTATCAATGGGCGAATGCCATCACTTTTTTTTGCACTTGTTAGTTTTAGCTATTTTATTCTATTGCCTGCGCAGTTTTCACCAGAGGTATACGCTTCTGGTAAACCTACCAAAGTTTTTGACATACTCATTTGTGCATTGATCACCTATCGGTTAGTTATATGTTTAATTGATAGTAAATCGACTTTTTGGCGAGGCTTTTATAGCCCATTAGTGATTAGCAGTTTTGTATTAACCATAGAAAACATAAACGCGTTAGGGGTGATAAATAACACCCCGTTGATTGCAAAGGGTTACATCAACCAATTGCTGGACCTATTGCCTTACTTTTTCTTAGCGATAAGTTCATGTATTGCTCTCAATAATAAAAAAACAATACCCGTGACAGAAAAATCAAACATACCTGAGTTATACATTCTTTTGTTATTGATTCTACCTGCGTCATTCCACCTATATGGTATTGAACAAGCACAATTCTTTATCATTAATTCAAGATTACAATCAGTAGTTGTTTTATCGTGGGCCTGTGTATGTGCGGTTTTGATGACAATTAGTTTACTCAATAAAAGAAGTAAATCTCATCATCAGCAAAGAAGCTTAATGAGAATTCAACAACAAATCGACGACTTAAAAAACACTAATGATTCATTAAAAAGCGCAATCCTTAATAGTGAATCCATCGCGATTGTTAACGCTTCTAACAATGCCATATTAACAACGTCAATTAATGGTGAAATATTATCAGCCAACCCTGCCGCTGTGCAGATGTTTCAAAGTTTAGAGCATGAATTAAAAGGCACGTCAGTAAACCAGCTTTTTGCCCAAAAAGATGAAATGCATTTCTTTTTTGATTATCAAAGTAACGTATATTCTTTACAACGAAAAGAGCTTGGCATATCAGTAGAATGTATGTCTCTTCGGTCTGATGGCACTGAATTCCCAGCACAAGCAGAGTTGCAATGGGCAGAGCGTGCAGATAAACCATTAATCGTGCTTACATTTATTAACTTATCCGCGAGAAAACTTGCTGAGAAACAAGCTTTAGAATCTAAAGACAAGTTCATTGCTAATATTTCCCACGAGTTTCGCACCCCGTTAACCATCATCAATGGCATTATCGACAAACACATTGATCAAGCTATCGATGATCGTGAAAAAGATGATTTGACTACGGCAAAGCGAAATGGTTTAAGGCTTGTACGCATGGTAGAGCAACTCTTAGAACTATCAAGAATTACTGACAACCCACAACTTTCTCTCAATACCTATCGATTAAAGTCGTTGATGACGATGCCGGTTGATTCATTTTGTCAGTTAGCATTGCAAAGTAAATTAACATTTTCTAGCAATATACCTGACAACTTGTGGTTGGAATGCGATGCACAAGCATTCGAAAAAATAATTTTTAACTTACTTGCTAATGCGATTAAATATACGCCCAAAGGTGGCATAGTGCAAGTCAACGCTTACGCTGAACAAGAGACTATTATCATCGATATTATTGATTCTGGCATCGGTATATCTAAGAGTTCACAAGACACAATATTTGAGCGCTTTCAACGAGCAGATGATGTTGAAAACCAGGCAACGTTTGGTGTCGGCATTGGTTTATCTTTGGTCAATGAATTAGTCAAAGCTCATAATTGGCGTATTACGTTAGTGAGTGAGTATGGCCACGGCAGCAAATTTAGTTTATCACTACCTATTGCGAACGCCTTAGCTACAGAACATCAACTTGCCGTTAGCTTATCTGAAAACGAAGTGAGTTCTCTATTGATAGAACAACACAGCACTAAACAAGAGATTGAAAAAGATCATCAACAACAAGTTGTACTAGTCATTGAAGATAATTTGGATATGCAAAGTCATATCAAGCAGGTGATTGAGCAACAACACCACTGTATTTTAGCTGGCAGTGGAGAGCATGGATTAACACTTGCGCAAGAGTACATTCCTGATCTGATTGTATGTGATTTAATGTTGACGGGCATTGACGGTTTTGAAGTATTAACAGAATTGAAAAACAATGACATTACCGCACATATTCCTGTTATTTTATTAACTGCTCGTTCAGATCTGGAAAGCAGACTTCAAGGTCTCAATCTCAATGCTGACGAATATCTCAGTAAGCCATTTAACCAAAATGAATTATTGATCAGAATTCAAAACTTAATAAATAACAGAATACAATTGCAAGGTCGCTACCTCGCACAATTTACCGAAGAACAAAAAGCGGAAAAACACTTTGCTTGCCAAGAAAATGCCAATCGACTTTCTACGAGCGATAGTAATCAGCTAAATGCCGAAGAGAAATTTTTAACAAAATTAGAGAATCTAATCGCAAAACATTATGCAGAGCAAGAGCTTGATATAACCTTCCTCGCCAATAACTTGGCTATGAGTGAACGACAATTACAAAGGAAGATAAAAGTTATTTTGGGCACTACGCCAAATAACTTTATTAAAGAGTTCAGGATTAAAAAAGCAAAACAAATGTTAAGTAATGGCTCGCAGATAGGTCGCATCGCATTGGATGTTGGGTTTTCCTCACAAACATATTTCGGGCGCTGTTTTAAAGAAGTTACAGGACAAACCCCCAAGCAATTTCAACAAGAAATAACAAAATAAATAACAGGAAAAACCGCTATTTACTTTGTTTTAGTTTCACCAATTTAGCGAGTTCATCAATATTCGTTTGTTTAATGACTTCCAAATAATCAAACGGACGCACTTTGGGACCATATAGCCCAAGCCACTTAGTTTGCTGTTGTTGGGTTATCGATATAGCATGCTCTGTAATAACACTCACTTGATCCCAAGATAGAGCCATTGGTTGTTCAAAATCAAACGGATAAAAAGTATATGCTATATTGGCATTTAAACGACTTCCAAGTACTTGCTGATAACGTGTAGAAAGCCGCTCGGCAAGCTCTAGTGCATTATTTTCTTTTTCATAACCAATAACGACAAACGTATCTTCTGCCCATTTGATCACCAGGTCGTCACTATTTCGGCTGTAAAGCAGAAAATCTGCAAGGTTTACCATTTGGCTACTTGGCACCGTTTCTTGGCCCGTCACTTTAACCATGATCAAATATAAGCGCGGTAGTATATTTCGTTGTACAGGTAATATATTTTCATGAATTTGCGACATCAATTGACCCGCTTGTTCAATATAAATATCTAAGTATCTCCTACTCTTAACGCCTGTCACTTTATCTACTGTAGCTGCATCTTCAAGTAGTCTATTGGCATGTTCAAGCTCATGATTTTTTTGAATGAATTCATTGGTTTTCTCATCAATTTGTTGCTTAAGAAACTCCTTTTGTTGTTGTTCTGCTAGTAATTTCCTATTTAATACTCTTGAGTAGGTCAATAATATAACGGCAACGATTAGCGCATAGAGTAGATAAGCCCACCAAGTATTCCAAGGTGCCGGTAAAACATTAATCTTGAGCTTGAGTCCTGGGTTACTCCAATTAGCTTGATTAATACCGGCAATAATTTCCAACTGATATTCACCTGAAGGTAAGTTGGTATAAGTTGCACGGCGAGACTTTCCTGCATCAATCCATGCTTCATCAAAACCTTTTAGACGATATCGGTATTTTGTTGACTCAGGGGAGGCATAATTTAGCCCTACATATTCAAACGATACGATTTGGTCTTGATAAGTTAGCGTTAGCTCTGTTAATTCAGATAAAGGAACAGGTAAGGACATCTGCTCATTAAGTTTAAGAATATTCGTTAAACGTACTTCAGGTGGTTTAATTGTCATATCAACCTGCTCTGGAGAAATGCTGTTAAAGCCTTTTCCTGAGCCAAAATACAAGGTATTGTCATGTCCTTTATAGGCAGAGCCATGTGTAAACTCTAAATCAATTAACCCATGATTAAGACCAAAATGTTTAAAGGTTTTAGTTCTTTTAGAGTATCGTGAAATCCCCTTACTCGTGGTGAACCAAATATCGCTATTTAAGTCCTGCAAAATGCCATAAATCGTCATACTTTTCATGCCATCACTAGCGTTCAACTGACTAAACTCAAAGACATTTTTTTCTCTATTTTCTTTGGAGAGAATATTTAAGCCTGTCGCTTGTGTTCCAATCCAAAGATCGCCTATATCGTCAAGCAACATGATCCACGTAAAATCATCAGATAAACTCAATGGATCACTTGTTTTGTGCTGAATATGAGTAAATCTATTTGTTTTTGGCTCTAATCTATTTAAGCCTCCGCCAAAAGTAGCAACCCAAATAGCGCCTTGTTCATCTTCTAACAATTGCAGAATATGGTTACTACTTGGTCCTAATTCAGGTGTTTCAGCATTTTTAACATATCGAGTAAAAGTACCATTAGCGTTTAGCCTATTTAAACCAAAATGAAAAGTGGATACCCATAGAGTACCTGCAGAGTCCTTGATAATATCTGTCACACTATTAGCAGAAAGCGACATATCGTCGTTTTCATCATGTTGGTATTTAGTTACTTTTTCTGTTTCAAGTTCAACTTCGAATAATCCTGAAGCTCTAGTGCCAACCCACAACTTTCCTTCATCAGCAAATAAACTCATCACTCTCAGCTCACCAAAGTAGCCATTAAAGGGCAATTTAGATATCGCTTGGTCATGTGTGGACAATTTATATAGCCCGCCAGCATAGGTACTGAAAATGATATGCTCTGAATCAAATTGCGTGAAGCTTGTCACATTGTTATTTTCAAGCTCTGGATTCGTGTGAGAACTATACTGTCTGAACGTTGCGATATTGGGATCCCAACGACTAACCCCTGTAAATGTACCGACCCACATCATCGAGTTAGCATCTTCGAAAAACGTTAATATATAGTCATTGCTTAAACTAAATGGATTTTGCGGTGAGTGCCGATGATGACTAAAGATTTGTTCGCGATGATTATAGATTGAAAGGCCGTTATCAGTAGCAACCCAAATATTACTTTCGCTATCTTGATAGATATGATTAATCGTATTACTACTAACATCTGTCTCGTTAGCTGTATCGAATTGATAGTGCTTAAATGAATCAGTTTCTGCGCTATACCTTAATAAGCCGTTATTTTCTGTTCCTATCCATACCCTCCCCTGATTATCTGAAAATAAGGTACTGACAAATTTATTTACGTATTGGCTTTTGTTGCTATCTCCATACTTAACCGATTTAATAAAATTACCATGTAAATCAAAAACTGAAATACCACCGCCATTTGTTCCTACCCATATATAGTTATCGAATGTTTGGGTAATCGCATGAATCGTATTATGGGTTAAGCTATTTGGATTGCCTAGCTGTTGATGAATTTGCTTTACTCGCCAAATATCATTTTCTTTAAATAAGATATTGAGTCCATTCGCGGTCCCCACCCATAAGCTACCGTTTTTGTCTTCAAAAATAGCATTGATCGTGTCATTAGTGAGTGCTTGGCTTTCAGTTTTAGTCGAAAAATGGGTGAAATCTTGCGTTGATTCACGAAATAAATTCAGGCCACCGCCAAAAGTACCTACCCATAACTCTCCATCTTTGCTGACTAATAAACGACTAATAACATTTGAGCTCAAGGAGTTCTTGCTATTGTCATCATGATGAAAACTCACTGTCTGATAACCATCAAAACGATCAAGACCTTCTGATGATCCGAACCACATAAATCCATCTTTATCTTGTGCTATTGCTCTAACAAAGCTATAGGACATTGGGTTATCAACGCCAAAGTTTTTAAACCGTTTAATTTCCTGAGCAAAAGAACTCAATGAAACTGCCAGGCTAACAATCAAACAAAATGTAGATAAATTTAATAGACTCATACTGCAAGCCCTCTAGAAAACGAGATAACTATATACATGAAAAAAAGCCATTGAATCAATCAATGGCTTTTGACGTAATGTTATTGTGGGTCAACCCAGTGATTTATGCTAATTGGAGCGGCCTCAGGATCATCAAGATTTAGGCGCCAAATTACGGCATCGGTTTCTAAGTTCAAACGCCAAATTACGGCATCAGTTTCAAAGTTTAAGCGCCAAATCACAGCGTTTGTTTCAAAATCTAAACGCCAGATAACTGCATCGGTAGAAGCTGAATTCCTCCAGTCCATTGGATTATCATCATAATTCAGTCTCCAAATTACAGCATCACCTGATAGTGAACTATCATTGACACGCCAAACATATTCCTCACCTAGGCCTTCAACATAAAAGTTACCATCTTCATTGATGTTGGCTGGACCGTAGAAATGTTTTTCTCCGGCTAAATCTTTTTGAATATCAAGTGATTGATTAGCACAACCAGAGGCCGTACTTTTAAGCGCATCTTTTGCATTAACAAGGCCTGAGCCTTGTTGAAAGACACTATAAGCTAACTTACCTTCTGGCGTCATAGCGGTGTGAGCACTATCAATGAGTCGGCACTTAACTTCATCAGGCGTTAAGCTAGGATCTTGAGATATCATTAAAGCAGCTACGCCTGAAACCACAGCTGCTGCTTGTGACGTACCTGACATTTCAAAATACTTTCCTCCATCATGATACTCTGGGTGTTGCATCACAATTTGTGTGTCGTATGCCATTAACCCAGATACATGACCACCTGGAGCCACCAATTCAGGTTTCACAAAACCTGCTGGCGTTGGGCCAGCAGCACTGAAGGTTGCTATTATGTCATCTTGAACATTGGTCTCAGTGAAGTTATCCGTCATTGCACCAACAGTTATAATATAAGGAACGTTGCCTGGGACACCGATGGTCATTGGGTCTGGGCCGTTATTACCAGCAGATGCAACAACAACAATTCCCTCTTGCCATGCTTTCATAACCGCTTGGTTTAACGGATCATCCCAGTAATACGAGCGCTGCTGACCACCAAAAGACATATTTAAAACTCTTAAGTTTATTTTATCTTTGACTTGAATCGCCCAATCAATACCTCTAATCACGTCCGCGTATGTTGCTTTTCCGTCTGAGTCAAACGCTTTAATACCGACTGCAGCTGCATTAGGAGCAACCCCATAAATATTGCCATAAACATCATAATCAGCATTAACAGCGACACTTGCTACATGTGTTCCATGGCCACTTTCTTCATTACTGTAGTTGCTGATCGTGTTATTTATTGCATCATAAGTTCCCCAAAACTTGTCATAGCCATATAAATCGGTTGATAAACCTAATCCTGAAGACGTGCCTTGTAATGCATCAATGCCGGTATCTAAAAAACCGATTGTTACGCCATCACCAAAATTTCTAGTCATATGAGCATAATCAGCATCGATATAAGAAGGGACAACAGCCTTTGGTTGCCATTTTCTTTTGCCCCATGCGTTACCGCCAGAAAGCTCAACACTGAAATTTTTCGTTATTTGAAAAGCACCTAATTTTGCAATTTTTTCTCGCTCATAAGTCGTTAAGTCAACGGCAACTGCACTTATAATGTCTAACTTGTGACTAGGTGTTAAACCAAGCGTATCCATCGTTTGTTGTAACAACGCCGTATCATGACTTTTTACAATATATGAATCACGATCTATAGCATCAGGAGAGCTAGAAAATGATTTAATAAGCCATACTGATGAAGCGACTGCAGCAACCAGTGAATATAGGCCAGCTTGTTTAAATGTAAGTCTGTTTAACATGAGGACTCCCTTATACCTAATACTTTATTAATGTAATTTAATTTAATTTTCAAAACATTAGGGCAATAAGTTTTATTCTTTCAACTTAAGAAAAGATACTAACATGATTTGTTAATATTTTGTAACAAATCATATTTGGTGGCGCAAGAAGCATCACACGCTTGTCACAATAGCTTTAATAGCTGTTCCTAAAGAAAGAAATGCCATACCCTAAAACAAAATATCCAGTCCACCAAAGTGGACTGGATAAAAGTACTTTAAAGGAACTACATAAAGTACTTATTAACTCCGTAAATTTATAAGTTTACGGTTACTTCAGCAGAGCAATTTGTCGAGTCTTGGTCGCATACTTTATATGTCAAAGTGCCTGAAGACTTAAAGCTATCTCGGTAACTACCGTCATTAGTTGTTGTTCTTAGTAGAGAACCATTACGAAAGATGTCAACACTAGCTGTAGATGCACCAGTCCAACTTAAATCTACGTAATTTCTTCCTTTTGCACGACCTGTAGCTGTATCTAAGGAAATGTCACCAGAAGGAGGAGGAGTTACACCGCCGCCACATCCATTAGCGGTTAAGTAATCATGAGCGGCTTTTGCTTTCACAATACCGTAGCCAAAATAGACATCATTGCCAGCAGCACCGTTATCTTGCGCTGTCGCTTTTAATGCCTCTCGAATGTCAGTACCACTACAGCCATTATGGTTAGACCACACTAAAGCAGCGATACCTGATACAGCAGGCGTGGCCATCGATGTGCCGCTCATAAAACCATAATCACTTGTACCAATATTAATCGTTGCATTACTCGCAGAAATTAACGCGCTTCTATCTTCGAATGCAGCACCAACGGCAGGAATTGACGTTGCGTTAGCATCACCTAATGTACCAAATAACATGCCAGCTTCGTTGTTTACGATAATTGCGCCAACCCCACCAGAGTTTTCACAATTAAGCACTTTGTCATAGAAAGAGATAGCACCACGATCTATCACACAAATATTACCATTGGCACTCGAATCGACTGTTTCAGCTGTTCCCATAAAGTAAACAGAACCAGAAATGTTACCGGCATTTTCCATTGACGAAGATGCAAAGGCTTGACCATCAGCACTCATAGATGAACTTGTCGCCATTCCTGCAGGGTATGTTGACAATGTATCTACACCGCCGGCTGTAACTTCTACACAAATAGTTTCATCGGTAATCGTTGTTCGGTTTTTGCCACGTCCTGTAGTCACTTCACAGCTAGGAAATTGCGAGAAGTCCGCAATATCGTTGTTGTTATCATTAGCACCAATCATCATGACTGAAGAGTAACCTGCTGGATATGAGCGAACAGAATTTCCGTCATTACCTGCTGCAGCCAACACTAAACCACCAGCCTCTGTAAATGATTTAAAGGCGTTTTCTTCAGTACTATTAGCACCGCCACCACCAAGGCTCATACTAATAATATTTGCTCCCGCATCAGCACATTTATCTGCTGCATGTGCAAGATCAGATGAATATCCCCAACCTTCAGCGTTAAATACTTTGATAATGTGCATATCAACACCAGGTGCCATACCCACAACACCAACATTATTATCTGCAGCACCAATTGTACCAGCTACGTGAGTGCCATGAGGGCCACCATGTTCGTCCCAGTTTCCGGTACCTGAATCGTTGTCACCAGTAATATTTCCCCAAACAAAATCTTGGTTAGAGCGATCTAATCCAGAATCAATTACACAAACTTTCATACCGGCATTGGCTGCAAAAGAAACTTGGTTAGCCTCCGATTGATATAACGCGTAAGGTGTCAGCTGCTCCACCATTGCATTACCTAGATCATCACTATATGCAGAGAAAGGTATGCGACGATGGTCTTCTTCAATAACTTGTACATGAGGGTTGTTCAATAACCCTTTAACGTCACTAAGGCTCTTGCCTGTAAAAGATGCTGCAAAAAAGCCATTACCATCAACTTTTAATTCACCACCAAGTTGTTTTGCAAGCGCTTTAACAACGCCTTTTTTACTTTCATCAACTTTAATGATGTATCTATCATCAGCAGCTTGTGCTGAAAAAGCGAGTGTTAAAGCGGTTGCTAATGCCGTTGTTGTAAGCTTAGTCATTTTCATTTTTATACCTCTCTCTAAAGTAAATCACTTTGTATTTTTCTATGTGTTTTTAGGTTGTGATTTAACTTTTTGACATGTTTTTGTAAGCACTTTGTCGTGCATGCGATATTGGCTTTTCGCCTCCCTTGATTCGATACTATCAGCTACCAAAGGGACCCCTAGTAGAAATGCGACAGGATTTAGTACAAAAACGACACATCTAAAGCATCTCATTTTAAAACAATCACTTATCAGAAAACTTTAATTTATTCCTGTCGTTTTTTTTATAAATTGTGTCTTAAATTTACTAGGAAGAATCCATCAAACCCCGCAACCTGATAGTCGCTGTTTTGAGCAATCAAAAACAGCAAAAAACACAATTATAAGTACCAACCTACAACGTAATGTTGTAGCTAAAAGTACAATTACGATGGAGATACTGTCAGATGAAAAATAATCAACGGTTAATGCTAAGTGTATTAACAACCTCATTAGCATTAGCAAGTGCCACCGCAAATGCGGCACCACAAAACCAGCTAAAACAAGCTGAAGAAAGTAATGTGCAAACATCAAACTTTGCTCAGTGGAGAGCACAGGAAAAATTAGACAGGCAAGATCAAACCGATCGCTTGATCATTACATTCAAAGATAAGAAGCAAGGCAAAGTTGTGCCTCCAGGTTTAGCCAAAAAAATTGGTTTAAATTTAAAGCATGTAAAAATTCTAAAAAATAATAGTCATGTTATTGCCTTAGATGAAATGCATTCGATCAAGGATATTGAAAAGTTCATTGAAAAATTACGCAAACACCCTTCAGTTGAATCAATTGAACCTGATTACCAGCGTTTTTTAATGGCACAAAATCAACCTTGGGGAATCAGTAGAACACAGTCTGACCAAGTGTCTGATAATGATGCAGCCAATATGACGGTTTGTATTATTGACTCAGGATATCAACAATCTAACCCGGACTTAAATGCGAATAATGCATCAGGTACTAATAATTCAGGAACAGGTAACTGGTATCAAGCGGGTGGGTCGCATGGTACACATGTTGCTGGAACAATTGCTGGTGTTAATAATAGTGAAGGTGTTGTAGGTGTTATGCCAAACACAAATGTAAACCTTCATATAATTAAGGTATTTAATGAAAGTGGCTGGGGTTATTCAGGTGATTTATCTGATGCCGTAGATAGCTGTGTAAACAATGGTTCTAAAGTCATCAATATGAGTTTAGGTGGCGCCGGCTCATCAAATACAGAAAGAAATGCGCTCCAAGCTGCTGCGAATCAGGATGTATTACTTATAGCAGCTTCTGGTAATGACGGTAATTCAACGCTTTCATATCCAGCTTCCTATGACTCAGTCATGGCTGTAGGTGCGTTAGATAGTAATAATCAACATGCTGAATTTTCTCAATACACCAGCCAAGTCGAAATTTCAGCACCAGGTGAAGCAGTCTTATCTACAGTAGCAGGCGACGGTCGATTAGGCTTTATCAGCTTAGGGTCGACAACTTACGGTAATGACTTTGTTGTTCCACAAACGCGCTATGTGCAAAGTGGTAGTAGCTTTGTTGTGAACAATATCAACGGAAACGCAAGTGGTGAATTGGCTAGCTGTACCATATCAGGCAGCAGTTACAGCTGTAATAACGTAAATGGCAATATTTGTTTAGCTGAGCGTAATGATAATCAAAAAGGTAGTAATTACCCTGAGATAAACCCTGCAAAAGCTTGTGCAGACGCAGGTGCTGCCGCTGTTATCGTATACGGTAATAACGAACGCCCAGGTTTGCAAAATCCATTTTTAGTCGATGCAAATGCTGATGTTACCGTACCGACAGTGTCTGTTGATAGAGCGCTTGGTCAACAACTAATGACACAATTAGGTAGCACTGCAACTGTAACCATAAACGGTTCACAAGACTATGCTTATTACAATGGTACGTCGATGGCAACACCACATGTAGCAGGCGTTGCGGCACTAGTTTGGAGTAACAATATTAGCTGTAGTGCAACTGAAGTACGTAACGCACTAAAAAATACAGCAATTGATTTAGACACAGCAGGGCGAGACGACAAAACAGGTTACGGCTTGGTTCAAGCAAAAGCAGCATCTGATGCATTAGCAGCATCTTGTAGCGGAACGACAGAGCCACCAGTAACAGGTAACACGTTAGAAAATGGTGTAGCAAAAACTAATTTAGCATCAAGTACTGAGCTAAGTTTCACGATGGAAGTACCATCGGGAGCGACAGATCTTACATTTGACATGACTGGTGGTACAGGTGACGCAGATTTATACGTTAAGTTTGGCTCGGCACCAACATCAAGCAGCTACGATTGCCGCCCATATAAAAATGGTAATGTAGAAAGCTGTCCAATATCTAATGTTCAAGCAGGCACATACTATGTAAAAGTTGTCGCTTATAGTGCGTTTAATGGTGTTAGCTTAACGGGCTCGTTTACTGAACCTAGCACAGGTGGTGGCGGTGCTACAGGTGGCAGTTCTTCTGTAACTGATATTAGTGTATCTCGAAGACAGTGGCAGTATTATACAATCGATATTCCGACGGGTATGTCATCATTAGACTTTACGATGAGTGGTGGTACAGGTGATGCAGATCTTTACATCAGACAAGGCAGCCAACCAACATCATCTCAATACGATTGTCGCCCTTATAAAAGCGGCAACAATGAGTCGTGTTCATTTAACAACCCTGCCTCTGGCACATGGCATATCGGCATATATGGCTATTCTGCAGCAAATGGTGTTGACTTAAATGTAGTTTATACCCCTTAAAATCATTCATCCCTGAACAGATGACAAAGGGCTCCAATGGGAGCCCTTTTTATCACATGAGTATTATCAATGAATCATTAAAAAAATTAAAGCCACTTCTTCCTTTGTTAGGTCACGACTTGCACCTAACGCTAGGCTATCCGCTAAAACTAAGTTCCCTACTGCATAGCGGTGTAAACCAACAACAGGGTTTCTAAAGCGACCAAACATACGCTTAATTTGATGATAACGACCTTCTGTTAGCATGACATGAGCGACATGACTCGACACTATTGAAAGCTTAGCAGGCTTAGTTGTGATGCCTTCATAGTCAAAATACATACCTTGTTGAAACGCCGCAATATAGTCAGTTGAAATTGGATTTTCTAACGTAACGCGATAGTGTTTTTCTATTTTTTTCTCTGGCGAGGTAACTCTACTTGACCAACGACTATCGTTTGTTAACAGCACAAGCCCTGAGGTATTTAAATCTAATCGTCCAACAATATGTAAGCTGTTTGCGATTTCATCACCATAGTTATCTCGGATTAAATCTATCACTGTAATGTGCTTATCATCCTTAGTGGCACATACTACACCAACAGGCTTGTGAAGCATGATGTAATGAGGTTGGTTATCTTGTATCGAAACACCATCGAGGGATATTTGTGAAAAAAAATGGATGATTACACTTCCATCATTCACAATATGATCGTCAACCAGCACTTTCCCTTGAGCAAGCTTTAGTTTTATCTCGCGTTTGCTCAAATCGGTATTAACAACTAAAAACCTATCAAGTCGTTGATGGGATATAGACATCTACTATTGCTCGCTAAGCAGCTTGTCAATTTGTGCTTTAGGCGTTTTCGATAACTTTTTAACAAGTGAAAATGGTACCTCAGTCAATCCAGTTTTGATTTTTATATCATCTAGCATGGCTAACCATAATTGCGTCGTCATTTCGGCATCAAAAAGCGCTCTATGGTAATTACCATCGGCGGCAATATTTTTGTATCGAACTAACGTCCCGAGTTTATGATTAGGTGCATCCTGATAGAGCCTTCTCGATAGCAATAAGGAACAACCAAATTCGCCATTGTAGTTTCGATTAATCAACGACAACTCTGCATCTAGAAACTTTTGGTCAAAAGACGCGTTGTGGGCAATTAGGTGATGATCCTCAATAAAGTCGGCAAAATCTTGCATCACTACCTCATTTGACTGAGCTGTTCGCAACATTTGATTTGAAATACCAGTGTAGTTTTCAATAAACGCATTGATAGGGCGCCCGGGGTTCATTAACGCTTGAAAACGAGAATGGATTTTGCCCTGCTCTATTTTTACTGCGCCAATCTCAATCGCCCTATCTCCTTGCAAAGGCGACAGCCCAGTGGTTTCAAAATCGAGAATAACAAGCTTATCTGCGTTCGTACTTTTCATGCTTACAATGACTGCCTAAAGGTTAGTGAATCGCTAATAACTCAACATCAAAAATAAGTAATGATCCTGGTGTTACTTTGCCTGCACCTTTATTTCCATAAGCGAGTTTGGCTGGAATAAACAGACGTACTTTATCGCCAACCACCATTTTCTGCACACCTTCAGTCCAACCTGAGATCACTTGATTTAGTCCAAAACTAATTGGCTCGCCTCGGTCAACAGAGCTGTCGAATACGGTGCCATTTAATAAGGTACCGTGATAATGAACTTGCACTTTATCTGTTGCTGTTGGGTGCTGCTCTCCATCACCTTTTTGCAATACCTTATATTGCAGGCCCGAAGCCGTCTCAATGACACCCTCTTCAGTAACATTTTTATTGAGGAACGCAGTCGCTAAACGCTGATTTTCTTCAACAAGCTCTTTATTATTCGTGCTACGTTGAAAAGCAACATATGCAATAACCACCAATAAAATAACAACAATAAACTTCATATTTTGCCCAGCTTTATTCTTTAATAAATTTTTAGAAAGAGAGTTTATCTTATCCTGAAGAAAAACGTGACAATAATCTAAATTTTGCCATAGGCAGTTAATTGAAAAAGTAACGGACCAACCTACCTAAAAAAATTTACCATGCTTGAAGGATCAAAATAGCAAAACTAAGCGTATAAGAATAAAAGGAATGTTTAACGAATAACACCTGTGTTCTATAACTCTATTTAGGTGACGAAAAATGGCAGCGCTATATTGGTTTACACAAGATTTACGTATCAGCGATAACAAAATACTCGATGGCTTCCTCGCAAGCGATGCTCCTCGATATGCATGTTACTTTGTTAACCCAAATTGGATAACGACTAGCGAGTCGGCTATGGGAAAGGCCCGATGGCTATTCTTAAAACAATCTCTTTGCCAGCTAAAAGCTTCACTATCAGAGTACGGAGTACCGTTGCTAATCGTGATAGGAAACCCTACTGAATTACTTCCGGCTTTAGCAAAAAAGTTAAAAATTAGCTCATTATGCTTTTCTAATCCAGTTGGCTTTAATGAATCCAAGCAAATTTCAGCGATTAGAAAAGCACTTCCTAACATCATGTTTAAAGATCATTGGAGCCATACCTTGTTCGACCAAACATTGATTCAAGACATTGGTGGCGTCAATAAGAGCTTTTCTGCGTTTAAGAAAACGCTAGAGGCAAGTGCGGTAATAGAAAAATTAGATAACTCGGCAATAGAAAATACTCAATGCTTAAACGATAAGGCTTGGTTGAATGAAAGCGACATCACTATCTCTTATATCGACTCTCTTTATGAGACTAGCCAACCTCTATCTATAAGAGCCAACAATCAAGAGATTATTGGCGGGTGTCAATCAGGACTCAAACACTTAAAAGAGTACTTTGCATCGGGTGCTATCAGTCATTACAAACAAACACGAAACGATCTTCATGGCTATAGAAGAACCTCACTTTTTAGCCCTTGGTTAGCAAATGGTAGTTTAAGCCCTCGCCAAGTATGGCAAGGGATTGTTCGTTATGAAAAAGAATATGAACAGAATGATTCGACATACTGGCTAAAATTCGAACTTCTCTGGAGAGAATACTTTCAGTGGAGCGCTGTTGAACAAGGTGTTCAGCTTTTTACGTTTAAAGGATTGAGTAACTCTGCACCAAAAACAAGCTTCTACCCTGAACGTTACGCCAAATGGTGCTCAGGAAACACGCCATACCCTCTCGTAAACGCCTTGATGAATCAGTTAAATAGAACTGGCTTTATGTCGAATCGGGGAAGGCAAATTGTCGCTAGTTGCTTTGTCAATGAGCTCCACCTTGATTGGCGCTTTGGTGCAAAGTATTTCGAAAAACATTTAATCGATTATGACGTCGCAAGCAATTGGGGAAATTGGCAATATATTGCAGGTGTGGGCAAAGATCCTAGAGGTGGTAGGAAATTCAATATAACCAAGCAAGCAGAACTTTATGATAAAGATGGCGAATTTACCTCATGTTGGGGTGGCTATGAAAACACGCTGCCTCTTGATTCGGTTGATATTGCTGGCTGGCCATTAGAAACCCAGTAAGCGTTGCACCTTTGATGAATCGAGATAGAGAGCCTAAAGCCAGAGGAAAAAATACACTTCCTTTAAAAACATGCCCAATATGCTCAAAAGAGTTCAACTGGCGAAAAAAGTGGCAACGAGATTGGCAACATGTCGTTTATTGCTCAAAACGTTGCCAACGAAATAAAAGTAGAGATATCGTCAATGTACAACCGCACTGAAAAACTTCGACTGATTCTGGGTGATCAACTTAATGCCGCTCACCCTTGGTTTCAAGAAGTAGATAAAAACTGTACTTATATTGTTGCAGAGCTTCATCAAGAAGCTACCTATGCCAAACACCACATTCAGAAAATCCAAGCTTTTTTTTCTGCAATGGCAAACTTTGCTCAAGCACTCACCTCTCGTGGTCATCAAGTTATCTACCTAACGCTAGATGACACAGCTCAATTCGAAGACTTAACTGATTTATTGCAAAACTATATAGGCAGCCACACAACACAATTTGAGTACCAGCAACCCGATGAGTACCGGCTTTCAGTGCAACTAAAGGAGTTTTGCGTTGGTCTAAGCAAAAGTAAAATCAAAACGGAGTGTGTTGATAGTTATCACTTTCTATTACCTCATGAAGAATTGAGTAAACATTTTAAGGCGAATACAAGCCATAGAATGGAGTTTTTCTATCGATACATGCGAAAACGCTTCAATATTTTAGTCGATGAGAATGATCAGCCTGCTAACGGACAATGGAATTTTGATCAGAAAAATCGTCAGAAGCTAAAAAAACAAGACTTATCAAGTATTCCATTACCTCTAATATTTTCGAATAACGTAAAGGAGATTAACGAGCGTATTGAACGTCATAATATTAAGACAATCGGAAAAAGCTCAAATGAACTTTTGTGGCCAATTAATCGACAGCAGAGCAATGAATTGCTGCATTATTTTTGTAAAAATTTACTATCAAAATTTGGTACTTTTCAAGATGCAATGACCCACAAAGCTGACGATGCCATCACAAGAAAACAGTGGAGTTTGTATCATGCAAGGCTATCGTTCTCATTAAATAGTAAAATGCTTTCGCCACAACATGTAGTCAATACAGTTTTAGACCATTACCAAAAAAACGCTGATGTCAGCATTGAACAAGTAGAAGGGTTTATTCGTCAAATCATAGGGTGGCGAGAATTTATCAGGGGAATGTATTGGGCCAATATGCCGCACTATACAACAAAGAACCATTTAAACGCTAAAAACAACTTGCCTGATTGGTTTTGGACTGCAGATACCAAAATGAACTGTCTACATCATGCCATTAGCCAATCACTTGAATTTGGCTATGCACATCACATCCAAAGATTAATGATCACTGGGAATTTTTGTCTAATCGCAGGCATAGCACCCCAGCAAGTAGACACATGGTATTTAGGCATTTATGTCGATGCCATTGAGTGGGTAGAACTGCCCAATACGCGAGGAATGAGTCAATTTGCTGATGGTGGCCTGATAGCTTCAAAAGCATACGCGGCTAGTGGTAACTACGTGAACAAAATGAGTGATTATTGCCCCCAGTGTTTTTATTCAGTAAAGGAAAAGTCTACAGAAAATGCATGCCCATTAAATAGCCTGTATTGGTACTTCATGAACAAGCATCAACCGTTATTTTCATCAAACCCAAGACAGGCAATGGTCTATAGAAACTGGCAGAAACTAAACGTAGAGGCTCAGTCTGACATACTAAACCGGGCTCAACATTATCTGAATAATATCGACAACTTGTGAGAGGTTTCTACCCAGAAGGGCCAATCAAAATCATCAAATTGTTCGATGCAGTAATTGACATATTAAAGCGGTAATAGCATAGCGCTCAATGAAAGTGACCCTATCACTTTTTATTTGCCGATGAAAATTTATATTGGCTAGGGCAATGGGAGCGAGAAACATTATTCCCTCTTAATGCAACGTGTTTCGTCTTGCGCCCTGACACTCTTTTGCGCCAACGGAAAAATGATTTAGGCTTCAACACTTGCCTCATAAAGGTAATAAGCTCTCCTTCATTCAAACCATACAATAACGCTATCGCTTCAAATGGTGTTCTATCTTCCCAAGCCATTTCAATGATACGCGACTGTTCATCTAATGAGTACGTCATGTTTACCCTTGTAGCCACAATGTTATGTTTACTAATCGTAACCTTGCTACGTTGCACAACCACCTTTAGATCAACAAATGTAACACTATCACACTTATCTCTTATTTATGTTCGTTGAACGCATTAGTACTTGATTAGATATTCACCACAATCTATTGTCGTAATCGGAACAAAATAACAATTATTTGCGGTGGCAAAATGAAATCACTATTTAAGGTTGCACTGGCTGCATCCGTATTACTCTCAAGCTCAGCTTTACTCGCTGACGACGATAAATCAATGTTAAAAAGTAGCACCTTCGATGCGCTGAAAATGCGTAATATTGGTCCTGCTTATATGTCAGGTCGTATTTCTGATATTGCTGTTGATCAAAATAACCCTTCTACATGGTATACAGCGGTTGCTTCTGGCGGCGTTTGGAAAACAGAAAACGCTGGTACCACATGGGAGCCAATATTTGATAAACAAAAAGTATACTCAACAGGTGATGTAACTATTGATCCAAACAATTCGAATATTGTTTGGGTAGGTACTGGTGAAAACAATGGTGGTCGTCACATCAGTTTTGGTGACGGCGTATACAAGTCTTTAGATGGTGGTAAAACATGGAAGAATATGGGGCTGAGTGAATCAGAGCGTATTTCAGACATTATTATCCACCCTACTGACTCAAATACTGTTTGGGTTTCTGCACAAGGTCCACTTTGGACAAGTGGTGGCGAGCGCGGTTTATATAAAACCACTGACGGCGGTGAAACCTGGAAGCAAGTGTTAAAAACTGCTGATAAATGGACAGGCGTAACCTCGCTACTTATCGATCCTCGTAACCCTAACAAACTTTATGCTGCAACGTGGTCACGCCAACGCACCGTAGCATCATACGTGGGTACAGGCCCAGGTTCAGGTATTCACACATCAGATGATGGTGGTGAAACATGGACAGAGTTAAAAACCGGTTTACCGTCAGGCAACATGGGTAAAATTGGTATGGCTATCTCGCCAACTAACCCTGATGTCGTTTATGCAACCATTGAAATAGACAACCGTAAAGGTGGTTTCTACCGCTCTGAAAATCGCGGCCAAAGTTGGACAAAGATGTCTGACGAAGTTGGTGGCGGTACAGGCCCTCACTACTATCAAGAAATTTTTGCCGATCTGCATCAATTTGACCGTGTTTATATTGCAAGTAACTACAGTAAAGTGTCTAACGATGGTGGTAAAACGTGGACACCAATTAGCACTAAACGTAAACACGTAGATGATCACGCTTTCGCCTTCCATCCAACAGATCCTGATTTTGTATTAATCGGTTCTGATGGTGGTATTTACATGTCTCATGACCGCATGGAAAACTGGCGTTATATTGCCAACCTACCGCTAACACAGTTCTATAAAGTAGCACCTGATGACGCTACACCATTTTACAACGTATATGCTGGCGCTCAGGACAACTCGACACAAGGTGGTCCATCACAAACACGCAGAGCAGAAGGTATTAAAAATAAAGATTGGTACTTAACGCTAGGCGGTGACGGTCATCAACCCGCAGTTGAGCCAGGTAACCCAGACATTATGTATTCTCAATGGCAACAAGGTAACTTGATGCGTCACGATTTAAAAACGCGTGAAAATGTTTATGTAAAACCACAGCCATTGCCAGGCGATCCTGCTGAGCGATACAACTGGGATGCACCAATCAATGTATCTGCCCATGATCCAAAACGTATTTACCACGCGTCACAACGTGTTTGGCGCTCAGACGATCGCGGCGATAGCTGGACAGCAATCTCAGGCGACTTAACCAAAGACGGCAATCGCATGCATATGCCAATGATGGGGCGAACGTGGTCAGTAGAAGCGGGTTGGGATATTTATGCAATGTCTAACTACCACACTATTGCTAACTTCTCTGAAAGCCCTGTTGACCCAGACGTACTTTGGGTTGGTACTGACGATGGTTTAATTCAAGTAACAACTGACGGTGGTAAGAACTGGAAAAAAATCGATCTAGCTAAAGTAAAAGGCGTGCCTGCGACAGCTTATGTTAATGACATTCGTGCTGACTTATATGATCGCGATATCGTTTATGTTGCCTTAGATAACCATAAATATGGTGATTTCAAACCTTACTTAATTAAGTCAACAAACTTAGGTAAGAAGTGGACTTCTTTAGCCGATAGCTTACCTGAGAAACACTTAGTTTGGCGTATCGTACAAGATCACGTAAATAAAGACTTAATGTTCTTAGGTACAGAGTTTGGCATATTCTTCACCGTTGATGGCGGCGATAAATGGCTTGAGCTTAATGGCGGCATGCCAACTATTTCAACGCGCGATGTGAAAATTCAACGCCGTGAAAATGATTTAGTTGCTGGTACTTTTGGCCGTGGTATATACATCCTTGATGATTACGCTCCACTTCGTCAATTAACCGCTAAATCTTTGCAAGAAGACGCATTACTGTTTGCACCAAGTCGTCCTGTTAAATGGTTCCGTATAGACAGAAGCCACGCAAGAACAGATGGTGATGACCGTTTTGCTGCGAAAAATCCTGAACATGGCGCTACGTTAACTTACTTCCTAAAAGATAGTTTGCAAACAGCTAAACAAAAGCGTCAAGCCAAAGAGAAGAAAATGGTTAAGGATAAGAAGTATCCTAAGTACCCTTCTTGGGAAGCAATTGAAGCTGAAAATCAAGAAGCTAAGCCAGCTGTATATATTGAGATAAAAGATGCCGATGGCAACTTTGTTAATCGTGTTACAGGTAAAACCAAGAAAGGTTTACATCGCGTAACTTGGGATATGTCATACGCAAGTGCCAATGCTATTACTAAATCACAACGTTCTCGTGGTGGTTTAATGGCTGCGCCAGGTAAATATACGGCGACGTTATTTAATCGCGTTGGTACAACAATTACGCAACTTGCAGAGCCAGTAGAGTTTGAATTAAAAGCAATTTTTGAACACGCCTTACCAAGTTCATCACCATCTGAAGCATTTACGTTTGGTAAAGATGTAGCTACTGCTCAAAGACGTGCTTCTGCAGCAAATGCTGTACTTGACGAAGTGACTAAAGCTGTTGAAGCATTGCGTACAGCAATCGATCGCACGCCGGGTGACGTGTCTGCATTAGAAGTAAGCTACGCATCCATTCAAACTGAAATTAATGAGATCAACAAATCGTTATACGGTCTTGAATCTCGCAACCGCAAAGGCACTAAACCTGCAAATGTCAGCAGTCGATTAGGTTATGCGATGTCAGGCATGCGCTCATCTTATGGGCCGACTCAACAGCACCGTGACCAGTTTGCATTTGCGCTTGAAGGAATTGATTCGGCGACTAAACGTATTAAGGCGCTACAAGAAGACGCAGTTCCTGCACTTCAAAAAGCAATTATCGATGCTGGTGGTCCATGGACACAAGGCGCACCGGTGATTCTTGATTAAGTGTTGAATTAGCTGAACGTTAAATCATTTAAGTTAAATAACAAAAGTAAAATGGCACCTCTATAAGGTGCCATTTTTTATATTACCTGTGTTTTACCAAATACGAACACGTTGGTCTTCAGGAAGGTACAGAGCGTCGCCTGGCTTCACATCAAACGCTTTATACCAGGCATCATGGTTACGCGGCGCAAGCGCTCTAAATTGACCTGGCGCATGCGTACCTGCACGTAACTGGTTCAACATACTTTGCTCAGTGCGTTTCTCTTTCCAAACTTGTGCCCAAGCTAAGAAGAAACGCTGATCACCCGTTAACCCATCAATTACTGGCGCTTCTTTACCATTTAAGCTTAATTGGTAGGCATGGTAAGCCATTGCTAAACCACCAACATCACCAATATTTTCACCAAGGCTGTTACGACCATTAACGAAATTCTCTGGGATTGGTTCATATTTAGAATATTGCTCAGCTAGCATATCTGCTTTGCCATCAAACGCTGCACGATCTTCATCTGTCCACCAGTTACGTTGAATACCATTAGCATCTGACTTAGAACCTTGATCATCAAAACCGTGACCCATTTCATGTCCAATTACCGCGCCAATAGCACCGTAGTTAACAGCAGCATCAGCATTTGGATCGAAGAACGGCGGCTGTAAGATTGCCGCAGGGAACACAATCTCATTAAATGAGCTGTTGTAGTATGCATTAACACGCTGTGGCGTCATGCCCCAACGATTACGATCTGTAACCTTTAGTTCTTGAGAAACACTATCAGCTCGGAAGAACTGACGCATGTTTTGAACATTACCAACAAGATCAGTTTTGCTAATCGTTAAACCATCGAACTCTTGCCACACATCTGGGTAACCAATTTTGGGGTTAAACGCCGCTAATTTAGCTTTGGCATTCACTTTTGTTTCATCGCCCATCCAATCTAAACCGTCGATACGTTCACCTAGGGCTTTACGCAAGTTTTCAACTAGCTCAGCCATTTGAGTTTTTGATGACTCAGGGAAATAACGATTTACATAGACTTTACCAATGGCAAAACCTAAAGATTGCGTGCCAGAAAGCTGAGAAATTGCGCGTTTCCAACGAGGACGCGGTTCTTGTTGACCACGTAACTCTTTACCGTAAAATTCGAAGTTTGTATTGAAAATATCTTCTGAAAGCATACTTGCGTTGCCGCGAATTGCGTGGAACGTTAAGTAGTCTTTCCAAACATTAATGTCTTCGCTGTTAATCAAACCAATCATCGCTTTAATTGGCTCAGGCTGAGACATATTTAATTGAGGAACTTGGTAACCTGTTTGTTCAAAGTATAAATCCCAGTTGAAGCCAGGGTACTCACTATTTAAATCAGCACGCTTAATTTGATTTAATGTTAAGTCACGGTTACGACGCTTTTCACGAGGCCAGTGGCCTTCAGCAAGTTTAGTTTCCAACGCTAAAATCGCTTGAGCACGCTCAGTACCATTTTCAACACCAGCGAACGCTAATACTTTAGCAATGTGAGCAACGTAAGCCTCACGCGTTTTTACAAAACGCTCACTTTCTTCTAAATAGTAAGAACGATCTGGTAAACCAATACCACCAGCGCCCATCGACATTTCATACTGGTTAGGGTCTAAACGGTTAAACCACATACCACCACCAATCGGCGAAGAAACACCGTTTAACCAAGCATTACCAAATATTTTAGTTAAGTCATCAACAGATTTAGCAGCTGAGATTTCATCTAATGTTGATTGAATTGGGCTAAGGCCTTTTTTATTAATGGTCTCAACATCCATGAATGCATGATAGAAATCAGCAACCATTTGCTCTTCTGCATTTAAATCACTGCGACTTGTGATGTCATCAATGATCTCTTTAACTTGCTTTTCACTGCGCTCAGCCAATGCAGTGAAGGCACCAAAACGGGTTTTGTCTGCTGGCATTTCGTAGTTTTTGTACCACGTACCGCTCGCATACATAAAGAAGTCATCACCTGGTTTAACGTCTAAATCACGTGCTGATAAATCAACACCAAAGCTACCTAACTCAGCTTTACCTTGATTTGCCATGGGTGCTGGTTGTTCTTGTTTTTGTTCTGCAACTTTTGTTTCCGTTACTTGCTGTTCACCGCAACCGGCAAACAATACGGTGCTCAGTGCAGCAGCAACCAAAGATTTTTTCATAATAGATTCCTTAATAAATTTTATTTCTAGCGCATAATTCGCCACTAGTTAACGTTTTTTTAACGAACATCGTAGCAAATAACAACTTTATTTAGACTTACGTACAAAAAAACAGGACAGTTTACTTTACACATAAGTCTTTGAATGAGTAACTTTGCCAAAGTTAATCGCTTTTTCTTATTAAAAACCAAGCAGATATATCCGCTAACTAAGACCAACATAACATAATTACAGAACTTAAAAGAAATAACTCAGGCTAGATTTTTAAAAGTATCTCAACAGTATATTGTTGTTATCAACATTCAAGCCATGCCATATACCGACGAACAAAAGTAATGGCTTCTTTTATTAAAACCGTTAGTGCGTTAAGTTACGAAAAAGCACTTTACATGTCATAGGTATCAAAATGTGCATATTATTTATCGCGGTTAAACAACACCCTCGCTATCCGCTGATTATTGCTGCCAATCGCGACGAGTTTCACGCCCGCCCGACAGATCCTATGCATTGGTGGCCAACAAAAAGCATGCTTGCCGGAAAAGATCTTCAAGCTAATGGAACCTGGCTTAGCTTTTCAAAATCTGGCCGACTCGCTGGTTTAACGAATTATCGACAATTACCGCTCAAAGAAGGCAACTTTGTCAGTCGCGGAGAGCTTCCTTTATTGGCATTGTGTGCGAGTGATCGTGATCTTAAAAATTTTTTACAAGCAAAGAGTGAAAACTACCAAGGTTTTAATTTGCTTTTCGGTGATCAAAATACATTGACCTGCTTTGACAGCGTGAGACAAAAATTTACGCCATTGAGTAGTGGCTTTCACAGTATTTGTAATGGTGCTTTAGACGATGTTTGGCCAAAGATGGCAAAAGGTGAACAGGCACTTGAACACTATATTAAGGACCATCATACGGTGACTCATGATGCGTTACTTTCCCTATTGCAAGATACCCAACAAGCACCTGATGAGTTACTGCCTGATACAGGTATTGGTTTAGCATGGGAAAAGACGTTAAGTGCGATTATGATTCAAGGTGAAGAGTACGGTACACGTTCGTCATGCATTTATACCTTGTCATCGGCAGGCAGAGCTGAGGTAACCGAAGTCACATACTCGCCTCAAGGGGACATGGTTAATCGCGAAGAGTTTTCTTGGAAAATAGAAAGCAAATCATCTTTTTAGGCTATTGTACTGGTTGAGAGTGGAGAAGCCTTTCTGTAAGCGTGGGATCGACGTTTGAAAACCCCAGAGTTTACTGAGGTTTTCAAATTTATCAGGGTAGCGCATTAAGGCTTCAAATGCTCAACAAAGTAGTTCGTCATCATCGTTTTAATATGCAGTGTCGTCCCCTCACCTTCACGTAAGCTATGGCTGCGATTTGGATAAGACATAAAATCAAACTCTTTATTATGCTTAATTAGCTCATTAATTAAACGTTCTGCACCTTGATAATGCACATTATCGTCACCTGTACCATGAATAAGTAGGAGGTCGCCTTGCAAGTTTTTAGCGTGGGTGATTGGCGAGCCTTGTTTGTATCCTTCTTCATAATCAGGTAACAAACCAGAGTACCTTTCTTGGTAAATAGTATCGTAAAGCTTTTGATCTGGCACAGGCGCAGACGATATACCAACATGATATTGCTCAGGGTACCTAAACATCATGTTTAATGTCATTGAGCCACCACCTGAATGTCCCCAAATACCGACACGTTCGCTATCAATAAACGACCATCGTTTAGCCATCTCTTTTAGTGCATCAGATTGGTCTCGTGAAGATAACACACCAATTGCACCATAAACCTGTTTGCGCCACTCGCGTCCTTTAGGCGCGCGCGTTCCGCGGTTATCTATTGAGGCAACTAAGAAACCTTTTTGGGTAAGTAGTTGATCCCAGAAAAATGCGTTGCCACGCCATCTATCTTGAACCGTTTGACCCCAAGCTTCACCGTAAACGTAAAATATAATTGGGTACTTTTTATTGGGGTCAAAATCAACAGGTTTCATTAAGTAACCGTCTAGCACCACACCATCTTGGGCATTTACTTGGAAAAACTCAGTTGACGCTAACGCCATTTCATTTACTTTTTGAGTTAACCCATCATTATCCATTAACTGATGTTGCTGTTTATGGCCTTCAACGTTAATTAGAAACTTTCTTAACGGTTGCTCAACACTTGAATGAGTATGAATTGCCCATTGACCATCATCTGATAAGTAATAACTATTTGAGCCAGAAAATGCTTCAGGGGTTACTTTTTGATTAACAATACTTGCATCAAGTTTACTGCGATACAAATAACGCTGACTGACATTTTCAGGTGATGCGCTGTAATAAAGCCAACCATGCTTTTCGTCGACTTTAATCAAATCTACCGTATCAAATTCACCGGGTGTTAAATCAAGCTTTTTAGTGCCATCTCGACTAATTTTATAAAAGTGACGCCAGCCCGCTTGTTCACTGGTCCAAATAAAGCTTTTACCATCGGCTAGCCAAATTGCATCAGTGATACCATCTAAAAAGTGCTCATCTTTTTCTGTATAAATGGCTTTGCTTTTACCGCTATTAACATTGGTAAGATATAAAATATTGGTGTCTTGTTTACGATTTAAATGTTGGACAAGCACTTCGTTGCTATTTCCTGTCCAATTCATGCGAGGAACATACATCTCTCGTGAATTATTAGGTAAATCAGCCCACACTGTGTTTTGGTCCGCTAACGAGACAATACCCACGCGAGCTAATGCATTTGTTTCACCAACCTTTGGGTAAGGGAATTTGGCAATAGTTGGGTAAAGTTCATCGGTGTTGTTGATCATAATGAAATCTTTACTGCCTGAAGTGTCTAATTGCCAATACGCAATTTTGCTGCCATCAGGGCTCCAGCGAAATCCATCTTTAATAATAAATTCTTCTTCGTAAACCCAATCAAAAAGTCCATTGATGATGCCATTGCCAGACGAATTAGTTAGCGCCGTAATCTGGTTATTTTCAATTGATTCAACATATATTTCATTATTGAAAACATAGGCAACTTTATCTCCTTCCGGTGAAAACTTGGCAAACATCAGGTTACTTGGAGATGCCATCGTACCACCAAGCTGTTTTAGTTTTTTGCTCTGCAAATCAAATAACCAGTAATCGCCTCTTGAATTCGAACGCCATACTTTTTTACTGTTCGTGTAGATAAGAAGCTTATGGCGATCTTCAGACCAAATATAGTCATCTATGGTTAGTGGTGATTCAGCACCTTCTGGCGTCAACTCCGACGCACTAACCAATACGCTTCTAGCTAACGTATCAGGCTTGTAAACGGCAATATCTTTACCGATAGCTTGCTCTTCGCCGCTTTCAGTCGTTGTTGTTATCGTTGAATTTTCAATCGCTGTATAGCCCGAGCCATCTTTTAGCCAGCGAATGCGGCCAATACTTTCCGACTTAAATACTTTTTCTTTATATATTTGTTCTAAAGATAAGGCTGACGTATTTGGTGTTACCGAGTTTGCCTGTTCAACCGAGGATGTTTGACAAGCAGAGATAGAGAAAGCTAAAAGACTTACAGATGCAAGCTTCAGCGCAAAGGATATTTTCATAAGGTACGCTACTGACTTTGTTGTGGATAGAATTTTATTATTAAACTGTCGCTACATTAGCGATTTATAGGATTGTATACAATAGTCAAATTAGACAAACCCACTAGAATGAGACGAAACAACAATCGCAATAGACCACTAACAAACCAAATGGTGTCGGTTTTCCAATATTTTTTCACTTGCCAAAAAAACAATAAAAAAGCCACAACTTATGTTGTGGCTTGTTCTATCGACAACAATTACTTGTTGATTTTTTTCACTGCGGCTTCTACTTCAGCCAGTGTTTTCTTCATTTGCTGCTCTGCTAAGAACTTATAGTCAATACCAGCAGCAGACAATGAAGAGCCCGGTTGGAATGGGTAACCTTGTAACGTCCCCATAAACTCTTTTACTTTTTACTGCATTGGTACGAATAACCACATATTGTCGGCATACCAGCGTAAGTACATTTGTGATTCATCCCACATTTTCTCATATGGATCAGCTTTTAGATTAATCACTACCGGCCAAGCAGGTGTTGTTCGTACAGCCTCGTTTATTGCTCCCTCTTGAATAGCGAAGTGTGCTTTCCAGTTTTCCCAACACACTGCGTTTAATTGCCCCGTTGCAGAAAAGTAGTAAATAGCGTCACGTGGTGAGTCATCTTCTTTGCCCGTTAAGTAATCAGATAAGTCATAACCATCTAAGTGAACTTTAAATTCTTTGCCGTTTGCACGGTAGCCGGCTTTCATTTTAGCTGGTAAGTCTTTAATACCAGCGGCTGATGCAAATGTTGGCATCCAGTCTTCGTGAGATACGATACCATTAACTTTTGAGCCAGGCTCGATTTTACCAGGCCATTTAACGATAAATGGCACACGGAAACCACCTTCCCACGTTGTACCTTTTTCACTATGGAATGGTGTGATACCACCGTCAGGCCATGTGACCATTTCTGCACCGTTATCAGTTGAGTACATAACGATAGTGTTATCAGCAATACCTAAATCATCAAGCTTGTTCAGTAACAAACCTACATGATCGTCATGCTCTACCATGCCATCAGGGTATAGACCAATACCTGTACGACCTTTGGCTTCTTCTTTTAAACGTGTCCATACGTGCATACGTGTAGCGTTATGCCAAATAAAGAATGGTTTCTTTTCTTTGTGTGCTTTATCGATGAACTTTAAGCTAGCAGCTAAAATTTCTTAATCGGCAGTTTCCATTCGCTTACGTGTCATAGGGCCTGTATCTTCGATACGACCGTCAGAATAGGCTTTAATTACACCGCGCGGACCAAATTTCTTTTTAAATTCATGGTCTTTCGGGTAGTAATAGGTCTCTGGCTCTTCTTCAGCATTTAAGAGATATAAATTGCCATAGAATTCGTCAAAGCCATGGGCTGTTGGTAAATGATTGTCTTGATCACAAAAATGGTTTTTACCGAACTGTCCTGTCATATAACCTTTGTTTTTCAAAACATCGGCAATCGTTGGTGTCCAATCTGGAATACCGTGAGAAGAACCTGGCATACCAATGGTTAACATACCAGTACGGAACGGTTGTTGCCCCATCATAAATGCGGCACGACCAGCAGTACAACTTTGCTGTGCATCAGCATCAGTAAACATTGCACCTTCGTTTGCTAGGCGATCAATGTTTGGCGTTTGGTAGCCCATCACACCATGGTTATACGCACTGATATTGTGAACACCAATATTGTCCCCCAAAATGGCTAAAATGTTTGGGTGCGAAGTATCTGTTGTAGCACTCGCTAAACCTGATGCAGCAATTAAGCTAACACCTAGTGTAAGTTTACTTAAGCTTTTCTTAAAAGACATAAAGACTTAAAGACATAAAGACATCCTATAAAGTTTCTCTGACAAATAGCCAAACCACAGGCTCACATCGATGATTTAAATGAGTTCACCTAATTGATTTACTATCGCTAAAAATCGGTAATTTGCTGAATAGATGAAAGTGCAATGTAAAAATCTTAGCTACAAGTAAAAGTAACAACAGAACAATGACTTAAACATAACATCGCATCCATTCCAAAAATCTGACGTGAATTATAAGAGCGTAAAAACGTGGTTAGAAATGAAAAAGAAAGCTGGTAACATGAATTGTATTCACAGCAAAAACTAAATACCTGAATTTATTCACTTTTATACTAATAATAACTGAATGTTTTTATTTTTTTCGACGGTAATTGATGAATAACTTTAGAGCGTCTGACCTTAAGCTACTAGTCGTATTTTCAGTGCTCATGAATGAGCAAAATTTAACGCGTGCTGGTGAAGGGTTAGGTATGACGCAGTCTGCCATTTCCCACGCACTTAAAAGGCTAAGAAGTTTATATAATGATCCATTATTTGAACGTAAAGCTGGCAAAATGGAGCCAACGGCTAAGGCAAGAAACGTATTCCCGCTAATTGACCAAGCGCTGCAAGATATTGATAGCACTTTGCCAAGTAAAGAAGTGCTACCACCTGAAAAACTTAAACTTGAATATCGCATCAACATTACCAATCCATATAATGCTGTTTATCTACAAAAATTGGGGGAACATTTTTATCAAAAAGCACCAGGGGTGACTTTAACGATAACCTCTGACGTACTGAGTGAGCCTGTTCAGTCTCTAAAAAAAGAGAGTACGATCTTAATATTGATTTAAACGAACTAACTGATGAGAGTTGCCATAACGCAAAACTGTACACAGACAAAGTGCTGGTGATTGCAAAAAAAAATCACCCACGATTTAAGCAAAAAAAGGAAATTAGCTTAGACGAATATCTTAATGAACAACATGGTGTAATTGTCCCGAGAAGCTCTGTAAGAAATGTGATGAGTTTATTTACCAAATTCCCATTTGAGCGAAAAGTTGCTTATAAAAGCCAAAGTTTTATCGACCTTTTTAACGCAGCAATTGTCACTGATATGATTTGCGCGATACCGAGCACCTTGATATCAACACTTGATGGTCAATATGAATTTTTGACATTTGAGCCACCATTTGAATACACCAGACCAAGTATCTATATGAATTGGTACTGGGGCGTAGAATATTACCCTTCTCATCGATGGATGAGGCAAGAAATTAAAAACATCTACCAAGAGCTCACTTCGCTTTTATAGCATTTTTAGGCTGTTAACTGGATTTAACAAGCACATTTTAACAATCAACCGTTTTTAAAATATTAGCCGCGAGGGTTGTGTCTTCTTAAAGAAAAAACCTAGGGTCGAGTAAAGGTTAATGCTGCCCCTACGACATAATAATTATCTCGAATTACACGCGCTGAAATATTAAATATTTTTACCCCCCTCTTTATTTTAGACGGCTAAACACCTATACTTCCATTTTATCATTAAAAAATAAGTGTAAAGGCGTGACTTTGAATAAGGGATCTGAATTAAAAGCTCGATATAACGATAACAATCGAGGTGTATACTTCATTGGCACAACGCCACCTAAAAGCGATACGCCAGTTGAACAAGTAGACACTATCGCGCAAAAACTACTTGAAAGAGTCAGTGATATAGATGTCGATGGCTTTATCGTATATGACATTCAAGACGAAGGCTCTAGAATAAACACACCCAGACCATTCCCCTTCAAAAGTACGCATGATCCCCGCTTATATGCTTCTTTGCTCAACAATAAATCGACAAGGCCAGTCATCACCTATAAAAGTGTCGGTAAATTATCTGTTGAGGATATTCATCAGTGGGCTGATGAAGCTTGGCAAGAATACAATATTAGAGACTTAGTACTTGTTGGTAGCCCATCGCATAAAAGTGAAGTATCTTTGTCATTAGATGATGCCTATAAAGCACTGCAAGAAAATGAGCACAACTTTTTCACCGGTGGCATTACCATTGCTGAACGCCATGCTAGTAAAGGCAATGAGCACCAACGTTTAATTGAAAAGTATCAACAAGGCTGTAACTTTTTCATTTCACAAGCGATATACAACCCACAAGCTACCATCGATCAGCTCACTCGTTACGCGATTGAATGTAAAAAGTTAGGCTTAAAACCACAACGAATTATTTTGACCTTCTCACCTTGTGGTAGCGAAAAAACCTTAGAGTTTATTGAATGGTTAGGTGTGAGTGTACCTGAAGCCACTAGTTTGCGTATTTTAAATGCCGAAAAGCCACTTTATGAGTCGATTAGAATTTGTTGTAACAGCTTGCAGCAAATCTTAGACGCGGTGATCCCATACAACTTGCCACTTGGTTTAAATATAGAGAGCTTAACCAACCGCAAAGAAGAAATAGACGGTTCAATTCTTTTGTATAAATTACTACGTTCAATGATGGATAATTACTTGGCGAAAAACGAATTATTGGAACTTAGCCAAGTTTAAATAATGCTAATAAGCATTGTTAAGATTAGAACTGATACTGCTTCCAAGGCTTGGAGGCTTAGGTATGAAATTTACTGAGCTATGAGCCCTCTTTGCAATAGTCGATTAATTGTTCTATCACCCAGCCCCATAAATTTTTGCGTGGGGCTAGTTTATTGATTAGTTACGAATAAGTTTAACCTCTGTCAAAGTCTCTCAAAAAGTCACCTCTATTTATTAATCATCAAAACGGTTAATAAAATTTACATAGCTTTTGTTATACTATAACATTTCATATAGTTGATTTTACAACAAGTTAATTTTTAAAAAATGTATTTTTAGTTACTCTATAACAACGAGGCGATAAATGAAAAAAGAAGTAGTTGTAGCCTCATCATTGTGTGTCCGATTTAATAATCAAACTGTGTTAGATGACGTAAACTTTAGTGTCGGTGAAGGCGAAGTTTTTGCATTACTCGATGGAAACGGTGCACTTACTTCACTCTTACAAACCTTTGGCTATGTAATTTATTTATCTATTTTTCTCATTTTTATTTGTTACCAACAGTTTATTGAATTCTGTTAGCTATCATTGAGGCAAATCATAGCGAGCGCTATTGATAAGACGGTATTAGCATAGTTTGGCTTAGCACCGTTATGTTAGCATTTGCCTGACACAATCAACGAAAGGTTCGCTCATTACAGCCATTGCAAAAAATAAACAAGCCTTGGCTTAGAGCTACATATAAGGAAATTATCTCTCAGTAGATATTGATTAACACTATACAACAGTAGGTACTATCATTAATTTGTTACAATTTAGGTGGCCTTTGCGCTTTCGCTAAACGCACACTGACAATTCAAACTGTTAAACTACTTCAGTTCGTATCATTAACAACATTATAACAACTAAAAATGATGCTTTAGCATCACAAATAAAAGGAAAGATTAATGCAACAAGCAAAGTATTTGCTGTCAGCATTAGCACTTATTGCCACTTCTGCCAGTGCAGAAAAAAGTGATGAGTGGTTTTTGCATAGCAGTATTTCACCCAACGGAAAAACCATCGCATTTTCTTACAAAGGTGATATTTACACGGTACCCACTCAAGGTGGAACTGCAAGGCCATTAACCTTACATAGCGACTGGGACGGCCACCCGGTTTGGTCTCGTGATGGTAAAAACATTGCTTTTTCTAGTGATAGAAATGGCAACTTAGACGTTTACCTAATGCCAGCTAGTGGCGGCAAAGCAAAACGACTAACCTACCATTCTTCACATGACGTACCACAAGACTTTACTAAAAACGGTAAAGACGTGTTGTTTGTTTCAAGTCGAATGGATTCTCAAAAATCAACCATTTTTCCTACCAGTCGGTTAACGCAAAGCTATACCGTTTCTGCGAAAGGTGGCACCCCAAAAATGCTGTCGACTATTCCAGCATCAGAATTACAGTTTTCACCTGACGGTAAAAAGCTACTATATCGTGACGAAAAAGCCTATGAGAACCAATATAGAAAGCATGACGTTTCAGCTTTCGCTCGCGATGTTTGGGTACACAATTTAAAAACAGGTAAGCACGAACAACTTACTCAATTTGAAGGTGGCGATCATAACCCTGTATGGAAAGACAAAAACACGTTCTACTATACATCTGAAGAGAAAACAGGTGCTTTTAACGTATGGCAATCTGATTTAGACGGCGATAACAAAAAGCAAGTAACTACCTTTAAGCAACACCCTGTTCGTAGCTTATCTATTAGTGACAAGGGTGCTTTGGCCTTTGTTCATCATGGCAGTATTTATACCAACACCAAAGGCAAAACTAAGCATGTTGAAATAGATATTGCTAACGACATACAAGAAGATGAGTTGTTACCTGTATCATTAGGCGGCAAAGTCACTGAGTATGCCGTTTCACCCGATGGTAAAGAAGTTGCTTTTATTGCCCGAGGTGAGATATTTGTTGCCAGCACAGAGTTTAAAACAACGCGTGCCATTACCAATACACCAGAGCAAGAGCGCTCAGTTTCGTTCCATAAAGATGGCAAAACCATCCTTTATGCAGCAGAACGTAACAATCGCTGGGGTTTATACGAAACATCAATTATTAATGACACCGAACCCTACTTCTTCGCGGCTACAACACTAGAAGAGAAAGCTATTCACGTGGCTAAAACGGATAGCTTCCAACCGGTTTATTCACCAAATGGTAAAAAAATAGCCTTCCTTTCTGGTCGCGACGAAATACAAGTATTTGACCGTGAGGGTAAGAAAGTTAATGTCGCTTTAGGCAAACAGCACAACTATTCTTATGCTGATGGCGATATTACTTTTGCATGGGCACCAGACAGTTACTGGATGACTGCTAGCTTTGCACCAAGAAGCCGCTTATTCATTACCAATGTTGGCGTTTTTCCTGCTGACGGTTCAAAAGAACCTGTAGACATTAGCTTATCAGGTTACAGTGATGGTTCTCCAAGCTGGCATACAGATGGCGCAGCAGTACTTTGGGGCAGTTCACGATACGGTAAACGTGACCACGGTAGCTGGGGGCGTGAATATGATGTAATGGCCGCTTTTCTAACACAAGATGCATACGACCAATTCAGTATGTCAAAAGAAGAATATGCACTTCATAAAGAGCTTGAAGAAAAGCAGAAAGAGAAAGCCAAAGATAGCAAAGATGAATCAGATAAAGATGCTAACAAGGACAAAGAAAAAGAAGACGTTGTAGAGCCTTTAAAAATTGAGTGGGACAACATTGAACGTCGCACAGCAAGGCTAACACTCCATGCTTCTAATTTGGGTGATGCTTATTTAACAAAAGACACCAAAGCGCTTTATTACCTTGCTCGTTTTGAGAAAGGATATGACTTATGGCGTCATACCATTCGCGAGAAGAAAACAGAGCTTGTTGCTAAGTTAGGTGCTGGCAGAGCTAGCATGACGTTTAGCCCAGACGGTAAAAAAATCTACCTACTTGCAGACGGTCAACTTAAACAAGGTGATGTTGGCAAAAAAATATCGTTAAAGCCGATAAGTGTTAATCCAGTAATGGAGCTAAGCAAAATCCAAGAACGAGCATTTATGTTTGATCACAGCTGGCGCATTATCAAAGACAAATTCTATCGTGACGACTTCCATGGTATCGACTGGGATGACGTCGGTGAATCTTATCGAAACAAACTAAATGCTATTGGCCATAATCGTGACTTTGCCAATATGTTTGCCGAAATGACTGGTGAACTTAATGCTTCACACATTGGTTCATCTTACCGTCCACAACGTAAATCAACTAATGATAGCACAGGCCGATTAGGGCTATTCTTCAATACTGACAAAGGCTTTGTGGTTGAAGAAGTCCTTGCCAAAGGACCTTTTGACACAGCGAACAGTGCTGTAAAACCAGGTGTTGAATTAACGGCTATTAATGGTGTTAAGTTAACTAAGTCGCAAAACATGCACCAGCTCCTTAATCACAAAGCTGGTAAGCGCGTTCGTTTTACGTTTGAAGACACAAACGGCAACACGTTTGAAGAAGTTATTAAGCCTATTAGCAGCAGACCTCTTAGCAACCTCATGTATGAGCGCTGGGTAGCAAGCCGTGAAGCATTGGTTGATGAGTTGTCAAGTGGTGAACTTGCTTATGTGCACGTTCGTGGCATGAACGATCCTAGTTTTAGAACAGTGTATTCAAAACTACTCGGTAAACATTTCGACAAGAAAGCTGTAGTTGTAGATACTCGTTTCAACGGTGGTGGCTGGTTGCACAACGACCTAGCTAAGCTATTAAGTGGCAATGAATACTTCACTATGCATGTGCGTGGTCGAACCTATCGCGGTGACCCATTAGATCAATGGAATAAGCCTTCTGTATTATTAATTAACGAAGGTAATTACAGTGACGCTCACGCTTTTGCTTACACCTATGACGAATTGAACTTAGGTGAAATGGTCGGCATGCCAGTGCCAGGTACTATGACTGCCGTTTGGTGGGAAACGGGGATTTCAGGTGATTTTAGAGCCGGCGTTCCACAAGTAGGTACCAAGAATACCAAAGGCGAATATTTGGAAAACAACCAAACCATGCCTGATCACATGGTGAAGAATGACCCTGAGTCTTCAGCTGCTGGTAAAGACAAGCAAATTGAAAAAGCAGTTCAGGTGCTGATGCAAAAAATTAAATAATGCTTTTTTGATACAAAAGCAGTATGTAAATGCATTAAAAAGCCGCGATAAGTTCGCGGCTTTTTTGACTGTGTTTCTGTCCCTTCCTGAAACGTGTAAACATATTTCAGGAAGGGACAAATTGACCACAAAAAAAGCCTATATATTGCTATAGAGGCTTTTCTTAAAATAATGTGAGTTGGCCGATAAGCTAGCTTACCAAACAGAAGTAATATATTATTTTAAAAGAAATTAATCAAACAAGCTTAATAAGAAAATCTTAGGAAAATTATAGTGGCTACTCACGAATGCAAGTAGCCACTATAATTTTTGTAGTCAGTCGATAAGTTAACTAACAGGATAAGATTAAAAACCTGATTTTAAAAGATTTTAATGGATTCACGATTTCTTGATTATGATAAAGAAACTTTAGAAAACCGCTTGCATTCGCAAGCAGTTTTCTAAAGTGGATGAGTCGACATGTAAGATAACTCACTTTAAGATGCAAAGACCAAATAACTCTTAAATATGTTTGGCAGCTTTTAAGGCATGGTCGTTAACGAGTAGTAAACTGATTTTTATGGCTCTTTTAATTATTTTAGTTTTGATGGATAAAAATTAACGAAAAACTTAAAAGTTAACTTTTTTAGTGGGATATAGGCAACTCTATTGTAAACATTGTTCCAACATCAAGTTTAGTAACTCCTTTGCTCTTGTTATTATGGATTTAACCATTTCTGTTGGACGTGACGGTGAGAAGCTAGTCAAAGCCTTATAAGAGATAACACCTGATACAAAGACTATAGTTACAAGTGGCTATCCGACGGGGAAAGTGATGTCAAACCCAGAAAAGTTTGGCTTTAATGCTAGACTTGTCGAACCCTTTTCGTTGGCTACGATAAAGGTTCTATTAACCGAAGTACTGTAAAAATCGGAACATCCCGCCCTAGTGGGGTCCATTACTTAAACTCAAAAAAATCATTAGGTTGTACTGACATTTGCTATTTCAGAAATTTAAATTACAATGCTATTTAGAAGTAGATTGCATCATACACATGTTGCAATCTTGGCCGCACGGCACAGGATGTTAACGTTTAACTACCCCGCATTTTCGGAATGCCGAACTTTGGCAGTGTGTTCATAATTTAACGACATCCAAGACCCTGCGAGCTGAAAACAATAAGGCAGCATACAATGCAAGGTAAGGACACAGCTCACATATATTCTCATGGTTTGCAAAATTATCTACTACACTCACATGTGATGATCGTAGAGGATAACCGATTGTTACGACAACTTATTACCGAGGTTTTATCGGAACACTACAATATCATTGAAGCAGACAATGGCAAATCTGCGTTGAATATGGCTATCGAACATCAGCCCAACCTCATAATAACCGATATTTACATGCCCTACTTAAATGGCTTGCAACTAGTCGAAGCACTTGTGGGCAACACACAAACAAGACACATACCTGTTATATTGATATCAACAGAAGACCAAAAAGTAAAAATAAACGAGGGGATGGACCTCGGTGCTATTGACTATATCATTAAGCCGTTTGACATAGATTTTTTACTTCGAAAAGTTCAGAACATCATTAATGTCATATCGTCTCAGCAAGCAATTCCTGCTCATAATTCCACCACATACCGATACATAGCCCCATTTCATTTAGCCTTCAGTAAAAAAATTGACAAGCTACTGAAAGAATATTATCGAGACCCAAATTTTTCTGTTACTGATATGGCTAAAGGTTTAGCAACTAGCGAAAGGCAACTGCAGCGCAAATGTAATGATGTTTTTGGCTATGGACCCGCAAAAGCTATAAAGGTATATCGCCTCAACATCGCGAAAGATTATTTAAGGTCTGGGCTATCAGTGACAATAACAGCAGAGCTCGTCGGCTTTTACACGCAAAGCTATTTCTCTAAATGCTTCAAAGAGATCTTTGGTGTAACACCAAGAAAATTTGTCAATGAGCTCAGCAATCACACAACAGAACTTCCCGAACAAAAAACGGTATAAGTTGAACTGACAGCAAAGAGGTTGCAGAGCGCCAATCACTGCAAAGGGCAAAGGGCAAAGGGCAAAGCATCCTAGCAATAATATCGGCTAACACCAAGATTCAATCCATGTTTTTATTTACTAGATGTTTTTAGTCTACCTATAGCTGTAACCTACATAGCTTGTTGCGCAAGTTTTCAATCATGTTCATTTCTTCAGCAAGCATAGTAATTAAAGGCATGTTTCAATATTTTGATGATTTGCTAATGAAGATATTGTGTTTTTTCACTATTAAATAGAACACAAAAACTAATGATAACAGCATAGACATACAAATATCTGTTGTCAGTTTGTCGTTTTTTTGACTTTTTTAGTCCGAATATCATAAATAAACCTCTTTATAGTCGATATACTTTGATCATATTTTATTATGAGGCTCTGAGGCACCCAAAATGACTGTTCAACCTGCACTGACCCAAGATTCTGGTATTGTCATCATAGATGACGAGCCTTCGATGGCTGAGTTAGCCAGTGAGATTCTAAGAGAGGTTGGCTTTAAAGATATCGTCACATATACATCAGTGAAAACCCTCACCGAAGAGGCAAAAGTCGCTGAAGCACAGCTTGTCTTCATCGATATTAATCTTCAAGAGACCAGCGGACTGATATTACTGGCTTGGTTTAAAAATAAGTTTCCTGAAAAACATATTGTGATGTTCTCGGGTGATACCAGAAAAGATCTGGTAAGCGAAGCTATAAATCTAGGGGCTTGTGGTTTTTTATCCAAAGTTGAACTACATAAAAATATAAGGCAACTACTCAACAAGTGGCAAATAAAGTATCCCATTGATGCCGTTATACCTCAAAGCAAACAGCAACGGAGACCAGCCAGTGAACCTATTATTGATTGATGATGACAAGGATTTTTCTTCTTTTTTCTCTGAAGCTCTTCGCACTGTTGGGGCCTGTTGTCAGGTTATCACAGACCCTAGAGCAGTGTTGAGCTTTGACTTAGCAGAGACAGACCATATTGTTATCGATTTATCAATGCCAAACTTAGACGGACTGCAAGTTCTGCGCTTTCTCAAGGATATAAACTTTGCTGGTTATATTTCAGTGACCTCAGGACAAGCAATGCCTTTATTGGAATCCGCAAAAGAGATCTGTCAACTCCACAACTTAAACTTTCACACCATTTTACAGAAACCTTTTGATATTGGGTTTTTAGATGAGCTATTGGAACCCCCTCAATTCACATCGGTTAGCAGAGCTGAACAAAAATCAGACAACAATTTATCCTGCCGACTTGCAACTAAGTTTAGTAATGCTCTTAAAAGTGGAGAAATCGATGTCTACTTTCAACCTAAAATCAATCTTGAAACCAACGAAATAACCGGACTAGAAGCCTTAGCGAGATGGCAATTAGCCGGCGTTTTTGTTCCGCCAGAACATTTTATTGCATTAGCTGAAAACTATAATTTAATTGGCCAGTTAACCAATCAAATTGTTGAAAAAAGTCTATCGCATTTTGCCCGTTTTATCACATTCAATAGGCAGCTGGGATTATCGATAAATTTGTCGAGCGTTGAGTTATGTCAACAAGACTTGCCGGATTTTCTGTTCGAAAAAGTTACTGTGTATGGTCTCTCCCCTCACATGATCACGCTGGAAATAACTGAGACAGTACTACTTGAAAAAAATTCGGTCTCGTTAGAAATCCTTGCAAGGTTTCGCCTAATGGGGTTTCAGCTATCGATAGATGATTTTGGGTCAGGCTACTCCTCTGTCAACATGCTGCAAAATGGTCCGTTTACCGAACTTAAAATTGACAAAGTATTTATTCAATCAATGCACTCTACCGACAAGTCTAAAATTATTGTGCAATCTATTGTAGATCTTGCGAAAAAGCTGGAACTGAAGATTGTTGCTGAAGGCATTGAGACGCGCCAAGATCTCCAAGAAGTGATAAAGGCTGGCTGTAAATATGGACAGGGTTACTTTTTTAGTAAGCCTATTAACGCAACACACGTTACAACGTGTCTACTTAATTGGGAAGATAACAACCCGAACAACAGAGCACATAAAAAGGCAACATCATGAAAAATTTCGAAAAAATAAAAGCACTCGTGCATAAAAACAAAGAAAATATCATTAATCATTGGGTAACAGCCGTAACATCAAACTCTTCCATCGACAAAACAAGAGAGTTCGATGATTGCTCGACTATACTTGAGTTAGTATTGCAAAGTATTGAACATGATTACAACAATATCAGTGCCTCACAGTCATACTCGCTGCTAGAAAAGGAGTTACATTCTTTTGCTTCATTTCGTGCTTTGAATAACTTCACACCCACTCAAACCGCGAATTACCTTCTTGAATTCAAGAGAACCATTTATACTTTTGTCAGCGATAGTGCAAGAGAGGCATTAGCTGAAGAATTTATAGATTTTAATAATCTTATCGATGATCTTGCGGTGCTGACATTTCAAATATACACAGATGCTCGTGAAGAAACAATAGTATCACAGGCTTATGCATTAGAGCACGATACGCCTATTGTGAAAATCTCACAGAGCTTACTGTTAATGCCATTAATGGGCATTATTGATACAGCAAGAGCACAGAAAATAATTGAGTCCTTGCTTGATGCTGTAGTCGAAAATCAAGCAGAGATAGCTATTCTCGATATGACAGCCGTCGCCACATTTGACACGCACGTAGCCAACAATATTCTTAAAACCATCTCGGCAGCAAAAATGGTGGGGACTAAAGTTATTTTGTCAGGGATCAGCCCCAATGCCGCGATGACTATCGTAAAACTTGGTGTAGATTTGAGCCAAGTTGAAACATTCAATACGCTAGAGAACGCAATCAGTCATGCCAATGAACGGGATGGGCTGAGCCTTAGGGAAGCGTCTTAGATGAAGAAGATCCCGATTCTATACCTGAATTCTATTTTGATCGCATCCATTCAAACAGAACTGACAGACGAGGAGGTATTATCGTTTCAGTCAGAATTATTGAAAAAAAACAACAAACTTATGGCAAAAGGTGTGATTATTGATGTTTCTACCTTAGACGTTATAGACTCTTATATGGCAAAGGTACTCGGTGATCTCACAACGATGGTAAAATTACAAGGAAGTGCTTTTCTGCTTTGCGGTGTAAAGCCAGCAGTTTCGTCAACGCTCGTCGACATGGGAATGATGTTAACTAAAATTGATACCTTTCTATCGCTCGAAAAAGCCTTTAATTTTTTGACATCAAACGATAGAAAATTTCAATAGCCAACTAGTGAAGATCGATCAATATCATGGATAAAAATTATCTAAACCAAGTTGATGATATACCAATTAAATGTACACAGGATATTGTTATATCTAGACAAAAAGGCAGAGAGCTCGCCCGAAAATCAGGCTTTTCAGTCAGTGAACAAACTAGGTTCGCTACCGCAATATCTGAAATTACACGGAATGTACTCACCTACGCAACAGAGGGAGATTGTTACCTTTTCGAAAAAACCTTAGATGGGTACCACATGGTAATTGCACAAATCGTTGACCATGGACCAGGTATAGATAACCCCAAGCTGGCAATGAACGATGGCTATTCAACAGGTAACGGGCTAGGGTTAGGTTTACCGGGTGCAAAAAGATTGGTTCATGAATTGAACATCAACTCGATGCCAGGAAAAACCCTTGTTGAAATCATCATTAAAGGAAGGGTATATAGGTAGATGACTCGGTTAATGACAGCCATTACTATCAAAAAAGAATGGCATATTGCTAAAGCAAGAGGCGAGACTAAAAAACTCATGATGTCTGTCGGTTGCAGTGCAACATGTTTAACAGAGGTGGTTACATGCGTGTCTGAGCTTGCTTATAACCTATTTTTTCATGCCTTAGAGGGCGGTGTAATTGAAATGTCGATCGTAGAGCCAGATGGCATGGTAGGGATCAAAGTCGCGAGCTATGATAAAGGGCCAGGTATCAAATCCGTCACTGATGCACTTGAGGATGGTTTCTCAACAAATGGCGGTTTAGGGGGAGGGCTACCTGGTGTAAAACGACTGATGGATAACTTCCAAATATCGACCTCGGAAACCGGCACATCGATAACGTGCTTTAAGCGGTGTGTTTAATGCCTCTTTATCAAGGAAAAAAATACGGGGAAATAGAGAGTGGCGACAGGTGTATCATTCAAAGAAGAACAGACAGTGTTGTTTATGTGATGATAGACGCTGTGGGTCATGGCGCGGCAGCTAAAAAGGTAGCAGATATTGCACAAAAAATTATCCAAAGCTCAGCAAAAGAATCGCTCCCTACTTTAATCGCCGCCTGTGAAGCAGAACTCATTAATACGCGAGGTGCTGTGATGTTTTTTGCTCAATTTTATCCAACATCTGGCAAGCTACACTATTATGGAGTCGGTAACATTCGATGTTACTTAATATCGCGTAAATGTTGTCGTTCTCTATCGTCATATCCCGGCATTCTGGGCAGACATAAACAACACTATAACCTACAAAAGATACACATTGATTTACCAACCTCTCTGTTAATGTTCACTGATGGTCTCACCGAAGTAAAGACACAGGTAATCCCTCAGTTATGCAGAATGACTCCCAGACATATTGTTGGATTTCTCTCAGAGTCATGGTCTGAAAATGATGATGTCTGTTGTTTTTGTGAGTACATTTATGAATAAGTATCTAGATAGATATAGGGAAACGTATATCAGTCATATAGCAACCTATATAACCGAGGGTGGAGAAGAGATTTTATACTTTTGCTCGGAGCTCGGTAAACAGTTAGCCATAGAGAACTGTTCGATCGAAGACGTTATTGCTTTTCATCAATCCTGCTTGGAAACCCTGACTTGTTCCTCAGACTCATTTGATGCGCAGGCATTGATTAAATCTTTCGATCTACTGACTGAGATTACTGTTCAACAGACGCTCTGGTTAAAACGCGAAACCTCTCTAAAAAATCAAGCACAAAGGATGATTCGAGATGTCATTGAGGCTATGCCACACCGTATATATTGGAAAGATATAAAAGGCTATTACTTGGGCTGCAACAGTGCTTATTTGCGTGACCTAGGTATTGATTCCAGTGACGTAATTGTCGGTAAATCCTCAAAGCACACAGACCTTCAAAGCATTCACATTGATGCTGATGTTGAAACAGAGTCAGAAATCCTCTCGGGTAACTTAGTGTCTCACATCAGAGAGCGAGACCTTGTTATTACTGGTGATAATAGCCTACCGATAAAGGAAACAATAAGACCGTTAATTAATTCAGAACAAGAACTGTACGGACTTATTTGTTGCTATGAAAACCTAGCTGAATTAAAAGAAAAAGAAGAAGAAAATAAAATACTTACTAACAACCTCAGTCAAAGTCAACGTGTTGAATCTATCGGACGCTTAGCCGGAGGAATTGCCCACGACTACAACAACATGCTAGCCGTTATTATAGGGTATTCACAATTACTCGAGCGTGGATTAAAGTCTAGCGAGCTACCACCAAAATTTCTAGGTTACTTACAGCATGTGTTATCAGCGGCTGATAAATCTAAACTACTCACCGAAAAGCTGCTCACTTTCAGCCGTAAAGATATTATTAAGCCTGAAGTGGTTGAGCTCGGACTTCACATAACAAATACCCTAACTACCTACTCATCGATCATCGATGAAGATATCGTCATTTCTATCGATGCGGCCAGCAAATACTGGGTTTTTGCCGATTCCAGTCATATCGACCAAGTTTTACTCAACCTCATCGTCAACGCGCGTGATGCAATGCTTAATACTGATAGCTCAACACAAAAACAGATCAATATTGTATTGAGAGATAGTCAGTCACCACATTTTGTCTCTTTAAGCATTGAGGACAATGGTTGCGGGATGACAGAACAGATTAAATCACAAATTTTTGAACCTTTTTTTACCACCAAAAAAGGAATAGGAACAGGCCTGGGATTAGCTACGGTCTTTACCATTATTTCACAGTATGGTGGTACTGTTAGTGCAAACATCGAAGGAGAGGTCGGTACTGAATTCATAATTGAGTGGCCTCTGCACAAAGCCCCCCCTAAGCATCACGAAAACGTTTCATTAGATGAAACGTGTAAGCAACAACATCATTTTAACAACACCGAAAAAAATATTGTTGTACTGGAAGATGATAAACAAGTCAGAGATTTACTAGTTTCAGTACTGACTACCGCTGGATTTTGTGTCTTTGGTTTTGAAAGTAGTAATTTGATGTTTCATGAAATCGCGATAAAAGGTATCGTGGTTGACCTACTACTGACAGACATCATACTGTCTGAGACGAGAAATGGTAAACAAATTAGTGAACAATTACTGGCACTTCACCCTAGATGCAAAGTTGTTTTCGTCTCAGGTTATAGCGATGACATAATCAGTAAGAGAGGCATTATTTTAGATAATATTGCACATATACAAAAACCGTTTAGTAATGCGGAACTGGTTGATATAGTAACAAGTAGGTTGTTGTACTCTGTGTGACGATATAAATCGTTCAATAAAACAACGTAATAAGGCAAGCTTACTTACTTCGATTACAGGCATCATCTTCAAATAACGATTGCATTAATTCACGTTGTACCTTGGTCGATGTGGCTAATTTACTGACCAACACCCGAAACGCCAATGATGAAGTATCGGTTTCAAATCCTTTGTCTAACAGTAGTTGTCTTGCCAGCTCATATGTACCAGCATTGTAGCTTCATCGGTTAAGCCAACCAACATTTTAACCATAGAAGACAAAGCTTCCATAAAAGGCCACTTATCTACTTCAGACAAACCAGCAATAACTTTGTTAAGGCGTGCGGTGCGGGTATTGTTATCTGAGGCTTGAGCTATGTAGGAAAGCTGCTCTTTAAATTGGTTGTCATCACTAAACAACTCGGTTTGCCCAAGTACATTTAATGCATGAGCACCGTTTGAATACCCTTGCTCCATTTCAACAATTAAGACATCAATATCACCTAATTGTAATTGCTTTAACATAGCGTCCTTTATCATTAGTAACCGTGGTTTACCCTCAATATGGTCTAATGATTTTGACGTGATAACAAGTTGTTTTAACTGTTGAATATAAGGCTTGAATTGATTAATGCGTTTGATTGCTGAAATGAGGTTTTGTGTCTGTAGGCCGAAGCGAATTTCCCTAACACCTAACCGTTTAGGTAGTCTCATTCGAAAATAAAACCACTGTTTACGAAGGTATAAGTACTTATTACCAGCTACAGCTTTCACGTTATATGGTTGAGTAGGCCACCGTGTATCAAACTGTGTACCACTTTTTGGCGCTAAAGTTAAAAATACAAAATGATCTTATCAAGCAAAAACTCTAGCCAAAACAAAAAATAGGATGATTTTTGAAGAGAAATAAAAGACATTGAAAATCAAAACCGTGTACCAACTTTTGAATTTAATGATATGAAATATAAGGGATTTTAGATAACCGCTTGAAATTCAAGCGGCTTCTAAAATCAATGAGTCTGCCGATAAGCCGGGTTCTGTACTTTTCCGAAGAAAAGGGACAATCATTCGTCTAGGCCTTAAATCGCTCTAAGGCTCAAGCAACCTACCCGGTTTCAACGCGAGCCGCGCCGTACGAAACCCTATTTGGTCTTGCTCCAGGTGGAGTTTACCCTGCAACGAACTATTACTAGTCGCCCGGTGCGCTCTTACCGCACCCTTTCAGCCTTACCTGTGCTATTGCTAGCCATCGGCGGTCTTCTCTCTGCTGCACTTGTCGTCGGCATTACGCCGCCCAGACGTTATCTGGCACCCTGCTCTGTGGAGCCCGGACTTTCCTCCCCTTTACCCGTATACCTCTTGCCGAAACATCAGGTACAACGATAAAGCAGCGATTGTCTGGCCAACTCGAGGCGCATTGTACATCAAGCAATATCATTTCGCTATGACGATATTCATGACATTTGTCATATCACATTGATGACTTTCGTCCCTAAACAAAAACTTGCCTGTGCATAACAATTAGTCCTGTAGCAACAACGAAGTCAACATGACTAACTAAACCACAAGGATATACACATGAAAAAGGTCATTTTATTTAGTTTATTTATCGCATCATCTTCTGCACTAGCAGAACAAACACAAATTGACGCTATCGAGAGCGCAGCAATGCAGTTAGACAAAAACACCTTAGTGTCACTGACTAATCAAGCGCAAACATACGACAAAGCATTAGCTTTCTACCGCTTATCAATTACTCAAAATTTGATGGCTGAGCCTGACGCGGCAATTAAATCATTAAATAACGCAATAGCAACACTTGAAGCGCATACCGTTCAGCACCCTGAAGATGGTGAAGCATGGGCACTACTATCACAAAGCTATGGTTTACAAATAGGCTATCAGCCAATGAAAGGTGCTTATTACGGTCCTAAAGCAGGCAAGGCACTGAGTAATGCTTTTACTTACGCGCCGCAAAGTCCGCGTACTCATTTAGTTAAGGCTGTGAGTGAATACAATACGCCAGCGATATTTGGTGGTAGTAAATCAGCGGCCCTTAAAACGCTAGACACTGCGCTAACATTATTTGCATCAGACACTAGCGAAAACCAATGGGGGCATGCGGAAGCATTTGTTTGGCGCGGTTTGGCAAATCAGTCAATGAATAACACTGAAGCCGCTGTTGAAGATTGGCAGCAAGCGCTAAATATTGCGCCAGATTACGGCTGGGCAAATATGCTAATCAGCAAAAACAAGTAAGCGAAATCAAATAAACATCAAGAGCTAAGACAATCAATCTAGATAGCCGCTTTACGGAAGTAAGCGGCTAACAAGGAAAGTATCATGACAACTAAAACACTTGAGCAATACAGAGAAGAATACAAACAAAAGCCGTTAATCACTATGCCAATTGCTGGCACCATTGTTTGGTTTTGTTTAGGCATTATGGCGCTATTCATGCCAGCAGAGCAAATGGTACTACCTGTATATATTGGTACCGGTTGCATCTTTTATTTAGCGCTCTTTTTATCAAAATTCACGGGTGAAAAGTTACTGGTCAAAAAAGAAGAACGTAATCCGTTTGATTCATTATTTCTATATACCTTAGTCATGAGTTGGTGTGCTTTTGCTATCGCGATTCCATTTGGCATTCAAGATCACACGGCAGTACCTATGGCGATTGGTATAGTTTCTGGCTTAATGTGGATTCCGATTTCTTGGACACTAGAGCACAATGTTGGTGTTGTTCATACATTAACGCGTACTTCGCTTATTTTAGTGGGTTGGATTATTTTCCCTGAGCATAGTTTTATCGTTATTCCGTTTACCATTGTTTTTGTTTATAGCATTAGCCTGTATCAATTGATTAAGCGCTACAAAATGGTCAATGCAAACCAGCAAAATTTAGCAACAGCCGAATTAGCATAAAGATAAGGCAAGTGTTGCAAATCACGTCAATCTAGGTAACGTATTAAATAATCAGGAGAAAATAATGAACAACGACTTTAACATCGCCTTAGCACAAGACAAAAAGCCTTATTGGGTATGGGGCCCGTTAGCATTTTCATTATTTTATTTCTTACCGCTATTTTTTAACTTCGCGTACTTTTGGCCAACAAAACTCCTGTTTGTTATTGCGCTCTACGCACTGTTTGTCTATTGCTACAAAGAAGCCTGCACAAAACCAGGAGAAAAAGCACTCGTACCCGTTATTGCCATCATTTCACTAGCTACCTTTGGCACCGCTATTACACCAGGTACGCAAGCATTGTTTGGCTTCGCTGCCTATTTCCTAGGATTTAATTTTAGCTTTAATAAAGGCTTCTTTGGTTTATGGGTGACATTAGGGTGTATTGTCGCAACCGCCTTTTTTAACTCTTATGTTGATGTGTATTTTCTTGTGCCAGCAACCATTGTTTCTGTGGGTTTGTTCTTTTTAGGGCAGGCTGAACGCAAAGACCGAATTTACCGCGCGAAAGAAGAAAAAAGCCAACAGCAAATCGAACAACTTGCCACCATCGCAGAGCGCGAAAGAATTGCCCGCGATTTACATGACTTAGTGGGTCACTCACTCTCTTCAATCGCTCTCAAAGCTGAACTTGCGCATAAGCTGATGGAAAAGTCGCAATTTGACAATGCCGCGCAACAAATTGAAGAAGTAGCAACATTATCAAGAACAACGCTAGCGGAAGTTCGCCATGCCGTATCAGGCTTAAAAGAAGTCAATTTAACGGGTCAAATTACCAAGCTCGTATCCAATTTAAAATCAAATGGCTTTCACGTAAATAGGGTTGTCGACATTGGCGAACTATCACCACAAGTAGAGTCACAACTTGTCTTGATGCTCACAGAGTTGGTCACCAATATTTTGAGACACAGCAAGGGTGATAGCGTTGAAATCGTGCTCGAGCAAAAAGAGGGGTTACGCCTACATATTCAAGATAATGGGCAATGTAAAACGCTTAATGAAGGCAATGGTTTACAAGGTATTAAAGAACGTTGCCAGCAAATAGGTGCGAATTGTGATATCAAGTGTGACGATGGTTTTGCCGTTAGCATAACTTGCAAGGATGTATAAAATGATAAAAGTATTAGTCGTTGAAGATCAGGCTATGGTGAGGGGTGCTATATCGGCGTTACTGTCTCTTGAAGACAATATCGATGTCATTGGCCAGGCTGAAAATGGCAAGCAAGCCGTTAAAATACTTGAAGACAACACGGTTGATATTGTCTTAACCGATATTGAAATGCCGGAAATGACGGGCATTGAACTAGCCGAGCACTTGGCACAACAACCCATTGCGATAAAAACTATTATCATGACAACGTTCAGTAAAGTGGGTTATATCAAGCGTTCGATGCAGGCAGGCGTTAAAGGGTTTATTTTAAAAGAAGCGCCTTCTGATCAATTAGTTGACGCCGTCAATCAAGTCTATAATGGTCGAAAAGTGATTGATCCTGAACTTGCCATTAGCGCGTTAGATGACAACGATCCGTTAACGGATAAAGAGCGCAAGGCGCTACGCTTAGCAAGTGAAGGGTTAAAAACAGGAGAAATTGCCGATAAGCTATTTCTATCAGAAGGTACAGTGAGAAATTATTTATCTGAATGTATCGCAAAACTCAATGCCAGTAACCGTGTTGAAGCCGGTCGTATCGCAAAACAAAAAGGTTGGTTATAACGTATCAGCCAACCTTTTTATTAATCAACTAATAACCTTGGGCTTGGCCATCTTTACGCATTTCACTAGCACCATGATATACGCCTGATGCTAGATCTTTTAATATCGCCTGATAGCCACCAAACGGCCCACTGGTAATATGGATTTTATGGCCACGTTTCTGCAACGCTCGAACCACATTTGCCTGTACACCACTTTCCAGCTCTAAAACACCGCCATCTTTCATTCGGCCTTCCCACGTTGGTGACGTAGAGCCTTTATGATGGAAACGCGCTGCATCGCCTGCCTGCTGAACGTTCATCTCAAAATCAACGATATTAGTGACCATTTGCACATGACCTTGGGGCTGCATTGCACCGCCCATTAAACCAAAGCTCATATAAGGTTTATTATCTTTGGTGATAAAAGCGGGGATTATTGTATGAAACGGTCGTTTATTTGCTGCATAAACATTAGGGTGCCCCGGTGTCAAAGAATATTGCGCGCCACGGTTTTGAAAAATAAAACCTAAGCCGTCAGCAACTAAACCAGTACCCATGCCACGGTAGTTACTTTGAATTAAGCTAACCATCATGCCATCTTTATCTGCTACGGTGAGATAAATCGTATCGCCCTCAATGAGCTTAGGGTCACCATGTTCTAATTGGTTAGCGGCTTTTTTCATATCAATACGCTGTGCGCGTTGCTTGCCGTACTTTTCTGATAGTAGGTAATCTAGATTGATGTTTTGATAGGTAGGATCGGCATAAAATCGCGCGCGATCTTCAAACGCAAGTTTCTTAGCTTCAGTCATGACATGCAAATAATCGGCACTATTATGTCCCATGCTTTTTAAGTCATAGTTTTCTAGTACAGTGAGCATTTGTAATGCAGCAATACCTTGACCATTAGGTGGCAATTCCCACACATCATAACCGCGGTAATTTACTGATACAGGGTTAATCCATTCACTGCTATGCTCAGCAAAATCTTCATACCTCAGCGGTCCACCAATTCGCTTAAAGTAGCCATCCATAGTTTTCGCAATGTCACCTTTGTAAAATGCATCTCGACCACCTTTGGCGATTTTTTCAAGCGTTTTAGCTAAATCAGGATTACTAAATAGTTGTCCGTGAACTGGTGCTTTACCATCGATTAAATAAGTCGATTGATAATTTTCAATTTCCTCAATCTCGCCCGCTTTAAATAGCCTTTCATAGCGCTTTTGGTATATATCCATGTAGTAAGCAATAACTTCTGTGACAGGGAATCCTTCGTTAGCGTAACGAATAGCAGGCGACAAGTTGGTAGCCATTGGTAATTTGCCAAATTTTTGATGAAGCTCAAACCAAGCATCGACTGTGCCAGGCACAGTTACTGGTGCAGTTCCCCAATTAGGAATTTGAGACACATCACCAATTTTAGCTTTTAGTTGCGCTAATGATTGACCTTTAGCTGAACGGCCGGAGCCATTTAAACCATGAAGTTTTTGTGTTTTAGGATCCCAAACAATGGCAAATAAATCGCCACCAATACCGTTGCCTGTTGGTTCCATTAATCCGATTGCTGCATTTGCTGCGATTGCTGCGTCCATCGCACTGCCACCATCTTGCAAAATATCGATGGCGACTTGCGTAGCTAATGGATGAGAGGTTGCCGCCATACCGTTTACAGCAAGTATTGGAGAACGTGTTGCCCACGGCGAGCCAACTACGCGATCGCCACGCCCGTCTTCGCGAAGCTGTACTAACTCACCGGTCACGTCATCAACAATCGTATCTGAAGACTTGGCGAACGAAATAGTTGACGCTAGCACTGCACACCCCAGCACTAAAGAGAGTATTTTCATTATGTTGCTCAATAAAATTGAATAAGTATTAAGCAGTATATGCAGTTTTTTAGCGTGCTAACATGGTGTTGGTCGCACCCATTAGGTAACACAACGCCAATGAAGTGAAAGAAGGTTGAATAATGGCCTTTGTCGTTGCCCTAGTTTTTCAACGATAACGCATAGTCGTAAAGCATATTTTTCTTTACGCCGTATATTTTAGCTGCCACTGCACAGGCTTTTTTAGGTGGTAACTCTTCCAGCAAAATTTCAAGGGTGCTAGCGATTTCAGGCGAAATAGCTTTATCGTCTTTCTCTTTACCTTCAATAATTAACACCATTTCACCTTTAAGCTGATTAGGATCTTCAGCAAGCCAAGCCAACAAGTTTTGTGCGCTATCGCTATGAACGGTTTCAAAGGTTTTGGTTAATTCTCTAGCCATGACTACTTGGCGATCACCGCCAAGTACGCTAACAATATCTTCAACAGTGTCGATTGCTCTACGCGGCGCATCGTAAAACACCATGGTTCTTTCTTCATGAGCTAAATTCGCCAGTGTTTTTTGGCGGGCACCTGATTTTGATGGCAAAAAGCCTTCAAAGGTAAATCGATCCGTAGGCAGTCCCGCAACGCTCAATGCGCTAATTGCCGCACATGCACCTGGCACAGCTACAACATTTAATTGATGCTCTCTTAAGTGCTTTACGATATGAAAACCAGGGTCGCTAATTAACGGCGTTCCCGCATCTGAAACCAAAGCAATAGACTTTCCTTCTTGCAACAGTTGGACAAAATAGTCTTGGCGTTGATGCTCATTATGATCATGAAGAGAAATGGTTTTATTACTGATGGTGAAATGATTAAGTAGTCGTTGAGTATGTCGGGTATCTTCACACGCAATTAAATCTACTTGTGAAAGTACGCCAAGTGCACGTTCTGTCATATCGGCTAAATTACCAATTGGTGTAGAGACGATATAAAGACATCCAGATTCAACGAATTTTTGCGGCATGATTAGCTTCTTCCTCATCACAAGTGTTGTGACTACTTAATTTGGCGTTTATTATACCCTTACAGCTATCGATACGGATATATAACCACGTGCTTTTTAATCGCTTTTTTTCTAAAAATACACCATTAATGGTTGCCGCAGTTGCGACACTTACATTAATGAGCTGTTCTTCTGGCCCTAAAAAACACACTCAAGAGCAAACCAAAACGCCTGCCGTCGTCGAGCAGCCACAAGAAGTTATTGAAGACGCTGCATATTTTATCGAGCTGTCACAACAATCATTGGATACTAACCCAGATCAAGCCAGCCAGTTTTTGGTGAATGCTGCAAACCTATACTTGGCGCAAGAAGAACACAGTAATGCGTTATGGCTAGCAAAAAACCTATTAGCTAAGCCAGAGCTATTAACTGACGAACGACAATATCAATTGCTGCTTATCAAGGGGCAGTCATTAACCGTGCTCGATGAAGATGCTGATATTCAAGCGCTACTAACACAAGCCAACGAACTTGTTACTTCGGCTCAGTTACCACACGATATCAAGTTTTATCAGTTACAAGCACTTGTTGCTGAAAAACAAAATCAAACGATCTTGCAGCTTGATGCGCAATTACGAGTATTTGCCTTGAATGGCCAAAGTAGCAATGATGATATTGTTCGCTTATGGGAAAAATTTAGCCAGTTAACCCAGTGGCAACAACAGCAACTAGAACTCAAGAAAGCACCAATGGTGACGCAGTGGCTAAGCTTTACGCAAATAGCCAACCAATATGGTCATAATGATGATGTAATGACTCGTAAGTTAGACACTTGGCAACGACAACACTCGACGCATCCAGCAAACTTGATTGCTGAACAATTTAAAGAGCAAATCGCCTTAACGCACATTAATAATCAGCTGCAAGAATCACAAAGCAAGCAAGTTATCGCTGTAATTCTGCCACTATCAGGCAAACAAGCAATGGCAGGACAAGTTGCTCAGCAAGGCTTGTTAGCCGCTTACCAAAATAAGAACGAATCGGTTCTACACTTTATTGATGCGAACACTTTAGAATTTGAGACGTTAGAAGAGCAACTAACTACACTTGAAGCTAGCGCCGTAATTGGCCCCTTATTAAAGAGCCACGTTGAGCAGTTTTTAGCACAAAATATTACATTACCTAGTTTGCTACTTAACTTACCCAGTGCCAATCAACTCAATGAGAACCAAATTGCAATCTCAATGCGCCCAGAAGATGAAGCTATACAAGCTGCTTCACAATTAGCCAATCAAAATTATCAAAAGCCATTAATACTTAGTCATAACGATTCTGTTAGTCAACGCATTGCTCAAGCATTTGCCACTCACTGGTTTAAAAGTACCGCTCAACCCATTGAAAGCATGACCTATAGTCAAGGCAAGGAAATGCAAACCCAGTTGAAAAAGAGCTTATCAGTTGAAGGAAGTGAGTTACGTAATAAAGATCTTCGCATCCGTCTTGACCAAGTCATTAAAACGGAATCTCGTAATCGACGCGATATTGATATGATTTACATCGTTGGAAATAATGCACAAACGCGTCTTATCAAGCCCTACATAGATGTAAATACATCAACGTTTGCCAGTATCATACCCGTTTATGCGAGCTCACGCAGTCATAGCTTAACGCATGATGATAGTGCCTTAGTGGATTTAAATGGCATGACATTTACAGAAATGCCTTGGTTAATAAATTCAGAGCAACAAAATACTCCGCTATCTAAAGAAGCCAAAGCGCTGTGGCCAAACCGCAGTGACTCATTGCAACGTATTTTTGCCATGGGTTACGATGCGCTTTCACTCATTGAGAAATTCAATGCATTTAAGGCAAAGCCCTATGTTCGTCATTATGGGCAAACAGGGGTGTTAAAGCTCAATGATGAAAACATTCTAACGCGCTCACTGTTATGGGGCCAATACACTCGACGCGACGTAAAGCAATTAGCTTTTGCCCAGTAAAAGATGCCGTTTTCTTCACGACTAAAACGTTTATTTACTAAACCAGATATAAGCAAAATGATAGACGAAAGCGGTTCAACTCGAGATGTTGGTCAAGCCATGGAACTTATTGCTCAACAGCATCTCCAAACACATGGTTTAACGCTAGTGAAGCGCAACTACACCTGTAAATTTGGTGAAGTTGATTTAATTGTCAAAGAGCAAGACACATTTGTTTTTGTCGAAGTAAAATATCGTCAGTCAACACAATTCGGCGGTGCTATTCATGCAGTTTCCCCAAGTAAACAGCAAAAAATCATCAAAACAGCACAATTTTACCTGCAACAATCAAATTTAAATGAATATAATACGTGCTGCAGATTTGATGTCGTAGCGATCGAAGGTTCAGCTACACGTCCAGACATTACATGGCTGAAAAATGCCTTTTAACGGAGTCTTACATGCTAGACCTAATCAATAGTAACTTTACGGAAAGCATTCAAACTAAAATTGCCGCCAGCGAAGCAATTGCAGGCTCTATAGAACAAGCAGGTATGATCCTTGTTCAAGGCCTATTAGCCGGCAACAAAATCTTATCTTGTGGCAATGGAGGCTCAGCAGCTGATGCCCAGCACTTTTCTTCTCAATTACTTAACCGATTCGAAATTGATCGCCCTAGCTTACCTGCTATTTCACTAACAACTGACAGTTCAACATTAACGTCAATTGCGAACGACTATAGCTACGATGAAATATTCTCTAAACAAGTTCGAGCATTAGGTGCCAAGGGTGACGTTTTACTGGCGATTTCAACCAGTGGTAATTCTCGAAACGTGATTAAGGCAATTGAAGCAGCAGTAGCGAGAGATATGCCGATTATTGCATTAACTGGTAAAGACGGTGGTGATATTGCAGGTTTACTTGGCGAGAACGATGTAGAAATTCGTGTTCCTTCATCGCGCAGCGCTCGTATTCAAGAAGTACATCTACTTGTTATCCATTGTTTATGTGAAATTATTGACACGACATTATTCCCTCAAAGTGAAAGTTAAATCATGAAAATAAATAAGCTTTTTATCGTTATCGGCACTGCTATTGCGCTTCAAGGTTGTGTAACAGCCGCTGTGGTAGGTGTTGTTGGTGGTGCGGTGGTTGCAAAAGACAACCGCAGTGTAGGTCAGCAAATTGATGACCAAAATATTGAAATCAAAGCCTTAGCTGAAATCGCAAAGCAAGACGCCTTAACTGAAGGCAGCAGAATTAAGGTGGTTAGCGTTAATGGTCGTATCCTCGTTGTAGGACAAGCGAAAAACGAATATGTACGAGACCTAGCGATTAAAACAGTCAATAATATTGATGGGGTTTCTCAAGTCTATAATCAGTTGCGTATTGGCAATGAAACATCACTTACAACGCAATCAAATGATGTTTGGCTAACCTCTAAAGTAAAAACAGCGTTATTTACTGATGACAACATCGATGCAACTAATATCAAGGTTGTCACCGAAAATGGTGAAGTTTTTCTAATGGGCGTTGTTGAACAAACGCAAGCTTCTGCTGCTGTTGAAGTAGCGCGCAATATTAGCGGCGTAAATCGCGTATTCAAAGCCTTCGAATTCTTATAAAATGTATTAACTAAGACAAAAAAGCCACGCTTTGCGTGGCTTTTTTATTGTAAGTAATTAAACGTTACTTTTTATTTTTCAAGTATTCTATAAATTCATTGCTTGGCATTGGTTTAGCGTAATAGAAGCCCTGCACTTCATCACAGCCATGTTTAATTAGGTGCTCTTGCTGTTCGATATCTTCAATACCTTCAGCGATAACTTTCAAGTCTAATTGCTTACCTAAGCTGATAATCGTTTCAGCGATAAATGAATGCTCACTATCACCAATACTTTGAACAAACGAGCGATCAACCTTCAAGCGATCAATCGGTAATTGCAATAAATAATTCATTGACGAATAACCCGTACCAAAATCATCTAACGCTATACTAATTTGCTCCTGTTTTAAGCGTGTCAATGACTCAATCACCACTTGCGGATCGTCCATCAAGATATTTTCGGTGATTTCAAGCTCGAGTTTATTGCTTGCAACTTGATGTTGCTTTGTTGCATCGATAATCGAATTAACAAAATTAGAGCGTTTAAACTGAGGGATAGAGACATTGACGGAAATACCTACATCATTAAACCCATTTTGCTCTAACACTTTGATTTGATTACACGCTTGGTTTATCACCCAGTCGCCAATATCGATAATCAGTCCTGAGTACTCCGCCAATGGCACAAATACCGCTGGAGAAATAAACTGACCATCTTCTGTCTGCCAACGCAATAAGGCTTCTGCACCGATCACTCTGCCTGAAGATAGCTCTAATTGTGGCTGATACCAAAGCGCTAAGCGATTGGCTTTAAAATCATGACGTAATTGTCTGATCATGCCTAAGCGCCAAAGGGTTTGGTCTTCCATTTCTTTGGCGTAGTACATGTAATTCACGTTACGATCTTTTTTAGCTAGGTTTAACGCGATATTAATTTGGTTGAGCACTTCAACGCCACGTCCGCCGGCATCGCCCTGCCGGCAAAAGCCGAAACACGCACTTATTGGTAAGAATTGATCGCCAGCTGAAAATGGGTCGATGAAGGTTGCTGATAATCGTTCAGGTGTCAGCACAGAGCTTAAACCAATTAAGCCAAATACATCAGAACCAACACGAGCAACTTTACAAGTTGAACCATAGCCTTTGAGGCGGGCCGCTACAGCTTTTAGTAACTGGTTACCAATATCTTGGCCCAACCCGTCATTAATATCACTAAATTGGCTAATATCGATAAGCACAGCGACAAAGTCATCTTGATCGATATGAGAAAAGTACTCAAGTTCATTCACGAAAGCTAGACGATTAGGTAAATCGGTTAGCCAATCTTTATAAGCAGCATTATTTAACTTTTGAAATAAATGAACATTTTCGTAGCCCGTCACCACATTAGTTAGAAAGACTTCTAAAAGCGGTTTAGCAAACTCAGGCATTGGTTCATTGATCGCTAAATATACGACAGTCCTAAAATCGCCACGCGCTAAATATAAGGAGACATAGTTATCATCAAAATGATGAGCTTTTTGCGTAAAGCAACGATTTAATGCTTCAGTGACATCACTATCAAGTACCTGGCTACATTTTTGGTTAACAATTGCAGCTTGCAGGCCACTTTGTGCCAACACGTATAAACTTAAATCATCTGCACCATCAATGACCCCTTGGCCACGCGCACAAAATACACTGGCAGTTATATTGGCAAGTAAGCTTTTGAATTGCTCTAAAACGCCGTGTGCGTAATCAGTAATATTATGAAGTTCAAGTAATTCAGAGGTTGCACCAATAACTTTCTCTAAACCTTGCTGGCTTTGGTTAATGGTATGAATTTGTTGATAAGAACGAATAGCAGCATAGACCGTTGTAACTAATTTACGACGGGTAAGTTCTGTTTTGGTTTTATAGTCATTGATGTCGTAATCTTTGATGACACTTTCTTCAGGTGCATATCCCGGCTGACCAGTTCTTAAGACGATACGAATATCTTGACGTTTTAACTCATTACGAATGTATTTAACAACATTCAAGCCGGCATCATCTGTTTCCATGACAACATCAAGTAAGACAAGAACAATGTCATCTCGTGACTCAATTAACTGACAAGCATCTTGCCCTGAATAGGCATGTAAATATTCTAGCGAACGGCCTAATACAAGCACATCGGATAAGGCGAGTTGAGTTACTGAATGAATTTCAGGATCATCATCTACAATCAATACTTTCCATGTATCTTCACTTTTTTCGTCTACGACATCATCTTCGTAGAAATCATCAGAAAATAAGAATTCTTCTTCGGCACGCTCTGTTACTTGCATATAGCCCTCAAAAAACTGAATATTAAATTCAGCCTAGATACAACTCAAAAAATATAACTTGTTCCCTACTTTACATTCTAGTACATAATAAAAGTAGGGGTAATATTATTCAATAAATTATAGACGGAATAGTGTAACTTATGACAATCGCAAATAACTAAATAATAACGGCAACTTGATTTTAACAAGCAAGATTACAACAGGAACAACACATGACACAAAAAAAAGACTCTAAACAAAGTATTATTAGTGTTTCTGAAAGCAACAATGCCGTTATTCAAACAACTGATAATGAGAAGATATCAGAAAAGAAATCCGTAAGTGGTCTGTCATCTGCCAAACAACTATTGACCTTAGCAAAAGCTTTCGCAATCGATGGCAGCCTTTTACCACCAGAAAAGCAAATGCCACTGCAAGAACGGGCAGAAAGAAGAGCCTATACAAACAGTCAACGTCAACAATTGAACCTTGAATCTATTATTGTAAAAGCTGGTCATTATTGTTCTGCCTCAACGATTGCCGAACAAGTTGATGCCGACTGGTTTGCTCAATATACCGAACTAGCAAAAGAAGTCAGTAACAAAACGATGCAAGAGCTATGGGCGAAAATACTTGCTAAAGAAATCAACACGCCAGGTTCTTTTGCCATCAAAACCTTAAAAGTATTTAAAGGTTTAAGTATTCACGACGCCAAGCTTTTTGCTAAGGCTACGGCCATTGCCATGCGTGATAATACAGGCAAGCAATATCGAATTATTTCTGGCAGTTACCAAACGCCAAGCATTTGGAATAGTTTTGATAAAAAAAGAGTACAAAATATCGACTTATCAAAACTAGGATTAAATTTCAGCGATTTACTTACGCTTGCTGAAAACGCATTACTTTTTAATCAAGAGACTGAAACCGCTCCATTTGAGAAAGGGCAAGAATTAGGCTTAATTTTTCAAGGTAAACCTATTGTACTTCGCAGCGTCAAGAACAACGCCGTATTAAAGTACTACAAACTGAGTCCTGCTGGCTGTGAACTTGCGAGACTTATTGCCGAAAAACCTGATGAGGATACCCAACAAGGTATTGTCAGTAATATCCTTCACCATTTTACTAGCAATGCTTAGATGCCATCACCATCGGTATGCAGACCACATTCTCGTGCTCGTCCGTTAAAGCGGGTATCGCTTTCATCCATCCCCGCCGTTAATGGTGATGAACTATGAATATCACCAACAGAGACATAACCTTGTTCCCATAACGGGTGGTATGGCAAATCATGCTTCATCAGGTATTGATGGACATCCTTATTTGACCAATCGATAATTGGATGTACTTTAAAACGGCCACGCAATGTAGAAATAACAGACAAACCTTGTCGATGATCAGACTGCTGACGTCGAATACCCGAAAACCAAGAATTCGCGTTTAAATCTTTTAACCCGCGCTCTAATGGCTCAACTTTATTCCGACGGTTGTAACGTTTTAATTCATCATCACCTAAACACCACTCTTCACCATATTTAGCGAGTTGCCAAGCGGCGCTCTCTTTAGCACGATAAACTTTTAAATTTAAGTTCATACGATCGGTTAACTGATCAATAAACTGATAGGTTTCAGGAAACATATGCCCGGTATCAGTTAATAAAACAGGAATATCAGGGTAAACCTGCGTGACCATATGCAACATAACAGCTGACTGAATACCAAAGCTTGATGAAAGCACAAACTCACCAGGTAAGTGTTCTAAAGCCCATTCAATACGCTGTTCGGGCGTTTTACCCTCTAACGTACTGTTCCACTGTTCAAACCAAGCTTCAGGCAAAGATGCCGGAAATCGGTTATCAATTGCTGAGTTAGACATGGAAGTCTCTCGCACTGATAATCACTTCAGCAACAACCCCAACACGGATAGCGAAATCACCAAAACATTCATCAGCCTGACGTTCCGTCGCCCAACGACCAACAAGTGTGTCGATTTCTGACAAGATAGTCGCTTCATCAATACCGTCTTTATACAGTTTAGGTATACGTGTACCTTCGGTGTTACCACCTAAATACATATTATATTTACCAGGGCCTTTACCCACTAAACCAATTTCAGCAAGCATGGCGCGACCACAACCGTTTGGACAACCCGTAACGCGCAAAATGATGCTTTCATCGCTTACCTCATGCTTCGCTAATATCCCTTCAACATCGTCGACTAAACCAGGTAAATAACGTTCCGCTTCCGCCATTGCTAGTGGGCACGTTGGAAAAGCAACACAAGCCATTGAGTCTTTGCGTTGGCTTGAAACACCGTCATCAATTAAGCCATGGCTGCGAGCTATTTGTTCTATTTGAGCTTTATCTTGTTGAGCGACACCGGCAACAATTAAGTTTTGGTTAGCCGTCATGCGAAAGTCGCCTGCGTGAATTTCAGCAATTTTTGCTACGCCCGACTTCAGCGCTTTGTTTGGATAGTCGAGTAACCGGCCATTTTCAATAAACAAGGTTAAATGATGTTTACCGTCAATTCCTTCAACCCAGCCGAAACGATCACCACGGTCAGTGAATTCATAAGGGCGTGATGCTTCAAAAACATGCCCTGCACGTTTTTCAACTTCAGCTTTAAAGGTATCAATACCCACTCTGTCTAACGTGTATTTGGTTTTAGCGTTTTTACGATTAACACGATTACCCCAGTCTCTTTGGGTCGTAACAACAGCAGCGGCCACCTCAAGTGTTTTATCTAAAGGCACAAAACCAAAATCATCGGCACGACGCGGATACGTGGACAAATCACCATGAGTCATTGCCAAACCACCACCAACCAGTACATTAAAACCTACAAGTTTGCCATTTTCGCTAATTGCAACAAAGTTCAAGTCATTGGCATGTACATCAACATCATTTTGCGGCGGAATAACAACCGTGGTTTTAAATTTACGAGGTAAGTATTGGCTGCCTAAAATAGGCTCTTCAGTCGTTTCTACTTTCTCACCATCTAACCAAATTTCAGCATAAGCATTAGTTTTAGGTAATAAATGTTCACTGATTTTCGTCGCCCATTGGTAAGCTTCTTGGTGAACTGATGACTCAACAGGATTAGAGGTACAAAGGACGTTACGGTTAACGTCACCAGCAGTAGCAATTGAGTCAATACCAATTGAATTAAGCGTTTGATGCATTAATTTAATATGTGGTTTTAATACACCATGAAACTGAAACGTTTGACGAGTCGTTAATCTAATAGAGCCATATGACGTATGCTCTTGCGCAAATTTATCAATCGCTAACCATTGCGTTGGCGTAATAATACCGCCAGGCATACGTGCTCGAAGCATCACGTTATGTAACGGCTCTAGCTTTTGCTTTTGGCGCTCTGCACGAAAGTCACGATCGTCTTGCTGATACATACCGTGAAAGCGAATAAGCTGGAAGTTATCAGCGCTAAAGCCCCCCGTCATGCGATCCGTTAGATCATCGCTAATTGTACCGCGTAAATAATTACTTTCGCCTTTAATACGCTCATTGACGGCTTTTGTGCCTTCAACAATGATAGGGCCTTGCCCTAAAGCTTGTGTTTTAGAATCGGTATTTGACATTAGTAAACATCTCTTTGGTAACGTTTGTCAGCGCGCAACGTTTTTAAATAATCTTCAGCTTGTTCAGCTGTTTTCTTGCCTTGCTCAACAATAACGTCAATCAACGCCTGGTGAACATCTTTTGCCATACGATTAGCGTCGCCACAGATATACAAATGAGCGCCTGCTTCTAACCATGCATAAACATCGGCTGCATGCTCTTGTATTCGGTGTTGCACGTAAACTTTCTCTGCCTGGTCTCTTGAAAAGGCAACATCCATCTTCGTTAACAATCCAGACTTAAGGTAGTTTTGCCACTCAACTTGATATAAGAAGTCTTGAGTAAACGTTTGATCACCAAAGAACATCCAATTACGTCCGCCAGCATCACGTGCTTCACGTTCCTGCATAAACGCCCTAAAAGGTGCTACGCCAGTACCAGGACCAATCATAATGACATCGGTATCATCGCTTTGCGGTAAACGGAAATTGTTATTTTCTTCAACAAAAACCTTAACTTTTCCACCTTCGTCCAAGCGTTGAGATAAAAAGCCAGAAGCTCCACCTAGGCGATTTTCGCCTTGCTTATCAAATTGCACTACACCTAAGGTTAAATGAACCTCTTCATCGACTTCTGATTGACTTGACGCAATAGAGTATAGTCGTGGCGTAATTTGTCGAAGGCTACTTGCTAAAGCTTGTGCATCGACGCTAGCCGGAGCCAGCTTGATAACATCAATAACTTGGTTTTCCAGAGCGAATTCACGAAGTGCAGATTTATCTTCAACCAACGCTTTTAACACTTGGTTATCACTTTGATTTGCCCAAAACTCAACAAACTTGCCGTTCGATTGTGTTATTTCTAACGTTTCAATTAGTGCTTGTTTAATTGACTGCTCTTTAGTGCCAACGTTAACTAACTCTTCACCAGTAAGCTTGACAGTTGCAAGCAAGTCATTGACAAGTGATTCATCATTTTCAAACCAAACACCTAACGCATCACCAACTTGATACGTCAGGCCTGAATCCGTTAAATCAATCTCAATATGACGAACATCTTTAGCAGAATCACGCCCGGTTATTTTTTGATTAACAAGCAGCTCAGCTTCGTAAGGTGATTCTTTTGAATATTGGCTTGATGCCACCTCATTTACCGGTAACGTTACAACATCGGCACTTTGTGATGACGTAAGCTCTTCTTTAAGCGATTCAACGATGTCTTTCGACCATTGCTGTGCTTGATGTTGGTAGTCAACATCACAGTCAACGCGTTCAGCTACTCGTTTGGCGCCCAATTTCTTCAATTGCTCGTCAAAGTCTTTACCTGTTTGACAGAAGAATTCATAACTACTATCACCTAACGATAAAACGCTATATGACAAATCAGCTAATTTTGGTGCTTTTTTAGAGTATAAAAACTCATGGAACGATAGCGCATCATCAGGCGGCTCACCCTCACCGTTAGTGCTCGCTACAATTAAAAGATGAGATTCTGACTTCAAAGACTTCGCTTTATAGTCAGCAACATTTTTCAAGTTAACACTAATGCCTGCACTTTTTGCTTGTTCTGCAAGCTTAGATGCAACACCTTTTGCATTACCTGTTTGAGATGCATACAAAATAGTTAAGGTCGCACTCGCTTGTGCTTGAGGTGCGATAGCAGGGCTTGAACCGGGTTGTTCACTCTTTGCCGCTAAATAGCCACTTGCCCAAGCCAGTTGTAACGGAGAAAAGCCGCTAGTAAGCTGCTGCAAGCTAGCTAGTTGGTTAGTATCTAACGATGCCTGACCTGAATTTAATGTAGAATTTTGTTGTTTAGACAACATAACTGTCATTTCGCCTATTTCAATAATTAGGCAAATGATAGCTATGGTTGATAAATATTAAAAAGAATAGAAAACGATTTTTTATTCCAAATATGCATATTAGAATATTTCAGCAATGATAAATCACTATTAGTTAATCTTGTCGGGAATGAGAATATTCTCGAAATTCTCACTTAGGGGCAAATTCTCATTTATTATGAGAATTGAAGAAAACGACCAAATTTGTCTATCTTAATTGCTAAATTATACCGTTACATAAACACATCATTTACTAAGCTTAAAGATATAAATCATAACCAAATCATACAATTACTCATCAACCAGTGTCGTTTTTTTTTACAGAACAAAAATTATTAAAAAACATAGGGATGTATATAGTTGAAAAAAGGTATTTTTTTCTTTTGGAATGACTCTTGCTGTAAGCGCTTACAAAAGTTTTTATCTATTTATAATTGATTCATTGTAGATTTAACATGAAAAGGATTAAAAGGAATATAAATGAAATTCAAAAAATTAAAATTAACTTTAGCTGGGTTAATCATATCTGTTTGTAGCTTAAACTCTAATGCTGGTATAATAATTTCTGGTGACGTAACAAACGGAACTGGTGTCTTTACTATTACTGAAGACATCGTGTTCAAACTTGATGGTACTGCAACCAATCCCAATGCCGATCCTTATGCCTTAATGTTTCATGACTGGACGCAATCCTTCGGCGCTTTTGTTAACGACCCATTTCTTGGTGGTGGTGGTAGGTATCAGCTTGTCGGTGACAAACTCAACCTTAGCCGTACGCCGACGACGTTTGATCCAGCGCTTGACAATTTCGTCTCTGGCTCGGGTGCTTCAAAAGTATTCAGTAATGAATTAACTAGCGCCCCGCAGTTTGACGGTAATTTCTATAATCGAGGTTCTGTATTGTGGTTCAGCGACACGAACCAAAGAGTTCGCAACTTAGGTTTTGACAACGGAATTGATGACCAAGTAAACGAAAACTTCGTAATCGGAGCAGGTTCATGGTCGATGCCACAATTAAATAAATGGGATTTGTATGGAGAGTTCTCTGGTGAGGCTACGTTGTATTTGGCACTTGGGTATGATGCACAAGAAAATGGTGCTATTCCTGTAGCAACAACAAGCATTACCTCGGTACCCGAACCATCTACACTTGCTATTTTTGCGCTAGGTATAATGGGTTTAGCATCACGCCAATTTAAGTAACAACCTTAATTTAGCTTTTAGTATCAGATTATAGAAAACATTAATTGTCGAGATTGATGTTTTTTTGTGTCTGGTGATTATTAATCTTATGACCGCTTTGGTGGCTTAGTTGTCTGTCAGAATGAAGCTAGGTCTATAATAGGACGAGGGGAATAGATAGAACTCATGAATTCTCATTTATATCGAGAATTAGCAAGAATTAAAATTCTCATCTGTAAAAGTAAGTGTTTGATTTATAATTACCTCAATTCTCATTCTCGATAAGATTAACCACTATGAAGATGACTTTAACCAATGCCAAGCCTTGTCTAATTCATTAGTTTGAAAGTGCTTTTCTTCGATACTCATCAGCGAAGCAAAAAAACTATCAATCGTAATCAGCCAATGCCAGGTTTGACTAGAAGATACGATAGCAATTTTGTCAAAGTGACGAATGTGAGAAAATATCCATTTAATGTCTTGCCAAGCCGCATCAACGCCCCAGTGAACATCCTCGCTTAAATTGACAAGGATACACACTTTATCATGGGTTTTTATTGCTTCCTCAATGGTTAAATTCCATGTTTGCTCTTCTGCCAAACAAGCTTTTCCGACAACAGAAAAACCTAAATAACGTCCTGTACTTTGCTCGAGTTTTTTGATCATAGCGTACCTCTGTTATAAGTCGGTACGCTCCTTATCTGATCTTGGAATAAAATCAATCACCTCTCCTTTGGCGGAGAGCAGTTGCGCACTTACTTTGTTATCTTCGGCGATGTGTAATAATCCAATACCACTTTGATTAACGAGCCCGCCATCGGTTTCAATTGACGGTTTTCTTGAACGGATTTTCATTCGACGACGCTTCGTAAACCAGTTTAATGGTGAATAGGTTGCATACAATACTTTGTTAAGTTTAGCCAAAATTGACAAAGGTCGAGCAGGAAATTGATTTTTTATGCCACTGCAAGTGACTTGAAGGATACTTGATTGCGATTTTATGAAACGGTGCTCTACTTCATAAACAAAAGAATAATGCACGTCGCCAGACAAAATAATGAATTGTGGCGGCGTTTTATAGTGCCTAAAAATATTTAGTATGACATTAGCTGTGCCAGAGTGCGCCATCCAGTTTTCTGCATCAACCATCAACGGTTTACCAAAGAAGGTAAATATTCGCTGAATAGTTTCAATCAACTTTACACCATAAATAGGCGCGGCAGAGACAAGAATAACACTTGGTTGATTGATGAGTTCCTGTTGCAGCTCACAAAGTGACTCCCAATCCATTAACCCCGATGGTTTACCTGCAAAACTTTCTGAGCGCCAGCGACTGGTGCGGGTATCAAGTACCACTAGTTTAGGCGAAGTGTCTAAATGATAATGCCACTCATCGAAATCTAGCAGTAAGTCGACTAACTCATCATGGTTAACGATGCCATTGGTAAAGTGCTCATCCATCGCTTGTGTTAATGGTGCTACTTTAGCAGGGGAATTGCCCCAGCCTTGAAATAAAAAATAACCTAGCAATGCGTTACCAATAATGCGCTTTGAAAATGGGTTTTGGTAGGCAGACTCCTCCCATGCCCTCGTTAGGTTCCAATCATCGGTAACGTCATGATCATCAAAGATCATATAGGTAGGAATATGAGCGAGCGCTCTTTGCACATTGCCAAGTCCATCTACAAATTTATTAATAATCTGCTTTTCTTGGTTATACACATCATGAAATTCAGCTGGCAACCTATCACAGTGGTCGATGTCAACACATCGCCAGAGCATTGGCGACCAAGTAAGTAAATACATGGCAAAAACTTCAGCAGCAGTCACCAAGTGATTCTTAGCATTTACCGAAGTAAAAATAGGCTGTTTAGTTGCACCAAACATTTTATTGATAAGACCATGGTTGACACTATCATGAGGCAAAAATAGATGTCGTTGATAATAGCCTTGCTCACTTTGCAATAATGTCGCTGAGTTATTGATTGATGCATGTTGGTCTTGAGTGGTTTTTGAGCAAAGCTGCCAAGACTCATCGTATAACCCTAGCAGTTCAATCACCTGATGAATTGCGTTTAGCATGGGACCACTGACGTCATCACAGTATACTTGGTCGCCCGACATCATTAATAAAGCCGGCCGCTCAATAATATCATTAAGGCTCTGAGAGATTTTATCGTCAACCTGAAGCAGCGCATCTTCACTATCGTAGTGCGGTTTGCGACAAGAACCATGCACCACATTATTGAGTCGAGACTTGACGACAACATTTAGTGGAGACTTATCGTAATGTAAGTGCGACAAGTCCGCCAAACTAAACTGCTCAGTTTCACCTGTAATAAACGACATATCATATTGAAGCTCAACATTATCGCCCATTGGTTCGACAAAGTGATAACTGATGAGCTGAATATAGGCATGTTGGCCAATCTTAATCGTTTTCAATTGTTCTTGATTAAGCATGCCATCAAATAGCTGTATGCCATCATTTGCTATTCGAAGGTTTAACCTTATGTGGTAATCGTTATCGGTTACCAACCAAAAATTGACTTGCGATGAACTACAATGCCTAACGATTGGACCAGCAAGTAAACTTGGTAACGTCTGTGCTGTCATATTCTTGGATCTGTTTCTTTCACTAACGATTGCGTTAACGCATGCTGATAAAATTGGTTCAAAGGAGCAATATGCTGCCATTGAGCAAGGTTTCTAAATAATGCCCAGTCGAGTAAACAAAATAAGCAAATGCTCGGATAATGCCATTCATCAAATGCTTTGTTCTCAACTTGTTTTGCTAGTGCTAACAATACATTTTCAACTCGTTGGTGCTGTAAATTAAAAAACAACTTATCTTCTGTGATGTCAAAACCTGAACGTTGGCAAAGTAATATTGACACCAATGAGTCGTTCGCAGCATCAATAATGGTCAGCAAATTTTGTTGTTGCCATGTCATTTCAGGTAGTGACAACTTATCGATTAAATAATTAAAGATCACTCGTGAGTCATAAATCGTGACATCACCGTCTTGCAGAACAGGAACTTTTCTCGCCGGGTTATTGGCACTTAGCATGTCCGCCCCTTGCTCTGAAAAGATATCTATATCCACGAACTTAATCGGATGATTGTTAGTCAGCAATTTAATTCTTCGAACAAAAGGCGATGTGGTTGAGCCAATAAGTTTCATAAACGTTCTTTTCCTCATAAAAACAAGGGATATATCACTACATAATTTGATAGATAGAAGCTTGATTAAATTAAAAATAACATATTAAAAAAAAGTTAACAGTTTTCTGGCGAGATTGGTTAGCTTGACTATATTTTATGGGAGTATCTTTCTTGATAAAGACATAAAAAAAATGAAGTTTAATAAACATCTAGGTTTAGTCGCTACAGCGTTACTTGCTGTCTCTAGCTTAGCTCATGCGACAACAGATAAATCTCGGCCAAATATCCTAGCCATTTGGGGTGATGATATTGGTGTTCACAACATTAGTGCGTATAACCATGGCATTATGGGCTATCAAACGCCAAATATTGATCGGATAGCCAATGAAGGGGCGTTATTTACAGACTCATACGCGCAAAACAGTTGTACCGCAGGTCGAGCGGCTTTCATGATGGGACAACACCCATTCAGAACAGGTATGTTAACGATAGGTATGCCGGGCTCAAAACATGGTATTCCTGATTGGACACCGACCATTGCTGGCTTGTTAAAAGAACGCGGCTATATAACTGCTCAACACGGTAAAAACCACTTTGGCGATCAAGATAACCATTTACCAACTGCCCATGGCTTCGATCAATTTTACGGTAACCTTTACCACCTAAACGCAGAAGAAGAACCCGAGACCTATTACTACCCGAAAGATCCTGAATTCAAGCGCAAATATGGTCCTCGTGGTGTTATAAAGTCGTATGCTGATGGTCGTGTTGAAGATACAGGCCCGATGACAAGAAAACGCATGGAAAACGCAGACGAAGAGTTTTTAGCTGCCACATTAAAATTCATTGATAAAGCACATAAAGAGAAAAAACCTTTCTTTATTTGGCACAACTCAACCCGTATGCACGTATGGACTCGCTTAAAGCCAGAATCAGTTGGTCGCACAGGTGTTGGTTTATATGCTGACGGTATGGTCGAGCATGATGACCAAGTTGGTGTGTTATTAGATAAATTAGATGATTTAAAAATCGCTGACAACACAATCGTGCTTTACAGCACAGATAATGGTGCAGAAACAGTATCATGGCCTGACGGTGGTATCACACCATTTCATGGTGAAAAAGGTACTACGTGGGAAGGTGGTTTTAGAATTCCATCGCTTATTCGCTGGCCGGGTAAAGTTAAACCAGGTACTAAGTTTAATGGCATGATGTCTCACGAAGACTGGATGCCTACGTTACTTTCTGCAGCTGGTGTAAAAGACTTATCTGATAAATTACGCAAAGGCCATAAAGCAAACGGTAAAACGTTCAAGGTTCACTTAGACGGTTATGATTACACGCCGTACTTAACTGGTGAAACTGATCAAGTACCACGTGACGCTATATACTACTTCGGCGCAGAAGGTGAATTAAACGCTGTTCGTTGGAATGACTGGAAAGTTCATTTTGCAACCCAAGTTGGCCCTATCAACCAAGCATTCCGCTTTGTTCCGCAATGGCCAGTTGTTATTAACCTAAAGGCTGACCCATATGAAGTGATGTGGGAAGAATCAGAAATGTACCTTCGCTGGTATGCCGATAACATGTGGTTATTCGTACCAATTCAGCAAAAAGTTGGCGAGTTCCTTGGGACAATTGAAGGTTATCCATTCCAACCTGGTGCATCACTGTCAGCTGCTGGAATCGATTACAAGTTCTTAGCTGAACAAAAGATGAAAAAGAAAATTGCCGAGCTTGAGAAAGCTGTTAGTCGGTAAGTAAGCACAAGTAATAATAGGTCAGAACCGGGTTCTGGCCTTTTTTAAAATTAAATATATTTAACGCGACGGGTTATATTACAAAGCAATTCATATGGAATAGTTGTCGCATATGTCGCAACTTCTTCAACGGGTAATTCAGCGCCCCATAGTGTTGCAATATCACCAATCTTATCTTGGCAATCAGCGCCTAAATCCACCGTTATCATATCCATTGAAACGCGCCCTGCAAGTGGTACTCGACGACCATTTAGCAAAACAGGTGTGCCATTGCTAGCATGCCGAGGGTACCCATCCCCATAACCTATCGCTATAACACCAATAAAGGTATTTTCTTGGCATTGCCAAGCAGCGCCGTAGCCAACTGTTTCGCCTTTTTTTACTTGCTGAATGGCAATGACACTCGATTGAAGTGTCATCACGGGTTTTAATCCAATATTTTGAGAAGATTTACCGATAAGTGGCGAGACACCGTAAAGCATTAATCCTGGTCTAATCCAGTCACAATGACTTTGTTGCCAACCACAGATACCGGCAGAGTTAGCAATCGAACGAGGGTTGCTTAACTGTTGCGTTAACTGCTCAAAAATCGCAAATTGTTGACTCGTTGTTTGATTATTTAAATCATCAGCGCAACTAAAATGACTCATTAATACTAAATCGTCATGCACATTATCAGACTTAGATAAAGCGCTGTAAAACTCATTAAATTGGCTTGGTGCAATACCTAAACGATGCATGCCGGTGTCTATTTTTAGCCAAACCTTTAAAGGACGATCAATATCAGCACTTAAGATTGCATTAAGTTGCTCATTTGTGTGAACAATCGTTTGTAAGTTATTCGCCGCTAAAATGGCAATGTCGGCATCATCAAAAACACCTTCAAGCAACACGATAGGCTTTATCACACCAGCAGTACGAAGCTCTAGGGCTTCTTCTATCCGAGCAACCCCGAAGGCATCAGCTTGCGGTAACGCTTTAGCAATGCGCACTAAGCCATGACCGTATCCATTAGCCTTTAGTACCGCTAGCACCTTTGAATAGGGTGCCATTGATTTAATAATGCCATAGTTATCAACAAGCGCATTTAAATCTATATGAACAGTGGCAGTTCTAATCGACATAATTAGCGATTAATCTTCTTCAAGTACATGTGGACCAGCATAATTATCAAAGCGAGAAAATTGACCTTGGAAAGTCAACGGCACTCGCCCTATCGGACCATTACGCTGTTTACCGATAATAATTTCCGCCATGCCTTTAAATTCAGAATTATCGTGATAAACCTCATCTCGATAAATAAACATGATTAAATCGGCATCTTGCTCAATCGATCCTGACTCACGTAAATCCGAGTTAACCGGGCGCTTATCTGAGCGTTGCTCCAAACTACGGTTTAGCTGTGATAACGCAACAACAGGCACTTCCAATTCTTTTGCTAGTGCTTTTAATGAACGAGATATTTCTGCAATTTCTAACGTACGGTTATCAGAGAATTGTGGTGCGCGCATAAGCTGAAGGTAATCGATCATGATAAGACTTAAACCGCCATGATCACGCGCAATACGTCGTGCTCGAGAGCGAACTTCCGTAGGCGTTAGACCAGCAGCGTCATCAATATACATCTTACCTTTTTCAATCAACAACCCCATGGTTGAAGACAACCGTGCCCAATCCTCATCACCTAATTGACCGGTACGAATTTTCGTTTGGTCAATACGGCCAAGAGACGCGAGCATCCTCATCATAATTTGTTCAGAGGGCATCTCAAGAGAGAAAATCAAGGCAGGTTTATCTTCCGTCATCGCGGCAGTTTCAACCAGGTTCATGGCAAAAGTGGTTTTACCCATTGATGGACGCGCTGCAACAATGATTAAATCTGACGGTTGAAGACCTGCTGTCATCTTATCTAAATCTGAAAAGCCAGTTGTTACACCGGTAACACCGTCGTGCGGTTGTTGATAGAGCTTCTCAATTCTATCGACGGTTTTTTCAAGCACCGAGTTGATATTCTCCGGCCCTTCCGATTTGTTAGCACGAGCTTCGGCAATTTGGAATACTTTAGTTTCTGCAAAGTCGAGTAGTTCAGCACTGGTTCTACCTTGGGTATCAAAACCAGCCTCTGCAATTTCATTGGCAACACTGATCATCTCACGTGTTACTGCTCGCTCGCGGACAATTTCAGCATAAGCAACAATATTGGCGGCACTAGGCGTGTTCTTTATAAGCTCAGCTAAGTAGGCAAATCCACCAGCGTCATCAAGTTTTTGATCGTTTTCTAACGCTTCGGTTAAGGTAACCAAATCGACAGGGTCGCCTTTCTCAATCATTTCACCAATGGTTTCATAGACGATTCGATGAGAACGAGAATAAAAATCTTGAGCAACAACCGCTTCACCAACACGGTCAAAGGTTTCATTATCAAGTAATAAGCCACCAATAACTGATTGTTCAGCTTCTAACGAATGCGGCGGCACACGCAACTGTTCTACTTGATGATCTTTTTCTTTAAAAGATTTTTTATTTGATTTAGCGAATTTTTGCTCTGCCATTAAGGACTTCCTAACACACGACGACGATCAAATCTGTTTGTCATTGAGTAAACAAACGTCTGACATAAGAAGAGTAATTTAACAGATATTGCAGTTTTAAAAAATGAAAAATGTGTAGTTGACTCAGTTTAGTCAACTACACATTTAAAAGAGAGATTATTTATGGGTTAAAACAATATTACCACTGACTGTACTACCGCTGACACGAGAGCTTGCGTTGCCAGTTTCAAATGATAGGCGAGAGCTTGGGCCGTATTTATCTTCTTTCGCCTTCACGCTTGTTAAACGGTTTATCAAATCACCGCCAGCACTCGCTCGTAATCTAAATATCGCTTGCACATCATTCAAAAAGTTCAAATGAAAATCACCGCTCACACTCGACAATTTAATTTGTCCGTTATTGTCTAAGCTTAGGTCTGCGTCTATATCGCCACTTACCGTAGACATCATTAAGTCTTCTACGCTATTTAGTGATAACACCATTTCTCCAGATACGTTTTTTGCTTCAACAATAGGTGCCGTGCTTTTTGCTTCAATATCACCGCTTACAGATTTAACAAATAGACTACCACTGGCACCTGATGTATCAATATTACCGCTGACACTAGATAAGTGAGTTAAATTACCAATTTGATGAGCATCAATGTCACCACTAACAGAACTGACTTCTAAGCGCTTAGAAATATTTTTTATAGCGACATTGCCGCTTACCGTGCCAACACTCGCATCAGCATCTAGCTCAGAGAGTACTATGTCACTTGACACTCCCGAAAAGCTGACATTGACATTTTTCGGTAAAGTAATCTCTAGGTTTGTTTCTTGTCGTGACCAATTATTTTCAAGGTGGCGTGGCATTTCAACTTTAATTAACATCACACTACCGTTTTGCTCAAAAGTGAAACCTTCAGCTTCATCATCAAGTTCACCTACCACGTGAACGCTATCTACTGACTGACCAACAATCTTTATTTTGCCTCGAAGGTTTTCAACCTCGACACTTGTGACATCGCCAATAGGTAATGTTTGGTCTATTTTTTCACCCGCAACAGCCAATAAACTTGTTGTTGTTAATAGTACGATACTACTTTTAAAAATATTCATGATACTGTCCTTAAATCGTTTGCCATTTAGGGCGATAAATATGGTTTAGCAACGATAATTCTTGCTGCTGTGTAAATTTCAATAAATGTATTAAATCAGCATTTTCAGGATCTTCTTCTAACGCCGAAATGATGCTTTTTCGTGCTTTAATGAGTTCGTCTAACTGCTTTTGTAAGTCAGCTGAGAGTGCATTTTTACTTACTGGCTTGTTACCAAAGCTCACTAACATGGCTTGACGTTCATTCTCAAATGACTCAACCATCATCGCGACAACATCTGTTTGATTTGATGGATTTGGCAAGCCATTAACGTTCACTAATGTGATTACGAGTGCAACAACTGAAGCGGCAAGCGCTAAATTTGATCGCCAACTATAGTGGTTGTTTTTCACTTGCTCTCTTGGCTGCTGACTAATCGCCTTTTCAATACCAGGCCATAAGTCTCTGCTTGGTGCGATTTCTGAATTGAGATCGTTGATCGCATTATCCAGCTTTGCTTGGCTACTCTGTGATGAATTATTCATTTTCCAAGCTCTCCTGTAATAGTTGTCTTGCTCTGTGATATTGAGCTTTACTTGAACCGACTGCCATTTTTAATAAACTCGCAATTTCTTCATGACGATAACCTTCAACAGCAAATAATATAAACACCATGCGCGCTCGCTCAGGCAGCTTCATAATATGCTTATCCAATTCGCTTAATCCCTGCATCTCGGCACTTTCTTCAATCATGCCTTGGTCTTCGACACTAAATACTTTTTGTATCCAGTTTTTATGCTTTCGAATATGGCTAAGTACAATATGTGTTGCCACACTGTGTAGCCATGTTGAGAATTTACTCTCGCCTCTAAAGTTAACTATTTTCTGCCACACTTGAACAAAAACTTCTTGGCAGACATCTTCAGCGCTTCCGGCATCGGCAAGCATACGAAAACATAAGGCATAAACCTTTCTGTGATGCAGCAAATAAAGCTGGTGAAAGGCGTTTTGATCGCCTTGCTGCGCTTTAGCTATCCATGTTGATTCATCTACACCAAATTTGTCTTCGGCTTGAATGATGGGGTTACTCTGCACTTGTCCATTCTCACAATATTAAGTTACTAAGTTAGATGCAGTATCTGACAAAAGGGTTTAAACGCCGAGCTAAATTTTTTAAATTTATTGAAATAGTTTTATTTTAGGCACAAAAAAAGCGCCCTTAGGCGCTTTTTCAAATAAGCTCAATCGCTTATTTTTTACCAAGCACTGCGAAACGCTTGTTGAATTTGTCAACACGACCACCAGTCTCAGCAGCTTTTTGCTTACCAGTGTAGAATGGGTGACATTCTGAACATACGTCTAAGTGTAGATCTTTTGCTACAGTTGAACGCGTAGTGATAACATTACCACAAGAACAAGTTGCCTTGATCTCAACGTAATTAGGGTGAATACCTTCTTTCATGGGATAACCTCTGTTAAGGCCGCATCGCCACTTGGTCTTTTGCCAAGCACCATACGAGTTAAAATTAATGGTGGCGAATGATACTTGATCACGCACACTGACACAAGAATAAAACAGCGATAATTGAATATTTTTTCTTCAAAGTAAGAAATAATATTCAAACATGTTTAAAAACATGGTTAATCAATTAAGTGGATCTTATCTTTGCGCATATAAACACCATAGAGAGAAATAGTGGCCCACGATATTTCTAACACAAAAACTGGCCAATTGTGATCAAACCATAATTGAGGTAATAAAACTAACGCCGCGTATGCATCACCCAATAAGTAATGTGTTTGACTCAATTTTTCACTGCAAAACAACAAATAACCAATCGTAAAAACAAACGCCGAAGACCAGCCCATTGCCACAGTATTGAGCTTCTGGTTTAAGGCAGAATCAATAACAATATAAAGAATAATCATCGCCAGCATGACCACATAGTATTTCGTTTTAACTGGAATACTCTTTATAGGAACGCCCGCTAACAACGCAATACTGATGATTGCCCAAAACCCGTTTATAAATACCGCCTGATACGACCCAATATAATATGAGCTAATGACCAATAAGATCGCGGCAAAGCAATTACCTGTGTAATAAATTTTACGCTGCCAATTCTTATTAACAGAAATATATGTGTGGTTAATCAAATACGTTAATGTACCTACCCAACCCAATAAACTGATCATTATTGCAACTCAATATGCATATTTTTAACGTAAACTTCTTTACCCACTAATGGACCATTAAGAATAACGACTTTACTCATTTCCATCATATTTTGATAAATATGATCTGTTTTAGACGCCGCTGTCATTTTTAAGCTCCATTCTACCACCAGCGCTTTAGTACCGTTGGCTAAGCTGTAATAAGAGGGAGACCCGCTTAAATCTGTTTGAGCGATAATGGCAGGATAACCTTCTGATGTATTAAGCACGGCTAAATCAGGCGATTTAGTTAAGCGCTCTGGTTCAAGTTGCAAGCTTTTGAAGCTAGCTGCTTGTTCTATCAACCGATTAACTTGGTCTATAATGGCTTCGCCTTTAGGGGTTTTAGACGCTATCAAATGCAAACTAGCATGATCAGCTATGTTCTCGACAGGTAAAATCAAAAGTTTTTGTGCGGAATACTGTGTGTTAAGCATGTGATTCATCACACTTTCAGTCATAGGTAAGTAGTCAATATCATTATCAAGCAACGCTTGTAATGCTTGTCGTTCATTAATGAATATTTTGCCCTGACTCACCCAAGCATCCATTTGCTCACCGTAACTGTATCCTGCAACTCGACCAATACGATAATCGCCCAATTGGTTAATCAAAATACTCTTTTGATACTGGCGATTAAAATACAGATGACTTGTTACTTGGAATACAGGTCGAGAAAAAAGGACCTGCTGTACTCTTTCTGATGTTTTGAAATAGGGAAATGAAGCATGCTTTTGCCCACTGACCACTTGCGCGAAACCTAAGTCATAATTTTGCCTTTGCCATTCAACTGCGGTGTTGTTCTGACTCATAATTTGTTCAAAAAGGTTCGCAGCCTTGCCACCTTGATTTTCATCGATGTAGGGTTGCCATGGCGCGGTGGTAACAGAAAGACTTTGAGCAAATGCCGGCAATACCAGCACATAAAGTAATAGCAATGTCGTTGTGATACGCATCTTATTTCCCCTTGATTAGTACATAAATCACAACAAGTGCGAAGGTTAGACCAAAACCAAAGGTAAACATCACATCAACATCGACATTGGCAAAAAACTCTAAAAAGAAGGATCTGCCATCATCATGATAATCAAGCGCAGGACGAGACATCACTTCTCGACTAAATTCAGTTAAATATAAAGACAGCTCAAATACAGCAAAGAAGCTCAATGTTACAAGTAGTAAATCTGTCATCACCGTACTTCGTTCGCGACGTTTATTATCAACTTCTTCTAACCTGCTCGAACACACCTCAATCATGCGCTGACCATTTGCCGTCATCTGTTCAAAATCCCAACTAGATAAAATATCGTGAATAAGCTTTCGCTTGAATCGATTGAGGTATTTCAAATGTTCGTGAAAATCTATTTGATGCAAACGAGTAGCAACGCGACTTTGTGCCAGTTTTTTTTCTGTAATTGACATGTCAGAACCATTATAAGCATTATCAATAGCGTCCTTGAGCATGCTATTGCAGTTTTCTTGTGCGCAATAATAATACTGCGCTAATACCATTGTAGAGATTCTCGGATCTTCATTTTGTTGACAGCGATCAATCAAAACATAATTTAACCAAGTTAACGAATACGTTTTAAGTCCTGCAATAATATCTGCTGCGTCTTCAGGGCGCTGTGTATCTTTCAACCAATTTTTCAAAAACGTATCAATACCCGCTTGTGACAGCTGTGATTTTTCTAAGGTCAAGGCTCGCGCTGTCCACTTGATGTCAATTTGAGTATTGGAATCATCAAAAGTCAAAATGTCATTTTTTTCAAAGCTACAGGCTTGTCTTAAATCCTTAAAAAATTGAGGGTAAGCATCAGCAAGCATTACCTCGGTTTTGTCACTGCACATGTCACCTACTGCTTTTGCGGTTAAGTGCCCTTCTACCGTTATATCAATTTCAGCAATAGCAACAGCATTAGGGAAAACATGAATGCGAAGTTCTGGGAATTCAGAGCTAGCCCACATCAATAGACGGATATCACGGGTATCTACTTCGATATCTTGATAATCCTTTTTAGGCTTATCTTGGTGAATGTTAGTAAAACGTTCATTACTTTGCGCCAATCGTTGTAAAAAAAGGTGATGAGACTTAGACAAGTGATCTATGCCTAAAACAATATTCAAAGGGGAAGAAAACGGAGAGATAGTTTTCAATTTTAGAGAATCAGATATCATATGTTACTTTAAGGTTAATAGGAGAATAACTGCAGGTAACAAGCCAACAACGTGTTAAATTACAAGCATATTTGTGTTTCGACCTTATCTAAATATTTCCTATTTCGCAATAACGCTTAATAGATATAAACAATTAACTTTCAAAAAGTTGCGCACTATCAATTTTATGAAAACTACTTGGCACTAAGCGCTTCACAGTTCACAATATAGCGAAAGCAATCGTCGAGACATCTAGTGGCAGATATATTTGTTGAAGTAGCAATACCTGTGCCTTTAAGGCAACTATTTACTTATGCTGTTCCTGATACGCTGCATACAAATGATATTGTACTTGGTGAACGAGTTGTCGTTCCTTTCGGTCCAAGAAAAGTTGTTGGCGTGATAACTAAAACAAGTAATGATTGTGATCTTGAAAAAATAAAGCCTATTCTATCTCGCGTTACAGACAAGTATCATTTTGACGCTAATCTACTAAAACTTTTGCATACGGCAGCAAACTACTATCACCACCCAATAGGTGATGTCATGCAGCAAGCTTTGCCTGTGCCGCTAAGAAATATTAATCAACCAACCATTGAGCCAGAAAAAGAGTATTTGGCTTCTTCAGAGATACCCCCTACCGAGTCAGAGCGCTCAAAACTTGCCAAAAAAGCCCCTAAACAGTCGGAGTTATATGATGTTGTTGAGCAAAGTCATGGTATTACTTGGCCAGAGCTTAGAACACTTGGCTACAGCAAAGCACAGCTCAATAGCTTACTTAAAAAACAATGGCTGATTGAACAAGCACGTCCCGACAAAGTGTTTACATGGCATGAAGCATCGCTGAACGAAAGCAATAAGTTAAGTTTAAATGCCGAACAAGCTGTTGTGGTTTCTGCAATCAACCAAACAACCGAATTCGCCTGCCACCTGCTAGAAGGTGTTACCGGTAGTGGCAAAACAGAAGTCTATTTACAAACTATCGAACAAGTTCTGTCGAACAATAAGCAAGTGCTTATACTTGTGCCTGAAATCGGCTTAACACCGCAAACATTGTCTCGTTTTGAAAAGCGTTTTAGCGTCCCGATATATTTGCACCATAGCGCATTAAACAACTCTGAAAAACTGGCAACTTGGCTAGCTGCGCAAAATGGTAGTGCCGCGATAATTATTGGTACGCGGTCGGCTATTTTCACCCCGCTAAAAAAGCTCGGCTTGATTGTGATAGATGAGGAGCATGATAGCTCGCTAAAACAGCAAGACAGTTTTAGGTATCATGGTAGAGATATCGCGATATTGCGCGCTAAACAACTAAATATACCTGTTATTTTGGGCACTGCAACGCCAAGTTTAGAAAGCTTACAAAATGCGTTAAACGGCAAATACCATCATCACCAATTAACAAAAAGAGCGGGGAATAGCACGTTAGCGCCAATCACCCTCATTGATATTGCTCAACAACAAGTTGACCAAGGTTTTTCGGGTACGTTAACCCATGAAATAAAGCAAACGATTAAGCGCGGTGAACAAGTCCTAATTTTTATTAATCGTCGTGGATTTGCCCAAGCCCTTACCTGTAAAGAGTGTCATTGGATTGCAATGTGCGAGCGTTGCCATAAGCCGTTTACCTTGCATAAAAATGATCAACAACTGGTTTGTCATCATTGTGGTAATCAACACTCAACCCCGCACCAATGTCATGATTGCGGCAGCGTACGCCTTGAAGGTATCGGCCTAGGCACAGAGCAAGTTGAAGAGAAGCTCGCTGAATTATTTGAAGATGCCAATATCATCCGGATTGATCGCGATAGTACCCGTAAAAAAGGTGAGCTAACACGAATGCTCGAAGCAATTAACAACAATGAATACAATGTGCTGGTTGGCACACAAATGTTAGCCAAAGGGCATCACTTCCCGAATGTTACATTAGTTGCTGTGCTCGGCGCCGATGGTGCACTATTTAGTCATGATTTTCGCGCCCCTGAACACTTGGCTCAACTGCTTGTTCAGGTGTCTGGCAGAGCTGGACGTGCAAGCAAACCAGGCAAAGTTTTAGTACAGACTAACTTTCCCCAACATGCCTTATTACAAGATTTAGTCAATAATGGTTACCATCACTTTGCTAAGTTTGCCCTAGTCGAGCGCCAACAAGCTTTATTACCGCCATTTACCTTTCAAGCGCTCATTCGAGCCGAGGCAAACTACCCAAGTTATCCGCAAAAATTTCTTGCTGATCTCACTCAGTTTGCCACCTCTGACTGCATGATGGCAGGCCCAATGCCCGCGCCTATGGAAAAACGCGCTGGCAAATATCGTTTTCATCTGATGATTCAAAGTAAAGGTCGTACCGCGCTTCATCAATTGTTGCAATTAATGATTGTTAATATTCCTTCGTTAGAAAGTAGCAAAAAGGTACGATGGTCTATCGATATCGACCCTCAAGACTTAACTTGGTAACACGTGACTAAAAAGTCTTTTTTTTTACTTCGACTTAGTTAAAATAACTCTTTTCAGATGTAGGTATTTCCCATGGCTCCCCAAGATTACGTTTCTCGCAAACCCAATAGCAAAAAAAAATCGCCCTATAAAAAAGAAGCGCAACCTTCGCCGGCTATGTCTTTAAAGTTAAAGGTCGTTTTAGCTATCACGATATTTTTCGCCGCAGCCTTTGGCTATGGGTTATGGAAGCTAAACCAAACACCAGCGCAACCACCTATTTTTGAAGAAACTAAAAAAGCAGCGCCTGCTAAACAAGAAACTGATTTGCCAGCTCCCCCACAAGAAAAGTGGGACTACATGAAAGAGCTTGAAACGAAAGAAGTGGAAGTAGGCGAGTATGAAGTAACAAACAAAGGACCATATCAAATGCAATGTGGTTCCTTTAAATCGCGTGAACAGGCTGAAGTATTAAAAGCTAAAATCGCTTTTGCCGGCATAACCTCTCAAGTAAGAGAAACAAAAGGCAAAAACGGTACGTGGTTTAAAGTTATCCTTGGTCCATACGAACGCAAGCGCCTTGCCGAGAAAGATAAGCATTTATTAAAAAGTAACCAAGTGAACTATTGTCAAATTTGGTTATGGCGTTAATCACACGTTTCCCCTTGAAAAATTAAAATTCTCCCTCATTTAAACTTCATAGCATATGCCGAGTAGCTAACTACTCGGCCACAATATTGAGGTTTAATGTGACTACTATTGTTTCTGTAAGACGTAACGGCAAAGTCGCCATTGGTGGCGATGGCCAAGTTTCATTAGGTAACACCGTAATGAAGGGCAATGCCAAAAAGGTACGTCGTCTTTATCACGATAAAGTGCTCGCTGGTTTTGCTGGCGGTACAGCTGATGCTTTCACGTTATTTGAACGTTTTGAAAGCAAACTTGAAATGCACCAAGGCCATTTAACTAAAGCGGCAGTAGAACTAGCAAAAGACTGGCGTAGCGATCGCGCGCTGCGAAAATTAGAAGCACTATTAGCAGTAGCTGATGAAGAAACATCGCTCATTATTACCGGTAATGGTGATATTGTTCAGCCAGAGCACGATCTCATCGCAATAGGTAGTGGTGGTAATTATGCCCAAGCATCAGCATTAGCTTTGTTAGAAAATACCGATCTAGGCGCTAAAGATATTGTTGAAAAATCATTGAAAATCGCTGGCGACATTTGTGTTTTCACCAACCAGCATCACACGATTGATGAGCTGTAACTTCCCGCAAGCTATCTATTAAGGATTTACATATGTCGAATATGACACCAAGAGAAATTGTTAGCGAATTAGACCGCCATATCATTGGTCAAAATTCAGCTAAACGTGCCGTTGCCATCGCCTTGAGAAACAGATGGCGTCGTATGCAATTAAATGATGAATTGCGCACAGAAGTAACACCTAAAAACATTTTAATGATTGGCCCTACAGGTGTTGGTAAAACTGAAATTGCTCGTCGACTAGCGAAGCTATCGAACGCGCCTTTCATTAAAGTTGAAGCAACAAAGTTCACCGAAGTTGGCTATGTTGGTAAAGAAGTAGAAACGATCATTCGCGATCTTGCTGACATGTCAATTAAAATGACCAAAGAGCAAGAAGTTGAGCGCGTTAAACATTTAGCACAAGAAGCGGCAGAAGAGCGCATTTTAGATATTTTATTACCTCCGCCTCGCGATACGTTTGGTAACGAAGAAAAATCTGAAAATAGCTCAACACGCCAAGTATTTCGTAAGAAATTACGTGAGGGTAAACTTGACGATAAAGAAGTTGAATTAGACTTAGCAACCCAACCGATGGGCGTAGAAATTATGGCGCCTCCTGGTATGGAAGACATGACGTCACAATTACAAAGTATGTTCCAAAACTTGTCTAACGACAAAACGCAAAAGCGTAAGTTAAAAATCAAGGATGCCTTTAAAGCGCTTCAAGAAGAAGAAGCTGCAAAAATGGTAAACCCTGATGAGGTAAAACAAAAAGCCATTGAAGCAGTTGAACAAAATGGCATTGTTTTTATTGATGAAATTGACAAGATTTGTAAGCGTGGTGAAAGCTCTGGTCCAGATGTATCTCGCGAAGGTGTGCAACGTGACTTGTTGCCACTTGTTGAAGGCTCTACTGTCAGCACTAAGCACGGCATGGTAAAAACGGATCATATCTTGTTTATTGCTTCTGGTGCTTTCCAAATGGCAAAACCGTCTGATTTAATTCCTGAATTACAAGGCCGTTTACCAATTCGCGTAGAGTTAGAAGCATTACGAGCTGAAGATTTCGTTCGTATTTTAACAGAGCCAAATGCCAGCCTAACGCAACAATACGAAGCATTAATGGCGACTGAAGGCGTTACTCTTTCGTTTACAGATAGCGGTGTTAAAGCAATTGCAAACGCAGCATTTCATGTGAATGAAAGCACTGAAAACATTGGTGCGCGTCGTTTACATACAATGATGGAACGTCTTGTTGAGGAGATTTCATTCCATGCAAATGATAAATCAGGTGAAGCCATTGAAATTGATGAAACATATGTAAACAAAATATTGAACGACGTTGTTCAAGACGAAGATTTAAGCCGCTTTATTCTATAAAACGACTTTCATTAAAAAGGGTCAGTGTTTGATAGACTCTGACCCTTTTTCATTTTCATTACAAAAGTTTAGTTATTTCCACTAGACATTAAAACGGCTTACCTCGGTATGAAGCACTTTAGCTTGTTGTGATAATTCTTCACTCATGTGCTCATTCTGTTTTGCTGAATCAGCAGCTTGTTCAGTAACATCACGTATCATCACAACGTGTTCATTAACTTCAGAAGCTACAGAGCTCTGCTCCTGAATAGCTGTTGCTATTGCCGTGCTCATATCCATGATCAGTGATACATCTGCTGTGATTTCTTCTAGCATCTTACCCGCAGAACTCGCTTGCTCAGCACTGTCATCACCTTGTTTTCGACAAGTCCCCATATGTTCAACAATCTCTTTGGTACGGGTTTGTAATGAACTAATAATACCTTCAATTTCTTGGGTAGAGTCTTGAGTACGAGATGCTAATGTTCTCACTTCATCTGCAACAACGGCGAAGCCTCGACCTTGTTCACCCGCACGCGCAGCTTCAATAGCAGCATTTAATGCCAGTAAATTTGTTTGCTCCGCAATACCGCGAATTACATCTAAAACTGAGCCAATGGTGTGACTATCTTTCGCCAATTCAGTGACAATATGCTCTGACTCTTCTAACGTGGAAGATAATACCGAGATTTGCTCTATCGTACGGCTAACCCCTTCTTTACCATTGTCGGCATTTTCCGTGGTCAGTTGGGCTTTGCTAGCTGCTTCTTCGGTATTTTTGGCAATTTCATCTACTGTTGCCACCATCTCAGTAACAGCTGTTGCCACTAAATCTGTTTGCTGCATTTGCGTTTCAACACCTTCATTAGCAAGGCCTATATTCTCTGCTAATGTGTTAGTGGCAATATTTACAGTTTCAACGGATTGATTACATTCCACTATCAGATGTCTAAAGGCAGCCAACATATCATTAAATACTTGCGACATTTCAGTCAATTCATCATTACCTTTAAGCTCAGCCTTTAACGTCAGATCATTGGTGCTTGATACTTTACGCATTAAGTCTCTCATATCAGTAATTGTAGTAATGACACTACGGCTTAAGTAAACACTTAAAAATACAGCGCCAGCAATAATGATAAGTAACACAACAAAAGCAAATTGTTGTACTGTTTGAATGCGACCTTCCACAGCAGTTGTCGAGTTTGTCAAAATGATTTGAAGTTGCTTTTGAATATCCTCGCTGACTTGGTTCATTTCGCCTAGCATCGCCTGATCAGGGGCGTAACCTAGTTTGCGTTGCGCGTTTATTAAATTCAAAAAATCAGCTTCATAGGCAGATAACAAATCGATTAAGTCACCCTTTACTGCATCAGGTAGGGTGCTTGCTTGCACTTTTTGTTGTAGAATTTGGGTATTGTTTTGCAGCCTAGATACGTATTTATCATCAAGGCGAAGCATGAAATCTTTTTCATTTCTTCGCAGCTGAAGCATCCCAGCCAATAGTTCAAAGTCACTACTGCCAAGCGTTTCTTCAACGACATGCACACTTGCCCGCAAACTTCCGTATAAGCCATCTTTCGGATTTAGCCCAATAATTTTTTGTTGTTCAACAACATCGTCAAACAGTTCACCATATTGTTTAATTTTGCTCATCACTGAGTTAATTGGCGCTAAGTCTACATCAAAATGCGAAACTTCTTCTTTTATCACCCCTAAGACTTGTTGCGTGGCCTTCAAACTTTTATCAAAAGCCTGAGTATCCTCTTCATTTTTTAAAGTCAGGAAGTTTTTTTGGTGGTGCTTTAGTTGCGAAACTTCATGTTCGACATAAGCCAAATGACGCGTGATTTTCACTTCCAATGAAGATTGCTTTAACGCGTATAATAAAATTCCCAACATAATCAACAACGCAACAATAAAGATTACGATGTTTAGCATTAATTTTTGTTTAATGGTCATCAAAGGGCCTCACCTAAAACAATGATATTGTTAAAGTATAGACCTAAATAAAAATTGTATGAGGTTAAACCGTTTTTTATTTTAACGGTTTAAATATTTGGATAGTTCGTCTTCAGATAAGGGTTTTGCAATATAATAACCTTGCACTGCATCACACCCTAATTTTCTAAGTAATTGTAATTGATTAGCGTCTTCTACGCCTTCCGCAAGTACCCTTTTTCCAAGGCCATGTGAAAGCTTAATCATAGACTTTACAATGGTAACATCTGAATCGTTATTAGCGACTTCACTAATAAAACTACGATCAATTTTTATCTTATCAATCGGCAATTTTCGTAAGTAAGCCAGCGATGAATAACCCGTACCAAAGTCATCAATAGAAACCCGTATCCCTAAGTTCTGAAGTTTTACGATAGTGTTCATCACACTTTCTATGTCAGTAATAACGACATTTTCAGTAATTTCTAACTCAAGACAATTTGGTGGTATCTCATGCTGATAAAGTAACGATTGAATGTAACCAACAAATTGAGGATCTTGAAACTCGACGGAGGTAACATTAACGGCAATAGTAATTCGTCTGTTGTATGTTTTAATCCAACTCGCAGCTTTTTGTGCAGCTAAACTTAACACGTAATGATCAAGTGCTCGGTTCATCGATAATTGTTCAATGTTATCTAAAAACAAACCTGGTGCTAAAACCCCTTTAGTAGGGTGTTGCCAACGAACCAAAGCTTCAACCCCTTCTAAACGATTACTATATAAATTAAGTTGAGGCTGGAAATACAAAACAAATTCGCTATTTTCAAAGGCTTTATTCAGCTCTTTTTCAACAGCTAATAGCTCTCGTCCTTTTGACTGCATCCCCTCAATATACTGAACACTTTTCAGGTTTTCAGTTTCAGCTTGGAACAAGGCTAAATTGGCCTTTTTAAGTAACTCTTCTTCATTGTTGTCGTGATCTGGATACAAGCTATAGCCAACACTTGCTTGTAGCTCAATACTAATGTTTTGATAGCTATAAGGCGCCGATAATAGGTCATGAATATGATCTGCAGCTTTTGTTAATTGCGTTAAGTCATGTATTTCTATTGCAAACACAAATGAGTCACCACTTAACCGTCCAACGACTGATGGCATTAAAACGCTTTTTGATAAACGAATCGCGACCTGAGCAAGAATATAGTCGCCTGCACTCAAACCATAAGTATCATTAATAAATTTGAAGCGCTTAATGTCGATCAAATATACCGCTAAGCGCGCTCCACTTTGCTGACATCGCTCCATTGCAATTGGCAATTTTTCAATAACTTGTTCTCGGTTAAGTGCACCAGTAAGTTGATCGTGTTTACCTAAATACTGAGCTCGATTAATAGCTGACACGGCAATGTTGCGCTCTGCACCCTGCATCCAGATCAACATCGCATAACCTAAAACGGCATTAGCACCGCTATCGAAAACTAAAATTGCGCGCACGATATCACCAAAATACTCTGTGCCTAAAAGCATCACCGACGCTAAAGAATAAGTAATAAAACGAAAGCTCATTGCTAAGAAAAGCCACATAAAAATACGACTTGCAAAGAAAATTTTCTTTTGGTTGAACAGCCAAAAACTCATCGTAAGGAAGCCACAACCTATCAGAAATGAGGTTAAACTTTCTCTCAAATACAATCGGTTATAGGTCGCTAGCTCATCAAATGCATAGAGCCCTACTGATATCGTTGTAAACATAACAACAGCAACAATACTCCAGACAATTTTCCTAGCACTTATCGCATTATCGATGACTGCACGATACATTGCCCATAACAAAAAAAGAACAAAAAAGTTAAAACTCAGTTTATTAATGAAGGTAAGTGAGATAAGAAGAGGATCTGTTGCCCTTGGAACTTCAAGCGACAACATAACTAGCGACACACTACGATTGATAACTAATGCACCAAGCGCGTAAACCCAAAGTTTGACATAAGTACGACCAAAGCCACGATAAAACATCAGCAAAAAGAACGTCAATAACAATAAGACGATACTTTCCACCAAGTATAATATTGGGCTAGTAAAAAATTGTTCTGCCATTCAAATGAGTCTTTAAATTTTTTGCGATTATTTAATATCTTATAGTCATTGTAATACAAATTGTAAGGTGAGGGTATCTAGCTATTGTAGATGCCATTTTACAAGTTATACTGGTATCTGTCGTAACAAGCCAACAATGAGCACTCTTTATGGAATACAATACATCTGAGCTTTGTGATATTTATGCCGATTTAATCGATGTTGTCGAGCCAATTTTTAGTAATTATGGTGGTCGATTCTCTTTTGGTGGTAAAGTTGTCACAATAAAGTGCTTTGAAAGCAATGGCTTAATTAAAGACGTACTCTCGCAAGACGGCAGTGGCCAAGTACTTGTTATTGACGGTGGCGGCTCAACAAGACGCGCCCTATTAGATGCCTCTATTGTTGAACTTGCTCAAAAAAATCAATGGGATGGTATCATTTGTTACGGTAGCGTGCGTGATGTTGATGCACTAGAAGATTTTGATATCGGCATACAAGCATTAGTGTCAATCCCTGTGGGTGCCAATGATGAGCTTACTGGTGAAGCAGATGCAGCAATAAATTTTGGTGGCGTGACCTTCTTACCCGATGATCATGTATATGCCGATAATACAGGCATCATTTTATCCCCCGAACCATTAGATATTGAGTAAGCTAGATTCATTCATTATTTGAGCTTTCCTGATGAGCTAACCACTTATCAAGCCATTGCGGTGCATCAGTATAGAGCACCGCTGGTGCAATAATTTCACCTTGGGCGTTTTCTCCCGCTAACTCTCTAAACAGCAATTCAACTGACGCACTGTTGATGTGAGTGCCTACTAACGGCAATTCAATAACGTTTGCTAAATGAATCAGCGCATTAGTAATCGCCTTTTCAGGCTCTCTGTTGTCTTTAAACATTAACGATTCGCAACTAATGCGAATTTGATCAACCGTTAATTTTCGTACATAGCGCAACGCTTCATAGCTACCAGAAAAATCATTGATAGAAAGTAACGTCCCTACCTGTTTCAACTGATCAAAGGCAAGCTGCACCTTATCGCCAACCGACAATAGCAAGTGCTCTGAAATAGAGATCATTAGATAGTTTGCCTGAATAGACTTCTTTTTCAGCTCTTGTTCAATATGCTCTATTGTTACTTCATCAAGTAATTCAAGGCTTTCAAAATTAATAGAGACTGGTTTTAACGCGCCTTTTGACTCCAGCGTTTCAAGCCAATCAATGGCGGTATTAAGTAGTTGTTGGAACACTTTAAAGGCGTCACCACTTTGCGTCGCTATTTCTTGCAGTTGCGCTTGTGATAAATCTTCAGTTTTACTATATGGCCAACGCATAGTCACTTCATAACCGATAACGTCTTTGGTTACTAAGTTAATTTGTGGCTGAATGAGATAATCAAAGCCATCTTCTGCAATACAGGCTTTTAATCGCTCCATTTTTACTAATTGAGATTTAGAGATTTGACTAATAGACTGGTCTACAAAGTAAATTGATTGATTTAGCTGTTCAGCTTTTAACAGTGCATCTTCAGCTAAAGTAACGGCTTGTTTAACGGAGCTATCCCCTTTCGCCAGCATCGATACACCAAAGGCCAATTCAAAATTCATGGTGTAACTTTTAAATGTCATCGCCTGTGGTAATGCTGAAATCAGCTGCTGGCATATATGCTCAACAACTTCATTATCATCATATTTATTATCAGTTAAATCAGCGACGATGAGAAAATGAAGACTGTGCAATCTAGCCACATAAAATGGAATATCAGCGAAGGATAAATTAACTAAGCCATCAATTTTCAACGATTGCTTTTGCATGCTATAGGCAAGCTGTAGTAGCAAAGCATCTGAATTTTCATAACCTAAGATTTTGTTGGCTTGTGCAAAATTTACTGGCTTAAATGCTATAGCTGCTAATTTTTGATGCTCATTATTTAGCAGGGAGTATTCTAGTTTTTTAGTCGCTTGCCCCTGAAGAGGAAAGTTTGTTACTGCGTCGCGTGCATATAATTGCCAATCTTCATGGCTGATTCCACCAGACTCTTTCTCTGCCGATGAATGTCTTATTAAGGTATATGTAAAGTGCGTAAGCACCATGGTGTAGCCAATGCCTATAACCAAATAAAAGAGCCCCTCGTCAATACTTCCATTGAGCCATAACCAGAACATCGTCCCGCTTGAGACTGTTACGCCTAACGCACACATCAACCAAATAAAACTACTTGCTTGACTGCGAACTAACATGTAACCACGAATGTAGGCGGTTAATGCGGTAACCATAAACCAGCCTAACCAAGTGAGATTGTGATTGATATCAGGAAGAACAAACAAGCTTGTTTCAAAAACAACGAACAGTGCAACAATGGAAATTGTTAACCACCGAAGTCGAGGCATTAAAAGCTCTGATAGCCAATCACTGCGGTTAGGCATTAAAAATAATAAACATAAATAGGCATTTGCGGCTGAGCATAGCCATAAATGATCACTACGCTGATTGAGCGAGTTTGCATCTTGACTTATGCAGCCAATAAAAAAGAGTAGCGTGATACAAAGTAAACTTGGAAAAACAAAAATAGTGGCGTTGTTCAGTGAACGCCATAATGCCATGCCAAGCACAGGAATGGTTATACCTAGAAAAAACGTTAATGAAAGATGACTAAGCGTGAAATTAACACTCTCAGCCCGAGCTGAAAACGCGACAAAAAAGAGAGAAAGCCAAAATATTCGTGAATATATCATGCACAACTACTTACACTAGAGTTAAACATCACAGTTGATGTTTAACTTAGCCTATGCAATAAAACGAATTTTGTACAGCTTTTGCTTTAACCTGTTAATTCGCCACGTTTAAATAATTGATGAAGTGGATTAACACCAAACTGATAGCACAACTCTGCAGGCTGTTGAATATCCCACATCGCTATATCGGCATCCATACCGATCGCTAACTTACCTTTTGTACTCGATAAGCCGAGCGCTTGAGCACCAAAACATGTTACACCAGCAAGCGCCTCAGCAGGCGTTAACCTAAATAATGTGCAAGCCATATTCAACATCAATTGTAGCGAATTGATAGGAGAAGAGCCTGGGTTAGCGTCACTAGCAACCGCCATTGGCACGTTATACTTTCTTAATAATTCGATAGGCGGTTTTTGAGTTTCTCTTAAGAAGTAAAAGGCGCCAGGTAATACAACGGCAACCATATTTGCTTCAGCCATAGCTTTTACACCTGCTTCGTCTAAATACTCAATATGATCAGATGATAACGCTAAATATTTAGCAGCCAATTCAGTGCCACCAATATTAGAAAGTTGCTCAGCATGCACCTTTACGGGAATACCATGGCTTTTTGCCGATTCAAATACTTGCTCTGTTTGTTCTGCATCAAAAGCAATACCTTCACAAAACACATCAACAGCATCAGCTAACGCGTGTTCTTTTACTTTAGGCATCATTTCCTGACAAACGAGATCAATATACCCTTGGCTATCGTCCTTATACTCAGGTGGTAATGCATGTGCGCCTAAAAAAGTTCTTTGTACATCAATTGGTAAATGCTCCCCTACTTGGGTTGCCACCTTAAGCATTTTCAGTTCGGTCTCGGTTTCTAAGCCATAGCCAGACTTAATTTCTATGGTTGTTACGCCTTGCTTATTGAGTGCTTTGGCTCTTTTCAACGCACCTGCCAATAATGTTTCTTCGCTGGCTTGTCGAGTAGCTTTTACTGTCGAAATAATACCACCACCCGCTTTGGCAATTTCCTCATAGCTTTTACCTTGCAGGCGCATTTCAAATTCGTTTGCGCGATTTCCACCAAAAACAATATGGGTATGACAATCGACCAAACCCGGTGTTAACCATTTACCTTGGCCATCAATAGTTAATTCTGTTTGATGTTCAGGAATCGCTGACATTTCACCTAACCAAGCAATTTTTCCTTCGTTGATCGCCAGCGCACCATTTAATATCTCACCATAGCCTTTAGCACCGTTTGTCATAGTTGCTAAGTTAACGTTGGCAATTAAAGTTTGCCATTTATGTATATTAGGTTGAGTCACTGATTTCACCGATTTAAGAAAATAGCAGATCGCTATAAGTATTGAATAACCGAATTATAAGGCAAAAAAAAATGGTGTTAAGGACTTTATGCCAAAACACCATTTTCTTACTGTAAGCTTTTATTAGCAGCCGTCTATTTCTAAATACAGCTGCAGAGATCAACATCAGCCACAGAAAAACCTAATTCATCGTGGTCTTCAACATCTATACCACTCTCAATTCAGTCAGTTACTTCTATTTAGGTTTAATGATTAGAGGCAACAATTTGTTACCGCCATAGGTTTTAGCGCGTAACAAATAAACGACAAGCCAATCGTAATTTAACAAAAATTTCACATTGACATATTATGTCACCCGATATAAGGTTAATAAATATTCTATGACAAGGAGAAAATCATGAAGAAGTTAATTCGCTACTTACTGATACTGTCATTACTTGTACTTGCTATCGTATTTTATAGCCTTGGAAGCATTAACAACTTACTGATTTTATTGATTATTGGGTTTGGTTTAGAAGTTGCCTTTTGGCTACTTGCTTTTAAAGATCACCGTAAAGAGAAAAACAAACTCACGCGCTCTTGATAAAAAGAGTACAACAATATCCGGAGGAACTATGGATTTTTTACTATCTTTCGATACTTGGATTGTGTTAACAATCGTACTAGCGAGTGCCGAAATTTTTGTGCCTGGAGGAATCTTACTAAACCTAGGTATCGCGTCACTCATCGTAGCACTAGGCATCAGAACTAGCCTACTTACTGACGGTGTTGCCGTTCTTACTACTTGGTTTATTAGCGCCACTATTTTACTTTTCATTGGCTATTACGTAACCAATAAATTATTCCCTTCTCGTCAGCGAATAGACAATGTCGATGAAGAGCTCGATGTTTTTGGTCAAGAAGTCAAAGTAACTGAAACTATTGGCCCTGGGCATCAAAAAGGCCGCGTTGACTTTCAAGGAACGTCTTGGACAGCGCTTGGTGACGGCAGCAAGATTGAAGAAGGAACGACTGCAGTCATCATATGTAAAGAAAACATTTCTTTAGTTGTTGAACCTAAAACAGCTAATTAATTTTAAAACATAGCAAAGGAGTTACCTATGTTAGCAACAATGACCTTTGGTCTTTTATTCCTACTGTTCATTTTATTGAAACTCATACTTGTCGTGGAAATGAGAGAAGTATGTATTATTGAACGTTTAGGCAAGTTTAGGGCTGTTATGCAGCCTGGCGTACATTTTCTAATACCATTTATTGACCGCGTAGCTTATCGCCATGAAACGCGTGAACAAGTATTAGATATTCCCGCACAAAGCTGTATTTCAAAAGATAATATTCAAATCAATGTTGATGGTCTTGTCTATATCAAAGTAATGGATGGCATGAAAGCCAGCTACGGCATTGAAGACTACCGCACAGCAAGTGTTAACTTAGCGCAAACAACGATGCGTAGCGAGATTGGTAAGCTTAATTTAAGTGAAACCTTTTCTGAGCGCGATACGTTAAATGAAACAATTGTCCGAGAAATTGATAAAGCATCAGATCCTTGGGGTATCAAAGTATTGCGTTATGAGGTACGAAATATAACGCCTTCTCCTAACGTGATTCATACCCTTGAAAAACAAATGGAAGCAGAACGAGCAAAACGTGCTGAAATCACGCTTGCCGAAGCTGAACGTGAATCAACAATCAACCTTTCTGAAGGTGAAAGACAAGAAGCAATTAACCTTTCTGAAGGTGACAAGCAACGTCAAATAAATGAAGCGGAAGGTAAAGCAAAAGAAATAGAGATCCTAACCCAAGCTTCAGCACAAGGCGTTAGCATGATCGCGAAAGCGGTGCAAAAAGAAGGCGGAGATAATGCGATTAAGATGCGCTTAATGGAGCAATATATTAATCAAACAGGTGATATTTTAGCGAATGCTGACATTTCAGTGTTACCAACTGAAATAGCCAAACTTGAAGGCTTTTTTGAAGGTATGGATAAAGTCACTGCCGCAACGCAAGGAGGTAAAGCATAATGCCTATTTCACAATCACAATTCGACCTGTTTATTCTTGCAATATGGGGCTCTATCTTTTTTTATGTGGCGTTTAAATTTGTTAAATCTATTTGTTTAGTACCAACTAAGAAGGCGTATGTTGTAGAGCGTCTTGGAAAGTACCGCTCTACGTTGGAAGCAGGTTTCCATCTGTTACTGCCATTCATTGATCGTGTTGCTTATATCCATGACTTGAAAGAAGAAACCATCAATGTACCGCCACAAGAGTGTTTTTCTCGTGACGAGGTCAACGTAGAAGTTGATGGCGTAATTTACATTCAAGTTGTTGATCCTATCAAGGCTAGTTACGGCATTACTGACTACCGATTTGCTGCGACGCAACTCGCCCAAACAACAACACGCTCAGTTATCGGTACCCTCGATCTTGATCGTACATTCGAAGAGCGTGATGTTATCAGTGCTAAAGTTGTAGAGGTACTCGACAGAGCAGGTGAAAGCTGGGGTGTTCGTGTTCACCGTTACGAAATTAAAAATATCGCGCCACCATTAACGGTAAAAAACGCAATGGAATTACAAGTAAATGCCGAGCGTGAACGCCGAGCAATTCTTGCTAAATCTTTGGGTGATAAAACAAGCCGAATTAACCGTTCAGAAGGTTTACGACGTGAAATGATCAACCTTTCTGAAGGTGAAAAACAGCGCCGTATTAACTCTGCAGAAGGTAAAGCAGCGGAAATTTATGCTATTGCCGAAGCCACCAGTAACGCCATAGAAAAAATGGCGAACGTTATTTCACAAGAAGGTGGGCAACAGGCGATAGAAATGCAACTTTCAGAGCAATACTTAACAAAAATGAAAGGGTTAAGTAATGAAAGCAGAAAAGTCATTCTCCCTGCAAATTTACTTAATTTTGAGCAATGGCTAAGTACCATGGGGCTCAATAAAAATAAATAGTCGCTGTTTCGATGCTCTCTGTCGAAACAACAAACACCATAACTAAGGAGTTTTGAAATGAAATACATGACATTAATTCTATCGCTATTTATATCGGCGCAGGTGTTGGCAATGAATTCACAGGGCCTGCAAATAGCAAATGACTGGCTTAAAGTTATAGATGCGGGTGACTATAGCCAAAGCTGGCATCAGACCGACGATTTCTTTAAAGCACAGTTACCACAAGAGAAATGGCAAAGCGCATTGCAGGACGTTAGAACCCCATTAGGAGAAGTAAGGTCGCGCACAGAAATAAGTAACAACGCTTATAACGCTTTACCTGGTGTACCTGATGGAGAGTATCTTGTCATCCAATATAAAACGGAATTTGAACATAAAGCGTCATCGATTGAGACGTTAACATTGAGTAAAAAAAGTGGTCAATGGATGCCAGTTGGTTACTTTATTAAGTAATAAGCAGGGTCATCTAAAGCTTAGAAAAAGAGGCTAATTTTATTAGCCTCTTTTTTAATGGCTAATGGTAAATACAATCGAAAAAACAAGCGCGATAGAGCAAATAACCAGTACTTTGTCAGATAAAACAATACGACCTTTAACCGCATCCTTTCTAATATAAGCAAATAATTTATAACTAAGTGCTGACAATAATGCACATATGATATGCACGACCACCGTTCGAATCGCTAAATTTTCTTCCCATAAAAAAACAGGGCCAGAATAACTCACAAAGAATAAATCCATGATGGACACATGAGCAAATAATGCAAGAAACAAAAAGGCGAGTGAATATTTAGCGCGAAACGACATAACAAAAAGAGATAAACAACAGTAACCCCATCATACGCAGATTTTTTTAGACAAGCAAAGGCAGACGTTAATTCACCGTTACTTCGATGTTGCTATCCACTGCACTAAATCAGGTATTTCAAACTGATAACCTAGTCGATTTGTTGAATCTATCCCAATAATACGTTTATAACCTGCCTCTTTATCAGAGATATCAAACGCGGGTTCAGGTTGACCTAATACCTTTGCAGACTGCTGATAAAAATTGGCTTTAGTTGCATTGGTTTCACTAACACCGTGATAGATACCTGAAACCTCATTACAGCTAACCAAACACGCTAACAAGCCAACCGCATCGACTTTGTGAATTAAATTCACAGGAGCATTACCTTGTGTGTATTGCTTAGTCTGCTTGAAAAAACGTCCAGGATGACGATCCTCACCAACTAAGCCTGACATTCGAATGACGGCGGTTTGCATAGCTGTGCTATCAACGCCAAGTACGAGTTGTTCAGCCTGAGCTAAAACATCCACTTTCGGCGCACTAAGATCTAGAGCAGCGGACTCATTTACGTCACCCGTTAGGCCATTTAATACTGCCGTAGAGCTCACTAAGATAATGCGCTTTACTTTTAACTGCTTTGCTAGCGTAACTAATTGTTCTATTTTTAGCGGGTAATCAATTTTCCCTTTTCTCAATTGCGGTGTTATTGAGATAACCCATGTATCTGCGCTTAATTGCTCAAATACTGCTTCATCAGGCTCATTGTCAAAGGGTAGTACGAGTTTTATGCCACGAATACCTAAACCTTGTAGTTTTTGTAATGACACGTCACTTTGACAAGTACCAACTACGTTTACACTTTCTTTGAGCAAATGTGTGGCTAACGCGCTACCTAGCCACCCACAGCCAATAATCGCTACTGACATTATTTATCCTGTATTTTATTAAATTGCTTAATTTGCTTTACTACATCGCCAGCAAGCCCATTCGGCACAGGAATAGATAAATTGTATTGCATCAATTGCCAACTCGCCCCTACTTTAACCAACACACCCGAACCACGACATTGGCCATATTTTTTATGGCTTAATAGTTCATCAAAGAAAAGGATTTCACTAGATACCTTAGTGATATTTTGCTCTGTTGGCGTATAACGCCAGCCGATTCCTTTAGAAAAGTATGGCCTAACAAAGCCTTCAAAAGCTTGCTTTGTCCATCGCTCTGAACCATCAGTACCAAGAAAAATAAAGTCATCATGCATTAGTTGAAAATATGCCTCTTGATTAGCATTAGCGGCAGCTTGATGAAAGTGGTTTAATGTTGCTTTGGCTTCATGTTGGTAACTTGTCGCAGACACTACGCTACTAAACAATAAAAACAAACATCCAAGTATTAATTGATTTTTCATTCTTCACCCTTTTTAGGTATCACAACATAAGTACCCGTAAACTCAGCGGCTAAGATATCACCACTGTATACCTGACAGACGATATGTACTTTTGCTTTCTTATTTTTCGCGACGTTTTGGTAATTTTCTTCGATATTCGTTTGATCAACAACCGCATACGCATGAGCGGGGATTGGCGCTAAATATTTAATACTGCCTTTCCCTAGCACGATATCGCCTGACAACCCTTGCTGTTCAAGTTGCAGATTTACCCAGCCCCAACCGGTCAACGTTGCTAACGTATTGATACTGCCTGCAAACATTGTGTCATGGAGGTTTTTATTAAAAGCTAAGTCGCAACTTGTCATCAATTTATCTTTTGTTGCTGATAACACCCTAATCCCCATTGCCTTACTCATCGGGATTGTCGCATACCAGGTTTTAACCAGTTGTTGCACGGCACTTGTTAGAACGGGCTCAGCTAAAACTTTTTCCATTTTGTAGTGCTGAATTTCATCATACAACACATGGGATTTACCCTGATTGGTATAGCCTTGAGATAGATAAAAAGCCAACGCATTCTCTCGGGCATTTAACTCTATTTTATGTAACCCTAATTCGCCTGCCTTTTGCTCACACGCTACCATTATTTGACGACCTAATCCTTGCCCCTGGTAAGCTGGTGAAACCGCAACATATCGAACTTGACCAAGCGTTTGATTAACTTGATGCAACCTCGCTACTGCGATGATATGGTTATCTTTATCAGTGATCATAAAGTGGTGGCTAATCTCTTCGAGATTATCAAGTTCACTTCCCTGAGGTTGATGCCAAGGGGCACGGAGGTGTTGCCAACGAAAATGAAGATACTGTTGTTTTTCTTGCTTACCACTTGGCGAGGTTAATTGTCTCATTAGCTCGGCTTTACATGTCATTATATTTGGGAAATTATGCGCTTATTAAACCACATAAAAACTGGAAAGGTTATCCGATTAGTCAACCAAGACAAACAAAGGTTGGTGATTATGGAAGATAAACATTACCGTTGGTTAATTTTCGACGCTATTATTCAAAGTGTAATGCTAAAACGTGCGCCCAATCGTGTACTGATGCCCCATCAACAAGCCTTGTTAATACCACTGCTATTTACCAAACCTTCTCGTATTATTGAACTCGGTTTAGGCGGCGGTAATTTTACGCGCTCCATTAAAGCCCTTTCACCAAATAGCCAGTTGATTACGGCTGAAAACGACAAAGACGTCATACGCGCCTTTGATGATTACTTTAACCCTGAGGCAATACGTTTTGATATTAGACACCAAACAGGAGAGCAATTATTAGTAGAGCAACATAATAAGTTTGATTGGGTGGTATGTGATATTTATGATCATGATAATCATCACTTTATGGAGCAAATAAAACAATCATTGCTGACGCAACAATCACCAACATATTGGACAATTAACCTACCTGATATGCCGGAAAATAAACTCAACAAATTACTTGAATCGCTTCGTGTAATTACGCAACAAGTCTTAGACACTATGCGCATGAGTTATCAAGTAAATTACCTTGAAGTTCCTCGCTTCAAAAATGTCATTATTTATATCTTCCCTCTACCGCTAGTTAGGTTGTTACCGGAAGAATGCTTATTACCACTCCACTTTGCTCGACGACTAACTGTTGCCTGGCAACATACTATTCAGGTTGGCCCCTTCCAATCTAGCCTTGCAAGTGAATAGTCACAGGGCCATCATTAACTAGCGCTACTTGCATATCTGCACCAAATTGCCCCGTCGGCACCCTAAAGCCTAACTCTCTCAAGCATCGACAAAAATATTGATAATATTCATCGCCCATTTGCGGTGATGCGGCTGAGGTGAAACTTGGTCTTAACCCTTTACGGGTATCTGCTGCAAGCGTAAATTGAGAGACCACTAAAATATCACCGTTGACCTGCTCAACATTTAAATTCATTTTGCCATTGTCATCTTCAAAAATGCGGTATTTTGCAACCTTTTGCGCTAACCGCTGAACATTTTCTTTAGTATCTTCTGGTTCTACCGCTAATAGAACAAGTAACCCTTTATTGATTTTTCCAATTATTTCGTTATCGACACAGACACTCGCTCGACTAACTCGTTGAAGTAAGGCAATCACAAACATACCTCATTAACTAACATTGATAAATTGCGCCATTTGGTCGGTTGCTTTACAAAATGCATCAATGGTTTGTCGTTCAAAGCCACTATGACCCGCTACCGGCAACACCTGAAGCTTTGCATTTTGCCAAACATTGGCAAGCTCAAAGGCGACACTTAATTGGCAAATCATGTCATATCTGCCATGTAAAATAAATGCAGGTAAATGGCTAATTTTATGAATTTTTCCTAGCAACTCGCCATCTTTTAGGTAACTTTTGTGGTAAAAAAAGTGAGCTGATTGCATCGCTAAACAATGGGCTGTATGCGGATCTTCAACATCCATAATAGAATCTGCCTGATGCTCAATCGACGACATTCTACTTTCAAATAAAAACCAAGCTTTGCAGGCAGCAATCGCAGCGACTTCATTATCACTAGTCACTAATTCGTAATATGCTGACAAAGGATCTTGTCGTTGCTGTTCATTAAGTAGCGAAATAAAATCTTGGTAATATTCAGGAAAGAATTTCGCAACACCATTGGAGCGATAGAGCCAATCATACTCTGCCTGGCTTGCCAAAAATACGCCGCGTAAAATAAACCCTAAGCACTGCTGGGGGTAACGAACTCCATAAGCGATAGCAAGTGTTGTGCCCCAAGAACCGCCAGCCACCAACCAATGCTTAATGTTAAAGTAACGCCTGATGTGCTCAATGTCGTGAACAAGAGCATCGAGATCAACCGCTTCGATACTGGGTGAAGGCAGGCTTCTGCCGCACCCTCGCTGATCAAACAGAATAATGTGATATTTCTCAGGGTCAAAGTATCGACGAAAATCACTACTTGCACCAGCGCCGGGGCCACCATGACAATAAATCACAGGTATTCCATGTCGATTTCCAGCGTCTTCAACATAGATTTGATGAGTATCACTGACCTTAAGAAAGTGGGTACCATTTGGTGTGATTTTGGGGTACAGGTGCTTCAACGTTACGCCTTATTATCGACCATGAGATAAGTTTAGCTAATTATTCTTCGCTGTGCGCAATTCCTGTTGTTCTTGATTCTACAGTAACCGTAAACAAGGCACCTAAAAGCACAATTAACCAAGAAAGATATACCCAGGCAAATAAAATAGGGATGGTCGCTAATGCGCCATAAATAGCTTCATAAGACGGTAATAACGTTATATAAAGTGCAAAACCTTTCTTCGCTATCTCAAAGAGTATTGCCGCGAAAATAGCACCTTTAATTGCGTGCGTAAATCTGACTTCTTTGTTTGGCACAACCATATACAAAAATAAGAAAGCTAACGTAGAAGCAACTAATGGCAATACCCTAACAAAAAAATGTTGAAGACCTGACAATGCACTATCACTAAACGTAACCAATGAAATTAAATAGGAAGTGCCAGCTAAACTTGCACCTGCCAACAGTGGGCCCAAGGTTAATACCATCCAATAAGTAGAAAATGCCGTTACGACGCGACGCTTTTTATCTACACCCCAGATTTTATTTAAGGTTCGGTCGATGGCAGAAATAAGCAATAAAGCAAATAAGAAAAGAAAGCTCACCGCGACCGCAGACATTCTCGATGCATTTTTCACAAAGCCCGTTAAGTGCTCCTTCACAACATCGCCAGCTGTCGGTACAAGGTTTTGATAAAGGAAGTTTTCAATTGCTAATTGAATATCACCAAATATAGGAAATGCAGTCATCATTGAAAACATAACAAGCAATAACGGCACTAATGACATTAATGTCACGTAGGATAAATAACCAGCGTTGACATGCGCTTCAGCCTGCGAAATATTTCGAACAAAGGCGACGAGAAAAGCGCGGCATTGAACTGACCAAGCTTTTATATCAAATTCCATAATTATCCCAATATCTACTTAATTTTTTAAATAATCACTGTATATTAAGATACTTACCTATAATTGTTTAGATAACAACTAAAAGCTTAAGGAGAGTTTATGTCAGGGCAAGGTTCTGGTGGTAATGTATTAGCTGCAATCTGTAGTTTTTTTATTTCAGGTTTAGGTCAATTAGTTCAAGGACGAATTGGTGCTGCAGTTATGTTTTTCTTATTCACTTGGGTTAGCTATGCATTAGCGGCTACAGGTGTTTTATTCTTTATGGCGTTACCTGGATTTATTTTCCATGTGTGGTCAATTATTGACGCTGCCAAATTTAAAGGCTGAGGTGAATCATGAAAGCTAAGCATCTTCCCTTAGCGTTTGTATTAACATGTGGCTCTTTGTTGCTATCAGGCTGTGAATCAACGTATTACGCGGCCATGGAAAAGGTTGGTAGTCATAAACGTGATATTTTAGTATCACGAGTAGAAGACGCCAACGAATCGCAACTAGAGGCTCAAGAAGAGTTTCAAGACGCTTTAACGCATTTAACAAGCTTAATTAACTTTGATGGTGGTGAGCTTGCTCAGCAATATGAAGTCAGTAAAGACCATTATGATGCAAGTAAAGCCGCCGCTGACGATGTTACGGAGCGCATTGAGTCAATTGAGAGTGTCGCTGATGCATTATTCGACGAATGGCAAGAGGAAATTGAGTTGTACTCAAACGCTTCGATGAAAAGTCAAAGTCAAAGTCAACTGAGAAATACTCAACGTCAATACCAAAGTGTTATTCGAGCGATGCGTAAAGCTGAGGCAAGAATGTTTCCGGTACTTGAAAAGCTACAAGACAATGTTTTGTTTTTAAAACATAACTTAAATGCGAAAGCGATTGGTGCATTGCAAGGCGAATACAAAAATATTCAAAAAGATGTGCAAGTATTAATTGATGATATGAATGCGGCGATTGAGCAATCAAATCAATTTATTGAACAGATTAAATAACGTAATACTGATGAGGGTTAACCTAAAAATTAGCCCTCTACTTCTTCCGGTTTTACCATCATGGCCAGTAACTCTTCTAATTCACCGAGTTGACGTTTATTTCCATAACCTTGCTCAAATGCTTCAGAAAGCGACTTGAGTAATTCAAGTTTTTCTTTACTGAGGTTATATGGGTAAACGATCATGAGACATCCTTGTTTTTGTTTCTATTTTTTAGTATTCATAATGGCCAACAACCTGTTGAGGCTGATGGTTAAAGTTTTGGTGACTTTCTCTACCAAAATTAATGTAGTGTTTGTACAGCAATTTCAATTCCATTTGCTCGTCACGTGACGCATTACCTGATAGAACCTTTTCAAACAAAGTGTTCATTCGAGTGATTCGCTGCTGATTCATTCCCTTATCCCATACACGCATTGCTCTAATTACATTCTATGATATAAATAAGAAAAATCTGCCTTGAAAATCACAACTTTCCTAAGACCACATAAACCTAGCAACACATTTAAGTTAAAAAAGCCAACAAAAGCATAAACTTAAATTTTCATACCATTACATAAGGCAACTATTTCGCACAAGACTTTGAGACATGTCTTACAAAGACGGCGCCCTCTGTCACGAAAATGTAACAATATTTGATATAATGACGTTACACCCACTCAGGCAGCGCTTGTATTATCGACAAAGTATTAACAACTACTCGTATCAAGCAATTCGTATATGAAACAACCAACGTTCAAAATATCAATCGGTTAACCTCAATCGTTCATCAAGGCGTGATACTTGAAAAAATTAGCAGTTGGTTTAATTATAACGCCAACTATTTCTGCCCCCGCGCTTGCACGAGACAATTCTTCTCGTTGGCAAAGTAGTTTACATAACGACAGTAAAATATATCTGCGACACGCTTTAATGAAAGAGCGCCAACTTGAGCGTTAGAACAAACGCAGTATTACGTTGTCACGTATCTAAGAGCAGAAAGCAACAGAAGCACAAAACACTAAAAACAAAAAACGCCGGCAACTGCCAGCGTTTTTTTAGTTTTAATAGTGCTTATTTTTTCGCAGTACGGCTTTCGCGCTTACGATCTGACTCTTTCAACCACTTCTTACGAATACGAATATTCTCAGGCGTAACTTCTACAAGTTCATCATCATCAATAAACTCTAGTGCTTGTTCTAACGTCATTAACACTGGTGGTGTTAGTACCTGTGCTTCATCAGTACCTGATGCACGTACGTTAGTTAATTGCTTACCTTTTAATGCATTTACTGTTAAGTCGTTATCGCGGCTATGAATACCGATGATCATACCTTCATAAACTTCTACACCGTGACCAATCATCAAACGACCACGTTCTTGTAGGTTAAATAAGGCGTTTGTTAATGCTTTACCTGTTGCATTAGCAATCATTACACCGTTAAGACGTTGACCAATGTCACCACCTTTGTGAGGACCGTACTGTAAGAATGTGTGGTAAATCAAACCAGAACCAGACGTTAACGTCATGAATTCAGTTTGGAAACCAATCAAACCACGGCTTGGCATGATGAAGTCCATGCGGATACGACCTTTACCATCAGGTGCCATATCAGTAAGCTCAGCTTTACGTAAGCCCATCTTTTCCATGATAGAACCTTGATGCTCTTCTTCTACATCAATAGTTACTGTTTCATACGGCTCTTCAATTACACCGTCAACTTCACGCATGATTACTTCAGGACGAGAAACAGCAAGTTCGTAACCTTCACGACGCATGTTCTCAATTAAGATACCTAAGTGCAGCTCGCCACGACCAGAAACTTTAAACTTATCTGGATCGTCTAATTGCTCAACACGTAATGCAACATTGTGGATTAACTCTTGGTCTAAACGGTCTTTAATATTACGTGATGTTACGTATTTACCTTCCATACCAGAAAACGGTGAAGTGTTTACTTGGAATGTCATCGTTACCGTTGGCTCATCTACTGATAACGCAGGTAATGGAGCAACTTCGTTCGGGCAACAAATGGTGTCTGAAATCTTTAATTCACCTAAACCGGTGATTGCAATGATGTCACCTGCTTTAGCTTCGGCAACTTCATGGCGATCTAGGCCTAAGTAACCAAATACTTTACCTACTTTACCGTTATGAATTTTACCAGCTGCTGCTTGAATCGTTACTTGTTGGTTAGGTTTAACTGAACCACGAGTGATACGGCCAACACCAATAACACCTAAATAAGAGCTATAATCAAGCTGTGAGATTTGCATCTGGAATGCGCCTTCAGGATCAGCATCAGGAGCAGGAACTTGATCAACAATTGTTTGGAACAATGGTGTCATGTCGTCGCCTTCAACACCTTCTTCCATTGACGCCCAACCATTAATAGCTGAAGCATATACCACTTGGAAATCTAACTGGTCATCAGTAGCACCTAAGTTGTCGAATAAATCGAATACTTGATCCATTACCCATTCAGGGCGAGCACCTGGCTTATCAATCTTGTTGATAACAACAATTGGTTTTAAACCTTGAGCAAACGCTTTTTGAGTTACGAAACGCGTTTGTGGCATAGGGCCTTCTTGTGCGTCAACAATTAACAATACTGAGTCAACCATTGACATTACACGTTCAACTTCACCACCAAAATCAGCATGGCCAGGAGTATCTACGATATTTACGCGATAGTCATTCCAGTTAATCGCAGTGTTCTTTGCAAGAATCGTAATTCCGCGCTCTTTCTCGATATCGTTAGAGTCCATAACACGTTCGTCGTGATCTGAACGTTCACCTAAAGTACCTGACTGCTCTAGAAGTTTATCTACTAAAGTCGTTTTGCCATGGTCAACATGGGCGATGATTGCAATATTTCTTAACTTATCTAACACGGGCATTTGCTCATAGGGCTGTAATTGGGCGCGAATTATACAGTAGTAATCTAAACAAATAAAACAGTTAGTGATCCTTTTACTTTTGCACTACTATAAAGCAAGAGTTACCGGCACCAATCAATGCACCAGAACAGGGCAAGCACAGCACCACCAAGGTGCAAAGACAAGACACGATTAAGCAAAAGTTGTTGATATATTTAGATTTTATCTTTGGCACGATATTAGCTATTGAATCAACAACCAAAATGTTTATACATTAAACTAAAAAATAATTTCACTGGAGACTGAGAATGTCACAAGCTGTTTTAGACCTAATCAAAGAAAACGACGTTAAGTTCGTTGATCTACGTTTCACTGACTCTAAAGGTAAAGAGCAACACGTTTCTCTTCCTTACCATCAAATCGACGAAGACTTCTTCGAAGAAGGTAAAATGTTCGATGGTTCATCTATCGCTGGCTGGAAAGGTATTAATGAATCAGACATGGTTTTAATGCCAGATGCTGAAACAGCTGTTTTAGACCCGTTTACTGAAGAAGTAACATTAAACATTCGTTGTGACATCGTTGAACCTTCAACCATGCAAGGTTACAGCCGCGATCCTCGTTCAGTAGCTAAGCGTGCTGAAGAGTACATGCGTTCAACAGGTATTGCAGATACTGTTTTAATTGGTCCAGAGCCAGAATTCTTCGTTTTTGACGATGTTAAATTCCACACTGACATGTCTGGTTCAATGTACAAAATTGACGACAAAGAAGCAGCATGGAACGGCGCTACTGATTATGAAGACGGCAACCATGGTCACCGTCCTGGTGTTAAAGGTGGTTACTTCCCAGTAGCACCAGTAGACTCTTCACAAGACTTACGTTCTGCAATGTGTTTAGTGATGGAAGAAATGGGCTTAGTTGTTGAAGCACATCACCATGAAGTTGCAACATGTGGTCAAAACGAAATTGCTTGTCGCTTTAACACTATGGTTAACAAAGCTGACGAAGTTCAAATTTATAAGTATGTTGTTCATAACGTTGCGCATGCATACGGTAAAACAGCGACATTCATGCCTAAGCCACTAGTTGGTGACAACGGTACTGGTATGCACGTTCACCAATCTTTAGCTAAAGACGGTGTTAACTTATTCTCTGGTGATAAGTACGGCGGATTATCTGAAACTGCACTTTACTACATTGGCGGTATCATCAAGCATGCTAAAGCATTAAACGCATTTACAAATGCTTCAACGAACTCATACAAGCGTCTTGTTCCAGGTTTCGAAGCACCAGTAATGCTTGCATACTCTGCTCGTAACCGTTCAGCGTCTATCCGTATTCCTGTAGTACCTTCTCCAAAAGCTCGTCGTATCGAAGTTCGCTTCCCTGATCCAACAGCTAACCCATACTTAGCATTCTCTGCAATGTTAATGGCTGGCCTTGACGGTATTAAGAATAAGATTCATCCTGGCGATGCTATGGATAAAGACTTATACGACCTACCAGCAGAAGAAGCCGCAGCAATTCCACAAGTTGCATCATCTTTTGAAGAAGCTTTAGACGCGTTAGAAGCAGATAAAGAATTCTTAATGGAAGGCGGTGTTATGGATGCTGATATGATTGAAGCATACATTGGCCTTAAGCGTGATGAAGTTGAAACATTAAACTCAACGACTCACCCTGTAGAATTCCAAATGTACTACAGCGTTTAATAGAAACTAACGTGGTATTGTTAAAAAGCTCACTTCGGTGAGCTTTTTTTGTAGCTAAATTTTAATATTTTAGATAGATTATAATTACTTCTAAGGAATAGGATTTACGATATGAGAATGGTGGCAATTGGTTTAGTATTAGCTTGCACGTTAATATGTGACGCTACTGCTCAGTCAAAAAAAGCCAAAATATATGTATGGACAGATGAAGCAGGTAATACCGTATTTTCTGATAGCCCAAAACCAGGTGCTCAAGAAAAGATTATTCCTGAAAATAAAAACGTTCTTCCTTCAGTAAATACCAAACAATTAGATATCACTCCTCAAAAACTTCCTGACGATTTCACCATCGATATAACGCAACCTGCTGATAGTGAAACAGTGCGAGATAACACAGGCTCTGTTCATGTTATTGGCCGCATCAAACCAATCTTTAAACAAGGTTACAAAATCCAGCTACTGCTCGACGGTAAGCTTACGGAAAAGCCCCAAAGCCGCTCAATGTTTGTTCTTAGAAATGTAGACCGTGGTGAACACCAAATTCAATTACAATTACTTAACCAGAAAGGCAAGGTAATTGCATCATCAGAATCAGTTACGTTTTATATGCATAGAGCTTCTATTAATACGGCTAAATAGCCTCATATTCGTGCATATTTAACTAAATTTCATTACACTGAATTTTTACGCGCACCATTCTGGTGCACTGGTGATTTATGCAATCTAATTCACAATCTTTACGAGCGTTAAAACAAACCTACCAACAGCAGCTTGGTGGGCAGTTGGCGACTGCCGTTATTGTATTGGATAAGTCATTTATTATTCAGTATGTAAATTTATCTGCCGAGTCAATCTTAGTGAAAAGCTTCGATAAACTGGTAGGTAAATCATTTCACGACATTTTTTTTACAACATCTATCAACGAAATACAGTTACAACAATTATTAGATTCAGGACAAGAGTTTACCGATAGCGATGTAACCCTTCAGTTTGTCGACAACTATAAAATCACCGTTGAGTTAACCGCTTCTTCTGTAGAATTTAACAATAATCGACATATTTTGATCGAGTTCAACCAGATAGATAAACAAAAACAAATTAGTGAAGAAGCTTTTCAACATCAACAATGGGAATCTGCTCGCGACCTTATTAAAGGTTTAGCTCATGAAATCAAAAACCCGTTAGGTGGCCTTCGTGGTGCAGCACAATTATTAAGCTTAGAGCTAGATGAAGAAAAGAAAGAATATACCGCAATGATTATTGAACAGGCTGACCGATTAACCAACCTTGTCGATCGCCTTCTTGGCCCTAATCAATTGCCCAAAATGACTGAGCAAAACATTCATTTAGTCTTAGAAAAAGTATTTAAACTCGTTAGTTTTGATAGCAACACTAAAATCAAACTAACCCGTGACTATGACCCATCGATACCTGAAGTAACTTTTGATGAAGAAAAACTTCAACAGGCAGTATTAAATATTGTAAACAATGCAGTTCAAGTACTCGATGAAACAGGTGAAATCACGTTAAAAACAAGAATAGCTAGTAACCAAACGATTAATGGTAAACGTATCAAGCTTGGCGTTAAAATATCCATAATAGATAACGGCCCGGGTATTCCGGAGAGTATTCAAGATACCCTGTTTTATCCTATGGTATCGGGAAGAGCTAACGGCACCGGCATTGGCCTTTCTATCTCACAAACACTTGTCCACCAGCACAATGGCAAACTGTCATGTAATTCTCGTCCTGGTCACACAGCATTTAATATTTTATTGCCCTTTGAGGAAGAAGGTACCTTATGATCACAGAACAAGTATGGATTGTTGACGATGATAGTTCGATTAGATGGGTATTAGAAAAAGCGTTTAGCAACGCAAATATTTCAACGGCTTCTTTCGAAAATGCAAACAATTTACTTATCGCATTAGATCACGCCCAACCAGAAGTTATTATTTCTGATATTCGCATGCCTGAGATTGATGGCATGGAGTTACTTAATAGAATCAACGCACAATACCCAGAACTTCCCGTCATCATCATGACAGCGCACTCAGATCTTGATAGCGCTGTTAACGCATACCAAGGTGGGGCATTTGAATACCTACCTAAGCCGTTCGATATTGACGATGCTTTAACACTTGCCAAGCGAGCTCTAGCACATGCTAAAGAGCAACGAGCGCAACGTAAACAGCAAGACGACGATAAAAGCAGCGTTGGTATCATCGGGGCAGCTCCGGCGATGCAGGAAGTGTTTAGAGCCATTGGACGATTATCGCGTTCAAGTATTAGTGTATTAATTAATGGTGAATCTGGTACAGGTAAAGAACTTGTTGCTCATGCATTACATTCACATAGTCCCCGCGCCAAGGCACCATTTATCCCGCTAAATATGGCTGCAATCCCGAAAGACCTAATAGAGTCTGAATTATTTGGCCACGAAAAAGGTGCATTTACAGGTGCCAATTCCGTAAGGCAAGGTCGCTTCGAGCAGGCACATAACGGTACATTATTTTTAGATGAAATAGGTGATATGCCACTCGATATTCAGACACGCTTATTGCGCGTTTTGGCTGACGGTCAATTCTACCGCGTTGGTGGACACTCGCCAATTCAAGTTGATGTACGAATCATCGCAGCTACTCACCAAAACCTTCAAGAACTTGTTGAGAAAGGTGATTTTCGTGAAGATTTATTTCATCGTTTAAATGTGATTAAAGTACATTTACCTAGCTTAAAAGAACGACGCGAAGACATAGAACAATTAGCGAATCATTTTCTAAAAAGTGCCGCTGATGAACTTAACGTTGAGGCTAAAACTTTACATAAATCTGCACTTAGTTTTTTAGAAAACTATCAGTGGCCGGGCAACGTTCGACAGTTGGAGAATACGTGTCGCTTTTTAACCGTTATGGCTTCTGGTCAAGAAATATTTATTGAAGACTTGCCGCCAGAATTAAAAGAAAGTCCAGCGTCGACTCAGGTTGAGGGATCTTGGCAATCAGCGCTTGAATCATGGGTTGATCAGCAATTACAAGGTGGTAATGAAGACATTTTATCTGGCACAATTCCTGATATAGAACGTCTTATGTTGAAACGTGCATTACATTTCACTCAAGGTCATAAACAAGAAGCAGCTAAGAAACTTGGTTGGGGACGTAATACGCTAACAAGAAAACTAAAAGAGCTTGATTTACAGTAGAGGTGCTATTGAATATTGCACTGCTTATAGTTGTTGCAAAGTCGTAAGTTTATCACATGCGACGCAACAACTAGCCCTGCACCAATAATGATAAAAACAGGTGCTAACGACTCAGAATAGTCATGTTTAATCCAGTAAACAGCTACACCAGTATAAAGAATAAAAAACGGATAAAGTTTTTTATGGTATCGCTTGTAACCAGAGTACAAAGCGATGGTACCTAAAATTGCGGTCGCCATTAAAAATCCATGCTCCCAAGTATGATCGGCCAAGAAGGTTAGTCCTAAAAGAGGAAGCGCAGGCAATAATAAAGGCAGCAAAATGCAGTGCAGCGCACATAACGAAGTAGCAGCGATACCAATTCGATCTAACATTTTTAACCTTTAAAGAAATTTCTGAAGACAACAATGATACTATAACATAAAAGATATAATATCACATAAAGGTAATTAAGCGTTTTCAATCGTAAACGTCAAAACACTTTCAATATTTGCTTTACTAAGCGCCAACATGACTAATCTATCAATACCTACTGCAACGCCAGAACACTCAGGAAGACCAGCCTTTAATCCATCAACGAACCGTTGATCAATTGGCCTCTCAGGAAGCCCAAGTAACTTACGTTTAATATTATCCGACTCAAAGCGCTTTAGTTGTATGTCTGGGTCGGTAAGCTCATTAAAGCCATTCGCTAATTCGAGCCCTTTGTAATAGCATTCAAAACGATGCGCTACTCGCGGATCGCTATCAGACGCTTTGGAAAGTGATGCTTGAGAGATTGGGAAGTCAAAAACAAAACATGGTCGTTCATTGCCAATATTAGTCTCGACAAATTCACAAAAGATAAACTGTAATAGAGTATCAATGCAATTTGCATGAATTAACCAATCATCAGCTTTGTCGTTGCTTCGTAAATAAGTTATGAGTTCACCCTGATCACAAGATAGAGGATCAATACCTGTGTTGTTGATAAACACATTTTGATAGCTAATGAGCTCCGCAGGCTTTGAGTCTAATACGCATTTTAATAACTCATCTATTTCCTGCATTAATTGATGATGATCTAAGCCAACTCTGTACCACTCCAGCATGGTAAATTCTGGGTTGTGATGGCGGCCAAAAGCCTCATCACGAAAGGACTTACAGATTTGATAAATTGACTGGTAGCCTGACGCTAATAAGCGCTTCATTGCATATTCAGGAGAGGTTTGAAGAAACAGTGGCTCTTTGCCAGATGGAAAGTGATACTCTGTTTGAAATGCATCTAAGTGTGCATCTGTTACAGTACCTGCACTTAATATAGGCGTATCTACTTCTATCACTTCATGATGTTGAAAGAACTGCCTAATTTTAGCGACTAGCTGAGCACGCTTTTTAGCATCTTCCCAAGTCATTGATGATCGCCACATACTAACTTCCATTTCCTGAAACCAATAAAAATCATTTTCCAAAGCCCTCTCGCATGCTTAAGACATGGAAAGAACTTCACTCTAAACAATAGATAGTGTACCCAGAGCTATCTAGTAAACACAAACAAAAAAGCCCGCTCAAAAAGCGGGCTTTTACATACAAGGATGTATTAATGTCGATGATGTTTATGAATAAACGTCTACATCGAATAAAATAGGTAACTGGCAATGACCTACTCTCACATGGGAACTCCCACACTACCATCGGCGCAGTTGCATTTCACTTCTGAGTTCGGCATGGGATCAGGTGGGGCTACAACGCTATTGTTGCCAGTCGAAAACGACGTTCATGGATGAACTAATGTCGACAAGCGTCAGAATGACGGTTGTTTGTCGAGGTAACCCACAAACTTAAAACTTTAATTGGTTAATGCATTCTAATAATACGTTAAGCAATTAAGGCTTACTTAGTAAAACAAAAGCCCGCTCACTGAGCGGGCTTTCTA
>NZ_BSSU01000016.1 GCF_030161415.1 Thalassotalea eurytherma
AAATTAGAGATATAGAGATATAGAGATATAGAGATATATAAAAAGAGAAGTGGTCGGTGATGCAAGATTCTAACTAGCGACCGAGTGAGCAAATAAAAGTACCCAAACCACAGAGCTTGTAATTAGTTACAGATTTAAAGAATTAGAGACATATAGAAAGAGAAGTGGTCGGTGATGCAAGATTCGAACTTGCGACCCCTTGGACCCAAACCAAGTGCGCTACCAAGCTGCGCTAATCACCGACTATAAAATTGGGGTGGCTAATGGGATTTGAACCCACGACAACCGGAATCACAATCCGGGGCTCTACCAACTGAGCTATAGCCACCACAGATGAACATGCCTGTAGTAAATGGCACGCCCTAAAGGATTCGAACCTTTGACCCACGCCTTAGAAGGGCGTTGCTCTATCCAGCTGAGCTAAGGGCGCATTACCTACAAGGCTCACTTTCAAAAGAAAGTGGTCGGTGATGCAAGATTCGAACTTGCGACCCCTTGGACCCAAACCAAGTGCGCTACCAAGCTGCGCTAATCACCGACATATTGTTGAAACAGTACGTCGTTTCAACGGATGCGGATATTACCGAGTTGAATCTTACTCGTCAAACCTTTTTTATAAAAAAATGTTTGTTCGCTCACTTTTACAGCACCTTGATGAAAATAGGTATGATTTGCGTAAAATTCATCCGCATATTTGTAAATAAGATACAGACGAATAAACCGATCACCATCCCTATAATATTTTTAGCAACTTTAGTTGATAAAAGCTACACGCTAGATTGCTTTTATGCGAAAATAAACAAGATTCATTCATAACATTTCTCGAGACTATGACAGCACAACTTATTGATGGCAAGGCAACCGCACAGCAGATTCGTACTTCTGTTAAAGAGCGAGTAGCAAAACGTATAATCGCTGGTAAACGAGCGCCCGGCTTAGCCGTAGTATTAGTAGGCAGTGATCCTGCATCACAAGTATATGTAGGCAGTAAGCGTAAAGCCTGTGAAGAGGTTGGCTTCATTTCAAAGTCATACGACTTACCGGCAGACACCACTGAAACAAAACTCTTATCTTTAATCGATGAACTCAATAATGATGATCAAGTTGATGGTATTTTAGTACAATTACCGCTACCAGAAGGCTTAGATGCAAACTTAGTAATAGAGCATATTGACCCTAAAAAGGATGTAGACGGTTTCCATCCTTCTAATGTAGGTAAATTAGCATTACGTCAGCCTGGCTTAAGACCTTGTACGCCAAAAGGTATTATGTCGCTTATTGAATCTACCGGTGTTAAAACCCACGGTTTAGATGCTTTGGTTGTTGGCGCTTCAAATATTGTTGGCCGCCCAATGACACTCGAATTGTTGTTAGCTGGTTGTACTACCACCACAACGCATCGTTTTACTAAAGACCTAGAAAGTAAAGTTCGCCAAGCTGATTTAATCGTAGTTGCAGTCGGTAAACCGGCATTTATTCCTGGCGATTGGATAAAACCAGGCGCGATTGTTATTGATGTGGGTATTAACCGATTAGATACAGGCAAGCTCGTTGGCGATGTTGAGTTTGACGTAGCAAAAGATAAAGCGAGTTTCATTACACCTGTCCCGGGTGGTGTTGGCCCAATGACCGTAGCAAGCCTAATAGAGAACACATTAATCGCTTGTGAAGAATTCAACGACCTATAGATAGACAAGCTGTTAAAGCAAAGTTTAATTAAAAAAGCCCTCGTAAAAGGGCTTTTTTATTGGCTTAAATTAAAGGGGACTTATACAGTTCTGGTAGCAATCGCAGGCGCAATACCTGTCGCTTTTTTTGCAGGTCCATAGACAGCTAACTGTCCTATTAGACACAGAACAATCATGCCAATTGGGATATAAAACCAATCCATTGGTGTAATAGATAATGCTTTAACTAAAAGCATATTAAGCGCAATGGTTAAACCTGCGCCCAACAAGACACCAACACCGCTGATCATTAGGTTTTCAAGCATAAAATATTTGATAACATCAATCTTTCTCGCACCAAGCGCTCGACGAATGCCTATTTGTTTTTTACGTCGATTAACACTAAAGCTCGCCAAGCCAACGATACCTAAGCTCGTTACAATAGTCAGTGTAATGATTACCGTGGTCAGAATTTTGATCATTGCAGTATGACCACGATAACTTCGCTCTCTGACATACTCGATACTTCTCATGCCATCGACAACTCTTTCTTTATTTTTCGCTAAGAGCTCTTCGACTTGTTTCATAGTCGAATCTCGTTGTCCCGGCGCTGTTCGGATAAAGTAACGTACAGAGTCGGTCTCTTGGTGCTCCGGTGACAACATTGAATTCTCAACATTGTTCCAACCAACCCACGGCGCCTGTAACTTATCAATAATACCAACGATGATCATGGGTTCATTATCATTAATGTAAACCGTTTTACCGACTGACTGCCCATAGTCAATATCAGGAAATAAGCGCTCTGCCATAGCTTTAGTAACAATCACTTTGTCCGGCCATGTGCTTTCTGAGTTTTGTCGCCAGCGTATATCACTAGCAACGAAATTTTCGCCTGCTAGTAATTCTAAACCTAACGCATCAAGGCCATTTTCATTAACCATATAAACTGCTGTTCCGACGCCATCATGCTCTGCGCCCGGCTCAGTTTGAAGACTCATAGACCAACCACCACCACTTACAGGTATCGCATTGATCTGAATAGCGCTGACAACACCTGAAATAGCACGAATATCCGTCAAGTCTTTTTCAATAGTTGCTTTAGCACCAAAATTTTCGCCAAACCCACTGCTGCTAATAAAAAATGAATTTGCTTCATCTAAGCCGCTTGGCCTTTTCGTTTCTTGGCTGCGCTCATAAATTATAAAGACCGAATTAACAATAATCGCCATCGTAAATGCTATTTGCACCGCAATAAGCAAGGCGCCGACTTTGTTTCTTAGTAATGCTCTAAAAATAGGGCCGAGTTCTAACATAGTAACCTCCTTATTGACTCTTCAGTTGATTAGCGGGTGAAATATTGCAAGCTCGCCATGTTGGATATAAACCGGCAAGAATACTGGTTACTAACGCAATTAAAATACCCAGGCTAGCCATAGCGAAATCTAACTGAATAAGGTTATTTACAAAATCGCCATACAAGCTTTTTATCCCTTGTAAGCCGACAAAAGCAAGCAATAGCCCTACTAGGCCACCCAGTAAACCAACGCATGCTGCTTCAATAATGTGTTGCGTAAACACATCCCCTTTGGAGGCGCCTATTGCTCGTCTTAAACCAATCTCTGACGACTTGCCAATAAATTTAGCTAGCAATAGTCCTATGGTGTTCAGTAAACAAACCATTAAAAACATAAACGACATCCACATCATCATTTTTGCGTCGTCTTCAACAACTTCTTCACGTTCCATCCACTCCATCACATCAGATAATTGGTTGTTCATCGGCCTTGGGAATCGTCCAAAAGCTTTTTGATCGGCAACATAGTTATTTAGAAAACTGAAGTAGTCTGCTTTTTCAATGGGGTTATTTAGCTGTACCCACATTTGATAGTTAATACATTCTGATTGCAGGAACGCTTTAAAACCTTCCCCTTCAGGGCTTTTCCAACAGTTAGTATTTCCCCAGCTTGGTAATTCGAATGACTCTTTCAAGAAAAATGGCATAAAAACATCTTCTACCTCGTCAAATGCGCCATTGTTAACATCATAAAACTTCGGAACCGGCTGCCAAGTATCTAAAACACCAACCACCTGAAAATGTTGCCCGGCAATAAGGATGTTACGTCCAACAGAGTTTTCGCCGCCAAAAACTTTTTCGTTAAGTGTTCTTGTCAGTACAACCACTTGTTCATTATTTTGATCAACAGAAAGATCCCAACCTGCGCCATAGAGGAATGGCGTATTGAACATATTGAAGAATTCTCCAGTTGTTAATCGAATTTGTGTTTCAAATGGATTAACGTCTTGATTATCCGGAACGACAATGCCACCTGACTTCGCCATAACTACCTGCTTAGTAGCCTTTTGCGCATTAAACAGGTTACTCGCGTCTGTCCACGTCAATTGGTTAGGTGGCGCACCTGTTTCGTCATTAAATGCATTATGGGGATCCCAACTATCTACTTGTACATAGAAAAGTTGTTCGCTCTTCTCTGGTATAGGGTTTGCTGACATCAAGTAGTTGACGGTAATTGTTGTCATGCTCGCGCCAATTCCCAAGGCAATAGCGAAAACCATTAAACTACTTAGTAGTGGATTTTTCTTGATACTCTTAAAGGCGAGTTTTACGTAATAACCAAACATATTTAGCTCCTACGCATTTGCAACGTGCATTTTCAGCACGTCGTGTACTTCGCTAACCTGCCCGTCTTTAACATATATATTGCGAGCGGCTTGCTGTGCTAATTGCGGATCATGCGTCACCATGACGATAGTGGTGCCTGACTGATTAATGCTTTGCAATAACTCCATCACACTTTGCGCCATCGCTGAATCTAAGTTACCTGTTGGCTCATCGGCTAGTAAAAACCGAGGCTTACCAGCTAGCGCTCTAGCAATCGCAACACGTTGCTGTTGACCGCCTGATAATTGCGATGGCAAATGCTTCATTCGATTCGCTAAACCTACTGTTTCAAGGCTTTCTTCAATACGTTGTTTACGCTCTTTTGCGTCAAAACCTCGATACCTTAATGGCACGTCAACATTATCGAAAAGATTTAAATCAGGAATAAGGTTGTAGCTTTGGAAAATAAAACCAATTTTTTCGTTTCGTAATTTGCTTCGTTGATTATCGTTCAAATGACTCACATCTTGGCCATCAAGTACATAGCTGCCACCATTAAAGGTTTCAAGCATGCCTGCGATATTTAAAAACGTTGTTTTACCCGAACCTGACGGCCCGGTGACAGCAACAAATTCTCCCTCGTTGACCTGTAAATTAAAATCACGTAAAGCGTGTGTTTCGACTAAATCTGTGCGGAAAACTTTTTTCACATTTGTCATGGTTAACATAGCTATGCCCTCTTCCCTTTGTGTTATCTTTTTAATTAGTTTGAAATAATGACGCGCTCAGCATTATTGAATTGATCGGTACTAGAAATAATGATTGTGTCGCCTTGCGCTAAGCCGTCACTGATTTCAACATTCGACAAACTACGAACGCCTGTATTGATAGAAACGCGATGAGCAACATCATCAATGACTTTATAAGCGAATCTACCGCTAGAGCTTTCTAAAAATTGACCACGTTGAACCATTAACACGTCGTTTTTGCTTTCCATCAAAATGCGCGTAGTTAGGCGCTGATTTTGACGTAGACCAGCAGGATGCGCGTTTGCCTCCCCTGTGGTGGCGAAACGCACGCGGCCAGTAACTTGATTGTTCTCAATTTCGGGTGAGATAGTTACTAAATTGGCCGCGTACGTTTGGCCGTTAACACTCACTTGGGCGGACATACCTATCGCTAAGTCATCGGCGTAGCTCTCAGGTATATCGACCTCAAGTTCAAATTCAGACAAATCGACAACACTTAAAATGGGTTGATTTCGGCTAACCTGATTTTTCTGTTTGACGGCTAAATTCCCTGCAATACCGTTAACTGGTGAACGCAAAGTAAGCTCATCTACTTTTCGCTGCAGCTCTTTAACAAGTAGTGATTGGCGTTCGACTTGAAGCAAGCCGGTTTTGATATCAAACGCTAAACTTTCAGCATTTAATAATGCATCCTGCTCGGCATGTTTAAAGACAAGTTCTGCGTTTTGTAGATCATCTTGGGCTTTTTCAAAGTCGATCTGACTGATTGAATGATACTGATAAGCTTTATCTGCTCGGCGCTTTTCACGCTGAGCGGCGACAAGCACAACCTTAGCTAAATCAACTGATTTTTGATTAGCTAACGCTTGTTTTCGTGCTTGAATTTTTTGACGTTCTAACTCGAGTGTTTGACTTTGTAATGACGCCTGCTCTTGTTTAAGTTGGTTGGTAAGCTCAGGGCTTTCAATCACCGCCAATTCTTGATCTTTGGTGACGACATCACCGGCATCAATCATAAACGTTATCGTACCTTGGCCTGTTGCATAAAGCCTAGGGCTAACAGCCGCAACAACCCGTCCTTGAACGGATAAATCTCGAACGAGATCACCGCGAGTCACCGTTGCTAATCGAACCCGTTCTCTTGAAATGCTTGCATCGCCTGAAGACCAACTCGACAGTGCTGGAGCGGCGATGCTAAATAACATGACTAAAACGACTAAAGTAGTTATACCTATCAGCCAACTTTTTTTGGACGAAGGTTTGGCAAGCACGACGTCTTGCCCACTCGTATCTTCAATTTTCACAATACTTTCCCGAATATTTTTTTGAACAATCTTCAGCTAAGTAGTTAATTTGAAGTAAAAGGTTTAAATTTTTCGTTATTTATTTTTAATTTAGTTGTTTGTAACCATGTCTGTGGTGCTCGATTTTTTGCTTTTAAAAATGATAACGCCAGCAATGAGCATTTGAATTCCGCCAAATAACAACGCAGTAAACAACACCATATCGCCAATGTCTTGTAGCAATAATGCAGATGCAGGAAACATAGATGCTTTTATCAGTAGCGCCAAATTGACATTACGTACAACTAATTCAACATCAACCGCGATACGGTCCGGTTTAGATAGCCCTAAAAATTTAGTCAGCAGCACGCTGCCGATAAGCAGTGTAATGATAAAACAGCAGACAATCATGACATTCGTTGAACCAAATACCGATAGATTTAACCTGCCGGCGCTAGCAGAGCCAACAATAATGAATAAGATGCCAAGTAACGCGCCCCTGATACACCATTTAGAAATAGTATCGGCATACTTAGGCATTAATTTTAAAATCAGCATCCCCACGTAAAGCGGTAGTAACAAGGTAAAGCAAATATCAGATATTATTTGTTGGGTTGGCATAACAAAATCGCTTGGTAGGTGCTCAATAATCAGAAGCCCTAAAACAAAAGGGGTGAATACTAAACAACCTAGCGTGGTGATCCCTGTTATCGAAATAGACAGCGGTACGTTGCCACGAGCAAAATAGGTAAATACATTAGACGTTGTCCCGCCAGGAATAGCGGCCAATAGGGCTAAGCCGATAGCCACACCAACATGAAAATCAAAAAGTGAAATAAAACTAAACGCAATCAGTGGAGGTAAAACAAATTGAATACATGTTCCGATAAATACTGCTCGCGGCTCTTTAGCGATATCTTTAAAGTCAGCTAAGGTTAACGTTGCCCCCATACCTATCATCGCCAAAATAAGTTGCCCTGCAGCAAACCAGTATTCGTAGCTTACATATATTTCGCCCACGCCCTACTCCTTTTTATTCTTATTATTATTTATAATAAAGAATTTTATACCACTAAAACGTGGCTAATTAGCAGTATTATTTCAGTTAACTGATGAGTTTGCTAATTGGCTAGCTAAGCTAAGCGCCTCTTCTTTTGATGCAAAATAGTCTGGCGTTACGCCTGTATTTGCCCAACTGCCCTCCTCATGAGCATATTCAAGAACAGCAAAAGGAACCGACAATTCAAATGAACTTCCTATTGCAACTTGATTACTTAACGTTGCGTTGCCCATAGACTCTTCACCGACTATCACGGCATTGCCATATTGCTGCATACCGACAGTAAAAAGCTCCCATGCTTGTTCGTTAAAGGCTGATTGCAATATATAAACAGGGCGATCTGATTTGCTTTTTTCTATAACGTTTACATCGGCTGACAGTATCGGCGTTAACTCACTGAGTGAATCTTGTCTAACATTCGCAATATGAAGTTTTGGCGGCAGAAAAACACTAAGAAAGTGATGAGCAACTTTTAAGCTGGCATGTTGTGCATCAAATAAATCGATAATTAGCGTATTAGCGGAATGTAATTGGTTAATTGCATGATTAAATTGCTCAATACTCGCAGTATTTTGAAAATTTCCCGACAAACGTACATAACCAATATTATTTTCTTTACGTTGGTAATGTATTTCAAAATCAACGTCAGGTTGAACATCCGTTAGCAGTTTGACGCTAGATACCGATTTAGTTGCGCGATTAAGACTTAAAAAACCATCACCACTAACCGAAAAAAGTATGTGATTTAATCGGGTCTCTAATTCATCTTCTCTAAATGTACTGTAAAAGTAATCACCTTTTAGTAAAGCGTTGAGTTTGATAGCGATCTGAGCCCCTTTATCAGCATCGTAATAAGTGGATTGTATTTCTTGAGCGGCGTTTAAGACGATTACATCGACTTGCTCTTTCGTTAATTGAATCGGATTGTCATTGGCAAATGTTGCTCTAGCGAAGAGCACTGTCAGCAATAGCATTAGCAAAACAGATTTGAATCGCAAAATAAGACAACCTTTTTGAATATGAATATTTAGAAGATAACTAAAACATTGAGGCAAATATATTTTTTTCAATAAAAAAGCCCAAGCGTTTAGACTTGAGCTTATTGAATAATAAAAACGTGCTACGGCTATTTTTTACGCCACGTAGTTTTACCAGCGCTGTCTTCAAGGACAATATTCATCGCATTTAATTTATCACGAGCATCGTCAGCTAAGGCCCAGTTTTTATCGGCACGCGCTTGATTACGCTGAGCAATTAACGCCTCTATTTCAGCAACTTCATCATTATCGCCACTGCCTTGTAAGAAGCTTTCAGGATCATTTTGCGCGACACCAAGTACTTCACCAAGTTTGACTAAAATAAACGCTAACTCACCTGCTTGTTTATCATCTGTGCCTTTCAAACGGTTGATTTCTTTAGAAAGCTCAAATAACACTGGCATTGCTTCAGGGCAATTAAAGTCATCATCCATCGCTTTTTCAAAGCGTTCAACATACGGGTTACCCGCTAATGAAACTTCAACCGGCGTAACATCGCGCAGAGCAGTATAAATGCGCTCTAACGACGCACGCGCCTGAGTTAAATTCTCTTGAGAGTAATTTAACTGACTTCTATAGTGGCTTGACGTTAAGAAAAAGCGAACTGTTTCCGCATCATAAGTTTCTAACACACTGCGCAGTGTAAAGAAGTTGTTTAATGACTTAGACATCTTCTCTTTATTCACCTGCACCATACCACCGTGCATCCAGTAGTTAACGTACGGTGTATCGTAGGCACAGCAAGATTGTGCTATTTCATTTTCGTGATGTGGAAACTGTAAATCTGAACCGCCACCATGAATATCGAAATGGTTACCTAAGTGCTTTGAGTTCATTGCTGAACATTCAATATGCCAACCAGGACGACCTGCACCCCACGGTGACTCCCATGAAGGCTCTTCAGGCTTTGCCATTTTCCATAGGACAAAATCTAACGGATTCTTTTTCGCGTTATCAACATCAACGCGAGCGCCAGCTTGCAACATATCTAAATTTTGCAGGCTTAACTTGCCGTAATCTTTGTACGAGCTCACATCAAACATCACGTCGCCGTTGTCAGCAACATAGGCGTGGTTTCGCTCAATCAAACGTTCGACAAGTGCAATGATTTCATCCATATGCCCTGTAACCGTAGGGTCAATGTCTGGACGCATAATATTCAAATCATCAAAGTCTTTGTACATATCGGCTGTCATGCGGGTTGTTAAACTTTCACATGTTTCACCGTTTTCATTCGCACGTTTGATAATTTTATCGTCAACATCGGTAATATTGCGCACATGAGTTAGGTCGTAACCTAAATACTTGAAGTAACGCGCAATAATATCAAAGGCAACATATGTTCTTGCATGGCCAATATGGGCATGATCATAAATCGTAATACCACAGACGTATAAACCAACTTTACCTTCTTTAATTGGCTTAAATACTTCTTTCTTACGTGTCAGGGTATTGTAAATTTGTAACATCAGTGGCTATTCCGTCGACTGGTTGATAAAACTTCGAGAATCTCGAAAAATAAAGCGGGCATTGTACCCGAGATATTGAATTCGGTCACCACTTCCCTTTACAGAATCTTCCTTTAGGTTACAATTCTTGCAACTTCTATCGATGAGAAAATAAAATGATTACTTTTCAAACAAACCTTGGTGATATCAAAATCGAACTAAACTTCGACAAAGCACCAATTACCGCAGAAAACTTTAAGCAATATGCGAGCGATGGCTTTTACAACGGTACTATTTTCCACCGTGTAATTAAGGGCTTTATGGCTCAAGGTGGTGGTTTTTCTTCAGGTATGGAAGAGAAAGAAACACGTGAAACCATTAAAAATGAAGCAAATAACGGTTTAGAAAACAAACGTGGTACGTTAGCAATGGCTCGTACTCAAGCGCCTCATTCTGCTTCTGCACAGTTTTTCATTAACTTAACAGACAATGACTTTTTAAACTTTAAGTCTGAAGATATGCACGGCTGGGGTTACTGTGTATTTGGTGAAGTTGTCGAAGGCATGGATGTTGTGGACAAAATGACTTTAGTTGATACGGGTCGTAACGGTTTCCACGATGATGTTCCTTTAGAAGAAATCATCATTAATAACACCATTGTTGAATAATTGAGTTAATAAAACTAAATGACTACAACGGTTAAAAAGCAAGTTACCTACTTTATTGCTGACTTGCATTTAGCGCAGAACAGGCCTGATATTACGGCCTGTTTTTTATCTTTTTTAGAGACAGACGCAATCGAAGCTGAAAAGCTTTATATTCTTGGTGACCTTTTTGAGCTTTGGTTTGGTGATGATTTTAAATCGCCGCTAAATGATCAAGTCGCTAGCGCATTAACTCAACTTGCTCACTCGGGTACCGAAGTATTCTTTATTCATGGCAATCGAGATTTTGTTCTGGGTAACGACTACGCAAACCGTGCGGCAATGACCTTGCTACCAGAAAAAACCACCGTCGACCTATACGGGCAAAAAGCCTTGATCATGCATGGCGATACCCTGTGCACACGTGATGTTGATTACCAAAAATTTCGTAAAAAATCACGCTCTTGGTGGTGGATGGGCTTAGTTACAAATTTACCACTTTGGTACCGTAAGCGCCTTGCCGAAGGTTATCGAGAGAAAAGTAAAAACGCCCAACAGACAAAATCATTAGACATAATGGACGTTACGCCTAGCGAGGTTGTCACTGAACTTGAAGCTTATCATTGTCAATTGATGATTCATGGCCATACTCACAGGCCTGATGTCCATCATATTGAAGCTAACGGTAAACCCGCAAAACGCATCGTATTAGGTGATTGGTATGAGCAAGGTGCTTGGTTGAAAGTCACTCCAGAAGAAATGACACTAACGAACTCTCCGTTTGTTTGAAGCACCGCGGTTAACTCAGTCAATTTAGTAACCAATTTATCCGTGACGTTTTACTTGCATGATACAAGTACTAATAACTCGAATTTTCACCATCAAACCTTACTTTTTCTATTCTATTTATTCGAAAGCTCAAATTTGTCGAATAATTTTACAGTTAAGCTTTTCTCACATAAACACCAACCAACAAGAAAAATAAAAAAACAATTAAAAACAACAAACTAAACACAACGGCATAATTTGTGCTTTAGATTAACAAAGGCACCTAAAAGCTACGTAAGGCTAATAAAATCATGAAAAACACCTATAAATTACTTATATCATCAATGCTTCTTGCTATGTCTACAGGCAGCCAAGCTGGCTTAATCGATCTTATCGACAATACGACAGCAGCAACAGGCGATTACGGTAATGTTACAGTAACGTTTGGTGGTATCTTTCCAGAATATGATGCATCCGTATTAGATGAAAATGAATCAATGATTCGAACGAGCTACTTACTTGAAGGCGTGACTCAACAAAACCTACGAGATACTGGCCTTAACGGTATTGGTAGTGCTAATCCAGCTGACTTTACGGGCCTATACGTAGAGACATTTGATACAAGAACAACACTTGGCCAAGATTTAGATGATGCTGACCCTCTCAAATTCCCAGGTACTCCTCATTTAGGTAATAATACTCAAGGAGTAAATAGTGGATGTGGTGTCAATGGCGTTTCTTCAGGTGTAACTGTAGCGGGTGATTACGGTGTTACAAACCAAAACATTGGTGGAACCGCCGTGATAGATAGAGGTGTAAACGACAACAACCAAGGTATAAACACTACGTGTTTTGCTTATACACCAACCTCAAGAGCTGCTTTAAACCCAACGTCAGAGGTAGCACTTGATTTTAGCGGTATTTTAGATAGTGCGGGACAAATAACAAATAGCCAGATGTACGTTGACTATTTAGGTTTTTTCTGGGGAACGATAGATAGCTATAATAGCTTCGACTTTTATCGAGACAATGAACTTATCGCGCACATCGACGGCCTTGACTTATTTAATGATTTTGGTGGACTCAACCTTGGTCGCAATGGAGAATATGTAAACTTCATTTTTGACGAAGATGCTGGCTTTGACAAGCTTGTTGTTACCTCATCAGGCATAGCAACAGAGTTTGACAATATTGTAAATAGAATCGTTCCTGTGAATGTACCAGAGCCATCTACACTTGCTATTTTTGCATTAGGTTGCATGGGATTAGCACTTAGGAAGACTAAAAGAATATAGGTAGCTAACGTACCAATTAAGAAAGCACCTCTACATAGGTGCTTTTTTATTATCTGTCACTATCAATGACAGATAGTTAGTATTTTAAAAACAGAGTCTTAAATATCGTTATTTAGCTGCTTACAATTCAAATCATTCAAGCGACATATTCACACTACATGACCTTGTTTAAGGTGAGTTAGTCGTGTCTAAATAAGTTATTACGCAGGTATGCTTTGCATAACCTGAGATCGGAAATATATCCTATTAAGCGCTAGGTCGCACAACGGGCAATATTCAAAGATATCGGGATATTATGGATGGCGGTGACGGAGAGATTCGAACTCTCGATACGTTGCCGTATACACACTTTCCAGGCGTGCTCCTTCAGCCACTCGGACACGTCACCTTTTTGGAATCTTAAAAACGTTACCTTTTCAAGGCGGGCTATGGTAAAAAAAAAGCCTTGGCTAAGCAAGGCTTTATTCTATGTATTTTCAGCAAAATAACTTTTGCATCTAATTTACGTTACTTTTTAAGTGAAGATGTAAAATCTAGCATTCTGTTCGTTGATCTAAGCGCACCTATACGCACTTCATCGCTTACAAACACTTCTTTACCTGATGGGTCAATTAACGCTTCTTCGATTGCCTGAAGGCCATTCATCGCCATCCAAGGGCAATGTGCACAGCTTCTGCAAGTTGCACCTTCACCTGCGGTTGGTGCTTCAAAGAATTCTTTATCAGGGCACAACTGCTGCATCTTATAAAAAATGCCACGATCGGTCGCAACAATAAACTTTTTATTAGGTAAATCTTGCGCTGATTTGATTAGCATAGAGGTTGAACCAACAGCATCGGCTAAATCAACTATTTCACTAGGAGATTCTGGGTGAACTAAAACGGCCGCATCAGGATGCAGCTTTTTCATATCAAAAAGCGCTTTAGTTTTGAATTCATCATGAACAATACAAGCGCCCTGCCACATCAACATATCTGCATCAGTTTGCTTTTGAATATAATTGCCTAAGTGACGATCTGGGCCCCATATAATCTTTTCACCTTGATCATCTAGGTGTTCAACAATTTCAAGGGCGCAAGAAGAAGTTACGATCCAGTCAGCGCGCGCTTTAACAGCAGGTGAAGTATTGGCGTACACCACAACAGTACGATCTGGGTGCTCATTACAAAACGCATCAAATTGATCGATAGGACAACCTAAATCTAGAGAACACGTTGCTTCTAAAGTTGGCATCACTACGGTTTTTTCAGGCGTAAGAACTTTTGCTGTTTCGCCCATGAATTTAACACCGGCAATGATGAGAATGTCAGCTTCATGTTGATTGCCAAAACGAGCCATTTCCAATGAATCAGCAACGCAACCACCGGTTTCTTCAGCTAACGCCTGAATTTCAGGGTCGGTATAGTAATGAGCGATTAGAACCGCGTTTTTTTCTTTTAGCAAAGACTTGATGCGCGCTTTGTATGCTGATTTTTCATCAGCAGATAAGGTCGCGGGTTTCGCTGGAAACTGAAAATCGATATCTACAGCTAAATTGCTTTGGCTCATAATAAAACTAACTACCACTTGGAAATAAAAACGGCGGCAATTATACGTGATCGAGACGACAAAGTGTATAACTTGGTTGCAATTTTATTAAGACTTGATGACAGAATAAATAAGATACCACTTGAAAAAGTGGTCGGTCGTGAAGGATTTGAACCTTCGACAAATTGGTTAAAAGCCAACTGCTCTACCAACTGAGCTAACGACCGATATAGAAAATTTGTAGTAAGAAGTAAAAGGAGTGGTCGGTCGTGAAGGATTTGAACCTTCGACAAATTGGTTAAAAGCCAACTGCTCTACCAACTGAGCTAACGACCGATTACTAATTACTTTTTGATGGAATCCCAACGACTTTGGTGGAAGTGGTCGGTCGTGAAGGATTTGAACCTTCGACAAATTGGTTAAAAGCCAACTGCTCTACCAACTGAGCTAACGACCGATATCCATCATGCTTTGCACTACTCGTTCAAAGCGAGGCATATGATACTCATAATTTTATTCTGTGCAACAAGAAAATTCGCTTTTTTTGAATTTATTATTCTAATTGCACAAAAAGACCACAATACGATTACATTATCAGCAAATATAACTAATTACTGTAAACTTTCTAGTCGTGGTTTCGCTAATTGAGCTGCAGATGAACTCGGATATTCTGCCACTAATTGACGATATAAAACGACTGCGCGTGCGTTATCGTTTTGTTTTTGAGCAACCATACCAAGTTTTAGTAATGCATCACTGCGCTTACTTGACCCTTCATGTTGATTTACAACAATTGAGAATTCTTGTTTTGCTCGCTCTAAGTCGCCTTTATTAAACAATAATTGTCCTAACCAATAATGCGCGTTCGGTGCATATGATGACTCAGGGTACTTTTGATTAAAGGCTTCAAACTCAGGAATAGCTTCATCGTAGCGCTTATCCTTGAGCACCATATTAACTGCGCGATCATAAGCTTCATTTTCAGTAAGATCTGAACTGTAATTGATAGCAGGCGTTGATGGCGAAGTTACGGCGACAACAGACGGCACTGTAGGTGCTGGTTTGATTGCCTCTGTTACTCGTTTATCAAGCTCTTGGTATAGATCACGTTGACGTTCTAGGATTTGACTCAACTTATGAGAGTGTAATTCTGTGACGCCGCGAAGTTCATCAACTTCACTTTGTAATTCATTAAGTTGCTGTTGCATCATCACCTGGTTTTTATTACGCACACTAAGTTGGCGTTCTAAATTTTGTAAACGCTGCTCTACAGAAAGCGACGATAAGGTAGATGATGTCGTTGTCATAGATTGACCACTAGCATCAATAACTGGTGCTGGTGGCGCAGCTAGCGCCTGCGCGCTAACTGCCAATGAAACACCTAATAAAACGTTATTAAGATTCATTGAATAACCTGATTAGTATACTAATACTGCACGACGGTTTTTAGCAAACGCGTTTTCGCTGCGATCTTTAACCATCGGCTTTTCTTCACCATAGCTAACTACGTTAATTTGTGAAGAAGAAACACCTAACGTTTCTAAGTAAGTCGCAACAGCTTTAGCACGACGCTCGCCTAATGCAATGTTGTATTCAGGTGTACCGCGCTCATCAGCATGACCTTCAACTAATACGGTTGTATTTGGGTTAGCAGCTAAGAATTGTGCGTGCGCTTCTAAAACAGCAGCAAACGTTGAGCTTACAGAAGACTTATCAAAGTCGAAGTATACGATATGCTCAGAACGCAATTTAGCTAGTTCTTGACGCTTTTGCTCTTCAATTTCAGCAGCACGTTTTGCAGCAGCAACACGTACAGCTTCTGCTTCACGTTCTGCTTGAGCTTGTGCTTGTGCTTCAGCATTAGTGTCTACAGTGCTTTGTGTTTCAGTTTCGTCATTAGAGCTACAAGCGGCTAATGTGAACATTGGTAATGCGATAGCTAAGGCTTTAACTGTTTTGTTTAAGCGCATTTCATTTTCCTTTTTATTAATTTTAAATTAACTGTTAATTATAAAAATGGCGACCATGATGGTGATTTTACTTGACCATTTAATGCAGGTAAACGCGCTTTAAAGCGACCATCAACAGACACTAAACTCAACACTTGGCGGTTATTATGCATGGTCGAGTAAATAATAATGCCACCATTTGGTGACAAACTCGGCGATTCATCAAGTCTAGTTTTAGTTAACACTTGAAAAACGCCTGTATCAAATTCCTGTTTTGCTAAGTGGTATTGACCACGTGTGCGGTTAACCATAATCAACTGGCGACCATCGGGGGTAATTGAACCACCTAAATTCATTTCACCATCAAAGGTTAAGCGACGAATTTTTCCATCGAGTAAATTTACGCGATATAGCTGTGCTTTTCCACCCCGTTCTGAACTAAATACCAATGATTTTCCATCAGGTGACCAATTCGGCTCTGTATCAATAGCTCTATGACGTGTTACACGACGTAACCTTTTGGTGGCAATATCCATAATATACACTTCAGGGTTGCCATCTTTCGACAGCACCATCGCAAGCTTGGTTCCGTCTGGTGAGAACACGGGTGCTGAATTAATGCCTTTAAAAGAGCTTATTAATTGACGCTGTCCTGTGTAAATATCGATAGTAAAAATTTGGGCTTGATGATTTTCAAAGGTAACATAAGCAAGCTGTTCGCCATTTGGATGCCAGTTTGGTGACATAAGCGGTTCATTTGAACGTAATAATACCTGTTCATTTGCTCCATCATAGTCAGCAATTACTAACTGGTAAGGTCTATCCCCTTCATCACGGACAATGACATAAGCAATTTGCGTTAAAAAGGCACCACGCGTACCCGTTAATTGCTCATAAACTTTATTTGAAATGGTGTGAGCATAGCGACGGAATTGATCTGCGGCAATCTCAACCCCTGACTCAACCAAGATATGATCCTTAGCATTGACTAAGCGCCCACCTGACAACATTTGTGCTTCGCCACCAGTCACTTGACCACGAATAACATCAATTAGCTGAAAATTAATTTGATATCTGCCAATACTGGTTTCGTTAATTTCACCAATAACAATAGCTTCAACGCCCGTTGATGCCCATGCAGCATAGTCAACTTCTTTATCAGAAGCAGGAAGTTGTGGGTATTGAGAGGCATCAATTGGACTAAATTTACCACTAACAAGTAAATCGAAACTAACCACGTCAGCAATGCTCTCAGGTAGTGGATTAATACCGTTATATTTAAAAGGCAAAACCGCTATTGGGCGTGCGCTATCAATCCCTTCCGTTATGATAATTTCTAGGGTCGCTCTTGCTTGAGTAGACACAAGCGAGGCTATCAAAACAACTAGTAGGTAAATATGCTTCATAACAATTTTGTAAAACACTCTCAAAGTTAGTTTATATTATTTAATTAAAATTCAGGTCTAAAGGTAAAACTAATGTTACGCATTTCGTTGAACACTTCTGGATCTTTTGACACTGGCAAAGTGCCTGCTTTTAACACCGCAGTTTTCGCTGCATTACAAACGGTGGTATCACCACTTGTTGCTTGAACATTCGTAACAAAACCTGATGGTGCTAAACTTATTGCTAATTTACAAGACTTTCCTTCCATTGTGCTACGGTCTGTTATTAAATTGCGCTGAATGGTTTGCGTAATCAATGCAGTAAAACGCTGAATCTCAGTTTGCATTTGAGCGCGTCGTGCTTTTTGTCGCTCAGCCATCTCCTGCGCCATTTGTTCCGCAAGCATTTGTTCCTCGAGTGCACGTTCTCGAGCTTCTTGCTCTTTACGTTTGCGCTCAGCTTCTTTTTTCTTACGTAAATCTTCTGCTTTTTTCGCTTCAGCTTCTTCTCTTAATCGCTTGGCTTTAGCCGCAGCAGCCGCCTTTTCAGCTTGTTGTTGCTCTTGCTCTTTTGCCTTTCGTAATTTGTCGGCTTGTTCAGCTTTCGCTTTTGCTTGTCGCGCTGCTTCGTCGGCACGCTTTTTATCTTGCTCTTTCTGTTTGCGTTGTTTTTCTAATGACTTTATTCGCGCTTGTTCTTTCGCACGTTTTTTCTGAGCGTCAGACGCTCGTCTTTCCAAATCGCGAATACGCTTTGCTTCAGCGGCTTTTTCATCGGCTTTTTGCTTACGGATTTGCTTAACACGCGCTTCTAACTTCGTTTTATCAACGGTTACCGCTTTAATCGGTTCTATTTTGTCATTTTCTTGAGTTACTGCTGTGGCCGTCATTGTCGGTGTTGGCTTCTCATGTGACGAAAACTCACCAAATAATAAAACCACTGCGATAATACAGTGCAATATAAAACTTAATACTAATGCTGTTGAATACTTCAAGGCCAACTTAGTTCTCCGGTGTATCAGTCATTAAACCAACAGACGGCACGCCCGCTTGCTTTTGCAACATCACCATCAATTGCACAACCGCGTCGTAGCTCACGCTTCCATCACCGTTAACAACAACGGGGCGATCAGGTTCAACGACAAGACGTGCCGCTACTTCTTCCGCTAATGCTTGTACAGACATAGGAATGTTTTCCCCCACGCCATTTGCTAAATAGTAGTTTCCATCGGCATCAACTGACGCTACTAATGGGGTTTTACTATCTTTATCAAGAGGTTCTGCTTCAGCCTGTGGCAAGTCTACTTTAACGCCTTGCGTAATTAATGGTGCCGTCACCATAAAAATAATCAGTAGCACTAACATCACATCGATATACGGTACAACGTTGATTTCAGCAACTTTACGTCGTCTAACCCTTTGGTACATATCGGTAGCCTTAGTCTTCAGTCATTACTTGGCGTTGAAGAATACTAGAAAACTCTTCCATAAAATTGGCATATGAATTTTCTAACTTTTCTACTTTATGACTAAATCGGTTGTAAGCTATAACTGCTGGAATTGCCGCGAATAACCCCATTGCAGTAGCCACTAACGCTTCAGCAATACCAGGGGCAACCATAGCTAATGTCGCTTGTTTAACAGCGCCTAGAGCAATAAATGAATTCATAATACCCCATACGGTACCGAATAATCCGATATATGGACTAATTGAACCTACTGTTGCCATAAATGGTAAGTGCTTTTCTAGTTGATCAACTTCTCTTGATAATGCGACACGCATTGAACGATGTGTACCATCGACAATTAGACTTGGTGTTTGACTGCTAGATTTTCTAAGGCGAACAAATTCTTTAAAGCCTGCAACAAATAAACTTTCAATGCCTGAGATGTCTTGCTTACTGTTTACGTCATTATAAAGCTTGCTAAGGTCGGCACCTCCCCAAAAGGTATCTTCAAATTGGTGAAGTTTTGCTTGGGCGCTATTAAGTGCAGCGCGACGTTGAAAAATCATCGCCCAACAAATAACAGAAAAGCTCAGTAAAATAAGCATAACGACTTTTACTAATAAACTCGCTTGTAAAAACAGATCTAAAATTGAGAGTTCAGCTGACACTTTCTAAGGCTCCTAAGATAAAAGATGGTATGGCGACCGGTTTATTTTTATTAAAATCTACGCATGCAACGTTAACTTCTACTTCGCACAACTTAACCCCTTGCTCATTGACAATTTCTTGGTTAAAGACGATGGAAGCGCGTTTTAGTTTATTGATTTGCGTTTTTACCGTGAGTAAATCATCCAGCCGCGCTGATGCTAAGTTATTCATTGCTACTTTTGTGACCACAAAACCAATGCTTTGTTCTAAAAATTTTATTTGGCTTATACCTAAAGCACGCAACCATTCAGTACGAGCACGTTCACAAAATTTTAAGTAATTGGCATAGTAGACTATTCCACCGGCGTCTGTGTCTTCATAATAAACACGAATGGGGCATTGAAATAAGGATTCAGACATCTAGCTTTTTAATTATTTTTGGTTGATGCCTATCTTAATAGATTAGCTATATCAACGACAAGCTTTAGCGCAGTAATGCAACAAAAAGTCACAAATAATCTGCAAAAATAAAATTATTTAATTTATTTATTAACTAATCGGCATCCATTTAGCGATATACATTACCAATCAACGAGTGGCTTACCTGTAATGAATATTCAGAAACTAGCGCGAATTTAGCTTAAAAACCTATAAACACTCGAATATTTATTCACTTTCTAATTTTGATCTTAATCGCTATAACTTATTCATTAGTTTTTCTAATGCGAAAAACAAAATATTTTTTCTTGCCTAGTGAAGGAACTTCCCTATAATACACGCATCTTCTGAGCTAGCGCACTGATCTCACGATCATTAGCCAGATACTTTATTGAATAGATAATATTGAATTATCTCTTCTCTCTGACATGTTTCCTGGAATTTTATTTCCTTCTACAACTTGATTAGTTGAACCGCATTTTTTAAATGCGGTTTTTTTTTGCCTAAATTCATACTACGAAAAACCTGGTAGACAAGTTTGGTTTTGTTGCTATAGTAAAAGACAGGTCAAATATTAAACAAAAATAAAAGGACGATGCCATGCGCCAGCTAGCAATAGTGATAGCACTAAGTGTTGGGTTACTAGCAACATACGTGAACGCAAATGGATTACCGCAATGCAATGAAGGAAAATGCGTTGAACAATTTAAACAATTTAAAAAAGCAGCAAAACGCGGGCATGTAGGTGCTAACTATAATACAGGCAAGTTCTATTATTTTGGTTATGGTACCGATACCGATCATGAACTAGCACTAAAATATTATAGAAAAGCCGCCGTCCAGGGTGCGAAAGAAGCTCAATACATGACAGGTGTTATCTACTTAACTAATGATGAGCTGTACGACTTCAAGAAAGCTACCAAGTGGCTTAGTCGTGCAGACAAATTTAATCACCCCCATGCGCCTTTCTTGTTGGGCAAAGCATATATTTCAGATAACGACTACAAAGACTATCAAAAGGCAGATGCCTACTTATCGAAATCTTTCGATTTAACGTACGCTAAACTACCAACCTTAATTGAACAGTTAATAGCAACGAATGAATTTAATGAAACTAATTTCCCTGAACTCACAGATTGATTGAAGCTAATTTATGGATAGAAGATGGCAAACTTAGTGACTGGCTAACAAACGATTATGAACGCCTTACGGTAGCAGGAAATTCATTAGAAAATAGTTTAGATATGATTTTAGCGAGTTATCGAAACCGAAATAACACAACCGGTTCACGCCTTAACGGCGACTGTGTTCAAACAGCAAGCTGTAAGCGAAAATCACTCAATGAAATGAAAGACTCGATGTGGGTATCACGAAAATAAAGTAACTTAAAAAGGCTAGTAACTACTAGCCTTTTCTTTGTATATCGAAGTGTTGATATGCTCTATCTGTTGCTATACGCCCGCGTGGGGTTCTTTGTAAAAAGCCTTGTTGAATTAAAAAAGGTTCAATCACATCTTCAATCGTTTCACGCTCTTCACCAATTGCAGCTGCGATGTTGTCTAAACCAACCGGTCCGCCCATAAACTTGTCAATAATCGCTTCAAGTAATTTGCGATCCATAAGATCAAAACCTTCTGTATCAATTTCAAGCATATTAAGTGCTTTGGCAGCACATAGCTGATTAACAATACCGCCTGTTTTTACGTCAGCATAATCACGTACACGCCTTAATAACCTATTTGCGATACGCGGTGTTCCGCGAGAGCGCCGAGCGATTTCTACAGCCCCACCGTGATCTATGGTCAAATTAAGAAAATGAGCACTGCGAATAACAATATCGGTTAAGTCCTCTACCTTGTAAAATTCTAGGCGCTGGACAATACCAAAACGGTCACGAAGTGGAGAGGTTAACGCGCCTGCCCTTGTCGTTGCGCCGATTAAAGTAAAGGGCGGCAAGTCTAATTTAATTGAGCGTGCAGCTGGCCCTTCACCAATCATAATATCTAATTGGTAATCTTCCATCGCAGGATATAAGACTTCTTCCACCACTGGGCTTAGGCGATGAATCTCATCAATAAATAGTACGTCACCTTCTTCAAGGTTTGTTAGTAAAGCAGCTAAATCTCCCGCTTTTTCTAATACTGGGCCTGATGTCGTTCTAATACTGACGCCCATTTCATTGGCCACAATATTAGCGAGCGTTGTTTTACCTAAACCAGGAGGACCAAAAATTAACAGGTGATCTAAAGCCTCGTCACGCTTCTTGGCAGCAGAAATAAAAATTTCCATCTGTGATTTAACGTGATCTTGCCCTTTATAATCAGCCAAAAGTTTTGGCCTAATAGCGCGATCAACCCCTTCTTCTTCTGGAGCTGCTACAGGCTGGATCAGTCTATCTGCTTCAATCATGAATTACCTTTTAGAGCATTGCTTTTAATGAGTCGCGAATAAGTTCTTCTGAAGACTTATCTTCGCTAAAGACCGCTTTCACGGCTTTGTCTGCTTGGCCTTGAGTATACCCTAAAGAAATAAGCGCGTTAATGGCATCACCTTTATTATCGCTAATAACAAAGGTTGATTCTGTATTAGCAAGTATTGGTGTAGCGTCAGTTGCTGGTGTTGCACTCTCTGATTGCCAATCTTTTAGCCTATCGCGCATTTCAATTAACAACCTTTCAGCTGTCTTTTTACCTACGCCAGGGATCTTAACAATCGTTGTTATATCATCATGAGCAACACAACTAACAAATTGATTTGCAGACATACCCGATAAAATAGCTAAGCCGAGTTTAGGGCCAACACCGTTGACTTTGATTAACAAACGAAATAGCTTTCGCTCGGTTGTGTTGGCAAAACCGTATAACAACTGTGCATCTTCTCTCACCACAAAATGCGTATAAATTGTTGCTTCTTCATTGAGCTCAGGTAATGCGTAAATACTGGTCATCGGCATTGATACTTCATAGCCAACGCCTTGGCATTCAATTAATATTTCGGGTGCTGTTTTTTCGACAAGAATGCCGCGTAGTCGTCCAATCATAGGCTCTGATAATAATAGGTTATTATGAGTTTATGATCGCCAAGATACCACTATATGTTTATACAGTAAAGTGCTATTCGTATGTCAAACTTAACGTAGTCGACGACGTACAGTTTTTGTCGCTTGACCCTGAAGTTTAGTTATAGATTCGTAGGAATGCGCGTGACATAAAGCGACAGCTAACGCATCGGCAGCATCTGCTTGGGGTGTGCCCGGTAACTTTAAAATTGACGTTACCATGTGTTGCACTTGTTCTTTGCTCGCCCCCCCCGTGCCAACCACGGACTGTTTAATTTGGCGCGCCGAGTATTCAGCAATAGATAAGCCTGATTGGGTTGCTGCAACGATTGCCGCTCCTCGCGCTTGCCCGAGCTTTAGTGCGGAATCAGGATTTTTTGCCATAAAAACTTGCTCAATGGCAAATTGTTCAGGTTTAAATTGTACGATTAATTCTGAGACACCGGCAAAAATAGTTTGTAGGCGTGTACCTAAATCATCGCCTTGTGCAATGGCTTTAATACAGCCGCTACCTAAATAACTAAATTTTCTGCCTTCTTGTCTAATGACACCATAGCCAGTAAATCGAGAGCCTGGATCTATGCCTAAAATAATCGTCAAAATACGTCCTACTTAACTTATCGCATTATCAATGCTATTGAATTGTGTATTAAATAGCAAAAACGCGCACAAGGCGCGTTTTTATTTATTATGTGGAAAGCTGACTATTGTGCGTCTTCTTTCACATTACTTATAATACTCAACTCTTCAAGTTGAGTTGGGTTAGCTTGCCCCGGTGCGTTAGTTAATGGACACGCAGCTGTTGTTGTTTTCGGGAATGCCATCACATCACGAATTGAACTAGCCCCCGTCATTAACATTACGAGGCGATCTAAACCAAAAGCTAAACCAGCATGTGGTGGCGCACCATATTCTAATGCTTCAAGTAAGAAACCAAATTTCTCTTTAGCTTCTTCATCACTAATACCAAGAATTCTAAATACCGTTGCTTGCATTTCCTGATCGTAAATACGGACAGAGCCACCACCGAGTTCGCAACCATTTAACACCATGTCGTACGCATCTGATAGCGCGCCTACAGGGTTTTGAGCTAATTCTTCAGGCGTCATGTTGCTTGGCGCAGTGAATGGGTGGTGAATGGCATGAAGGTGACCATCTACTTCTTCAAACATTGGGAAGTCAACAACCCATAATGGTTTCCACTCATCAGCTACAATGCCTAAATCTTCACCGAGTTTTAAACGAAGTGCACCTAATGACTCTGTAACAACATTGTACGTATCTGAGCCGAAGAAGATAATATCGCCAGACTTAGCGTTCACGCGAGAAAGTAACGCGTTTACTGATTCTTCGTTTAAGAACTTAAGAATGGGTGACTGCAAACCTTCAAGGCCAGCATCAATATCATTAACTTTCATCCACGGCATGCCTTTCGCACCGTAAATGCCGACAAACTTAGTCAAATCATCAATATTTTTACGAGAGAATTTTGCAGCGCCATCTGGTACACAAATGACAGAAACACGTCCTTTAGGGTCATTAGCTGGGCCAGCAAACACTTTAAATTCTACGTCTTTAAAAATATCGGCAACATCAACGATTTCTAATGGGTTACGTAAATCAGGCTTGTCAGAGCCAAAACGCTTCATTGCTTCGGCATAGGTCATGCGAGGGAAGTCACCTAAATCAACACCCATCAACTTAACGAATAACTCTCGAATCATCGTTTCTGCTACGCTCATCACTTGCTCAGCAGACATGAATGATGTTTCGATATCAATTTGGGTAAATTCTGGCTGACGATCAGCACGTAAATCTTCATCACGGAAACATTTTACGATTTGATAGTAACGATCCATACCAGACATCATCAACAACTGCTTAAAAAGTTGTGGTGATTGCGGAAGCGCGAAGAACTTCCCTTTATGCGTGCGACTTGGTACTAAATAATCACGCGCACCTTCAGGTGTAGCAGCCGTTAAAATTGGTGTTTCAATGTCTAAAAAGCCTTGGTTTTCTAGTGATTGACGAACAGCTGACGTTACTTTTGCACGAAACTTTAAACGCTCTGTCATTTCGACACGACGCAAGTCTAAATAACGGTATTTTAAACGATTCTCTTCCGAATTCTCTTGATTGAAATCAAGCGGCAATGGTGCAGATTTATTTAAAATGGTTAACTCTAAACCAAGGACTTCAATCGCACCTGTTGCCATTTCTTTATTTACTTGGCCTTCAGGACGCGCACGCACTTTACCTTTTACTTGAACACAAAACTCATTACGTAAGGTATTTGCTTTTTCTAGTACTTCAGGTAAGTCTGGATCGTATACGACTTGCACTAAACCTTCACGGTCACGTAAATCAAGAAAGATAACGGCACCTAAATCACGACGACGGTTTACCCAACCAGTTAAAGAAATTTCTTGGCCAATGTGAGATTCATTCACCTCACCACAATAAAGAGTTCGCATTAAATATTCCTGACAAAAATTATGACCGCCAAATGCGGTTAAATAGACAGTGCTAAAAATGCTCGACATTATAAAGCAATGTCGGGCAATGTCACCTACAATCAGCACACTATGGGCGGGTTAATTAAATTGGTAATGATTCTTACCGTTGGCTTTGACGCAATACATCAGCGTATCGGCAACTTTTAGTAATTCGACATCATCGGTACCGTCTTCTGGGTACATTGCAATGCCAATACTACAACCAACACTTGCGCTCCCCGACGATAAATCAAATGGTTGTTGAGTAATTTTCAAGATTTTTTCCGCAATGAAACCAGCTTCGTCTTTATTGTTTAGCCCGGTAAGTAATAAAATAAATTCATCACCACCAAAGCGCGCTAACGTATCAGACTTTCTCACACAACTGCTAAGACGCTGACCTAACATGATAAGTAATTCATCGCCGACATCGTGGCCATGTGTATCGTTAATGATTTTAAAACCATCTAAATCGATAAATAGCATGGCCATCAATTGGTGTTGGCGTTGATGAATAGCAATAGCTTGCGTAACACGATCTTTTAATAAGTTTCGATTCGGTAAACCGGTTAAAGAATCGTGCGTGGCAAGGTGTTTCATTTCCAATTCCAGCTTTTCACGACGTCTAATTTCAACATATAAACGACGATTCCACATAATAATGATAATGATAATGATAATAACGAAGCCACCGATTTGAGAGGCTATACGAACAACATAGTTTTTGTCTAACCCGGTATTAATTTGAATATCAAACCATCGTTCATAGATCTCATCGGTTTCTTGCTGTGAAATAGATGCTAATGCTTTATTGATAATGGAATGTAAAATTGCGTTGTCTTTGGTTGTCGCTAAGCTTGAATTATCTAACGGTAAGTCTTCCATAACTTCCATTGAAATTAGACTAAGCGTTTCGCGCTTACGAAACTCTGCTGCTGAAGCTAATGGCTCGATCAACGCATCGGCTTTATTTTGCTGTATCGCTAAATAGCCCTCTTCTGGATTATCCACAAGTAATATATTCACGTCGGAAAAATTTTCACGCATAAATGAGGTCAAATGATAACCTTTGGTAATAGCAATGCGCTCGCCTCTAAAGTCCGATATTTTTGTCCGTGTACCTAATCGACTTGGATAAAGTGCAACCCAAGGCATTTCCCAATATTGCTGAGTAAATAGCAACGCATCTTTACGCTCTTCAGTTTCTGTTATCCCGGCAACAAGCAATACATCACCATTAAGTAAGCTGTCATATACTTGTTGCCATGAATCGTAAAGGTTAAATTTGAAATCTATCCCTGTGCGCTTAGCAAGTAGCTCATAAATATCTACATTAATACCTTCTATTTCGCCATTCTCATTCACTCGTTCAAAAGGTACGAAATTTTTATCAATTGCAACTTCAACGACCGGATGATCGAGCAACCATGCTTGTTCTTGCTGCGTTAAGTTTATTTTTTTCGATAACTGCTCAAAGTAACTAAAACCTTTGTGCTGAGACCAAACTTTTTCCAACTCGATTAACTCTTCTGTTGGTATTAAAGAGAAGCCTTCACGAATTCGCGTTAATAACGCATCATTAAATGGGCTGATTAAAGAAAACACCTTTGCCGTAAATATTGGCTCTTTAAGCGTGTAATAGCTATTTTGAAGGTGCTGATTAATCAACTTAGCCATCATATTTTCAAAAGAGCTGATCATGCCATTAATTTCATCTTTTTCCGCGGCAGCAATCATATCTTCATGGTTAGTGAAAAGAATAAACTCAATGTTAGGGTAGGCTCTTCTTAACTTAGGTAAGTAAGGTGCAGTGGTAAACACGCCGACACGCATGCCAGCCAGTTGGCTTAATTGAGTAAACTCAAATTTACGATCAACAAAAACAGTCGATGTCACACCATAAAGCTCAAAGGCCGCTGTTAGCCCACTTGGTTCAAGCATATTTTCAGGATAAGCAATATGAACATCTGCCAGACCATTTTTCACCAGCTCAACTGACGCCGCTTGTTCATCACCAATAAACTCAACTTTTTCACCTGAATATTTAGACCACAGGCGCCAAATATCAATAAACATTCCTTGCGGTTTACCTGTTGGCGAGGTCGCCATATAAGGAGGTAAATTATTAGAAAATGCTAACTTTAAAACGTCTCTATTTTTCTCTACGCCAAACCATTTTCGTTCTAACGCATTGCGTTCATTCTCAGTATAAAGCGCAAAACCATGATTAATCGTTTCCAATAATGCACTATTCCCTTTTTTAACAGCTCCAACAAAGGCGTTTTTATAGTATTCAATACGTTTATGAGCAGGAAAAACGCTAATTAATTCACTATGTTTTTCAAATTGTTTAGACAGCTGATCGACACCAGCTACCGCCACAAGCTCACCATTTAACGCCGCTTGATAAAGCTCGTATCGCGAATCATAGGTTCTTTGCGTTAATTTAGGCCACAGTTTATTCAGGATCTCAACATGGGCAGAGTTTTTGACTACGCCTACCGTATATGGAGCGAGCTGATTTAAATTATTTACGTTAGCTAAATCACCTCTTAAAAAGATGTAACTATTTGAATCGAAAAACTTATCAGTAAAGTCAAAATATCGAGAACGTTTAACCGATGATGCTAAGCCCGCATGAATATCTATTTGACCGCTAGCGACTTTATCAATGGTGTGGCTCCATTCCATGATTTGAAAATCAACCGCGATGCCTGTTTTTTGAGACCATCCTTTCCAATAATCGATAATCAGACCGTCTGGTTGGCCTTGTTTATTTTTAAAATGATAGGGATATGAGGAGTGGTTTAGCGCAATAGATACTGAGTTTATCGGCACACTAGCTGGCTTGAGGCGCTCAACTACCTCTTGAGACCAAACAAAGGGCAAATGAAATAAAGCACTTACCAACAACAGGACACCAATTGCATTTTTCAATTACACATACCTTAAATTAAGTGAGCAGAGCATCCATTCATACAATGTTAGCGAGAATAAATTTCCCAAGATGTTTTCGCTATCTTTTATTTTAGTTTAAAATATTACAATAATTTTCAATGACAACCAACAAATGCAATCTTCTGATACAGATATCATCTATTCAAATCCTCACGCTAAGGTAAAAGACTTCAATTTTGATGAACAAGTTGTTGAAGTATTTCCCGACATGATCTCTCGTTCGGTACCTGGCTATAATACCATCATTGATACGATTGGTCGTTTAAGTCAACAATATGTTCAAGATAATACTTATGTTTATGACTTAGGCTGCTCACTTGGCGCCGCTACCTTAGCAATGAGAAAAGCGATTGCGGCATCAGGTTGTCAAATCATTGGTATGGATACTTCAACAGCGATGGTAGAAAGGTGCCAACGTCATGTCGCCGCATTTAAAGGCGAAACGCCGGTTGAAATCCTTGAGCAGGACATTTTAAAAGCGCAACTCAAACCAGCCTCGATGATCGTTTTAAATTTCACGTTACAGTTCGTTGAAAAAGAGCAGCGTCAATCACTGATAGATAAAATATCAAAAGCCTTAGTGCCTGGTGGAATTTTAGTTATTTCCGAGAAAATCAACCATCAGAATGAGGTTTGTCGTGACTTATTGATCGATTTACATCACGATTTTAAACGTGCAAATGGATATAGCGAATTAGAAATAGCACAAAAACGTACAGCACTCGAAAATGTCATGAAAACAGATAGTTTAGAAGTACAACTAGACCGTTTAAAACAAGCAGGTTTTTCTCATGCTACCCAATGGTTTCAATGCTTTAACTTTACGTCTTTGGTGGCAATTAAATGATTTCTTTTAACTCCTTTTACCAACAAATCGCTGGCAATCGTTTAAATCATTGGCTATTGAATTTGCCTCAGCAACTCGATGATTGGAATAAAAACCACTTGCATGGTGAGTTTGCCCAATGGCACAAAGCACTTGATAACTTGCCTACGCCATCGCAAACAACAACAGATATAACAACACAGGTACAAGCAGGTTTACCTGAAGAATTAAGTGACGGTGAACGTAAAAAGCTTGAGCATTTATTAATGAAGCTCAAACCTTGGCGCAAAGGGCCTTATCATATTCATGGTTTACATGTTGATACGGAATGGCGCTCTGATTTCAAGTGGGATCGATTAGAAAGCCACATTAGTGACTTATCGAACCGTTATGTTTTAGACATTGGCTGTGGCAGTGGCTATCACCTTTGGCGAATGCGAGGTGCCGGCGCTAAATTTGTCGTTGGTATAGACCCAACACAATTATTTTTAATGCAATTTCAAGCGTTACAACATTTTATCAAAGATGACGCTGTAAACCTTTTACCGCTTGGCGTTGAACAACTTCCCGAATTAAAAGCGTTTGATACGGTTTTTGCAATGGGCGTGTTATACCACAGACGCTCGCCAATAGATTTCATTTACCAGCTGAAAAACCAGCTTACCAAGGGCGGAGAACTGGTATTAGAAACGTTAATTGTAGATGGTGATGAGAACACTGTACTTGTGCCCGGTGAACGCTATGCAAAAATGCGCAATGTATGGTTTTTACCTAGTGGTAAAGCGATGTGTGCCTGGTTAGAACGCTGTGGCTTTAAAAATGTACGCTGGGTAAACACAGACCAAACAGCCTTTGAAGAGCAACGAAAAACAAAATGGATAGATACAGAATCATTACAGGACTTTTTAGATCCAATTGACCCTAATAGAACCATTGAAGGTTACCCTGCCCCTAAACGGGCAATTTTTATTGCTAATACATAAAAGAAAAAGCTACTTACCTTGGGGTAAGTAGCTTTTTAAGTTTTATGGGCTTTAAAAACTGTTAATCCAAATTAAGAACTAGATCGGATCCACTCTTCACTGGTAATTCATCTTATTGAATTAGTTAAAGTATTTGATGTTTTGGCTTGCTGACACTTTAGCGTTTGCAAGTTAACAACTAGATCCAATTTTACGTAACGCTACGTGCATGAAATATATTTTTACGACTATTCCCTAGTAGATTTCACGTAGCGTTAATTTTATGTCTGCGATTAAATGCCAATTATTGTTTAAAGAAAATATCACTTTAAATATTTTTCAACTTCTTTTAGCGTTAAGCCATAGTTAACTTTATTTCTTACAGTCTTATTCCAATAGTTTTGAATTAGTTCGTGACTTCTAACTGTTGCGCTAATTCCATGTGCCCAATTACGCCAAATCTCTAAAGAAATTCTACCTTTTTTAAAATAAAAGTATTCTTCAACACACAAAGAAAAATACTCATCAAGTATTTCTTTTTCATCATCTGTTAAGTCATTACCTTCATCCTTATTTAGAATGAGTTCGATTTTTGAAGCTAATTTAAAGTATCGACTATTAAAGCTAGAGAAAGCTTCTAGTTCTAATTTGTCTTCTTCCATACTTTGTTTTTGAACAAAGTATACGAATGAAATAATTGCTGTAATTATTGTTATTAGATTCTTTGTATCTAAATTTTCAATTAACAGTAATGGCGCTATAACTAAAGGAACTAGCCATACAATTTTCATTTTTATCAGTTTTATAATCTTTCTATGCATTTTATTTAGTTTTGTAACTCAAACATTAATAACCGCCCTGCTTTTTATAATCCTACACTGCGCTGAATACTCTGCGTCCACGACGTGTTAAATGCGTTGTCTCCAGCGTATAATTTATACAGCTCTAACTCATCTCTACGCCTTGCTAACATCACTTCTTTTAATATTTTTTGAAAGGCTAACTCACGGTTATGTGGGTCGGGATTATCTTTGCATTTCGCTTCAAAATCAGGGTGAGTTTCAACACCATTAACAATATTAATAAACTTAACCTTTTGCTCCTCAGGTGTTGCACTCCAGCCTTGAAACCATCTTTCGTTAAAGTTTTTAATGATTTCGTCTAGTGGATCTTTTTCATCATCACCGCCGTGAGCACCACGAGGGTTTGGGTTTTGAGGATCTAATTCCGTTTCCCCATCATCTAAGCCAATGCCGTAATTTAGTTTTACGCGCTGTAAGCCGTAAGAGCTTAAATCTACGGAATCTAACAATGCATCAAGCTTCTCTGAATCAGGATCTTTAACGATTAACTTTGGAATTAAGAACTTAAGGAACCAAAATAACTTTTCCCAGGCAACAATTTCATAAGGCATGATTGAAGCCATCTGCCCGTAAATTTTCACAAATTGTTTAGCTTTGATCTTAAAATCGACTTTATCATCATCTTCTAGCTCTAACTCAAAATTAAAACGGTTTGCCGCAGTATCAATTATTGGGCTTAAGGTTTGAGCGTCTTCATTATCAAAATAGCGTTTAACAAAATCTTCAACCTCGTACCATTCATAAACGCCAATATCATCCATTGCATCTTTTAGCTCGTGTAATACATTTACATCGGTTGCTTCAGATAAAGTCGTTGAAGTATAAAATGGGTCAAATGCCGTTTTTATTTCATCAACACTATTAAAGAAATCAAGTACAAATAAGTCCTCAGTCTTTTTACCAAGCTTAGGTGCCGAACGGTTTAAGCGAGATAATGTTTGCACACAAAGCACACTCGCTAACTTTTTATCTACGTACATAGAACAAAGCTTTGGCTGATCAAAACCCGTTAGGTATTTTGATAAGTTTATAGAACTGAGCCAAGATTGATGAACGACATCAAATGAAAGTGACTGGTATTGGTCAAATAATGCTGTTGAGTTTTCACTATAAAACGAGATATTTTTATTATTACTGTGCTCTTCCACTGACGGTTCTCGTTTGTATATTTTAGTTGATAGGCTTTATACGTGAGTCATCTTAAGACTAAATTTTATTGCTGTAAATACGGTAATGAGGTTATCAGACGTTATAGGTTTTAATATTCGAACTTGGTAGTATCATTGATATAAACCCTACGCTTTTATGCAATTACCTTATGAAAATTTTATTCCTATGCACTGCTAACATCCAGCGCTCTAGAACTGCTGAGGACCACTTTCGTGAAAATTACCCAGAGCACAGCTATAAATCAGCGGGTCTGAGTGATAAGTATTGTAAGCAGCACGGCACAACAATTTGTACTACAACGTTATTAGATTGGGCAGACAAGGTATTTGCTATGGAGACCATGCATTTACAAAGAATTGAAGAGTATGCCGGCAAACATTACCTAGACAAGGTTGAGAATTTAACAATAGAAGATGTTTATCAATACATGCAATCTGACTTGGTTAAAATACTTGATACACATGAAAAGCTTCAGTTCCTTAAACCTAACTAAAATCGCCAGTATCTGAACGAGTTAACAATTCTCTAATTCTATCTCCATCGTCACCTGATTCAAGTAACTCAATGGCTGACTTTCCGAATAGAAATGGGCGCTGTATGTGTACCCAAGTAACGATACGTTCATGCTGTTTTAACATTCTCATTAAATGTTGATAGATATCATCAGGTATACCATCAATCCCTTCTTTACTTTGTTCATTCATGTCGCTCTCCAAATATTAAACTAAACATTTACGTACCACCAATCATCAACTGTAAATATATACAGCTACGTTCTAAAAGTACAGTTGAAACAAAGTAATTAAACGAGAGTTCAGGACACTATATTCTGAAACTCTCTATTTTCACCTGTGTTATTTATCAGTTTTACGTATCTTCGGGTTTAATGCCTGTCACAATAAATTTGGTGTTGTGACCGATTGAATGTTTCGCTTCAAAGGTTAAAGAGACTAACGCTGGTAACTCTAGACCTTCTAGTTGTTCTAATACATTTTCGTGAACATCTCGTGTAGCCAATTCATTGCCACCGCTCGCTTTAAGAGTAAAATTCTTAGTGCTTGTGCTTTGAACTGGTTTTATAAAGAAAAGATGGCCAAGCGCAAATTGAGATTTATACCTCGGTGAGTACCCTTCTCCAAATTTATACCCCATTAAAAGTACTTTTCCTTCAGTCGGTGATTGCATTGCCTTTATTTTTGCATGACTTGAGTGACTTTGGTTGATGATATCCACCTTGTCTGTTATCTCAGCTTTTAAATGCTTTTCATCACCACTAATAAATCTTCGCGGCGCTTCATATAGCGTTGCTATGATAATCTCATCGTAACTGCTTGTGCGAGGTAACATTGATAAATCAATTTCTATCATTTTTCTGTTAGATAGCGCCTGTAATTCAGATTTCTCTTCATCAACAGCGTGAGTTACAAGTATTTCAATATCCAAAGGCTCCCCACCTTCAGTAATTGCGGAAACATCAGGTTGGTAGCCTTCAAGTGGTTTCTCAATTTCAACCTGGTTTAAATGAGTGATGCTTTGTTTTATGTAAGTAGAGTTTTGGTGATTAATACCTAGTGAGTCTTCTAGTTCATAGTTGTCAAAGTGTGATGGCATTAATACCTTCTCATGCTCTTTTATCACTTGCTTTGCCAGTAGGTGTAATGCTGTTTCAGGGCCATGCTGACAATCATCACTTTCGTAATGAGCAAAATGATGTTGACGTATGCTTCCTTTTTTAGCGACTAGGCGTGAATTACAGTGTGGGCAAAAACAGCCACAATCGAGCCCCTGTTCAACATCATTAACTGATACGATTTTCTCGTCCTTTAATCCAAATAGTAGTTCTACATTTTGTGATTCAACAGATTGATTGTTCATTAGTTTATCTCCAATATTTAAAATAATAGTGGCGGTTACTCCGCTCGAAGTGGATAATCAACCAGAACAAAAAATTAATCGTGAAATTCCAGAAATACCGGAAAATGGAACTAGTAAGTTATGGAAAACAATAAGATTTCTTATTTAAGTAATGCAGTAGAGTTTTTAGAGGACGAGATAAATAACCAGGATGTTGAAGCGTTTTATCGTGCCTGCATCACACACTTAAGTAAAAATGAACGACTAGAAAAGCCTAAGTTAAGAAACTTTTATTCAGGTAAAGAGAAGTCAGAAAAGACTTACGGAAATTACATGGATAAGTTAATTCATCTGCTCGATAAATTTCAAGAAGAAATACAGAGTAGAAATGCTGAATTAGCTTTAACCAAAAGACCCATTATTAAAACACATATTGGTGGTGGCTCTGGTAATCCAACTTATTACTACATCGATTTTGAGGACTGGGAAACACCCCCTTCATTTAATCAAAATACTGGACTCCAAAAAACTGAAACCATCAGTCAAGACATCATCTACAGAACGAAGACACTAAAACGTACACCTTGGTATTTAAAATTTGCGGCGAAGTTTTTTGCTAAAACAAGACAACGACAAGCATTTTTATTAGCAGTATTGATATATTTCATCGCTGCACCGATTGCACTTGGCTTTTTGATGCAATTGATCCCGTTAACTTATTGGGGACTTCTGGTATTAGGTTACTTTTTACTATTCAACCCTGTCTGGAATGTTATTAAACTGGCAACACATAAAATTGCCTTAATAGAACATGTTTTTCAACCTATTGGCGCTGTTTGTATCTCTAAGGTAAAAAACGTAAAAGACTCAGATAGTTTTTTAGATATTGAACGGGAGATTTTATCAGTCGTCGTTGATGGCACTTGCCCAATTTGTAACCACAAATACAATCTTAAGAACTCAGTTCAACTTGAAAGCCAGTCGTTATTTAACCGGCGTATCATAGGTAAATGCTTAAACAACCCTAAAGAGCATAGGTTTACTTTTGATAAGGATTTAATGACTGGAACCTCGTTAAATACTTAGGTTTTAGTGAGGTGCCAACCATTTTAAAAAACACATTCATAAACTCGCAAATGTAAACCGCTTTAGCTGTTTTTCCTTAAGAGGTTTTCAAGCTTTTTCTTCGATGCCTCATCATCTAATGACAATGCTTTATATTCGTCAATCAGTTTTGTTAATCCTGGGTTTTTCTCACCACGAAAATACTCAAGGTTACGCTCTATTTTCTTTAAGATTTTGCTTAAGCTAACATCATCCATCAATGGAGCATCTTCTTTACCTACAAACAGATTGTTATCTTGTGGGAAGTTAACAAAATAACGTAAGCCACGCTTACCTTCACCTGATGGATAAAGTAAGCCATTATCAACCAATGATTTTAAATCCCTTGTAGCGGTTGCTGGTGGCGCACCAGTAATCGCTCGATATTTCTCATTGGTTAAACCATCACGCACAAAGCCATCAGCGCCTACTGTGAAGATTTTTTTCATCACCTTATCTTGGCGTTGGTTGAGCTTGACCTCTCCATATTCCGCCCAAAACTTTGATTTTTGCAATACAAATTCAACAGACTCAAGTGACTTATCTTGCGAGGTTTTCACTAGCTCAACAAACCAGGCTATCCACTCATTTATTTGCAAACTGGAATTGGTGTTTCTAAGTTGCTGGTAATACTCCATACGATGAGCATTTATCATGCTCGACATACTAAAAAGTGGTGGTTTCGAAAAATCTTGAAATAAGGCATGCTCAGCAATCGCTCTACCTACTCGGCCATTACCGTCTTGAAACGGGTGAATAGCAACAAACCATAAATGAGCAATTGCAGCTTTTATCGGTCCTGAACAATTGGCGTTGTTATACCACTGTATAAACGCATCCATTTCCCGTTCAACCTCAAAGCGATTATTACCTGGTGCTTTGTATATGATTTCACTGTCACCGTATAAATCTTCTCTTATGACATCTATGGACGAGTCACGATAATCACCTTTAGTGATTGGATTTACATAATAATCTTCACTGCCGTGTAGTAGCAGCGTGTGCCAATGGCACAGTAAGGTTTTAGACATGGCGCTTTTAATGCTTTTACGCACATCAACTAACATTGCAGCAATGCCTTTTTCTTTGGGAAAGTAACCACCACGCTCCGGTTCTTTTAATCCAAGAAAACGTGCAACTGATGAGCGCACTTCCTCACGGTTAAGATTTTCACCTTCGATAGCGCTAGTGCTTAATGCTTCTTCTACCAGTAAATGAACAAAGGCAGCGTTATGGTCATTTGTGGGAATTTGAGATAATGCCCCCTCAATGCTGTAGGCCTTTTTCGAATACTCGCTGACACTCGACTCAAAGCGCGCCGCATCATAATCAAATTGAGGCCAGTTTGTATGTTGCCAGTGATACATATGATTTAAATCCTTACTCGTTATAAATCACTTTATAACGTATTCTGATTTAAGAGTCCATGTTTTATAAATCATTAATCTCATTATTTTGATTTATAAATTTTAGGGGGTTTAAATCATCTTAATAGTTTTTAGCAAACGGATGCATTTTCTGAAGCTCTTCTTTTAGTTCACTAATGATTACGTAAGTATATTCTTGTGTAATGGATAAGGCAGCAGCCGAATTGTGAGTATATGAGAAATCATGTGACTGCATATATGCGCTATTACAACTTAGAAAAGCTTTCAACTTGTGGACATTATTAGCATTTGTATATATTATATTTACACAAGTGCGATTCCTCGTAGCCCTTTCTGTGTATAGGTTTCTTTGAACGATATTGAAGATCTAGTCGTTAACTTGCAAACGCTATGAAGATCTATCTGTTAGCTTGGAAATAGTAAAAAAAGATCTTTGCAAAATCCACGTAACCTCTTGAATCTAAAAAGCCCAAGATCTACTTCTTAACTTGGATTAACAAAACCCTTTTTTCTAAGCTAGATAAATATCTTCAAAGAGCAATTACCCTATAGTAAATAATTGTCTAAAATCACTTGATACGTACCATTTTCAATGATTGTTTGCAGGCCCTCATTAAACGCCTCCATATGTTCTTTTTTCTTAAACCCGATTGAATACTCACGTTCTGGAAATAAGTAATGCATTTCAAACGCTGAATTAACGACATCGCTGCCATACTTTCGAACAAAGTATTTAAAAATATTTACATCCAAAATAATCACTTCGGTACGTCGAGAAAATAGCATGTCAAACTGCTGTTTTTGATTAGCAAGCTCACGGTAATCAACTGAGTAGGCTGCAATATCAGCAAACTCATCACCTAAAAACTTTTTCGCATTTTGAAAGGCGATAATGCTATAAGCACTTAAATCCTTTAAAGACGCTAATTCAATATGGCTATCCGATAACGTTACCGCAATATCCTGATAGTTAATATAGGGTTCTGAAACGTGCATGCTTGGGTATTTATACGAAGGAGGAACAGTAATTACACCGTCAACATTGCCACGTTGAAAGCCTGTAATATTTCGCCCTAAAGGCATAGAAACATAGTCAATATTCATATTCTGTGTAGCAAACGCTTCGCTAATGAGGTCAAGTTGCAAGCCAGTCTTAGAGTTTTCAAGAATGAAGGGAGGTTTAGGGAGCCCTGTGACTAATTCTAAGTCGTTAGGAGATCTTTCTTGAGCAGTCAACTGCCATGACAAACAGAAGAACCAAAATAAGGTAAAAATAATTCTCACGATACTATCCATGTGTTTAGGTATAAAAGAAATTGACTTGGCTTACTTAGCCTGATTCTATATTGTTAATAACAACCCTATAAATTCTAGCAAAGATTTTCAAACCTTTAGTTAAAATAAAGTTAAATCAATGTAAAGTTTGTAACAAAACATGGAAAACGTTTAAAACATGAGCGAACTCAAAGAGCATACGTGGTACCAAAGGCACTTAGTTAAAGTGTCTAAACGTCAAGATGATCACAGAAGTCCTTTTCAAAGAGATAGAGCACGCATTTTACATTCCGCTGCTTTTCGTCGATTACAATCAAAAACACAAGTAATGGGCAGTGGACAAAGTGACTTTTTTAGAACACGTTTAACCCATTCATTAGAAGCCGCACAAATTGGTTCTGGCATTACTGCTCAATTACGTTCTAAATTTTCTTTCTTATGTGAAAAACTCAAAATTAACGATGATGCCTTGGTAGAATCTATTTGCTTAGCCCATGATATTGGTCATCCGCCTTTCGGTCACGGTGGTGAAATAGCACTTCATTATATGATGCGAGAACATGGTGGCTTTGAAGGTAATGGTCAAACCTTGCGTATCGTTGCCAAACTAGAACCATTTAGTGAACGTGATGGTATGAACCTTTCGCGAAGAACCTTACTTGGTTTAATAAAATACCCAAATACCCTATGTCGGTTAGCAGATAAAAAAGATCAAACACCTGTTACTAACTTTAGGCAATTAAAAGCCGATCAATGGCACCCTCCCAAAGGTTACTACCAAGATGATCAGGACTTAATTGATTGGCTTCTTGAACCGTTATCTGATCAAGATAGAGAGCTTTTTCAGTCCCACACTTCACCAACATCTGGTCATGCAAAAACTAAATTCAAATCAATAGATTGCTCTATCATGGAATTGGCAGATGATATCGCCTACGGTATTCATGATATGGAAGATGCAATTGTGACAGGCGTTGTCACCAAACGCGATTTCATCACCCATGCAATCGAGCCATTGAAAAAAATTGATGATGATTGGTTACAAAATTTACTTGAACAATTAGCTGAGAATTTATTTAGCGATGAACATTACAGACAAAAAGATGCGATCGGCGCACTCGTCAACTTTTTGATCACAAGTATTGTCATTCACGATTTAAATGAGACTCGCGGTACAAGGTTTGAAGAGCCATTACTAAGGTACAATGCCGTTTTACCTGATGTTGCCAATAAAGTACTTAAAGTATTTAAAAGCTTTGTTTTTACTTGTGTGATTAAGCAACCACACATCCAGCGAATAGAATATCGTGGCCAACAAATTGTGATGGAATTATTTGAAGCGTTATCGAGTGATCCGCAACGACTGCTTCCAAATAACACTCTAAAACGCTATCAAGCAGCACAAGAAACAGGAACAAACGCTTATCGTGTCATCGCCGACTATGTCGCCGGCATGACAGACGATTATGCTACCCGTTTATATCGTACGTTGTTTGCACCAAGCATGTCGCAAGGATTCTACGAATCCAATAGATAAACAATATTAACCGCGTTGATACAATGCACAACAGGCTCCAGCGGGGTCTTTGATGACTACAAAACTGTCTTTACTAATAGACTTTACTTCATCAAGCTGCTCTGCTCCCATAGCTAAGGCATCTTTTAATGCTTTCTCAACATCGTCGACTAAAAAATAGGGTAACCACATCGGTGGCATTTTAGCGTTGTAACCTTTAGCGTGACAGATACCACTGACCGCCTCTTTAGTATTTGGATTAACCATAGAGTAATCGCTATAGGTACCCATTGAAATCCCTTCAACTTCCCACCCTAAGACTTTTTGATAGAAGCTGCTTAATTCATCGGCATTATCTACACTGATATCTAGCCAAGCGTAATCCCCCGCTTTTTTATTTGGCATATCGAGATCCTTTGTTTTTTTAATGATTAACTAAAGGTTAACCGATTTTTGGGTTTTTGCGGTAAAACTTATCAGGCAATGTTGAGATATGCTCAAAGAATCGCGTATCTTTGTAGGGTAACTTCATAAAACCAGAAATACCGATACCATCAATCTTTGGCAATAATTTCAATATGTCAGCTAAACAATTAGTAAACTCTTGTTGTTTTTGATGATCCAATAGCATTAGATAACTATGAATTTTAAGATGGGTAGGTAAAACCTCAAAAATGATACAACCGGTGTGGTGAATTAGATTTAGCTTTGCTAAAACCGCCATCAGCTCATCTGGCAAATATAGATATTCATCGGGATCTTTGCCGTCTTCAAAATAAGAATGTAAACGACTTACATCATCAACTTCGGTGATCGCACTCACTTCAAATGAGATTATCATCTCATCAGGGGCGAAAAACCTTTCCTCTGCACTGTCACGATATATGTGTATGGTATTGCGCGCATCAAACAGGCAACTCTTAAACATACCAATACGGAAGATACCCTGAGCAAGGTGAACCATATTATTGACCGCACTTTGGAATGAATGACGCAAAGACTCTTCAAACAAGCTCAAATTTGAATCAATATAAACACCGTCTTTTTCCCATCGAATGGCAAGTCCACCAACGACGGGAAAATCACCTAGTCGACTAACGGCTGCAACGAAAGCTTTTTCTGTATCGCCCATACCCACAAGGTAGTTTTTATAATATTTTTCAAGTTGTACATCATCTATTGTATTTAGCTCATCATTGTCAGAAGACTCTCTTAGAAATGATTTCCGCGAACCATAAACTACGGTATCAATAGCGCCTTGTTCTTTGCGAAGCCATACAGGAATAAGCGGTTCTAATGGCTCGACGGTTGGTGTATCAGCCAAAACAGTGTTTTTTAATAACGATAGATGATTAAAGAAGTAATCGCCGGCTTTTTGCCGCAAGCTATCATCGTCACTCAACATACCTGAAAGTACGTTAGCGAGCATTTTTGGCAAGCCTAACGAGTTAGGTGTGATGACATTAAAGCCATAGCGGCATGACTGCCCTGACGCGAGAGCATACAAGGTAGCCGCTAATCCTTGTTCATCAAATCGAGGAGTTGATAAACCACCTGATATTTGTTCGGGCCCGATAAAATATACATCGCCCAACCGCGCGTTTGTGTGCTGCAAATCACTACTCATTAAATCCATAACATTATTAGCAGTACTTTGACCGTTAGTGTCGAGTTGAGCATGCACAGCCGAGCCCCAATCAATCAGAGTAACCATGCCTGTGGTTTCATCATAAACAATATTGGAAGGTTTTATATCGCCATGAACGATAGGTTTGCCCTTTAAATGCTGTTTGCTATCACGTAAATAAAGCAGAATATCAGCAATCGCTAAGGCTATTTTGACAACTAACTCAGGGGGTAACGGGCCTACTTGATGAGAATACTTTTCTAAATCAACACCCGGTGCGCGAGACATTTGCAATATACATTGGCGCTTGATTCGATGAAAGTCATGGACAGCAGGAATATTTGGATGGCTCAGCTCTTGTTGAATTTCCGACTCTTCAATCAGCCTATCTTGCACGTGTTGAGGCAACGTAATGCGAGAAAACTTAAAGACTACTGGTTGGCTATTATCATCAAGCGCATTAAATACAAAGCCATAAGCGCCCTTACCTAGCAATTCAACATGATGATAACCAAGCTCAGTGAGTTGCCTTTCGCAAAGCTCAACCCACTGCTTTAACTTTTCAGCATCTTTATGACTTAATAAATAAATCGATTGCTCTTCAGCGATGTAGAAATGCTGTAATTTTTTATGACTCAACGTAGACCTTTACTAAACTTCAACTAACATTAAATATTGTTAGCCTATCAAGATATTGTCACCTAGTTTATGACAAAAACCCGCAAAAAACTTATTTTATTGGTCATCATTTTGTCATCTACATTCGATAAATTTTACCCCGTGTTCAGAACACAAATTTTGACAGATTCCCAACGTTAAATTTATTACGTGTGATTAGCGTATTTTTTGGTAAAATAACCTCCTCAGGTGCCCCTTTTATAGGGGCATTTTTTTATCCAAATTTTTCCAATAAAAAAGGGCTGAGTAATGGATTACTCAGCCCTTTTCGTTATTTATTCTTTACTAAGACATATGCATTAGCATCTTAGTTGGCTCCTCTAAAAAGGCTTTCCACAAATTAGAAAAACGAGCGATTGTCCCGCCATCAATGATACGGTGATCGCCAGACCAGCTAACTTGCATAATACTGCGAGCCTCAACCTCTCCTTTCTCATTAAAACGAGGCAGCGTTTGTACTTTACCTAACGCAACAATTGCTGACTCGGGCTTGTTAATGATAGGTGTAGCCACCGTACCACCAATAGCACCAATATTTGAAATTGAAATCGTACCGCCTTTTAAATCATCTGGTGATACACGACCAGAACGCGCATCATTTGTTAAGCGCATAATATCTTGTGCTAAATCAACAATAGACTTTGTTTGAACTTGCTTAACATTTGGTACAAGTAAGCCAACTTTAGAGTCAACAGCCATACCAATATTATGATCATCAAAAAACGTAAGTTCAGTACAGGCATCATTTGCACGCGCATTAACTAACGGAAATTCTTTTAACGCTAATGACATTGCTTTCATAAAGAAAGGCATCATGGTTAGCTTGATATCTTGCTTAGCGTATTCTTCTTTTAATGATAAACGTAACGCAATTAATGCAGTTAAATCAATCTCTTCACAGTACGTAAAGTGAGGGATCGTTGACACTGACGCTACCATTGCTTTTGCCATAGCCGCTTTTACGCCACGAATTGGTTCAACACGGCTACCACCAGCAACGGGTGTTACATTAGCGATTACTGAAGTAGCGACTTGACCTTTATTGTTATTAAAAGAAATCACATCTTCTTTATAAACACGGCCTTTCTTACCACTACCTGGCACTTCATGAATATTGACATTTAATTCACGAGCAACGCGTCGAACGGCTGGGCTTGCCAGCACTTTACCATTGACAGTTTTTGCAACAACTTTGTTTTCATTTGCAGACGTTACTGGCGCTTGAACAGATTTAGCTTCAGTAGGTGTTGGCGCAGTTTCAACGGGTGCTTCAAGAGTTTTAACGCTGGATACATCACCTCTTCGTTCAAGTGCAAATAGTGGTGCGTGTACTTGTGCTATCTCGCCTTTGGCATAATGCAATTTAACCACTTTACCATTATGCATCGCAGGAATTTGAACAAGTGCTTTATCGGTCATTACATCAGCTACAGGCTGATCTTCAACGATCACGTCGCCCTCAGCAACTAACCAATCAACAATTTCACATTCTACGATACCTTCACCAATATCAGGTAAAATAAAGTCTTCAATGATTAAGCCACCGCTTGCTTGCGCCGCAGGCTCAGTTGTTACTTCAGTTGTTTTAGTTACTTCTGGGGATGCTTCAGTTTGTGTTGCATTATCACCACTAGGTGTCATTGCGAACAAAGGTGCATGTACTTTAGCGATATCGCCTTTTTCATAATATAGCTTGTCCACTTTACCAGCGTGCATCGCCGGAATTTGAACTAAGGCTTTATCTGTCATCACATCAGCGATTGGCTGATCTTCTTCAATCACATCGCCTTCAGCAACCAACCAGTCTACAATTTCACACTCAACAATACCTTCGCCAATATCAGGTAAAATAAAATCTATACTCATGATTTAGCTCCTAGTAGTTGATTGAAGCTTTAATCGCTTCATAAACTTTTAAGTGATCTGCCATATGCTCTTTCTCAAGCGAAAGTGGATAAGGTGTATCTACACCACAAACGCGCGCTATTGGCGATTCTAGTGATAAGAAACACTCTTGCTGGATAGTTGCGGATATTTCACCAGCAAAACCTGCAGTTATTGGTGCTTCATGACTGATCAACAAGCGACCGGTTTTACGCACTGAGTTAGCAATAGTCTCGACATCCCAAGGCAAAATGCTACGAAGATCTATGATTTCGCATGAAATGCCATCGGCTTGTGCCATTTCAGCAGCTTTTTCGATGATTTCCATTTGTGCGCCCCAAGCGAGTAATGAAATATCGCTACCTTGCTGAGTCACTTCTGCTTTACCTAATGGTAATTGGTAGTCTTCTTCAGGCACTTCACCAATTGAAGCACGATATAAACGTTTTGGTTCAAAAAATATTACCGGATTATCATCACGAATAGCCGCTAGTAGTAGCCCTTTCGCTTGATACGGATTACGTGGCACAACAACTTTTAAGCCGGGTGTATGAGCAAAATAAGCTTCTGGCGATTGGCTATGATATAAACCACCAGCAATCCCCCCACCATATGGCGTACGAATCGTTAATCGACCCACGTTAAATTCATTGCCGCTACGGTATCTGAATTTAGCTGACTCATTCACAATTTGGTCAAAGGCCGGAAAAATATAATCAGCAAACTGAATTTCAGCAATGGGTCGAGAGCCTTGAGCAGCTAAGCCATTAGCAAAGCCAATAATGCCTTGCTCAACTAGCGGCGTATTAAAACAACGGTTGTTGCCATATTTTTCTTGTAAGCCAGATGTCGCACGGAAAACACCACCAAAATGGCCAACATCTTCACCAAAACACATGGTAGAGTCGTCTTCAGCCATCGCAATATCGAGGGCATTATTAATAGCTTGGAGTAAATTCATTTGAGCCATTATTTAATTCTCCCTGCAGTAAATGGGTAAGCTTCTGGATATTTTTTAATATGAGTTTTAAGCGCTTGCAACTGCTTTTCTAAGTGCTCTGGCACGGTGTCATAAACGTCAGTAACTAAGTCTTCAACTGGCGGCTTATCAATTTTTTCAGCAACTTTTACTGCTGCTAACACTTCTTCACGAAGCTTGTCGAAAAGCGTTTCTTCTTGCGCTTCGCTCCACCAATTTTGTTTGAGCATCCAGTTTTTCATCCGTAAAATTGGATCATGCTCGTGCCATTTAGCTTCTTCTTCTTTGGTGCGGTAGCCTGACGGATCATCTGACGTAGAGTGTGCACCTAAGCGATAAGACATTGCTTCAATGATAACTGGCGCGTTTTCTTTAAGTGCATATTCACGTGCCCATTGTGTGGCTTTGATTACGGCTAAAATGTCATTGCCATCTATACGGATAGTTTTAATGCCATAACCGACACCACGCGATGCAATGCCATTACCTTTAAATTGCTCATCTGCAGGTGTTGAAATCGCGTAACCATTGTTACGACAGAAGAAAATACAAGGCGCACCATGAACGGCAGCCATGTTTAAACCCGCATGGAAGTCACCTTCTGATGCGGCGCCTTCACCAAAGAAACAAATCGTTACTTCATCTTTACCCTGCAGCCTTTGACCGTAGGCATAACCAGCAGCTTGTGGGATTTGCGTGCCTAACGGGCTTGAAATCGTCATATAGTTCAATGCATTTGAACCATAGTGAATTGGCATTTGACGACCTTTACCTAAATCTTTCTCGTTTGAGAACATTTGGTTCATGAAATCTTCTAAGGCAAACCCTCTGAAAATTAACGCACCTTGTTCACGGTATTGTCCGATAAACATATCTGCATCTTTTAAACCTGCAGCTGCGCCAACACTTGTTGCCTCTTCACCTAGTGCTGCCATATAGAAACTGATACGACCTTGACGCTGTGCTGCGATCATGCGCTCATCAAGTACACGGTGAAAAGCTAATGCTTCGTAAGTTTTAACCGCAAGTGCTTTGTCAATGTCTGGCATTTCTGCGCCAGCATATACATCACCGTCTTGGTTAAGAATTTTCAGGGTAGGAATTTCTACTGAATGCCCATCAATAAATGCAGGCTCGTGAACCACTGGCCCTTCATTATATATTTCAGTGCTCATAATATTCTCTTTTCGTTGAACCAATAATCATTGGCTTCTACCATCTCACTTACATCAGTATAGAAAGTCGATGCAAGTCGTGTAGATATTTATTATATATACCAAGTGAAATAAATACTTAGCCAACTCAGAGCTGCGTCAGGGCGGTTGAACGAACTGACGAGTTCCTAGGGGCGAGTTTAAAAGGCTGATATACTTCGATGGTCAACTCAACAAGGGAATAACCATTCTTTTCGTTAAGCGCCTTGCCTGTGAGCCTTTTAATTCTCGCTGAGTAATTAAATATTCGCTTTACTTGGTTTATTTGTTGTAACGCGCTGACTTTACCTTTGCGTAAACGTAGATTCAAGAAAACGGTGAAGTGCCTTTGCTCATAAGCCATGCTAGGTGCTAAGAAATGTTTACACTCGGGCTTGAACAGGTGGCTAGACGTATAAATAGGGTGAAGGGCAGCTAGATATTTATGCTGCCCAAAAAGTTGACGTTAACGATTAAAGCTTAGTCGGTTTCACGGTAAGTAATGCACGTTGGCCAAGCGCTACATTCGCATTCGGGAAGATAATTGCCTCACCTTCCGTACGCACGTGATATTGTTTATCACCGTCAGTTGCTAATAAATAGCCAACAGGATAATCGGTAAAGTTTTTAGCATCGTCGGGAAAATGTAAAACAAAGTTTTGTTCGGTACGGTTTATTGTTTGATCAATCTCATAGATACTAAAATCGTCTTCAACAAACGGGGTTGAGTTGATTGATTGCCCTGTAATAAGCGCTTTTAAGGTTGTTTTAACGTCGCTAAATTGCGTCATATCATTCTCACCAAATGGCCTGACTTTCCCTAGTTCAACGGTAAAAGCATCAGCGCCAAAGTTATTTGATGAAAAGTAACTAAAGGTGGTTGTTGGCGAATGAGATAATAAAATCGTACTTACGCCGCAAGCTTGCAAAAATGAAAGCTCTGTTGTTTTCCAAGGCTTGCCATGTCGAAATGGATAGACAGCAAACTTAGCATTTTTAGATTCACGAATTGCCGTGTGCAGATCGTAATGTTTACGCTCTCGATTGTCGCCACCTGCGGTAAAAAAGTTACGCACCGCATCTTCTAAATCTTTTGCTCGAATACGCTCTTTGTTTTTCAAGCCGCCATCTTCGCTATGGGCACCTGAAAATAGTCGATTAAGGTTCTCTTCAACAAAGCGCTCAGCAATATTCATCGCAGCCGGATTACCAAATAAAAATAGTACACGCTGCGTTAACGTGATTTCACCTTTAATGGCCTTTTCTACGAGTTCAGCGCAAATCTCAATAGGCGCGGTTTCATTGCCATGTACCGCACAAGATAAAACAACATCTTTAGAGGTTGCGGTTTGTGGTTCAAAGACAATAATGCCTGTATCTAAAACAGATACCTGCGTTGAATGCTGTGCTCCGTTTACCTCAAATTCAAAAGCTGGCATATGCCATTCATGGGCACGGGTCATTGATAAGAAATCACCAGTAGCTTGCAAAGCTGCTGATAATTCTTGGGCTGATTTCGTCATAAACTAACTTACTCTCATTGCGATTGATGTTGTTTTTATTTTTTTTCAATCATTTACTTGTTATAAAAACTAAAAAAGCCACACTAGGTGACTTTTTTAGAACTCGAGTAGATTATACGCCAGCTTGTTCAAAAAGCGTATTGACCATTTCTTGAGCTTCGTCAAAAATTTGAGCCAAATGAGCTTCATCAATAAAGCTTTCTGCGTAAATCTTATAAATATCTTCTGTGCCTGAAGGTCTTGCTGCAAACCAACCATTTTTAGTTGTTACTTTTAAGCCACCAATCGCAGCATTGTTGCCAGGTGCGTGACTTAACTTCGCTTGGATTTCTTCACCGGCTAGTTGTGTTGCTTTGATATCGTCTGGTGACAATGCCGTTAATACCGCTTTTTGTGCAAGGCTAGCAACCGCTTCTTTTCGTCCATAACAAGGCTCGCCTAATTCATTGGCAAGATCTTGATAGTATTGGTAGGGATCTTTGCCGGTAACAGCCAAGATTTCTGCTGCCAATAACGCCATGACAAAGCCATCTTTGTCTGTTGTCCAACATTCACCATTTTTTTGAATGAATGATGCACCGGCACTTTCTTCACCACCAAAGGCATATTCACCGTTTTTTAAACCGTCGACAAACCATTTAAAACCAACAGGTACTTCTGATAATGGTCGGTTGATTTGATGAGCGACGCGATCAATCATTGAGCTAGACACTAAGGTTTTACCTATTTTTGCATCAGCAGACCAATCTCTATGCGTCATTAGGTAATGAATCGCTACAGCTAAAAAATGGTTTGGATTCATTAACCCACCAGATTTAGTGACGATACCGTGGCGATCAAAGTCTGGATCGTTACCAACGGCAATGTCAAAATCATCTTTCATCGCAATTAAACCCGCCATAGCATACGGCGATGAGCAGTCCATACGGATTTTTCCGTCTTTATCCAACGACATAAATGCAAAGCTAGCATCGACCACTTGGTTGACAACAGTCAATTCGATGCCGTATAGCTTTGCAATTTCTGGCCAGTAAGCAATACCAGAACCACCTAGTGGATCTACGCCTAGTTTAATCTTAGCGTCAGCAATTGCCGCCATATCAACGACTTTGTCTAAATCACTAACATAGTGATGAATAAAGTCTTGCTTGGTTAACTTTTCAGATGCAAGCGCTTCACCTACAGGCATCATAGTTACGCCTTGCAGCCCATTGCTAATCATGTCATTCGCTTTGGCTTCAATTTGTTTCGTAATGTCGCCTTCAGCAGGTCCACCATGTGGAGGGTTATATTTTATGCCACCATCAGTTGGAGGGTTATGAGATGGTGTAATAATTAAGCCGTCTGCTTGTGATTGATTAGCGCGGTTATGATTAATGATCAAACGAGAGATAACAGGTGTTGGCGTAAAGCCTAAATCATCTTGAACAATAACATCGACACCGTTAGCAACTAATACACTAATTGCTGAACTAAATGCAGGTTCAGAAAGCGCATGTGTATCCTTACCTAAAAACAATGGCCCCGTGATACCCGCATGAGCACGATAATCACACACGGCCTGACAAATAGTTAAAATATGTTGTTCATTAAAGCTCACATTAGATGCGCAGCCCCGGTGGCCTGACGTACCAAATGTTACCTTTTGGGTAGGTTCACTAACATCAGGAGTAAGCAAATAATAATCGCTGACTAAACGCCCAAGGTTAATACGATCTTCTGGTCTTACACTTTTGCCAGCATGTGGATGAACTGCCATAATTTCCCTACCCTTTTCCTTGTTACTGTTTTTAAATTTTTTTTAAAGTAGCTCTCTGATTTGCTCGGCTTCCTGCACGTTATAACCTAGTGCTATTGCCACTTCTGTTAACATCATCTTTTTACGCGTTGTATTTGAGTTAGTGATAACCCAAAACGGACTTTCAGGAATTTGCCTAGGCTTGGTGCTGCTGCCACTTTGCTCTAGCTCTTGTTCACTTAACGCAAAATACAAGCGATCGCGTCCGCGAATATCGTTAACAACGTTAAATTGTTTTTGATGGACACGATAAAGCGCCGCTAAAATCAATAAAAAACGCCCAACAGCGCCACGCTGATGCGCCAATTCTTCTTTATTAATGTAATTGAACACACTTTCATTAATCGGTGAAGTTTCGTCAAGTTCTGTTTCAGCTTTCTGCTCAACAGGCGCAACGTTTTCAACAGTTTCTTGAGGCTGATCTTTAATGTCTTCTGGAGATAACTCTAACAAGCGAGTTAGTATCGATGAAGCACTTTCACCAATAGTTTGTGTATTACTTAAAATGTATTGATATAAATCGTCGTCAATTTCTATTGTTTTCATGTAATGCCTAGACAATGTTGCTCAAGAATCAGCGTGATTATACGTGGCAAAAAAAGAAGGTGCTAGCAAAGCACGCAATAAGTTAAATAAATTCAACTAACCGTTCATTTATTAAACAAGCATAACGACTAAAATTTTTTGGCGATTGAATTATTGCCGACTTTTAAGGAAAATGTCGTTGAAACTGATTGACTCAAAGGCAACGCTTGAATACTCAAATTCTCAATTATAAACAAGTTGGCATAGGCGACCATGTCATCCTCATTCATGGTCTATTTGGTTCCATGGAAAACTTGAATATGGTAGCTAAAGGCTTGGTTGATAAATACTGTGTCACGAGTATTGATGTCAGAAACCATGGCTCATCTTTTCATGAGAACAACATGGAATATCCGCAACTCGCTGCTGATGTTATCGCCGTAATGGACACATTAAATATTGAATCAGCTCATGTGCTAGGCCACTCTATGGGTGGCAAAATCGCCATGGAGTTAGCGTTAACTTACTCGCAACGCGTCAATAAATTGATGATTGCCGATATTGCTCCGATAAAATATCCGGCCCACCATCAGCAAATCATCAATGGCCTAAAATCAATTGATTTTAGCCAGGTACATAGCCGTAAAGATGCCGATAATCAGTTATCAAACTATGTTGATGATGCATCAGTTCGCCCATTTTTATTGCGAAATTTAGCAACAACAAATGGTCACTACCATTTTAAATGCGCCCTTGAATTTATTGATAACTGCTATGATCAAATAATGTCTGGTTACCTTGGCAACAATCAATTTTTAGGTGATACCTTATTTATCAAGGGTGGAAATTCAGACTATATAACCTCAGCTCACCGAGCACGTATCAATGAACTTTTTCCGAATGTATCTGCGAAAATCATCCAAGGTGCTGGCCATTGGCTACATGCCGAGAAAACAACGGCATTTAATAAAATTGTTAACGACTTTCTCGACCAATAAAAATACAGGTATTTATCATACCCATTTAGGTTAATTTGACTGAAATACCATGTCAGCCAATGACATTTTTAAACGCGCGACATTGCACTTAATAGACACTTATTTAGCTAATATTAAAGAGCACAATATCACTAAAGCATACTGTCTTTCGATAAAGGTCAAAAAAAGTTAATTCGCCTAGAATTTAACAATATTTTTGCCTTGGATTGCTGTGATTAATTGCCCCTTGTGCTATAGTGCGCCGTGAATTTTTGAAGGTGGCGCTATGTTAGCAGAATATTTAGAAGTTATTGAAGCTGTAGGCTTGAATTTATTTTTTGCTTTTATTTTTATTTTCATAGGGTTATCTATTCACGACGTAATGAAAAAAAACGACGTGCCTAAAATGGGCCAATATGTTGTGTATTTCGTATTGGTGCTAGGTTGCGCAGGTTTTATTGCGAAAGGTCTTATCCAGTTTTTCTGGGAAAGCCAAGGAATTGGTTAAGTAGTTCATGGCAAAAGAAGTTTCAGACGTAACAACGATAGATTTGTTCTCAGAGGAAAAACGCCCAGGGCGACCTAGAACAAATCCACACTCTCGTAGTGTGCAAGTTAAAATCAACAAGCGTAATCAAGTAAAGCGTGATAAGAAGCGTGGCTTGAAACGTGTTGAGTTTAAAATGCACCAAAGTTTATTTGAAAAACTTGATGCAATGGCGCAAACACAAAATGTTAGTCGTGGCGAGTTGATCGAGTCAATTTTAGCTGATGTGTTAGAAAGTGACGAATGTTAATAATTTTATGAGTAAAAGGTAAAACTTAATGGCAATTGTAGGTTTATTCTTTGGTAGCGATACAGGCAATACTGAAGCTGTAAGTAAAATGATCCAGAAAAAACTAGGTAAAAAGCTAGTTGAAGTAAAGGATATCGCTAAGAGTACAAAAGAAGAAATCGCAGAATTCGATCTGATTATTTTAGGTATTCCAACGTGGTACTATGGTGAAAACCAATGTGATTGGGATGACTTTTTACCAGACTTAGAAGAAGTTGATTTCACTGACAAGTTAGTCGCTATTTTTGGTTTAGGTGATCAAGAAGATTATGCAGAGTACTTCTGTGATGCAATGCAACCATTACGCGATATTGCTGAATCAAAAGGAGCGATAATCGTAGGTAACTGGTCTACAGAAGGTTATGAATTCGAAGCATCTAAAGCGTTAGTTGATGACAACACTTTCATTGGCTTATGTATTGACGAAGATCGTCAACCAGAACTTACTGAAGAACGTGTAGACAAGTGGGTTACGCAAATCTACGACGAAATGTGTTTAGCAGAGTTAGCTGACTAACCATTAAACGAATAAAAAAAGGGGTCCGAGTATTTTTACTCTGACCCCTTTTTATTTACCTAAAATTATTTTCTTTGTTTCTTGCGTATATATAACGTACGCATAACCTTCGCAACAACATCGCCCGATTCATCTTTTATATAGACAGGGATCACAGGTAGATACTTTCCACCGTTGGCGGTCTGTTTTGCTATTTCATCTAGCAACTCATCAGTAATTATGAAGTCTGCATAAACTTTACCACGCCCAGGCTTAATGAAATCGATATCGGCGTATTTATCCCAAATCACATATTCTTTTCCTAGCCGTGCCATTAGCATCATCATATAAAAAGGATCGGTAAGCGAGAATAAGGCCCCGCCAAAGATACTACCTACACCATTTCTATTCCAAGCACTTAAACGCATTGATGCCCGTGCCTGTCTGAAATCGTCAGACAACGAAATTAACTTGATTCGAGAAAAAAACATCGGTGGCCATAAGTTAATAAATAACTTAAATACCCATGCTTTAGAAAACATTATATTCATTGATAAACCCTTCAACTCATCGTACCAGTCAATTATCCCAGAAATAGCCAATAAAAAGCAAAGATTAATAAAGAATTAACAATAAATATTACTTGAGTAATTAACTAAGGCTTTCATCATTGCCGATAAGTCTCTATAATTTTCCCTAGAGTATTAATAACAAATAAAATCTATGCCTGACCAAAATGAAGAACTAAAACGTGCTGGCCTGAAAATAACGTTACCACGAGTTAAAATTTTAGGTATTTTACAATGTCCTGATAATCAGCACATCAGTGCTGAAGATGTATATAAAATTCTTTTAGAGCAAAATGAAGAGATTGGCTTAGCAACAGTCTATCGCGTATTAAACCAATTTGATGATGCTGGTATTGTTACACGTCACCACTTTGAAGGTGGTAAATCTGTATTTGAATTATCACATAAGAAACATCACGACCATTTAGTATGTCTTAAGTGTGGTAAGGTTGTGGAGTTTGAAGATGACGTTATAGAAACTCGCCAACTTGATATTGCGAAGTCTCACAACATTAAACTAACGAATCACAGTCTATACTTATACGGTGAATGCGAAGACGAAGATGCCTGTGAAGCATACCGCAAAAGCAATCTATAGATAAAAGTGATTAAAAAAAGGAGCGTTTAGCTCCTTTTTTATTGTTTGCTGTTTAGCTGACTCAAATTATTTGCCTGCTATTTTAGCCCATGTGTCACGTAAACCTACCGTACGATTAAATACAAGATGTTCTGATGTTGCATCTTTGTTATCAAGACAGAAATACCCTTGACGCTCAAATTGAAATGCTTGCTCAGGTTGAGCGTTTGCTAAATAAGGCTCTACTTTAGCCTTTGCTATCACAGTTAATGACTCAGGGTTCATCACGCTATGGAAGTCTTCAGCAGCTGCTGGATTTTCCACGTTAAATAAACGATCGTATAAGCGAACTTCTGCATCAATGCTTTGCGCTGCACTTACCCAATGAATAACACCTTTTGGTTTAGTACCGTCTTCTGGGTTTTTACCTAGTGTTTTGTCATCGTATGTGCAGTATACCGTAGTCACATTGCCATCAGCGTCCTTGTCACAACGGGTAGCTGTGACAACGTAAGCACCACGTAAACGAACAGCTTTATCAAGTACTAAACGTTTATATTTCTTATTTGCTTCTTCTCTAAAGTCTTCAGCTTCAATATAAAGCTCTTTAGAAAATGGCACAATACGTGAACCTTGGCTTTCATCACTTGGGTGATTTTTAACGGTTAGCTCTTCTACTTTAGCTTCGTCATAATTTTCGATCACAAGCTTAATTGGGTCTAAAACAGCCATTGCTCGCGGTGCATTATCGTTTAAGTCTTCGCGAATACATGCTTCTAATACACCCATCTCAACCGTATTATCCATTTTAGTCACGCCAATACGCTTAGCGAATTCACGAATTGAACCTGGGGTATAGCCGCGGCGTCTAAAACCAGCAATAGTTGGCATACGAGGATCATCCCAACCATTAACAAGGTTTTCTTCAACTAACGCATTTAACTTTCGCTTACTCATGACTGTGTATTCAAGATTTAAGCGAGAAAACTCATACTGACGAGGTTGAGATTCAATTGAAATGTTATCAATGACCCAATCGTATAAACGACGGTTGTCTTGGAATTCCAAAGTACATAATGAGTGTGTTATGTTTTCAATCGCATCAGAAATACAATGCGTAAAATCATACATTGGATAAATGCACCACTTATCACCTGTTTGGTGGTGATGAGCAAATTTAACGCGATAAATTACCGGGTCACGCATACACATAAAGCTTGATGACATGTCGATCTTTGCTCGTAGTGAACACTCACCTTCTTTAAATTCACCTTTACGCATTTTTTCAAATAAGACGAGGTTTTCTTCAACCGATGTATCACGATACGGGCTATTTTTACCCGGTTGCTTCAACGTGCCACGATACTCGCGCATTTCTTCGCCGTTAAGGAAACAGACATAGGCTAAACCCTTCTCAATTAACTCGACAGCATAACCATGAAGTTGATCAAAATAGTCAGATGAATAATGAATATCGCCAGCCCACTCAAAACCAAGCCATTTTACGTCTTCTTGAATTGAGTTTACGTAATCGATGTCTTCTTTTTCAGGGTTTGTGTCGTCAAAACGTAAGTTACATAAACCTTGGTAATCTTGAGCAATCCCAAAATTTAAGCAAATTGATTTAGCATGACCAATGTGCAAAAAGCCATTAGGCTCAGGTGGGAATCTCGTCTGTACTCCCGTATGTTTGCCGCTTGCTAGATCTGCATCAATGATTTGACGAATAAAATTTGTTGGACGGTTTTCAGCTTCCGACATCCACGCAACCTCAAAAAAGATAATTAGAATTTGAATAATCCGACATTATAGCAATACTTGGCCTAGTGATATAGTCATTAGAATTGATATTTATGTTTAATATTTTGCTAATATGAGTGAGTTAATGTCATGATAAAACACATCAACTCACCTTGTTTATTTTCCTGTTTTTGTAAAAGGACTTTCATGTTTAAGAATCTTGCACTTAGTGTTTTGCTAATGTCGTTTTCACTGCAAGCCGCACCGATAGAAAAAATCTATTTCGGCTCTTGTGCCAAACAACACAAACCCATGCCTATATTTGATGCCATTAATGCTGATAAACCCGACGTATTTGTTTTTCTTGGTGACAATATTTACAGCTCTTATTTTGATATTTCAGAAATGGCTGAACAATATAAAAAGCTTGCTCACAATAAAGGCTTTCAACAACTAAAAAGTCAAAGTGATTTAGTCGCAATCTGGGATGATCACGATTATGGTAAGGGCGATGGCGGAAAAGAGTTCAAACACAAAGAGCAAAGCCGTCAAATCATGTTAGATTTTTGGCAAGAGCCAAAACACTCAGTTCGTTATACTCAAGAGGGGATTTATACATCTTACTTATACGGTGAAGGCGCTCATACCATTCGTGTCATCTTGCCCGACCTTAGATGGAACCGCGACAGTTTACATCGAGTAGATGACGATACAAGAGCAAAAGAACGAACACCTAAATTTATGGGCCCTTATTTACCGTCGCCTGATAAAAGTGATCAATTGCTAGGTGAGCAACAGTGGCAATGGCTAGAAGCTGAACTTAAAAAGCCTGCTGCCATTAAAGTGATAGGTTCAGGAATACAGTTACTTAATAAGTTTTCTGGTTGGGAGACTTGGGCAAACTTTCCACATGAGCGAAAACGCCTGCTCGACTTTATTACTAACGAAAAAATTGACGGAGTATTATTTATCTCCGGCGATACACACTTTGGTGACGTATCGAGAATCACCGATAATACACCTTATCCTTTTTGGGAAATAACTAGTTCAGGCCTAAGTGAAAAATGGAAAGAAGTTAGCCCGAATAAACACCGTATTGCAAAAGGTGTTAATGAAGTAAATTATGGTTTTATTGAGGTAGACTGGCAGCAAGCTGACCCAATTATAGAGATGGGCTTAAAAGGCAAGGAAGGTAATGTCATTCATCAATTTCAACTTACGCTTTCAGAAATTAGTAACAAATAACTTGTGCTACGCTCTTACAATCAACATTTAACGAGAACGTAATACTTTTTTTATCACTTTTTTTTCAGCGTCACTTATCATTGTTGGCAGTTCACCACTTTTTGCTAACCGTTGAATTTCAGCATCGACTTTAGGCACTAAATGAGCATGTGTTTTATGGACGTAGTGATATAAAGGCAATTTTGCTAACGGCTTACCGGTTGCGACGATATTACTAAAACCATAGCGAGCTCGCATCAACTCACCATCTAATGTATTGGTTAACGCAATATCAACGCGGCGATTACTTAATAACGTGAACATTCGTTTAGTGCTATTCACTTCGTATATTCTCGACATCCCCTTAGTGATGTTATCGGTATGTTTTACGCCACGAACCTTTGTTAGCTCATAGCCTGATAAATCTGACTTATCTTCTATTGTGATGCGCCGCCCCTTTAAAATAAAAGGCATGGTTTCTAAGTAATAGTATGGCGTAGGAACTCTGACTGTATTTTGGTTTTCATCACCATAAGTCCATATACGCATAATCTCCCCGGCTTTTGTTCCAGCGTTAGCGTGTTGCTGTGCTCTTGGAGCAGGCAATGGCTCTATGGATATATCAATACCGATATTTTTATAAATTTGAGGAAGTACGTGACGACCAACTTCTTGCTCAATCAAAAACTCAATAGAGGCAAAATCATAGTCATTAGAAAAAACAGAGGAAGAAAAAAGAAAAGCAATACATAACAAAAAACCACTACTACTATGTAACCACGTCATATCATACTCATAATTAAGACATTACCTTTAACTATAGCATAACTTCAATATTTAGCTGTATATTGACAACAGTAGTGAATATCAGGTTTTAAATAAAATAATCGTGAGTCCAGGACTCACGACTAAAAAACTTATTTTTGATTACTTTCATCAAGTTGAGCTTTTGCTTTTTCTACAGCTTCCATATCTAGACCAAGCTCAACAACTGCTTCTTTGATTAATGCAGGGTTTGTCATTACTTGCATCATCACTGGCTGCAGTTCTTCTTGTGGAATACCTAAACTACCAATAGTGGCCATTGCCATGATTGGGTTTTGCGTTAATTCAGTAAAAATAGCAGAGATTTGCTCGTTAGATATGTTGTTATCTTTTAATACTTTAATAATTGGGTTCATAGTGACTCTTTTGTTCATTTATTCATTGTGATAATTATAAATGAACATAACCTTCGCAATACAGTGCTTTCGTTAATCTTTTCTATTTGTTTCATAAAAGGCAGCAGTGTTAATCAATGTGTCAATAACACAACGATGACACAACTCTTCCTGATTAATGCCGTTGTCCTATTTTATTTAATAACGATTAATCATTTAGTTATCTAACAAGCCTTTAGAAAAAGGTATGTGTCAAATAACAATGTTTGATTACACCTAGACACACAAATACATAATGTATTGGTTCATGATTAGGCTAACAAAGGATTGTTCAATGCCCGCATCGCTTTATTGCTGTAGTTGATTGCAGGAGAGATTACCAATAGGACGTTTACCACCAGAAGGAATTAATTATGTCTAAAGTAACCAATTATACGGCAATTATCGCTTCATTAATTTTTGTTAGCACTACAGTTAGCGCTGGAAATATTAAATTTGTTGCCACAGATCAAACTCCTGAAACCCATATATGTTTAAATGCAGTGACCAATAATCTCGCCTCGTTAAAAACGCAGATCAGACGCTATAGTGATTATGGCTCAAGCCATACGATAAATTCACTACGTTGCAATGATCTGTCATTAGCGAAGTTTGCTTACATTTACCAAGCACAAGATACCTATAAGTACTTAAATAGAAGAACCTATAGAGAAAGTCGTGTTTATCCTAACATTACAATAAACGATTTAGTTGCACGTAATAGCCAAGATGAAAAGGTAATCTATGTAGCATCAAGCCGTTAACTATTGGCGTAGGAAAATATGAGAGAAGGTTTTAGGAAAGTTGAAGTAGGTTAAAAGTTAACACAGAAGCCCCATATCAATACTATATGTGGCTTTCTAGTGTGGATGTTATTTACGCGCGGCTAATAACAAATCAGTTTTAGTTTCAATTGATTTAACCTGAATGAGGTTTTGCGCTGGAAAGTAAGTCACAGTTGAATACGCATCACCTTTTTGTAAAATTTGCTTACGAGCTAATTTATCAAAAAAATCAGTAGATTCCGTATGCTTTTCAATGGTTGACACCATACAGTCTTCTTTCACTGATATAGTTTTATCATCCATACATTGCCAAATTTCAGATTTATCAGCTGCATTGGCTACTTGGCTAAAACTTAAAATGGTAACCGCTGCAAGTATAGTTTTATACATGTTTATCCCCTTTAAGTAACGACAGGATAAATAATAGCAAACAAGCCTACAGAACCCCTAGCATATTTTTATGACAAGTTTATGACAGCAAATAAAATAATGTTTAAAAAAGCAACGTTTCTTGTTGTTCAAATGGATTAACCAAATTAGAGCCTACAGCGACAGGTACAATACATTTTAAACGCTTTGCTTGCTCACATAACAAGGAAGCTTGCTGAGCATCAACATCGACCATGACAAGATGATTTGTATCGGTTAACAGCTTCTTCAAGGGCGAGAACTTGTAATTAACCTTATGTAAACCGATCAAACCAGCCTCCCAAGTGACAAAGCCTGTCAGAAAGATAGAACCAATGATAGATAGCAATACGACATTAGGTACTTGGAAGACAATTAACAGCGCGGTTAAAACTGCCGATAAAATAAGACCGACAAAAAGTCCTCTTAGCAAGTAATGTACAAGATCAGTTTTAAAAATAGATAATACGGGTGTTAGCGCGTAATGCTGTGCCTGGGTGTCAGAAATACCGTAAACATGAATATGTTGTTTTTCGACACCGGAATGAACAAGCTTTTGTTCAAATTGTGCAGTGTTATCAATGTCATTTGATAGATAGTAATACCGTTTCATTGTTTTACCCTCTGTAAGTAGACACTATACAATACGTCTAAAACGCTTGAACGATCACAAAATCGATTGATTAGTTAACAAGCACATAAAAGGCAATGTTAAAAAGCTTGAATTTCAACTATACTGCGCACCAATACCCCTTCGAGAAAAACCGTTTTGACTGATAACAACCTTTATTTAAATAACCCGCTACACGGCACCAGTTTAGCAACCGTGTTAAATGAACTAGTTGACCAATACGGCTTTGCATTGCTGTATGCTTATTTAAACATTAATTGTTTCAACAAGAACCCAAGCATCGCGGCAAGTATGAAGTTTTTGAAGAAAACGCAATGGGCGCGAGAAAAGGTAGAGTCATTTTATCTATATCAATATAAAAGCCTACCTCGAGCAAGCGACAGCGAATTTGAAAAACCGCCTCGTGAACGCATAATCCCTGAAGGAATTACACCAAAAGAGCCGGCAGAATTGAGCTTTGAAGACGCACAAATCCTAAAGGAAAAGCGAGAGAAAAAGGCCCGTTTGAGAGATAACAATCGCTCTGCAGCACCTAAAAAACATAAAGCTAAGCCGGCAAATAATATTGACGGTAAAATAGATCCATGGGCAAATTGTTAACGGCTTATTCAATGCAGATAAATTACAAAGTTTGTCTTGTATATATGTTAAAGTACGCCCCTATCTGAGTTCATACTCCCTGCCCCAAAACTAAGGCACCACCATGAAGAAAACCTTTTCATTACATCATGAAAAAATTAAACAACCACGTCTTGTTGATGCAATTAAGCACGAAGTGAAAAAGTACTTGCGTAGAGAACGTAATAAGCAATTACCTAAAGGTGCTGATTATTGGGACTTCGATTGTAAATATGGTTCAGCGAAAGACTATGCTGAAGTGATTCATGTTTCACAAATCAATAAATCAATTGATGATGCAGTAACTAAAGGCTTAGACAGTTTTTACCTAGAAATACTAGCCAAAACAGGACATAGAACACCTAAAATTTTGGGCGAAGACGAATAATTATTGAGTCACTACCCGTAACTTAATAACATTTGTTATAAAAAAACCGCCTACGGCGGTTTTTTTAGTTTTTGTTTAATTCTGTTTTTACGATTAAATTCACGTTTAGTTGTAACCGAGCACAGCCACATCTACTTCATTATTTTCTAATGAGTTGTGCTTATTAGTATCTACTTCGCTAATTTTAAAATCTCTAATATTTAGAAAGGTAGTGTGATTCGCTCGACCGAAACGAAGTTCATTATTATCCTCTTCTAAAAGGTTACTATTACATAAATCATTATTGATACTCATACTGACCTCAGCTATTGCACACCAATTACACTTTTAAAAAAGCAGATTAAATGCCAACGTTCAATGAAAGCTTATTTAGTTGAATAGTATAGGTTTTATATTAATGGTTACTTACAGTAAAAGTTTAAAAGCACTGAAAATTTCAATACTAATGCATTTTGCAATGCAAAATACCCAATCAAAATAGTTAACTGCTAGATAAATTACTTCTCATTCTCGTCAGTAAATAGAAGTTACCATCTGTATTTTGTGAGTTGTGTGTAGAGTCTGGAGAATAGCAATGAGGCATCACTATTTACGAAGTTTTACCTTGCCCCGTAGATCTTTTTAAAGTTCTTTACATTCCAACCAATCATCACTTCATTGCCAATTTTAAGTACAGGCACTGAGCGAGCGCCAATCGCATCGAGCTCTTTACGTCCACGTTGCATTTTCGCGTTGGTTAAGCGGTATTGAATACCATTGTCATCTAAGTACTTTTTTGCTTCTCTGCAATGTGGGCATTTGTCAGAGACATATAAAACAACACGTTTCATGATTACCCTATTACTCATTATCCTGTTCAATAAACTCAATTAAACCATTGAAATACAAAGAAAAACCAAAACTAGAAAAGAAAAGAATTCGATATTCTCTCATATTCTCCACTGTCATGTAATGCTTTTAAGGCAGTATCAAAAATGTCTACTTCTTTTTGTGAAATTCTTGCCTTAGAAAACATAATTTTACTGCCTGCTTGATCATCATTGGTAATGCGAAAAAGAGGGACAATATTTTCGTTATACCCCGGTTGAGATAATAAATAATGTTTTCCTTCCGTTTCTGATTCAATATATCCGTCAGCCCTACCTTTAAGAACAAAATTAGACATGTTTTGATCATCACTGGTATAAACAATTCTTTTAGCAAATTGCTCATTTTTTAGTAACTCAGGGTAAGATTCGTAAAAAATAGCACCGCGCAAAGCAGCAATTATCACATCAACAGAAGCTAGATCGGCTAACTCATTTACCGACTCAAATAGATATAATTTTTTTTTATTCACAAAAAGCATATGGTGACTGTAACGAAAATTGTTTTTAGTAAACAGTGCATATTTTTTCCTTTCTGATAAAGCCGTTGCTGCAACGGTCATATCAATAGTCCCTGCTTCAAGCTCTTTTATCACTCTCGCCCATGGCATAGACACTATTCGATACTTGAATGGCGTACGACGAAATACAGCCTTGATAAGTTCGATGTCTTTTCCAACCCATTCATCTTGTTCATTTTTGTAGCGGTAAATATCACGCTCATTTACCCCGATAATAAACTCATGACTAAACAATTGAAAAGGAACCAACAGTAAGGAGATTAATACAGCAATCTTTATCATCTACTAGGTCCTTAATTAAATTTATAGCGACTATAGTGATGTAACTTCTTAGAACACGCTATAGATAATTGTTAAATTGAAAACATCAAATTTACGTAATAACTTCCTTTTACACAGCTAAAGCTAAGCCGGACGTACTTTCAAAACTAGCTAAAATTAGTACATATGTCTATATTATAGCTCTTTCGAGCTTTATTTTCGATATTTTAGCCAACTGGTGAAATTCTATAAAGATTTGTTTCTCGTTCTAATGATACTATCTATGTGACGACTGCAGTTAAAAGCAAATAACATTACCTTCCTCAGAAAGCCTCGGTGCCTAGCTTAACGCATAAAAACTCTGCCTCACTATCGTGTTTTTACCACACCTGACGCATATTTATCCGTGCGGCACAATCAATTCAAGCTATCCATCGCTGACATCGATAAAACGCTATCAAAAATGAAATAATTATTGTTTTCATAGAAATAGGTATTTACTAGTACAGCGCCCAACATTAGCTAACTAAAAGACTTCAAACAGCTTAATACCAAGGTCATTAATTACCACTCGAAAATAGCGGACTATTCTGATTTTGAAAATGCTGAAGAAATAAAACCTGCGCTGCTATTGCTTTCATGGGTGATAGCAATAGCATCGGGGCACAACGTAGTGAAATCTAAGCGTTTGCTTCAGACAATGAGTGGATGATGCGTTTTCCAGCGACTCCAAAGAGCTTTATAGAAAGCCGGGGGAATCTCCTTAAGGGGTGACACTAGCTATCTTAACAATTTTACGCGAAATAAACCTTCTCAAAAATGCTGTTAATTGGTAGCTGACCTCAATTGTCACATTTGCAGAACCTAAGTATGAGGAATACAAAGCTAGTTTAACCTTCACAATAATTTACGACCTAGTTTAAAACCTTTCTTGAGTAAATAGCGATGCTTGCCCCAAGAATAAACAGCACTATAGTATTAGGCTCATCAACCACAACAGTTGTAATAGGATCATAATCATCGTTAAAAAATAAGCTTATTATTTCATGATTTCCAGCCGCAGCTCCGGTACCTGATGTAAAGCCAACATATGCTTCCTGTGTCCCTAAAACATTAACAAGGTTCACATTAGTAGTTAATATAGGATTATCAGGCCGACTCTGCTCTTGGGATAAACTCACTTCAAGTATTTCTGCCATACCATCATAGTCAACCCAAGCTGTCCACACAGCTCCATTATTCATTCTTTCATCAACAATAACTCGTTCAATTGAGCTCATGTTTCCATCAACGTTTACTCCAACATGGTTACCTTGGCCCAAGTCCCACCAGTTGTTTCCCCACGTGTCGAACTCAATGGCTAAACTGTTACTAATACCGCCATAACCTAATCGTCCACCAAGGCCGCCGACAGTATTCGAATTCGACTGTATTACAAATGCTAATCCGTCTGCTCCTTGACCATCAGAATCATAAATCCCCTGAGGTTCCAATATCTGAAATTCAAAGGCAGCACTAAAAGATGCGAAATTGTCTAACGAAATTGGGTCGACTAAGAATGCACTACTCGACTGGTATAGATCATCAGTCAACCTTAATACATCAGTGTTATTTGGGTTTATATTGACTGCTGTGCCGTTTAATTGAATAGTAGACAAATCAGAAAAGTCATAAAACTGTAACTCTTGTGAAGATACATAATTTACAACCATAAACGACAATATGATGGTTATCCATTTCTTCATTTCTCACCTCGACTCAATGAAAGCTATAAACTCACAGTTCCTTCGACCTCCTTTAAGCGATTTAGCCATCGACTAAAGCAAACAAAGAGGTGTTTTATTATCACTTGCTTCTAACTATGCGAACTTCATGCCTGTAATGAAAATTTTCGTTAAAGTACTCGTTCTAGAGCTCGTGATATATTTATTAAGGCTTAGGTGGCATACGTATAGGCAGGAAACACAAGATCTAGCATCGATCGTGATGAACAAGTTCCGATAGAATAAAATAACGGTTTAATGCTAAATGCAATGCTAAATGCAACGTTTCTAATAACCTCTAGTATCTTCAACTCGCGTCATACAGAAAAGATTATTCAAATAACGGATAAAGAGAAAGGTGAGTAAAAAAGAAAGATAAATATAAAAGCGCTAAGGGGCTCAAAAAGCAAAGAACAATTTAAAACTAACGAATATTGATTGAAGGTCTTTTCTATGAGAAAAAGGTGGAGGTTTAAACCAGAAAAAACTAGACGCTTTGATAAAAAAACCCGCTAATAAGCGGGTTTTTTAATTCTTAAGATTCCAGCCTTCGCTGGAATGACAACTCAATGTTGTCAGACGGTTAGATTACCAACCTGTCTTTTCTTTAAGTGCAACACCGATGTCCGCTAGTGAACGTACAGTCTTAACACCAGCCGCTTCTAGTGCAGCGAATTTGTCGTCAGCAGTACCTTTACCACCAGCAATGATAGCACCAGCATGCCCCATACGCTTACCAGCAGGCGCAGTAACACCAGCGATGTAAGAAACTACAGGCTTAGAAACGTTAGCTTTAATGTACTCAGCTGCTTCTTCTTCTGCTGTACCACCAATTTCACCAATCATCACGATTGCTTCAGTTTGAGGGTCATTTTCAAACATTTCTAAAACGTCGATAAAGTTAGTGCCTGGGATTGGGTCACCACCAATACCAACACATGAAGACTGACCGAAACCAGCATCAGTAGTTTGCTTAACGGCTTCATAAGTCAATGTACCTGAACGAGATACGATACCTACTTTACCTGGCTTGTGGATGTGACCTGGCATGATACCAATCTTAGATTCGCCCGGCGTGATAACACCTGGACAGTTAGGGCCAATCATGCGAACGCCAGTTTCTTCAAGCTTAACTTTAACGTCAAGCATGTCTAACGTAGGAATACCTTCAGTGATAGTAACGATTAATTCGATACCAGCATCGATAGCTTCTAAAATAGCATCTTTACAAAATGGAGCTGGAACATAGATAACTGTTGCCGTTGCGCCAGTTGCTTCTACTGCTTCACGTACTGTGTTGAATACAGGAAGACCTAAGTGCTCTTGGCCGCCTTTGCCTGGTGAAACACCACCAACCATTTGCGTACCGTATGCAATAGCTTGCTCTGAGTGGAAAGTACCTTGACCACCAGTGAAACCTTGACAGATAACTTTAGTATCTTTGTTAATTAATACAGACATTATTTGCCCTCCGCAGCAGCAACTACTTTAGTAGCAGCATCTGTTAATGATTCAGCAGCAATGATATCAACATCTGAGTTAGCTAATACTTCACGGCCAGCTTCAGCGTTAGTGCCTTCTAAACGTACAACTACAGGAACGTTAACACCTACTTCTTTAACAGCACCAATAATACCTTCAGCGATCATGTCACAACGAACGATACCACCGAAAATGTTTACTAATACTGCACTTACGTTGTCATCAGATAAGATGATTTTGAATGCTTCAGCAACACGCTCTTTTGTCGCTCCGCCACCAACATCTAAGAAGTTAGCTGGCTTACCTCCGTGCAAGTTAACAATATCCATTGTACCCATTGCAAGGCCAGCACCGTTAACCATACAACCTACGTTTCCGTCTAATGCTACGTAGTTTAATTCCCACTGTGCAGCATGTGCTTCACGCTCATCTTCTTGAGATGGATCGTGGAAAGTACGGATTTTTGGTTGACGGAATAAAGCGTTTGAATCAACACCAATCTTACCGTCTAAACAGTGTAAGTTGCCTTCGTCTGTGATTACTAGCGGGTTAATTTCTAGTAAGTCAAAGTCGTGATCAGTAAACATGTTACCTAAGCCCATGAAGATCTTAACGAATTGCTTCATTTGAGTTGGGTTTAAGCCAAGTTTGAAACCTAATTCACGTGCTTGGTAAGCTTGAGGACCTACTAATGGGTCAATCGCTGCTTTGTGAATTAAGTGAGGAGTTTCTTCAGCAACTGTTTCGATGTCTACACCGCCTTCAGTTGATGCCATGAATACAACGCGACGAGAACCACGGTCAACAACAGCGCCAAGGTATAATTCGTTAGCGATGTCAGTACAGCTTTCTACTAAGATTTTAGCAACCGGCTGACCATTCGCATCTGTTTGATAAGTCACTAAGTTCTTACCTAACCAGTGTTGTGCGAATTCTTTGATTTCTTCTTTGGTTTTAACTAGCTTAACACCACCAGCCTTACCGCGACCACCAGCGTGAACCTGAGCCTTAACAACCCACATATCGCCGCCAATTTTGTCGGCAGCTTCAGCAGCTTCTTGAGGTGTATCGCAAGCGAAACCTTCAGAAACTGGTAAACCATATTCAGCGAATAATTGTTTCGCTTGATACTCATGCAAATTCATGGCGTTTCCCAATCATTTTATTTGAAGTGAAGTTAGCTATTTATTCAACCCGAACCAGTTGAGTAAAAACACTAACCCGTTTGTAAATTGGCTCGAATTATATCCATTATAGCTAGTAGATTAAAGCCCTAAAGTAGCATTTAATGACTCTGCGTTACATTTGTGATAAAAAGCGTGTAAAAGCACAGGTCTTTCGTTATTAGACATTCGTCGAATTGACAGTAAAAACGAGGGATAGCTCCCCTATTTAGCGATTAAAACTCTGATTAAAATAAATAACTTATTTGCTTAAATTCTATTCGCAAACCACGTTATTTAAAAGTGCACTTAAATCAGTTATAAAAACAACGCTTTGTATTAACAGCCATTTAGTTACTAAAGCCCTTTTGATAGAAACAAAAAAGGCCACAAAAATGTGACCTTTTATATTCATGAGTGATTTAAACACTCATTTAACTCATGCTATTAGATATCTAATAATAAGCGTGTTGGATCTTCTAGTAATTCTTTAATTGTTACTAAGAAACCTACAGACTCTTTACCGTCGATTAGGCGGTGATCGTAAGATAGTGCTAAATACATCATCGGTAAGATTTCAACTTTACCGTCAACTGCCATAGGACGATCTTGGATTTTGTGCATGCCTAAGATAGCCGTTTGTGGCAAGTTGATAATTGGTGTTGATAATAATGAACCAAATACACCACCGTTGGTAATTGTGAAGTTACCACCTTGCATATCGTCCATTGTTAACTTACCGTCACGACCTTTAATTGCTAAATCACGGATGCCTTGTTCAATGCCAGCCATAGACAATTGATCAGAGTCACGTAATACCGGTGTTACTAAACCACGAGGCGTAGAAACGGCAATCGAGATATCAAAATAATTGTGATAAACAATATCATCACCGTCAATTGATGCGTTAACTGCAGGGAAACGTTTTAAGGCTTCAGTAACAGCTTTCACGTAGAACGACATGAAACCTAAACGTGTATCATGAGTTTTCTCGAATACATCTTTGTATTGCTTACGTAAATCCATGATTGGCTTCATGTTAACTTCGTTAAACGTGGTTAACATCGCTGTAGAGTTTTTCGCTTCTAATAAACGGTTTGCAATGGTTTTACGTAAACGTGTCATTGGAACACGTTTTTGACTACGCTCACCTTGCTCTGCCGCAGGTGCAGCTGCTGTAGGTGCTGAAGTTGGTGCCGCTGCAGCTGGCTTAGTTGCTGCTTCAACATCTTCTTTCGTAATACGTCCGCCTTTACCTGTGCCTTTAACATCAGCTTCAGATAAACCTTTTTCTGTCATTAATCGACGTACTGAAGGAGATGCAATGCCGTCACCTGATGCTTCATCAGACTCAGAAGCTTGCGCTGGTGCAGCAGCTACGGCTGACGCGCCAGCAACTAATTCACCAATTTTTTGCTGGCCTAATACCGTGTCGCCTTCAGCGTGAATGATTTTACCCATAACGCCATCTGCAGTCGCTGGTACTTCAAGTACAACTTTGTCTGTTTCAATTTCAACAAGTACTTGATCACGAGTTACTGCGTCACCTTCAGCTGCATGCCATGTTGCTACCGTTGCATCTGCTACTGACTCAGGTAATACAGGTACTAAAATTTCAAGCGTTTCGCCACCAGAACTAGCTGCCGGTGCAGCTGCTTCAGTTTTAGCCGGTGCTGCTGTTGCTTCACCTTCCGATAAAACACCAATCACTTGGTCACCTAATACCGTTGCTCCTTCAGCTTCATTGATAGCGGTAATAACACCATCAGAAGTTGCAGGTACTTCAAGTACTACTTTATCTGTTTCAATTTCTACTAACACTTGATCACGAGTTACAGAATCACCTACTTGAACATGCCAAGTAGCTACTGTTGCGTCGGCAACTGACTCTGGTAATACAGGAACCTTAATTTCGGTTGTCATTTAACTTATTCCTTACTTACACTTTAACCAATAATGGCTTATTCAACAGTTAACGCTTGAGTAACTAGCGCCTGTTGCTCTTTAACATGAACTGACATATATCCTACAGCTGGAGCTGCTGAAGCCTTACGGCCGGCATAAGTCAAATACGCACCTGCGGGGATGATTGCGCGGAAGTGATGCTGTGAACAATACCAAGCACCTTGGTTCTGCGGCTCTTCCTGGCACCAAACAAATTGCTTAACGTGTTGATACTTCTCTAACACTTTCTGCAATTCTGCTTCAGGGAACGGATAAAGTTGCTCTACACGAACGATAGCAACGTTATTTAGTTCTTGCTTACGACGTTGTTCTAATAGCTCGTAGTACACTTTACCACTACACATAACAACGCGTTCAACGTCTTTCGGGTTAATCTCATCAATTTCACCAATGACATTTTGGTATTCACCAACAGCTAATTCTTCTAGTGAAGAAACAGCTAATGGATGACGTAATAATGATTTTGGCGACATAACAATCAATGGACGACGCATAGGGCGTACCACTTGACGACGTAGCATATTAAATACTTGCGCAGGTGTTGATGGCACACATACTTGCATATTGTGATCAGCACATAATTGCAAGAATCGCTCTAAACGAGCTGATGAATGCTCTGGGCCTTGACCTTCATAACCATGAGGTAAAAGCATGGTTAAGCCACATAATCGGCCCCACTTTTGCTCACCTGAAGAAATGAATTGGTCAAAAACGACTTGTGCACAGTTAGCAAAGTCACCAAATTGTGCTTCCCAAATAGTTAACCCTTTTGGTTCAGCCGTCGTATAACCGTATTCAAACGCAAGCACTGATACTTCTGATAATACAGAGTCGTGTACTTCAAACGTACCTTGATTTTCTGCAACGTTTTGCAAAGGTAAGTAAGTAGATGAATCGTTTTGGTTATGTAAAACCGCATGACGATGGAAGAATGTACCGCGACCAGAATCTTGACCCGTAATTCGAACATTGTTGCCATCATTAACAAGCGCAGCATAGGCTAAGCTTTCTGCAAAACCCCAGTCGAGTAACTTCTCGCCTTTGGCCATTTTCTTGCGATCATCGTAAATTTTCTTAACACGCGATTGCACAGGATGATCTTCAGGGTAGCTAGAAATGCTATGAGCTAAACCTTTCAGTTTATCTAAGTCAATTGCAGCTTCATACGGATCGTCCCAGTCGTGACCTAGGTATGGAGTCCAATCAACAGAATGCTCTGTCATTGGGCGCCACTGATCAACAGTGCATTGACCTTCATCTAATAATTTACGGTAATATTCTGCTAGCTCATTCGCTTTATCTAGGCGAATTGTACCTTCAGCATCTAACTTGTTCGCATATAACTGACGAGGTGTAGGATGTTTTTTGACCTTTTGGTACATAAGAGGCTGAGTTGCATTTGGCTCATCAGCTTCGTTATGGCCATGGCGGCGGTAACAAACTAGATCAATAACAACGTCACGCTTAAATTTATTGCGGAAGTCTAAGGCAATTTGCGTTGCTAAAATAACGGCTTCAGGATCATCACCATTGACATGGAAAATTGGCGCCTGAACCATCTTGGCTATTTCAGTACAGTATTCACCACTGCGCGTATCTTCAGCTTTCGATGTTGTAAAACCAACCTGGTTGTTTACAACAATACGAATTGAACCGCCCACTTTAAATGCACGCGCTTGCGACATATTAAAGGTTTCTTGAACAACACCTTGACCAGCAATCGCCGAATCACCATGAATGGTAATTGGTAAAACTAAATCACCATCATCACAGTCGCGTCTGTCTTGACGAGCACGAACCGAGCCCATAACTACTGGGTTTACAATTTCTAAGTGTGATGGGTTAAATGCTAACGCTAAGTGAACGTTGCCACCTGGTGTGACAAAATCCGACGAGTAACCCATGTGATATTTAACATCACCTGAACCAACTAAATCGTCGTGTTTACCAGCAAACTCATCAAATAATTTTGATGGGTTTTTACCTAACACGTTAACTAATACATTCAATCGACCACGGTGAGCCATCCCCATAACCACTTCTTTAGTGCCATGGCTACCTGCACGAGTAATTAACTCTTTAAGCATTGGAATTAACGCATCACCACCTTCAAGCGAGAAACGTTTAGCACCTGGGAATTTAGCACCTAAATACTTTTCTAGACCGTCAGCGGCAATTAAGCCCTTAAGAAGCTCTTCTTTTTCAGTCTTAGATAATTGTGCTTGTGATTGAACAGACTCTAAACGTGATTGCAACCAACGTTTTTCCTCTGTTGAGGTCATGTGCATATATTCTGCACCAATAGAGCTACAATAAGTTTTGCGCAGTGATTTATATAAATCACCAAGCTTCATTGTGTCTTGACCTACAGCATATGAGCCGACGTTATATTCTTTATCGAAATCGTTTTCAGATAACTCGTGGTGAGATAATTGAAGGTCTCTTACGCGATCACGTTGCCAAATACCTAATGGATCAAGGTTGGCATTTTGGTGACCACGAAAACGGAAAGCATTTATCAGTTGGAGTACTTTAACTTGCTTGCCATCTGAACTTCCAGAAACAACAACGCGAGCAGGTTGTTTCGCAAGTTCTTTAAATTCGTCACGAATTTCAGAGTGCTTGTATTCAACATCAGCACCTTCAATTTTTGGTAGGTTTTCAAATATTTCACGCCACTGCGCAGGCACAGATTGTGAATTATCTAGAAAAGATTCGTACAGTTCTTCAATATATGCAGCATTAGAGCCGCTTAAATGGGAAGACTCTAACCAAGCCTTCATTGCACCTTCGGGCATTGCTAGTTCCTAAACTGGTATTAAGCAACAGATATACGATTTAATTGCGCGAAGTAAACGATAGTACATCGTTTACTTCGCAAATGTTCAAGCTTTTAAACCGCTCTTTTTAATAGCATCGACTTAATATGGCCGATTGCTTTTGTTGGATTCAATCCTTTCGGACAAACATCAACACAGTTCATGATGCCGTGACAACGGAATACGCTGTAGGCATCTTGTAACCCATCTAAACGTTCTTCAGTAGCAGTATCACGGCTATCGATTAAGAAACGATACGCGTGCAATAAACCTGCTGGACCAATGAACTTGTCAGGGTTCCACCAAAATGATGGACAAGAGGTTGAACAACATGCACATAGGATACACTCGTAAAGACCGTCTAACTTCTCACGATCTTCAATTGACTGCAAATGTTCACGAGCGGGTTGCTCTTTACCATCGTTGATTAAGTATGGCTTAATTTTTTCATACTGATTATAAAATTGAGTCATATCAATAATTAAATCACGTACTACTGGTAAACCTGGTAATGGACGTAAAACGATTTTGCTCGCTTTAAGTTCCGACAATGGTGTGATACACGCCAAACCATTTTTACCATTCATGTTCAAGCCATCTGAGCCACAAACACCTTCACGACATGAACGACGGAAAGATAACGTTGAATCTTTTTCTTTTAACAAGATTAACGCATCAAGCACCATCATATCAGAGCCTTCAGGGATCTCTAGCTCATAGTCTTTCATGTAAGGTGCGTTATCAACATCTGGGTTGTAACGATAAATTGAAAATACTTGTTTCATTATCAACGCTCCTTAGTATGTACGAGCTTTCGGCGGGAAAGCTTCACGGTGAACAGGTTCCATGTTTACATCACGTTTTGTCATATCTTCTGTGTCAGGAGAATAGATAGTGTGACATAACCAATTTTCATCATCACGCTCTTGGAAATCTTGACGAGCATGTGCACCACGAGATTCTTTACGGAAGTTAGCTGCTTTAGCAGTACAGTAAGCTGTTTCCATAAGGTTATCTAATTCTAAACATTCGATACGTTGTGTATTGAACTCAGAAGACTTATCGTCAAGATAAGCATTCTTTAAGCGCTCACGAATCTCTGTTAATTCTTTCATACCTTCCGCCATTGCATCACCTTCACGGAATACCGAGAAGTTAAGTTGCATACACTGCTGTAAGTCTTTACGAATTTGTACAGGGTCTTCGCCACCTGTTGAATTTTCCCAACGGTTGTAGCGTGCTAAGGCTGCATCAAGATTTTCACTTGAAGCGTCTTTAGCGTTGCTCGTACCTGCAAGGTATTCACCTAAGAAGTTACCAGCAGCACGGCCAAATACAACTAAATCAAGTAAAGAGTTACCACCTAAACGGTTAGCACCGTGAACTGAAACGTTTGCAATTTCACCAACAGCGAATAAACCTTCGATGATAGTGTCTTCACCTGTTTCAGGATTGAACGAGATTGCTTGACCGTTAACATTACAAGGGACACCACCCATTTGGTAGTGACACGTAGGAATAACTGGAATTGGTTCATCAGCGGGGTGAACATGAGCAAAGGTTTCCGATAACTCACAAACACCAGGAAGACGTTGCATAAGTGTTTCACGACCCAAGTGATCCAATTTAAGTTTGATATGTGGACCATATTGAGGATGGTCACAACCACGACCTTCACGAATTTCCGTCATCATTGAACGAGCAACAACGTCACGACCCGCTAAATCTTTAGCGTTTGGCGCATAACGTTCCATGAAGCGCTCACCGTCTTTGTTTAGTAGGTAACCACCTTCACCACGACAACCTTCTGTTACTAGTGTACCAGCGCCTGCAATACCTGTTGGATGGAATTGCCACATTTCCATGTCTTGCATTTGAACGCCAGCACGAAGAGACATACCAACACCGTCACCGGTATTAATGTGAGCGTTAGTTGTTGATGCGTAAATACGACCTGCACCACCCGTAGCTAATACGGTTGCACGGGCTTTAAAGTAAACAACTTCACCTGTTTCAATACAGATAGCCGTTGTACCTACAACTGCACCGTCGTCGTTTTTAACTAAATCTAATGCATACCATTCTGAGTAAACGTTAGTTTTGTTTTTAACATTTTGCTGATACAAACAGTGCAATAATGCGTGACCAGTACGGTCTGCTGCAGCGGCTGTACGAGCGGCTTGTTCGCCACCAAAGTTTTTAGATTGGCCGCCAAATGGACGTTGGTATACTTTACCGTTTTCGAAACGAGAAAATGGTAAACCCATTTTTTCTAATTCGATAATAGACTCAGGACCTGTCTTACACATGTACTCAATTGCGTCTTGGTCGCCGATATAATCAGAGCCCTTAACTGTATCGTACATGTGTTGTTCCCAATGATCTTCATGGGCGTTACCTAAAGCAACAGTAATACCACCTTGAGCGGATACTGTATGCGAACGCGTTGGGAATACTTTTGAAATCAAAGCACAAGATTTACCCGACTCTGAAATAGCTAATGCAGCGCGCATACCCGCACCGCCTGCGCCAATTACAATGGCGTCAAATTCACGAACTGGAACGGTCACTTACACACCCCACACAGTAATTAAACCTGCAGCGAAATACGCTAACAAAGTTACTGAAAAAATTAATTGTAAAGAACCGCGAATAAGCGCTGGCTTTACATAGTCAGACAATACTTGCCAAATACCAATCCAGGCATGAATCAGCACAGCAACAAGCGCAAGTACTGTAAATACTTTAACACCTAGGCCTGAGAAAAGACCTTTCCAGATGTCATATGTCACATCGGGTGTTGTCAAAAAGAAATACGCCATAAATAGCGTATAAGCAGCTAGAACAATTGCACTAGCTCTTAATAAAATAAAATCATGTACGCCGCTACGGCCTACACTTGCAGCATTGCTTACCATAACCATACTCCAGCAAGAACTGTTAAGATAATCCAAAGGGCGATAACCACTTTAGCACTTGAGTTTCCAGATACTTTCTCTTCAAAATGACCGAAGTCCATCATTAAGTGACGGATACCAGCTAAGAAGTGATAGATAAGTGCTGAAACAATGCCAAGGATTATAAACTTAAAGAAAAAGCCATCGAGCATAGCTTCAACTTCAGCAAAACCTTCAGCTGATGATAATGATAAAGATAAAAGACATAACAAAATCCCCACGGCGAACACCATGATAACACCAGAAACACGGTGTAAAATTGATGCATTAGCGGCAGGATGCATTTTGATAGTAGTTAGATCTAGGTTTACAGGACGTTGTTTTTTCACGATATTGCCTAAAGAGCTCTGCAGAGCCTTCTACTTTTTTTCGTTCCTCTCAAACTATTTAAATAATTATTAAACAGTTCCCCAAGCAATCAGATGAATAATCTACAATTAGTAACAAATTAAATAAGCATATTCACAGATCGAACTGATTATATAGTCGATACGTAAGAAATACAATTTTCGTTGAGCACTAATAGCTTGCGTTTAAATTTTAACCAGCATAAACACTATGAATAGCAATTATGTTGATCTAAATGGACACATTTTAACAATTGCATTGACTTTATGGGGGGATCTTAGATTAGAATACGGCACCAGTTTTATATTCAAAAAAATTGAGTATTTTTTCATCGCGTGCTCGCTGCGTGATAAAAAATAAATCTAATACAACAAAATCATAGGGGATATACGTATGGCTGACTCTAAAGCCTCTCTAAGTATTGACGGTAAAGTTATCGCTGAATTACCAATTTTAGCAGGTAGCGCAGGTAACGATGTCATTGATATCCGTACTCTAGGTGGTGCAGGTTACTTTACATATGATCCAGGCTTCTTAGCTACAGCATCATGTGAATCAGCAATTACTTACATCGATGGCGGCAATGGTGTGTTACAGCATCGCGGTTACCCTATCGCAAGCTTAGCCAATGAAGCGGATTTCTTAGAAGTTTGTTACTTACTATTAAATGGTAAAGCGCCAACGAAAGCAGAGTACGATGAATTTAAATCAATCATCACTAACCATACTATGGTTCATGAAAAGTTAGCTCACTTCTTCCAAGGCTTCTTACCTGACGCTCACCCAATGGCCATGCTTTGTGGTGTAGTAGGTGCGCTTTCATCTTTCTACCACAGTGATTTAGATATTGACGATCCGGCACAGCGTATGCGTAGTGCTCATCGCTTAATTGCTAAAATGCCAACAATTGCAGCGATGGCCTATAAATACAGCATTGGTCAACCGTTCGTATATCCACGAAATGACCTATCTTATGCAGAAAACTTCTTACACATGATGTTCTCTGTTCCTGCTGAAGAATACAAAGTAAGCGACGTTGCAGCACGAGCAATGGATCGTATCTTCACACTTCACGCAGATCACGAGCAAAACGCTTCAACATCAACTGTACGTTTAGCTGGTTCTTCAGGTGCTAACCCTTATGCATGTATTGCTGCTGGTGTTGCATCTTTATGGGGTCCTGCTCACGGTGGCGCTAACGAAGCATGTTTAAACATGTTAGAAGAAATTGGCGATGTGACACGTGTAGATGAGTTCGTTAAGAAAGCAAAAGACAAGTCTGATCCATTCCGCTTAATGGGCTTTGGTCACCGTGTTTACAAAAACTTCGATCCTCGCGCGACAGTTATGCGCGAAACATGTCATGAAGTTTTAGAAGAGCTTGGTGTAACTGATCCATTATTAGATGTTGCAATGGCATTAGAAAAAGTTGCGTTAGAAGACCCATACTTTATTGAGAAGAAACTTTACCCTAACGTAGATTTCTACTCAGGTATTATCTTGAAAGCTTTAGGTATTCCTACTAGCATGTTCACGGTAATCTTCGCCATGTCACGCACTGTAGGCTGGATTTCACACTGGGATGAAATGTTAACTCAACCGGGTCAAAAAATCGGTCGTCCACGCCAATTATACACTGGCGAAATTGATCGTGAATTTACACCATTAAAAAATAGATAATACCTCTGTTTTTTAATCGAAAAAGGCAACTTTCTAAGTTGCCTTTTTTTTGCCTGTTCTCATTTGTGATATTTTTGTATATGCTGATTATTAACTTAACTTCATTACTGGATATACTGTGCTTGAAACCATCTTAGTTGCAGATAAAAGTCCAATTTTCCGTCAGGCAATAGCCAGAATACTTATCGACTCCGGTGTTGAAAAGCAGAAGATTGCTTTTGTTGAAAGTGACGACGATGTCATGGCTTTTTTAGAGTTTACTCCAACAGATTTACTTATCTTAGGTCAACCGTATCAAGACACAGCAAATGATAACCTGCTTGCTAAGTTAGCTGAAGATAAAACATTGCCAGCCTTCACTCTGTCAAGTAAAACCAGTTTTACTAATACCAATAAAGCAATTGTTACATTAACGGGCGAACTCAATGAAAAAGCTATTCTAGATGGGCTATTTCGCCTAACAGAGCAATTTATATTTCAAACGCGATTAACAAGCATCAACAAACCAACTGAAAATATGATGTTGTCTATAGGCAAAGGTAAAATATTAATTGTTGACGATGAGCCGACTAATATTGATGTTGCCATTGGACACCTTAAAGCCCATTACAAAATTATTGCCGCTAAATCAGGTCAACAAGCATTAGAAATTGTACATAAAAATTACCAATCAATTGATGTCATCCTACTCGATATTATGATGCCTGGAATCGATGGTTTTGAAGTTTGCAAACAATTAAAGTCCCACCAAGCTACCAAACATATTCCGGTCATTTTCTTATCGGCTAAATCAGAAATAGACGATGTAGTAAAAGGCTTAAACCTTGGTGCTGTCGATTACATCATTAAGCCATTTCAGCCCCAGATCTTATTGGCACGAGTAAAAACACAGTATCAACTAGCTAGTCAGGCCAAAGCGTTAATAGCTCAAGTTCATACCCTTGAAGAAAACGTTGAATTAAGAGAAAGCATTGACCAATTAACAAGACACGATCTTAAGGGGCCTTTAGCACGCGTTTTGTTTGAAGCGAACAAAATAAACGATAGCAAGATAGCAAGATAGCTCAGGATATCAGGAGTGCAACGACTCAAGTGTTAGACATGATTAACAGCTCACTTGATGTTTATAAGATTGAACAAGGAAATTACCCGTTAAAGCCAACAACGGTTGATTTACTCAACGTTGTTAATAATGCAGTAAAAGGTACCAGTATTATTGCTGACGAAAAAAATGTTTCAATGTCGATAGAAACTATTGGTAATAACCATCATGCCTATGCCGAAGAGCTACTATGTATTGCCATTTTTAATAATATCATAAAGAACGCTATTGAAGCGGCACCTGAGTATTCAAACGTAACAATTACGTTAGAGTCTTCGCCCCGACATATTCAAGTACACAGTTTAAACAAAGGTGTGGTACCGATTGAATTGCGAGACAATTTGTTTGAGAAATTCTCTAGTTCAAATCATATTAAAGGCTCTGGTTTTGGTACATACTCTGCGAAAATTATGACAGAAGTACAAAATGGCACTATTGGTTTTGAAATCATTGATGATAATTCAACGCGGTTTACAATCACCCTACCTAACAGTGAATAAATATTCATAGAGTTCTAAAGTTCAGATTTATTCTCCTCATTAATACGTTATTTTCCTTCGCCAACTAGCTAAATATTTCATCAAACTGGTATACTACGCCGGTTTTTGGCAAGTGGAAAAAAGATGTCTGAATATCAACTACGCTTCGGTGGCATTGAACGACTTTACGGTAAAGCGGGTGCCCAAGTTATAAAAAATGCACATGTGTGTGTCATCGGTATTGGTGGCGTAGGTTCTTGGGTTGCGGAATCTCTGGCTCGTTCGGGTGTAAACCAATTAACCTTAATTGATTTAGATGATATTTGTACAACGAACACTAATCGCCAAATTCACGCACTGACATCGAGTGTTGGTGAAAGTAAAGTTGAAGTTATGGCCAACCGTATCCGTGATATCAACCCTGACTGTATCGTCAATGAAATTGAAGACTTCATTACCGACGAAAACCTTTTTGAACACATAGATGGTCGTTATGATTACTTAGTGGATGCAATAGATTCAGTAAAAATAAAATCAGCGATTATTGCCCGTTGTAAACGCATTAAACTGCCAATTGTCACTATCGGTGGCGCAGGTGGGCAAGTTGATCCAACACAAATAAAAGTAGACGATTTAAGCCGTACTTATCAGGATCCTTTGCTGGCTAAAGTACGTAATCAATTGCGTCGAGATTTTAATTTCCCCAAAAATACGAAACGTAAATTTCGCATTGATGCCGTTTACTCTACAGAACAACTTGTTTATCCAACAAACGATGGCGATATTTGCCATGCAAAACAAAGTAATGATGGTGCGATGCGATTAGATTGCAGTGGTGGCTTTGGCGCGATTACTAATGTAACGGCCAGTTTTGCCTTTTTTGCGTGTTCTATCGTATTGAAAAAGTTAATAAAGAAGCATACTACTGCGTAAGCAATTTTGATTCGGCAATACTTTTAATCTTTTCAACAATCGACAACAGCCCATTACCACGTGATGGGCTTAAATGACTTTGTAAACCTAGCTTATTAAAGTACGATTCAATATCAAACGCTAATATCTCATCTGCTGATTTACCTTGATAAGCTGCTAAGGTAACGGCCAATAATCCTCTGACAATTTTAGCGTCGCTATCGGCACTAAATTCATAACCATTAGCGGTACTTTCAGCGATTAACCAGGCCTTACTTTCACAGCCACTAATTAAACTTTCGGCGCTGCGCAAAGCCTTATCCATGCGAGCAAACTCTTTACCTAACATCATGATTTCGCGATGCTTTTTATCCCAGCTATTAGCAACGTTAAACCGCTCGATGATTTTTAATGCTTGTCCTTCTTGATGAGCACTTTCAATGACTTCAATTGATTGTTCGTTTGATAGTAAACCCTGTAGTGTGCTAACCAAAAAATCAACTTCTTGCTTAGTATTGTAAGGCGCTAACGATACTCTCAAGCATCCATCAATCGCTAAGTACTCCATCAACGGCATCGCACAGTGGTGTCCTGCTCTTATTGCAATACCTTTACTATCTAAATACGCCGCGACATCTTGATTGTGTTGATTATCGACACTAAATGAAAACAGAGGAATATCTGGCAGCCCATCAAAGAGAGGCTTAACCGCCTTTATCTGACACAATGATTGATAGGTATAACGGGTTAATTCATCGTCTTGTTTAGCTATCAAGTCTCTATGCGCTTCAATAAGCGCAATAGCATCATTAAATGCGACGACAGATGCAATGTTTGGCGTACCTGGTTCAAACTTAAAAGGCAGCTCATTAAAGCATGTACCTTTAACAAAGCTAACGGACTTAATCATTTCACCACCGGTTTGATAAACCGGCATTGCTTCTAAAATTGCTTGCTTACCATAAAGTACACCTAAACCTGTTGGCCCAAACATTTTGTGCCCAGAGAAAACGTAAAAATCACAATCGAGTTTTTGCACGTCGATACGATGATGTGCAATAGCCTGTGCACCATCAATGAGTACTTTTGCACCGACTTCTTTTGCTAAGTTGATGATAGCTTCAACAGGATTGAGCTTACCAGTGACATTTGAAATATGATTCACTGAAATGAGTTTCACGTTAGCACTTAGCTCACGCTTAAGGTGTTTAAGGTCAATAACACCCGACGATGTCAAGTTGATTGCAACAATTTCAGCGCCTGTTTCTTTGGCGATCATTTGCCAAGGTACTATATTGGCGTGATGCTCGGCCACGCTTACTAAAACCTTATCATGCTTTGTAAGGTTAGCTTTTCCCCAGCTTTGTGCAACAAGGTTTATTGCGTTAGTTGTTCCCGATGTCCATATAACTTCTTTGGTACTACGTGCATTAATGAATTGAGCAACCGCGGTACGAGATTGTTCAAATGCCGTTGTAGCTTTGGCACTAATCACATGAGAAGCACGGTGAACATTAGCATTTTGGGTTTCGTAGAAATGACTAGAGGCTTCGATAACTTTTGCTGGTTTTTGCGTGGTAGCAGCGTTATCGAAATAAACCAATGGTTTACCATAAACTTGGCTTTCAAGTAGTGGAAACTGGCAGCGAAATTCTTCTAACCTTTTCATCTCTGTCGTCATACTGTCATAAAGTAGGAGCATTATACCCAAGTTTTTAAATGGGAATGAAAAGATTCCTAAATTAGTATGTTTTAATTCGCTAAATTGATGATATCTGACTATAACTAAACATGAGTATTCTCATAGGGGTAAGCAGTATGCCACTTTATTCTTGGTTCAGTAAAAAACAACACAAAAACACAAATGATCACGCTTCTCACTCTCCAACATTTACCACTAATGAGCAAACTTGGCCAATTGCTAAGGTTAGTAAGTACCATGAAGCTAAGGCGTTAACGGCAATAAAACCGTACGTAGAAAGCAAGTCTCGTGCATTAATCACAATAGATGATACAAAGCCTTCACGTCTATCGCCCAATAACAGCTCGGGCTAAACGAAGCGTTACCTCATTGTTTTGCGTTACTCATTTACATTCGTCAAATAACTCGGCTGAAAGAAAATATTAGTATCACTATGTAACAACGTTTGATAGAGCTTAGGAATATCCATCTCAAAATAGCGCATAAAGCTTTTTTTCGGGATTGGCTTGTAGGCAAATGTTGGATTATTGATACATGTTTCACTAAAGAACAACCCTACTTCACCAACATACGATGATGGCGTACCTAAAAGCTTTCTGCCCTGCTTGAGCGTCCACAACGGTGTTGTACTTTTAATGTAAGCCCCCCAAGGTAACTTCGCTAAAAGTTGCTCTCGATTTAAGCGTGTATAGCTATCTTCAAAAACAATTACATTTTGCCCAGCGGCTTTCCCTGTCGGTTGGCAAACTTGATGATGCTTTCTTAGCGGATATTCATCGACAAAGCCAACGAAATGAGCAAGTTCATGAATAAGCACCTGAGGAGAATCTTGGCGATCAAAATACAATATGCCTTGATGAACATTGGCCCCCCCCACCGGCAACATCACAGCTAAGTAATCTGTTTTCACCTGTTGCTTAAAGAGAGAAAAAATCGTTTCATTACATAAAATTGGCTGCTTTGGCTCCATTAAACAATCAAGAACAGAAATCGGCAGGTAACGCACTTCACTGGGGCAAACAATTGATAGTAATGTATGATTTTTTAACGCATCAAGATGAGCTCTAATTTGTTGAATATCTTGAACGCTTGTGGCAAAAAACGTGACAGATTTCTCACATGAGCCAATGTCACTACTCACGACTAGCTGAGGTTTTCTATCTGCAATCGTGATTGCATGAGGTAAAGCAAAGTAAAAAATATCGGCGAGTAAACCGGTTAAATAAGGGGCCTTTGCTAGGCTATCTTGTGAAGCTAGCAATTGTTCAATAAAACTCAGAATACCTAGTTCTAGTGCTAATAACACCGTTGCTTGTTCATAACGCAACTCAGGGTGTTTTGAAAGGAATTCAAACGCCTCCTCAGGGTGTTCTTGTTCTAAAGTTAAGTTGGCATAAAGCCTTACAATATTTGCTGTGGCTGCAGGAACAGATGGTGTTAAATGAGGTGCTAACCAAAGTTTAGCTGACTGTGTATCACCTTTACCTGCATAGTAATTGGCTAACTCTATGGCAAACACTTCATCAGTTTTAGCCAACTCTTTAGTCAATGCTAACCACTTTTTCTCGCCTAATTGGTATCGTTTTCTCGTAATAACTTGCGCATGTTTTTCCTTATGTTTTAAACCTAACCCGAGTAATGATTGATAGACAGCAGTATCGGTAAGCTTTCCCGTTTCTAGTTTGACAAAGGATGAGTTGAGATAGGCCTTTAACGAAAAAGAGCTTGTTGGTATTAACACCAACAAGCTCAAACTGATAATTAACCTTAATAAAAACATACGTCTTTTAGCTTTGTGGAGCACTCGCCATTGCTTCACGCATAATTTGCAGCTCTAATTTAGCGTATCTATGCTCAACAAACTCATAAACATTGGTGCTTAGTGCAAGTTTAAAGTAATTTGCAGCTGCATTAGGCTTACCTTCAAACTGCTTGTATTTTGCTAAGTAAAAGTAGCCTTCACATAATCGATCAGCAAGCTCTCTTGAACTTGAAACATTTGCCGTCAGTGAATTAATAAAGTCTGCTTCACTTAATTGACCGGCATAAAGTCGAATAATTTGTTTTGCCCATGCTGTCTCTGAAACACCATCTAAGCGACTTTGAATACTTAATGTCGCTTGTTCAACATCAATATTACGCTCTGCTAAATATAGCCACAAAATACGGTATGGATCGCTTGCTTGCTGTTGATGAAAAACGAGTAAATCGTCAATCGCTAATTCAGATCTGCCACCGTAGTACAAGGCAATGCCGCGGTTAAGATATGCATACTCATGATTTGGCTCAAGCTCTATTGCTGAATCAAACTGCTCATAGGCCTGAATAAACTCTTGTTGCTGCGTTAAATGAATGCCTAAGAAGTTATAAGCATCAACGAGATCAGGCTTTAAACGCAATGCTCTAGTAAAGTCTAATCGAGCAAGTGAACGCAAACCCACACTGTCGTATATAACACCGCGATCATAAAACAATTGAGCTCGTTGCTCATCGGTAATGTCAGCACGGGTTAATACCTCCGACAATCTCGCAAGTGCAATTTCACTTTTATAATGAACCGTTAGGGGTTCAGCCAGCACTAATTGCTCAACAGCTGACGTAGGAGATGAAGATATACTCGAGCATGCTTGTAAGGAAAATGCTAATACAATAGCCGACAGATAAGAAAATGATTTCACAAAGGTCTCGCCGAATTAATTTTCTTCAGTATATAAAAAAGGAGACTCATTCGTCTCCTTTTATTTTACTTAATTGTTTGTTTAAGTTTATTCAGCAGGTGCTTCTGGCGCTGCTTCTTCAGCTGGCTTTTCAGCCGCTTCTTTAATACTTAAACGAACACGGCCTTGACGGTCAACTTCTAATACCTTAACAGTCACTTCTTGACCTTCAGATAATACGTCAGTTACCGCGTTAACACGCTCTTCAGAAATTTGAGAGATGTGAACTAAGCCATCTTTACCTGGTAATACGTTAACGAACGCACCGAAATCAACGATACGAACAACTTTACCTTTGTAGATAGAACCTACTTCTATTTCAGCTGTAATTGCTTTGATGCGGTCAATAGCGTCTTGTGCTTGTACGCCGTCTGTTGCAGCAATTTTTACTGTGCCATCGTCTTCAATCTCGATAGTTGTGCCTGTTTCTTCAGTAAGTTGGCGAATAGTTGCACCACCTTTACCGATAACGTCACGAATCTTATCTGAGTTGATTTTCATCGTATGGATACGAGGAGCAAATTCAGAGATGTCATCACGAGCACCATTAATTGCTTCGTCCATCGTTTTCAAGATATGGATACGAGCGCCCTTCGCTTGGTTAAGCGCAGTTTGCATAATATCTTTAGTGATACCTTCAATCTTGATATCCATTTGAAGTGCAGTAATACCTTCGTTAGTACCTGCTACTTTAAAGTCCATATCGCCTAAGTGATCTTCATCACCTAAGATATCTGAAAGAACAACGTGGCTGTCGCCTTCTTTTACTAAGCCCATTGCAATACCTGCAACAGACGCTTTAATTGGTACACCTGCGTCCATTAATGCTAATGAAGTACCACAAACAGAAGCCATTGAAGATGAACCATTTGATTCAGTGATTTCAGACACAACACGCACAGAGTACGGGAATTCTTCCATTGTAGGCATAACCGCTAAAATACCGCGCTTAGCTAAACGACCATGACCAATTTCACGACGCTTTGGTGAACCAACAAAACCAGTTTCACCTACAGAGTATGGAGGGAAGTTGTAGTGCAACATGAAGTTGTCTGTCTTCTCACCCAAAATTGTTTCGATACGCTGTGCATCACGTGCTGTACCTAACGTAGCAGTAACTAGCGCTTGAGTTTCACCACGAGTAAACACAGATGAACCGTGAGTTCTTGGTAATACACCTGTCATTACGTCTAGCGCACGAATCATCTCAGGATCACGACCATCAATACGTGGGTGACCTTGTGTGATACGACCACGTACAACTGTTTTTTCTAAGTCGTGGAATAAGTCCTTTGCTTCTTGAACATTTAATTCTGCATCTTCAGCAAGTAGCTTTTCAACAACTTCGTTACGAATTACTGCAACGCGTTCATAACGTGTAGCTTTTTCAGTAATTTGGTAAGCTTCGTTTACTTGCGCTTCTGAAAGCTCTGCAATTTTTGCTGCAAGTGCTTCGTTCTTAGCTGGCGCTTCCCAGTTCCAAGAAGGCGTATTTACTTCAGCAGCAAATTCTTTAATTGCATTTACAGCAACTTGTGATTGTTCGTGACCGTATACAACAGCGCCTAACATCACATCTTCAGATAAAACGTCAGCTTCTGATTCAACCATTAATACAGCTGCTTCAGTACCTGCAACAACTAAATCTAATTGGCTAGACTCTAATTCTGATTGTAATGGGTTCAATAAGTATTGGCCGTCTTTATAACCAACACGTGCTGCACCTACTGGACCATTAAAAGGAGCACCTGAAATAGCTAATGCTGCTGATGTACCTAATAATGAGATAATATCTGGGGCGATTTCAGGGTTTGCTGAAACAACCGTAATAATAACTTGAACTTCGTTCGTAAACCCTTCTGGGAATAATGGACGAATTGGACGGTCGATTAAACGAGCCGTTAATGTTTCTTCCTCTGAAGGACGACCTTCACGCTTGAAGAAACCGCCAGGAATTTTACCTGCAGCGTAAGTTTTCTCTTGATAGTTTACTGTTAATGGGAAGAAATCTTGCCCTTCAACAGCATCTTTTTTAGCAACAACAGACACTAATACACTTGTATCGTCCATTGAAGCCATTACAGCAGCAGTTGCTTGACGTGCAATTACACCTGTTTCTAGCGTTACGGTATGTTGACCGTATTGAAATGTTTTGGTTACCGGAGTAAACATTTATTGTATTCCTTATTTGAGACACTGATTTACCTATTTAAATCAGCTCTATTTTCTTTCATTTAATTCTGCTCGCTAATTATACTGACAAACCACTTATTTGCTAGGGATATAGCAGATTAAATGGATAGATTTCTTAAAAACTTAATTTATTTTTTTACTCGATCTAAAATCGTTTTAAATTGAGATGATCATGTTGCGTAAAATATGTAAGTTTTCGTTTAGCAACGATGAGTAATTTGAGACGTTCGATGAACAAGATTTTTAATTTGCTAATCATTCTTTCGCTATTTACGCCATGTATCACACTTGCAAAAGATGTCATATGTCCAGGCAACGACCGAACAGATTATCTAACCGAATTACTATCGCACGCACTGAGTTATAGCGAAGGCTCTTATACAACCAAAGGGTTTGGCACCGACATCCCAATTCAATACATGGTGTGACACCAGCGTGTTATGGGCGAATAAGCTCACTGCAGCCACCAGTAGTGATATGCAGGCTTATATACAATGCTACATAAAAAGCGTTTTGACTTTTTCCCTCGTTCCATTATAAAAATCGAAGGAAATTACCATGAGTTTAAGAAGCTAAATATCACAATAGAATCGTATCTTCTTATTCATTATCCAAGCGCCTATTATTTTTATGTCCGCCAAGGCAATGTTGTTCTGGCCAATGCAATTGAATCGGGTCTTAACTAAGCCTTAACTGATGGTAGCTTCGATAAACTTTTCAATAAATACTATGGCGAGATAATAAACGATGTTGCCCAGCAAAAACGTCAAGTTGTAGCGCTTGATAATCCATACCTTTCTAGTACAACACCGCTTGAGAACCCCAACTACTGGCTTACCTTTAACTAACCAACTGGTTTGACCACTTTTTAGTTTTGTGTATTATGGACAAAAGACACAAAAACAACTACCCCATGACAACAACTCAACAAGATGTCGCTATTTCCTGTCCAGACAATATATCAATCTCAGGTACCATTTATCATAGCAGTTTACCATTAAAGGGCGCTGTGATGATCGCTCCTGCTACGGGTATCAAGCAGGTCTTTTATGCGAAGTTTGCAATGTTTCTAGCTCAACAAGGGTTTGGCGTTATTACTTATGACAACCGTGGTATAGGTAAATCTTTAACGGGAAACATAAAGAAATCGAGTGCCTCACTGCAATGTTGGGGGCAACAGGATCAAACAGCCGTTCTCGATAGGTTGATGAGTGAGTTCCCTTCGACTTCATACCACTTAGTTGGCCATAGTGCTGGTGGTCAACTAGTGGGCTTAATGCCAAACAGCCATAATTTAACATCAATATTTAACTTTGCTTGTTCATCTGGCTGTCTTAAAAACATGCACTTTCCTTACGCCTTTAAAGCACAGTTTTTCATGAACCTATTCATTCCTGCTTCGAACTTAATCTTTGGCCACGCGAAATCACAATGGGTAGGTATGGGTGAGCCTTTACCAAAGCAAGTCGCAAAGCAATGGCAACATTGGTGTAATGGTCAAGGGTATGTAAAAACAGCGTTTGGCAAAACAATATTTGAACACCACTATGATGAACTAGACGTGCCATCTTTGTGGTTAAATGCTGAGGATGATGACATAGCAAACAACACGAACGTTGCTGACATGATATCGGTTTTTACCAAAGCTAAACACCGAGCACAGACTCAAGTACTATCGCCGGAATCTTATAATGTTGAAGATATAGGCCATATGAAGTTTTTTTCAAGCCAACGAAAGCAGCTTTGGCCGATTGCTATTAACTGGCTAGCCAAGCACAGCTAATTTACTATGCTCACCTAGTCGTTGATATAAATGAGTAAGTATCATAAATTTCGAACATAAAAAAAGGAGCCTTAAGGCTCCTTTTTTCTAGATTCTTATCGATTAACGACGTAAACCTAATTTAGCAATTAACGCTGAGTAACGCTCAGTGTTTTTGCGCTTCAAGTAGTCAAGTAACTTACGACGTTGGCTGACCATGCGTAATAAACCACGACGAGAGTGGTGATCATGGATGTGCTCTTTGAAGTGACCTTGAAGGTGGTTAATTTGTGTAGTTAATAAAGCAACTTGTACTTCAGGTGAACCAGTATCACCTTCTTTAACTGCGTATTCTGCAACGATAGCTGCTTTTTCTTGTGCATTTAGCGACATAACAATTCCTATAAAATAGTTAGAATTTAAAATCACATCTAGCCGATCACTAATTCAGCATAGATGAAGGAGGCGGTATTCTATCAGCCAATGACATAAAATCAAGTAATAACTGAGACGTAACCGCCTTTAAGTAAATATGATAGAAACTTAGCCTTCAGCTAGCTCTACCATTTCTTTAACGGTTATCCGTTTAGGCGCTAGCATACCGTTATCATCGACGATACCTACACCAATGAATTCAGCTTCACTGTTACTGCCATTATCGACATAAACCTGAACAAAACCTTCTAGTGGTAGCCCCTGTGCACTCACTGGATTGCCCAATCTTAGATAACGAGACGACTCTTCATCGACCACAACACTTGGAATACCTACTAACGCGGTGTTCATTGGCAATAGTAATGGATCTAGTAAGCTAGACGGCGATACATCTTGCTCTTTAGCTTGTTCAAGTAAGGCGTCAAGTTGTTCTATCGTTACCATATCTTTGCGATCATAACTGCCTACACCAACTCTGCGTAATGCACTAACATGCGCACCACAACCTAAACGTTCACCTAAATCATCTACGATGGTTCTGATATAAGTGCCTTTAGAACAATGAATTTCCATATCAACTTCATCATTTTCAAAGCGTAATACCTCTAATCGAAATACGGTTATGTCACGTGCTTCACGTTCAACTTCAATCCCTTCGCGAGCATATTTATAAAGCGGTTGCCCTTGATGCTTTAACGCCGAGTACATAGAAGGAACTTGCTTAGAGTCACCACGAAAATGTTCTAATGCTTCAGAAAGTTGACTTTCATTAACATCAACTGGCTTTTCGCTGACAACTTCACCATCAACATCGCTGGTTGTTGTTCGAATACCGAGTTTAGCGGTTACTTGGTAAGTTTTATCTGTATCAAGCAAGAATTGAGAAAACTTAGTTCCCTCACCTAAACAAATCGGTAACATGCCAGTAGCCAATGGATCTAACGCACCGGTGTGCCCTGCTTTTTGAGCGAAGTAAATACGTTTTACTCGTTGTAGAGCGGAATTAGAAGAAATGTCGTACGGTTTATCTAGCAGCACAACACCATTAACCGGGCGGCCTTTTCTGCGCTTTGCCATCGATTATTCTTCCTCGCCCTCGGTAGATAAATCTTTACCCGATCTACGAATATCTTCTTCAACGGCTTTATCAACTAATGATGTCATACGCACACCTTCAGCCATCGAGCTATCATAAACAAAGCGCAACTCCGGCATAATACGCGCCTTGATTCGCTTAGCTAACAAACTACGAATAAAGCCAGATGCTTCATTTAAAATAGTTTCAGATTCAGCTTCCGTTTGATCGCCAATCGTTAGAAAGGTTACATAAACTTTTGCGTACGCTAAATCACGCGTCACTTCGACTGCATTAACCGTTACCATACCTAAACGAGGATCTTTCACTTCACGTTGAATGATCATGGCAACTTCTTTTTGGATTTCTTGACCTACACGGTCAGTACGAGCAAATTCTCTAGCCATAGAAACTCCTATAACTTTTCAATAACTTAATTTTTTACCGAGATAAAAACGGGGGCTAAGCCCCCATTTTATTTAAACTTTTAATCCATAGTTTTAAGCTTTAGTGAATGTTAATCGCTTAAAGTACAAGGCGGACGCGCGGAGCTTGGTTTACCAAGTGAGCACGTCCAACGCCGTAATTTATGCGATTTACGCCGCTAAAATTATAAACTACGCTTAACTTCGACTGTCTCAAATACTTCGATTTGGTCGCCAACTTTTACGTCGTTGTAGTTCTTAACACCGATACCACATTCCGTTCCGTTACGAACTTCTTGTACGTCGTCTTTAAAGCGACGAAGTGACTCAAGTTCACCTTCGTAGATAACAACGTTTTCACGTAATACACGAATTGGAGCGCTACGCTTGATGATACCTTCAGTAACCATACAACCAGCAATTGCGCCAATTTTCGGTGACTTGAATACGTCGCGTACTTGAGCAAGGCCAATGATTTCTTGTTTAAACTCTGGCGCTAATAAACCACTCATCGCTTGTTTAACTTCGTCAATCAATGCGTAAATAACGCTGTAGTAACGTAAGTCAATCTTCTCAGATTCAATGACTTTACGAGCGGCCGCATCGGCACGAACGTTAAAACCAACAACAATTGCGTTTGACGCTGCAGCAAGTGACGCATCAGTCTCGGTAATACCACCCACACCTGAGCCAATAATTTTCACTTTAACTTCGTCTGTTGAAAGCTTAACTAAAGAATCTGAAATTGCTTCTAAAGAGCCTTGTACGTCAGACTTAAGTACAACATTAACTTCTGAAACATCACCTTCAGCCATGTCCGTGAACATGTTTTCAAGTTTAGACTTCTGTTGACGAGCAAGTTTCACATCGCGGAACTTACCTTGACGATATAAAGCAACTTCACGTGCTTTCTTCTCATCTTTAACAACCGTCGCTTCATCACCTGATTGTGGTACACCTGAAAGACCTAAAATCTCCACAGGAATTGACGGGCCAGCTGACTTGATTTCTTTACCAAGCTCATCGCGCATTGCACGAACACGACCGTATTCTAAACCACAAAGTACAATATCACCTTGTTTTAACGTGCCGTCTTGAACCAGAATCGTTGCAACAGGACCACGGCCCTTATCAAGTTTTGATTCAACAACAACACCGCTCGCCATTTTATCAACAACAGCAGTTAACTCTAGTACTTCAGATTGAAGTAAAACAGAATCAAGTAGTTCATCAATACCTAAACCCGTTTTTGCTGATACATGTACGAACTGAACGTCACCGCCCCAATCTTCTGGAATAACGTCGTGCTGAGATAACTCAGTTTTAACACGATCTGGGTCAGCTGTTTCTTTATCCATTTTGTTTACAGCGATAATAATTGGCGCATCAGCTGCTTTAGCATGCTGAATCGCTTCAATTGTTTGCGGCATTACACCGTCATCAGCTGCAACAACGATAATAACGATATCTGTTGCTTTAGCACCACGTGAACGCATTGATGTAAACGCAGCGTGACCAGGAGTATCTAGGAAAGTCACCATACCGTGACCAGTCTCAACATGGTATGCACCAATATGTTGAGTAATACCACCCGCTTCGCCAGCCGCTACTTTCGCTTCACGAATATAATCTAGTAATGATGTTTTACCATGGTCAACGTGACCCATAATAGTAACAACTGGAGCACGTGTAATTGCTTCACCTGTATCACCACGGTCAGAAAGTACAGCTTCTTCAAGTGCGTTTTCTTTGACTAAGACAACGGTACGGCCCATTTCTTCTGCAACTAATGCTGCAGTTTCTTGGTCAATCACTTGGTTAATGGTCGCCATCGCGCCCATTTTGAACATCACTTTAACAACTTCAGCGCCTTTAACAGACATTTTGTTTGCTAAGTCAGCGACAGAAATTGTTTCACCAATACGTACTTCTTGCATTTTTGCTTCAACAGGCTTTTGGAAACCGTGCTTTAAGCTTTGTGGTGCAGAAAGTGTATTTTTGCCACGCTGGTTACGACCACCGCGAGCATTTTTATCAGCTTGTTTTTTCTTTTTCTTACGACGACCGCGACTTTCATCAGCTGAGTCAACTTTATCTTCAGCTTCTTGTGCGTATTTAGAAGACGTTAAGTGAACAACATCGTTCTCATGCTTTTTACGTTCTTCTTCTTGCGCTTTCCAGCGAGCTTCGTTTTCTTCAGCAAGCTTGCGAGCTTCTTCTGCTGATTTACGCGCCTCTTCTTCAGCTTTAGCTTTCGCTTCTGCTTCTTGCGCTAAACGAATCTTTTTCGCTTCGTCAGATTCAATTGGCTTTTCTTCAGTTTTAACGCCAGCATCAATTTCTTTAGCTTTTGCTTTAGACGCTTCTTTTGCTTTTGCTTCTGCTTCAGCTCTAGCTTGCGCTGCAGCTTCAGCCGCTTCTTTTTCAGCAGCTTCAGCTTTTGCTTTTGCTTCTGCTGCAGCTTGTGCTTCTGCTGCAGCTTTTGCTTCTGCTTCTTCCGCTGCTTTTGCCTCTGCTTCAGCGATTTGCTGTTCTTCTACATCGCTACGTTTTACGTAAGTGCGCTTTTTACGGACTTCTACTTGTACCGATTTAGCTTTGCTACCTGAGCCTACAGATAAAGTCGTTTTCTTTTTACGACTTAATGTCATTTTGCTCGGCTGCGCTGCTGAATCATCACCATGTTGCTTTTTCAAATGCTCAAGCAAGGTTTCTTTCTCATGTTCAGTCACTGAGTCAGTAATGGATTTACTGATACCTGCGTCAGCTAATTGGGTCACCAAACGATCCGCCGGTGTTCCGATTTCTTTGGCAAGTTGTTCAACTGTTACTTCTGCCATCTATAAATTTCTCCCGGCGTTATCTATTCTTCACTAAACCAGCACACATTGCGTGCAGCCATGATTAACTCACCGGCTTTGGTTTCATCTAATTCTTCAATATCGATAAGATCATCTATACCTTGTTCGGCTAGATCTTCTAACGTACGAATACCTTTACTTGCGAATACATAAGCTAAGTGCTTATCTAAACCTTCTAACGCTAATAAATCTTCAGCAGGCTCTGCATCTTCAAGTGTTTCTTCACTTGCTAATGCTTGGGTTGTTAATGCTGCTTTGGCACGTTCACGTAATTCTTCAACGATATCTTCGTTCATACCGTCAATTTCAAGTATTTCAGCTGCAGGTACATAAGCGATTTCTTCTAATGAAGAAAAGCCTTCATCTACTAAAATTGTTGCGAAGTCATCATCAATATCTAACTTATCAGTGAATAAATTTATCACTTTGTCGTTTTCAGCTTGATGCTTCTCATTCATGTCATCAACAGTCATTACGTTTAATTCCCAGCCTGTAAGCTGGCTCGCTAAACGAATGTTTTGACCGCTGCGACCAATAGCCATCGCTAAATTGCCTTCTTCTACAGCAATATCCATTGTGTGTTGATCTTCATCAACAATGATAGACGCCACTTCAGCAGGTGCCATTGCGTTAATAACAAATTGTGCTGGGTTGTCATCGTATAATACGATATCAACACGTTCGCCGCCTAGCTCACCAGAAACAGCCTGTACACGTGAACCACGCATACCAACACAAGCACCAACTGGGTCTAAACGCTTGTCGTTACTTTTCACAGCGATTTTCGCACGAGAACCTGGATCGCGAGCTGCGCCCTTGATTTCAAGCATCTCTTCGCCAATTTCTGGTACTTCAACGCGGAATAACTCAATTAACATTTCAGGCTTAGTGCGGCTGACAAATAATTGAGCGCCACGCGCTTCTGGTTTGATTGCATATAACAAACCACGAACACGGTCACCAGGACGGAAAACTTCGCGCGGTAACATATCGTCGCGATAAATAATCGCTTCAGCGTTGTTACCTAAATCTAAAATAATGCTATCGCGAGATGCTTTTTTAACAACTCCAGTGATTAGCTCACCTACTTGGTCTTGGTATGCATCAACAATTAAGCCACGCTCAGCTTCACGTACTTTTTGTACGATCACTTGTTTAGCTGTTTGTGTCGTAATACGGTCAAACTTGACAGACTCAATTTGCTCTTCAATGTAATCACCAAGGTTGAGTGACTCATCTTCAAACTGTGCTGCTGAAAGCGTCATTTCTGCATATGGGTTTTCAGCTTCTTGATCATCGGCAACAACTAACCAACGACGGAAAGTATCAAACTCACCTGTTTTACGGTCAATGCTAACGCGTACAACGATATCGCCGTCATACTTCTTTTTAGTAGCTGTTTCTAAAGCAGTTTCCATCGCCTGAAAAATACTTTCACGTGGTAATGCCTTTTCGTTTGAAACTGCATCAACAACTAGTAATACTTCCTTACTCATGTTACCTAGCCTTTAATCTATTAATTCTTAAAACTTAGCGACAAGGTTTGCCTTGTCAATGTTGCCGACAACTAACGGATAAGCTTCGCCGTCTACCACAACATGCAATGTGTCGTTCTCAATACTTTCTAAAATACCTTTGAATTTACGACGTCCGTTCAAAGGTATTGATAATTTCACTTGAACTGTTTCACCAAGTACCGCTTGATAATGTTCAAGGGTAAATAAAGGACGATCTACGCCCGGTGAAGACACTTCGAGGTTATATTCACTGCTAATTGGGTCTTCTACGTCTAGAATTGCGCTAACTTGTCGACTAACTTCCGCGCAATCATCTACATCGATGCCATTTTCATGATCAATATACAAACGCAAAACAGAATTATTGCCCGCAGCAATAAATTCTAATCCTAATAGTTCCTTACCGGTTTCTTCTACCGCAGGGCGCAACATATCAGTTAGTTGATGTTCAAACTTAGCCAATCACATTCTCCAAAAACAAAAAAAGGGCATATAGCCCAGCGAATAAAGTCATGCTGTTATTATAGTCGATGTTCAGAATTCAACTATAAAAAAACCCCAACGTTGGGGCCTTATCCACTGAACCCATTTGAATCGAAAGTAAAGTCTGCAGTTTCGATTCATACATTCGCCTCAACCTAAAGGGAAATTAGGTTCGTCAGTAAAAGCGCTATGTATTTCAGACGGCGAAATTATATCCCTACGATATACGTTAAGCAAGTTATTATCATGAATTAGCCAAAATAATAGCGAATCGCATCAACATTCTTTTATAAATGTTATTTTCAAATCACCTTAGGGTATTCAGAAGGTTAGAATATTGAATATTTTCATGTTATAAGAGCACTATAATTAACATAATAATATTTTTAAATATCGCCACTTTATGTATACATTTAGTCAATTAATTGCTCGAAATACCATTTTAGGCCTTATCTTCAGTGTCAGCCTAATTTCGTTATGTACTTGGTTTAGTCAATCCTTGCTTGTAGAGCGCCAAGCTAAATTTGAAAGCTCTCTCGTTGCAATGTCTAGCGCATTGGATCAACAAGCAAGTATACAAACCATCGTCGAGACAATAAAAAGCTCAAATGACTTTCGTCTATTATTAATTACCAACGATGAAAATAAGAACTTGATTAGACATCAAGGCGCGCAGCAGCATTTAATTTCAACGTATATTGCACCTGCTGATAAAGAAGTATGGCTAAATAGCCATAGCTTGAAAGTAACTTATGCCCTAGCTGATGATCTCGTTATCGAAAAACTCATCAGTACTTCCGGCGCTATTCTTTTGTTAACTGCTGTGTTCATCGTACTTTCAAGTATTGTTAGTATGAAATCCTACAAAGCATTCTTTAACACAATTAATTTGCAGATTCGCAAAGATATCATGTCGTTTATGCCGGCAAGTGAAAGTGAGATGCAGTATAAGAGTAAAGCAACGCTCGAGTTACCTGAACTTAAAAAAGGCCTAACCTCGTTACAATCGTTACTTGATAACCACAAAGCTAATTCAAATCAACTCGAAAAAGAAGCTTATACAGAAACGCTTACGCAATTGCCAAACCGTAATCGTTTTGTTCAGTACTTTGAAACCAAAGTAACAGAAACACATGAAATTAAATTTGGCGTATTGCTCATAACCCGTTGCAGTGAGTTACAAACAATTAACCAAATCAGCGGTTATAAAGAAGGTGACAACTACATCTGTAAAGTTTCAGATATATTGAAAAGTGAAATTGAAAAGTATCAGGGGGGCCAATTATTTAGGTTAAACAGCTCTGACTTTTCCACCATTTTGCCTAACGTGCCATTAAAAGAGGCTGAAAAATATGCCCAAGCGTTAACTGAAAAGTTTAGTCAATACCAACAAGCTTCAGACCTCGACTCAGTCGCTTATACCGGCCTAGTAACCTTTACAGATTCAGAACCCCTTGGTGAAATCCTTGCTCTGGCTGATACCGCAATAAGCGTAGCTCAAACGCAAAGCACAAACGCTTGGTATGCCCAAAAAGAAGGCGACAGCGATCAAACAGGGAGTCACTACGGCAATCAAAATTGGCGACAAGAAATAGATAGTGTATTAGCCGCACAGCGAGTATCACTTTTGATACAACCAATCAAACCATCAACGAAAAACACAAAAATGTATGGTGAGATTTTAGCGCGCTTCAAAAATGCAAATAAAGATACGCTACCAACAGCTTCTTTTATTGCAATGGCAGAAAAACTCGACAAGATTGTCGCAGTTGACCGAATGATCATTGAACAAGCACTCACAGAAATTAATGAAAAAAACCTACAAACATCGCAATTCGGGATCAATATCAGTTCACGCAGTATTCACGATGAACATTTTTTAGTGTGGCTAGAACGTCGTTTATTAAGAGAAAGCTCAATCGCACCAAATTTGATTTTTGAAATTACCGAGTACGGTTTACAGCAAAATGTACAAACCAGTAAGCGCTTTATAGATATGATTCACCGAGTTGGTTCCCGTGTTACGGTTGAACGATTCGGTGTCGGTTTAACATCATTCAAATTCTTTAAAGATTTGAAGCCTGATTATATTAAAATGGACAGCACCTACACCCGTGATATTGATGAAGATAAAAACAACCAGTACTTTTTGCGTGTCATGGTTGATTTAGCTCACCGTTTAAGTATCAATGTTTTGGCTGAAAATGTAGAAACTCAGGAAGAAAAGCATACCTTGGAAAAACTATTTATCGACGGTTGCCAAGGCTTTTACATCGGAAAACCTGAACAAATGTAAGCTCAAATATTATAGAAAAAAATGGCGCTTAGGCGCCATTTTTGTTGTTTCGCATCGATAAATTTACATTTCTTAAATAAAATAAAAGCCATAATAGTTATCCGGTTGTTATCTCAGTAATAAACAAGGATAATAGATACAATTTTTTCGATTTAAATACCTAGAATGACGGAATACTTTCTCTTATTAGTCAGTACAGTACTCGTTAACAACTTTGTCCTGGTTAAGTTCCTTGGGCTATGCCCATTTATGGGCGTTTCGTCTAAAACAGAAACGGCTATTGGTATGTCGTTCGCCACGACATTCGTAATGACGCTAGCTTCAACGCTAAGCTATTTAATTAACACCTATATTCTTGATCCTCTTTCATTAGAATTCTTGCAGACCATGGCATTTATTTTAGTGATTGCAGTCGTCGTTCAATTTACTGAAATGGTCGTTCATAAAACCAGCGCCAATTTATACCGTTTGCTTGGTATTTTCTTACCATTGATTACCACCAACTGTGCTGTATTAGGGGTCGCGCTATTAAACATCTACGAGCAACATAACTTCTTTGAGTCGGTTGTTTATGGTTTTGGCGCAGCATTAGGTTTTTCAGTAGTTTTAATTATGTTTTCAGCAATGCGCGAGCGTTTAGCTAACGCCGATGTGCCAGGACCATTTAAGGGTTCAGCTATTGCAATGATCACAGCAGGTTTAATGTCATTGGCCTTTTTAGGATTTACGGGGCTAGTGAAATAACATGACAACGTTAATTGCTATTCTCGTTATAGGCTTACTTGGCGCCCTATTTGGCGCACTGCTCGGGTTTGCTTCAGTAAAATTTAAAGTTGAAGGCGATCCACTTGTTGAACAACTTGATGCCCTTTTACCTCAAACCCAATGTGGTCAATGTGGATACCCAGGTTGTAAACCATATGCTGACGCTGTAGCCAATGGTGAAGCAATAAACAAGTGTGCGCCAGGTGGTGAAGACACCATCAAAAAAATCGCAGACTTAATGGGCGTTGAACCGGTTGCGCTTGATGAAAGTCATGAGCAAGATAATACGCCTAAAGTAGCCTTTATTATTGAAGACGACTGTATTGGTTGTACTAAATGTATTCAAGCCTGCCCTGTCGACGCCATTATTGGGGCAGCAAAACAAATGCATACGGTGATTGCCGATGAATGCACCGGTTGTGACTTATGTGTTGCACCGTGCCCTGTTGATTGTATTGAAATGCACCCAGTGAAAGAAACACCACAAAGTTGGCGTTGGGATCTCAATACTATTCCTGTAACCCACATTGAATAATAGAGGTCGTGGTGGAATCAATCATCGAAAGAATAAATAACGGTAAATTCTGGCAGTTTCATGGCGGCGTGCATCCACCTGAACAAAAATGGCTATCAAACGACAAGCCTATTCGCCCATTAGAGTTACCCGAATTACTTGTCTTGCCACTCCAGCAACACATTGGTTCAGCAGCGAAACTAAGTGTTGACGTTGGCGACTACGTATTAAAAGGCCAACCGCTCACATACAGCCATATGCCAATGGCAGTGCCGGTGCACGCACCGACAAGCGGTACCATAGAAAAAATTGAACGTGCAACCATTCCTCACCCATCAGCAATGCAAGAGCCTTGCATATATTTGAAGCCCGATGGTAAAGATAAGTGGGTAGAACGTGCCGTATGTGACGACTTTTATTCACTATCGCGTGAAACGATTATTGAGAAAATTGCTAATGCCGGCATCTCAGGTATGGGCGGTGCTGGTTTCCCTACTCACATAAAAGTTAATCAAAAGCCAGTCATCGATTTTTTAGTTATCAATGCCGCAGAGTGTGAGCCTTATATCACGTCTGACGATTTGCTGATGCGCGAACACAGCCCCAGTATTATTGATGGTATAAAAATCCTTGATCACCTGTTGTTACCAGGTCATATCCTTATTGGGATTGAAGATAATAAACCTGAAGCGATACGTGCATTACAAAAAGCTACTGAAGGCTATGACAAAGTTAGGGTTTGTGTATTGCCAACAAAGTATCCAACAGGTGGCGAGAAGCAACTAATTAAAGCACTAACGGGAAAAGAAGTTCCTGCTGGTGTTATCCCTGGGCAAATGGGCATTGTGATGCAAAACGTAGCAACCTGTTACGCGATTGCAGATGCCGTTATTAATGATACCCCGCTAATTAAACGCGTGGTAACGGTAACAGGTCAAAGCTTAGAGAAACCACAAAACGTATGGGCATTGTTAGGTACGCCTGTCGAATTTTTGCTTTCGCAATGTGGCTACAAAGAAGCTGAAAACAGCATGCTCGTTATGGGCGGGCCAATGATGGGCTTTACCCTACCTAGCCCTAAAATACCTATCATAAAAACTTCTAATTGTGTTTTAGCACCAAGCAACAAGGAAATACCAACCCCAAGCGACGAACAAGAATGTATTCGATGCGGCCAATGTGCTGATGTTTGTCCTAGCCATTTGCTTCCTCAAGAACTCCAGTGGAGCGCTAAAGCTAAAGATTACGAACAATTAAAGAAACTAAATCTGTTTGACTGTATTGATTGTGGTGCCTGTGCCTTTGTTTGCCCTAGCCAAATACCACTCGTACAGTACTATCGTGTGGCGAAGGCTGAAATTCGTTTTCAACAAGTACAAGAAATTAAAGCCGACAAAGCAAAAGCACGATTTGAAGCGCGCAAAGCGAGACTTGAGCGTGAAAAAATTGCCCGCGAAGAAAAACATCGTAAAGCTGCCGAAGCACGTCGCGCAAAAATGAATGCTAATACGCAAGAAGCTAGCCAAGCTAAGTCTGCGGTAGCAGCAGCGTTGGCTCGCGTTAAAGCGAAAAAAGGCGATGACGCGCAAGAGCAAGAGCAAGTAGACAACACCAAAACAGAACAAAAATTAGCTGTAGTAGCTGCAGTTGCGCGTGCAAAAGCCAAAAAAGAGGCAAAAGCAGCTCAAGAGAATACTTCAAGTAGTGCTTCATCGCCAGACAAAGACCGTGTTGCCGTTGCTAGAGCTAAAGCCAAGAAGCTAGCAAAAGCGCAAGAAGCTGATACCACAGAAGTTCAGGCAGAAGATACAACGGCAGACAACTCCTCTGCTAACGATAAAAAAGCACGGGTAGCCGCTGCGGTCGCGAAAGCGAAAGCCAAGAAAAAATCTGCACAATCAGCAGTTAGTTCAGCCAGCGACACAACAAGTGAAAAAGCTGTGGCCGCAAAGCCCAAAGACGCTAATGAAAAAGATGATAAAAAAGCACGTATTGCTACAACCGTAGCAAAAGCAAAAGCTAAAAAGCAATCATCGACAGATATTGACAATCCTGCTCAGGAAGAAATAACTAAAGAGCCTGTACAAGCAGTTTCAGCTACTGATGATAAAAAAGCGCGAGTCGCTGCAGCTATCGCAAAAGCTAAAGCTAAGAAACTAGCGAAAGCAACTGACGTTGAACCTGAAGTTGACGTTAACGAATCTACACCCGATAACTCGGTTGATGATAAAAAAGCACGTATTGCCGCTGCAATTGCTAAAGCAAAAGCTAAAAAACAACAAGCAGAAAATAAATAACCTATGACCTATTGGATAGCCAGTTCTCCACACAACCATGCGCAATCAAGCACAGCAGCTTTGATGCGCTTAGTAATATTAGCCACATTACCCGGTATTTTCGCACAGTGGTACTTCTTTGGTTGGGGCAATATTATTCACATATCAATCGCCACTATAACCGCGTTGGTTTGCGAATTTTTTATGTTGTCGCTTAGAAAGCGTAAAGTAAAACCAGAGCTGTTAGACGGCAGTGCTATCTTAACTGCGGTATTAATAGGGATTAGTTTACCGGCAATCGCACCATGGTGGGTGGCCGTAATTGGTAGCGCGTTTGCAATTATTGTTGTTAAACAGCTATATGGTGGCATCGGGCATAACCCATTCAACCCAGCAATGGCCGCCTACGTAATGCTACTTGTATCATTTCCGCTTCAAATGACCTCTTGGCAACCGCCGTTAGAACTGATGCAATTTTCTCTTGGTTTTTTTGACACGCTAACGGTGATCTTAACAGGCTTCACGCCTGATGGATTTTCCGTAGAGCAACTTCGAACACATATTGATGGCTACACAATGGCAACACCGTTAGATACCGTCAAAACCAACCTAACCTTAGGAATGACCGTTGCCGAAAGTACAACAAGCCCTATTTTCGGTGAGCACTTTGCGCTAGGTTGGGAATGGATAAATATTGGCTTTCTACTTGGTGGGATTTTTCTGATTTATAAAAAAGCAATTCCGTGGGTAACACCGCTCAGCTTTTTAGCGAGCCTGTTTGTTTGTTCATTTATTGCTTATGCCATATCGCCTGATAGTGCATCTTCCACCATGTTCCACTGGTTAACTGGCGCAACAATGCTCGGTGCATTTTTCATTTTAACGGACCCAGTATCAAGTGCTACGAGTGTTAAAGGTCGCATGGTATATGCAGCGTTAGCAGGTTTCTTAGTATTTATTATTCGTGAATTTGGTGGTTACCCAGATGGCGTCGCCTTTGCTGTTTTACTATGTAATATGGCTGGCCCACTTATTGACCAATACACTAGACCACGTACTTATGGTCATCAGGTAGAGAAATAACAATGAAAAAAGCAATCAATAAAAATGCCCAATTGTTAGCTGCCTTTGCCATTGCCTGTACATTAGCTGTAGGTGTTATTAGCGAGTTAACGTCAGATAGAATAGCGCAACAAGAACAAGCTCAACTGCTAAAAACCTTACATACAATTATTGATAAAGCAGCAATAAACAATGATCTTTATCAAGACTGCACGATAGCCAATGATCCTTTACTTGGCTCAACCGAAGATCAAACAGTGTATTTGGGCAAACTTGATGACGCGCCTGTCGCAGCGGCAATAACCGCCATTGCACCAGATGGTTACAACGGAAAAATATCCCTACTCATCGCCTTTGATATTGATGGCATAGTGACCGGTGTACGCACATTAAAGCACAATGAAACACCAGGCTTAGGTGATAAAATTGAGTTAAAACGCAGCGATTGGATCACAAGTTTCAACGGTAAAACTATCACTAAGTTGAGCGATTCACGATGGAACGTAAAAAAAGATGGCGGTATGTTTGATCAGTTTACAGGTGCGACGATAACCCCACGCGCGGTGGTAAAAGCCGTAAAAAATGCCAATTTATATTTCAACCAGCATAAACAATCGCTGTTTGAAAGCACAGTGTCTTGCCGAGGTGAGTCATGAAAATGAACGCAGAATATAAAGAACTTGCCATTCAAGGGTTATGGAAAAACAACCCGGGCCTAGTTCAATTACTTGGGCTTTGTCCATTGCTTGCCGTAACTGCCACAGTAACAAATGCACTAGGCTTAGGTTTGGCGACACTACTCGTATTGATAGGCTCTAACGTGACTGTTTCTTTAGTTAGAGAGTGGGTACCCAAAGAAATTCGAATCCCCGTTTTCGTATTGATTATTGCCGCCTTTGTAACCGTTATTCAATTACTTATGAATGCTTATACCTATGGTATTTACCAGTCTTTAGGGATTTTCCTGCCATTAATTGTGACCAATTGCGCGATTATCGGTAGAGCTGAGGCTTACGCCAGTAAAAACCCAGTAAAACAAGCAGCCTTTGACGGCTTAATGATGGGCTTAGGGTTTGCGCTGGTATTAATTGTACTCGGTGCAATTCGTGAAGTACTTGGACAAGGTACGTTATTTGATGGCGCTGAGTTACTCCTTGGTGAGTGGGCAAGTGTTTTACGAGTAGAAGTTTTACATTTAGATAATAAGTTTTTACTCGCGATATTGCCGCCGGGAGCTTTCATTGCGATGGGCTTTTTAATTGCAGTCAAAAATTACATTGATGAAAAGCAAAAAGAAAAACAAAAACTACAACAATCACAAGAAGAACCAAGCACCATTGAGCGTGTTAGGGTTAATTTTGACTAATGAATAAAGCAAAACGTTTAGAGATTTTAACGCGACTTCGCGACGATAACCCACACCCAACAACTGAGTTGAATTTTAATAGCCCGTTTGAGTTGCTTATTGCCGTTCTGCTCTCTGCGCAAGCAACAGATGTTGGCGTAAACAAAGCAACAGGACCTCTATTCGCTGCTGCCAATACACCACAAGCCATTTTAGACTTAGGCTTAGATAAACTTAAAGACTACATAAAGACGATTGGCTTATTTAACACAAAAGCTGAAAACACCATGAAAACCTGCCAAATGCTGGTTGATTTGCACGGTGGCGAAGTACCAGAAAGTCGTGAAGCCCTTGAAGCACTGCCCGGCGTTGGCAGAAAAACCGCCAACGTTGTATTAAACACAGCGTTTGGCTGGCCGACAATAGCTGTCGACACCCATATTGACCGTGTATCAAACCGCACCAAGTTCGCTATGGGTAAAAATGTAGTAGAAGTTGAACAAAAACTACTTAAAGTTGTACCTGCTGAATTCAAAGTCGATGTACACCACTGGCTTATACTTCATGGTCGTTACACTTGTGTAGCTCGTAAACCCAAATGTGGTGCATGTATTATTGAAGACTTGTGTGAGTTTAAGGATAAAACCGAATAAGGTAACGGCAGACTTTAGCTAAATGCAAAAATTAGAGATTACGCCTCCTACAAAGTGTATAACGAAGTTCTTGCAAAGCGAATAAAATTATATCGTGTTTTTACTCTTTGAGAATTATTAACCTGAGGACAATTTATCGATATATAGTTTTTCAACAAACTCTAAAAAGGCTTTTACTTTAGGTATTTTTTCTCGATTACGCGGATAAAGTGCAAAGATATCAACATCTGTCATTCCCCAATCGGGAAGTATATTAACTAACCCACCAGCCTTAACCTCTTCTTCGCTCATATATTCTGGCAATACAGCTATTCCTGCGCCATCAACGATAGATTGCTTTAATAATGCAAAGTCGTCTACTAACAACCGTGGACTGCAGTTTACTGTATAATTTTCGCCTTTGTCGGAACTTAGGCTAAGCTTTGAATCATTACTCATTGGATTCATTACAAGTAGCTTGTGCTCTATTAATGCGCTTACAGAACCTGGCGTTCCCTGTTGAGCGAGGTAAGCAGGACTAGCATATAGTTTTCGCCTAACTGTTCCTAGCTTTTTTGCGATAAGCATAGAGTCATTGAGCTGACCGATTCGAATCACCACATCATAACCTTCTTCTATAAAATCTACTCTCCTGTTAAGTAAGCTCAATTGTAGCTCTATTTCTGGATACTGGTGCAAGAAGCTAGCTAATGCAGGTTTTAAAATCCATTGACCTGTTGCTACAGATGCGCCGACTTTTAATTTTCCTTTATAGCTATGAAGTATCTCTGAAACTGATGCTGTGGCTAAATCTAGCTCTTCATGTACCCGTTTACAATGCACTAAATACCGCTTACCAGCTTCGGTTAAGTGTTGTGAACGTGTCGAGCGTTCCAGTAATGTAATGTTTAACTGCTTCTCCAAACGAGAAACTTTTCTGCTAACGTTTGCTTTAGGGATGCCCAACCGATCGGCTGCTAAGGTAAAACTGCCCGTTTCGATTACCGCCAAAAATACCATCATGTCATTCAAGTCATGATTCATATTATCGCCCTTCCATAATTGTTGTTAGATATGAAATTATCTTATCAACAAAGCAGTATTTATCAAACAAAAGCTTCTCCCTACAATAAACCCTATTGAATTAACTAACTTATCCACGGAGAGCAATATGCAAATACTGAGTCGAAGTTCATTACCTTTAGGTGGTTTTGCTGGACTTACAGAACACCGCTTAGTCACAGATAGTAGAGTTTTTGGTGGAAGAAAAGCACCTAATACCTTCGAAGGTATAGGGAATTTTGTTTATCTTGCCGATGCTCAGTTCAATCCTAAGGGTGAAACTCATATGCACCCTCATAAAGAAATTGATGTCATATCAATAATGATGGAGGGCCGTGTTAGCCATGAAGGTTCACTGGAGCATGGACAAAGTTTAAATGAAGGTGAGGCCCAAGTACAACGTGCAGGTGGTGAAGGTTTTACGCATAACGAAGTGAATCCAGACAATAACAAAAACAGAATGTTGCAACTTTGGGTATTGCCAGATGAATCAGGGCAGCGTGCTGGATACAAACACTACTCTCTCGAAGCGAACGGAAAAACACGTATTTATGGCGGTAATAAGAGTCAAAAGGAAACTTTTGATAGTACAACTTATATCGATGTCGTTCGTCTCGAAAAAGGTGAAAGTATATCACTCGAAAGTGAAACTCTGCTTTATGTAAGCAGTGGTTATGCCGAGGTCTCTGATGAAAATAGCACCTTTGCAGCAGAAGGTGGGGACTTGATACGCAGCTATAAAACTCAAATTAAAACAAACAGCAATGTTGAAATCGTTGTTGTGAGTACTTGTAAGCAATAAATATATTTAAATGATTTAACGGAGATAACCATGAACAAATTTGCAGAAACACTAACTACAGGCAACGCGGTTCTTGCGATGATTGATCATCAAACTGGACTTTTAGTGAGTTGTCGAGACCAAGACCCACATTTGATGACAGAAAACATCAAAGGCTTATGTACGATGGCAAAGGTTGTTGGAATGCCAACGGTAACCACGGCGAGTATGCCTGATGGCCCTAACGGACCAATGATGCCCGAAATCACCGATATATTAGGTGAAAAGGTAATAGAACGTGCCGGAGAAATTAACGCATGGAAAAGTCCTGAGTTTAAACAAGCTATTGAAGCGACAGGTCGTAAAAAAATAATAATGGCAGGAATAGTAACTGATGTATGTTTAATGTTTCCTGCAATTTCTGCGGTTGCTGAAGGTTATGACGTTTATGCTGTGGTTGATGCGTCCGGCACATGGAATAAGGCCGTCGCAGATGCGTCTATTCACCGCATGACTCAAGCCGGTGTAAAAGTCGCGACTTGGGCTTCTGTATTAGCAGAAGTAATGGATGATTGGCGCAGTGAAAAAGGTATGGAGCTTGGCGGTATATTAGGACAACACACCACCTATCGCTGGGTATACAATAGCTTTTTACAAGCCAACCATTCTTAATAAAAACTATAAGTATGCTGAGCTAGTACTCAGCATGCTTATTTGAGAAGAAAAATGAAAGCACCGAACAAACACCTAGTTGCATTAGTAAACTACTTAGCATTGGTGCCACTGGTTTATTTTATTCCTGCATGGTTGCAACCATACTTACCTGATAATCAGCTTCTACAAGTATGTATCATTGTAGCGGTGATCGTACCTATCATTTCTTATATTGTGATGCCAATAACCATGCAATTTTTAAAAGATAATAGATAAGACTCATGTACATAAGAGTGTAAAAGTGGAAAAAACTGCACGTAAGCCGAAATGTGGTGCGTGTATTATTGAAGACTTATGTGAATTTAAAGATAAAACAGAGTAACTTCTGTCTGCTTTGTTATATTATACCGATTCCCCTCCCATTAAGTCTTTCGTTTGCAGAT
>NZ_BSSU01000017.1 GCF_030161415.1 Thalassotalea eurytherma
CGTTGAGTTCTTGTTTACTTTGCATACAATGTATCCATTGAGTGACAATGTAATTCATAAATATGGCAAAGATTTCAGCGAAAGAGCGAGAGCAAAAAAAGCAGCAACTAGATGAGATAGTGCTAAATATTTTTTGGCAACATGGCTGGCATGCTATTTCTTATGCCTCTGTAGCTGAAGCGTTCGGCACGAGTCGAGGTGCCATTCAACGTTATTACCCGAGCCATAATGATTTTTCAAATGCGCTCAAAGGTAAGGTATTGCCCTTGGTGGTGTCACAGTTAGACTGGCAATCAAAAGAAGCTTTTTATCAATCGTGGATTGTCGCGTTACATAGTGAAGATGGTAAGTTTAGGCGCGTAATGGAAATGCTGTTCTCGCAAGTCTGCAGCAAAGGTTCATCTGAGCAGGCGGCAATCGGTGTTCATCAATTTTTATCGACAATCAACGAAAAATTCGAGGATGAATCTCTGGGCAAAGAGCTCTTTGGCGAAACATTTTTAGCGCTATTAAATCAAGCTAACTAAAAAAAGATCTCAATAAGATTCAAAGTGAGGCGCACATGATTTGGATGACGGGTAAATTTATCTTGTTATTTTTGATTGTGCTTTTCTTACCAAGCCGGTTTATAAAGCGTAAATATCGTTTACTGAGAAAGCTAAAATGCTTTCAACTGCTCCAATATAGTCGTTTAAAACACTTTATTAGTTTTTAGCGTTGTTAAGCGATTATTCATGTTAGTTGTATTGATGGTTTTAATGAAACGTCACTTTCGCCGTGCAGCCTTGGGTATCGTTATTTACTAACGAAAACTGCCAGCCATATTTTTGGCAAATATCCTCAACAATGACTAAACCAATACCAAAACCTTGGTAGCCTCTACTTTGCGCTTCTAAGCCAATACCGTTATCTATAATACTCAGTTGGTTTTCATCTAAAAAAATAGATACCTGACCTTTGGCCGTGCTATTTACGGCATTGATCAATAAATTTTTAAACAACGTTTTGAATAACGTTGGTTGCACGGGCAATCGAAATGCAGAGAGTATCTGATAATCTACTTGGCATTCATTACTTTGAATGTAGGTGTCGATATCATGTAATTCCTGTTCTATAAGCTTGTCATCAACAACAATTTCACCGTCATCGTCATTACTTTCTCGTGCCAGTAATAACAATGTTTGTGTTAACTCATTCATATCATCAACGGCTTTGCTGATGCGCGAGGTCTGAATGCTAACTTTTTCGTTTTCAAGGCGGTTCAATAAACTAGTAGCACCTTTTATTACGGTCATTGGCGTGCGCAATTCATGGGAAACATAACGGGTAAAGGATTTTTCTCTGGTGATAGAACGAGCAATTGATTGGCGATAATCATTAATCGCCGTTACCGTTTGTTTTAACTCTATGGTGGCGTGACCTTCAACAGTTAACGCTTCAAATGATTTCGCTTCATCGCTGTCTAATTGTTTAGCCAGAGAGCGAAATGGTAAAGATATTTTGTTGGCGGCGGCCACGATGTAAAACCTAGCACATAAAACCAAAAACAAACCGCCAGCAATAACGGCTAGCTCAATCATTAAAAATACATCATCACTCCACTCTGATGCGCGACTGTTTTCTACTAGGTAATAGGTTTGCTTATCAATTTTCTTTGCGACGATGACATATTCGCTATCATCTTCATCAAAATGCATCGATTGTGCACCTAGCCAGCTTTCAGGTAAGTGCGTTTGAATAATGTTTGGCAAGCTAGCGAACTCATCATAACTTATGGTGAGTGAGTCAACTTGTTTAGTGCCTTTGCCGCCATCTCGATAATAATTTAAATGGTATTCGCTGACCTCGTTAAGGCGCTTAGTATTAACGGTGTTTTCTGTAATCAAAATAGCGGAACGAAAGATTATCCAATTGACAGCGAGTAAGATTAACGTACCAAAAATGAACGCTCGACTAATCGTCTGTGTAATAGAAATCGACATTTTATTATTCAATTTTGTAACCCAACTTAGGAATCGTTTTTATCATTTCAACATCAAAGGGTTTATCTACTTTTGTGCGCAATTGATAAATGTGTTTTCGTAAAACATCTTGGTCTGGTGGTTCATCTGCCCAAAGTTTTTTCTCGATGTCTTCCCGACTAACAATTTCAGGCGAGCGCTGGCACAGTAAAGTTAAAATTTTAAAGCAGCTAGGATTTAGTTTTATCAGTTGCTGCTCACGCATAACGGTGTGTGTCTTTAAATTGAGCGAAAGCTCACCAACACTTAAGGATTGATTAAAACCAGTCCCCTTACTGCGCCTTAATACAGCAATAATTCTTGCTTCAAGAAGCGCTAAATCAAAGGGCTTTACGATATAGTCATCAGCGCCAGTTTGCAGCCCCTTTAACATATCCTTGTTTGTGTCTCTTGCCGTAAGCATAATAACAGGGGTGCTAATGCCTTCTGCCCTGATCGTTTGACAAATTGTTAAACCATCAATACCTGGCAACATGAGATCTAAGATAATACAGTCATACTGATTTTCTTGGGCTAAAGTTAAGCCAAGCGTCCCAGTTGCTGCATAATCAAGATCGTATTCATCGCCATCGAAATATTCATAGATTATTTCTGCGACTTCTTTGCTGTCTTCTACTAATAGTAACTTCATGATTGTACTTTAATGTTGCCTCAAATCAGTATGACTAACTACAATAAAATAAGGAATATCTTTGCACTACCAATTTACTGGTGCAGGCAGACATAACGATCGAAAACGCCTCACTTTCACTGTTTTTCACGGCAATCAACACATTTCGTAGCGCTATTAGCGTTGCCAACTGCTGATAATTATCGACAACTCTAGCGTTCCCCTTGCTATAAAAGCTGGCAGAAAAAGGGCGCTTTTTCCAGTAATAAACTGATTGATTGTCTGGAACATTTTTTAATAATTGAGCATGAGATATCTTGCTCCACTGCCCTGAACATACATAGCCTAAAATGGTGATAAGCATCAGTAGTGATATGACAGCGGCAATTTTTATGAGTTGTTTTTGTTTAATGGCTTGCGCGCAAAGTATTGCCAATGCTGGCAGTGCTGGCATTACATAAGCAGGTAGAATATTGCCAGCTAAGGTAAACAATAGCATTGGCGCAAGTGCCCACGCTACAAGATAGCTATTGATTGGTTGCAATGTCCGTTGTCTCAGCGCCTTTACTGATTTTTTAGGTTGTCTAATGATTCTTGCTACAAGAATAAACGACCAAGGAAATGCCATGGCGAGCCAGAAAAGCCAAATTGTACCTTTTGCTTCATCATGGGCACTACCGTATAAGTCACCTTGCCAGCCCGGCTCAATAAACCTAAGTACATGTTCACCCCATAAAAAGTAATGTAAAAACCCCGGGGTTGCTTGTTCAGCCATCAGATACCAAGGCAGGGCAAGCAAGGCAAATATTAAGAGTCCAGAAAGCCAAGGTAAAGATTTAATCGCAGGTAATAGGCAACCTTGATAAAGAGACCAAACCACTAATGCTATGCCTATGATAACAACTGAAACAGGACCTTTTACTAGCATACCCATTGCCATCGCGACGAAAAATAGCAATCCCGCAATATGGGATTTGTTCTGGTAGTTTAACCAAAAAGAGGCCATCGCTAGTGTTATTGAAAGCATGAGTATCGCGTCAGTCATAACCATTGCGCCGCCCACAATAAAACCTATCATTGAGCAAAGCATGAGTACGCTAGTAATTGCCGTTGATTGATTAAACCAACGCTTAGTAAAGCTAAAAGTGAATAAGATTGTTACTAAACTTGCTGCAAAATGTGGTAGCCGAGCGCTAAACTCGTGAACGCCAAAGAGTTCAAAGCTGAGGGAGGTTGCCCAAGTATGCAAAGGCGGTTTACCCCAAAAAGGCGTTAACTCATTAAACATCGGTGTCAAATAATTATTAGTGCTAGCCATCATGCGCGCCATATCACCATACCTAGCCTCTGTAGTGTCATATAAGGGGTACAAGCCAAGCGATAGTAAACGAACGGCAATTATTGCTATGATGAGCATTAAAAAATAGCGTTGTTCTTTAGTTGATAGAATCATGTTTTTACCCACCTGAACGTGAAACTTTTAAAGAGGGGGTCGAGTGGTTATCCATTACGATATAAATAGGGCGTTGCTTACTTTCGGTAAAAATTCTTCCGACATATTCGCCCAGTAATCCAATTGCCATAAGTTGAGCGCCGCCTAACCATAGTTGAATGAGCATTAAAGAAGGGTATCCAGCGACACTGTTTTGAAAAAACAGGGCTTGAAATAGAACAATGGCACTGTAGACAAACGCACCGATAGAGACAATACCACCTAACCACGTAGCAATTTTTAATGGCTTTACGCTAAAAGAGGTGATGCCTGCTAAGCCAAGTTGCACTAATTGAATAAATGACCACTTAGTATCACCAGCAACACGCTCTGGTCTATCAAAGGTGAGGCATGTTTGTTTGTAGCCAGGCCAAGACATGATCCCCTTCATATAGCGATTTTTCTCACTCAGTTTCTTTATGTCATCGATTACACGGCGAGAAAGTAGTCGAAAGTCACCAACGTCAGTTGCTATTTCTACGTCAGATAGTTTGCGTAATAATCGATAGTAGATGTGGGCACAAGCTTTCTTAAATGCTGATTCACCTTGGCGGTCACTGCGGCGCATGTTGACAACATCAAAACCCTCTCGCCATTTGTTTAGCATTTGTGGTATCAAGTTGGGCGGATCTTGAAGATCTGCATCAAGCAAAATAGCTGATTGTCCGCGGCATAAATCTAACCCTGCTGTCATCGCTGCTTCTTTACCAAAATTACGGCTCAAATTGACAAGCTCTATATTGGCGTGAATTGGGGGAAGACTTTGCATAATCTTCCAGCTGTTGTCTGTACTGCCATCGTTTACATAAATGACTTCAATTTGCTCTTTTGGCAACAGCGCTAATGTTTGTGCAAGCTCATGATGAAACATCGCTAACATGGCTTGTTCATTGTAAACAGGCACGATGATTGACAGGGTAATATTGCCTTGTTGCTCTGGCTGTTCTTGAAAGCTTTGCATGACGGAAACTAATTGCATAAAAACGACCTTATAACTAAGTTGCTCGCATTCTAGGGCAGGGCATGTCCAAAAAATGTCGTAAAAAGTATTGACGTTTTTTAGACTAACTTAACGTTAAGCTAGTCTTATTTGATGTTGAGTGTTGTTGAATGGAGCTACTATTTCGTTTTGCTTTAATTGGTATGATTGGATTTGCTGTCGATGCCTCAAGTTTCATGTTGATAATGCAGGCGATGTCAGCTCAAACGGTAGTTGAAATTAATACCGCTCGCATTCTAGCGTTTATTATTGCTATGCTTGTTACGTGGCTGGGTAATCGTTACTACACGTTTTCAGACGCTGAGAAGTCTTCTGCTATCAATCAGTTATCTAAACATTGTTTAGCAGCATGTGGCGCGTTTGTGCTCAATTTTATTTGCTTTCAATTGGTGCTACTGACGACAGGGGTTCTTGCCTTAGCGTTTTTAGTGGGGATTGGAGTCGGGTTTATATGTAACTTCGCCATGTCAAAAAAACGTGTGTTTATCTAACATGGCGAGCATTATTAAAAGTTTGGCTTACGAGCAACAATATGCACAGTAGACGTGGCACGCTCTAAAAAGGCGCCTTCACAATATGCAAAGTAATATAGCCATAGTCGCTTAAAGTTTTCATCGTAACCATGTTGACTGATTTCTTGCCAGTTAGCTAAAAAGTTTTCACGCCAATGGGCAAGTGTTTTAGCGTAATCTAAACCGATGTCACTCAATGATTCCATCACCATATTGGTATGCTGACATAATTGTTCAGAAAGCAACGTAATCGACGGTAAAAAACCACCTGGGAAAATATAACGTTGAATGAAATCAACATTGTTCAGGTAGTGATCAAGCCTTTGATCGGCGATAGTGATCGCTTGGATTAATAACTTACCTTGCGGTTTGACCAACGCATTACATTGCTGAAAGAAACTCTCTAGATATTCATGACCTACCGCTTCAATCATTTCGATAGAAACAAGTTTGTCATATTGCCCGGTTAAATCACGGTAGTCGTCTTTTAACAAGGTTATTTTGTCGGTTAAACCTTGTGCTTTTACTTCTGCTTGCGCGTAATCAAATTGTTCTTCAGAAATTGTGGTTGTGGTCACTTTACAGCCGTAATGCTTTGCCATGTGAATAGCAAGCCCGCCCCACCCAGTGCCAATTTCTATGACATGATCGTGTTCAGTCAGTGCTAACTTTTGACAAATGGTATCTAGCTTATGAAATTGTGCCTCTGCAAGACTCGCATTGTCTTGTGGGTAAATAGCTGATGAATACATCATGCTTTTATCCAGAAAGCGGGTATAAAGTTCGTTGCCTAAATCGTAATGAGCGACAATGTTCTTCTTTGAACCTTTAAGAGAATTTCGATTTAAACGGTGAAACAACCGTGCTTTTAGTCGAGACAGTAAAGATTTGTTGCTGTCTATATTATCGGTAATTTGCTGTGCACGGGCGAATATTCGGATGACTTCTGTTAAGTTCGGGCTGTGCCATTTATCTTCTATAAATGCTTCAGCAACGCCAATACTGCCACCTTTAACAAAATCTACATAGGCACTTGCATCATTAATGATGATAGTTGCGTGGCGTTGATTTGATATTATGTCATCTGCTACAGCACCAAAGCGTGAAACTTGATTGCCTTCGAAAACTTCTATTACGTCATTATCTAGTTTGCCTAAAGCGTTAAAAACCAATGAACGGCAACGCTTTGTTAACCAGTTTAGTTTTATTTCAGGCTGTATATTTGCAATCGATTCCATATCGTCCTCTCGCGCTTATTGCTCATTTCTTTTTGTTTGGTACGGTATAAATGGTACGCGTTTCATAAATAGCTTTAATGCTTGAAAATAAATACCGGTGACAATTTTTAATGTCATGTGAGGTAATGTTGCCCACACTTTCAGTAAATTCTTTTGACTGAAGTCCACTCGCTTTAATGCCAGTGTTGCGTCGAATATTTTCTCCGCTTTATCATCAGTTATATTTTCAATGTGAATTAACAAGTTTTTATCGTCTTCTACTGGTGGTTTTACACGCCAGTGATACTGCATGGCTATGTCTAAAAAAGGTGAAACATGAAAGTCTTTGTCAGTCACCTGATGCATATTTAAGTCTACCACGTAGTAATGACGTTTATTCCAAGGCGTGTTGCTAACTTCCGCTAGCATATATTGGCATTTTCCTTGTTTATCAAAACAGAAGAAAAAATTTGCAGGGCTAAAATAGAGTCCAAAGCATCTCGCTTGCACTAACATGACAACTTTGCCGCCCTGCCAAATACTACCCAAGGAATTCACTTTTGATTTAATACGGTTTTTTAAATCACCTGGTTCACTATTGACATAATCTTTTTCGACAAAGCGAATAGGGCGAAACCAACTGGTGCCGAGTACACCCATGTCTATGTTGTCATTTTCGATATCATCAAGATCAAGCGCTAACATATACAAGTTGTAGGTAAAGGCATTCTTCTTTGGGAAGAATCGACGATGCCTTACTTGGCCTTGGTATATTGCGCTTTGGCTTTGTTGTGAATTCATGATGTTTCGCTATAAGCTGCAGTCAAAGCGTTTAGCGACTTCAACAGCGCTTCTAACACCGTCTTCATGAAAGCCGTTATACCAGTATGCACCTGCAAAGTGAGTATTATTATGACCACAAATTACTGAGCGTTGCTGCTGTGCTTTCATCGACTCGATACTAAAAATAGGGTGATGATAAATAAACTTTCTCAAAATTTTGTCAGATGATATTGCGTCACTTTGATTAAGTGTTACACAAAAGGTCGTGTCACTTGAAAGCCCTTGTAATATGTTCATGTTGTAAGTCACGCTTGCTGGTTTAGAGCGATCATCAACCAATTGATAGTTCCAACTTGCCCAGGCTGTTTTTCTTTGAGGAAGTAGGTTTACATCGGTATGTAATACGACTTCGTTGGCACTATAAGGCATTGCAGATAAGACGTCTTTCTCTGATTGCGTATGATCGGTGAGTAGTGCAAGGGCTTGATCTGAGTGACAGGTCAGTACAACTTCATCAAACTCTGTTTCATTTATATTGCCATTGTCATCTTCGATGTGGATCTGCACTTTGTCATTGAGCCGAGTGATATGTGAGATGTTGGTATTTAACTTAATATTATCTGCAAAAGGTTTAATCAGTGGTGCAATATAGTTTCGAGAACCACCAGGGATTACATACCATTGTGGTCTGTCAGTAATATTTAACAGGCCATGATTGTGAAAGAACTGCACAAAGAACTTAAATTGAAACTGACTCATCTGCTCAATTGAGCTTGACCATATCGCCGCGCCCATCGGTAAAATATAATGTTGAGCGAAAAAGTCACTAAAGTTTTGTTGTGTTAAAAAGTCGCCTAAAGTGAGCGTTTCGTCATAATCACCAGATTCAAATGCAGCTTTACATAGCTTGTTAAAGTCAATTATTTGCTTGATCAAACGCCAAAACTTAGGCCTGAACAAATTTCTGCGTTGAGCAAATAATGTATTGAGGTTATGGCCATTATATTCGAGCTTGCTTTTAGTATTATGAACTGAAAAGCTCATTTGAGTCGCTTGTTTCTCAATGCCTAAACGCGCTAAAAGTTTAAGAAAGTTTGGATAGGTTTTATCGTTAAAAACGATAAAACCAGTATCAATCGCGTAGTCTCTTCCTTCATGGTTTATATCAACCGTTGCCGTATGACCGCCGATGTAGTCATTTTTTTCAAAAACAGTCACATCATGTTTTTGCGATAATAAATAAGCTGATGTTAAGCCGGATATACCGGAACCAATAATTGCGATTTTTTTCATTAAGATAACCTTTTACTAGCAAATGATTGCCAACAACGAGCAGGCAGTGAAGATAACAGGTGCAAGAATACTGTTAAGCGTTTAGGGAATTGGAGGTAACGTTTTCTCTTGGTAATACCTTCGATGATTCTATCTGCCGCTTCTTCACTACTCATTAGAAATGGCATATCAAAGGTATTTTTATCGGTTAATGGGGTTTTGATAAACCCAGGGTGTACTAAACACACATCAATGCGATGCTTGGCTAAATCAAGTGCTAATGAATTAGCTAAGTAATCGACACCCGCTTTAGATGCGCCATACGCTTGTGCTTTTGGAAATGGCAGTAAGCTTGCACTTGAACTGATAAAAACCAGTTGTGGATTTTCCGTGTTCTGGCGATTTGTTGGTGCTAACTTTGGAAGCAGTTGCTCTAGCATAGCGCCCATGCTTACTAAGTTAGTATTGATGATAAACTCAAAACGCTCACTATCAAAATGCAATGGATCGTCCATATATAAACAATCACCAGCATTAAGAATAACGATATCAATCTCATTGATGTTCGCACATGCCGCTTTCACTTGTGTTTTATCGGTAATATCAAAGCTCAGTGGTGTAATGTTTTCATACTGACGAACTAGCGCAGTTAATTTTTCTTCATTTCGGCCGCAAGCATATACATGATGACCTGCGCTTGCATAGCTTAATGCTAGTGATTGTCCGATACCTGATGTAGCACCTGTAATTAGTACATGTTTCATGACTGCACTCTTGTTTTGATATAACGAATAACTCGCCCTAAAACAGGAATATGTTCATAGAGCATTGCACCGACATCGATGTAATCACGATGATAAATGACTTTGTCTTGTTCACCGATAAGCTTTGTATGCCCCTCGACTGTTATTGGGTCAGCCGAGTTAAGTTTTTTATGAATAAAGGTCATTCGCCAATATACCGCAGCTTTATTGTCTTTATAAATAACTTCATCAATAACAAACTGACAGCTAATTAAATTCGTGTAAATGTTATCAAAATAGTGCTTGAGTTCATCGAGTCCAACGACCAAATGCATCGGATCTTTAAAAGTCACCTGTGGGTGATATATGGTGTCAATTAGGTTCAAATTATCGGTACCTAATCGTTGGTAAACATCGATAAAATTTTGCAACCAGTTTGGCATCCCATGATGAGCTAAATTGCCATTATTCGATGTTTCATCAGCAGTAATAAAGGTATTTTGTATAGTATCCATTAGCTCTTCACGTGTTGTCTTTATAAAAAGCAAGCGCTCGTTCTCTTGCTTGCTTGTGCTCTACCACAGCAGGCCAGTAACAATCTAGTGTGTGTTTGGCGATATAGTCATGTGGAAAGTGAATTTCTTTATCAGGAATTTCTGATAGCTCTGGTAAATAATTACGAATAAACTCACCGTCCGGATCAAACTTTTTACTTTGGCTAATCGGGTTAAAGACTCGAAAATAGGGCTGTGCATCGCAACCTGTACCTGCAGACCATTGCCAACCGCCATTGTTTGCGGCAAAGTCACCATCAATCAGATGCTCCATAAAGTATTGTTCGCCAATACGCCAATCTACCAATAAATGCTTAGTTAAAAAGCTAGCTACGATCATTCTAAGTCGGTTATGCATCCAGCCAGTTTGATTGAGTTGTCGCATTGCGGCATCGACAATTGGGTAGCCAGTTTTTCCTTGTTGCCATGCGACTATATCATCAGGATTATTTAACCAAGGCAAGTTATTGTATTTATTATTAAAATTTTGGTGCTTGATCAGGTCTGGGAAATGCCACAACAAATGGCGGTAAAATTCTCGCCAAATTAGCTCATTCAACCAACTAAATGCTTGATGAGGCTGCTGTAAAATATCGGGATAACGATTTATCAGTAGTGTTAATAGGTAGCGTGGGCTAATTGCGCCGATATTTAAATAGGCTGACAAGCCAGATGTTCCTTTGATGCTCGGAATATCTCTTTGGCTTTCATAGTGGTCTACTTTTGTTTGCAAAAATTCAGGAATAACATGTTGCTCAACAACTGTCGCAACTGGCCATTTTGAAGAATCATCTCGCGTTAAGTTAGGAAGTAATTTAGAGAGCATTATGTCGTTGTAGCTGATACCTGACGTTTTAGGTAAATAATCAAAACCATTGTTTAATACGTACTTTAGCCAAGCTCTTTTGAAAGGCGTAAATACTTTAAACATTTGATCCGCATTATTTTTGATTAGCCCCTTTGGCACAATAACATCTGATTCAAAACTTATTAGGTCAACGCCTTGTTCTTTGATCTGGCTATCTCGTTGCTGTTCTCGTAACTCAAGCTCAGTGTTAACAATCAGTTGGTTTGTTCCAATGCTTGTTAGGGTCTCCAGTATTTGTCCTGCTTGGTCTGAAAAATCATCAACAATTTTCACTTCAAGCGCAATATCAAGTTGTGCCAATTGGCTTTTAAGTAGCGCAACATGTCTTAAAATTAAATCAACTTTGATAGGGGCTGTATGATGTTGTTGCCATTGGGCGGGCGTAGCGATAAAAATAGCGTGCTTTACACGATTGTCTAGTGCAAATGCTAATGCAGGGTTGTCATGGATACGAAGATCATTTCTAAACCACAGTAACAAAGTATCGTCCTTAAATTTCAATTTAACAAAAGCGAAAGGGTTGCTGTTAGGCAACCCTTTTATTTAATAACCGTAACGCAGTTTCAACTGCTCCGGATAAGGCGATAAGTAAAATTGCCTTGCCAAATAAGGTTTAGGGAAAGACAGCAAGTAGTGTTTAATTAGCGTCAATGGCACCATTAATGGCATCAGGCCAGTACGGTAATTATTAATTTGTTCGCACAACTCCTCTCTTTGAGGTTTCGTTAAATGATGAGAGAAGTAGCCTTGAATGTGTTGCAAGGTATTGGCATGGCTTTTACGCGTCGCCTTTAACTTTAAAGCGCCCATTAAACCTTCAATATACTTTGCCCCTAACGCTTCAACATCAGTTGTTTTGCCAGCAAGTAGTTGACCTAACGCTTTATATGATTTTTGCGAGTGGCTCATCACGGTATATTTAAATTTACTGTGAAACTCAATTAACTTGTGCTTGGTGAGACCTTCAGCAACGAGTTCTTGCCACATACGGTAGGCAAAAACACGCGCGACAAAGTTTTCACGAATAATTGGGTCGTTAAGGCGGCCATTTTCTTCACACGGCAATAACGGATTTGCTTTCATGATTTCGCGAGCAAATACACCGACACCGTCAGAGGTTGAACCCTTACCGTCTTCACTATATACCTTCACACGTTCCATGCCACAGCTAGGACTTTTTGCACAGAAAATAAAGCCACTAAACTTTTCAGCAACTTTCGCGACACGCTTACCGTATGCCTGCAAAGCATCGGTAATGTCTCCACTGCCATCTGGGCGAGAAACTTTAATAAGGTCGTCTTGTTTTATTTGACGAATCGTCGCACGAGGAACGGGTAAGCCTACTGCCACTTCAGGACAGAAGCTACGATATTGAACGTGTTGACCTAACTCTTTCACACAAAAATGTGACGTTTTAGCACTCGCATCGTATCTCACTTGGTTACCTGTTAAACAGGCGCTAATACCTATATTAATTGGCTTACTCATCATATTCTCCCTAATACAAAAACTGTGCGATAGGATTTAATAATTTGTTGATACCTTGGGTAAAATGTTGTGCGTCATCAGACACGGTAAAACATAAACAACCATCGTCTGAAACAGGCTGGTGAGTATGCTCACCATCTAAAACAATAAAGTCACCTGCAACATATTCACCCATATCGTCTTTAAAACTGCCTGATAATAACAAGGTCAATTCGAAACCTTTATGGGTATGCTCTGGCACGCTGCCACCAGGTTCAATGTTCAATAAACTTGCTCTAACTTTACCTTCATCTAACTCGATGCGTGAGCGAGACAGCTTACCAATATTTGACCAACTGCTTGTTGGCATGTTGGAAATAGCTCTTGGTAAAACGACCGATTTACCTTTAATGTTAATCGTTGTTTTTGGCGTAGACTTCACTTCATCAATAGCGTCGTTGACTGTTATCGCATTAATCATATTATCGAAATTAAAATCGACGACATCTGCAATATCATCATGCTCTGTAAATTTGCTGTGAATACCTTCAAAGCACGCCTCTGCTTTTTGGTCTGTTAACGTTGCAACTTTAGCAGCACATTCGCCACACATTTCAATATGCATCGCAACTGCAGCAGACATTGACACAGGCAAGCTAGCTTCAACGTATTCGTTAAGTAATTCTTCGCTTGGGTGGTGTTTAATCATGGTCTGCTCCCATATGTTGCTTGAGCTTGGCTAATCCTAATCTTAATCGTGATTTTATCGTGCCTAGTGGAATGTTGAGCTGTTTTGATAATTGCTCTTGAGACATTTCCATAAAATAAACACCTCTAATAACCTGTTGCTGTGCTTCAGGTAATTTGTCTATGTGTGCCATTAAATGTTGATTCTCTAAGTGATCGTCATAGCCTTCTTCAGAGCTATTGTCGCTGTCTATTAGCGGCCAAATGTCGTCACTTAAATTATCTTCTTTTTTCGACTTTATTTTGCGCAGTATGTCAAAACTGACATTACGCATGATTGAATAAACCCAAGTTGTTGGAGCACCTTTATCTGAGTGGAAAAGATGAGCTTTGCGCCAGACGTTGGTCATGGTTTCTTGTAAAACCTCGCCAGCCAATTGTGGGTTGTTAAATTTGTGCGAGCAAATATTGGTGATTTTAGGTGCAAAGAATTTAAACACTTCAGTGAAAGCTTGTTTATTTCTGTCCTTTGCGATTTGCTCTAACCACAAGGTTAGTTGCGCTAAATCTGTTTTGTTGTTCATCTTTCTAGGTATACTCTGCGTTTGAGTTTTTGACAAGTTACTTGTCACTACTCTATCAGAGCTCCCTTTTAAATTGTTTGATGAATTACTCATGAGTTGCATGAGGGTTCCTCGTTACACATGTTAAAGAGTACTACGGGACCAAAACGAAAACGGATCACATTTTTTAAACGGTTTTGTTGATAATGTTTTTGACTAACGATTGAGCTTGTTGCAGTTCACTTGGTGCGAGCAGCGCGTCTTTTTGTTGAAACTTTATTGGTAAAATCTCTAACCAACGAGCACACAGCCATGACAGGTCGAGAACAATTTCTGGATAAAGGTATTGCATCTCTTCACTGTTGTCTAAAATATGTTTTAAAGCAGCGGCAAGCTCATGGTTTTTTTGAACACTTGTTTCAGGCCAGAAAGGTCTTACATTAACGTCCCCAATAAGTAGTAATTCTTCGTTTTGATACGAGTCTGTCACATCAACCAGGTCTTTACATTTTACGGTAATCAACAACATGTTGTTGTCGTCTTGATTGAAGTCAATAATATCGACCCAACTTGCCCAATTTGCTTGCTGGTTAGTAATTTGATTTTGATATTGAACTGCAAAACCTTGCGTTTGGTTGCAGTTTTTGACCATGTTGAGGTAGCGTTGCTCAAACACTCTTAACTGTGTTACGCCGCCCGGCAATAGGAAAATAGGTAATGGAAATATTGGTAAATTCATAACAGCTTCTTTTAGTCATCTTGCACTGTTATACGCAGCAACCCTTATTATTGTTCACAAAAAAGCCTCAATAAATGATTGAGGCTTTTATTTGCTTAGATTGATGTGTTGCTTGGCAGGTTAAATTATTTTCTTGATTCAATAATTCCTTGAACAAGCTCTAGGCCTGATTGTTCGCAAACAGGCAATGTAACGTCAGTTTGTGCTGATGATTGAGGCTTTTTATTGAAGTGCAACATGTGCGCGCTCCACGTTAAACCGCCACCGAAGGCCGGCATAAGTACATTGTCTCCGGCATTGATTTTGTCTTCTTCAATAGCTTCAACAAGGGCAACTAACGCGGTAGCTGCTGACATGTTTCCGTATCTTTCTATATTGATAAATACTTTATCTTTCGGGGTTTTCAACTTTTTCGCTAACGAGTCAATAATGCGTAAGTTAGCTTGATGAGGCACTACTAGGTCGATATCTTCATTTGAAAACTCAAGTTTTTCTAATGTCTTGTCACAGGCTTGCGCCATGCCTGCTACGGCTTTTTTAAAGATATCTTGACCAAGGAAATTCCACCATGTATTGCCTAACACATGATCTTGGTTAGCATATTTAACACCTAAACCACGCACCGCTAAAATATCTCTAGATTCACCAAAGCAACCCAATGACTCGGCTATTACGCCTGATTTTTCATCGCTTGCTTCCAAATAAAGTGCCGCTGCGCCATCACCAAACAAGACAGCAACATCACGATTTGACCATTCCATGACTCGTGAAATTACTTCAGCACCAATAATTAACGCTGAGTTGATTGCGCCTGATTTTATCATGGCAGTTGCAACACTTAAGCTATACATACCACTGGTACACGCGGTATTTACATCCATGCAAGCTGAATTATGGGCACCTAAAAGGCGTTGAACGTTTGATGCTGAATTTGGACATTGTTCATCAAAGGTTGTTGAACCGAAAACAATCATATCAACATCAAGGGCTGATTTACCTGCAACGGCTAATGCTTGTTCACAAGCGATGTGCGCTAACTCACTCACATTGACATGTGAAATACGTCGCTCTTTCATTCCTGTACGAGACGTGATCCACTCATCGTTTGTTTCTAAAAATGTTGCAAGATCATCGTTCGATAAGATAGCTGGTGGCATGCATTTGCCCCAACCTTTGATAGCTGCATATGTCATTAATTACCTACTGCTGAAAAAACTTCTCTTCTTGAGAATGAAACCTTTGGATTTACTTGTATTTAGCTAGGCTAAGGATAGTTTTCTTTGGGCTAAAAGTCTATCGAAAAGGGTGTTTTTACGCCTGATTTTGACTACCATCAAGCTGTTTTTTTTGATAGCGAACTGCAAGCATTCTTAAAATGTCTCGCCAAGTTATGATCCCTAATGCGGTCTTGTCTGCATTCACTATTGGGAGTGCTGAAATATGGTGGTCGTTAAAGAGTACTGACATTTCCCCTAAAGAAGTATTAGCTAAACAACAAACTGGGTTTCTGGTCATCACTAAATGTACTTTTTTGCTGAGGATTCTCTCATCTTCACGGGTTTCTTTGGCTGAGCCAATGGTTGGACTAAGTTGCTTATACAGTTCACGGTCGGTAATTAAACCGACTAACTTTTTATCTTCGTCAAGAATCAGTAAATGGTGAATTTGGTGTGCGTCGAATAGCTTTTTTGCATCTCTTAAAGTGTTATCGAGATTCAAGTATATAAGCTTAGTTGAAATGTATTTTTTAAAATGCATGTGAGTAAAGATCCTTTTCAAAAGATGAATGCAGATTTTATATCGTTAGTGAAAGTAAAAATTTAATGCATTTTCAATGCTTAGTTTTGACCACAGTTTAGGCTGCTTAGCGTACATGTTAGCAAGCATTTGCCAATAATTACTATAGGGCATTGCTAACGAAATTAGCGGGAAGTTACTGGCTAAAAGCACGCGTTCATCGCTAAACAGTGAAATACACTCATCAATATGCACTTGAAAGCGAGTTGCATCGATATGACGGTGGGTTGTTGATAGCATTTCTTGTCCAGAGCATTTAATAATAACATGCTTAAATTTAGCGATTTTTGCGACATTTTTTCGCCATATTTGTTTCGCCTGTGATGATGTCGGCGCGAATCCCCCGTGACAAATAGCCATTTTAAAATCAGGGTACTCATTCAGAAGGTTAATTATTTCATCAACAAGTGCCGTTCTTTCAAAAGGAAATTGCAATTCAAAAATAACCTTTTTATTACCCAGGTGTTTCAGGTTTTCTAAAACATGGCTTTGGCTAAAAAAATCGTCATTAACATCTTCAAGAATATAACGAACTCCAACAAAGCTCGGATTACACGCGAGTAATTCAAACTGTTGTAAAAACAGCTGATGAGGCATTGTAATATCCAGCATAGCAATTGATTTAAATGCGACTTCACAGCTATTTTCTAAGTATTGAAGTTCACGCCAAGGTTTTTGATTGTCATAACCCGCTTCAATATGAACAAAGCCCTTAAGTTGCATTGGCTTTGAGAGTGATAGTGCCGACTCATCAAATGAACGTGCAATCTTATCTTTATCAGGCCAAAACGGCCCACTCTCTGGTTTGAGCCACTGGTAGTCGCCATTTTCCATATCAAATAGATGAATGTGCGGGTCTATAATTTTCATTTATGCACCGTAAGGCCGATTTATGAGTTCGATATTATTGAGCGGTATAACCACCATCGATAACTTGTAAACTCCCTGTGATAAAACTTGCTTTATATGTACACAAAAAGAAGACCAGCTCAGCTACCTCTTCGGGTTGGCCCAAGCGCCCGATCGGTTGCTGAGCTTCTTCTTCAAGATGCACTTGAGCTTTTTCTGCACCTGACGTCAGACAATAGTTGTCTATCGCCTTATGGTACAACGGTGTTTCAATGGTACCAGGGCAAACTGCATTTGCTCTTATATTGTAAGCTGCGTAATCTAAAGCGGTTGTTTTTGCCATGCTTGCCAGTGCACTTTTACTTAAGTTGTAAGCAAAAGAGTTGCGCTTACCGACTAAAGCCTGATCAGATGCCATTAAGACAATGGATCCTTGTTTACTCGCTTTCATATTAGGTAATACAGCTTTAATTGCGCCATATGCGCCCTTAACATTTATATTGAAAACCTTCTCTAGATCTTGTTCTGTCGTATCTTCAATCGTTGCTGAAAAATGAATGCCAGCATTTGAAACTAACGCATCAATGGTATGTTCTTGTGCTATTGCTTTGATAATATCATTAACTTGATCAACATTACTGATATCACATGCTTTGAATTCACCTACACTACTGGGCGACATGTCTAAGTTGTAGACAAGATAGTTTGCCTCTAAAAATCGTTGAACAATGGCTAAGCCAATACCCGAGCTACCGCCCGTTACAATGCAAACTTTTTCAGTCATAGGATGTGCTTTTAAAGTAATTTTCGAAAAAGTAGCAATATGTCTTATCTAATTCAAGTAAATGCTGTGTTTGTGACAATAAACTTCTATAATAACGGCAAGATAAAACAGGAGCTTATATGAAAGTTTGTGGTGTAGAGATTAAAGGCAATGATGCAGTTATTTGTATCATGTCGAAACAAATGGGGTTGTACGACATCCCGAAAACTCGTGTTGCTAAAATTAGCGTTGGTGATGCAGGTGATCCAGAAGAAATGCGTAAGTTTCAATTTACCTTTGCAAAATTCCTTGAAGATTATCAAGTTGAAAAAGTTGTCATTAAAGGTAGAGCATTAAAAGGTAAGTTTTCAGGTGGCGCTATTGGCTTTAAACTTGAAGCTGCCATTCAGTTAATCGCAGATTTAGATGTTGAGATTTTAGCTTCAGCGCTCATCAAAAAAACGATGGAACGTTCTCAAGTTGCTATCGATTTTAGAGATACAGGTTTAAAAACTTATCAACAAGTAGCTTTTGAAACAGTGTTTACGTCATTTGAACGTCGAGACTAACCTTCATTCTACTTTAAAAAAACGCATCAATTTGATGCGTTTTTTTATGCATAAATTTCCTGATAGACCATAGTTAACCTTACAAGCTTTTAGAATTAATTGTGAAAGTTTTTGCCTATGGCAACAAAACCTCTTCCAAAGAATTAAATTTCTTGCTTATAATGAGGTAACAAGGTGGTAAGACCTCTTACCGAAAAATAAGGAAAATAACATGCCAGAATATAAAGCACCCTTACGAGATACTAAATTCGTAATGCAAGAGTTACTCGATTGTAATGCTCATTATGAGCGACTAGGTTATGAAGATGCGACGGAAGATATGGTTGATGCCATTTTAACTGAAGCTGGTAAGTTCACTGAACAAGTGCTTGCGCCGATAAACCAAATCGGTGACGAGCAAGGTTGTACTTGGAACGATGGCAACGTAACAACTCCTGATGGTTTTAAAGAAGCTTATCAACAGTATGTTGAAGGTGGCTGGCCAACACTTGCACAAAGTGTTGATTTTGGCGGTCAAGGTTTACCACACTCATTAAATTCACATATTGCAGAAATGGTGTCAGCAGCTAACCATTCGTTTGCAATGTACCCTGGTTTAAGCCACGGCGCTTTAGCAACATTAGAAGCGCATGGTACACCTGAACAACAAACCATGTTTATGCCTAAGTTAGTTGAAGGTACATGGACAGGTACTATGTGTCTAACTGAACCTCATTGTGGTACTGATCTTGGTATGCTGCGCACAAAGGCAGAATTAAATGACGATGGCAGCTACGCATTAACAGGAACTAAAATTTTCATCTCTGCTGGTGAGCACGATTTATCAGAAAACATTGTACACATTGTGATTGCTCGTATACCAGGCTCACCTGAAGGTACGCGTGGTATTTCATTATTTGCTGTACCTAAATTTGATGTAACACCAGAAGGTGAAATTGCTGAACGTAACGGTGTTAACTGCGGTTCAATTGAGCACAAAATGGGTATCAATGCGAACGCTACCTGTGTCATTAACTTCGATAACGCGCGTGGCTACTTAATTGGCGAAGTCAACCGTGGCTTATATTGTATGTTTACCTTCATGAATGCTGCTCGTTTAGGTGTTGCCAATGAAGGTGTTGCAGCTGCCGATGCTTCATATCAAGGGGCGTTAGCCTACGCGAAAGATCGCCTACAAATGCGTTCGCTGTCAGGCCCTAAAAATCCAGATGGCCCTGCAGATCCAATTATTGTTCATCCTGATGTTCGTCGCATGCTGTTAACTCAAAAATCGATTGCCGAAGGCGGCCGAGCATTTGTTGGTTATTTGGCGCAATTAGTTGATGAAGTGGAGCATGGCACCGATGAGAAGTTAAAAGCGGTAGCGGAAAGTAAACTTGCGCTATTAACGCCTATTGCTAAAGCATTCTTAACGGAAGTTGGTTTTGAATGCACGTCACATGGCGTGCAGATCTTTGGTGGACACGGTTTCATTAAAGAATGGGGCATGGAGCAATTAATGCGTGATACGCGTATCAGTATGCTATATGAAGGCACTACAGGTGTGCAGGCTATTGATTTACTAGGCCGTAAAATACTTGGTTCAAAAGGTGAGTTAATTAAACCATTTGCAGCTGAGGTTATGGCGTTCTGTCAAGAGCATGGCACAAATGACGAAATGGCGGAGTTTATCAAGCCAATGATTTCATTTGGTGTTAAATGGCAAGAAATGACCAAAGAGATTGGTATGAAAGCGATGACAAACCCTGATGAGATTGGCGCAGCATCTGTTGATTACCTTATGTATTCAGGTTACATGACTCTTGCTTATTTTTGGGCAAAAATGGCGAAGGTAGCTCAAGATGCGTTAGCAAATGGTACTGACGAGAAGCCATTTTACGAAGCGAAAATTAAAACAGCGCAATTCTATTTTGAACGCATATTACCGCGCGTGAAAGGTCATGCGGCTTGTATCAAGAACGGTGGCGAATCAATGATGGCATTAGCGGAAGGCGATTTCTTGTTTTAATGCTATTAAAGTAAAAAAAGGCAGCTTATAAAGCTGCCTTTTTTATTATTTCTTTAGCTTTTTAATTGCCCAGACCTGAGCCATTTTGTGGTTTAGGTAGTTCGACGATGGTAAAGGTCGTATTATCTTCACCATAGAAATAAACTGAACAGGCTTGCCAGCTCTCTGGAATCGACCATTGAGAACGGTCATTTACCGTGTAAATGTGGCGTTGGTTTCTGCAGCGTAAGTCTAATTTAGTCAGTCGGCCATTAATGTTTTGTAACTGAAAATTATTTCTTAATAATTTGTAGGAAATAGTCTCTTTGTCTTCAAGATCGAGGCCTACTGAGATGTGTTGTTCACTGCCTATTATTTGTGAAATAGATTGACGTTGAGATCTATAGGCATCATGGCTTTTTGCATTCACCTCAAGTGCCAGTAATCGGTCGATCGTCTTAATTGCGTTTGCTAATTGAACTGCTTCTAATTCTAGCACTAATTTTTGATGTAGAACTGGCGCAATATTTTTTTCGATTCTAGTACGAACCTCTTTCTGCTTGGCTGTTAGTTTTTCTTTATTTAGTAGCTCTTTTTCTGAAGAAAATCGTAATGCTTTATTTAAGTGCGCTAATTGTTTTTTGGGTTGTTCATTCAGTTTAGCGCCTTGGGCTAAGGCTAATTGTTGGTAGTAACTTTCTATTCCAAGCTTGATTTTAAAGTTAGCAATTTTATCAAGTAGTTCTGATATTTCAGATGGGTTGTTATTTTTTAATGCACTCAAATAACTTTGGTAGAGCTTGAAGAATTTTTTTGATACACCAATATTTATATTGTGCATTTTAAAGTCCATTTGCACAGTATTCTTACATTGCGTTATTGGGGTGCCATTTTCTGTGGCAGGCGCAAACTTCCACCTTTTTACAATTTTTAACGACTCTTTTTCAAAACCTCTACTGCCGGAAGAGTCTTCTATTATGGCATTACTTACTTTACCGTTTGACTCTACGACATAACTCAATACAACCCAGCCTTCTTTTCCCTTTCTAGCTTCGTTGATTGGGTATTTAGGTGCGAATTTACTAATTGGTTTAGCATCGACTATGGTTGATATCTTTTGTGATAATAATAGGTTCTCTTGTGCGTAAACATTGATAGGCAATATCGTTAACGAGAGAATGAATAAGTTACGCTGTAAGGTTGTTCTTAACATATGATCTTCCTTGATTTTTTTATACCATACAAAAAATAGGTGGTTGAGTAAAATCTACTCAACCACCTATTTTTTCTAACGTAAATATTTATTCCGACAATGGTCTCATGTGTGGGAATAAAATCACGTCTTTAATGGTTGGTGAGTCAGTAAATAACATCACTAATCGGTCGATGCCGATACCTTCACCTGCCGTTGGTGGTAAACCATATTCTAATGCGCTGATGTAATCTTCATCAAAGTGCATTGCTTCGTCATCACCGGCATCTTTTTCTTCTACTTGCTTTCTAAAACGAGCTGCTTGGTCTTCTGCATCGTTAAGCTCAGAGAAGCCATTTGCTAACTCACGACCACCGACGAAGAATTCGAAACGGTCAGTAATAAATGGATTTTCATCGTTACGACGAGCAAGCGGTGAAACTTCCCATGGGTATTCTGTAATGAAGGTTGGTTGATCAAGCATATGCTCTGCAACTTCTTCAAAAATTTCACAAATGTATTTACCTGCGCCCCAAACTTTAGATGCTTCAGTTTCTTTCACGCCAACTTGCTTAGCCATCGCTTTAAGCGCGTCTAAGTTTTCTTCTGGGTTGCGAAGTACGGTTTCATCTAAATCGTTACCGTATTTTAAAATCGCATCAACCATAGAAAGGCGAGTGAATGGCTTGCCAAAGTCATAGAATTTTTCTTCTACGACTTCACCATCAGTGTTTTTCACTGTATTGCGAATAACCGATGTACCCATTACATTTTCAGCTAAAGTACGCAACATGTCTTCAGTAAGGTTCATTAGGTCATTGTAATCAGCATAGGCCTGGTAGAATTCAATCATAGTGAATTCAGGGTTATGACGCGTTGATAAACCTTCGTTACGGAAGTTACGGTTAATTTCGAATACTTTTTCGAACCCACCCACAACTAGACGTTTTAAGTAAAGCTCTGGTGCTATACGTAAAAACATCTCAACATCTAATGCATTGTGATGCGTTTCAAACGGCTTAGCTGTTGCGCCACCTGGGATGGTTTGTAGCATTGGTGTTTCAACTTCCATAAACCCGCGTTCAGTTAAGAAGCTACGAATACCGCTAACGATTTCTGAACGAATTTGGAAGGTCGTACGTGTTTCTTCATTGATAATTAAATCAACATAACGCTGACGATACTTAGTTTCAGTGTCCTGTAAACCGTGGAACTTTTCAGGCAATGGACGAAGTGACTTCGTCAACAACTGATATTCGTTCATGTTTACGTATAAGTCGCCTTTACCTGATTTGTGCATCGTACCCGTAACACCAATAATGTCACCAATATCTAATACACCACCAAGGTTTGCTTTGATTTCTTTTTGGACTGATTTTTCAGCATAAGCTTGGATTCGGCCTGTCATGTCTTGTAAAACAAGGAATGGGCCACGTTTAGCCATTACACGACCAGCAATGCTGTATAATTCAGTTTCAGCTTCAAGCGTTTCTTTGTCTTTCTCACCGTGTGCTGCTTGTAAATCAGCCGCATAGTGTTTTCGATTAAACTTATTTGGATGGCCATTGGCACTACAGTTTTCTCGAATTTGCGCTAATTTGCCGCGACGCTCGGCAATCAATTTGTTTTCGTCTTGTTTGGCTTGGTCTGTCATGTTCAGTCTCAAACTTGGTTAATGTATGAAAGCATGTGCTTTCGAGTAAAAATAAATATCGTTAAATCTGGCTTATAAACCAGACTTTAATGACGCTTCGATAAATTTATCAAGGTCACCATCTAACACCGCTTGTGTATTTCTGTTTTCTACACCGGTCCGTAAATCTTTAATGCGGCTGTCGTCTAATACATAAGAGCGTATTTGACTGCCCCAACCAATATCCGATTTGCCTTCTTCAAGTGCTTGTTTATCTTCGTTTTGCTTTTGAATCTCCATCTCATAGAGTTTAGCTTTCAAAAGCTTCATTGCCGTTGCGCGGTTCTTATGTTGTGAACGGTCAGCCTGACAAGCAACGACAGCACCCGTAGGAATATGCGTTAAACGAATGGCCGAGTCGGTTTTGTTAACGTGCTGCCCACCTGCACCTGACGCGCGAAATGTATCAACGCGCAAGTCAGCGGGGTTTATATCAATTTCAATGTTGTCATCTATTTCAGGATAGATAAACGCAGAAGCAAATGACGTATGGCGACGGCCTGATGAATCAAAAGGCGACTTTCGAACAAGACGGTGAACGCCTGTTTCTGTGCGCATCCAACCAAAGGCATAGTCACCTGAGAATTTAATGGTACAACCTTTGATGCCCGCAACATCGCCGTCAGTTACTTCAAGTACTTCGGCTTTAAAACCGTGAGATTCGCCCCAGCGTAAATACATACGCATTAGCATTTCTGCCCAATCTTGTGCTTCTGTGCCGCCAGACCCAGATTGCAGATCTAAATAACAGTTACTCGCGTCTTGCTGGCCAGAGAACATGCGTCTAAATTCAAGTGTATTTAACTTTTCATCTAAACCATCAACTTCAGCTTGCGCATCTTCAAAGGTTTCTTCGTCTTCTTCTTCAACTGCTAACTCAACTAGCCCTTCTACATCATCACAACCTGATTCTAATTGGTTAACCGTATGTACAACAGCTTCCAACGATGAACGTTCCTTACCAAGCTCTTGAGCTCGTTCGGGTTCATTCCAAATTTCAGGTAGTTCTAATTCGCGACAAACTTCAACAAGGCGTTCTGCTTTGTGATCGTAGTCAAAGGTACCCCCTAAGCAATTGGGTACGCTCACGAATATCTTTAAGTTTGTTTAATACAGGGTTTACTTCAAACATTTTTGCTTAGTTCGTCCACAGTTGAAAATGGCTGATAAAATAGTCGCGCATTGTAGCGCAATTAACACGCCAAATAAACGGTTATAGCGTGCTGATTACAGATATGATTATAATTTTACGGTGGGATTTGTTTTTTTACCGAATAAGCTCAATTTTATTACTACAGCGCAGTGATATTTTCGACCATCAACTGAAGATTCTTTCGGCCTCTAAATTCATTAATGTCGAGCTTGAAGGCAATGTGAGCGCGCTGAGCTTGATGGTTTGGCCATGCCTTGATATCGACATTGAATGCAATAGCATCAAACGCAACGTCGTCTTTTTGCACGACCAATTTTAAATGTTTTTCACCGACAATACGTTGTTGTACTAGGATAAATTCATCGTCAAATAAAGGTTCTGGGAAATGTTGTCCCCAAGGTCCCGAATCTCTGATCAATTGGGCAAATTCAAGGGAAAAATCTGTTATCGCCAATTGGCCATCTGAAAACAACTTACCTTGTAGATCTTCTGCTTTAATCCACTGTTGTGCGTAATGATCAAAGCGTTGTTGAAATTCATCAAACCGTTCCGTCTTGATTGATAATCCAGCAGCCATCGCATGGCCGCCAAATTTTAGAATTAAGCCTTCATGATTACTTGAAATATGCTCAAGTAAATCTCTAATGTGAAGGCCTTCAATCGAACGTGCTGAGCCTTTAATTTCCTGCGTGTTGTCATCACTTGCTGGTGCAAAAACAATGGTCGGTCGATGAAATTTTTCTTTAATACGCCCAGCAACAATACCTATTACGCCTTGATGCCAATCTTCTTGAAAGAGTGCAATCGCGAAGGGGAGGTTGTCTTGATCGAATTTAAGGCGACTCATTATCGCTTCTGCCTCTACTTGCATACCTTGTTCTATTTCACGGCGGCTTTTATTTAAACCATCGAGCTCGGTAGCCATCATACGTGCGCTGCTAATATCATTAGCTAACAAACAGTTGATACCAAAAGACATATCATCTAATCGACCGGCAGCATTTATGCGCGGACCAATAGCAAAGCCAAAGTCACTCGCGACTAATTGACTTTGGTCTCGTTTAGCAATTTCAATCAGTGCTTGAATACCAGGGCGAGTATAGCCTGCACGAATCCTATTTAACCCCTGTTGTACTAAAATGCGGTTGTTAGCATCTAGCGGCACCACATCAGCAACGGTGCCTAGTGCAACTAAATCAAGCAGTTGAGCAATGTTCGGCTCTGTAATTCCGTTATTGGTAAAATAATCTTGCTCTCTTAACGTTTTTCTCAAGGCGAGCATTAAATAAAATGCCACACCAACACCGGCTAACGCTTTTGAAGGGAACTGACAGTTTGCTAAATTAGGGTTAACGATTGCATCGGCTTTAGGCAGGCGATTACCTGGTAAGTGGTGGTCTGTAATTATAACGGTTAAACCGAGTGATTTAGCCTTTTCCACACCTGCATGACAACTTATGCCGCTATCAACAGTAACAAGCGTTTGAGCGCCTTGTTGATGGGCTATTTCAACGATTTCCGGTGATAAACCATAGCCATATTCAAAACGGTTGGGGACAAGAAACTGGTGATGTTGGTAGCCAAATAGGCTCAAGCCTTCCATCATCAAAGCCGTTGACGTTGCGCCGTCAGCGTCGAAATCTCCAATAATAAAAATTTGCTGATTATCAACTATAGCGTCATGTAGCAGCTTGCTCGCAAGCGTTATACCTTCAAGTGCATTAACATCAGCTAATTGGCTAACCTTAAGACTGAGCTCTTGATTGTGCTTAACACCTCGTTGGGCATAAATTTGTTTGATAATAGGGTGGATATTGTTATCAATATGCTGATCGTTTATTGGTGTGCGCTGAATAATTTGTTTTTGCATAGAGTTGGCTGCTATCGGCAAATACTGAAAGCAAAGTCGCTTGTCGACGAAAGTTAATGGGCTAAGAGTACGGCAATTTACAACAAAAAACGAGGGCTAAGCCCTCGTTTTTTGTCACGCTAGATAGTTGATTAAATGCTATCTAATAATGCTTTTAAATCTTTCGGTGGGCGGTAACCACTTAACATTGAACCATTATCAAGTACGATTGCTGGTGTACCTGAAACGCCGATTTGACGACCAAAGTTAAACTCTGCTTCGACAGGTTTATCACAAATACGAAGTGAAACACTTGCGCCGTCTTTTGCGCGTGTTAAGGCGTCATTTGGATCCTCATTACACCAAATCGAACGTAAATCTTTATAACCATTGGTCAGTTCACCGTAACGGTTAGTAATCCCTTCACGTGGGTAAGCAAGGTATCTAATCGTAATACCTAAATCATTATAAGCGTCCATTTCTTGATGCATTTTACGGCAATAAGTACAGGTAATATCAGTAAACACGGTGACAATGTGTTTTTCATCTTTAGCCGGATAGATAATCATATCTTTGGTAAATTTAGCCATACCATCAATACGCATTTTCGCTAAGGTGGTTTCACTATGGTTAACAACATTATCTGCTAAGCCATATAATTTACCTTGAATAAAGAAGTTAGCATCTTTGTCACTGTAAAATAGGCCTGCTTCAGTAATTAGCTCATAAAGTCCTTCCATTGGTGCTTCTTGCACTTGGCTAACATTTAGGCCTAATTTTTGGCTTATTTTTGCTTTTACGGCATTTTCTTGCGCAGGTGAAACCTTCGCATTTGCGTCAAAGGCAACGAGAGAGTGTGTCAATAAAATGCTTGCTGAAAGTGTCGCAAGAAGTGCTTTTTTAAACATCAAAACAACCTGTATTTGTGAAGTCTGTAACTATAAGACCGAAATTTCGAGAGTAAAATTACCGTTAATATTTAATAAATGCAAACAAAGACGGTGCTGATTAACAAATTGTCGATATTACTAGCCTACCAATTACTGGATTTGATAAACTTCGCGCCAAATTAATCTCAACCCCTAGATGTAATTCAAATGAAGATAGGCTTATTTTACGGTTCTACAACCTGTTATACGGAGATGGCAGCTGAAAAAATACAGTTAGCGATTGGCGAAGAGCTTGTTGATATTCACAATATTAAAGATGTGCCGTTAAGTTTATGTAGCGATTACGATTATTTAATTTTTGGTATTTCGACATGGGATTATGGTGAGCTTCAAGAAGACTGGGAGTCGCACTGGGATGAGGTAGTAGATCTAAATTTAACGGATAAAATTGTAGCGTTGTACGGTATGGGTGACCAGATTGGCTATACCGAGTGGTACCAAGATGCCTTAGGTATGTTACATGAACATCTGCAACCGACAGGTTGCAAGATTATCGGCTATTGGCTAAATCAAGGTTATGAATTTGAGGCATCAAAAGCGTTAACACAAGATAAGTCTCAGTTTGTTGGCTTAGCAATAGATGACGAAAATCAATATCAGCTTACTGATGAACGTATTGCGCAATGGACACTGCAAATTTTAGAAGAAATTCAAGCCAATTTATAAAACACATAAACAACTTTAAACAAGAAAATCTCGAAAGTCTTTAGGAAATTAGGGACTTTCGCACTATAATCTGCGCATATTTTAGTAACAGAAGCACAAGCATGTTTGAGCAGTTTGATCTCGACGATGAATTGTTGGGCGCCATAAAAGATATTGGCTTTAAAAAACCAACGTCAATTCAACAACTTGTATTGCCAGAAGCAATGGCTGGCAAAGACGTTTTAGCGTCAGCACCAACTGGAACGGGTAAAACAGCCGCCTTTTTATTGCCGGCTATCCAACATTTACTTGATTATCCTCGCACAAAGCCTGGTTTTCCTCGTGTGCTTATCTTATCGCCAACCCGAGAATTGGCATTACAAATTTTTGAACAAGCACAATTGTTCACCAAGCACACCAATGTTAAATCAGGTGTGATCACTGGTGGTGTTAACTATGGTTCCCACAAAGAAATTTTAACAAGCACAACGGATATGTTGATAGCAACGCCAGGTCGTCTGCTTGAATACATAGAAACTGAACAGTTTGATGCACGTGAAATTGAAGTGCTTGTGTTAGATGAAGCCGATCGTATGTTAGATATGGGCTTTGCAGAAACAATAAACCGTATTGTTGGTGAAGCACGCTGGCGTAAACAAACGATGCTGTTTTCTGCAACGCTTGAAGGCTCAGGTGTTTTAAAGTTCTCTAAAGAGTTACTTGAAGAACCAGCGTTTTTAGAGTCTAACCCGTCTCGCAAAGAAAAAGCCAAAATTCATCAATGGATTCACTTAGCCGATAACAAACATCATAAATTTGAACTACTTTGCGCATTGTTAAAGCAAGAAGATGTTAAACGTGCGGTAGTTTTTGCCAATAAACGTGAAACTGTCCAATATTTATCAGGCAAGTTATACGCAGAAGAGCTGCCATGTGCATGGCTTGAAGGCAAGATGGCACAAGATAAACGTAACAATGCTGTAGAACGAGTGAGAAATGGTGCTGTTGGCGTTCTTGTCGCTACAGACGTTGCTGCTCGTGGCTTAGATATTGATGACGTTACTCATGTCATCAATTTTGATATGCCTCGTAAAGCAGATATCTATATTCATCGTATTGGCCGTACCGGCCGTGCAGGAAATAAAGGTACTGCGATTTCATTGGTAGAAGCTCATGACATGGCTGTTATTGGTAAAATTGAGCGCTATATCGATGAAAAACTACCAAGGCGTGTTATTGATGGCTTGCGCCCTGAGCACAAAGAAGCTCGTGTGCCGCTGAAAAAGCCGAAGGTTAAAAAGACCAAGTCTGAGAAAAAAGCTAAAGCGAAAAAAGTGGCTAAAAGAAAAGTCAAAAAGCCTAAAAAATAGGTTGTGTTATAAAGGAAAAGGGCGGTGAAGTTTACTTCACCGCCCTTTTTAATTGTCCGTTAGTAACCTATTAATTTGAGTGCAATATAAGGCACTAAACAAAATAGGAAAACCAATATTTTGTAGATACCAAAGGCAATATAATTCAAACTGTTAAATTGCTCTTCGCTAATATCAAACCAACGATTATGCATTTTATATATCATTGGTTTAGCAATCACTACAGCAATAAACCAAAGTACCAATAAGCCATAGTTAATGATCAAACACCAGGCTAAAAACTTAACTGCTAACTCCATTATCTTCTCCTTGGTTTAGCCACCAAATAAATCGCCTAACTTGTCTTTTAATTTATCTTTGGCTTTATTTTTCAGGTTTTCTTCTTGTTGTTTTACAACATCATTATTGATTAGACTCGATAAGGTGCCATCAGTAGCGTTTAACAAGTTTTCAAAATCAAGAATATCAGTCTGAGCAGCGTTACCTAAGTCTAGAGCGCCGGACAATTTATCATTCAAGCCTGCTTGCACATCGCTTTTAAAGCCCGCCAGTTTACTGTTGACCTGAGTCATTAAGCTTTGTTGCAGTATTTGATTCATCGGTGATTTGATTGAAAAGCTTGGCGAAGCCAATAATCCTTTAGCATCTACACCTAAGTCTAAGGTATCTAAACCGTTTATTGTATCAAGTACAGCGCTAGCAAGTGATGAATCGGCGCTACCTTCGTATTTCGCCTGACTTAACGTAAACGCATTAACACTGTCTAAGTCTTCGTTGGTTACTTTAAACTGTCCATTACCAGCTAATAGTCCGCTAAGTAAAGTAACCGTTAATTCTTTGCTGCCCGCTAATGCTGTTTCAGGTAATGGAATTTTATTAACTTCCCAATTACCTTGCGTCTCAAAGTCATTATTGGCAGCAAGTGATAATTCACCAGCTAAATTTGCAATACCGTCAGATAAAAGATTATTTGTATTAACAGTAAATCGTGTCGGCACATTGCGTAACCAATGTTGATGAGTCACTTCAGATAAATCTATTTCAAAATCACCTTGTGGTGTCATTACAGAGAAATGCGCTTTTTTAATTAATAAATCTGGCTGAGGATTTTCTTCGTCAAAGTGAACGAATCGACCTTTAGCCGCATGGTTTATTTCAGCTTGCTGTTCAGGTGACGGCGCTAGTAAGGGTTTGGCATATTGATATGCCATCAGTGCCATATCGTGATATTCACGTGCTTTTTCGCCGAAAAGTAAATGAGCAAAATCGGCGGAATCAATTTTGTCTAGCTGATAGGTAGACTCTATTTGCGCCCAATCTTGCGATGGTGCAATTTTGAGGTCATTTACCCGCTTCGACATAATGTTTTTGGTTTGGTTTAGTTGCTCTTTAGTTTGCATTACGATCGCTTTATCAGCTTCGAATTGCTTTTTAATGGCGTCAAAATCTTTCTTTAACTTGGTAATGTCGTTGACCGATTTTACTTTCACCTTAGTGAGCGCTTCGACCTGCTTTTTATAATCATCTAACTTCTCTTTGCTAGGAAGCTGTGATTTTAATTGACTAAGCTTTTCTTTTTCAGTCTCATAAGATTCTTCTAGTGCTGTTGCTGCTTTCACTGTTTTTAAGTTACTTGAAGCAAGCAGCTCTTCAGGATCGGGCAAACTGATTTCTGTACCAAGCGCGTCTTGTGCTTGCTGTTTCAATCTGTCGGTAATTGATTGTTCAGGCTCGCGAAATACTTGACCGGCAGAACTGCGTTGTGTAGCAAATTGAACTTGCTCTGCTCTTAACTCTTCCACCAATACTTTACCGAGTAAATACTGCCAAATATCAACACCGGCATTAACGTGTGCGATTTCTACCGCGTTTTGTTCTGGCTGTCCTGCGTCGGTAACTTGAATGCGGTAAACATCAACAACAAATGGTGAGTAGTTAATATTGACTTCATCAATATTAACTTCAGCGCCGGTGTATGCTTCTAAACCATGTTCCATTGCCTTTTTGGCTATGACTTCAGCAAATAGATAAATCAATACTGAAAGGGTAGTAATGATTACGATAAAACTAGCAATACCTTGCCAACGAATAATTCGGTTCATTGTTATACTCCTTGGCCAGCTAAACTTGTATAAATTCGATAAAAACGCGAGGCCTTTAAGGCTTTTACGATGCGGTAACGCTCAAGTGTTGCCATGAGTGATACGCGATATTTTTCAACAAGTGTTAGGCTTAAAAAATACATAGGAACAAGCATTAGTAAGCCAAACACAAAAGCGCCAAGTGTATAGGTATGATGTAAATGAGCCAACTTAAACCAATCGAATTGGTATAGTCCTGTCCATAGTCCTTGCAGGGCCTGAGCACCTAATAATGATTCTCCTAAGCCAACAAGGAAGAAAGAGAAGATATAGCTTAAACCACTGAAAAAAGTGGCAGCTAAAATAAAACTACTTAAATGAACACGAATGAACAGAGCAAAAAATAAAATCACTACATTATGTAGTGAAGCAAGTGGTGCTAAGCCAAAGAAAAAACCTAATGCTACGGCTAAAGCAATCTGACGAGATGAGCTCTCAGAGTTTAGCGCTTGAAATAGCTTTGCTAATAAAGTCAGCATTATTCCTCCTAAAAATGCTTAATAGGCCAGCGTGTGCCAACCTATTTTAATTATTGTGCTTTTTACGCTTCTTTGCGAGTAAAAACCCAATCATTATTTTTTGATAGCTCTTCATTATATTGGTAGCCACCATAATTAAATGATTTGAGCGCTTCAACTTGCGTTAATTTGTTTTCAATAATGTAGCGAGCCATTAAACCACGGGCTTTTTTAGCAAAAAAGCTAATCATCTTATATTGGCCATTTTTCCAATCTTTAAAAGACGGCGTGATAATGTTCGCGTTTAGCGATTTTTTCTTCACTGATTTAAAGTATTCGTTAGATGCTAGGTTGATTAAGGTGTCGTCACCTTGGACTGCTAACGCATCGTTCAAATGGTTGGTGATAATATCACCCCAAAATTCATAGAGGTTTTTGCCACGTGCGGTGTCAAGTTTAGTACCCATTTCAAGACGGTAAGCCTGCATTAAATCGAGTGGCTTCAATAAACCATAAAGACCAGATAATATACGCATGTGTTGCTGAGCAAAGTCAAAATCTTGTTCAGATAATGTTTGGGCATCTAGTCCTGCGTATACGTCACCATTAAATGCTAATACTGCTGGGCGAGAATTTTCTGGTGTAAAAGGTAATTGCCATTCGCCAAATCTTGCCGCATTTAGCCCAGCAAGTTTGTCACTAATACCCATTAAAGAGCTCAGGTCTGCTGGCGTTAATGTAACGCAACGCTCAACGAGTTCTTTCGCGTCGTTTAATAACTCAGGTTGACTGTACTGCTCTGTTGCAAGTGGTGATTCGTAATCTAAATTTTTCGCAGGAGATACAACAAATAACATAATTTTTAAGAGGGTAATTGATCGTACTTGAAACTATAACATAGCCTGTGTGGTTTCCTACTCATCAACGAAAATTTTTACCTTATTGTAAGTGTAATAAAACTAGTCATTTGATGGTTAATTAAACAAAATATAAGTAATAGCAATTTTATACTGCATCTTGTCATATATATGGTGTAATATTTTTACAAATTGGACGTTTTACTTGGTTGTAAACCAAGAAAGGAAAAGTTAATGACAAATCAGTTAGAACAGCTTAGAAGCATGACCACGGTAGTTGCCGATACGGGCGACATAGAAGCAATCGCGAAGTTTCAACCACAAGATGCGACGACAAATCCATCATTACTGCTTAAAGCCGCAGCATTGCCGGCCTATAAGTCGCTACTTCAACAAGCTGTAGATTGGGCAAAGGTGCAATCTTCTGACGAGGCAAAGCAAGTAATCGATGCGGCAGATAAACTCTCTGTACTTATCGGTTTAGAGATTTTGAAAATTGTTCCTGGCTGTATTTCAACAGAAGTAGACGCAAGGCTATCATTTGATAAAGACGCTACGCTAACTAAAGCACGCAAGCTGATTGCTATGTATAACGAAGCAGGCATCTCTAATGAACGTATTTTGATTAAAATGGCGTCAACTTGGGAAGGGATTAAAGCGGCAGAAGTTTTAGAGAAAGAGGGCATTAATTGTAACCTCACCTTATTGTTTAACTTTGCACAAGCACAAGCATGTGCTGAGGCGGGTGTTTACCTTATTTCCCCTTTTGTTGGTCGAATTTTAGATTGGTATAAAAAAGATACCGGCAAAGAAAGCTACCCATCCCATGAAGATCCTGGTGTTGTGTCAGTGACTAGCATCTACAACTACTATAAAGCCAATAGTTATAACACAGTTGTTATGGGCGCTAGTTTTAGAAATGTTGGTGAGATTACTGAATTGGCCGGTTGTGATCGGTTAACCCTGAGTCCGCAATTAATGGATGAGTTAGCCAACAATGATGATAAAGTTGTCCGTAAGCTTAAAGCTGATAATGCACAATCTAGCAAGCTACCAACGTTAACAGAGCAAGCGTTCCGTTGGCAGTTAAATGAAGACCCTATGGCAACGGAAAAACTTGCTGAAGGAATCAGAAATTTCGCAGCAGACCAAGAAAAATTAGAGACTCAGCTTAAAGGCTTGTTTTAACGCAGGTTGTGCAGGTTTTGTTCCTTTAACAAACAAAAAATGTTTAAATTTTCGTAAAGATTTCTTCATAAAGTTGTTTTATTCTATAACTGGGTATGGTATTAAAAAGATGCAGTTGTAGAAAAAAGGAACATTCCATGGATAAATTAAACAGTGTGCTAAAACCTGTAGATCAACCTAAATCAAAAACTACAAATAAAAAGCGAAAATGGCGCGAAATAGAACAACTGAAGGAAAAATTCCAATTGGAGAAAGAGCTCAAAGTTTACGATGACTCAATGGAATACTTGTTAGAAGAATTTTAACGTACCGCTTACATTCTCTAACATTGACGCAACAAAGCTCGGTTTAGCCGAGCTTTGTTTTATCTAAAAATCAAAAAAAAATTGAACTTTTTTCTAAGTCTTTAAAGAATAACTAAACTTTTCTTAAATCCTCTTGTTAAGGGGGTTCTTAACAAATCGTTAACTCATGAAAAAGCGTTATTTTTCTTGTGGTTACCACTTCTGTTTACAGTAAATAACATTTTTAAACGTTTTTTAGCGTTTTTTGTGTGAAATTATTCCTCCTAAATTAGGGGGAATTTATCTTGGCTGTTTTTTAAACTTTGCAGTGTTGACGCTCTATAAGCCATTTGCTTATATGGCGGCGTTAACAGCCAACACGAATAAGAAAATCATGGCATTTGTTAACAAACCTAGTCAGTAGGAAGTTTGGGGTTAATTAACCGATTAATCCAAAGAAGTATTCCAGAGGTATAACAATGTATTTAAAAAACAAATTATCTAAAGCAGTACACGTAGCAATTGCTTTAGGTGCAACATCGACACTAGCCATCTCATCTCACGCCATTGCACAAGAAGGCGCAGAGCAAGTAGAACGTATTCAGGTTACAGGTTCTCGTATTAAGCGCTCAGACATGGAAAGTGCTAGCCCAGTAACAGTGATTGATGCATCAGCAATTGCAGCAACTGGTGCAACGTCGATTGACGGCGTATTACAAACATTAACTGCCGCTGGCGGTGCAATGACAAACCCAGGTATCAACAACGGTTCTGAAGGTAACTCAACAATCAACTTACGTGGTTTAGGTTCGCAACGTAACCTTGTATTAGTTAATGGCCGTCGTATGATTGCATCAGGTACAGGTGCGGCTTCAACCGTCGATTTAAACACGATTCCGGTATCAATGATTCAACGCATTGAAGTATTAAAAGACGGAGCTTCAGCAGTTTATGGTACAGACGCTATTTCTGGCGTAGTTAACGTTATCTTAAAGCGTGATTACGAAGGCATGGAAATGAACGTGCACGGTGCTATTTCTGGTGAAGGTGATGCGTCAGATACATCGATTGATTTCACTATGGGGGGGTCATTCGATAAAGGTAATGTTGTCTTTGGTGTTCAGTATTCTGATCGTGGTGAAGCGAAACAAGCTGACCGTGATTTCTCGAACTGTCCAATTGCAGAATCAACTAATGATGATGGTTCAATCGAATTATATTGTGCAGGTTCTGAATATGCTCAAGGTGGTCATATCTGGGGCGAGACGGCTGATTTAAGTGGTCGTGGTGGTGAATACCATGATTTCGTTTATTCAGGTGACAATAACGATCGTTATAATTACTCGAAAGACAGCTACTTATTCACGCCTATGCAACGTTTGAACTTAACGTTAAATGGTAGCTATGAATTGAGCGATACAATGACGTTCTTCACTGAAGCCATGTACACAAAACGTTGGTCAAATCAGCAGATGGCGCCGCAGCCAATTTGGAACTCAGAAACATGGAACTATAGCTCTGTGTGGATGAACCCTGATTTATTAAATCACGGTATCGTTGAAGGCGAAGGCTTAGACTATGGTCGTCGCATGGTTGAATCAGGTACACGTGATTTTGACCAAGTTGTAGACACTGTGCGTTTAGTGTTAGGCGTTGAAGGTGAATTAGATAATGGCTGGTACTGGGGCGTTTCATATAACAAAGGTCGTAATGACTCAGTAGATCGTTTATCAAACTTGCATAACATTGGCTCTATCAATGAAGCAGTTCAGTTAGGTAATGAGTTAGCGGAACAAGGTTTGACCAAAGAGCAAATCTTAGCAGCAGGTGCATTTGACCCATTCACACAAGCTTCTTGGGTTGGCGATTCAATTTCTCCGTTTATCTACACAGAGCAAAACGCAGGTGGTAGTGAAATGGATGTTTTTGCAGCAACGTTATCAGGTGAGGTATTTGAACTACCAGCAGGTATGATTGGTTTTGCTGCTGGTTATGAGCACCGTTTAGAGAGTGCTTATTATTCTCCTGATTCATTAACCGCGCAAGGTTTAGCGAATGATCCACGTGTTGAGCCTACTGCAGGTTCATTCAGTGTTGATGAAGCTTACGTAGAATTTGCGGTTCCTGTTGTTGAAGATGTCGCTTTTGCTGACAACATCGAACTAAGCACGGCTGTACGTTATTTCGATTACAGCACGTTTGGCGATGATATTACTTGGAAGCTAGGTTTAACATGGAAATTAAACGAGCAAGTTATGCTTCGCTCTGTAGCTTCAACAGCTTTCCGTGCGCCAACTGTTGGTGAGTTATACGGTGGTAAATCACCATCTTTCGAACAAATTGTTCACCCAGCTACGACACAAACTCAAGCAGAAGTTACCGTCGGTGGTAATGAGTT
>NZ_BSSU01000018.1 GCF_030161415.1 Thalassotalea eurytherma
GACCTTCGTTAGTATGACCAATAGATACTGACCTTCGTCAGTATGACTCTGCCTCTACCTGTCATTGTGGCGCAGGCCGCAATCTCTTATATTCGGTTTATGTGTTGAGATACTGACCTTCGTTAGTATGACCAATAGATACCGACCTTCGTCAGTATGACCAATAGATACTGACCTTCGTCAGTATGACTCTGCCTCTACCTGTCATTGTGGCGCAGGCCGCAATCTCATGGGTAACATACCAAGTACTGTATTGTTTATTGATATTGAGCTGACGTTATAAACTCACCAAAGCTTTCGCACCATATAATGAGGCTATTGTATTCTTCAGTGTTAATTCCTTGTGGAATGTTAGCGATAAAGTTAGTGAAGGTTAAAATGTCGTCAACTTCTACCATTGTTGAATTCAAACGTTTAAAGTCAACTTCTGTTTCTACAAACGTAGGTGATAGGTAAAGTTTATAATTAGGACCCGGTGCGAGCTTTCCGGTAAACGTTATATAATGTTCAGAAATAACAATGTCACCTTCTCCCCAATGCAATGCATCACTGTCTTTCAAGTCTCGCGTGAATGAGGTTGAAAACTTTCTATCAACAGACTTAGCTGCGATCTCTGTAGCACTTGGTGTTGGTGGCTCGGTGAGAATAGGTAAACTATAGATACCAACTGCAAAGCCAATAATGCCGATCGCTAAATGGCTCATTACTAAAAGTAATTTGTTTTTTATATTCATATAAGTTTGATCATTGTTAAGCAGCTAATGTTAGCTAGTTATTTCAGTTAAGTGATTCAGTATATGCATAACATGAGCGCGTTCATATTCATCTTTAGTTAGGAGTCCATAAGCAAAATGCTCCGCTAATCGGCCATTATATATTTGGAAATTATTTAAGGCTGTTATTAACCTATTATAAGATTCAGTTAAATCAACGTCTGCAGGCAGCATTGGAGCGCCAGGTATTGGTTCATCGAGACTATGTGTCATTTGCCCCTTCGCATTAAAGGCACTAAATGCGAGGCTTCCCACAGTCAATTTAAATACTGGTGATTTATGTTCAGGGTAACCTGTTATCGACATTTCGATACTTTGAGCGCAGTGAGAGAATATTTTAGCAACGTCCCAGGTGCCCGTCGATTGATGAACTGCACCTTCTTTTAGTTGTCTTAACTTTGCTATTATTTTATCAATACTTAGGTCGTCTTGTGATTTAAGTAATTCCTCTCTATTTGCAAATAATAGCCCCGTTCCCGTCACGGCAGCGGTAATCAAAAATATCCGTCGACTAATTGGTTTAACCATTTAATTTCTTTTCATTGTGCTCTCGTATTGCTTAAAGATAACACGTAAGGTTTTTTAATGGCTAGGCCTACAATGCGTTCGTCGTTGATTTGTTACTGGTGATAACTTTTAACAATCAATTACGTAATTTGATTCGCTAAGTTAGTCGCTAAACGGCATAATAGCGCCCAAATTTAGCCAAGGTGTAAAATATGTCAGTTGAGCAAGTGTTAGTTGAGCGCAGTGGTAATAGCTGTGAGTTATGCAAAAGTAGCGATACATTATCTGTTTACCCATTACCACCAAGTAATGATGGCAGTGCTGATAGGGCGATATATGTTTGTGAAAAATGCTTAACGCAAATTGAGAAAAATGCAGACCTCGATGCTAATCATTGGCGTTGTTTAAATGACAGTATGTGGTCCCAAGAACCTCCTGTGCAGGTAATGGCTTATAGAATGCTAAATCGTTTATCTTCTGCTGAAAGCTGGGCTCAAGACTTACTCGACATGATGTATCTAGAAGATGATATCAAAACTTGGGCTGAGCAAGGTGTAGTTGCCGATGAAGACGCAGAGCCTACCCGTGATTTTAACGGTGCTATTTTACAAGACGGTGATAATGTATCTCTTGCAAAAGATCTAGTCGTTAAAGGAGCTAACTTTACCGCCAAGCAAGGTACGAAAGTAAGAGGAATTGCCTTGACCGATAATCCAAAACATATAGAAGGTAAGGTCAACGGTACTCGTATAGTCATCATTAGTGAGTACGTTAAGAAAGCAAACTAATTGTTAAGAGATTAAAAAAGGCTGAGTAATCAATTACACAGCCTTTTTGTTATTTATCACTTAATAATATTAAGCATTTGTTTGTTTGATGTATTCGTCTACTAACTCTTCTAATACATTAAGCGGTACAGGACCATTTTTTAAGATAACGTCATGGTATTCACGAATATCGAATTTATCGCCTAGTGCCTGTTTTGCTTTCTCTCTAAGCTCAACAATTTTAAGCATACCGATCTTATAAGCTGTCGCTTGTGATGGCATTACAACATGACGTTCAACCATTTTTACGGCATCTGATACAGCATTTGGCGTGTTAGTTGTGTAGTACTCGATACCTTCGTCACGTGTCCATTGTTTAGCATGAATACCTGTATCGACTACTAGACGACATGCGCGCCATAATTCCATTGCTAAGCGACCAAAATCTGAATACGGGTCTTGATACAAACCGATTTCTTTTGGAATTAACTCAGAGTATAAGCCCCAACCTTCAGTATGCGCCGTATAACGAGCAAACTTACGGAACATTGGAATGCCTTCTAATTCTTGGTTAATTGCAATTTGCATGTGATGACCAGGAATACCTTCATGGTATGCTAGTGCCGCCATTTGGTATGTTGGCATCGCTTCCATTTTGTAAAGGTTTGCATAGTATGTACCTGGACGTGAACCGTCTGGCGCAGGCTGTTGGTAGAATGCTTTACCCGCAGATTTTTCACGGAATGCTTCAACACGCTTAACAATCATGTCTGCTTTAGGCTTTGTTAAAAATAACGAATCTAAACGACCTTTCATGTCATCAATTAAGGCAACAGCTTCATCGATATAACGTTGACGTCCTTCTTCAGTATCGTCGTAATAGAACTGCTTGTCGTTACGCATGAACTCAAAAAATTCTGCTAGGCTGCCATCAAACTCAACTTGTTTCATAATATCGCGCATTTCATTGTGAATGCGCGTAACTTCGCTCAGGCCAATTTCATGAATTTGGTCGGCTGTTAAATCTGTCGTTGTTGTGCGGTTTAATGCGTTGTTGAAGAAAGCTTCGCCATTAGGGAATTTCCAAGCACCGTCTTTTGTATCTGCTTTAGTTTCAAGTTCTGTTAGGTAGCTAACTAAACCTTCATAACCCGGTTTAAGGTGGTTAACTAGTGCAGTATTAACATCAGCGACTAGCTGTGCTTTTTCTTCATCAGCAATGTCTAATTTGTTTACTTTCTTGGTGAAGTCAGCAAGTAGCGTGCTATCTTCGCCTTCATCAAATGGCGCACCTACTAAGATGTTCTTTGAATCACGAATAACATGTGGGAAAACAAATTTAGGTGCGATGATACCTTTAGCTTCACGTAGTTTTAGCTCTTCAACTAATTGGCCAACCAGTACTTCAGCACCTTTAACACGTGAGATATAGGCTTGTGCTTCATCGGCATTGCTAATTGAATGTTGATTAATTAGAAACGCAGGCACTTGCGAGTGAATACCAAACATTTGATTTACAGGGTAGTTGTGGAATCGCCATTGGTAATCAGCAATTTCATTTTCCAAACGTTGGGTAAATAAGCGATAACTAATCGTTGTTTGTGCGTCTAACTTTGAAACATTAATCGCTTTTACTTTAGCTAAGTTTTCTTTCGTAATTTCAAGTTCTTTAGCTTCGTTAGCTTGTGAAATATCGTCCCATTTGTCGTAATCTGATTTCATGCCTAAATACGTTTGCATCATAGGACTGCGCTTAACGCCTTGATTGAAAAGCTGATCAAACAATTGATTCGCTTTTTCAGATTCAGATAACGCTACAGTTTGCGTTTCTTGTGGAGTAACTTCAGGTTGCTTTGTTGTATTAGCTTCTTGAGTACATGCTGATAGCATGGTTGTACTAATAGCGATAGCTAATAGAGATTTTTTAAAAGACATGAGACTTCCTATGTTATTATTTTCATGCAGTGTTACTAATTACACGCTGATTTGCAAATATAGCAAGACCAACGGATATAATTCTACGATTAACGACAGACTATTTTCAGGCATTTATCGTGACTAACCCTTTATCTCTGCGCAAAGCTTCGATTGCAGACAGAGCTTTCTTATTAAGCTTACGCAAATTAACGATGACTGAGCATTTAGCGACCGCTAATATTTACATGGATGATGTAAAACATTTAGAAAGGATAGATGAGTTTTTTGAAGATTCATTAATCGTTGAATATAAAGCTCAACCGATTGGCCTAATAAAACTCGCTCATTTGCCCGACCGGCTTCATATTAGACAGCTACAAATTATGCCTAAATTTCAGGGGAAAGGTGTAGGAGGAAAAATTCTACAACGAATTTTTAAACGGGCAAATCAATTGAACCTACCCGTGAGTTTAAACGTATTAAAAAAGAACCCTGCATTGCACTTATATCAACGCTATGGCTTTGAAATAAAGAAAGAAACTGAGCTCGAATATTATATGTTAGTTAAAAACACATAAAAATTATCTTATAGCATTGACAAAAAAGAGAAAAAATAAAAAGATATAGCTGCTCGGATGCGAAAATATAACAAGGAGTGATTGTGACTACGGCATTTATTGAAGCGAAACAATTGAAGTTAGCGATTCAACGTATTCCTGAACAATCAGAAATTACCCTTACGGTACTCATCAAATGTCGCACGATTGCTTACTACAAAGAAAATCCGATAGCGGCAAGTGGTATTGAAGCACTCGATAAGTTTGTTAAATTAATAAAGCCTATTCTCAATCAAGTTGACGCCCAGCTAACCTATCAATCAAAGCACTGTTTAAATATCAGTGATGAAGAACGCACGTCTTGGAATTATCAATTAAGGTTTAGCTTCGCTAATATTACCTCTGTTTTATCACTGCTAAGTTTAGAGGCATATCATGATGTCCTTAAGCACTTTTATGCAGGGGCAGATCAATTCGATACGGTTGTCTCCTACTAAAGACCTAACAATTATTCACGCTGTTAATGATTTCTCTATGAAACTATAAAGACAATTAATGGTTGAGATAAGTTAGATCAATAAGCCAATTTGGCTATACATGTTAGTATCAGCGTACTTAATTTGTTTAGATTTCTCAGGATTAATATAGTTTCTCATGACATTTAATTCCTTTATACCACCACAACGCACGTTGATGGGGCCAGGGCCTTCAGATGTAAGCCCTCGCGTACTTAACGCTTTATCTCGTCCGACAGTCGGCCATTTAGACCCAACCTTTATTGGCATGATGGATGAGGTGAAGCAACTTTTACAATATGTGTTTCAAACCAAGAACACGTTTACCATTGCGTTATCAGCGCCAGGCTCTGCTGGTATGGAAGCATGTTTTGTCAATTTAGTTGAAGCTAAAGACAAAGTCATTGTTTGTCGCAATGGAGTGTTTGGTCAGCGCATGTTAGAAAATGTCACACGTATCGGCGCAACGCCAGTGGTTGTCGATTGCCCTTGGGGCGAAGCGGTAGATGTTGCAAAGGTTGAACAAGCACTTATTGAACACCCTGATGCTAAGTTTTTAGCCTTTGTTCATGCTGAAACTTCAACAGGTGCGTTATCTGATGCTAAATCACTTTGTGCGCTTGCCAAGGCTCATCAATGCTTAACTATTGTTGATGCTGTCACATCATTAGGTGGTGTAGAGCTTAGAGTTGATGACTGGCAAATCGATGCTATTTATTCTGGCAGCCAGAAGTGTTTATCGTGTGTGCCTGGTTTATCGCCAATTAGTTTTAGTGAGCAAGCTATCTCGGTGATTAATCATCGTGAAACACCTATTCAGAGCTGGTTTTTGGATCAGTCATTAGTTGTAAATTACTGGTCTGGGGAAGGAAAACGAGCTTATCATCATACAGCGCCAGTAAACTCTCTTTATGCGCTACATGAGTCACTGGTAATGTTACATGAAGAGGGCATTGAAAACAGTTGGCAGCGCCACAAGCAGATGCATGAACAATTGGCGGCAGGTTTAGCTGAGTTAGGTCTTGAATTTATCGTACCAGCGAATGAAAGATTGCCTCAACTGAATACCGTCAAAATACCAGAAGGTGTTGACGATGCCGCCGTTAGAAACTACTTACTAGCGCATTACAATCTAGAAATTGGTGCAGGGTTAGGTGATCTAGCAGGCAAGGCATGGCGAATTGGTTTGATGGGCTATGCTGCACGCAATGAGAATGTTGCATTGTGCTTGGCTGCGTTAAAAGATGCACTAACACGTTTTGCTAAGTAAGGTTTTCTTCTGAATAAAAAAACGCGACTCATGTCGCGTTTTTTGTTTTTACCAAGAACCGGTATTTTCCATACTTGCCCAGGGCTCTTGTGGTTCAAGTTTGCCAGCTTGTAGCAGTTCAATTGAAATACCATCTGGCGAAAGGACAAACGCCATATGCCCATCTCTTGGTGGACGATTAATGACAACGCCTGCATCCATGAGTTTCTGACAGGTTTCATAAATATTTTCTACGCGAAACGCTAAATGCCCAAAGTTTTTACCGTTGCCGTATGGTTCGGTTTCTCCCCAATTATGAGTAAGCTCAACTTCAGGTTCACCCTCCTCAGTAGCTAAATAAATAAGTGAGAACTTTGCTTCAGAATAATCTTTTCTTCTGATTTCTTTTAGGCCGAGTAAGTCGCAGTAAAAGTGCATTGATGCGTCTAAATCAAGTACTCGAACCATTGCGTGTAAAAATTTCATGATTGTTTCCGCTAAGTGGTTTATTAGATTGTTTTTAAAAATACGCGTTTGAGCATCGTTTGACTAGCGTAATTTGGTGAAATTTTTCAGATTTTATTATGGAACATTTAATCCATAATGATTGGAGTTTTTTACTATGTATCAAAAAAGCATTAACGATTACCATGTCTTCACTGTTTTGATTCCACAAAGAAATGCATTATGTCACACCAAATTATTAAAGATTTAAACGCTCGTTATACTGCTAAAAAGTATGATGCAACAAAGTGTATTTCATCGGAAGATATCGACGTGATTAAGCAGGTAATTCGTTTATCAGCGCCATCAATAAACTCTTTGGCCAAACGAGTATACTTTTTGTGAGGGTATATCGCATAAATCGCCTTTTCCATCGTCGGCAAAGCGGCTGTTTACAGTCATGTTAATAGAAAGCCTAGTGCCAGTAAATCCTATATCAACAAGATAAAAAAAGCCGGTAATCACCGGCTTTAATCATTAAGGCGTATAGTAGGTTGGTGAGCCAGGCCCTACAGGTAAACCAAACGCGAACACCCATATGTAGAACAATGCTACCCAGCCAATAAAGAAGGCAATACTATATGGCAACATCGTTGCAACCAAGGTACCTATCCCCATATCTTTCTTGTATTTGCTTGCGACGGCGAGAATTAACCCAAAGTAACTCATCATAGGGGTGATCAAGTTGGTAACTGAATCACCTATACGATAAGCCGCTTGAATAGTTTCTGGCGCATAGCCAATTAACATCAACATAGGTACAAAAATTGGCGCTGTTGCTGCCCATTGAGCCGATGAAGAACCCAAGCTCAAGTTAATCAATGCACACATGAAAATAAACAGCACAAATACTTCAGGCCCGGTTAAACCAAGCGCTTGAAGTAACTCAGCGCCGTTAATCGCTAAGATCGTGCCTAGGTTAGTCCATTTAAAAAATGCGACGAATTGAGCGGCGAAAAACACGAGTACAATATATAAACTTAACGAGCTCATGCTCTTACTCATTGCGTTTATCACATCAACATCATTCTTCATGGTCCCAACGACCTTACCGTAGACAAAACCTGGAATCGCAAACATGATAAAGATGATAACAACAATGCCTTTCAAAAATGGCGAGCCCGTTACTTTACCTGTTTCTGGGTGACGCAAAATACCACTTTCAGGGACTATGGTTAGCGCCAGCAATGCGGCCAATAGAACAAAGCTGACACCAGCCCATTTTAAACCTTTAACTTCAATAGGCTTTAGGTGTTCTATATTCGACACTAATTTTTCGCTTGCTTCATCTTCGTTGTATTTACCCAACCTTGGCTCAACTACTTTCTCGGTAATAAAAGTACCAAGACCGGCAATTAAAAACGTAGAAATAATCATAAAGTACCAGTTGGCTTCAGGACTTACTTCATAAGTAGGGTCAATAAGTTGCGCGGCTGTACCTGTAATACCTGACAATAATGGATCAATTGTACCGAGCAACAAGTTTGCGCTATAACCACCCGATACACCGGCAAATGCTGCAGCTAAACCAGCAAGTGGATGTCGGCCCAAACTGTGGAAAATCATGGCAGACAGCGGAATTAATACAACATAGCCAAGTTCTGAAGCGGTATTTGACAAAATGGCGGCAAAAACCACCATAAAGGTTACGAGTCGTTCAGAAGCACCCATTACCATGCCTCTTAACGCAGCTGAAAGCATACCTGAATGCTCGGCAACACTAACACCTAATAGCGCAACTAAAACGGTGCCTAATGGTGCGAATCCTGTGAAGTTAGTGACTAGCCCAGAGAATATTTTCTGCAAACCTTCAGCACTTAATAAACTGACAACTTCAATGACACCATCCGGATCTCTACCAGCAGAGCCAATCGGTCTAGGATCTATTGCACTTAAGCCAAAGTAGTCAGCAACACCGCTAAATACGATGATAAACAAACAAAACATTGCAAATAATGTAATGGGGTGGGGAAGTAGGTTGCCTAGAAACTCAACCGTAGATAAAAAACGGTTAAACCAGCCATTTTTGGGCACTGGCTGATGAGTGGTTGTTGTCATAAATGATTGCCTTTGTCTAATGAATAGATTTCTACGATCTATTTTCTTAAATAACTGTGCATTTGGCTTCGCGCCAAAACAAAAGGGAAAACATACCATTGATTCTGTGTTTGATGCAATTTTCAAATCAGATGGATATGTTTATTGAGACTAATTTTATCGCAGGATTGTTTGTGATTTGCGAGAGATTTGACTAGAGAGTTTATCTACTCCAAATAAAATTAACGTACTCAGGGGCAACCATCTAACGTTTTATCGTTGTTAATCAATACACGCAAAAATTGCCTTATTTCTCTGATTAAAACTTGGTAATAACTTGTTGATCTGATTATTTATTTCAGACGCTAAATGTTCAATTTTTCTATGGATAACATGATGTAAATAAACTTTAGTAAGCTCTTCTAGGTTGAACTGACCAGCCTAGTGTTTAATATTTAGCCTGTTGAAAGCACATGTAGCTTTATTCATTTTTGCAAAATCGGCTATGCAAAAAACAAAAACACCCTCTTATGAATATTCTTCATGTATTGATGAAGTAATACCATTTTTATTCATGAAATGACCCGCGTATAAATACGCTAAAGCTTGAGCGTACATGCTCACCAACTCAGTTTTAGTTAGTCAACACATTATTGGATATTACATCGTCATGGAAAATCAATTTACTTTTAACATCAAGAACATTCGCCTTGATGAAAACTATCATCCTTCAGATAGCACACGGATCACGACAAATTTTGCCAATCTGGCCAGAGGTGAAAGCCGTCAACAAAACCTACGTAACGCACTTAAGATGATTAATAACAGTTTCAATGCATTAGCGTTTTGGGATAACCCTAAAGCAGATCGTTACGCTGTTGAGTTAGAAATTATTTCTGTAGAAATGGATATAGCTGCAAGTGGTGAGAGTTTTCCTTCGATTGAAGTGTTAAAAACACATATTATTGATCATCAAACCAATGAGCGTATTGAAGGAATTGTTGGTAATAACTTTTCGTCATATGTTCGAGATTATGACTTTAGTGTACTACTCGGTGAGCACAATAAAGGGCAGAGCCAGTTCAGCATTCCAGATGATTTTGGCGAGCTACACGGCAAACTTTTCAAGTACTTCGTTAACTCAAAAGCTTATCAGCAGCACTTCAAAAAGCTACCCGTCATTTGTTTAAGTGTCTCTGATAACAAAACCTACTATCGCACTGAAAATCAACACCCAGTATTGGGATTTGAATATCAGCCAAATAAATCATCTTTAACTGAGCAGTACTTTAAGAAAATGGGCTTGCAGGTACGTTACTTTATGCCGCCACAAAGCGTCGCGCCTTTAGCATTCTACTTTTTTGGCGATTTACTTAATGACTACAGTAACCTTGAATTGATCAGCACCATTAGCACGATGGAAACCTTCCAAAAAATTTATCGTCCTGAAATCTACAATGCTAACGCTGTCGCAGGAAATTGCTATCAACCAAATTTACGGAATCAAGATCATTCGTTAACGCAGATCGTTTATGACCGAGAAGAGCGCAACAAGTTAGCCATCAAACAGGGCCGTTTTGCCGAAGAACATTTTATCAAACCATACCAAAGCGTACTTGAGCAATGGTCTGCAAGTTACGCACTATAAATCACTTTAGGTAAAGCAGCATTTACTATGAAAACACAAATAAAGCATAAACTATTACCAACATCATCTGCAGGCAGTTTACCCAAGCCATCGTGGCTAGCCCAACCTGAAGCCTTATGGTCTCCGTGGAAATTATTTGGACAAGAGTTGATTGATGGTAAAAAAGACGCACTTCGCATTTCGTTGCATGAACAGCAACAAGCAGGTGTCGATATTGTCAGTGACGGTGAGCAAACTAGACAGCATTTTGTCACCACCTTTATTGAACATTTAAGTGGTGTGGATTTCGAAAAGCGTAAAACCGTCAAAATTCGAGATCGTTATGAGGCAAGTGTTCCAACGGTTGTTAGCAATGTTTCAAGACCCAAAGCCGTATTTGTTGAGGATGCAAAATTATTGCGGGCGCAAACAGAACAGCCTATTAAATGGGCCTTGCCAGGCCCAATGACAATGATCGATACACTTTATGATGAACATTACCAAAGTCGTAAAGCGCTTGCGTGGGAGTTTGCCAAAATCCTTAACCAAGAGGCAAAAGAGCTTGAAGCGGCTGGCGTCGACATTATTCAATTTGATGAACCGGCATTTAACGTGTTTTTTGATGATGTAAATGAATGGGGTATTGCCTGTTTAGAAAGGGCGATAGAAGGACTCAAGTGTGAAACTGCTGTCCATATTTGTTATGGCTATGGCATAAAAGCGAATACCGACTGGAAGAAAACATTAGGCACTGAATGGCGTCAATATGAAGAAGTTTTTCCAAAATTAAAAAGCTCCAACATCGATATAATTTCGTTAGAGTGCCATAACTCACACGTGCCGCTTGAGCTACTTTCTTTAATTCGCGGTAAAAAGGTCATGGTAGGGGCAATAGATGTTGCAAATAACGCAATAGAAACGCCGGAAGAAGTTGCAGAAACATTACGAGAAGCCCTTAAGTATGTCGATGCAGATAAGCTTTATCCGTGCACCAATTGTGGCATGGCACCTTTGTCACGTGAGGTCGCGCAAGCAAAGTTGCATGCGTTAAGTGCAGGCGCACAAATTATTCGCAATGAGCTTGCTAGCATATGATAGCAAGCTAGGGTCTGTTGATCTTCAGTTTGTAACTCTGTTGCCTTGAAAAAGATGAGATTCACGGCGCTTAAAGTAATGTTTGGTTATTCCAAATACACTTTAAGCAACAAAGAATATCGCTTTTTCAAGTCAACCCAAAGGGCTTTGGCTAATTTTAAACCTAACATCGTTGAAAATCGTTAAGGTAGAACAACTACATTACTCTCTTTTCGCCTTGTTATTTTCAAAACTAGCCTAAAGCAGAGACTAAAATGAAAGATCAACAGCCCCTAGGTAATTGAGAAGGTTTGATCTTGTTTAATCAAGCTTTCTCAAACCTCGTTTTACTGAATGTTTTTTGGACACTACAACGATAGTTGAGCGAGCATTCTTAGACCGGTAATAAGTAACACGATAGCAAATATTTTCTTGAGTTTAGCGGCATCTAATTTAGCGACTAATGACGAACCAACGGGAGCAAACAACACCGTCAACGGCACGATACAAACAAATGCAATGAGGTTAACTAAGCCATAGGTTGCTGCAGGTGCATCATTTGGTGTGTTACCTAGCACTAACATGGTTAGCGCACCAGGCAATGAGATAATAAGACCAATGGCAGCAGCAGTGCCTACAGCTTTATGAGTGGGGTAATTGTATAAGGTTAATACTGGCACTGATAGTGTACCACCGCCAATGCCGACCATAGCACTGAAGAAGCCAATGCAAGCGCCCATTATTGATTGGCCAGCTTGATTAGGTAATTGCTTAAAAAGTGCAGATTTACCTGTCCTAAATAGCATGTTAAGCGCTGAAAGTGTTGCTATTACGCCAAATAATAAGGTCAGCAAACTGCCGTCAATACGCGTGACTAACCAGCTACCCGTTAACACACCCAAAAGGATGAATAATGACCAACGCTTTAAGAGTACAAGATCGACATTGCCTTTTTTATGATGAGACCTAATAGAGCTAATTGAGGTCGGGACGATGGTAGCAAGCGATGTTGCAGTAGCTATTACCATTGCAGATTCAGGTGATACGCCAAAACTTTGGAATAAGAAAAACAAGACCGGAACGATGACAATACCGCCACCAACTCCTAATAATCCGGCTAGCAATCCAGCGAAAATACCTGAGGTAGCTAACGCCAAAATGGTTGCGGTATTATTGGTGATAAATTCAATGATACTCATTTATTACAGCTCAATTTATTATTATTCAATGTATTCTAAACAGACTTATTTAATGAATAGAAGTGATATAATTTCATTGTTCCATGAAATTTGTTCATCAATAAAGCGAAACCTAGGAGTTAACTGGTGCTAGAAAGGATCCATCTCGAAATACTCACGGCAATTAAAGAGCATGGCACGTTAACTAAGGCTGCTGATGCACTGTATTTATCTCAATCGGCGTTAAGTCACAGCATCAAAAAGCTTGAAGCGCAAATTGGTACCCAAATATGGCAAAAAGATGGCCGGAATCTGCGATTGACTGCCGCCGGGCAACGTATTCAAACCTTGGCCAATCGAGTATTACCACAGTTTTCTCATACCGAACTGTTACTTAATCAAATTGCAAAAGGCGAAATGGGATCGCTTCGTATTGGTATGGAATGCCACCCGTGCTATCAGTGGTTACTTCGAGTCATCCAACCCTACCTTGAGCAGTGGCCAGATATAGATATGGATGTCAGACAAGAATTTCAGTTTGGTGCGTTAGGCGCGTTGCTCAGTTATGAAATTGATATTCTGATTACACCTGATCCACTGTTTAAACCTAAAATTGATTACATTCCTGTATTTGAGTATGAGCATCGACTCGTTGTAGCAAATTCTCATGAGTTAGCAAATAAAGCGTTGGTATTGCCAGAGCAATTAACAAATGACGTGCTATTTAGTTACCCTGTCGAACCATTAAGGTTAGATATTTTTAGCCAATTTTTAAATCCAGCAAAGTGCTCAGTTAAGCAACATAAAACGATTGAAACGACTGAAATTATGTTGCAAATGGTCGCAGCAGGCAGAGGAGTATGTGCATTGCCTGGCTGGTTAGTTGACGAATATGCTAAAACGCTACCTATCAAAAGCCTGCGTTTTGGCAAAAACGGTATTCATAAACAGATTTTTATGGGTATTCGAAAAGACGAACAACAAATTGAGTACCTGAGTGATTTTATTGAACTGGCGAAGAAAACAACCTAACGTCACTTCACTTTGATAACTAAAAGATTTACCATTACGGCGAATTACTCGAGATATTTATGTATAAACCGTTATCGAAAATACTGATTACTATCATTATGTTGGTTGCCTTTATCGGGCAAGCAATGGCTAATCATATCGTGATATTTTCTGATGATGTTGCTAGTTTTCAATTCACTCAAATACAAACCGTAAAAAATTCTGCAACTGCCAAAACAGCAACTGAAGCAATCACTTCATCGTCAATAGAGCATGAGGAAGATTGTTGTGATGTTGATTGTTGTGAAGGTGACTGTGCGTGCCCTGCTAATTCATGTGCATCTAGCGTTTATTTGGAAAATCAGCTGTATTTATCCATGTTGTTCAATACAGCTGAACCTGTGTTGAGCGTGCAAATCCAAGAAACGTACAATCTAGTAAATTCTCTCTATCGGCCTCCTATTTTACCTCTTTGGGCGTAATGGCTCACTCCTAAAAACTTTAATATTTTCATTTAACTGCGTTCTTATCGCAGGGTTACGCATTCTTAGAGGTAAAAATGCTCACTAATTATTCTAAACTAGCACTAGCCGTGCTGATTATGCCGACTATATCTATAGCTAGTGAAAATGACGAACATGAACATCATCATGACGATGAACATAAAATGGAAAAAATCCAAGTTACGGCATCTCGTCTTGGTCGAATAGTAACTGAATCAGCTACGCGCATTGAGGTTATCAATGGAGAAGAAATTCAAGAAAAAGCATTAATGCGCCCAGGTAATATCTCCATGCTTGTTGCCGAAACTGGTGGTGTGCGTGTGCAAACAACATCGCCTGCACTTGGTAGCGCTAATATTCGCTTACAAAGCTTGTATGGTAGATACACGCAATTACTTAGTGATGGCTTACCACTCTATGGGGGCCAAACAGCATCAATTGGCTTATTGCAAATTCCACCAACAGATCTTGCTAATGTAGAAATTATTAAAGGCTCTGCATCATCACTTTATGGCGGGTCAGCACTAGGTGGCGTCATAAACTTAATTTCACGAACGCCATCACGTGAAACTGAAGGCGAGCTATTATTTAACACGACGTCAAGAAATGGCCAAGACATAACATCTTATCTAGCAACACCGTTAACTGATAGAGTAGGAGGATCAATTACAGCGGGTCTTCATAATCAAGAAAAGCAAGATTTAGACGACGACGGTTGGCTCGATATGGCGGGTTACCAGCGCGCTACTATCCGCCCTCGGCTATATTGGGAAAACGAACACGGTGGCAATTTATATCTGACGTTTGGTGCCATGAAAGAAGAACGAGAGGGCGGGACAGATGATGGAGCGTTAATGCCTGATGGCAACCCATTTGTTCAAAATCAAGATTCATTGAGGCTTGATAGTGGCTTTATTTTTGATCAGCCACTTGGTGATGTGCTCAACCTAAATGTGCGGGCCTCAGCAATGCGCCAAGATCACGATCATGTTTATGGCGTCGTAGAAGAAAATGATACTCATGATAGCTATTTGGTTGAATCAAGTGTATCTGGCTATGGAGACACGACAGCGTGGTTACTAGGTATTGCGTATCAAAATGATCGATTCGACTCTCAAGACTTTTCAGAATTTAATTATAACTTTCAAGTGCCAGGCGCATTTACTCAACTAGACTATGAAGCAAATGAAGATGTTGCCATGTCATTTAGTGCACGTGCCGATTGGCACAGTGAGTATGGCACACAGGTAAGCCCGCGAGTTTCTATACTCTATAATCCAGAACACTGGACCGTTCGAGGTTCATATGGGCAAGGTTTTTTTGCACCTACGCCGTTTATAGAAGATATTGAAGACGCTGGATTATCTCGATTAGAGCCTCTTAATAACATTCAAGAGGAACGAGCAACGACAGCCTCGCTAGATATTAGCTATATCGCCGATAGTGTTGAAACAAGCGTCACTTTATTTGCTTCAGATGTTGAAAATGTGACAGAGCTTGAGGTGATTTCGCCAATTGCCGTTAATTCAAATAAACGCGTTCGACTGGTAAATACAGCTGACCAAAGTGAGATTCGAGGCGCAGAATTATTGCTAAGATATCGTTGGCGTGACTTAAAGCTTACCGGTAGTTACTTGTATACTGATGCAACCAAACAAGCAGATGATGGTGTCGGTCGCGTACCACTTACCCTGACACCTGAGCATGCTGCTGGCGCAGTCATTATGTGGGAAGAACACGGTAGCCACTTAGTGGGTTTTGAAGCTTACTATACGGGCACACAGCACTTGGAAGACAATCCGTATCGAGCTAAAAGCGACGCATATTGGCATTTAGGGTTACTAGGCCAAGTGACCTTTGGCAATGTCAGCTATTTTTTAAATGCTGAGAATTTACTTGATGTTCGTCAAACAAAAGAAGAGTCGCTGTTACTGTTGCAGCAGGCACCGAGCGGACGATGGACTACTGATATTTGGTCAAGAAATGATGGCTTTACGGTGAATGCGGGTATCCGTATTCAGTTTGCTGGGTAGTGTGTTTAATGTTCAGTATGGTCACTGGGTGCGCCAGTGTATCTGTATAATTTGAGAGGTCGATTAGGGGCTGTTGATCTTTCAGTTTGTAACTCTGTTGTCTTGAAGAAGATGAGATTCACGGCGCTTAAAGTAATGTTTGGTTGTTCCAAATACACTTTAAGCAACAAAGAATATCGCTTTTTTAAGTCAACCCAAAGGGCTTTGGCTAATTTTGTAGTATGAACATTTTTGCGATGGTGCTATCTGTTTAATGTTTAAAGACAGCATTTTTTAAAAAATAAATCGTTTGTTTGGTTACTTCATCGTTATTTCTCATCGCGGTATGTCCTACATCAATCGCGATAAAATCTTTCATGCTTTTCAATTTTGTCGACTCAACAGAGACTAGCCCATCGTTTGGTCCATCAAAGTGTTTTTTTGTTAACCCTGAAGGCTTTGTACCAGCAATGATACCGATATTAATGTTCATGACTATATTTACTTCTTCAATGGTGTTACCAAAGCTGCTGTCTCCGGTGATAAGAGACTGACTAACTTCTCCACCGACTTTCATTACCCAAGACTCACTCAAATGGTCTGCCAATTCACTGCCTTTATTTGGCGTACCCATGAAAACGGCATTGCCGATGTTGTAAGATTTCAGTTTTTCTTGGTTGTTTTGTAGATAGGCGCGAATAACTAATCCACCAAGAGAGTGCCCGACAAAATGCACTTTTGGTGCTTTTGAGATACATGAATCTATTTGTTGATTGGTTTGCTCAATGACCTTCTCTACGTTTTTACCAATGGTAGAGTAATCTAAACGGCACACTTTATAATTCGCACTTTCTAGTTTTTTTGCAAAACGCCACATTGCTGTCTCGCCTCGACCTAACCCATGAGCAAGTACAACTACTTCATCGGTTGGTTGATATGACGAGCTATTGGCATTAAAGCTTGTACAGCCTATGACTTGACTTAAAATCAATAAAATTAATGTGTTGTAAAGTGTATTCTTCATTATTTTACTGCGCAAAAGTTTGGTGTTTCGTTTAAGGGCATTCATTCTACGTTCATATTTAAATTGTACTTGAAGTGCGGCTTGATCATTTTTTGTTCCTACTTTGCGCATACAAGTACCAAGTCACAATGCCAGGTGCCACTATTGCTTGAAGCGTAAAAAATAATAGCGTTACCCATTCACTATAATGCGTCGACTCGCCTTGTTGAATCAGTAATTGATGTCCAATAGGGCCAGCAGAAAATACAATGGCTGTGATAAAGTTCCAACCAAGGTGTAAGCCAATGGGGGCAAATAATGACTTTGTTTTCGCAAACGCGTATGCGAACATCCAACCACCACAGCCTGTGACGAGAAATATGTACACCATGAGCACGAGTCTTTCGCCAAAAATGTCATAGCTAAACCAATGATAAATGCCAAAAGCAATCGAGCTAACTAAACAGCCTTTTACAATACCAATTCTTGTCATTAACAAATATAAGAGGGCACCGCGAAAAACGAGTTCTTCGAAAACAATCGCTTTGACAATCCAAAAGGTGCCGCCTAAAAAGGTCAAGAAGTCGTAGTCTGTATTTAACTGGTAACTAATACCTTTAAAATAAGCTTGTCCAACAAAGTTAATCATAGCGATGAAAGCCATAAACAACATGCCAATAAAAAATTCTTTGAGCCTTTTTCTTGTAGGGGTAAGTCCTAATACGTTAATAGATTCACCGCTTAGCCGGTGCAGTAGGAACCAAGAAATTAGAAAAACGACAATAAGACCTGCCATTACCGAGCTCACTCATGTGTATTGAAAAGTTAAATCCTTAGTAGGAAAAATTAGCATGGCCCCTATTAATAGACAAGCTAAGGACACGGTTTAACTATTATGTGATGTAGAGATGAGTTAAATGTTGTTTTGCTCGAATTATCGCCCATTTAACGCTAAGCTGACGTTAAATAACAAAAAATAGAGGGTGATATGGAACTTCAATCGAACCTTGAATATGTATTACAGCATGCTAAAAACAAACCTGATGCTACCTTTTTAAATCAGCCTGTTGACGGGCAGTGGCACCAGTTTTCCTGGGCTGAAGTTGAACAACAAGCAAGGCGCATTGCCGCAGGCATAAAGGCACAAAATTATCCTGCCAAAAGTCGAATTGGTATCATTTCTAAAAACTGTGCTCACTGGTTTATTACCGATTTAGCGATAATGATGGCTGATATGATCAGCGTACCTATTTTCTTCAATGCCAACGAAAATACAATTAGCCATATCGTTAAACATAGTGAACTTAAAGCTATGTTTGTTGGCAAGTTAGATGAAATGGAAAGTGCCGAGTCTGCTATTCCTGAGAGTGTTTTACGAATAGCTTTTCCGTATCCAACGGTTACTGCATCAAGTAAGTGGCAAGCGTGGTTAGATAACTTTGAACCACTCAATGATATTTATTTACCTAACCTCAATGATGTCGCTACGATTATTTACACATCGGGCAGCACAGGTGTACCTAAAGGGGTATCGTTAACTCACAAAAACCTGTTAGCTGCTACCAAGTGTGCGGTTGAAACATTAGGGCTATCTAGTAGTGATAGGTGTATGTCATATTTACCGCTTGCGCATATTACTGAGCGCAGTCTTATTGAAGGCACGTCAATGGTGGCTGGCGCAACCATTTACTTTATAGAGTCACTTGATACGTTCATTGATAATGTTAAATATGCCAAACCAACGCGATTCATCTCGGTGCCACGCTTATGGCTTAAATTCCAGTCTGAGATTTTTGCTAAAATTCCGCAACGCAAGCTCGACTTTTTACTCGGTTTACCCCTAATAGGAAAGTTGCTTGCAGCTAAAATTCGCAAAAATTTAGGTTTTGATGAGGTCGTTCGTTACGGATCTGGTTCAGCGCCAACGCCTCCTGCTGTTATAGCGTGGTATCAAAAAATAGGTATTAACCTTGAAGAAGGCTGGGGGATGAGTGAAACATCTGGGCTTTCTTGTGGTAATAATCCTTTTAATAGAGCCGATATAGGCACCATAGGTACGCCTCTTTCTTGCGTAGAAATGAAACTATCTGAGCAAGAGGAGATTTTAATCAGAGGCGATGCAGTATTCGAAGGCTACTATTTAAACCCAGAAGCAAATGAAAGTGCATTTGTTGATGGTTGGTTTAGAACGGGAGATCGTGGTGAGATTACTCAATCTGGTGCATTTAAAATCATTGGGCGATTAAAAGAAGAATTTAAAACCAGCAAAGGTAAATATGTATCTCCGGCGCCAATCGAAGGTAAGTTATGTGCGTCGAGTAATATTGAATTAGCATGCGTAACTGGCGCAGGTTTAAAGCAACCCGTCGCTTTGGTTATGCTTTCAGAGTCAGCTGTCAGCAATAAATCACAGCTTGAATCAGAGTTAATTGAAACGTTAAATGAGGTTAACCAAACATTAGAGCATCACCAGCGTTTAGATTACTTGTATGTCTGTGGTCAAGACTGGTCAATAGAAAATGGGCTACTTACGCCGACATTGAAAATTAAACGCAGCAATATCGAAAGTAAATACAATAAGTTACTTACCGATAATATAACGGATAAAGTGCTATTTGAATAAAACTTAAAACTTAAAGCTTAAGCCGGTGTTAGTGCTCACTAACATTGGTTTAAGCCTTTTCTCTTACCTAACATCCCACTACCTAAATCAATTTTAACCAAATACTCATGCCCAATAATTCAAGCATTTCTTGGACAAGGCATTTTTCTATAGCCCATCTCTGTAGATAAATAAGGCTAAAAAACCGTGATATCGAATAAACAAGTCGGCGAAGCGTTCTAAAGTCTTGTAGAATACACATATGAATAATAAGCACCTGGAATCCTCATGACTCAAGCGTTAGATGCACAACAAATCACCACTATTTTAGCCTATGACAATAGCCAAAGAGCGAATTACTTTCTCAAGGAAGTTGTTGCCAATAACACGATTTGGATCCTTAAAGATGAGCATGGGTGTGTCATGTTAAATACCGAAGAGGAAGACTGTGTTCCTGTGTGGCCGAATGAAGAGTTTGCTCAAGCTTGGGCGACGGATGAATGGGCGCAATGCGCGCCAGAAGCCATTTCCTTAAATAAGTGGTTTAGCCGATGGACATATGGTTTAGCTGACGATGATTTGGCCGTCGTGGTTTTTCCAAGCGTTGATCAAGAAGGTTTAGTGTTTGATTCGCAAGAGTTGGAAGTTGAACTTAAAAATAGCCAAAAGAAATCAGCTAAAGGTCAGCGATAAACACATGAGTTTTTCTTCTCTTTCATTAGATAAACCCCTTATTGATGCAATAAAAGCCAAGGGCTATACACAAGCTACGCCAATTCAATTAAAAGCTATTCCGGCTATTTTAGCGAATAAAGACGTAATGGCAGGTGCTCAAACAGGTACTGGAAAAACCGCTGCTTTTGCCTTACCTATTTTGCAAAAGCTAATAGGCGACATACCGGAAAAAAGGCCTGTGCGCGCTTTAGTACTGACACCAACCCGAGAGCTTGCTCAACAAGTATATAAAAGCTTTGTTGGTTATGCTGAAAATACCGAGATCAATGTTGCGGTTGCCTATGGTGGAGTAAGTATTAACCCGCAAATAGCAGCGCTGAACAAAGGCGCTGATGTTTTAGTGGCAACACCAGGGCGATTATTAGATCATTTAATTAACGGCTCTCTTGAACTTACTGACCTTGCTTGTTTAGTTTTCGATGAAGCAGATCGTATGCTAGACATGGGCTTTAAAGATGAAATTGATCGAATACTCTATCGTGTGCCTATTAATCGTCAAACCTTGTTGTTTTCAGCTACCTTCGACGATGCCATTTTCAAATTAAGTAAAACCTTACTCACTGATCCTGAGCTGATTGAGGTTAGTGAGCGAAACACTGCGGCCGTAAAGGTAGAGCAGGTTGTTTATACCGTTGATTTAGATAGAAAACGTGAATTAACATCGCATTTAATTGGCTCAAAAAATTGGCAACAAGTACTCATTTTCACACGCACTAAACAAGGTGCAGACGCGCTTGCAAAAGAAATGTGTAAAGACGGCCTAAAAACCCAATCTATTCATGGCGATAAATCACAAGGTGCGCGTGAAAAAGCGTTAGCGGAATTTAAAGAAGGTACGACCCGAGTCCTAGTGGCTACCGATGTTGCGGCACGCGGTATTGATATTCAAAGCTTACATGTTGTGATCAATTATGAATTGCCTTATGTAGCTGAAGATTACATTCATCGAATTGGCAGAACAGGTCGCGCTGGCAAAGAAGGCATTGCGATTTCTTTAATGGCACCGAGTGAAGAGTGGTTACTCACAGCGGTTGAAGAGGTGCTTGATACGCGTTTAATGCAGCAATGGTTGCCCGGATACGAACCTGACTTAACCAAAACAGAAGCAGTGATGAAGAAAATTAGCAAGGGTAAAGCAAAGCAAAACGCGAGAAAAAAAGCATTAGGTGAGCGCGTAGCGAAACCTGAGGGTAGAAGTAAGCAAAGACATCGTCGTTAATGTTGGCTTTGTCCTCGAGCGCTCAGCTTTTAAAAAACGCGATTATTTTTATCTTTTACTGCCACTTTGCAAAATAGTCGACTAAATAATCAATGGCTACTCGAACCCTTAGTGGCATGAATCGTTTATTTGGGTATACGATCCAACTACTTGTACCTTGTCCCCAGTAGGGCTCGAGAATAGGCGTTAATAATTTTTTCTCTACTGCTTCGGTAAATGTACTTTTGGGCATGTAAGCGACACCTAGCCCCCTAGTGCATGCCTCTAAAATAAGGTTGGCATTGTTGCTTTTCCACCGGCTGTTTACCTTTATATTTTCTTTTTTACCGTCAACATCGAACTCCCAAATATCTTTGTTTGCCACTAAACAATTATGGTGTTTCAAATGTACAGGGTGTTTAGGCATGCCTTTTTGATCTAAGTATAATGGGCTTGCGACAGCCATTAGCGGCCTGCTGATTAGCTTTCTTGCGATCAAGCTAGAATCTGATAGTTCACCATAGCGAATAGCAAAGTCTACGCCGTCTTCGATTAAATTCACAAGTCGACTGTTTAAATCGATTTCAACGGTCAATTCTGGGTACATCGCAGAAAACTCCATCAATGCAGGCGCAAGAAAGTGCTCAGCAAAACCTCCGGCTGCTGAAACTTTTAACGTACCTGTTAAGTGAGTTTGTTGCTGGTTTACTAATTCATTTGCCTGCTCTAGCCCTATCAGCAATTCTTTTACTTGGTGATAATAGTTAGCACCATGATCTGTTAATGTAACCAAGCGTGTAGAGCGAGCTAATAATGAAGACCCTAAGCGCTCTTCTAAACGGGCTACTTGTCGGCTAACGTGGCTGGTACTGCAACCTAATTGTTTGGCTGCAGCTGAAAAACCATTTGTTTCAGCAACCGCTGCAAATTCAATAATACCATCAAAACTATTCATACATACTTATTGTTGCTATATGGCAATACTGTTTATCAGTTTTACTATATTATCATCTGTTTTGTCATGAATTAGTATAGCTAAAGTGAAATAAGCCATTTTATTAAACATAGTCATTGGAGCTATTATGAAAAAAGTATTAATACCGGTCACTAACCATGCAACGTTAGGTGATACGAATCAAGCGAACGGTACTTATGCCCCTGAGTTAACGCATGTTATTCATGAACTTAACGTGGCAGGTGTTGATTATGATATTGCCTCAATTAACGGTGGCAAAGCGCCTCTTTATGGCACTGATATAGCAGGTGACGATGTTAATAATACAATTATTGCTGACGAAGGCTTTCAAAGCCGTATTAACAATACAATTCCTGTTCAGCAACTTAATGTAGATAACTATCAGGCGATATTTTATCCGGGCGGTTTTGGCTTATTAACTGATTTGGCAAAAAATGAAGACTTTGCACACTTGAGTGCAAAGCATTATGAAGAAGGTGGTGTGCTTGCTGCCGTTTGTCATGGTCCTGCTGCACTTCTACCTATTACCTTATCGAGCGGAAAACCTTTACTTGCAGGTATTTCGGTAACAGGTTTTACACGTGAAGAAGAAATTGATTTTGGTACGATTAATGACATACCTTTTTTACTAGAAGAGGCACTTGCAAGAAAGGCCGCTCGCTATAGTAAGGTACAGCCTTGGGGAAATTTTATTATTGAAGATAAAAATGTCATCACCGGGCAAAACCCGTCTAGTGCTCATGCAGTAGGTCAAGCATTGGTTAAAAAGTTAACCTAATATTATTTGGCGTTGTTATAAAAACCTTAGCTATTTGAGGATAAAATCTTAAATGCTAAGGTTTTCATTATGATTAAACCGTAAAAACCATCACCTTCTTAAAGAAATAAACAACTCACTTTTATCCGTAAATCATGTCTATTTACCTCTAGTATTTGCAAAGTAGCTAAGATAGTCTTAGACACAAATAGGTAGTGGAAAGTTAGTAAATGGTTAAACATGGTGATTACACGGTTACGGTTGAAAATTCCGTTATTAGTGTCACGTTTATTGGCATGTTTAACGAGGTCGCATCTCAACATGTATGTACCCAAGTTGAAGATATAATAAATGGCATGAATGGCGCTAGTTTTTGCATGCTATTCAACCTGCTTGATTACGAAGGGAGTACGCCTGAAGCTCACAAAGTTGGAAATACACATTTTGAGTGGTTAGAGCAGCAAAACTGTATAGGCAGAGCAACGATTGTTACTCAGCAAGCTTTGGTATATATCGCTAAAAATGAGCAATCATCGTTACGCCATTCAAATATAAAAACTAAAATGTTTGATAATGTGGCTGATGGTAAAGCTTGGCTACAGTCATTGCAAACTAATCAATAGCTTGGGAAATCTATTTTAATATCATGTGGTTGAATCAAGAAAAGATCACTGATGCGTCTATAAGAACTTACCGGCAACTACTCGTTTCTTCATGCCCTAATCATGTTGTTATCGATGGCTTGTTTGATGAAGATAAACTCGATCGTGTGATGAAGGTTTTACATCATCCTAGCCGTTGGCAAACGCAAAAACACACCTATGCTGCATTGTATGTTGATGATGATGAGTGGGATAACACCGAGCATGAACATCGCTTTGTGCGTCGCGATATTTGGCTTCGTAATGAAAATCTGGCTAAGCCTGATAATACCTTACCCCACTGTAACAAGGTAGCTAGTGAATTTTTATCATATTTGCGTGGAGACGAATTTATGTCAGTGTTGTCACGCATTTTTGATGTAACCTTGACTGATAAACACGTGGGTGATCCTCAACTTAATACTAACTTCTTTAGATTAAGTACTAACGACTTTGTAGAGCAACATGCTGATGACTCCCCAGGCAGAGAAGTATGTATGCTACTATATTTAAACAAAGCGTGGCAGGATGACGCTGGTGGTGAACTTGTTTTTCTCGGACAAAATGAAGAATCTGTTAATGTGGCACCGCTATATAACCGTTGCGTTTTGTTTGATCCATCTTCAATAGGCTCTGAGCACTTGGTAAAAAGGTTGAATGCTGGTTTAGTCGATGTTTATCGCTACAATGTTACTAGCTGGTATTGGTCAGAGTAATATCACCTCAAAATCGTCGGTTAGTACAAGCATTTCGTTTTTTCTAATTAATTCAATCGCTTTCATTTCTATAGGCAGTTTTGCCTCCCATAACGTTAATTATATGTTTATAAAATCTTAATGTTTTGTTTGTTTTTTATTCGACAGTGGTAAGGTGACTCTGTATGATAGCGCTGTCATTTTTAGCTGTGTTGTCAAAAAAGGTTCTGTTCAATGAAAAACTTTCTATGTTTTCTAGTGTTATTCATAGTAAATCTTCCGTTGTATGTGTCGGCAGGCGTCATTAATTTAGGAAGCGCTGAGCAATATATATTCGCCACAGCGAGTGAGTCACAATGGAGCGGTAACTTATTGCTAGGCTCAGAAGCTCATGTTTTTGGCAGTGTAGCTGCATCAAATACTTTAGAATTAGGCGGTGGCGTAATTGTTGACGGTGATGCTTGTGCAGGTGCTACTAATAATTGGGGAGCGACTGTTGCTGGCACTACAGGTAGCTGTACCGATTTTAGTCAGTTAGCTCAGGACATTAAGACTGCATCCTCTGAAGCTGAGAGCTTAACGGGTCGAGACTTAGGCAATGTAACAGATAGTTTGGCAATAGCAGGTGACGGAAAGCAAACATTTCTCATTAGTGACTTAATATTAGCTGGTGGTGAAACCTTAACGCTAACAGGTGATGCTAATGATTCTTTTGTCTTTAACATCTTAGGTATGGCCCAGTTAGGCTCTGGCGCAAACATTTTACTGGAAGGTGGTATTTCGGCACAAAATGTCTTTTTTAACTTTGTAGCTAACCCGACATCTCATAGTTTTGAAATTGGTGGAGCCAACATCAGTGGTACTTTTTTATCATCGGGTCGTTCATTTATTTTAGGTGACGGTGCTACATTGAATAATTCACGCTTTTATTCAACAGAAAGTATTGTTGCGAATGTACAAGATGTGCGTTTTTCTGCATCACAATCAGTGACAGTGCCTGAGCCAACGACAGTGCTTTTGTTTACAATGTCGATTATGTTAATTGTTTTTCAACGGTTCACATTGTCAAAAAGCGACTAAGACTAATATCTAATAAACCATTTAATTCTTTTGAAACTTGGCGATTAAGGGCGTTTCACTCGTTGAAAACTAGGTTATAGATACTTTAACTAAGTAAGTATTTACCTTATCAACGTAGTAAAGGCGTTAGCTGTTCCAAATACTCATCATGTCATTTAGACAATAATATGGGTCGGCATGATTAAATATAATACGTAGTATTTTTATCTATGTAGATAAAGTAACTGCTTTAAGAAAACTGGGCAGCTTTAGTTGAACAGAACATTATTTCGGGTATCCTAGCCGACAAAATTTATTGTAGATAAAGTTGCAAAACCACAATATGAGTCATTCAAACGTAATTATCGGTCTGGTTAACCCTAAAGGGCCTAGCAATGTTGGCACTGTAATGCGAGCTGCAGGTTGTTTTAACGCCAACGAAGTATTATATACAGGTACTCGTTATGCACGTGCCGCGCAATATGAAACAAAAACCAACACGGATACGCATAAATCTCGAAACAGCATCCCGTTGACTCAAGTTGAATGTTTAGTAAGTAAAAAAGCAGAAAACATGGAAGTTGTGTGTGTTGAGCTATGCCTTGGCGCAACGTCTTTAATAGATTTTTCGCATCCAGAGAACGCGTTATACATATTTGGACCAGAAGACGGTTCAATTAGCCAAGACGTTATTGATCAGGCTGATCATGTTGTTTATATACCAACAAAAGACTGTTTGAACTTAGCAGCAACAGCAAATGTTGTGCTTTATGATAGGCTAGCCAAATCATCCGCTATCAATCAGGGCGATGAACTTATAAAAAGTAGCCGTGATACCAACAACCGTCTTAAGATCAAAAGTAACTAGATTAGGCTTGTTGAGAGTATTAACTAAGTCTCGTTGCACCACAATGGCTGGAAACAGCGCAAATAATTAAGCACGATGTACCGCACTATGCGCAGAGTAAACCCTGCCACAAAACATTATTTTCACCGTGTACTTTCGTCTTCAAAATCAGTTTTGATGATCGCTTTGCTAATCAAATATGTAATTCACCTTATAAAGTGCGCTGTCTGCATATTTCGGAGCAAACCGAACACCGATTTCGGCCTAAAGCGATCAAGCATTTCGGTTTAAAGCGATCACCTATTTCGGTTTTATCCGATCACTTTTAGCAATTTTCCGAAATCAGTGTTCGGAATAGCGAAATCACTGATCGGATTCTCCGAAATATGCACCAAATTCATGTTAGTGAGTTTTGCTCCTAAATTAGCAATAACTGTGCTAGTTAAAAATAATAAAAGGGCGTTATTCGGTTTTATCCTTAAACTCACACAATTATTCAATGAGACAAACGCCACATTAGGCCTTCGGGCGGTACAGGTATAACGACCGTGCAGAATAAGCCAGTGGTGAACGTCGACTTTGAACTTGGCAGGAACGACTTTAAGTAGTTTCTGTTCAACCTCTAACACGTTTTTACCCATGGCAAATTTGGTACGGTTTGAAACGCGGCCTATATGGGGGCAACTGCTATTGTCGGCCTGCCAAAAGACAATCAATTTAGGTGCATGCAAGGTTTGGTAGCCATGCTGTAAGCATTGACGTAATGAGTTAAGCTAGCTCCCATTGTTAACTTACCTAAATAATTTAATGGCATGAAGGTAAATATTGAATCACGCGATAAATCGATGAAAAGAAGCTAGTTATTTGGTTTACATAAGGGGCTCATAGATAAACTATAAATTAATGAATACCTTCATGTCTTCTAGTGGCTTGCATTGGCAGCTTAATACGTAACCAGCGGCCTTTTCTGCACGAGAGAGCCCTGCCACATCATCGCAGATGTTATTTGCCTTACCTTGCTCAACTTTACATATGCAAGAGCCACAATGGCCTGAACTACAACCATGAGGTAGGTTAATGTCATTTGCTAATGCTACTTCGAGTAGGGTTTGATTGGATGCGACGGAGATAGTATGACTTTGTTCATTAGCGATCTTAATGTCAATTTTATGCAACCTGCCTCGCGGTGAGGCTAATGACTGAGTAAATTGCTCAGTATGAACTCGGGTGTCATTAATTTTGCCATCAAAAATAGATAACAAGTCTCTTTTTAACTCAGTGGCTCCACAAAAATAGAAATCAGTGTGGGCGAGAATATCGTTTTTTCTTCCTGTAGTAAGGTCAGCTAATAGTACCTTTAACGCTGACTTGTTAATTCGCCCCTGCATTGCATGAACCAATTCTCGATTATCCTTAAGTACATAATGAATCTGAAATCGTTGTGAAAATTGCTCTTTTAACTGCTCTAATTGATGATAAAACATTAAACTAGATTTGTTTTCGTCTGCATAAATTAACTTTATTCTCGTATTTTCTTCTGTAAAAAGAGATGTTTTCAAGATGGATAATATAGGAGTGATACCACTTCCTACAGCGATCAGTGTAAGCAACTCGGTGCGTTTTTCATGAGCTGGTGGATAAATAAAACTACCATATGGACCTTTAACAATTAACTCTTGTTGTGGGCTGAGTTTATTATTCAAAAAGTTAGACATAAGACCTCCACTAATAGCTTTAACTGCAATGGTTAAGTCGTTTTCTTTGGGGCTAGAACAAATAGAATAACAGCGTGTCACTTGTTTACCGTCAAAACACTTACTAATGGTTAGATATTGCCCTGCGCTAAATTTGAGTGGTTGGTTATTGGGGAGTTTAAATTTAACGCTGATACTTTCGTCCGTAAGTTGCTCTACTTTATCTACAGCCAGTAGTCGATTAATTGCAGCACCATCGGGCTGTAAAGATTTTACGTGAGGTGATCTTAAAAATCCTGCCCGTGGCCCTTTGCCAATATCTTCTATTGGAGCGTTACGTTTGATTAAATCAGGTAATGTTTGTAGGTAGACATTTCTATATAAATACCACGGGACTTTAGGATACATATGATGAATTAAGTGATAGTTTTGCCCGAGTAGTAAGAAATTTAACCACTTACTAGGATAAACTCGACTATTATGATAACGAGCTAAAGACTTGTGGGGATGATGAGGTAAGTAGTCAAACAATAAAGCGAGTATAAACACGGCAAAAACATTAGGGATAAGTAATAAGTAAATGACATCTTTCGCAAAGCCGGAAGTCATCAGTATAGTGATTGAAAAGCCAATCACTAAGAAGTAAAGCAAACTTGTTAGGTGAGTTCTTCTAATACACGGGTCATGCCTGAGCGTTGTATGGGCCATAATGTGATACTTCAATGGAATGAATAAGCAATTTAAGGCGACTTGGTACCACTTTTTTCCAAAAGAAAAATGGTCTGGATCGCGCTCAGGATCATTCGTATAAGCGTGATGACGGTTATGAATATGTTTAAACATGCTATAGGGTAAAAGTAAAAGTGGCACTGCACTAATCCAACCCATGATGCTTTCAATTGGTTTAAGCAAACTTCCTTCTTCTATAATGCTGCCATGCCCAGCATCATGGACGATAGTAAAACCTACATAAGCAAGGTAGATACAAAAAAATGAGGCGATTGGGTAGGGCAGTATACCTTGCGTAGTTAACGTTATAATCAAACCATAACCCAATATGTAGCCTATAAAGAGCAATACGCTACCCCACGCTATGTGGGGAATGTTATCCTGCCAAAGGCTTGTATAGTTATCAATTGATTCAGGTGATGTTGTATTCATATTGCATCTCTTAACTGTTAAGTTTTCAACTATAAATGGTTAATTTATGTTTGCTATTTTCATTATTTGACATTAATGTTGTCATTAACTGACACAAAAGTTTTCTTATGAATGATTCTCTCCGACAAATAAATAAAGCTTATATAGAAATAGCTTTAAACCATGGAATTGCAGATGTTGAGCAGGTCTTTGCACATACAAACCTTTCGTTGCCAGCACTAGAGAAGCTAGATTATGTTGATGTGTCGGTTGCTATTCAAATGGTACATAACGTTGACAAATATACCGATGTTCCTAATTGGCCGGTCGAACTAGGAACCTTACTTGGCACCTCAAGCCATGGCCCTGTTGGCTACGCCGCTTTAAGCGCACCGTGTGTTGGGAAAGCTTTATCAACTTTCTCACAATGGTTTCAACTTCGTTGTAATGTATACACTGCTTCGATTATTGAGTCTGTCGATTATTTTCAAATAAAAATTGAAGACACTACGGGAGATACATTATTTCAAAAGGTGTTTTTTTCAGCATTTGTACGCGCGTTCGAGGTGCTAGTAGAATTATTGCTTGGCAGGTTTCCTGAAAATGAATTAGCCATTTATTTTCAATCACAAAGTTTACCATTTGAAGATAGGTGCAAAACCGCTTACTTATCTCAAATTCACAAAGAGCAATCAAGTAATAGCTTTTTCATTCATAAAAACACTTGGTATCGTCGCTCTCCACTATACGATAAAGAGTCTTATGAATTTAACTTACACTCTTGCCAGCGGTTGCGAGACGAGTTGGCGCAAAAAGATCGTCTAGACATGAGAATAATGCACATTTTTAATAATCATTTTGATAGGCAAATAAATGAAAAAGGAAAGGTAAGCTCCCCACCAACGTTGAGTGAAGTTTGCCAACAATTTCACATGACCGAGCGTACATTAATTAGACAGCTAAAATCACTAAATACCTCATATCAGTCAATACTAGATCAGCAAAGGCTGGCTTATGCTAAAAAGCTCTTAGGGGATGTTCGTTACAATATATATGTTGTCGCTGATTTGTTGGGTTACCGAGAGGCAGCAAATTTTTGTCGGGCTTTTAAACGTTGGACGTCACAAAGCCCTAGTGATTTTAGGCTAAATCCTAGGGAGATATGATTGTTTGGATATGCAGGAACAAGTCTAATGAAGCCAAAAACTATTCAGTCTTCTCTTATAACTCACATGCATTTTCGATAATACAGGCACCTCATGTCCACTTCCCCATTAATGACACCGCTCTAAGTTAGCGTTTTCCAGTTTAGCTCGGTAAGTTGCCGGTGGCAGATTACCGAGATTTTCATGAGTTCTTTCTTCATTGTAATCCTGTCGCCAAAACCAAGCCATTTCTTTTACCTGATTGATCGTTTCAAACAGGTAGTCATCGAAAAACTCTCTGCGCAATGAACCGTAAAAACGCTCAACAAAACCATTTTGCTTTAGGTACAATCTTTAAAAGCTTTTGTTCTTCTTCAACGACATTTTTACCCATAGCAAATTTAGTGCGGTTTGATACGCGGTCAATATGAGTGTCTACCGCAATAGTTGGCCAGCCAAAATACAATAAAAGTAGATACGATAACGATGCTAGTTTGACACTACATTAAGAGCCAGGTTAGCACGAATGATAAACTTTCAAGGCCTCAAGTTGATTGACTTGACTATTCAACAGTTAGATTTTGCCTATCTACGATAAAATCAAAGGTCATTTCGGATAGGTTTTGTCCACCAACGGTTGCATCCCAAGCTCCATGTCCTGCACCCTCTAGAGTAACAAGCTCGTTATGAATGCTTAAAGAATCATAGATTCCTTTTAATTCGGTTGCTTCAGAATACGGTGTAGATGGGTTCACATCATTAGTACCATGCGCCATGAAAAGCTCAGGATCGTCACTGTCATATAAATACATTCCATATACATCTTCGAACAATTCTAGTTTTACATTCGAACCCCAAAAATAAACCATGCTTTGTACGTTATAGGTCTCTTCCAAATTTGTCGTTGAAAGTGTGGGATCGTCGGCAATAGAAATTTCATCTCTAAAATCTTCTTGGTTTGAAATGCCTAATGCAATTGTTGTAATTGCCCCTGCTGAAGCTCCACCAACAGTGATGTAATCGGTGTTTATGTTGTAGGTGTCGGCATTCGCTACAATCCAGCGAAGAGCGGCTTTTGCATCTCGTTGTGCCATGTACATAGCGATAGCTTGTTCAAACTGTTTTGTAGTATCAACACCTTGGAGAGCATGTTCAATCCACTCTAGCGGTGCAAGGCCTTTGTAATAAGCTAGTAACTCATCTTGAGGTGTGCCTGGTGTCGTAATTAACTCTTCGGCTGTTCTATAATCTATTGAAACCAAAACCCACCCTCTTGAAGCATAGTAACTTGCCATGTCTACAATTTCTGGTTTAGTCTTTGTGCCACCAGTAAACCCGCCACCATGAATAAACATAAAGACAGGTCTATTAGTCGAATCATTGCTAGGGTAATAAACATCTAGCTTAAGCGATATTGCAATAGGTGTTGTGCTTGAATTGTTGTGTCTTAATCCTTCAGCGTATGTGATATCTTCTTCTACTAAGGTTAGATAAGTCGATTGCGCTTTAACTATTGGCGTGATTTCAATTGGTTCAGAGGCGGGAGAGAAAGATGTGGAATTATCAGAGTTGCTACCGCCGCCACAAGCTGATAACCCTGTGAGAAATAACAAACTACAAATCAACAGAAAACGATTATTACGCATAGTAACCAGCCTATTAAACTACAGATTGAATTAATTGTTGTAAAAACTACCAAGAATCAGTTTACTGTTAAAGGAGGTTTACAAAACTTTACTCGACTTATTTCTGTTATTTAACCTGTAGCGTTTTACTTTGATATTATTATTTTCTATACAGATTTTTTATTCTTTTTTATCTTTAAACTCACACAAATCTTCAATAATACAGCTCCCGCACTTTGGTTTGCGAGCAACACACGTATAACGGCCATGCAGTATTAGCCAGTGGTGAACATCAACTTTAAACTCTTTTGGTACAACTTTAAGCAGTTTATTCTCAACTTCGACAACATTTTTACCCATAGCAAATTTAGTGCGGTTAGAAACGCGGTCGATGTGTGTGTCCACCGCTATTGTCGGCCAGCCAAAGTATCAGGAAGGTAGATTTAGTAGGCTTCTGATAAGCAACAAATTGCTGTCTATCAACTATCATTTCAAGTTGTATATAAAGTATGAAAACAGACTTTTAATTACCTCGAATTTAGGGGGCGATAAATCAAAGATAGACTTGACCTTAGAGATAATAATTTGGATGATAAAACTTCTTCTAGTCGATACAAGAATCTGTTTATTGATAGTAAATATTACACTTTTAAAGTGTAATATTTAGGCAAGTAATCTAGCAACACTCCGACATAAATTATTCAGAAGCATTTTCAATAATTATGTAGTTCCTACTTTTTCAATACACGCACAGCTATCGCCTAATAATATTGCCTTCACTACCTCCGCTAAATGTCGGGCGAAATCTTGGTGTGCGGCTTTATCCCAGTGCACCCCATCTAATGGGCTAGTCTTCACTACCTGACCTGCATTTAAGAAGTGAATACCTAACTCTTGGCAAAGCTGATAGTAAGTCGAGGCAAGTTTTCTTGAGTTTTCTAGCTCAAGTTGCTCGAACTCTTCATCGAGATCAGGTGAGTTAACCAAAGGCGCAGGAGCAACCAGCATAACTTGGGGCTTATCATAAGGGCTGTAATCAAACTCTAATGCCTGCTTACATAGCAATCTTGCTCCAGATTTTATTTCTTCTACTGAAAGTTGCAAACTCTTCTTTAAATCGTTGGTTCCTAAATTGATGATCACCAACGATAACGGCCGACAACTTTCCAGGTATAACTTTAATAACTCTGTTCCACGACGGAAATCGCGTTTAGTATCACAACTGTTGGTTGTGCGACCATTAAGTCCAGCTTCATAGAAGGAAACTTTATTTTCTAGTAACATTGGCGTAAGGGAAGTCCAGCGCGTGGACTCGTCATACCGGAGACCTGTACCAGGTTCGTATCCCCACGTATTTGAATCACCAAAGCATAAAACGGTTTTCATCGATTATTTCTAAACATACTAAATAATGATATTATTATAACGTTACTTGATGAATATTGTATACAGTGCTTCCGTAAAGTCATAATTAAGACATTCATTGTCTCTTATTCGCTCACAGCGGGCTGTACCTATTCAGTTTTGTCTTTATATTCACATAAGTCTTCAATAATACACGCTCCACATCTTGGTTTACGCGCAACGCAGGTATAACGTCCGTGTAATATCAGCCAATGATGCACATCGACTTTGAATTCGGCAGGTACTACTTTTAATAGCTTTTGTTCAACTTCCACTACGTTTTTACCCATGACAAATTTAGTGCGGTTTGATACTCGGTCGATGTGGGTGTCCACCGCTATTGTCGGCCAGCCATAAGATAAGCGAAGTAGACTTATCATATTTTAAAGGACTTTTATAACTTTCAGAAAGTTACCTTGATAGTTAACCAGTTCTGTTTGGAAACTTAGCGTTTTTAAGGTTTGGATCTGCGCCACGCTACTTTTATCCTAATTTTACGCTAATGTTGTTATTTTAAGGCTTCACTACAGCATCTTTTATGTACCAACTATCAGATTTGATGTCTACAACATGATTTGTTCTCAACACTCTATCAGCAATACTCACACCAGTAGCAGCCATTTCATCCAAGGGTATAATACCGTCATTTTGAAAATTACGTCTTGTTCTATGTATATTAAATGTACTTGAAAAGGACCGGTCAAAAATTTTTTCTAAACCTTCTTTCCCTAATATAAAGCCCAGCATTCCTCCCCAAGTTGCGGCTGGGTTGTCTGAGTCCCAACCAGCTAAGGTCGCTATTTTGACGGTTTTTTTGTAATCACCTTCACCGTAGAACAAGCTGATAAGGCTTGAGGCAAAATTAATTCCAGCTGCAAAACAACCGTTACAATATAGATTTCTGGAAGTGATTTTATACCCGTCACTCTCCTCAACTTGGTAGCGCTGATACACGGCATCACGGACTTGTTCCCAAGTATTTCCTTGCAGATATTTACTTAGCACAAAATCGTACATTTTCGCAGGGTACTGACCATCTGGTAGATAAGTTCTAGCTGTGTCTGCCATCCAAAGAATGTCAGACATATCAATAGTTTGTCCGGTATAGCGAGCAGCCAGAGAATACATTACCACATAAAATTCAGCGATAGATGCGGCTTCCCCAAATGCTACGGTACGGATAGGGAGATTAGCCAATCTTAAGGCTATATCTGGTTTGGCTGGCGCAAAGAAACCAAAAACTTCGGTTGTAAGCTGAGCGTCTATCATGTCGAAGTGGGGGTTATTTTCTGGTAGTCCGGTGAATGGAGGCAGCATTCCATTTCGCATTAGATTGTGCGCAGCTTGATTAGATACCCATAGATAATTTTCATTGTCACCTTCAGGATCTTTTCCATAGGGTGTGATTTCATCGCTTGAATATATATGCTTAAGCCAACCCTCGCGAATTTGTTCAGCGCTAAGCTCTGTAGTTTGGTGTTGCTCGAGTAGTGTTTGATAAATAAATTCAATATCGGTGTCATCGTCCGAACCCCATGGCTCATTGTTTTTGGCAAACACAAAGTCAATAGTTTCGGACAAATCGCTGGGTATACCTTGTCCCCAAATACTTGCTTGATCTGGTTTTCCCCAGTCTTCGGAAGTATAGAATTTGCCTGTTTTTATCTCGCCTAAATTGCCAATTTTATCCATTTCGGTAACCAACCCAGTCCAGTTCGCAATGCTTTGTCCTAGCCAGAATCCGTACATGGACTGCTCATAGTTTGTTTTGCTTATTACTAACTCATTTGATTGTGCATGCGTTGATATTGGCTTAATAGTAGAAGGCATTTTTGTTTGGGTGCAGGAAAATAAACTAGTCAGGCATATTCCAATAAGGACAGATCGTTTAATAATATTTAAAGTTAACAAGGGTATTTACACCACTCAAGCATTGTTTGATGATAATTTAACCATTGGCTAGCAACAAAATCAATACATGACTTCGCTCATGCGGCTAATCAGTCTTATCTTTATACTCACATAAGTCTTCAATAATACAAGAGCCGCATCTTGGTTTGCGGGCAATACAGGTATAGCGGCCAATACAGGTATAGCGGCCATGAAGAATCAACCAATGGTGCACATCGACTTTGAATTCAGCAGGCACCACTTTTAAGAGTTTCTTCTCAACTTCCACAACGTTTTTACCCATGGCAAATTTAGTGCGATTGGAAACGCGGTCTATATGAGTATCTACAGCAATAGTAGGCCAACCAATAGATAATGAAAGTAGATATTAATTTGCTTCTGTTTTCACATAGTCTGTGCCAGAAGCGGAAGTTGGTTACTTAATTAAAAAAGGCAGCTTTGATAGCGGACGTTTCACTATTTCGTTTTTATGACTTCTCGGTGCGCTATATAGTCGTTAGAGTTCGCTTTGCTAACGGCTGCACCACGACTTAAATCGGTCGTTAGCATCAATAACTATTTGAGCTGTTTCAAGGTTAAATAAGTGGAGACTACTTTCGATTTTATAGACAACATAGACACCACAGCAGGCACTGAGACCTAACTATGTTGACTGCTTTATATTAAAATATCATGATAGTTAATCTAAACTTGATCTCGGATTATCCATA
>NZ_BSSU01000019.1 GCF_030161415.1 Thalassotalea eurytherma
AACTAAGGGGCAAATAATTAGCTTGGCTAAAATTTTGAGCGCAGCGACAAAAGCCAAGCTTTATTTGTCCCGCTTTAGTTACTTGTTAGCTGTTTACTTCAATTAATTGAGCCAACACTACAAAACCACCCCACCAAAAGCAAACCCAAAGCATAGATACAATTGCTTTCCGTCGAAAACTTTTACCAACTGAGGTTAAACAATTTGGATACCATATAACATTTACAGGTGTGATTTTAGTGTGAAAACTTTCAAAAGCTGCCTTTGTGGTATTTTGAGTTGCTTTTACAAAAAAGTAGACTGCCTTAACAAAACAAATAATTCCTAACACCATCGAAAATGGGAAAAGGATTACTAAGAGAAAGTTAATTATTTGCACACTTCACACCTAAACCTCAATGAACAGCTAACCATTTAAATAAACGGCGGCGTAGCAAGTCCAATTTAATTTGCTTGTTATGTTGCCACTACTGAAATTAAGGAAATAAAAATGACAGACCAAGAATTAAAAAATATAGATGAAGATTTTGTTTGTGTATGGGAGTAAGAAGTAAAAAGCTCATTAAGTGCTAATGGTAAATCAGGAGGAAATAAGAAAAGTATTGAAAAATTATTTGTGCACAACTCACAAGTTGATTGTGCATCATAACAGTTTATTAGGCGGAACCATTCCGTGTTTCACACAGCTTAGGTTTCCACCTTTTTACATAATAATAAAAATTTACACGCTAACTTATTGCTTGTAAACAATAAATATTTTTAGCTATGGAGAAATGCGGAATTTATACCAATGTTTGGCGCACGTTGGGAATCGAATACAACTTGTATAAATAAACAGTAATCATTATTCAAATAGTTTTTATGGTTTAAACAAAAAACTCGGTATCGTTAAATACCGAGTTTTGTCTAAAAACGATGAATTCGTTTTAGGTTTTACTTAATCGTTTTACGTGTTGCTACCGCATCATTTAATTGAGCGAGTAACGTTTCAGTATCACGCCAGCCAATACAAGCATCTGTAATACTTTGACCATAGGTAAGCTCTTCACCTTCAACTAAATCCTGGCGCCCTTCTACTAAATGGCTTTCTACCATTACACCAAATACATTTTGATTACCGGCTGATATCTGCCCTGCTACATCTTCACTAACAAGCATTTGGTTTTGAAATTTCTTTTGGCTATTCGCGTGCGAAAAATCAATCATTACTTTTGGATTGAGTTTTGCTGCGTCTAGTTGGCTCGTCACTTGTGCCACGCTTTCTGCATCAAAGTTAGGTAACTTACCGCCACGTAAAATAATATGACAATCTGGGTTACCTGTTGTTTCAACAATCGCAGAATGACCAAACTTTGTAACTGATAAAAAGTGGTGCGAAGCACTAGCCGCGCCAATCGCATCAATACCTATTTTGATTGTGCCATCGGTACCGTTCTTAAACCCTACAGGGCATGATAATCCCGACGCTAGCTCACGATGCACTTGCGATTCAGTCGTTCTAGCACCAATCGCGCCCCAACACATAAAGTCAGCCATATATTGCGGTGTAATCATATCGAGAAACTCACCTGCGGTAGGCATCCCCATATCATTTAAGTCAGCTAATAGCTTTCTGCCGAGCTTCAAACCATCATTAAGTTTAAAGCTATTATCTAAGTACGGATCGTTAATTAAGCCTTTCCAGCCAACGGTTGTGCGCGGCTTTTCAAAATATACACGCATAACCACTTCTAGGTTATCTGCATACTTTTCACGAAGCGCAGTGAGCTTTTCACCATACTCTAGTGCAGCTTGCGGATCATGAATTGAACATGGGCCAATCACCACTAATAAGCGGTCGTCTTCCCCATTTAAAATGTTTTTAATGGCTTGGCGGCCTTGAAACACTACTTCACTAGCTTTTTCTGATGCAGGAAACTTTTCTAGTAATGCGACAGGAGGTAATAATTCTTTGATTTTACTGATATGAACGTCATCAGTTTGGTAATACATTTGCGAGCTCTCTTTTAATATTTACTTTCGTATACGTCTAGACACCTAAAATGACTAATCCGCCTAACAATCTATCAATCAATCTGTGATAAAGCCAACAAATTTATTAAAAAAAGGTATAATTATTAGATCACCTTAAACTTCACGTTTTTCTTAATTAGGAGCTTCATGTATAACGAACGTCTTCCTCTTATCGATCTGCACCGTCATCTAGACGGAAACATTCGTCCCAGTACCGTATGGCAATTAGCACAACAGCACGATATCGCCTTGCCAACCACTAACTTTGACGAATTTATTAAGCTTGCCACGATTCAAGACAAGGCAAGTAACTTAGTGGAATTTTTAACCAAATTAGATTACGGCGTCTCGGTATTAAAAACACTCGACGACGTTAAACGCATTGCCTATGAAAATGTAGAAGATCTGGCTAACGCTGGTATTGATTACGCTGAACTGCGTTTCTCCCCTTATTATATGGCTTTAGCATTTGGCCTTCCGTTACAAGGCTTAGTAGAAGCCGTTATCGACGGTGTTGAGCAAGGCGTAAAAACCTTTAACACGCAGGCAAATTTAATTGGTATTTTGAGCAGAAGCTACGGCCAAGAAGCATGTACGAAAGAGCTAAACGCCCTACTTTCATGTAAAAATAAGCTTGTCGCTATCGATTTAGCCGGCGATGAAAAAGGTTTTCATGGCGAGCTATTTGAAACCCATTTTAAATTAGTACAACAAAACAATTTAGCCGTCACTATTCACGCAGGTGAAGCACTCGGTGCTGAAAGTGTTTGGCATGCGGTTAAACATTTAGGTGCACAACGCATTGGTCATGGTGTTAACAGTAAAAACGATCCAAAATTACTTGAATATTTAGCACAGCATCATATTGCCGTTGAATCATGTTTAACCTCTAACTACCAAACGGGCACAGTAAGCGATCTACGTAATCACCCGATCAAAACGTTTTTAGATGCTGGTATTAAGGTGTGTTTAAATACCGATGATCCCGCGGTAGAGCAAACAGAGTTAAAGCAAGAGTTTGCTATCGCACGTAATATTGTTGGCCTTTGCGAAGCAGACATCACCACCTTGCAGCTTAACGCGATTGACGCGTGCTTTTTGTCTGATCATGAAAAACAACAATTACGAACAATTAAACAGTCATAACACTGGTTATATTATCATCTGTATTAAGGAGGATTTATGATTGAACTAATATTGGCCCTTGTTACTGGTTTCGTTGTCGGCGTTATTTTTACGGCATTGAAACTACCAATCCCTGCACCACCTGTGCTATCAGGTATCGTAGGTATCTTTGGTGTATACTTAGGCAGCGTCGGATATAACTGGATCGTCGAGCGCTTTTTCAGTTAAAATCCCTAATCCATTTCAGTAAAAAATCCTTGATAGCAGTTCTACCTGGCTTGAAACTTACTGGCTTTTATTATTTACAACATTTGTTTTAATTAACTTATAGGTACATTTAATGGCTACTCCACATATTTCAGCACAAAAAAATGATTTTGCTAAAACCGTATTAATGCCGGGCGACCCGCTTCGCGCAAAATTCATTGCTGAAAACTTTTTAGAAAACGTTAAAGAAGTTAACGCAGTAAGAAACATGTTTGGTTACACAGGCACATATAAAGGTAAAGAAGTGTCGGTTATGGGCTCAGGCATGGGTGTTCCATCGATCTCAATTTATGCCACTGAACTTTTTAAACAATACAACGTTGAAAGCATCATTCGTATTGGTTCATGTGGCGCAGTACGCGACGATATTAAAGTGCGCGATATTATCGTTGGCATGTCAGCAAGTACAGATTCAAACGTCAACCGTCAACGCTTAAAAGGTGCCGACTTTGCACCGTGTGCAGATTTTGGTTTATTACGTAACGTGGCAGATACCGCAGATAAAATGGGTATTAATATCCATGTAGGTAATATCTTTACGGCTGATCTTTTCTATACGCCAAATCCTGAAATGTTTGGTTTGATGGAGAAAAACGGCATTCTTGCAGTAGAAATGGAAGCAGCAGGCCTTTACGGTGTAGCAGCTGAATGTGGTAAAAAGGCGTTAACGGTATTAACGGTAAGCGATCACATTAAAACAGGTGAAGAAACAACGGCTGAAGAACGTCAAACAACCTTCAAAGAAATGATGGAATTAACGCTAGAGAGCGTGCTGTAAGCCTTGTGTTTAAACACAGTCATAAAGTCTTCATAACATAAAAAAGGCCGCGTTAGCGGCCTTTTCTTTGGATGTATCAAAGTGACAGATTTTAGAAGCTGTAACGAACGCTTGCTTCGTATTGTTTAACATCATCCATGTATTCAAAACCTAAAGTCGCTGAGAACTGCTCGGTAATTTGGTAGTTTGCCGCTACGCCAATTACGTAGTCTTGCTCATCACCTAGGCTTAATAAACCGAAGTTACCGCCAATTTCTAGGTTGTCAGTTAACATTGAACGAACACCAATTTCAGCGCCAAAACCGTCGTCATCAACGCTTTCATCAGCAATGCTAACATCAGCTGTTTCAAATGATAATGTAGCGAAGAAGTCAGTTGTTTCAGTAATGGCATTGCGGTAACCAACACCTAAGTTAAACTGATCAAGTTCTACATCTAATGTTGACGCTAAACCAACATTTACGTCGTCTTGTGCACGACTAAATGACGTAAATACAAACATGTTGTTTGTGATTGATTTAGTAACGTCAACTACGTAGCCATCTAACGTTAAACCATCTAGTTTTACTTTTTTATAACCAACTTCAGCATAATCCCATGATACAGGTGCGTCAGTTTCAGCAAAAACGTTAGAAGAAAAAGATAGTGCTAGTACACTAGCGATCATTGATAATTTTTTCATTTTCAGAGAATTCCTTTAAAAAACATACGAATGATTTCCATTCGGGCGCAATCATACATTGTTAATTTATTGTTAACAACCCTCGTAATCATAAATTTTTTGAATACTAACTAAAAACGAAGGAAATGATTAAAATCTATACACTTCAACATATTGGCTTACATTTAAGTGCAACCATTGAAAGGTTTTAGGAACAATCTCTCAGTCGAATGTTTAAAGACAGTGTTAAAAGGCCTTGCTTAAGAAAGGTATCGATAAAAATTATTAAAAGGCTAAGTCAGAATAAGCAAATAGAGCTACATGTTAAGGCATATTAACCGTGCACCTCATTAAAAAAATGGCAATAAAAAAGGCTAGTGATTAACTAGCCTTTTGCGTTAAGAGTAAGCAGTGTTTAGTAGAAAGACACTTTGAACTCTGCGCCCCAGAACGCTTCTTCGTTAATAATCGCAGTGTTATTAGAGAAGTCTACAGCACCAATTGCTTGTTGCTCGTCTGTGATGTTACGACCAAATACTGATACTTCATATGAGTTATCGCCTTCATCCCACATGTAACCAGCACTCACGCCACCTTCAAGTAATGATTTACCGGTGAACTCTTCAGACTCATATAAGAAGAAGTTAATTTCACTACGGTAAGACCAATCAGTGTATAAGTACATTTCACCGTCACCAACTTCCATTGTGTAACGGGCAGTTAATACACCAATCCACTCTGGCGCGTGTGGTAACGAGTTACCATCAATAATTGCACGACCATCGTTAACTGAATCAGTTACTGTACATAATGCACAAACTGGCACTGAAATGTTAGCGTCGTTTAATTCAGTGTTGTTGTAACTCACGTTAGCGGTAACCGCTAAGTTATCAGTTACCATGAATTCTGAATCAACTTCAAAACCGTAACCTACAGTTTCATCAGCATTTAATAAACGTGCTGTGTTGCTGTCACCACCAACAGATGTTAACTGCTGATCGTTCATCGTAAAGTAGAATACGTTCGCGTTAATACGACCTGCACCATCCATTACGTCAGATTTCACACCTGTTTCAAATGATAAAATCGTCTCTGAATCTGCCACTGAGATACCGTCGTCCCATGCAAATAATGAACGACCTTGAATTGAAGGCGCACGGAATGAATCAGCTACACGAGCATAAACGTTAACGTCTTCGTTTAATTTATGCGTAACACTTAAGTCCCAAGAAACATGTGAATCGCTAGGATTTACTTCACCGTATGCTTCGTTAGGTTGACCACAACAGCCATTTAATGGTGCTTGGAAACGCTGTGATGAGTAATCTTTGTCATCATCAGAGTAACGTAAACCTAAAGTCACTTGCGTTAAGTCAGAAATGTTGTAATCAAATGAACCGAAAACAGCCCATGCTGTTGTGTCTTGCTTCTGAACGACGTAACCCGTTTGTGGGCCACCAGCGCCAAATAATGCTTCGTATGAAAAACTTTCAATCGTTAAGTCTTCAGAGAAGTAGAAAACACCTGCTTGGTAATTGAAATCACCAGAGAAGTTCGATGTTAAACGAAACTCTTGAGTGATTTGATCGTGATCTGGAATTGCATCAGCAGTTTCTGAGCTAATTGTAATAACACCAGGACCTTGAATTGGTGCAAATGGCGCACCGTAACCACCGTCTACGTCAGCACGAGAGTATATGTCAGCACTTTCCCAACCAGTGATTGAAGTAAACGTGTAGTCACCTAAGTCAAAGTCTAATGTTAAGCTAGCACCTTGCGTCTCAACTTGCTGTGTTGCACGGTCTGCAGAATCATGAGTTACAACGTCACGCTTAAAACCATCAACTAAATCGTTAGTACCTGGTTTGAATGCATTCGCGTAGAAAGTAACTGGCTTACCGTCTAAATCACGTGCGTGGTAGTTAAATAATGCGTTGAAGTCATCACCTTCGTACAAGAACTGTACACGTAACGCTTGGTCTGTGTAGCCACCTAATACATTTTTACGTTGGAAGTCTTCACCAAAAATATCTGGTGCTTCATTATCAATGTAGTCGTCACGATCTTGGCGCAAGTATGAGATACGTGCTGACAAGTTATCTGTTAAACCACCACCCATTGCCGTACGGAAATCAGTTGTGTTTTTAGAACCGTAAGATAACGACGCAAAGCCTTCAAAATCTTGTGAAGGTTTTACTGAGTCAAATTTTACGAGGCCAGCAGGTGTGTTACGACCGAAAAGTGTACCTTGTGGGCCACGTAATACTTCGATACGTTCAACATCAAATACTGGGAAACCTTTTAAAATCGGGTTTTCTTGTACAACGTTATCAACAACTAAAGAAACAGGTTGTGATGCATTTAAATCAAAATCTGAGTTACCTAAACCACGCATGTAAAAACGCGGGAAAGTACGACCAAATGATGACTCAACAGATAAACTTGGTACGCGAGCATTCATAAAACGAATGTCCATCGCAGCAGAGCTGTATGCATCTAAGTTATCGCCTTGTAATGCTGATACAGCAACGGGAACTTCTTGAACGTTCTCTACACGTTTACGTGCAGTAACTTCAATGACTTCCAATTTACCCGCTTGTGCTTCTTCAGCTAAAGTAGGCAACGCCATACCAACAGTTGTTGATAAAATGGCAGCATTAATACTCAAAGCAAGAGATGATTGCTTAAGTAAACCCATGTTAAATTCTCCCAGGAAAGTGTTTTAATAAATTTTTTCATTGAATCAAGGTCTATAATTATTTTGTAGTGACCTAATTATTCCTGACCAATTATACTAGTTTATTTACAAATTGTGGGAGTTTTTTTACAAATTACGACAAAAAGATGAACCGTAATTCATTTTCTCTAAGCCGAACATCTCAGCAAGGGTTTGTCCTAAGTCAGCAAATGTAGCACGCTCACCTAAGTTTATAGAATTCATATGGTTAGCATAAGCAAGTATTGGCACGTACTCACGCGTATGATCTGAGCCCTGCCATGTAGGATCACAACCGTGATCTGCAATTAAAAACAACGTATCTTGATCATCAAGCGTTGTTAATACGTCATCTAGTTGTTTATCAAATGCTTCAAGTGCTAAACCAAAACCAACAGGGTCACGTCGATGGCCAAAATCTTGGTCAAAATTAACTAGATTAGTAAAAATTATACTATTACTTGGTGCCGTTTCCATGTGAGTAAGCGTTGCATTGACCAGTGCTTCTATACCGGTAGCTTTCGTTTTTTGTGTGATCCCTTGATGGGCAAAAATATCGGCTATTTTACCAACACTGATCACTTCACCACCGGCAGATTTCAGTTTGTCTAAAACCGTAGCCTGTGGTGGCAAAATAGAAAAATCACGTCGGTTGCCGGTGCGCACAAAATCACTCGCGTCATTACCAATAAATGGACGTGCAATAACACGGCCTATATTCATTGGGCCGACAATGGCTTGCACGGCTTCACAGTATTTATATAGGTTATCTAAACCAAAATGTTCTTCATGTGCCGCCACTTGAAAAACACTATCTGCTGATGTGTAACAAATAGGTAAACCCGATTTAATATGCGCTTCACCTAATTCAGCAATAATATTCGTGCCTGATGCATGACAGTTACCTAATAACCCCTCAATCCCGGTCGCAGCAAAGATTTTTTCTTGCAACGATTGCGGGAAGCTTTCAGTTTTATCAGTAAAATATCCCCAATCAAATAGCACTGGCACGCCGGTCATTTCCCAGTGTCCACTTGGCGTATCTTTACCTGTACTAATTTCAGCACAGTAACCGTATGCTCCCTTAGTAGCTGGCTCATGGTCTACAGCTATCTCTGCACCACTAGCTGCCTTGCAGGCTTCAACCAAACCAAGTTTGCTTAAGTTAGGTAGCGACAAGTTGCGTGATTGTTCACGTGCAAACGCGTGAGACAAGTTGGCAAATGTATTTGCGCCAATGTCGCCAAATTGTTCTGCGTCTGGCGCATGGCCAATACCGAAGCCATCTATAACCATTACTATTGCACGAGTCATTACAATCACCTTATAAATTATTTCAATAAAAACATGACCAACAGGTCAGCTTATGTTAGATTAACATTATAACAATTTGGAAAAAAGTAATTAACGTAGCTTTGTATATATTGTTAATAACTTTGGTTATTTTTTGTTAATACTTATATCCTTTTTACTGCAATAAGCTAAAATATCACTTTTTCAAGGCCTTCACTTTAGCTCTTATGACTCAAGATACTCGAAAAAAGCCAACTATTATCGCTGTCGTTGGCGCCTCTGCCTCAGGTAAAACTCTGTTTGCTCAAACCATTCATGATGAATTGGTTGAAGAGTTAGGACCTGAAACCATTACCATTATAAAAGAAGATTCTTATTATCGCTGCCAAGATCACCTGCCAATGGATGAACGCATTAAAACTAACTACGATCATCCACAAGCCTTTGAGCACGATTTACTATTAACGCATTTAAACAATTTGCTACTTGGTGAAACAATCGAAACACCGGTTTATTGTTACAATACGCACACGAGAACCTCAAATACGGTGCAGGTTGCATCAACTAACATCATTTTAGTTGAAGGCATATTACTGTTATCAGATCCCACACTACGAGAGGTTTTTGACATAAAAGTCTATATGGATACGCCATTAGATATATGTCTAATACGCAGAATTAAGCGCGATATGGTAGAGCGTGAACGCACGTTAACGTCGATCACAGATCAGTATGTTGAAACAGTTCGCCCTATGTATCATCAGTTTGTTGAACCATCAAAAGCGTTTGCTGACATTGTTATCACGCGTGGTGGAAAAAATAGAATGGCTATCGAAGTACTGAAAGCTCAGTTAAGACAGCTAACATAAAATACAACGAGGTTTAAATGGAACTAGGTTTTATTAGAGGCATAATAGGTATTATTGCGCTTTTTGCGTTAGCGGTACTTATTAGCAAAAATAAGAAAGCAATTAACTGGCGTACCGTTGGTCTTGCCTTTGCAATTCAAATTTTTCTTGGTGCATTTGTTCTTTATGTTCCATGGGGTAAAGAACTTCTTGAAGGCTTTTCAAATGGTGTTCAACAAGTTATCGACAGTGCTAAAGCCGGTATTAACTTCTTATTTGGTGGCCTAGGCACTGATGCTATGTTCGGCAATGGTGTTGGTTTTGTTTTCGCTGTTCGTGTATTACCTGTCATTATTTTCTTCTCTTCATTAATCGCCGTTTTATATTACTTAGGCATTATGCAATGGGTGATCAATGTTATAGGTGGTGGTTTACATAAATTACTTGGCACCAGCAAACCTGAATCTATGTCAGCAACAGCGAACATTTTCGTTGGTCAAACAGAAGCACCGCTCGTCGTAAAACCTTACATTGCTGGTATGACTCGCTCTGAATTGTTTGCCATCATGGTTGGTGGCTTAGCGTCGGTAGCTGGTTCTGTACTTGCTGGTTATGCCGGGTTAGGTGTAGAGCTTAAATACCTTGTAGCTGCTTCATTCATGGCAGCGCCTGGTGGTTTATTGATGGCAAAAATATTGATGCCTGAAACTGAATCAGAAAAAATCGACACCGAAGAAAACAGAGAAGTTGTTTTTGGTGAAGAAGATAACACACCAACTAATGTGATTGATGCTGCCGCTCAAGGAGCATCTTCTGGTCTTATGTTAGCGGCTAACGTTGGTGCTATGTTGTTAGCCTTTATCGCACTAGTAACCCTAATAGATACAATGCTAGTTGGTATCACAACGTTTGAATTAGCGGGTGTCAGCATAACGTCTATCGCAAATGCGGTATTTGATTCAAATCTTAATCAAGTATCTCTTAAAGAAATTTTCGGTCTTGTATTCGCCCCTATCGCTTACATTATTGGTGTACCGTTTGACGAGATGATGATCGCTGGTAACTTTATTGGCCAAAAGATTGTTGTAAATGAGTTTTTTGCTTATGCAAACTTTGTAGAAATGAGAGAAACATTAACACCAAATACGCAAGCAATTATTACTTTTGCGCTATGTGGTTTTGCTAACCTTTCATCTATCGGTATTTTGCTTGGTGGTATTGGTGCAATGGCACCAAGTCGTCGTAAGGATATCGCACAATTGGGTATGAAAGCAGTATTAGCTGCAACGCTTGCTAATTTAATGAGTGCGGCAATTGCTGGCACTTTCTTATCACTGTAGAGAATATTATGTCTGAATTAACCGTTTATGCTCAACAAGCGTTATCAATGATGGATTTAACAACACTAACTGATAACGAAACGAGTGAAGATATTATTGCCTTATGCAAGCAAGCTAAGTCTGCAAAAGGTAACACCGCTGCGATTTGTATTTACCCACGATATATTCCTGTGGCAAAGAAGCAACTAGCCGAACAAGGTACACCAGAAATTAAGATTGCGACCGTGACAAACTTTCCCCTTGGCAATGACGATGTCGCTATTGCTGTGGCTGAAACGAAAGCTGCTGTCGCTTATGGGGCTGACGAGGTCGACGTGGTATTCCCTTACCGTGCGTTAATTTCAGGCAATGAAAGTATCGGTTTTGAGCTCGTACAAGCATGTAAGCAAGCTTGTGGTGATAACGTACAACTTAAAGTGATCATTGAAACGGGTGAACTAAAAACCGATGCGTTGATCACAAAAGCAAGTGAAATATCAATTGCTGCGGGTGCAGATTTTATTAAAACATCTACGGGTAAGGTGGCAGTCAATGCAACACCTGAAGCTGCAAAATTAATGATGCAGGTAATCAGTGCCAAAAACCCTGCTGTTGGTTTTAAGCCTGCTGGCGGCGTGAAAACCGCTGAAGATGCTAAAGTGTATCTTGATATGGCGACAGATATTCTAGGCAACGCATGGTTAACACCAGCACGCTTTAGATTTGGTGCGAGTAGTTTATTAAATAACTTACTCGTTACCTTAGGTGCCGACGCAGACAGCACAAATAAAAGCAGTTACTAATCGGTACAACCTATTGCAGCACGAATAATTAAACAAAAAGTAGCTATACCCTAGCTACTTTTTTTGTTTCTTTATAAAATACACCTAATATTTCATACCTAATAATAACAATGTCAAAACTCTATTTTTATTACTCTTCAATGAATGCGGGTAAATCAACCCACTTACTTCAATCATCATATAACTACCGCGAACGAGGTATGAATACCATCGTGTATACCGCAAAAATTGATGATAGATTTTCTGAGGGTAAAGTATCGTCTCGTTTAGGTATTGACGCCGACGCCTTCTTGTTCGATGGCAACACCAACTTATACCATGATGTTGGTAAAATTGTCGCGGAACAAAACTGCCATTGCATTCTAATTGATGAAGCCCAGTTTTTAACAAAAGAACAAGTACGACAGCTAACAGATATTGTCGATATTATCGGCATTCCCGTGCTGGCATATGGCATTCGTACCGATTTCTTAGGTGAAACGTTTACTGGTAGTGCTGCGCTGCTTGCATGGGCAGATAAACTTGTTGAGCTAAAAACAATTTGTCATTGTGGTAAAAAAGCAGGTTTTGTGACCCGTGTCGACGAACACGGCAATGCAGCCATTGATGGTGAACAAATAGAAATTGGCGGCAATGAGCGCTATGAAGCGTTATGCCGTAAGCATTTTAAAGAGCTCGTTTGGCAAAATCAAAAATAACTAAACAGCCAAGTTCTAACATTAAAAAGGGTCAACGTAATAAATACGCTGACCCATTTTAATGAGCTTTTGACGACAATAACAGGCGTCATACCGGCCCTTGATCGTCATACCTGCCCCTAGAAGTCATACCGACCATTAACGGCAATACCTTCCCCTAGCCGCCATACCTGCCACTAACCGTCATACCGGCGAAGGCCGGTATCTCAAACACTTGATGTCTAAAAGACAGTTTTAGTTCAACGAACATTAACCAGAACACTAGCCCCTAGAAGTCATACCGACCATTAACGGCAATACCTGCCCCTAGCCGTCAAACCAGCCCCTAACCGTCATACCGGCGAAGGCCGGTATCTCAAACACTTGATGTCTAAAAGACAGTTTTAGTTCAACGAACATTAACCAGAACACTAGCCCCTAGAAGTCATACCGACCATTAACGGCAATACCTTCCCCTAGCCGCCATACCTGCCCCTAGCCGTCATACCAGCCCCTAACCGTCATACCGGCGAAGGCCGGTATCTCAAACACTTGATGTCTAAAAGACAGTTTTAGTTCAACGAACATTAACCAGAACACTAGCCCCTAGTCGTCATACCGACCATTTACGGCAATACCTTCCCCTAGCCGCCATACCAGCCACTAACCGTCATACCGGCGAAGGCCGGTATCTCAAACAATTAGCTAGTCATTAATCACTTGATAAATAACAGGGTTAACCTGCCCCACTTCTTCAGCAACATCAAGTGCATCAAGAAATTGTTGACTAGCTTTTTCTGCACTAGCTTCATCTTTAGCATGTACTTGAGCAACAACGTCACCAACGCTTACACAAGTGCCAACCGGTAAAATATGATCAAAACCAACACTATGATCAACACGATCAGTGTTAGACAGTCGACCACCACCTAATTCAACTACCGATAGCCCGACATCGCGGGTTTGCATTGCATTAATTACACCGGAACGCGTTACAACTACATCTTTCACCACCTCGGCTTTTGGCATGTAGGCCCAAGGCTTATCAATATAATCTGTTGGTCCATTGAGTGCCGCGATCATGCGATTAAATTGCTCTGCAGCTTTACCTGATGTAAGCACTTCTTCGATTCGTTGGTTCGCATCGGCACTGTTAGCAGCAATTTTAGCGTTAATCAGCATCAACTCAGCCAATTTAACGACCACTTCATGTAAACGAGCGTCTCGGTATTCACCGGTTAAGTATTGCACGGTTTCATACATTTCAATCGCATTACCTGCACTTCTGCCCAATACTTGATTCATATCAGTGATCACAGTTTGCGTTACAACACCTGCTTGATTACTTACTCGATTAATACTTTTGGCAAGTGCAATCGCATCGTCTAGCTTATTCATCATAGCGCCATTGCCTACTTTGACGTCCATCACTAAACCATCAAGCCCTGCCGCTAGCTTTTTAGATAAAATAGACGCGGTGATCAGGGGAATAGACTCAACGCACGCTGTCACATCACGTATACCGTAAAGGCGTTTATCTGCTGGCGCTAAATCAGACGTTTGAGAAATAATCGCTAACCGATCACGCTTAACAATATCTTTAAATTGCTCAATTGATGGTGCAACATTAAATCCAGCTATGCTTTCTAATTTATCTGCTGTACCACCGGTATGGCCTAATCCACGACCAGAAATCATTGGCACATAAGCCCCACAAGCAGCTACAATTGCAGCAAGCATGAAACTTACTTTGTCGCCAACACCGCCTGTAGAGTGTTTATCAACAATAGGCCCATCAACTTCCGGCCAGGTTAATACTTGCCCTGAGCGCATCATTGCAAGCGTTAGTTCGGTAATCTCAGTGGTATCCATTCCCTGTTGAAATATTGCCATTGCCATTGCACCAGCTTGTGCGTCGTTAAAGCCATTGTCGACAAGGCCGTCAACAAACTGCTGAATCTGTGCAGCCGACAACGACTTTCCATCACGTTTTAAACGAATAATTTCTTGTGGTAATAACATGTTAATTCCCTATTTTTGAAGGTTTTCAGGGGTAAATGCGTCTGGCAACAATTCTGCTACCGACCAAAGCTTGACTTCACCAGCGTGATTAACAGCGTAAACCTTTGCATTTTGCGCCATAAATTCAACGATAACCTGTCTGCAGGCACCGCATGGAGGCGTCAGAACGTCTTCTTCTGTATATACTACTAACTCGGTAAATTTACGTTGCCCCTGAATAACCCCTTGCGCTATGCAGTTTCTTTCTGCACAAACAGTAAGTCCATATGAGGCATTTTCTACATTACAGCCATTAACGATTTGACCTTCTGTTGTGAGCGCTGCAGCGCCCACATGAAAATTACTATAGGGTGCATAAGCTTTGTTATAAGCTTCTTTAGCTGCAATAACTAACTGTTCAAACACAGCGTACTCCTTAAATCCTGACCACTTGGTTAAGTTCGATCAAGATATGATAATAGAAACACAAATGCAACATATATCTTACGGCGTAGCATAAGCAAAGCGCCGCAAAACATTCATCACATAACATTGATGTAAATAGTAACGGAGTTATTGGTTAATAACTTTATAAGAAAGGTTAAATTTTGTTGAAAGCACCCACCATTGCGGTAGGTGCTTATAGAAAAGAACGAGAAAGGTTATTTACGTCGACGGAATAATGCTAAACCTAAAAACATTGAAAGTAAGCTTGTCGTGCCTAATGCGGCACCTTGGCGTTCTACTTTACCTTCTTCAGCAGCTGTACATTCATCAATCTCACCGTTTACTGGATCTAATCGAATATGACGCACAACATCTTCATAAAGTGTATCGCCATTTTCATCAACAACGAGTTCACCTTTGGCATCTTTGCGTGGCACTTTGAGCACTGCCGACGCCATAATTTGGTTTGAATCGTTAATATCACGAGCTTCAAGAATGTCGTAAGGGCTATCACATGCGACTAACGTGTTTACATCCGTAAAAGTTTCTGCAGCAATGTCATAGATAAACGCATGATTACGACGAGGTTGAGCCGAGTTATCATTACGATTTTCATATTCAGCAAAACCTACCACCAAACCATTTTCATTAATTGCACGAGCAGAACTTGCTGAGCCTGTGAAAAAGCCCATAGGTTTAACCATTTGCGGGTTTTCTTGGTTCGTATCAACATAATAGAAAGATGTACGTTGTACACCTTCGATATACTCGTTTACATGACCCACTGCGATACCAGCATCATTGATGTCATAGGCGCGTGAATCAAATTCTAGTCCATGATCTTCTGTAAAATCATAAACTTCACCGTTTTTATAGATCACGGCATATAATGAACGAGATTCACCTGAGCTTGGATTTGTTTCATTTTCGTCAACCCAACCATGAGAGTAACCAACGGCTACGCCAGAAGCATTAATTGCTTGAACAAAACCAGTAAACACACGTGAGTCATCTTCATTTGGTGTTACAAGTAAATCTAGCTCTGTTGTTTCTACAACATCACCATTACCATCAAGCGTCCACATAAACGGACGAATGTCGTACATATTTGAACGTAAATTTTGAATACACGCTTCTTTTGGTTGGTTGTCTAAAATATTAGGATCGCTACAACCGCTGTCAGTCTCACGTTCAATGATTTCTAAGATATCTTCATCAATTGCCGTACTTGCAAAACCTACGGCTGTATTGCCGTTGATATCCATAATACCTGACTCACCGCCATAACGAGACTCTGGCGCAGTAATCGTTTTGATCGTTGTACCGTAATCAGTTGTCAAAAACGCTTGGCGGTTAGAGTCGTTCAAGAAGAACGTCAATTCGTCACCGTCAGATTGCGTATACTCAAGTGGTAAGAATGGTAAGGTGCCAACACCATAAATCCAACCATTGTCGGTAATACCAGTAACAATATCATTGGTAGAGCGCGATAGTGTATCTGTGCCTTCAAATGGCTGATCAAAAATCACCAATTCCTCAGGGCCAGCACCACGGTCTACATAAGAGACTGTATCAACAACCTTTTGATAATTATTGTTGTTAATCGCAGCTAAATACCTTATCGTCCATTCTAAATCGTTAGCCGTTGGGTTACCCGCTCGTAACGCTTCAGAATCTTCTATATCGGTTAAGCCATAAGCTAATTCATATTCTCGCTCAGCTTTTAACTCAATGGCATCAAAGTCATCTTCGTCTAAGTATTGAAACAAGACAGGAAAGTTATGAGAACCATTACCTGTTGAAACTTGTTCGTTTACAGCATTTTGATCAATACCATAACTATATTCTTGTGCAGGTAATTCACCTAAGTCTACAACAACATATTTTGCTGCCTGGGCGCTGTTTACTGCTAATACGCTACCGATTGAGGCGGCTAAAAGTGTTTTCACAAATTTGTTCATTTAACTACTGTGCTCTTCTTATAATTCATCGAGTTCTTGCCACCTTTCGAAGGCGACTTCCAGCTCAGACTCTAATTCTTGCAGCTGGTTCAATATTTTCTGAGTAACTTCCGCATCTTGTGAGAAAAAGTCACCGTCGTTTACTTGTGCTTGTAAAGCAGAAATTTGTTGTTCAAGATTATCAATGCGTTCTGGCAACGCCTCAAGCTCTCTTGCATCTTTATAAGATAATTTCTTTTTTTGAGTGGCAGGCTTTTCTTGTACTGCTGATTTTTGCTTTACTTCTTTATCTATTGCTTTGGCTTGCGCCGTTTTGTTCGCTTTATAGCTTAAATAATCTTGCAAGTCATCGTAACCACCAACAACTTGTTCAACATGACCTGAGCCATCAAAATATAAACAACTGTCAACACAGTTATTAACAAAGTCTCGATCATGGCTTACTAAGATAACCGTACCTGCGTAATTTGCAACGACTACTTCCAATAATTCTAAAGTTTCTATGTCTAAATCATTGGTTGGCTCATCGAGAATCAATAAATTAGACGGTCTTAGAAATAAACGGGCGAGTAATAATCGGTTTTTCTCGCCACCTGAAAGTGCACGTACAGGTGTTCGAGCGCGTTTCGGGCTAAATAGAAAGTCTTGCAGATAGCCTAGAACGTGTCGCGTACGACCATCTACGGTGACTTCCTGTTTTCCATCGGCTACCGAATCTTGCACGGTTTGGTTAACATCTAATTGCTCACGGTGCTGATCAAAATAAGCAGTATCAAGGTTCACACCCAGTTGTACTTTACCGCTAGTCGCTGCTAATTGCCCCATGATCACTTTGATCAAGGTTGATTTACCCGTACCGTTAGCACCAATAAAAGCAATTCTGTCCTTGCGCGAAATAAGCAAATCTAAGCCATTAATAATGGTTTTATCACCAAAACCAACATTAAGTTGATGAGATTCAAATACTCGCTTGCCAGAGCGCTCACCTTTACTTATGTTTATATCACCTTGATGCTTCAATTCGCGGCGGTTTTTACGTTCTACGCGCAACTTTTCAAGGTTTCTGACACGTCCTTCGTTACGGGTACGACGCGCTTTTATCCCTTGTCTGATCCACGCTTCCTCTTCGGCTAATCGCTTATCAAACAATGCATTTTGAGTTTCTTCCACTTCTAAATCATGAGCTTTTTTGGCCAGATACTCATCATAATTGCCTGGGTAAGAGGCAAGTTTGCCACGGTCTAAATCGATAATACGCGTCGCCATAGAACGTATAAACGCTCTATCATGAGAGATGAATACGATGGTGCCTGTAAATAATTTAAGGAAGTTCTCTAACCATAAAACACTACTAATATCTAAGTGGTTTGTTGGCTCGTCAAGTAATAAGACGTCTGGATTAGTCACCAAGGCTTTTGCTAGCGCGAGCTTGCGTAACCAGCCACCAGAGAGGTTTGATATGTTTTGATCTGCACTGAGTTTTAAGGTCGATAACACCTGCTCAATACGTTGCTCGTCTTGCCACGCATTGGCTTGATCAAGCTGCTGCTGAATATCAGCAAGTGTAGCCATATTAGCATCGCTTGCATCAACTTCTATCGCATGTAATTGCTCATGGTATTTTTTTAGCAGTTTAGCATTGGCTTCAATGCCTTGAGCGACATAGTCAAACACTGTCAAATCAGAACTTTGAGGTGGATCTTGCTCCAACATAGCTACACGTACGTTGTTCGAAATCACCAATTGACCATCGTCTAACTGCTGTTTACCGGCTAATATTTTCAGTAACGATGACTTACCTGCCCCGTTACGACCCACTAAACAAACTCGTTCGCCTTTACTGACACGAAAATCAGTCTTGTACAAAATATGAGCTTCACCATAGGCAAGCTCAGCTTGGGTAATTCTTATTAATTCCATTACTGAATAAACTCTTGTAATGCATGCAGATCAAAAGGCCAAAATAATTCCTGTTGGCTCTGCTGATTTTTTAAGACCGGAATACTGATGCCATATTGGCTATACAAACTACCTGGCTCTTCAGGTTCTTTATCATCGTCATCAAGAATATCTACTACGGTGATCTGGGAAGACGCTATCACCTGAAGGCATAACGCTAAGGCTTCTTCACATAAATGACAGCCTACTGAACTATAGAGTAAGTATTTCACAGTATTCCTACTATTTACGTTTAATTGACCAACTGTTGTGAATATGAACATTGCGTTTAAAGTCCATATCACGTGTTTGATCTGAGATGTTTTTAGCAACTAAACCAAGCGTTTCTATTTGATCAAAGTCCATTTTAAAGTTGCGCTTGTTGTTGGTAAAAATGATTTCACCACCTTCCGATAAACAGTTCAGTGCGTCTGTAATAACAGCAACGTGATCACGCTGAACGTCAAAAGTATTATCCATACGCTTTGAGTTAGAAAATGTTGGCGGATCAATGAAAATTAAATCAAAGTTATCTTTGGCTTGCTTTAACCATTGTAAACAATCAGCTTGGACAAATTCATACTGATTGCCGTCTAAATTGTTTAACGCAAAGTTTTCTTTCGCCCAATTAAGGTAGGTATTTGACATATCAACGGTCGTAACTGCTGACGCGCCATGAAGCGCGACTTGTAACGAAACTGAACCGGTATAAGCAAACAGGTTTAACACGTTTTTATTGCGCGCTTTACTGGCAACGATTTGACGTGTTTTACGATGATCTAAAAACAAGCCAGTATCTAGGTAATCCCAAATATTAACTATGAGCTTTGCACCGTACTCTTCAACAATCATGGTACGCTGTTCTGTCGCAACACGCTGGTATTGATTACTGCCCTTTTGTTTACGTCTCATCTTTAATGAAACTTTTGAGGTTTCAATACCTAAGACTTTAGGTGCCCAATAAATGACTTCCTGAATACGTTTAGCTGTTTTATCTTCAGGAATATTGGCAGGCGCAGCGTACTCTTGGATCACCAGATGATCGTTATAAATATCTATGGCAGCGTTGTATTCTGGGATATCAGCGTCGTAAACACGGTAACAGGCAATCTCTTCTTTTTTAACCCATTTTTTTAACTGTTTAATATTTTTCTTTAAACGGTTTGCAAATGCAGAGTCTTGCTCAGCAAAAGCTTGCTCACCTGAGCTACCGCCTTTACTTAATTGTTTTTCGTCTAAATTATATAACGCTAATTGACAATCAAGCGGACCATTCTTTAGTTTGTAGCGTTTAAATGACGCAAGTTTCAATAAGCTTAGTAGCTCAGTACTCGCGGTAAAAACGGCAACTCGCCAATCAGCGAATTGTTGCTTAAATACCTGACCAAGCGCTGCAAAGGTTTCGACAAGCTCAGGTAAATCACCGATACGCTCACCATAAGGCGGGTTAAAAAGAATCGTGCCGGCTTGCTCGTAACGGTTTGTCATTTTGCTTGCATCGGTGCATTGAAAATCGATGTGGTGTGCAAAGTTAGCAAGACGAGCATTTTGTTGGGCTGTTTTTAATACGCGAGAATCTAAATCTAGTCCAAATACTTTAATGTCATGATCTGGCTTGAAACTCGCTGTCTTTTGTTTAGCGTCAAGCAATTGCGCTTGATACAGCTCGTCATCATGACCTTGCCAATAACTGAAGCCCCATTGTTTCTTGTTTAACGAGGGTGCTTGCTTAAAGGCCATAGACACGGCTTCAATCAATAACGTACCAGAACCACACATTGGATCGACTAACGGCTTAGAGGTATCAGTTAGCCAACCTGAACGAGTAACCAGTGCCGCTGCTAGGTTTTCTTTTAATGGGGCAGCGCCTGAGTCTTTTCGGTAACCACGTCTAAACAGTGAACGTCCAGAAAAGTCTAAGTAAAAACACACCTCTCCTTTTAAAAGGCGCGCTTGAAAGGTAATGTCAGTTGCTGTTTTGTCTACCGATGGGCGAATTAAGCCGCGATCTCTAAAATGATCAACAACAGCGTCCTTTACCGTTAAACCACCAAACTGGCTATTTCGAATTTCTTCACTCTTACCTACGAAGTCGATAGCGAAAGTATTTTCACTTTGAAAATGCTCAGACCATTCTACGCTCATCGCACTTTTGTATAACTCATCTTTATTGCCACAGCTTCCCTCGCCTAGTTTCAACATCACGCGACTTGCTAAACGACTCCATAAGCAAACATGATAACCAAGTGATAAGTCACCTTGGAAATACACGCCTTCGGGCTTTTGGACAACCGTTTGCGCGCCAAGGTTTGTTAGTTCGTCAGCAAGTAAAGGTTCGATGCCCACAGAAGTCAGGGCTAAATATTGGTACATGGCTATTTTCCGGGAGAAAAGTTGGCAGCGATTATAAACAAACTGTATTAATTTGTCTCAATGTAAAATTTATTTCTTAAACGGCTTGCAATCTTGTTCAGCTCTCACTATGATACGCTCCGTTTTCAAGGCACAGGAAGTCAACTCCTGCTGTGTTGAAAGTCGTTAGTAATGCGACTTTAAATACCTTTACTAAATTCAGGCGCGGGATGGAGCAGCCTGGTAGCTCGTCGGGCTCATAACCCG
>NZ_BSSU01000020.1 GCF_030161415.1 Thalassotalea eurytherma
TTGAGCCACCAACGTTCTGCATACTAAAACTGATAGTTTGTACAGCATCCGCACCTACCTGGAAACTCGCTGAGTAAGAACCATCTAGTAGGTTCTGACCACCGAAAGTTGTATCAGAAGCAACACGGTTAACTTCTTCCATTAATGAACGGATTTCTTCTTGCAGTGCTAAACGATCTTCGTCTGTGTTTGAACCGTTAGATGCTTGTTGTGCCAACGTACGAACACGTTGGAACATTGATGTTACTTCTTCCATCGCACCTTCAGCTGTTTGTGCTAATGAAATACCATCGTTTGCGTTACGGTTACCTTGGTTCAAACCTTGAATTTGAGACTCTAGGCGGTCAGATATTTGTAGACCAGCAGCATCGTCTCTAGCACTGTTAATGCGTAAACCTGAAGATAGACGTTGGAATGAAGTATCAAGCGAGTTGCCTGAATTACTTAATTGACGTTGAGCGTTTAACGAGCTCACGTTAGTGTTTACATATAAAGCCATAATTTACTCTCTTATATCTCATTACTAAAAAGCTACAGTAAATACTGCCAGCTGGTTGCCAGGTCTCTCACCTCCTGATAATTTCTTTATCGGCGAGTGTAAAATGATCTTTAATAGTTTTTTTATTTTTTTTAATCTCTTTTAATTTTAGTAACTTAGCACCTATCCAAACGTAGCAACTTAAGATGTAATATCGCTTAAGTCCAATCCTCATATCAAATTTTTGACATAAAAAAAGCCAGCTAAGCTGGCTTTTAAACAACGATTGTCTTATTAACCTTGTAATAAGCTCAGTGCAGCCTGAGGACGCTGGTTCGCTTGACCAAGTATTGTTTGGCTAGCTTGTTGTAAAATTTGATTACGTGTCAATGCTGCTGTTTCAGCGGCAAAGTCAGCATCTTTAATACGTGATTTCGCAGCTGAAAGGTTTTCAGAGATATTTGCTTGGTTACGTATCGTTGATTGAAAACGATTTTGTACCGCACCTAATTCAGCACGCTTTTTATCAACTACCGCAATTAACGAGTCAATACCAGCAAATACAACTTGAGAGTTAACTTGCGAAGATACACTAATAGACGTTGCAATAAATGCCGCGGCAAATGTATCAGTAGCCAATGCAGCGCCACCAATGTCTGAAGCACCTTCAGCTAATGTTGACAGACTAACCCCATTAACAGCACTTGCAACACCTGCAATACCTGACAGTGTAAAACCGCCATTTGCCGACATACTATTGCCGCTGACGTTTCTCATATCAAAACCGATGGTTTGCACAGCATCAGCCCCGACTTGGAAGTTTGCCGAGTAGCTACCGTCAAGTAAATTTTGTCCACCAAACGTAGTATCTGACGCTACGCGGTTTACTTCTTCCATTAACTGTCTAATTTCTTCTTGCAGCGCTAAACGGTCTTCATCGGTATTTGAACCGTTTGATGCCTGCTGAGCTAATGTACGAACACGTTGAAGCATTGATGTCATTTCTTCCATCGCACCTTCAGCCGTTTGCGCTAAAGAAATACCATCATTTGCGTTTCGGTTACCTTGAGTTAAACCCAAGATTTGCGACTGCAAACGGTCAGATATTTGAAGACCAGCGGCATCATCTGCAGCTGAGTTGATTCGTAAGCCAGAAGATAGACGCTTAAAAGAGGTATCTAAGGCATCACCTGAGTTACTTAACTGTCGTTGTGCGTTTAATGCACTGATATTACTGTTTACATATAAAGGCATGTGACCTCTCTTATTCTGTTATATCTATCGTCTAAATTGACGGTTTTATGTATGAACTAATCTTTAAAAGCAAACTAAATGCCAACTTTAAAAAAAAGATTAAATATAGTTAAACAAACTAAGCCCTTGTAAGGTCGCGTAAGTTTGTTGTGCCGCTTGTAAGGCAACTTTCGATTGTTCAAATTGTGTAACGGCGGTCGCGAAATCTAAGTCTTCGATTACTGAACGGCCTTGCTCCATTAGGAGCTCGTTGTCGGCGTGAAAGTTAGATTGGCTATCAATCAGCTGAAGGTTGATGCCCGCTTCACCTTGGCGTGTGGAAATGTGGTTAAGTGAAGCATTTATATCACTAAGGATATGACCATAATCAACGGCATGTTGCTCTGTATTGGTTATGGTTCCTGTGCGTGATACCCAGTCAATTGCATCTTTTATCGTTTGAAAAACACTAACATCTTCCTGAGGGGCTAGTTCTAGTTGGTCCCCCGGCAAAGGTGTGCCGTCGATATTGACTTCCATACCATTGAAGGCAACAGTTTGCCCTGCTACATAGGGGTCAATCGTTGTCAGGTTTACACCACCGTTATCAGTCACCGATAATTCTAGATTTCCGTCGTTATTCACATCCGTAAAGTCAAAGGTATAATTCGAACCATCAACATAATTACCACGATCAGTAATCACGGCACGGTTTACGGATACGCCACTATTATTCGTGTTATAAACACCAACAAAATCACCAATTGGGTTGTCAGCTTTCAAAAAGGCTTCATTGCCAGATTGATTCAACGGTACTTCAACACTTTTAGAGATTTTTAGCTCGCGAATACCGTCATCACCTTGATAGACGACGCTATTATCGGGTTGCAGCAAGAACGGTTGTTTATCTATTTGGTAACCGCCGAAAACGTAGCCGCCGGTTTCATCTCTTGCATTCGCAATATCTAAAATTTGTTTTAGGTTTTGTTTTAACTGCTCACCCAATGCAGCACGATCATCGTCAGACATCGAGCCATTATTTGCCTGGATAAATGTCGTTTTCACTTGGTTTAGAATATCTTGAGCTGAAGAAAAGGATCCTTCGATCAATGAATTTCGGTTTTCTGCTTGAACAATATTGCGACGAAACTGGTCAATATTAGACAATTCATCTTTATAGCCGGTTAACGTACCGTATGACACCGCATCATCTTTAGCAGTAAGTACTTTTTTACCCGATGATAAATATGCGACTTGCTCATTTAAGTCAGATTCATTTCGAGCCATATAAGTGCTCGATTGCATAAACATTTGATTAGTAGAAACTCTCATCATCTACTCCTAACGCGCCGCTTGGAACAAGGTGTCAAAAATAGTGTTAGCCACTGAAATTATTTTTGAAGACGCTTGATAGGCTTGTTGAAACTTAACTAGATTTGCCGCTTCTTCATCAAGATTGACACCTTTCGTCTCTTGATTGCGGTTATAGGCTTGGGTATACAATGCATCTGCCGTGTCTGCGACTAATTCTGCAGAGCTCGCTTTTGAGCCAACGGTTGATGTTGTAATACCAAGGTTTTGTGAAAATGACTCTCTGCCATTATTCAAGATACCTTGCGTTTGTGTTTGGGTAAGGTTGAGTGCATTAGTACCATTACCTACACCAAAAGCGTCAACTAAATTAAAAACTTCTGGCGCGTTTGGCGCTAAGCCTGAAGGCTGGCCTTCAATTTCCAAGGTCAAATCGCCTACGGTAATTTGTTGACTAGGCGGCGTATAAGCACCACCACTTACTAAAACATTTGAGGTATCAAATACTTGATAAGCAAAAACACCGCTGCCGGCTGGGTTCTCTAACACCTCAACACGACCCAAGTCATTTGCTCGGGCAGCAACGGGATCATTTACCCCCACAATTGATACACTACCACCACCAAAATTGTTATCAGCGGCTCTAATTTCTACTGGCGTACTAGCGGCAATGCCTTGCCCATCGGTTAGCGTTGCTTTCATTAAAGAAGCTGCATTTTCACCCGGTCGTATCACAAACTTGTCATTGAGTGCTGCTGCACCACCGGTTTCAACAAAGTCAAAACCAAATGCCGTATTGTAGGTACCTGCACCTGGCGCGCCTAAATTAGTTTGATTACCTGAACCTGTATCGGTAAGAATATAGTCAGTACCATCAAAACTTATTTCATATTCGCTATCGGTAAGTTGTGTGACATCTGTGATAGCAACTTGAGCAGTTAAACTACCTGTATTTGTACTCGGTGTTAAAACGCGAGCACTCATCAAATCTCCCGCATTGATATCGGTGAACATATTCAAGCCTTGCAGTGCATTTAAATCCAAACCAGCTTGTTGGTTCTGGTTAAAGGTATCTGCAATCGCTAAAGATAAACGGTCAATCTGTGCACGTGCTTCGCTTAAATGTTCATCTCGAAATTCAATCTTGGCGCCAAGTTCACCACCAATTTTAGTGCCATCTAATACGGCTTTGCCGTTTGCTGAAACAAGTTCAATTTGAGTTTTTGATGGGTCTGGATCACCTGCTGCAACATTCATAGTAAACGCTGTTGTGCCAGCAACAAGTGTTGTGCCATTAGCAATCATTACAGTTAATACACCATTTTGATCTTCTAACGTATTTACTTGCGTAAATTGACCTAATTCACTGACCAATTTATCTCTAGCATCAAGTAAGTCATTTGGTTGACCTGCAACACTTAGATCTTTGTTCTGTAGAACTTGGTTATTGATATGTGCCAGTTCACGTGAAATATCAGAAATCTGTGCGGCGATTTGCTCTATTTCACTGTTCACTGATCTTTCTAGTTGATCAAATTGGCTATTAAGAGAGTTAAAATCAGAACTGAGAATTTCAGCCTGATTAAGTGCCATTGAACGCAAGCCTAAATTACTTGGGTTATCTGCTATTGAGTTCATTGACTGATAAAGCTGTTCGATAGAAGTCATGACCGCGTTACCCATGGTACTCATGGTATCGTTTAATTGATCAAGTGACGCATGTTTGCCGTCGGCAAAGCCAAGATTAGTTTGATTTAATAATTGCTCTTTTTGAGCGAATTCGTCATAAACTCGACGAATATCGTTAATAGAAGTACCAGTACCAAAATAGTTACCGCCAAGGCTTTGACCCAAACGCGCTTCTTGTTCAGCACGTTGTCGGCTATAACCTTCAGTATTGACGTTTGCGATATTGTGAGATGTCGTTGCCAACTGTTGTTGTGCGGCTAACAAGCCACTCACGCCAGTTTGGTACAAATCTACAGACATATCATACTCCTACATGAATCTTATTCACTAAGTCATGTAACAGTTATATGTTAGTGACTTAGTTGCCTAGAATGCTGGTTACTCGTTTCAATGTGCCGATGATCTTTTTAGCATATTGAGGATCGGTTGCGTAACCTGCTTTCTGCAAACCATGCAGAAAGTGTTCCACATTTGAGGAATTGTTAAGCGCGTCCTGATATCTATCGTTTGAAGACAAGAAATCAATGTAATCGTTAACACTATCTTTAATTGAGTCATACACTCTGAAAGGTTCGTTTTTCTTGGCCATAGTGCCATTTTCAAACTCAAGCGTTTCTTTGCTCGCTTTATCACCTTGCCATCGACTATCAGCTTTAATATTAAATAAGTTATTGGAGCTTTGGCCGTCAGTTTTTTGAATGATCTTCTTACCCCAACCAGTTTCTAATGCTGATTGAGCGATAACAACTTGATAAGGGATACCGAGTGCTTTTTCTACCGCTTTAGCAGGTTGGGTAAGCTGTTGAACAAAATCTTCTGGTTGTTCAAAAGAAAGTGACTGTTTCGCTTGGTCTATCAACTCAGAGAAAGGTCGATCGTTGCTGTTTGTTGCCGAGGTTTGTTGACGCTGAACTAAACTGGTTAATTCACCGTCACTACGTAATACTGATGCGGGTTTGTAATTGTCTTGATCGCCACCTAATTGACGAACAATTAAGTCAGACAAGCCTAAGCTACCATTATTCGATAACTCTAATGCTAATTGCTGATCATGCATGTCTCGATAAAATTTAGCATTTTGCGAGTTAAAAGGGCTATCAGACTCCAACACTTCTTGAGCACTTCGCATGCTTTTCAACAACATTTGCATGAAAATCGCTTCAAATTGCTTAGCAGCAGTTTCTAGTGCTTGATCTTTCGATGCTTGATCGTCAGCTTTTGACTGCTGACGAATATTGTTCAAGCTAGTTAAGTCAAAAAAGTTTGCGGCTTCTGCACCCGGCGTTTTCATTTTAAGCTCTACCTATTGCTAGATAACTATTAACTGGCCGCGAAGTGCACCGGCTTGTTCGAGCGCTTCTAATATCGCCATCACATCGCCGGGACCTGCACCCACTTCATTAATTGCACGAACTAATGTATCGAGAGTAACCCCAGGATCAAAAACGAACATTCTTGAATCGTCTTGACGAACATCAACAATCGATTGCGTGGTTGTCACCGTCTCACCTTCAGAAAAGGCATCAGGTTGCGACACATCTTGCATTTCGTTTATGGTAACTGTAATACCACCATGAGTGATAGCTGCTGGCAGCAAACGCACATCAGAGCCAATAACAATGGTGCCGGTACGTGAGTTAACAATAACCTTGGCCGCAGGTGTGTCTAATTCAAGCTCTAAGTTTTCTAGCGTCGCTAGAAAACCAACACGATCCGATACATCTCTAGGTGCTGTCACACGAACAGAAGTGGCATCAATTGCTCTAGCTGACCCGGTAATAAAGTCGTTTATTGTGTCAGCTAAACGTTTCGCATTGGAAAAATCAGAATTACGTAAATTAAACGTAATGTAGTCACCACTTGCAAATGGTGTTGCAACTTCACGTTCGACTGTCGCACCGTTAGCAATGCGACCTACCGTTGGGGTATTTACTAAAATTTTTGACCCATCTAAGCCTTCAGCACCTAAACCACTAACCACTAAACTACCTTGTGCTACGGCGTAAGCATTGCCATCTATCCCCATTAAAATGGTTTGAACGAGTGTGCCTCCACGTAAACTTTGGGCACTCCCCATTGACGACACAGTGACATCAATCGTTTGGCCTGGTTTAGCAAACGGTGGTAATTCAGCATGTACAGCAACCGCGGCAACATTCTTAATTTTAGGCTTTAAATTGGCAGGCATTGTAATGCCAAAATTACTCAGCATGGTTTTAAAGCTCTGCTCTGTAAATGGACTTTGTTCACCTGTGCCCGGTAAACCAACTACCAGTCCATAACCGACAAGTTGGTTAGTCCTTACTCCGGCCACATCAGCTAAATCTTTTATACGTTGTGCCTGAACTTGCGTTGAAAATAAAATAATGCAAGTAGAGATAAATAGGCGAAGAATTGTATTCATAATAGTCTCCCGTTGAAATTACAACGGCCACCAACTGCTAGAGAAAAATTTAGATAGCCATCCTTGCTCTTGAACGTCTGAAAACGTGCCAGTGCCTGAGTATTGAATACGCGCATTTGCTACTTTACTTGATAGTACGGTGTTGGTTGAGCTGATGTCTTTTGAACGAATAACACCTGTCAGTCGAATGTATTCATCACCATTATTCAATGTCATCCACTTTTCACCGCGAATCATCAGGTTACCATTAGGTAAAACGCGCAAGACATGAACAGAGATATTGCCACTTAAACTATTGCTTTGGTTCGCTTTAGAGTCACCTTTAAAGTTTGAATCTTGATCGTAGGCAAATTCTAATGAATTCCCTTTAATCGTAGCTGGTACGCCACCTAAGCCAATAATTGGTGATAAGGTTGCATCATTTTCTTTTTTCAATTCTGTTTTAGCATTTTTCTGCGCTTGCGTACTTTCAGATAAAATGACAGAAATAATGTCACCAACACGATGAGCTTTAGAATCAGAATAAATATTGTTGATGTAATTTGCTTTAAATAACGAACCTGTTGGCACCAACGGCGTTTCTTCTTCAACCGGCATAATTGGCGCAAACTCTGGATCGTTAGGTAAAATTTTGGCTCGCTCATCAGTCGCCGAACATGCAGAGATTAAAACGATGGAAACCAGTGGTATAAGTAAATTTTTCATCACATCACCTCAACTATAATTGTTGGTTAATGTAGCTCAGCATTTGGTCTACGGCAGAAATAACCTTTGAGTTCATTTCATAAACACGCTGCGATTCAATCAAGTTAACGAGTTCTTCCGTGGTATTCACGTTAGACGTTTCCAAAGCACCTTGGACAATCATGCCAAACCCCTCTAAACCTGGCGTCCCTTCTTGAGGTGCGCCACTTACTGCCGTTTCAACAAATAGGTTTTGACCGATAGGTTCAAGACCGGTTGGGTTAACAAAATTAATGGTATTGATTTGACCAATAACCGCGTTATCAGCTTGGCCTTGCAGTCTAACCGACACCTCACCGTCTTGAGAGACCATGATTTCAATAGCATCTTCTGGCACGGTAATTTGAGGGTTAAGCAAATAGCCTGCGCCTGGTGTTACAACATTGCCTTCTTCATCCATGGTAAATTGACCATTTCGAGTATAAGACGATGTGCCATCAGGTAATTGAATTTCAAAAAAGCCTTCACCTTGAATCATTAAATCTAACGAGTTATCTGTCGTTAACATGTCGCCTTGGGTATGAATTTTTTGTGTCGCTACGACTTTTGTACCTGCGCCTAACATTAAACCAGATGGTGCTTGGCTATCTTGCGCCGTTCGACCACCTGGCTGATTAATTGTTTGGTACAACAAATCTTCAAACACCGCTCGGCTTTTCTTAAAACCAACCGTACTAGCATTTGCTAGGTTATTTGAAATTACAGCGATGTCTTTTGTTTGCGCATCTAAGCCTGTTTTACTGATCCATAATGCTGGGTTCATAACTTACCTCTTAAATTTAGAATGCGCGCAATAAATTCGCGGCTGCCGAGTCGTTTTCCTCGGCTGTTTTCATCAGTTTTAGTTGCATTTCAAATTGACGTTGAAGTGCAATCATATCGGTCATTTCACCTACAGGATTGACATTGCTACTTTCTAGCATGCCACCTTGTACCTGAACTAAAGCATCAGCTGGTTCAGCGGTACCATCCTTGCGACGAAATAAACCATCGTTACCTTTTTCAATGTTTCTAACATCAGGGTTAACTAATTTGATCCGGCCAATTTCTTCCTGAACAGACGATGGTGCACCTTCTGGCTGAACCATAATGGTACCGTCTCGACTAATTTGAATATTGTTTACTGGCAAAGGTAGAAAAATAGGTCCTGCATCACCGAGTACAAGTTCACCTTCATTAGTTTCCAGTGCACCTTGCTCAGTTAAGCGCAAATTACCGTTACGAGAATATGCTTCAGAGCCGTCAGCAGCTTGTACTGCAAAAAAACCATCGCCTTGAACAGCTATATCTAATGGACGATTAGTCGTGATCACCGCACCACTGTCAAAGTTTTGGCTAGCGCGCTCTGTCATCGCAAACACACGCGTAGGCATACCTTCGCCAAATGCTTGCATCGTTCTTGCTTGCGCCAAATCAGCCTTAAAGCCTGTCGTTTTAGCGTTTGCTAAGTTATTGGCAGTTATCGATAAAGAGTGCATATTTTGTTTTGCGCCGCTCATGGCGATATACAACATCTTATCCATAGCAAATTCTCTTAATTAGTTATCTTAACTAGTTAAATGCAAAAGAAGTGCCAACGTATGGACAAAATAAATAAAGAAGATAATGAGGAGTGATTGGAGATTGTTGTCGGCGAATAAAAAACAAAAAAGGCCAGCGTATTTTCATACCCTGACCTTATCTAGGTTCAACTAAAACTAACGAATCTGTAAGATTGTTTGGTTTAATTGGTTATCAACTTCTAACGAACGAGAGTTTGCTTGGAAATTTCGTTGCGCTGAAATCAAGTCAATTAACTCTGCCGTTAAGTTTACATTAGATTGCTCTAACGCTGATGAGTTTATCGTACCGAATGTACCTGAACCCGCTTCACCAGCAAGCGCTTCACCTGAAACAATACTCTCTTTCCAAGATGTACCACCAATTTGCGTTAATCCTTGCTCGTTGGCAAAGCTAACTAACGCGATACGTGAAAGCGGTTCAGATGTACCATTTGAATAGGTTGCACGAATTAAACCATCAGTATCAATATCGAGGCCAGTTAAACGGCCAACCGCCAAACCATTTTGCTCTAACGCAGTAACTTCAAAGTTAGAAGCAAACTGTGTTGGTTCATTAGCATTCGGACCCGAAGGATCTAGGTTGAAATCAATGCCAATGGTTTGGGTATCATCAGCACCATTAGCTAAAATAGTTGTGCCTACTTGTTCTGTCACAATACCACCATTTGCTAACGGAGGAAACTGACCAGTGAAATCACCACCAAAACTAAACTGTAAACGTGCACCCACTAACGCACCACCATTTACACCAGAAATAGCACCGGCAACACGACCATCAGCAGCTGCAGTACCATTAGGATCTTGAATATTTATTGGCACGCCATCAATCGCGGTAAAAAGTAGCCATTCATTTGGGTTAACCGCTGGATCATCTTTAACAAAATAATACGTTTGAACATGGCTATCACCAAGAGAGTCAAATACTGTAACCGACGTAGAGTGGTTATAGGTTAACGGGTCTGTTGGGTCAAAATTATCTGGAGAGTTTGCAATATATGAATCACCTGCTGGTAAGTTCATACGCATTGTCACTTCTGAAGTTTGCGTTGGCGCCCCCGAAGAAGTTGGCACTCGAATTGGTGAAGCAGTACTTAAACTTACAGATGATGATGTACCATCAGCATTTACAGGGAAACCTAATAAATGACCACCATTGGAGTTAACAACGAAGTTTTCTGAATTAAGTTTAAACTCACCAGCACGGGTATATGACGTTTCTAAGCTATCGATTTCAGGTACGGTTGCAAAAAAGCCGTTACCTGTGATTGCTAAATCTAGCGCATTGTTAGTGAATTGAATACTACCTTGTGAAAACTGTTGCGCAACATCTGTAGTTAACACACCGTCACCTACTTTTGTTTTACCAGCAGCTAATAATGACGATGCATAAACATCAGCAAATTCGGCACGCGACTCTTTAAAGCCCGTTGTATTGACGTTTGCAATGTTATTAGAAGTTACATCTAAATCTTTTTGTGCGGCATTTAAACCACTGAGTGATATATTAAATGACATAAGTCCACCTTATACTTAAATTCTGTTTAACTTTCGGAAACCTCAACAACGTCGGATAACGCCATTGAGCTGCCGCCGTTTAGATTTAATACGATATTGCCGCCAGCACCCGCAAGCGTCACACTATCTACTTTCCTATAGGTCATTGCCTGCAACTCTGATGCTTGACCATCAACTAAACCGGCAATTCTAAACCTGTAGGCACCTTCTGCCGCAGGCTCACCATTTGAATCTTTACCGTTCCATTCAAAGGTGAATTCACCTTGTGAAACGTCGCCTACTGGCACGGTCTGAATAATTTCACCTACGGCATTTTCAACGTAAATAAATACATTACTCGCCGGAGCGTCTGCCATTAATTTACCTTTCGCACTTTGTCCTTCAGCTATACCAAAAGTATTGTCATCAACTAAAACGCTTTGCCCTACAAGCGACGACGCCTGCAATGCTTGACTTGATGACATTTGATTAGCGAAGGTGGCAAATGACTCATTAAGCTGAGCAACACCATCAGTTGTCGAGAATGCTGTCATTTGTGAAATCATTTCATTATTTTCAACAGGCTTTGTTGGATCTTGATAAGCAAGCTCTTTGGTTAATAACGCAAAGAAATCTGCTTGCGTTAACATGCCATTGTCTGCTTCCTCAGCAACGTTATATTGGTCTTTTTGCCAATATAAACCGTCTAAACCGTTACTGCCGTTAACTGAATCAACCATTATTAGCTCCTAATTAACGCTGACCTAACATCAATGTTTTATTGACCATATTCTTCGCTGATTCAGCCAACTGAACGTTCGTTTGATAAGAACGTGATGCTGAAATCATATTAGTCATCTCTTCGATTACATTGACATTAGGCTTATATATATAGCCGTCTTTGTCTGCCATTGGATGATCAGGTTGAAACTCAACATTCAATGGTTTATCACTTTCGACAATTCCTAACACTTGCACACTGACGGATTGATCTTGCCCATCGGCAGCTTTTTGCATCTGTGCGGCAAAAACCGGATGACGTGCGCGGTAAGTTTGGTCGACGCTGCTACTGACACTGTCGGCATTAGCAATATTACTTGCCGTCGTATTTAAACGGACCGACTGTGCGCTCATACCCGCGCCACTAATGTCGAAAACATTAAATAAGCTCATAATTATTGACCTCCAGTGATCGCTTTCTTCAATCCTTTAATCTTACTATTTAAGAATTGAACACTTGCTTGATACTCTAATGAATTTTGGAGATACAAGTTTCGTTCCACTTGTACATCTACTGTATTACCATCACCTGTATCTGGTTGATTTTGCACACGATAATCTACACCATCGTTCATAGACATATTAGTATTGAAGTGTTTTTCGTTGGTACGAGACATGTTCATTTGTTGATTTTTTGCCGCCTGAGTCATTGCCGCTTTAAAGTCCATACCTTGAGCCTTATAGCCTGGGGTATCTGCGTTCGCGATGTTACTTGCAATAACTTCAGCTCGTTTTGAGCGAACCAACATGCCTTGTGCATGTAGTCCAAATGCTTTTTCAAAACTTATTGCCATAATCATTCTCCAAAATTTCCTAAGGAGATAGATTCAATAATTATGCCAAATAATTCGTCAAAAATTTGAGGGGGATAAAATTGATAAACAGGGAATAGCGCGAGTATGTTCGCGATTCCCTTACATATATAGTGATAACGTTATTTTTGGTACAAGATACCGGGGTTGCATCTTACCATCGAAAAATCTTGGTTGATGCCTGATAAGGATTCAGAAGCGCCAAGTACAAGATAAGATTCAGGGTTAAGTACGCCGTGAATTTGAGAGATAATTTTAGATTTAACTTCCGGAGAAAAGTAAATAAGTACATTTCGACAAAACACTAAATCAAACTTACCAAGCAAACTATAGCTATTGAGTAAATTCAAATGTCTAAAGCTCACTAACTTTTTAACATTATCTTTAATCTTAAGCATACCATTATCACCACTCTCGAAAAACTGACGTTTTCTTTCCATTGACAAGCCGCGAGATAACGCCAAAGTGTCGTAATGGCCATAACAACAATGCTCTAACATTGTTTCCGATATGTCAGTGCCAACAATTTGGGCTTGTTTAATCGCTCCAGGGTTCTTTTGCTGAAATTCAAGCACGCACATAGCAAGCGAGTATGGCTCTTGGCCAGAAGAGCTTGCCGCCGACCAAATTTTAATAGAAGATTTTTTCTTAGCTAACTCTGGCAGAATTTTTGACTTTAATAATTCAAACGGATAGTCGTCACGAAACCATAATGTTTCATTGGTAGTCATTGCATCAATCACTGCCGCGCGTAACTGACGCTTAGCAGGGTTTAAAGTGCTATTAACCAGTTCGTCAAGCGAAGAAAGATCAAACTTTGCCATTAATGGCGCCAGCCGACTTTTCACCAAGTACTGCTTATTTTCACCAAGTACAATACCACATTGCTGCTCGAGAAACGTTCTAAATTGGCTATAACTGCGGTCGTCTAATTGTTTTTGCATCAGTTACGTCACTTCAATGGTTATTCATCAAGCTTTAACCATTTTTTAACAGCGGTTGCTAGTTCGTCAGGGTGAAATTTAGGAATAAAGTCCTCAGCCCCTACTTTCTCAACCATCGCATTATTAAACACACCGCTTAACGAAGTATGAAGAATCACTGGCATTTGGTTTAGCCTTTCTTGACTCTTAATTTCAGCCGTTAAGGTATAACCATCCATTTCTGGCATTTCGATATCTGATATCAATAGTGCGACTTTCTCAGAAATCGACCTGTCACACGTGTCGGCAATTTCGTTTAGCTGATCTAATGCATCTTGCCCATTTTTTGCCAACACCATATTCAAACCGAGAGGCTCAAGTGCTCTTTTCACTTGGTTTCGTGCAACCGTAGAATCATCGGCAATCATCACTAGTCGCTCACCAACGCTTTCACCAACAGAGGTATCAGCAACGTCTTCACTAAGTTCCGTTGAAACTGGGTTGATCTCATTCAAGATTTTTTCAACATCAAGAATTGATACCATTTCACCTTCAATTTCGGTCACCGCTGTTAAATAATTCGACTTACCAGCGCCTTCAGGCGGCGGTAAAATATCTTGCCAGCGAATATTGATGATTCGCTCTACGCCAGCGACTAAGAAACCTTGAACTGCACGGTTATATTCAGCAATAATAATAAATGAATTGTCTGTTTGTTGGATTTCAGGACCACCTGTGGCCTTACTCAAGTCAATAACAGAAATGGTTTGTCCACGAATATGAGCCACACCTTTGATATAAGAATCTTGATGCGGAAACGCGGTTAACGGGGGACATTGCAGTACTTCACGCACTTTAAACACGTTTATTCCAAAACGCTGTGGCCCTACTAACTTAAACAACAAAAGCTCAAGTCGGTTTTGCCCCACCAATTGTGTGCGTTGATTTACCGAATCTAGAATACCAGCCATACAAACCTCTTAATTAAACACTCATTGCAACTTACGCAATCAGGCACGTTTCTTGATAAATACTACTAGACGTTCTATTTAGCGTAATTTTTTTGACACTTAGTCTGTGTTCAAGAATATCTTAAGCATAGACGAGTATTTTCAATTCCCTAAAAAATAGAAGCAATATTTATGAAAAATTTAAAGTTATTCTCATTACTTAGCACTTTATTTTTGTTTTCTGCTAGTTATAGTTTAGCGACTGAATTTGATCACGAGTATATCGAACAGTTTGCAAAAGATTTTGTAGAGAAGCATGTTGACCTACCAACAAATGGCAAAATTAACATTGCACCTACAAAACTTGATCGTCGAATTAACATTCGCCCATGCTCATCGCCATTAACGGCAAATATACCCGAAAATTCATACGGTAGAAATGTAAATATTAAAATAACTTGCAAAGATTCAAACCCTTGGCACTTATTTTTACCTGTTAAGGTATCAACACAGTTACCTGTAGTCGTGACATCAACATTGATAAATAAGGGCACAGTGTTGTCGAATGACAACCTCACGATAAAGTATGTCGATAGCAAAAGAATTCGCGGAGAAGTGTTAAATAATATGAATTCAATTATTGGCGCTAAAGCCAAACGCAGTATTGCTAGTGGCAAAACGGTTTATACCAATAATATTTGCTTGGTTTGTAGCGGCGAAAACGTGACTATTCAAGCGACTTCTGGTACGTTTAGCGTTAAAGCTACTGGCGTTGCTTTATCTAATGGCAGTTTAGGTGACCAAGTAAGAGTGAGAAATTCTCGCTCTGGCAAGGTTGTTTCGGGTAGAGTTTCAGCGATAAATAATGTTGAAATAACGCTGTAAAAAAAACTAAAGTTTTTTTGCTTTTAGTCGATAGAAAGATAGAGAAGTTTTTACTTTGCCTTTAGGAATTAGTTATGGCTATTAATATCAACAACTTAGGTAATTCAAACCCTATAACCAAAGTTGCAGATCAAAATGCGAAACAACAGTCAGCGCAAACCACACAGCAATCGGCTACAGCGCCGCAAGCTCGCCAGGATTCTGTTTCTTTAACTCCTCAGGCACAGCAGCTATCAAAATTACAACAAAAATCAGCTAATGAGCCAGAAGTGAATCAAAAGAAAGTTGAGCAATTGAAAAAAGCGATTGTTTCAGGTGAATATAAAATTGACCCTGAAAAACTTGCTGCAAGTATTGCTAACTTTGAATTTAAGTTAGACGAATAAACAAGTGGAGTGCGCATGTCAGCACCGTTAATGGTAAGTGAATTAATTGAACAACAAGAAAGCGCTTTAAATACACTTGAGCAAATTCTTATTCAAGAAAAAGACATTCTGACAAAGCGCGATCCACAAGCCTTAGTAGATATTACCGAAAAGAAACATGAACTCTTGTTGGCTGTCGAGCAGCAGGATAAGCAAATATCTATTCACCCTCATTTTAAAAGAGAATACGAAAGCAACCTTCATGATGATGCTCTAGCTCGTATCTCTGAAATTTTAGAGCGCTGCAAAACCCTAAACCACGTCAATGGTAATATTATTGCTCAATCTGAGCTAGCCGTTGATAGAATGCGAAATACGCTACTCGAGCGAAATAGTAAATCGACAATGACTTACGACGCGAAAGGCAAAAAGAGTGGTGGTCTCAGTAGCTTAGGTATTAAAGCCTAACTTTCTTTATTACTTACTCTATAAATGCGCTAACTCGTTATGAAGAGTAACGTTAATTGAGAAAGCACATACTTTTTCTTGTTACCCTCACCTTACGTTACATTATTTGGCATAGCTAAACGTTTTCAGGTAATAGCTAGTCTTGTTCAATATCAAAGTGTTGCAAATGCTGACTCAACTACCCTAACTCTTATAGCATATGATCATCACTCACTTTATCAGTTAGCTTTCAATTTGAGTTAAAGAAAATTTTTAACCATATCATCAATAACTTGGCAAACTTCCTTAACTTTATTTGAATCTAGCGCATCGCGATGCGGTGACGAAAAACGCTTACCGTCATTGTCATAATATTGCCCGCTTGCCTGACTAAACTCTTCACTTAACGCCGCTCGAGTTAATATATCTGCGCCTATCGTAATGTCTTCACCTTCAATGCCATACCCTTCTTTTACCATTTTACTCGCGAGTAAAGATCCAGGATTTACAGCAACAACACTAATTTGATCATTTTCCAGTTGTTGAGCCATGTTCATAGACCACATCGTAATAGCCAGTTTACTTTGCGCATAGGCAGCATTGGCCGCTAATCGCCCATTACCTTGCATAGCTTGCAAGTTAACTGGGGCTTGCGTGGCTGATGAGAGGTTAACGATGCGGCTATTTTTTTCGCATAGAGGAAGCAGTAATTGGGTTAATAAGTAAGGGGTTAATGTGTTAACAACAAACCTAACATCTAAACCGTCTGCGGTTATTTCATTTGATGTTTTAAACACACCTGCATTATTAATAATAACGTCTAGTTTGCTATGTTTTGATTTAACCTCGTTTGCAAATGCAACGGTATCATTAAATGAAGATAAGTCTGCTTGATAGGTCTCAATGGTATTTTGACTGATATTACTTAACTGTGCTTTAGCATCAGCCAATTTTTTAGGATTTCTTCCATGAATGAGTAGGCAACAGTCAGTTTGCACTAGCATTTTTGCAGTTTCTAGCCCTATGCCATCTGTTGCGCCTGTTAATAAAATCGCCTTAGTCACAATGATTCCCTGACCGGATAAAGCAAAAACCCCAAGCATAAGATTAGGGTTTTTAATTAAAAATGTAATCTACCGTTAGGTATAGCTAATCTTATTCGGCGAGTAAAGTTTGTTAGTTATTTACGACGTTCAACATTCGATACATTAACACTACCTGAACCATCACTAAGTAATTCAAAATTATATGCATTATCAACGCTGATACTTCCAGAGCCATCAGAAACACTAACTTGCCCTGCAACATCAGCTACATCAATACTGCCCGAACCGTCTGAGATACGAACATCACCTTCGACACCTTTTACTTTCACACTGCCTGAACCGTCATTAATAACAAGCTTGCCTTTTTGATTGTTAACATCAATTTGACCTGAACCATCGTTAATCGTCAGCGCCGTTAAGTTGTCCGCAATTTTAATCTCGCCAGAACCGTCGTTGATTACAGTGACACTTGCTTGGCTAATATTGATAGGACCTGAGCCGTCACTAACATCGGTTAACAACTGATTAGGCACATATACAGCTAAATTAATTTTAGTATGATTATTATTCTCACAGCTGTTTGCTTTTAACTTAGCTTTGCTGTCATCGCTCGACTTAGGTGCTAGCGATAAACAATATTTTGCGCCTACTTCGTTTTGGTAGATATCAGCAGTAACCTCAATAACATTATTGTGATGGCCAATAATCGTTAAACTACCTGCACCAGCTTCGATACTAAAGTTATCTAATGACGATGCCGGTAATGACAAGGTTTTAGTTTCAACTTTCTCAAATTCATCATTACTAAAGATATGCGCATTGGCAAGAAAGGCGCTGCTAGAAAGTAATACCGCTAATAGTGTTTTCATTATGTTCAATCCTTGGTTATTTTCTAAGTTAGTATCACTTTAAATAAAAAAGGTTTAAATAGATAAAACAGAATTGTTAACTTTTATGTTCAATCCCAGTAACTCATTAAATAACAAGCATAAAAAAAGCGAGCTTAACGCTCGCTTTTTTAATAAATCATCGTCAATTAAAACTTGTAGTTAGCTTTAACGAAGAAGTAACGGCCTAATACATCATAAGTATACGGGTCTGTATTTGAGTCGTTATTACCTGTGTAGTATGGCGCTTGCTTATCGAATAAGTTATTGATACCACCAGTTAACGTTAAGTTGTCGTTCAAGTAATATGAACCAGAAACGTCATGGTAGGTAACCGCATCAACTTTCGGCGCATAACATTTTTCAGGCGCTGACTTACATGCAAAGCTATCTACTTCAGAGATGTAACGTAATTCATAGTTTGCATCCCAGTTGTCAGACTTAGCCGTTAACGTAAAGTTAGTTTTTATATCAGCGTAAGCACCAGCACCACCAGTCACAAAACCTTTATAGTCTGTAGCAACACCATCTTGGTCAATTTCTTCGTATTCGCTTAAGAATGAAGAGTCTAATGACGCTCTCCAACTAATGCTTGCCGCATCAAATGTGTAAGCAATGTTTAAATCAACACCAGCAGTATTAATACCACCTAAGTTTTGTAAGCCATTATCAAATTTAACACGGCCTGTGCCGTCCATTGATAAGTTAGCTGCTTGACATAATGCAGTATCTGAGTTGATGTTATTGCCATCTGCACCTAAACACTGTTCCACAATATATTGCTCAGAAACAGCAGTAATTGCGTTGGTGATCTGAATATCGTAATAATCAACTGTTAGTGATAAACCTTCAATTGCTTCAGGTTCAATGACAGCACCTACCGTTAAAATATCCGCTTCTTCTGGAGTTAATAATGTCCACTTCCCCTAAACTGAAACACGCATAATTAGAGTTTTCTGCAATGCTTAATG
>NZ_BSSU01000021.1 GCF_030161415.1 Thalassotalea eurytherma
GTTTCAGTTTAGGGGAAGTGGACAAAATCAAAGCTGCACTTTGGCAAACGCAGCTATCAAACAGAAAGAGAGTGGGTAATGCTAAATCAGAATGGATAATTAACCCCAGCAAAGAATCCCGATTAGCTATGATGCTGCCGCTTGGTGATGTTAAGAATATGAACCCAAAGTTAGTAGAACAGTCATTAATGAATGCTTCACTTCATGGTGTCGATAATTGGTTTCAAATCTTACGCAGACATATCAACTTTTTAGAGCGACCAGTCACCAGCGCCACTAACTCAAAACGTTGGAATGCCTATGCAGGCTATAACCCAGAATGGATGGTAAAACTAATTGAAATTAAACGCGTATATTTCAATTATTGCATGACCAATGAGCGCACCATTAACAAAAATTATAAAAGTTACGACAAACCAAAACCTACCACACCCGCTATGCGGCTTGGTTTAACCAAGAAGGTTTATACAGCCCAAGAGTTACTCTCGTTTAGCTTAGATAAAGTGCGTATTGATGAGGTATATCGTAAGCAAGGTTAATATCGAATAAACAACTCTATTTGCCGATTTTAGTGTCAGGATATTTTACAAAAGTACAACTCTAAAACTCACCTTTAACGCTAAGTTATTGTTTTTTTTTTGCAAGTTGCTTAATTGGTATCATTCCTGCTTTGTACCCAATAGTATTTATTTTTAGCTTTATTAAATACCTGCCAACCTTGATGGACAGGGATTAAAAAGGACAACTCAAATGAAAAACAAATTTTTAAAAGGCTTAATTGCAAGCATAGTGTTAGCTGTCAGTGGTTTTGCTAATGCAGGGCTGATTGATTTTACTACACTAGGCAATGAAGGATTTGTTTGGGGTGATATATTGCCACAAGATTATTTTGCAGAAGATGGAGTTATTATTACAGGTGTAGATGGTGATATAGTGCAGCTTCCCTGTGGTCTTTGCCTTTCAGCATCAAACAGTTTAAATGATTTCCAAGGGCAGCTATGGATTGAATTTATTGATTATTCTTCATCACTTAACAGCACTGTTCAAAATATTAGGTTTTCTACAATAAATGATATGACATTTACTTTCTTTGATGATGCTGGAAATGTGTTAGGTGCAGATAATATGTTAAATTCAACTGTCACTGAATTTTATTCATTTTCTAGTGGAATTTCGAAAGTGCTAGTAGATTTTGATTACGCAGGAATTTTTTATATTGAGTTTAACGGATTTGCACCTGATTCCGTTTCTGTGCCAGAGCCGTCAACTATAGCTGTTTTTGCTTTGGGTTTATTAGGGTTAGCCTCTCGTAAATTTACGAAACAAGCTTAGTAAAAAAGTACCACTAAAGTAGAAAGCACTGATCATAATGGTTAGTGCTTTTTCGTTATGGATATATGAGAACAAGAATCCATAGTAAAACCAAACCACAAGATTTCAAATAACTCAGTAACTAGCTGAAATATTTAACTAATCGTACATTTTTAAGAGATTCGAAAACTTTCTTGTGGCTCAATAGCTATTGAAAAATAAAGAAAAATTTTCTGAAAATAAAAAGTCGCTTTGCTATTTAAACAAAACGACTCCGAGTTGACTCAATAGCCCGCTATTGGCGAGCTTTTTTTGTCATTAGCTGGTTATATTATTGCACTTCACAGGCCACGGTTTCCTCACGATTCGTTTCTAAAAGCTTAACAAGTAAGAACCCACCAATCATAGCTGACACAAACCAATAAGCATCACTATTGCCTAGGAAAAGTGACGAAACAACGGGCCCTGGGCAAACACCAAGTATGCCCCAGCCTATGCCAAATATTATTGAACCAATCACTAGGCGATTATCAACATCTTTGTTTTGGTTAACACAAAAGTTATCCGTTAACACAGGCTGCTTTCGATTTTTAATACCAAACTGGTATACCGACAAAAATACAAGTAAAGCGCCACCAATAACAACCATTAAGCTTGCATTCCAGCCTTCAAAAATACTAAGAAAGCTTAGTACATTATTGGGCACGATCATGCCTGAGATTGCCATACCAAGGCCAAAGGTAACGCCTGCAATCAGTGCTATAAGAAAATAAAACATAAGCGCTCCTAAATAAAAGACATTAAGTTGTAAGTAATAATTGCACTAAGCATAAACACGATCGTGGCAACCAATGAGCGCTTAGACAGTCGACCGATACCGACAATACCATGGCCACTTGTACAGCCATTAGCGAGTTTGGTACCAATGCCAACCAGTAAACCAGCAATAATGACCACTGCAGTGCTATCGTTATAACTCGCCACGGTTTCAACATGAAACGCAGTTACAGCGATATAGCCACCTACAGCCATACCAAGAATAAATAGTACGCGCCAAGCAACATCGCCTACTCTAGGTGGAATCAAGCCGCCAACAATGCCACTTATACCAGCCGTTTTTCCACAAAAAAGCATCAGTAAGGTTGCAGATATTCCTAGTAACAGGCCGCCTACTAACGCATCAACAAAAGGGAAAGTCATAAGTATCCTCCAAACTATAATGGCGTTATTGTTAAGAAATTTAGCTCACAATACTGTTAAGTAAATGTAAAACATGTAGGTAAAATGTAGCCGCTATTTAAATGCCAGATTTATCAACCTAGAATAACCCATAGTATTTTTGATAAAGGTAGTTGGTATGAAAATCCTCATTATTGGAGGCGTTGCTGGTGGTGCGTCAGCAGCGGCGAGAGCAAGACGTCTCAATGAAGACGCTACAATTATTATGTTTGAGCGCGGTCCCTATGTATCCTTTGCAAACTGTGGTCTGCCATATCACATTGGTGGTGACATTAAAGATAGAGAGAACTTGATTTTACAAAGCCCTGAGAGTTTCTTAGCACGCTTTAACGTCGATGTTAGGGTAAACAACGAAGTATTATCGATTGATCGCCAAAGTAAAGCGGTTACAGTCAGCCACTTAACAACCGGCGAAACCTACCAAGAAAGTTACGATTATTTAATTTTAAGCCCTGGCGCCTCACCCGTTGTGCCACCTATTCCTGGTATAGCTAACCCACTAACCTTTTCATTAAGAAATATTCCAGATATGGACAATATTATTCAGGTGATCGGGAACAAAAATGTTAAACATGCGACCGTTGTTGGTGGAGGCTTTATTGGTTTAGAAATGATGGAAGCGTTCCATCAGCTAGGTATAAACACAACATTGGTTGAAATGGCTCATCAAGTAATGACGCCCATTGACAAAGAGATGGCAGCCTTTGCCCATCAGGAAATTCGCCAACATGGTATTGATCTGCGCTTGGGTGTCGCGCTTTCTTCAGCCCATCACGATGTTGAAGAAAAACGGCTTGTGCTAACACTCAATAACGGTGAAACCCTTAACACCGAACTATTGATCATGGCGATTGGCGTTAGGCCTGAAAACCACTTGGCGAAATCAGCAGGACTTACTATAGGTAAGTTAGGTGGCATTCAAACCAATAAACACATGCAAACCAATGATCCATCAATTTTTGCGGTTGGTGATGCTGTAGAAGTTGAAGATTTTGTCATAAAATCACCTACGCTGGTGCCACTTGCAGGACCAGCTAATCGACAAGGACGCATGGCTGCCGACAACATTATGGGGCGCAGCGAGCAATATCAAGGCACCCAAGGCACTGCAATTTGTAAGATATTCGATTTGGCAGTTGCATCAACAGGTAAAAACGAAAAGCAATTGCTTGAGCAAGCATTGCCATATGAAAAAGTTTATGTCCATGGTGCAAGTCATGCGAGCTATTACCCCGGTGCACAAACGGTGTCGTTTAAACTGCTTTTTAATAAGTCGTCCGGAAAAATATACGGCGCACAAGCAGTTGGTAAAAAAGGTGTAGATAAACGAATCGATATTATTGCTGTTGCTCAAAGAGCAGGCATGACGGTCGATCAATTACAGCACTTAGAACTCACCTATGCGCCACCTTATGGCAGCGCAAAAGATATCATCAACCAAGCTGCTTTTGTCGCGACAAACATTATTAAAGGGACCTAACACCAATCCACTATGACAAGATTGCACATTTAAACGATAACCAAATATTAGTCGATGTTCGAAATCCCGGTGAATTAGAAAAACTCGGTAAAATTGGCAACGCGATCAATATACCTGTTGATCAATTACGTAGCCGAATAAGTGAACTGCCCAAAGATAAAGAAATCGTTGTCTATTGCCAAGTGGGTTTGCGTGGTAATGTCGCCTATCGCCAACTCGTCAATCATGGCTTTAAAGCAAGAAACCTGATTGGTGGTTTTAAAACCTATAGTGCATCAATCCAATAACTAACATTGAAATACGGGAAGCTGTGTTCTCCACACTTCCCCTCGATGCAAAACTGAAAACAGTAAACCAAGCCTAGATATCAACTTCGAGCTGTAAAAATCAACATAATGTGTTATTTTAAAACAAGGAGATCAAGTAGTTAGTTCTATTACATAGAGCTAAGCCGGCGGGATATTTAGGCAGCATGCGAAACCAATCATTTATGCCACGAGCAATTAAGCCATTGATAATCATGGTATTTCTTACCCTGATATTTTTTGTAGTGCATAGTTCAACTAATTTTCTGGCTAGATATACTCACCAAACTGTCGAGCTAAAAGACAATATCAATATTGATTATCGCTACTTCATCGACAAAAAACCGTCTGCTTCACCCGAAAAAATGCTCGAGTTACTTCAACAATTTATTCCTGAAGACGCTAAAAACATTCCTTATCAACTTGCAGATCAAACCTATTGGGTATTAGGTAAATACTTAAATAATAGTAACCAAACAGAAGCCTTTGTACTGCATATCGACAATGCAATGTTAGATGTGTTGGAAGTTTATGAACTTGACCAATTCTTGAATATAACGCAAGTTTTTAATTTAAAAGACTTTACCCAAAATAATGAAATACTTACTTTTCCTCATTTTTCTTTTGAATTAACACCTTTTCAAGACAAGCGCTTTTTCATTAAGTTAAAAACCTATGGTCCACCAGAGATCCCAATAAACTTATACAAAATCCAAGCGTTTAATGACAATCTTCAAGCCAGTATTGCGTTATATGGCGCTTTCGTAAGTTGTATCGTGTTAATGGCGTTATACAACTTAGTGCTATACCTCTCTATCAAAGACAAAGTGTATATTTGTTACCTCACCTATTTAGTCAGCACTTTTCTTACAGTTACCAGCTTGAACGGCTTTGGTTACTTATTATTTGGCTACGAGCTTCAACAATGGTTACAAAGCCATATTATTCAAGTTAACATCATGATTATCATCAGCTTACTACTGTTCACTAGCTATTTCTTACAATACGATCAAGAAGATTCTTGGGTAGCAAAAACAAGTAGTACCCTATGTATAGCACTAGGTATTATTGGTATTGGACTAAGTTATACAGATCTCATTTTCCAAGCTAAGGTATTCTTCTCAATACAGCCGTTTTTCTACTTGTATGCAATATTCATTATTGCTCAAAAACTGACAACTACTTTTACATGGGCAAGGTTCTACTTTATTTCATGGTTGCCTTTTTTAGGAGGAGCCGCCATACAACCCCTTGCCTTACTCAACATAATTGAATCGTCATTTTGGACAAATCATGCCTTTTTAATTGGCGTGATGGTTGAAACGACCTTTATGGCCTTTGCGTTAGGCGAAAGAATGCGGATGAGTGAGCAGCAAAAAATTGCCACACTCACCTATCATGAAGACACTAAGATTTTAAAAAGTCTCAATTTAGAAAACCGCATTAAGCAATTGCGAATGCAGGGTGAAACCGACTTTGCCGTTTTAGCGATTGAACCAGAACAAATTAACGTTGTGTCGCTATATGTTGAAAACTATGAAGTAAATGACCTATATAAGTCGATTGAACAAGGCTTAAATTCACTCTTTTTATATAACGATAATGTCGAAAGCTTAATTCAAGGCAAGCAAAAAATATGTGTTGATGAAATGGGCACTATCTACCTATTGTTTAAACAAAAGCAAGAAGAAGAAATTACCGTTTTTATTGAATCTATTTTAAGGAAGTTCAAAGAAATCTATCGCGTTAAGAATGTGAATTTTCCACTAAGTGCAACGGTTGGTATCGCACTTAATAAGAATAATGAATTGAAGACAGAAAGTTTGATGCAACACGCGAAGTATGCCATTGAACAAGCGAAGAAAAGACAACTGCCATGGCTCTATTATCAGCATGAAAGTCACAAAAAAGACGCTTATTTATTAGACTTAGCGGCTGACATGATTAAAGCCTATAACAACAATGAATTTGAGCTACTGCACCAACCTCAGGTTGATTTAAAAACCCTAAAAGTGTGTGGTAGTGAAGTACTATTACGCTGGACAAAAGCCGACGGAACTATCGTACCAAACGATGTCTTTATACCTTTAGCTATTGATGTAGGTTTAATTAAACAAATTAGTTACTGGGTATTTAAGCAGGCATTGAAACAGCAGCAAGAAATCATTGAAAGTGGTTATCACAGTCATTTGATTAGTGTGAACATGACGAACAAAGATGTCACTGAACCAAATTTTTATAATTTTATTAACGATACCATTAATCAAATGAAGGTAGCGCCAGAGCATATTGTTATAGAGCTTACTAACCCAAGCAAACTCATAACTAACCCAAACGCTTTAGCAAATATGAAAAATATTAATGCCTTAGGGCTCACCCTCAGTGTTGATGATTTTGGCGAAGGTGATTCAAATATCTCTCATATTAGTAAACTGCCTTGTCAGGAGCTCAAGCTAGACAATAAGCTTATTGAAAGCTTATTGAGCCTACCAAAGCAGCAGAAAATCATAAAAGGCACCATCAAAATAGCTAAAATGTTAGGTATAGAAGTCGTTGCTGAAGGCATTGAAAGTCAGGAAGAAGAATTGCAATTAAGAGAGCTCGGTTGTGACATAGGTCAGGGATATTTCTATACCCAGCCACTGCCTTTACCTCAGTATTTAAAATGGCTAGAAGACAATCGATTAGGCCTAAATCGTTAGCTGGTACCTAAATAGCGCCATGCTAATTAGGAAAAGGTTTTTCACACTTTATTCCTAGTCGACAACAACAAACAAAGTAACGCGTTACCAAGGCAACCCAAAAAAACCATTAATATCAATAACTAAAAATACTCAACTAAGTTTAACTGCTAACCTAAGCGTTTTGCCCAATTCCCATCAGTTTCGCTGTCACAACTCTCTTCACTATCGAAGAACACATGGTTATTGATGCTTTTAATATTGATATCAATACCTTTTAATGCGGTTGCTAACTGCTCTAACAATCCGTGTTTTTCTTTTGATTTAACGAAGGTAGCCAATTGACTATTTGCCTTAAAAACACAGGTGATTTGTAATGAATCAGGAAAACTTGCATAGTTTACTCGATGAGTTAGCCAGACAAATCCATCGATGTCCTCTAAGGCATTTTCACAGACATCCGTTAACGATTTGCGCAAATTATTTTCTATTTTTTTGTCTGATTTCTTCACAGTACTGCCTTACTATAAAACTGAAATATAAACTAAATAGGCGCCAAATATTAATGAGAAAACACCAGCTACCGAGAATATAGGTCTTAGAGTACTTGCTGACCAAACGGCAAACGCTTTATGTCGTTTTTCACCTACCACGACCAAACCAATTCCAACCGTGATTAAGATATACCCGATTACATTAACTAATTCAGGGTGCTTGGTCGCCTGACCAAAGTAGACAAACAGTCCACCACATACCATGCGACTAGAAACTTCAAACCAGTGAAAGAATGTTTGTTTACTAAAACTAACAATGCCAACCGCCCAATAGCTAGGTTTAACGATCATCACAATGCTCAGTAACATCAAAAGAGCGCCAAATGCGGCTATAAAATACATAGCTTTCTCCCGTTGTCTTTGATTGGTTGAGCTATGCCAATAAACGGCGCCATAGCTATTGTGTTTTACCAAATATGCGCTGAATTGCTTTAGCGAGGAAATAGGTTAATAAAACTGCGCCAATAAAGTATAACGCTAGCAGGTAACTATTACCTTTTACGATTTCACCTGTTGTTAGAACACAGTGACCAAGATCGTAATTAAACGTTCCACGTTGTGCTGTGCATTTATCTACAACCGTTTGTTTTATTAGCCATAAAATTAGAGTCACGCTAATTGCAGCACTTATTAGAAAATATAAAGTCTTTTTATTCATAAGGTTTGTAACAATCTACCTGTCAGATTAGTTTATAGGTATTGATAATCTAAATAACAACTAACCCTGTTACATTTAAAACGTAGATAAATGATAACACTAAGCAGCATTAATAATTCAGTCCGTAACGAATAAAGTTCAGGAAACCGATAAATGAATAATATATTTAGCGCTATTTCCTCCCTTACATGAACCTATCTCAGTTTGCAGACTTTCGTCCGAGCCCACTAAACTCCTTGTAATCATCACAGAATACTGTACCTTAACTTCACTTCGGTTTTGTCATTTATGAACAATAAATGTATGTGGCTTAGCTTTTCTAAATGAACTAAGGCACCTATGGCTCCCTCTTTGCGCATCCGTTACCAAACAATTGAAGTTGGTAAAAATGATATTCACCTATGTACTTTGCGCGACAAACAACAGTTTTCAGATCCCAACGATGAAGCGTTAGATCTTGGTATTTCATCTGCCAGCTGGCCAATATTTGGTGTCGTCTGGCCATCAAGTGTCGTGTTAGCTAACCATGTGTTAGGACTTAACACGAGCGGTAAGCGTATCCTAGAGGTGGGTTGTGGCATGGCACTAACCAGTCACTTATTAAATAAACAACAAGCGGATATTACTGCTACAGATTACCACCCTGAAGTCGAAGGCTTTTTAGAGCGAAACACTCAATTGAACAACGGCAATAAAATAGATTTTGAACGTGTTGATTGGGAAGACGATAGCAGTGATCTAGGCCTATTTGATTTGATCATTGGCAGTGACTTATTGTATGAAGATCAACATATTGCGCTGCTTGCACAGTTTATCGAAAACCATACTCATCCCAAAAGCCAAGTGATACTTGTTGACCCTGGCAGAGGAAGAAAAAACAAGTTAACCAAACAAATGACCGCATTTGGTTTTTCTCATGATCATATTAAGCCTGAACACACTGATTATTTAGATGCAGCATTCAAAGGTGTTATATTAAGGTTTTATCGAGAAGAAAAATAACGCAATTAATAAACAAGTAGTAAATGCGTTAAGTAATAGCTAAGAACGATAAAAATACTATTGCATGTTGCTCTAATCAGCCAAGAGTATTGACGATAAGACAGTCCTAAAACTTGGCCAATAAGTGCAATACCGCCCATAAGCACAAACCAAGGCGTAAAAAAGAAAAATACCTGCCACTTAATTATCGCGACAGCAAGATCATGCAATGCACCACTAACAGCAAAAGTCAGCAGCATAGCCAAACCACCTGGTAACACTTGGTGCAGTGGTTTCATCACATACTTAGCTAAATAGTAGCTCCAGATTGGGTTCCAATATTGCCAAAACTGTGCAAAATTCGAAGCTCCAAGTGAATTGTATAACATCGCACTAAGAGAGCCCTTACCGCCTAGAGCTACACCAGTGCGGCGTTTTACATATTGAGCTAAGGTGATAGAAGCTTGCATAAAAGAACAACGCCAAGTTAACAATATTAAGCAATAATAGCTGGTTTATTTGGTAAACAAATCAAACACATTACCTAAGGTGCTTGTTTTACCGCGATAGAATTCTGTGTATGTACAGTTTTTACATATCACCGCGGTAAATTTTCTATTTTGCATATCAAAAATTTTCGACCAGCCACTACCTGTTGTCGCAATCGTGTCGGTATCAAAATCTCTGCAATCACATTTGGGACATTGCCATCCTTTAGACATAATAACTCCTTGTTTTACTTAGTTGATATTAATTAAACAATAAATTTAGCATAACTCGCGGTATCAATATCAACAACTTCTACTGATAACGAGCAACCAATAAAGTTTAGCGCTTTTAATTGGTTAAGAACTTTTCCTGATAATGATGATTTTTGTTCACCGGTTCTACCTGATAATATTTTTAAGGTAACATGGACAAAGCTAATCTCTATACTACCTGTTTTATAATGGTTGAACGGCATCGCCCTTACTTTTATGTCGCTTCCTAAAGAAGAAAACAATCCTGAGTCTAATGCACTTTGGTGAACAGCTTCCACTAAAGGTTTACCTTCAAGATCATCAGAATATTCAATAATACAGTGTGGCAAATGTCTTCCTTAATCATTTTATTGATCTTAATGCGCTAAAAACTTGAATCAGGTTGATTTAAAAAGAGCCTTTCTTCAAGGGTAGATTGTCTACCGAGCACGTTATTCCTATGAGGGTAACGGCCAAAGCGCTGAATAATTGCTTGGTGTTTACGTTCAAACGTTAAGTTGTTTTCATCACCTAACGCGTTGAAAAGTGCGAGAGCCTGTTCATGAATCACTAATGATTCACTGTGCATAAATGGCATATAACAAAAGCTGCGTTGTGCTTTACTCAACAAAACATCAAAGCCTTTTTCAATTGCCACTTGAGCCAAACAAAGCGCTAAACCATCACTTGCAAAGGATGCTGCTTTATCTCGATAAATATTACGTGAGAATTGATCAAGCACTATAACTTCTGCAAGACTTCCTTCCGGTGATTCCCGCCATTTATACAACTCGCCTTGTTGTGCTTGGTGATGCAACTGACCATAACGTGTTTTAATCAAATCGTCTAGCACAGGATCTTTTTTAAACCACTGTTCTGATGTTAGTTCAGTAAACCAAAACGTTAATACCTGATCGTGCATAGTCAATTCCCTACTTGTTGCGTAATCAAACTACTAGCCTTTACTAAACAAAGACACAGAGCGCTCTAAAAAATAGACCAACCTGTTCGATGAACGAGTTTTTCTAACGCTAATGAACCTAATTTACTATTACCAACGGTATCTCAACCCGGTGACCACACTGCGATCGAAGCCTTGTTGGGTGCAATCGCTAAAATACCACCACCTACGCCACTTTTTCCTGGTAAACCCACTCGATAGGCAAATTCACCAGAGCCGTCATAATGGCCAAACATTAACATCAACGCATTAATGCGCCTTGCACGTTGGGCTGAAACAATACGCTTACCTGTAACCGCGTTAGTACCCTGAGATACCAAAAATAAGCCAGCCTTTGCCAACTGCTCACTATTCATTGCAATTGCACACTGGTGATAATAAGCACCTAGCACACAATTTATATCGTGTTCCATTTGTCCAAACGACGCCATAAAATGTGCTAAGGATGAGTTTCGATGGCCGGTAGCAAGTTCAGAAAGCGCAACACCTTCATCAATAGTAATTGAATTATCGTGTGCTAAATAGCGGATAAATTGAATAAGTTCAGCCAGTAGCTCTTTAGGTTGATGCCCCATCATAATGGCATCTACAACAGCAATTGCACCAGCGTTAATAAAGGGGTTTCGTGGTTTTCCGTGTTCGTGCTCTAACTGAACAATTGAATTAAACGGATCACCTGAAGGCTCTCTACCAACGCGGTGCCACAGTGAATCACCGAGTTTACCTAATGCCATGGTCAGGGTAAAAACTTTAGAAATACTTTGAATAGAAAACAATTGATTAGCGCAACCGGCACTAAATACCTCACCAGATGGCAAAGCAACACTTAGGGCAAACTGGCTTGGATCTACTGCAGCTAATTCAGGAATATAATCGGCAACTTGACCACGATCGGTCATGCCACTTATATCAAAAGCAATTTCATCTAAAATATCCTGCACAAACTGAACTCATTAATTAAAACTTTTGCTGTTTGTAACATGAACAACATGATGAAGACAAAGAATATTTCTCGCTATCGTAAACACTAAACACGCTAATAATTTTGTGTTTATCACTTCATATTTCGCGTTAAGCTTTTACTGGTTGATAATTCCTTACTGCCAACAACATAATCTGTTTTATAGGTGTGTGTACTGCCGAGTAACATCAAAATAGATAATAGTGACTCTAACGATTTCATTTGCCTTCCTTGCACACCAAGTAACCCACCGTTGGGCTCAGATAATGAATAAAATAAGCGAGGCTGGGTAAAAACCAACTATTATTTTAGCTACTCGATAGTTGAACTTGTGTTTTCCTGACAAAAGAGTTGAACAGTTAATGGTAATGGCTTGTTACTTGTAATGGTGATTTGAAACGAGCAGTGTTTTTTTGCCAGCGAATGCTTCAAATAATTGTTGGTGAGCACGCTTTGAAAACGTGTCATTTCGCTTGGTATATTGAGATATCCACTCTATGAGCATGGCTAAATTGGCGTCTTGAGCGGCCTTATTTTCATACTTATGTGGCTCCCAAGGTCGGTTTTTAGCATTTTCTATACAATCATCAACAGATAAATTCAGAAAAATGATTTCTTCAGCCTTCGGTGTAACAAGTTCAAGCAAATCAGCATAACAACCTTCTATAACCCAGCCGTTGTGGGCATTCAAAAAGTCATTGATGGCTTGTGCTGATACTGAAATCGCTAAACGTTGTGGAGGTGAAGCAGCCTGCCATGCAATAGTATCTAAATCTAAATGGGCAAGTTGGTACTTATTTGCTAGCGTTTTTGCTAACGTCGACTTACCAGCACCTGAATTTCCAAAAATAACAAATTTATTCAAAACAACTCCTTTAGCACATTATGCCTAACCACTATTGTATACAGCAATGATGCTATGGATTGGTAACACAGCCATGCTCTTTTACTATGCGTTTAGTTGATGGTGGGTTAGTTTTTAGTGCCGACAACAAAAAGTACACGCAAAGAAACAAATAAATGCATCCGTAGATTCAGGCGGTAAATCTTTATCACATCATTGACAATTAGGTCTTAACGCTAACATTTACCACGCCTTTATATCGATGAATACTACGCCATGTACAAAGCTAAAATCTACACTAAGGTTTGATCCTAGTTACGCTGTTTTACAGCTAAGCGCTATGATTAGATGAAAGTTTTTCTAATTTTTCACAGCAACAGTGCCGCTTAACCAGTCCATAGTAGACAAACTCATGCCACTAAATTGAGCTCTATATCCGACAAATAAAAATGCCGAAATAGCTGTTAGCAATACACTGTATAGTGGAAATCCAAGAAGATAATTACAGTAAACGGCAAGATAAAATAGCGTTACGGTAAAAACTGACCGACCTGCAAGCCATGATAATTGCCACATATTGTTTTTAACGTGTTGATATTTAATGCCAACAACTAAGTCACCGAACGTTCGGTTTTTAGTTTTCATTAACGTCATGAAATTAAGCACAATGTGCCCTAACCATATATTAACAATGATCAGCAACGTATCATTAATCGTGAATGTGTTAAGTATGACAAAGTGAACAAACAGGTAACTCATATAAAAGGTGAATAGCAAAGATATTACTTTCCTAACAACAAAGTGTGTTTTTTCGTTTTTCACTTTCTATCCCTTTAAATACGACACAACTCAATAAACTTTAGCGAGGATTACACGACTAAACAACTATTATCTGCCGAGCTATTGTATGCATTTGTTTCGTTGATAATTGGCTAAATTAAGTTAATTGGCTGAATTTCTGGAAATAGCTTGGTGTATTCGAAATATATGAGACAATTACCACTGCAATAACACACCACATGGTTCATTATGAAACTTTTAGTTCGCAATCTTTCTCGTTCAACAACTGAACAAGAGATCCGTATTCTGTTCTCTGCTCATGGCGCTGTCGCTCAATGCAATTTAGTGTTAGATCAAATAACGGGAAAATCAAAAGGCTTTGCTTTTGTTGAAATGCCTGATGAGAATGAAGCTAAATCAGCTCTTTCTATCTTGCATGAAACAAGAGTGGCAAACAATAGAATTCGAGTGAAAATATCTCAGAATTAACGCCACGCAGTTAACATGCCCTAAATAATGGTTGGCTAACCTTTATTGGAACAAGAGCAAGCCAACTGTTATTCGCCATATTTACCCTACTTGTTACGTTATGTTGTGCGCCATGTAATAAAATCTTTCGTCCTCATTATTGCACGTAAACCCACTCCTAATGTAAAGACGATAAGCAGGACTTATTTTAAACACTTTTAATTTGAGTTTTGTTGCACCCTGCCTTTTAGCCAATCGAATGGCCTCAGCCAATGCCACTGCACCAATCCCTTGATTCTGAAAATTTTGGCAAACTTGAAGATCTCTTAAATAACAGGTGCTGCTATCAAAGGCTAAACGAAAAGCGCCAATGACTTCGCCATCAGATAATATGTCCCAATTATCTAATTCTGAAATCTGTTCTAGTATCTTAGGCTGCTCCCAGTCAACGCCATAATGGGCATAATACGAGTGCATATTGTTATAGGTAATTCCTGCTGATTCAGATAAATCACGGCAAGGTTGATATGAACTCACTTCACTCCTCTCCCCCTATAAACGCCCTATTATTGCTCAATTGCATGAAAGCGCGCTACTTACGACTAGGCTCAAACGCATCATATCTTGGTAACGCTGCATCTAAGTCTTCCCAGTTTGCTTTTGAGGAAACAAAGTTATGCGATAAAGGCCTTTCTGTGATATCTGAATCTAGTATCCCTAATCTTATGCGGTAACGAGCAGGATCTTGTTCATTAGCGCTGTAAACAGGACAACCACAGTGACGACAAAAATGTCTATGTCGGCCAGGCTTAAAACTAAATGTACTTAAGTTTTCAACGCCTGAAAGAATTTCAAAATCTGAAGCGTTTATAAATCCGTTAGTGGCAAAAGCAGTGCCGCTATTCTTTCTGCACAAAGAGCAGTGACAATGAATAATATCGCTGATGTCACCGTTGATTCTTATTTCGACTTCACCACATAAACATTTTCCAAAGTACATACGTTGATTTTACTCCTGCCCTGTTTGCGCTATTTGTTAGGCGCATTTACAGCTAAAGCTAGCTCTCTAGGAAAATATAGCCCTAACAGTCTGAAAAATATCCGATAGTTTAATTGAACAAGGCAATACCTAAATAAAAGCCTTATAAAAGTTTTGCTTATATCGGTAATAAAAAACTCATTGCTAAATTTAGTCGTCTAACTACATTGAATCATTTTCTTTAACCTTAAATTTTGCAATTTTTTTAACAATAAAATCTAACGCAATAGTGACCAATAAAACAATAACGGCCCTGACAATAAAGCCAATGCCATCTAATGCATCAGCGGTACAACCTAAACTTAACCAATGACAATAAAATGAATCAATCGCATACGGTGACGCGATAGCAAGGATAATTAAAATGATAAAACGAAACTCTTCCCTAAGATTTAAATACCGTAAGACACTTACAATCATTAGAGAAACTATGACAGTAGATAAAACATAACCCATTGCTTAATGACTCCTACATAAGTTAAGGCATACTCATGAGTTGATACAAGCATACCAGCACCTTATTAGTGAGGTTAGTCAATACAGTCTAAACGTTATTTCATCAAACTCAATGACTTATCTACTACTTTTTGGTGTGCTTATTTATTGTATTTGTAAGCTGTTCAGCGATATCCAAACATTCTTTTTTATCTTTACCTTTTAACTCTTCACAACCTGTTCTCTCTTTAGGTTCGTTGCCGGGTAAAGGATCTCCGGTTATGACCGATTTTGCGATATCAATATCAGCTTTTACTCCCATATCGGAAAAGCTTGTTTCTCTATCATCCGGATACTTCGGTGGAAACTTTTTGTCCATCGCTATGCCTACCAAGGTGCACCCCTGCACCAGCATTAACATAAGCGCAAATAACATGATTTTTTTCATAGATTGAATCCTTGACGGTAAA
>NZ_BSSU01000022.1 GCF_030161415.1 Thalassotalea eurytherma
TCATTAAAGCAGGACAATGTAGTTCCCCCACTTTAGTACACACCTCCTCATCACATTGAGGAGGCTATTATGCCAAGATATACCCGCCCTAAAAAAACGTGGTTTTACCTTGTCGATTTCAAAATCAAAGCAGTCGAACTAAGCTAAAGAGACAATGTTCTGTCTAAGGAAGTTGCCCAAGCACTCGATATTCATCCATTAATGCTCAGCCGTTGGCGAAAAGAGTATCGAGAAGGTAAGTTTAAACAAGTACCTCGCTATAAAAGCAATGATGAGCTGATAAAGGAAATTCCCTCTAAGAAAGAGCATAATAAAATCAAGCAACAGCAAAAAGAAAATGAGCGCTTAACGCACGAAATTGATTTGCTAAAGTTGTTTCATACAGATAAAGGCGCAGAATATCGTGATCATGTTATGCAGGAGTTTCTGCGTAAGCGTAATGTGAAAGCACGTATGAATCGCCCAGTTTTCTGCACTGATAATGCCGAGGTGGAGTCGTTCTTTCGTTCGTTAAAGGCAGACATTATTCGAGTAAATACTTTTGCTACAGCCAATTAACTGCAAAGGTTATTAAAGGTTTACTTGAATCACTTTTTTGCAATAGACAACGGTTACATTCGGGTTTAGGATATAAAACACCTGCTGAATTCGAATTAGCAGTTAATTAGCAGTTAATTAGCACATGGAGCGTGTCTGCTTTATCGGGGCATGATCACAGCCTAACCGGCAACCCTTTTTTTGGGCGTTATATTTTTCTGAGGTTTATGTGCAAGAACACGGTTCATATGATATGAAAATAGTTGATCAAACATTAATTATTAAATGTTTTGACTCTTGGAATATTCAAACAGTTTTAAGGCTTTGTAAAGAGTACAAAGAACTTGTAGAAACAATAAATGATAAACCTTGGGCATGTTTAGTTGATATGACCGAATGGGAATTATCAACACCAGAAATGTGGGATGAAATTGAAAAGTTAAATCAATGGGGCAATATTAATAACCAAAAATATGAAGCAGTGATTTGTAGTTTGTCTATTCAAAAAATGTTGATGGAAGATAGTCATTCTGTTTTAACCAATGTCGAAACGAATTTTTGTCAAAATATAGATGAAGCATATAAATGGCTAAGTAGTATGGGCGTATTAAAAATATAACAAACTGTTAAACAGGCAAAAAAAACAGTTGGCTGGTTTCGTTCCTCACCATTTTAGCCAATTAAATTTTGCCCATTAACGGGGGCGTTATAAGGTTCGCTAATGCTGAGTTTGATTGATATTTGGAAGCACATAAATTAGATTGGTTTAACTATGGAGGGTTTATAATGAAAAATTTGAAACTTATTTATATCTATTTCTTGTCAGGGGTTCTATTTTTAATAACCGCAGGCGCGTTTTATTCAACTGAAAATAGTAATCTTACTCCTGCCTTTGCAAGTATTGGTTTTGCAATAATCTCAATCAGTTTAGTTTTTTATAGCCGTTACAGAAGTTGTAAAAATCAAAACAAAACTTAGTGTAAAAACCTTATAACAAGCCAATAAAGCGACGGGACTGCTAAAGCTTGGCTCGGTTCCACTTAGTTACACAGTTTAGCCAAGCATTTATCAACCCCTTAACTGGGTGTTAGGCATCACGGAGGATTCATATGCACCTTGCACAACTAAATATAGCAAAAGCTAAATATTCTTTAGAAGCACCTGAAATAAAAGAGTTTGTAGATAATTTAGAGCCAATTAATAAGCTAGCAGAATCTAGCAATGGTTTTATTTGGCGTCTAAAAGATGAAAGCGATGATGCAACCAACATTCAAGTTTTCGATGATCCTAATATGATTGTAAACATGTCAGTTTGGGACTCAATTGATACATTGCAAGACTTCATGTTCAGAACTCATCATCGTGATTTTCTTCGTCGTAAAAAAGAGTGGTTTCATCATATCCCTGAAGATAGTTATGTTTTATGGTGGATTCCAATCGGTCATACTCCTACGGTAAAAGAAGCTGTAGAAAAACTAACTTTTTTAAGAGAAAATGGTGATACACCCAAAGCCTTTAGCTTGAAAAGTAATTTTAGTTGGGCAGAGTATTTAGAAAGCAATGCCTAACAGGCCAATTAAGACGGGACAGCTAAGCAATACCCAATGAGGCTAGAGTTTGTGTTTTTCTGGCTGGCATTGCTTTCGATGCCTGTTGGATTTTATATTGAGTCAAACTATTTCATTTGCTGCGCTGCCGTTATGTTTTCTACCTAGGTTTGAACATAAAAGTGGAGTTATTTTAATGTGGGCTATTTACTGGCGCTCTGTGTCTGCAATAGTGTTAGTTATTATATTTCTATCTTACTGCCATCAACAGTTCAGTATTCTAGATTTAGCTATTAATTTCAGCCACTTACCTACACTCTCCTGGTGTTTAACTGCTTTATTTTTTTGTGCTATAACCGTATTTCAACGTAAAGGGTTAATTTATCTTCTGTGGGGCAATAGACTGGCTTTCAACAGCTCTGTTTGGCGTGATATAAATTTTAGTACAATCTTATTCTTTATCGGCTTGGCAATTTTATCTAAAGTAATTCACGCTACCGCAAGTATTGAACTATGGACTAAGTACAAACTTTATGCTCAACCCGCAGCAATAATAATTTGGCCTTTTTTGCTGGGTAGCTATTTGCAATATCGCATAAAAAAAATAAAACAGTTGGTGACGCGCTAATTTGCAGTCGAGTTTTGTCACATTAGGATAATATGATTAACACAAAAGTAGTGGCAGTTAGTGGCATCTCTGGTGCAGGAAAAACCACAATTGTTAAACAATTAGCAAATCGATTTGATTGCCCATTTCTGCTTTTTGATGATCACATTGATAACAACACGTACCCGAAAGACATGAAAAGTTGGTTAAGAAACGGAGCAAATGTTTCTCTTATTAAAACGCCCAGATTTGTCAGTTCATTAGAGTCTCTACTTTCTAGAAATAGTAGGCCGTTCATTTTTATAGAAGAGCCTTTTGGCAGAGAACGTGATGCAATGTCCGTTTTAATCGATTACGTTATTTTGTTAGATCAACCAATGGAATTATGCCTTGCTCGTATAATTAGTAGGCACACCAAACAAATTCACGCTGATGCAATAAGTTCAATCTCAAGTTTCATGGAGAAATACGAGGATCACTTTAGGGATATTTACCTTTCAACTGCAAGCCAAGTTAGCAATAATTCAGACTTAATATATCAGGACGTAGTTTCAATAGAAGAGTCAACCGATTATATTAGTAACTGGCTGAAAAATAATACAAACTAACAAAGGTTAAAGTGAGTTTTATTTTCAAACAAAGGGAATTAAATGAAATTATATCCATATTCAACAGTTGAAACATCTCATCTCAAATCATTATTACTTGCCGCGAGATTATTAGGAGGGCTCAGCTATATAATGCTAGTGGTTTCAATGCTCATCCCAGTATTTGGTGTGTTAGCTTCTTTTGCTCAACCAATGCAATTAGGTAGAGGCATGACAGCGACAATAGACAATTTAACGGTAGCCTCCTTTTCTGCAGGTTTTGCATTTTTAATCCCTTCGTTATTTTTATTGGCCTTTAGTGGTATATGTGCCGCTATTGTTTCTTGCGAACATAAATACACATCAACAACTCATTCATTGTAGATACCATAAGTCACGCAAAATGAATGAAAAAAGGTTGGCTTGCTCTTTTGACGCTAATGTAGCCAAGCAACAACTAGCCCAATAATTGGGCGTATATTTAAGGAGAGCATCATGGCATGGATGTATAAAACATTTATTTTTAAACCTCAAAAAAGAACATTCGCTAAAGTTGATAAACCACTGCAGTCAGATCCTCACTTTGAAAAGGCGCTGAATCAGTTTAGTCAACTAGGCTGGGAATATGTCGAAGCTATCAGTACGAACTTGGGCATATTATCTGCAAAAGAGTACCTTATTGTATTAAAGGGCCAAGCAGGCTTAGTATTTGACTCTTTGGCTGAGAAAGTCTTAAAAGAAGAGCAAGATAAGCAAGCAAAATCAGAATAGTTAAAATATAGCAAGCCATTAAACAAAGGCAATTAACGCTTTGCTCTAAACAATGCGCTATACGATAAAAAGAGTTCATTTGATGTATAAAACGTTTATAAAAGTATGCGCCACCCTACTTTGCCTATCAGGTTGTGCCGAAAGAACCATTGATATTACTGACGAAAGTAATAAAGTTATTGGTGGTTGTAATGCTGGCTTTGATTGGCATTTTTACGGCCTGCAAGACTCGATTGATTATTTGCTTTACCAGTGTGCTAAAGATTCTATCGCTAAGGGTTATAAAGTATCTGATGAACGACTTCTAACACTTGATTTCACGCTACCAGCGCCTCCTGAAGGAAAGGCCTGGAATAAGAAGCTAGCAATGCACCAATTTCACAAAGGCAATATTACTGAACAAAAACTAGGCTATATTCTTGCGGCTATAGAATATGAGTACCAGAAAGTAGCTTGGCCAGCTGAAGACGATTTAGAAAATGGTAAAATCACGCAGGCTGAATTTAACAAAATAATTAATGATGCTAAATTTAAATGGCTTGGTGAATAACCCATAAAGCAAGTTCAATCGTAAACTCACTGGGACAATTAACCGCTAGTTTGCTAACTATTCAAAGTAAAACCACGGTTAACCTTCCCTTTTTCGGGCATTTTATGCCGCTGTAAATTGGAGTATGAAGTGTCAACATTAACTATTGAAAATGCAAAAATTGAAAATTCAGCGTTAATTCTTCGGTTCGTAACAGAGCTCGCCCGTTACGAAAAAGCAGAGCATGAAGTGTTAGCAACTGAAGCTGATATAAAAACATCATTGTTTAGTGAACACTCTACAACCCATGCAGTCATCTGTTATCTCAACAATCAGCCGATTGGTTTTGCAGTATATTTCTTTAATTACTCAACATGGTTGGGAAAAAATGGGCTTTACCTTGAAGGCTTATATGTTTCTCCCGAACATCGAAATATTGGTGCGGGTAAGGCTTTATTGAAACATTTAGCGAATATTGCAGTTTCAAAAGGGTGTGGTCGTTTTGAGTGGAGTGTACTTGATTGGAATGAGCCTGCTATCAACTTCTATAAATCTATTGGCGCTGTGTCACAAGATGAATGGGTAGGTTATCGTTTATCTGGTCAAGCATTGAAAACCTTTGCAAATAGTTAAGCTATATAAAACGTGGCGTAATTTGATTAAAAACCTATTTTATTATCGCCAGTAAGCTATTAAACCTAGGCAAATATCACTTGGCTATTATCAGTTTGATATCCTTTAACGTATGACGGAGAGTAATGTGTGAGTGCAAGTTATCAAACGTCAAGATTACAGATTAGCGAACGGCTAACTAGCAAGCAGACGCCAGAGTTTTTAGCTTCAATTGTAGACATATTAACGCCAAATGTTGTTGAAAACCTACCGCCCTATTTTCAAAACGTTAATTCCATATCAGCAGCTCAACATTGGTTAGCGCACATCAACTCTGATTGCCGACTACTTGTCGTCAAGTTAACTGGTACGAATTCCCCCATTGGCTTTGTGTTTATTTCTTCAGAAAATACTAATAAAACACACGTAGGATATTTACTCAGTGAAGCTTACTGGGGTTATGGTTATGCAACCGAAATACTACAAGGTTTACTTGAGTTCATTAGATCAGAAGGTCAAATAATGAATTTAGTTGCCGGTGTTGCTCCAGACAACGTTGCTTCAATAAAATTACTTCATAAGCTAGGCTTCAATAAAGTGCCAAGTAACGATAATGGCGCAGTGTTTTTCGAGTACCAGCTTTAATAAGTAATGCGCTATTCAAACGACACACATATCAGTAGGCAGTTGTTCATGTTTTACTGTGTTAAGGAACGACAAGTAGCCACTTTATTTACAGGTTTCATTGACAATTTTATGAGGATCTAAACATGAGTTATGTAGACGGTTTTGTGTTAGCAGTACCAACCGATAAAAAAGAGGCGTATATAAAACATGCTAGTGAAGCAGCCGACGTTTTCAAAGAGTATGGTGTGATTTCACTTGTTGAGTGTTGGGGAGATGATGTGCCAGATGGTGAACTAACTTCATTTCCTATGGCAGTGAAATGTGAACCCAATGAAACCGTTTGCTTTTCTTGGGTAACATGGCCGTCAAAAAAAGTCAGAGATGAAAACATGGATAAAATCATGGAAGATCCTAGAATGCTCCCAGACAATAACCCAATGCCGTTTGATGGTAAAAGAATGATCTTTGGTGGCTTTGATGTGATCTTAGATAAATGATAAAAAACACATAGCAACCGATTAGCGTGAGCCAAACTAAAGCCGTTTTTTGCTCATGCTTTACTCATGCGTTGCTCATTTAAACCCGTTAATTTTTAGCTTCATTGCGAAGCGTTAGTTGTACTGAACCCAGTTATGTTTATTTTTAGAATACTCCTTATTGTCTTTTATATTGCAGTGGCTATTGTATTTGGCTGGTTTGCAAAACTCGTATTTCATAGCAGTATTATGCCGTCACTCTTAAATGGCACGCTTGATGTACAGGGTTCATCTCGTATTCTTAACGTGAACTGGATAGGTAATGAGATTTATATAATCTTCAGCCTTTATGGGGCAACTAGCGCCCTATTTGCTTATTTAACTTTTCGCCTTGCTATGTTGATGGCTAAAAAGCAGATGGCGACAGCTGAAGAAACCTAACCAATGCATTAAGCCACATTGCGCTGTTTATGTAACTTATAACGACAATAAATATTCATGTTAATTTTGTGGATAGTTTTAACACGGGTTACTATTCCATATGTACTCTTCAATAGCACAAGCAATTTAAACTAAACCGAATATAAACAATCTTTTAAGGTAACTGAATTATCTATTTACAAAAAATGGATTTGGTTTTTTGCTATACCTCGCTTACCTTAGATAACTAGGTTCCCCTAACCAAAGCGCAAGCTTTCTATATATTTAGCCTAAAAGGGATTATTTTGATGAATCATATACAAAAAGCAGGTGGCGTTGCAGCTATTTTTGAGGCACTCATCTATATCTTAGCTTTCGTTTTTTTCGGCGCATATTGGCATTACCCTGTTGACGCAAACGCTGCTCAAAAGTTTGCATACCTTGCTGAAAACCATCTTGCGTTATCGATTGTAAACTTCACCATGTACGTACTTTTTGGCGTGTTGCTGGCAATTTTGGTTTTAGCACTTTATGAGCGTTTGAAGAAAAGCGCCCCTACACTTTCGCAAATCGCTGCTGTATTTGGCGTTGTATGGGTAGGCCTAGTGATTGCCAGTGGCATGATCGCAAATATTGGTTTAGCGACGACTATAGGGTTGTCGGCTAAAGATCCAGAACAAGCGATGACAGTTTGGATCGCGATATACGCTGTTATTGAAGGCCTAGGCGGCGGTAATGAAGTCGTTGGCGGCATTTGGGTGTTATTGCTAAGTTTTGCCGCGTTAAAAGCTACAGAGCTGCCTAAAACACTTAACTATGTTGGCATTTTTGTTGGTTTAGCTGGTATTGGTACTATTTATCCTGCTGACGTACTGACTGAAATTTTTGGTGTTAGCCAAATTGTATGGTTTTTTTGGCTAGGTATCGCCATGATGAAAAATAGTCATTCAAAGGCGGGGTTAGCGCAGTAGATTAACGTAGTATATTTTTTAGCGTGCTTAGTTTGTATCGACAGTTACGTGAGTGGGCAGGCATTAGTCCACTAGCAATAACAATTAACATTGTGCAGTTTACAGAGCTTCATCTAGTTATTAATTGCCTGTACGATGCTCTAAAGAACAATGGAAATATAGCTGTCGTGCGATTGTCATGTGTTTGTCGTTCCTGACAGAATCAAATTAGGTTATAGTTTTGTTAATGAAAGATAAACGGTAACGATAATGCTTATTAAGTCATTAAGGCAAAAAAACAATTGGTCTCAAGAGCAACTCGCTCAGTTTTGTGGTTTAAACATTCGTACAATTCAACGTGTAGAGAAAGGTGATACGGTTGGGCTTGAAACATTAAAGTCTTTAGCTGCAGTTTTTGACATTGATGTAGATACATTAAAAAATGAAAACATCAGCGCAAATACCACTCACGTATCTAAAGACACCCACGATGAGCGAGAAAAACGAGAACAAGCAGCGATAGCTGAAGTTAAATCTAAAAAAAGCTTTTATATGTTAACGTTGTTTTTATTAGGTATTTTTATATTTTTCTTTGTGCCAAATTATAATGGCGGAGAAAACCTTGGCGCGCTTATCAGTACTGCAATGTGTTTCGCTATGATTATCGGAGCACAAGCTATCGTCGTATTCCAACCATTCGGTGAAAAATGGGAACAAAAGAAAATCAAACAAGCCTTAGAAAAATGCGAAAAAGAACGCTAGCTATAAAGCTTTGCGCAATTCCAATACTTATTGCGTTGCTTATCACGCCAGTACGCTTCTTTCTTGAACTGGCAGGCATACCCGATGTATATGTTTTTCTAATAGGCTTACTTTGGTTTACGTTGATATGCTCAGTTTATTGGGCTCATAAATTAATAAACCATGAAACGCCCTACCAAATGCTTTTATATTGCCTGCTGATATTTTCACCCATATCCAGAATTCCTGTATTTATTTTGTGGTGGATCACCAAAAAATGGCAGTTAGGTACCCATTACGATGTATTTGATAACTGGAGCCAAGCACTTATTGGACAGTTATTTTATGGCTCACTCATTCAAATTATTCCAGGTTTTATTATCGGCGTGGTAACTCTTGTTGTTCTGCAATCAAGAAAAAGCACAAGAGCTTTATAAACAGTTAACAAGCCAACTCATTGATGATGATGGATCGTTTTAGCCAATAGACATTAAATTCATGCTTTACCTTTTAACTGTAACTATATACAGTCATGAAGTTCATATAAACAAGGAAACGTCATGAAATACACAGGTAGTTGTCATTGTGAAGCTGTTAGATTTGAGTTCGAAAGCGAGGAAATAACCGAGGCGTTACAATGTAATTGCTCAATTTGCATCAGAAAAAATGCCATTATGTCGAAACAAAATTACCCACCAAGCCATTTTAAACTGATTACAGGCAACGAGAATTTAAGCACTTATCGTTGGGGCGATCATGATGTTAATCACCACTTTTGTAAAACATGCGGTATCTACCCATTTCACGACACAAGCGATGAGCCAGGCACCTACAGAATTAATTTAGGGTGTGTTGATAATGTCGCATCACACAACCTAAATATTATTTAATTCGATGGTAAAAATGCGTTGTAATCTCAACCAGTTTATTTGAACGACTCACAATATAGGCGATTGCGTTGTGCTTTTTATAATGAATAAACTATGTTGTTGGCGTGTTTTTTAAGGCAATAATTTGTTCGTTTATTTTTTCAGCTTCAGCGGTGATAAACGCGTATGATTTTATGTCACCTTTTCGTTGAGCAAGCATCGCTTCTTCAAGCTTCTTTTCGTACTGTTTGTTGAGCTTTTTAATCGGATCTTTTTTAAAGAGTGAAAACATTGAGGTTATCCTTTAATTTAATAACTAAATAAGTACGTTAGGTAATAGGTTTTGGTTTCATTTAATCCACTCATATTGAAATTAATACGATTACAAGCCAATGACTACCTTAAGTTAACAAGGGGAAAATTATGCAGGTTGATGATATTAGGGTATTCATTCCTAGTAAAAATTACGAAGTAAGCAAATCCTTCTACCAAGCCCTTGGTTTCAAGTTGGATTATGTCTCAGAAGATCTCTCCCTATTCGAAAATGGCGATTGTTTTTTCTTTTTACAGCGCTTCTATAATCAAGAACTGGCAAATAACTTAGTATTGCAATTATCAGTTATCGATATCAACGAAGCATATGATCGCGTAATTGGCTTGGAAGGTTTCGACATTAAATTCAACCCTATTCAAGAAGAGCGTTGGGGAAAGGTTTTGATGCTATGGGGACCATCAGGTGAGCTTTGGCAAATAACGCAATTTAACACCGCATAAAAAGTGACTTTCAAAATAAAGTCACTTGGATTGCTCGGTAAAACAGCTTAAGTGAATAGAATAATTACTACACTAATAATAGGTAATACGAAGATCAAAGCGATGCATAAACTGAAAAATCAACATGGAAAAGTAAACAACCCTATTGTGTTAGGTATTGGTGTCGGTGTAGCGATAGGCGTTGGTGTCGCAATTGGCGCAGCTATTGCCACAACCCAAAGTACACAGAGCGACAATAAAAGTTTTGAAGAATGATCAAGTTATGCTCGTTCACAAATATGAAATTCTCAAATCTACGTCGAGCTTTAGATCTTGTGATAAACGTGTCATGCAACGTCACAAACCAGATGCTGCACATATTCAAGCGCAAAACAACGCCCGAAAAACAACAATCAATCCGTAATAATGACAGTTAACTGTATGCTTTTAATAAGGTTTAGGTGATACTGACAATGGTCCTTTGATATGGCTGCAACGCATCTATAGACTCGCTTAATAACTCTTACTAAAAATAGACATGGATGAACAATGAAAATTATATTGCTTTGGTTGATGTTGGCATTACCTACTTTTTCTTTCGCCGTTGAAATAGAAAACCTAAACCCAATCGAAACTATTGAAGTACTACCTGAGGGATTTGAAGAGCCATTAAAATACAACATCACCTTGCCACAAGGTTATGCTAAAGACGATACTAAAACTTATTTTGTGTTGTTTGATTTGCACCCTAGAAGCCAACCATTTATTTCAGGAATGCAAGACTGGTTAAGTCACAATGGCGAGTGGCCTTGGCTAAAAACCATTATTGTTAACCCTGCTAATTACCACCCTGAATTTGCTGCGGTATTTAAGCAGTTTGCTGAAAACCCGAAAGATCAACGCATACTCGATATCATCGAGAACGATGTATTGAAGCAGATTGATAAACACTACAGAACGAATGGTTTCAAAATTTACAGTGGTTTCATGGCAAATGGCGCTTTAGGGTTATATGCATTACTTAATAGACCAAATATGTTTAACGCGTACTTAATTGCTAGCCCAACCTTAGGTGATAACTTTGGTCATATTGTTTTAGATGCGCCTCAAAAACTAACACCAAAATACGATGGCATGAAGTTTCTATACATGACCATAGGTAATCACCGTTACGAAAGTGCTCATGTAGCTGCCGTTAAGCAATTTGAATTAGAATTAGCAAAGCTTTCTCAGAATAAGCTGCAATGGCAGAGCAACAGTAATGAAAATCACTATTATATGTCTCGCCCTATTATTACCCTACTAAACGGCATTGAAGCGTTATTTGATGATATTCATAACAACTTGCCTGCCAACTCCCCTATTTCACAGCAAGGTCCTGATGCTATTGTTGCCTACTATGACAAGCTATCAAACGATAAGTATGGCTTCCCTGTGTCAGCAGAAGGTTCATTAAAAGCGTTAGCCAAATCGTTAACTAAAACTGAGCCAAGCAAAGCGCTCGATATCTACATTAAAACAACAGATTTGTATCCTGACTCTGCGTACGCACATGCTTCTTTAGCAAAGGCATATGCCAACCAAGGTGACATTAAGCGGGCTATAGCAGTACAACTTGTCGCAGTAGAGAAGTCTAAATCAATGGTTCAGTGGCATCAAAACAAACATCAGCAATATTTAGATGAATTTAAAGCGATGTTAACGCCGTAAGGTTAAATATGTTGAATGATGAAAAACGACGAATAAGTATGAAATGAAAACTTTCTATAAATCTGTGCTCATCGCAAGCGCTGTATTAGTGTTAGGTTATTACGCTAGCTTTTTTATAATGCCGAGTATTACCATCGTAAATAATTCGAGTGCAACAATCTCTTCTGCACAAATAGATTTACCTAGCAGTAACCTAGACTTTGGCTCAATACCTAGTGGTGATCGTAATACTTTGCATTATGACCTTTCACAAGCCAAAGATGGCGTTTATCGCTATCATGTAAAAATTAGCGAAACTGTTACCTATCAAGGCGTTTGTGGGTACGTAACTAACAATGAACTCAATAAGCGGGTTGTTATCACGGTACATGAAAATCTTGATATAACATGCAACTAAGTTCATAAATCATGAGAGTTATTAACGATTTCATGATAATTGAAGTCATAGGTTGAATAAGCGTTTTAAGGAAAAGTGTTCAATGGAAGAATTAGCAGAAGGTTTTCTTCGCACGTTATTTAAAATACTTCGATGGGTGTTAATTGAAGCTTTTATTGAGTTTATTTGCTTTTATATTGGCAAATATAGTCTGTTTTGATTACGCTAGGTAACTACCCTAGAAAACAAGATGAGTCAGCACATGAAACCCGTATTGCAATTTTTGGATTGTTGGTTTTGTCAGTGTTATTTATCGTATCGTTATTCCTTTTCCCCCCGAAAAACTAACGTAAGATAAAAATTAAGGATAGATCAATTAGATAACGACAAGATTAACAAGAAGTTAACATTCACTATTATTCTCGTTATACTGAAAATCCATTCATTTAAACGCTTTTAAAACAAGGAGGTTTGATGTTTCATTTTAAATTGTACGATGATGAGCGTCTTGTAGGTTTGAACCATAAAGAGAAGCAAAAAATCATTAATAAAGCGATGAAGGCATATAGAAAGCAACATCCGGTAGACTTGTTTCGTCGATTAACCCTTTTTGCCTGTTTTTCATTTATTCCTTCCATAGTGATTTATGTACTTAACGGCCAACAATGGACGTTGAGTTGGTTTTGTGTCAGTGGCTTATTATTATCATGGAAACTTGCTCATGATGAGACACCAGCAATAATACCCTTTTTATCTCAAGTATTAGCAGAGCAATAATACGCGGGATACAAATAGACAGACTATTGAAAGGACATGAAGAATAGCTAGCCTAGTTTTAGGTTGATAAAGGCTAATTTTTTCAAGGATTAAAAATGAATTTAGGTAATCAAGTTACTGAAAGGCTTAATGCAATAGAAACCTTTAATGAACAAGCGCCCTTCTATTACTTACCCATCAAATTACTGGGTTGGATTATACTTATCATCGCATTAATTTTGACAAATTTAATTGCTATCGTTAATTGGCCTTTTTCTGTCTTAAAAAGACAAAATGGAACATTGGACTATATAGCTGGCACAACAATTAATGTTACTTCATTGGACGAGCTCAAGATAATCACTAAACAGCACCCACGAGTACTTATCGACTTTTGGGCTCAGTGGTGTGGACCATGTTTATTGATGAACAAAACCCTAGCAAGTTTTGCTAAGGAGTATGCCGATCAGGTTACTGTGGTAAAAATAGATGCTTCGCTTGATACAACGGTCAGTAAACATTTTAATGTAAGAGGGTTACCGACAATAATTTTGTTCGAAAACAACACTGAAATAAACCGTAAAGCTGGTGCGCTCACGAAAAAGCAGCTAATTGATCTAGCTATTAATAATTAACTTTTCCTTTGTCATTATTGGCTAATCAACTATTCATACATCATACTAAATGAGTAAAATGAAATGTGTTTCACCGACATTTTATTGGGTGGAGTTTGAAAAGGAGGCACTAACGCAGACGTATTTAATTTTCAGCACACTGAAATGCTGCGCTATTGCCTTAGAAATTTCGACAACATGGACATACCTGATTGATAAAGAAGTCACTAAAGACATAAGCGTTCCTATCTTTATGGGCAAAGGTAATAAAGCACGACAAGACCAAATAGCTAATGCACTGCATATTGCATTAGCTTAAAAAACAACGAGACTATACGGACAAGGACGCTACGATGCCAAACCTCCCCAACCTAACACTACCTAAACTAAGCATCTAAGTTTTTACTACTAAATTTGCTTTCTAATGAACTATTTTGCCTTCAGTCTCTTCTTACTTTTTAGAACAGGAATGCCTAAATCATTAGAATCACCGATAAATGTATAGCGAATGACATATAGAAAACAGAAATAAACCAACACTACGACAGGGAAAATGATGAAAATAATTAGCTTTATAATAACGTTACTATGCTCTTTTTCTGCACTAAGCAGCGGCTGTGAGATTGAAATAAACAGCAAAGCATCAATTAAATGTTTAGAAAGAAAAATTGACAGTTTGGAGCAACAACTCAAAGACAATAAACAGCGTAATTTAAAGCTGCCAACTGGTGCGGTTGTTAACTTCAAAGGAGGGAAATGCCCTAACGGTTGGTTACCTTATCAACCTCCCGCAGGCATAGTAAATGTTAGGGTTAACCAAGACATGATAATGTGCGAAAAAATCTAAGTTTAAAAGGTTAGATGCAACAACAGACAAGGAATGTCATGAATAATCGTTTACTTATTATTATTTTAGCTACTACAGGATTGCATTTTGCATTGTCACATCAATTTGCGAAACATTTTTCTAAACCACCTGTAATTGCACCTATTGACATAAAGCATAATGAAGCTAGCTGGTTTGATATTTCAATTCCTATGGAACAAACATACCAAGTAAATTTGCGATTCTCTCGAGAAGAACAACCCTACTGGTACCTAAATCAAGTGTTTGGCAATATGGAGAAATATCAACAACCTGGCATACCATTGACGGTTGGCTGGCAAATAAAAAGCAACCAACAGCTTGTTGCATCGAGTCAAATGATTTCAAACAATGCGTGCGAATGGCAGCACACATACGTAACCCAATGCTTAGGTGAGTTTAAACTCCCAAAAGGCGATTACCAATTTGGCATCACGTTTTCAGAGCCCGCTGAGCAATACAAAGCATTCAAAACGACTCTGGCAATTAATTACACATTACTAACTGGCGATACTTGGCAAACAGAGTATATCTTTTGGAGTATGTTATTTAATTACTTTGTTGCGCCTTTTTTCGTAGCCCTTATTGCAATGGTACTAGCTTGGCGGTTTATCTTATTTAACAGTTTAAAGTTTTACCGTTGGCACTTTCCCAAGCAGCCTAAGTATCAATTCAAGAAAAGAAAAGATCGTAATGCTGACTCATAGCCGAGTCATACTGACGAAGGTCGGTATCTCAACACATAACCGAATAAAAGAGATTGCGGCCTACGCCACAATGACTGGCTGGAACTGAGGCCTACGCCACAATGACAGGCAGAGGCAGAGTCATACCGACGAAGGTCGGTATCTATTGGTCATACTGACTAAG
>NZ_BSSU01000023.1 GCF_030161415.1 Thalassotalea eurytherma
GATATATCGCTTTGAAACCACATAAATAAGTATGTATCTAGACACAAATATTAACAATTATGACACAGTTAGGTGTAGATTGGACACGTAATTGGGTCTATAACTACTACAAAGTTCGTAGTATCAGGTGTTTAGTGCACCAACAAACAAGATTCAATTTTAAACAAGGAAAGGGTATTACCATGTTAACGTCTATTAAAAAAGCAACGATTGTTGCAGTTTCAGCATCCATGATGTTGATGTCGCAAGCAGCATTAGCAGGAAAAAAGACAGATGATGGCTTAACAGAAGTTAAAAGTGGCAACTTCTCCGTTGCGTATATCAAAGAAGGTTATGACTTCAGTCAATTTACAAAAATTAAACTTGTTGAGCCTCATGTAAAAATGAAGAAAAATTGGCGTCGAGATTTCAACCGCGCTCAAAAATCTTTAGCAAGCCGTGCCTCAAAAACAGATGAAGAGAAAATTGTTTCCAATGTAAAAGGTATTTATCAAGACGTGTTAAAAGCACAGTTTGATAAAAGAGGTATGCCAATTGTTGAAGAAAATGGCGCTGATGTGCTTGTATTATTGCCAGCGCTAATTAACCTTAATATTTTCCAACCTGATCTAAATAATGCCTCGGGTTCAAAGGTGCAGATCAAGCAATCAGGCAGTGCGACGGTTTACTTTGAACTGTATAATAGTGCAACAGGTGAGATTTTAGCTAAGATGGCTCAAACAAGCATGTTGGGTGAACATCGTAAATCATTCCAATATTCTAATGCTGTTATTATTAATGGTGACATTAAAATGAAATTAGAAGATTGGCTAAATCAATTAAACGATCATGTTATTGATAGCGGTGCAAACAAAACATAGTGTCGATTATCTGACATAAAAAAACCTCCACTTGGAGGTTTTTTTATGTCTAGCGTTTGAGTATTAGTCAAAGCTAAATTCAATATAAGCGCGGCCAAATTCAGATTTCAACGGAATAATGACGACAGGCCCTTCTGCTTTATGGTTAATAGTATGGTCTTTACCCGATACAACCATAGGTGTCGCCATATCGAACTCAAAGCCTTTTTCGCTTAAAATACGTTTAGCGCCACCAGTGACCATATTGGTAATTTCACCAACTAAATCGATGATTTCTTCATCGACTTCATCAGGGCCTTCGCCCACCATTTTTTTCATGGTAGCAATAGCTAGTGGTGCTTCAAAAGTGATTGATAGAGAACCTTTTGCCTGGTCACTTACCATACCGATTAAGCCGGAAACATCGCCCTTAGCAAAATCCCCATCTTTTAATTTAGGTTTCTCAGGTGATAACTCCATTTGTGCCATTGTTGACATGACATTTAACATGGATGATAGAAATGGATTAATAAACTCTACGTTCATGAATGTTTGATAACCTTAAAGATGGTAAAACTAATTCATTTATTATGCGCTATTTTTCTTGAAAAAGTGCAATAAAACGAATAAATAGATAATTTTATTGTAGCAACTGGATTTCTATCGGTAAATGCTAATCTATTATCCTTCATATATTTACTTAATTAATAGGTCTTAGTACTTAATTTTTATCAGACTGACATTTTGCACAGTAACCATGCGCTTCAACGACTTGGTGTTTGATTTTAAAACCACTAGCATCAGCCATAGAGCGAATTGCTAGATCTAAATTTTCTGATTGAATTTCTTCAACGTAGCCACAGTCATCACAAATGAGCAGCTGTACAGGGTGGTTACACTCACTAAAGTGATCACACATAACAAATGCATTTATTGATTCAATCTTATGAACAAAACCTTGTTGATTCAAAAAGTCCAAAGCTCGGTAGATTGTCGCTGGTTTAGCTGAAGAATCAATGACTTGTAATTCAGACAATAAGTCATATGCACCTACTGCACTGTTATGTTTAGCTAGTAAAGTAAATACTTGTTCTCGCAATGCGGTAAAGCGTGCTCCGCGTTTTTCACATACGAGTTTTGCTTGAGCTACTTGTTGTTCAATATCCATAACTACACTTAAATAATTGAAGTGTTATGAGTTTAACATACCAATATTTTGAATCTAGCATTGCCCGCTTTTTATTTAACGCTTGGTAGCCGTAACGTCAAAATGCTCATTGACGATTCATTGCTTTTTCCGGTGTTAAAAAATGATATAATTTATCTTCACGGTTAATAAATATTAGCTATTTCATTCGACACTTCTAAACAGGTTTACGTTAAATTGAGTAAGCAAGCCCTTTCACATAAACTCTCCGTCGCCCCAATGCTCGATTGGACAGATCGTCATTGTCGTTATTTTTATCGTTTGATGAGCAAGCAAACTGTGTTGTATACCGAGATGGTAACAACTGGCGCAATCATTTTTGGTAAAGGTGATTACCTCGGGTATAACGAAGAAGAACACCCAGTTGTGTTACAACTTGGCGGAAGTGATTCTGAAGCAATGGCTAAGTGTGCCAAAATTGCTGAAAAGCAAGGTTATGATGAAATCAACATTAATGTAGGCTGTCCGTCTGATCGTGTGCAAAACGGTCGTTTTGGTGCGTGTTTAATGGCCGAGCCAGCGCTTGTTGCGCAATGCGTAGATGCGATGAAACAAGTTGTTGATATTCCAATTACTGTTAAGTCGCGCATTGGTATTGATGATCATGATAGCTATGAATTTTTGCACACGTTTATTGATGTTGTTAAAGAAGCAGGTTGCCAACACTTTATTGTTCACGCGCGTAAAGCGTGGTTGTCAGGGTTGAGCCCAAAGCAAAACAGAGAAATACCTCCGCTAGATTATGAGCGTGTCTATCAAGTAAAGCGTGATTTTAACCATTTAGATATTTCTATAAATGGTGGCATCAAAACCTTTGAGGAAGCCAATCAACATCTTGAACATATTGATGGTGTAATGATAGGGCGTGAAATTTATCAAAATCCTTATCTGCTGGCTCAAGCAGATCAGCAAATATATGGATCAAATAATGAGGTGCTAACTCGTCAAGAGATTATTGATGAGATGGCTTTGTATATCGACAAGCATGTAAACGCCGGTGGTAAAATGTGGCATGTAGCGCGTCATATGCTTGGTTTATGCAACGGATTAGCTGGCGCTAAACAATTTAGACGCTTTTTAAGTGAAAATTCGTCACTTCCTGATGCGAATGGTGACTTGTTAAAACGTGCTTTTGATAAAGTCGTGCAGCTTCAAAAATAAAAGACACTCACATCTTATTAGCGAAATTGTGGTTTTTTTAACCACTTTTTCGTTTGTCAGCAAGTGCTCAATTATTGAGTAGCTCCTTCGGTTTAAAGTAAATTCCTTTTTATAACATCATGTTAACGATTTTTTTAGATCGTGGCACAACCTTTGTTAATCCTATTACGTCTTAATTATTGAAACGTAACAGGAGAGACACATGAAAACCTTACTTACTATTGCATTAACATCCATGATGGTAATGCCTGCATTTGCAGCGTCAGAAACGGACAACATTAAAGCGGTAACCGATGTTTATGTTAAACAACACAATATTGATGTGAATGCCGCGATGAAAGCACAAATCAATAAAGATATTCTTAGTGCTATTAATAACTTCAGAGTGCCTTTATTAACTACTTCTGCAGATATGATTGCTAAAGCAGAGGTCGAGTTTGATGAATCTACCGAGCAAGCTGATATAGAGTAGGTGGCATTATGATTAGTGTTATAAGTATATTTTTAATCACACTATTGCCTGCCGCCATGTTGATTATATTTTCTTTGGTCATTAGTTGGTTTGAGGATGATGCAGTACCTCACCCAGCAGCCACTTGAAGCCTAATAAATATTTATTATCAGGCTTTTTTATTGCCTTTCAAATTTAACTTCACTAACTCCCAGCACCGCGTAAAAACCATACTCCTCTTGCTCCACACGACTTAATTATTCACTCACGTTTCTAGCAAACGTTGTTTGCACTATCTTTTGTTCACGTTGTCACCCTGTAAATTATTGTGGTTTAAATGACCAAAATTTAAGCTTTTCACTAAAAAAGTGGCGAGACATATTATGTCAATGGTTTGTGGGTTTTATGTAAAATAATTGTAAATTGATATATAACAATGAGTTACGTGTTTTTTCCAATGTGGCACAGCGATTGTAATAACTAATACGTATTTACTTAAAAAT
>NZ_BSSU01000024.1 GCF_030161415.1 Thalassotalea eurytherma
AATTTGGAAAGCTGATATAAATATCCTCGAATTATGTATGAATTTATTCATAGATATTCGAATTGTTGTTTACAGTGTCGCGCTGTAAATAACACCTTGAAACAAGACTTCCTTATCTTGTTTCATCTAATTCAAGTAACTCATCCTTTAACTTAGGTTAAAGAGAGTACGTGAAAATGTCAGACTATATAATTACGTCGGTTTAGTCACCGATGTGTACTTTGTATCTCCTTATTTATAAGGAAAGACTACTTAGGGTTGTATGGTTAAGTGACTAAGCGTATGTGGTGGATGCCTTGGCAGTTAGAGGCGATGAAAGACGTGTTAATCTGCGATAAGCGTAGTTAAGGTGATAAAAACCGTTATAGACTACGATTTCTGAATGGGGAAACCCAGTGTCATAAGACACTATCTTAACGTGAATACATAGCGTTAAGAGGCAAACCGGGAGAACTGAAACATCTAAGTACCCCGAGGAAAAGAAATCAACCGAGATTTCGTTAGTAGCGGCGAGCGAACGCGAATTAGCCCTTAAGCTTGTGGGCGCTAGTGGAACATTCTGGAAAGGATGGCGATACAGGGTGATAGCCCCGTACACGAAGGCAAACATAAGTGAAATCGAGTAGGTCGGCACACGTGAAATGTTGACTGAATATGGGGGGACCATCCTCCAAGGCTAAATACTCCTAACTGACCGATAGTGAACCAGTACCGTGAGGGAAAGGCGAAAAGAACCCCTGTGAGGGGAGTGAAATAGAACCTGAAACCGCATACGTACAAGCAGTGGAAGCCTTCGGGTGACTGCGTACCTTTTGTATAATGGGTCAGCGACTTATTTTTAGTAGCAAGGTTAACCGATTAGGGGAGCCGTAGCGAAAGCGAGTGTTAACTGCGCGTTTAGTTGCTAGGAATAGACCCGAAACCCGGCGATCTACCCATGGGCAGGTTGAAGGTTGAGTAACATCAACTGGAGGACCGAACACACGTATGTTGAAAAATGCGGTGATGACTTGTGGGTCGGAGTGAAAGGCTAATCAAGCCGGGAGATAGCTGGTTCTCCCCGAAATCTATTTAGGTAGAGCCTCGGACGAACACCATTGGGGGTAGAGCACTGTTAAGGCTAGGGGGTCATCCCGACTTACCAACCCTTTGCAAACTCCGAATACCAATGAGTGATATCCGGGAGACACACTTAGGGTGCTAACGTCCTAAGTGAAGAGGGAAACAACCCAGACCGCCAGCTAAGGTCCCAAAGTACTAGTTAAGTGGGAAACGATGTGGGAAGGCTTAGACAGCTAGGAGGTTGGCTTAGAAGCAGCCACCCTTTAAAGAAAGCGTAATAGCTCACTAGTCGAGTCGGCCTGCGCGGAAGATGTAACGGGGCTAAACTAGTCACCGAAGCTGCGGATTCATAATTTATTATGAGTGGTAGGGGAGCGTTCTGTAAGCCGTTGAAGGTGTGTTGTAAGGCATGCTGGAGGTATCAGAAGTGCGAATGCTGACATGAGTAACGATAAAGGGAGTGAAAAACTCCCTCGCCGAAAGACCAAGGTTTCCTGTCCCATGTTAATCAGGGCAGGGTAAGTCGGCCCCTAAGGCGAGACCGAAAGGTGTAGTCGATGGGAAACAGATTAATATTTCTGTACTTCTATATATTGCGACGGAGGGACGGAGCAGGCTAGGCAAGCATGGTGTTGGTTATCCATGTGAAAGATTGTAGGCTGGAGACTTAGGTAAATCCGGGTTTCTAAGGCTGAGAATCGAGACGATACTCTACGGAGTAGAAGTTGTTGATGCCATACTTCCAGGAAAATCTTCTAAGCTTCAGATATATAGGAACCGTACCCCAAACCGACACAGGTGGTTAGGTAGAGAATACTAAGGCGCTTGAGAGAACTCGGGTGAAGGAACTAGGCAAAATAGTACCGTAACTTCGGGAGAAGGTACGCTCTCTATGGTGAATCCCTTGCGGAGTAAGCCTCGGAGAGTCGAAGTAACCAGGTGGCTGGAACTGTTTATTAAAAACACAGCACTGTGCAAAATCGAAAGATGACGTATACGGTGTGACGCCTGCCCGGTGCCGGAAGGTTAATTGATTGGGTTAGCTTAGCGAAGCTCATGATCGAAGCCCCGGTAAACGGCGGCCGTAACTATAACGGTCCTAAGGTAGCGAAATTCCTTGTCGGGTAAGTTCCGACCTGCACGAATGGCGTAATCATGGCCACACTGTCTCCACCCGAGACTCAGTGAAATTGAATTTGCGGTTAAGATGCCGTATACCCGCGGCTAGACGGAAAGACCCCGTGAACCTTTACTATAGCTTGACAGTGAACATTGCTCCTACATGTGTAGGATAGGTGGGAGGCTTTGAAACTTTGTCGCCAGATAGAGTGGAGCCAACCTTGAAATACCACCCTTGTATGCGTGATGTTCTAACCTAGGGCCCTTATCGGGCTTGGGGACACTGTCTGGTGGGTAGTTTGACTGGGGCGGTCTCCTCCCAAAGAGTAACGGAGGAGCACGAAGGTTGGCTAAGTACGGTCGGACATCGTACGGTTAGTGCAATGGCATAAGCCAGCTTAACTGCGAGACAGACACGTCGAGCAGGTGCGAAAGCAGGTCATAGTGATCCGGTGGTTCTGTATGGAAGGGCCATCGCTCAACGGATAAAAGGTACTCCGGGGATAACAGGCTGATACCGCCCAAGAGTTCATATCGACGGCGGTGTTTGGCACCTCGATGTCGGCTCATCACATCCTGGGGCTGAAGTCGGTCCCAAGGGTATGGCTGTTCGCCATTTAAAGTGGTACGCGAGCTGGGTTTAGAACGTCGTGAGACAGTTCGGTCCCTATCTGCCGTGGGCGTTTGAGAATTGAAGAGGGCTGCTCCTAGTACGAGAGGACCGGAGTGGACGAACCACTGGTGTTCGGGTTGTCATGCCAATGGCATTGCCCGGTAGCTACGTTCGGAACTGATAACCGCTGAAAGCATCTAAGCGGGAAGCAGGCTTTAAGATGAGTTCTCACTGGGACTTTAAGTCCCCTAAAGGGTCGTTGGAGACTACGACGTTGATAGGTCAGGTGTGTAAGGGTTGTGAGGCCTTGAGCTAACTGATACTAATTGCCCGTGAGGCTTAACCATACAACACCCAAGTGGTTTTAAG
>NZ_BSSU01000025.1 GCF_030161415.1 Thalassotalea eurytherma
GGCTCTGATCCATTTCTGTGTTGGTTTGTTATACTAACAAAATCAAATCATGTTAGGAGCGTCTATGAATAACACTCAGTTTGCCAATCTTCAAACTACATTAGAAGAGCTAACTTTTGTTCAGTTGAAACGTCTCCGACAACACATCGAAGACATGATTTCTTCGAATCATGTAGGTAAAGCTATTGCTGTGCATGAGGAAGGCGTAGCCGAATGTGCCCATTGTGGTAGCCAAGAGTTTACAAAATATGGAACAACAGCGCGAGGACAGCAGAGATATAAATGCAAAGTTTGTGGTCGAACTTTTAATTCACTTACTGGTACGCCATTATCTGGTATGAAAAAACAAGATAAATGGCACCAATATTCAGAAGGCATGTGGTTTACAGCCAAGATCAGAGAAGCAGCAAGTGAACTAGGTATTAATGTTAAAACCGCTTGGCGTTGGCGACATCAGTTATTATCTAAACCAAGACAAAGAAAGCCTTCAGAGCTTCATGGGATAATTGAAGCCGATGAAACCTTTATCAACGAGTCGTTTAAGGGTAAACGCCAGTTGGAAAGACCTTCACGTAAGCGTGGTGTTAAGAGCCATGACATACCTAAAGTACCAGTTATGCTTGCATTAGATCGCAACGGAGCTGTCACTCACTGCGTCTTGCAAAGAAACACAAGAGAAGAGCTAGAGAAATCACTAGCACCAGTATTAACGCCTGAGAGTGTATTGTGTACCGATGGAAATTTGTCATATCAAACCATCGTTAAAAACCTTCCTTTTGAGCTTGATCATAAACGCCTTATAGCTATTGATAATCAACGAGTTATAGATGGCATCTACCACATACAAACACTAAACAATTGGATGATGCGCTGGAAACAGTGGTTAAGGCAATTTAATGGGGTGGGTACAGATTATCTTGATAATTACATTGCTTGGTTTAGGCAAATGGAGCAGTCACAAAAAGACGATAGCTGGGTCGTTTTAGCACTATAAATATTTGGAATTTTAATGAAGATACTTAAGATATTGATCATTGTTTTTATTACGTTTTTTATAGCTTCATTTGGCTACTTTAAAAAAGATGCCATTGCTTGCGAACTGATAGGGGTAACACACTTCAATGAAGTGTCACCAGATTTTTATATTGATCAAAGTATCGACACTTCGAAGCAAGTTGAGCTGTCTCATGCTGTAGAATCAGCATTTAAAAGGGTTTCGGATATCTATGGTACTCCCACTTCCAACCCTAGAATCATTGCTACAGCCGAAACAAAATATGCCAAGTTCGGATTTAACCCCACAGGTATGCAAAACTCTGGTTTATTCAGAGAATGTATATTTCTAGGTCCCAAAGGACTGAGCACTAATGTAATAGCTCATGAACTTGTTCATGCAGAGGTCAGACATAGAACAAATTTGTTTGTTGAACTAACTCAATTACCTGCTTGGTTCATTGAAGGCACAGGGATCAAAGCAGATTACCGAAAGCCATTTTTATCAAAAAACATTAATGTGACAAATGATGACGTCGCTAAGATTAAGTCGGTGTTTTACCTTAGTGACTTCCCAAACACCAATGTAAAGTATTATCAAGCATCACTAATAGCTTTAGAGCCAATGAACCCAAAGGACATGTATAGTGGCTTAGAAAGATTGAACAATGGTGAACAGTTTGAGGACGTTTTTAACGAATTCTTTTAAGTGTTGATTAATATTGAAATTTTATTCAATCAACACAAAAATGGATCACAGCC
>NZ_BSSU01000026.1 GCF_030161415.1 Thalassotalea eurytherma
AAACATTACGTTATCACTGCAATTTGTGTGAACACTCAACACTATAAATTCTTTCAAGATAAGGAGGTGATCCAACCCCAGGTTCCCCTAGGGTTACCTTGTTACGACTTCACCCCAGTCATGAATCACAAAGTGGTAACCGTCCTCCCGAAGGTTAGACTAGCTACTTCTTTTGCAACCCACTCCCATGGTGTGACGGGCGGTGTGTACAAGGCCCGGGAACGTATTCACCGTGACATTCTGATTCACGATTACTAGCGATTCCGACTTCATGGAGTCGAGTTGCAGACTCCAATCCGGACTACGACGTACTTTCTGGGATTCGCTCCACCTCGCGGTCTTGCTGCCCTCTGTATACGCCATTGTAGCACGTGTGTAGCCCATCCCGTAAGGGCCATGATGACTTGACGTCGTCCCCACCTTCCTCCGGTTTATCACCGGCAGTCTCCTTAAAGTTCCCGACATTATTCGCTGGCAAGTAAGGATAGGGGTTGCGCTCGTTGCGGGACTTAACCCAACATTTCACAACACGAGCTGACGACAGCCATGCAGCACCTGTCTCTCAGTTCCCGAAGGCACACCAAAATCTCTTTTGGCTTCTGAGGATGTCAAGGGATGGTAAGGTTCTTCGCGTTGCATCGAATTAAACCACATGCTCCACCGCTTGTGCGGGCCCCCGTCAATTCATTTGAGTTTTAACCTTGCGGCCGTACTCCCCAGGCGGTCAACTTAGCGCGTTAGCTACGCTACCCACAGATCAAGTCCACAGACAGCTAGTTGACATCGTTTACGGCGTGGACTACCAGGGTATCTAATCCTGTTCGCTCCCCACGCTTTCGTGCCTCAGCGTCAGTATTTGTCCAGGTGGCCGCCTTCGCCACTGATGTTCCTTCCAATCTCTACGCATTTCACCGCTACACTGGAAATTCCACCACCCTCTACAATACTCTAGACTACCAGTTTCAAATGCAGTTCCGAGGTTGAGCCCCGGGATTTCACATCTGACTTAATAATCCGCCTACGCACGCTTTACGCCCAGTAATTCCGATTAACGCTTGCACCCTCCGTATTACCGCGGCTGCTGGCACGGAGTTAGCCGGTGCTTCTTCTGTCGCTAACGTCACAGAATGCAGTTATTAACTACACCCCTTTCCTCACGACTGAAAGTGCTTTACAACCCGAAGGCCTTCTTCACACACGCGGCATGGCTGCATCAGGGTTTCCCCCATTGTGCAATATTCCCCACTGCTGCCTCCCGTAGGAGTCTGGGCCGTGTCTCAGTCCCAGTGTGGCTGATCATCCTCTCAAACCAGCTAGAGATCGTCGCCTTGGTAAGCTCTTACCTTACCAACTAGCTAATCTCACTTGGGCTAATCAAATGGCGAGAGGTCCGAAGATCCCCCCCTTTGGTCCGTAGACGTTATGCGGTATTAGCAGTCGTTTCCAACTGTTGTCCCCCACCATAAGGCATATTCCCAAGCATTACTCACCCGTCCGCCGCTCGACGCCGAATAGCAAGCTATTCTCGTTTCCGCTCGACTTGCATGTGTTAAGCCTGCCGCCAGCGTTCAATCTGAGCCATGATCAAACTCTTCAATTAAAATCGTTTGTGTAACCTAAGTTACGGCTCAATGAATCTGTACATATAAAACTTATTTCGAAACAGTAAACTGTTTCTGATATTTTT
>NZ_BSSU01000027.1 GCF_030161415.1 Thalassotalea eurytherma
TGTTTTTACATAAGGAGAACTTATGAATGCTCATGGTGATATTACTCTTTTTTGGGACGGTGATTTATTAATCGTGAAAACTTTTGGCCCATTCAATGAGTTAGGTTTAAAAATAATCATTTCAAAAATTAGAGAATCCATATTAAATAAGGGTTTAGAATCGTGGCGTAAGATGGAAATTTGGGATGAAGAAACTTTAGGTTCACCCGATGTAGTTGCAACAGGTGAAGCGGTAGCTAAGTGGTATAAGGATAATGGATGTATTGCATCTGCGATAATTGTCTGCAATAGCTTGCAGGAGCAACTAGTTGATAAAATAACGTCTAATAATACTAAGTCATTCCGTGACCAAGAAACAGCCATGAATTGGTTAAGCCTACAAAACACATAACAAGCAATTAAAGCGGGACTTTTTTACAGTTTGCTCGGTTCCGCTTCGCTTCACAATTTTAGCAAACTAATAAAAAGCCCCTTAATGTGGGCGTTAACTGGCTTCGTGTTTGCCGCCAATTTAGTTAAGGTATAATAAAGTATGAATAGTATTAAGTGGTATAAAAACCCAGAAATGATAGTTGCTTTATCTGCTCTTCTTATAGGGTTAGTTACCACTTTTATTTCAATTTATTCCGCATATATTGATAGAGAATATGCCAGAGCATCTGTTTGGCCAAGGCTAGAGGTATTCAAAAGTTCTAGCGGTAATTCATTTAGTTACGGCGTAAGTAATAATGGTACAGGCCCTGCTTTGATAAAATATGCAAAAATTAGAGATGGTTCCAAATATATAAAAACATGGAAGGAGATAAAACCATTTCAAAATATTAGACAATCACATATTAGTAATCGCACATTATCGCCTCAAAACAGCATTACTCCGCTTTCTTACAAAGGAGAGGATGCAAAAGCGTTTGTGAAAGCAGATGGTTCAATAAGTATAGAACTTTGTTATTGCTCTATTTATGAAGAATGTTGGGTCATTGATAGAAGTAATCAACCAACAGCGGTAGAAGCTTGTTCTATCGACAATAATCAAATGTTCCTACAATAAATAGCCAGTTAACAAGCCATTCAAGCGGGACTTTTTACAGTTTGCTCGGTTTCGCTTCGCTACACAATTTTAGCAAACTATTAAAAAGCCCCTTAACAGGGTGTTATGTTTTCAATGGAGTGAGTTTTGAATTCGAATAAAGGGCTGATTTCTCAATTGGTAATTTCTAGCATTTTACTGGTCGTTTTTGCTGCCGTTTTAGTTTGGGTGCCATACTTCGCTGAGAATAAAGCTACGTTAAAAAAGCCGCTTGATGAAAGAATAGCTATTATTCAAAAAGCTATCGAACGTACTTCTACAGAAACCAATATCGATAAAGACGTAAATATTAATATCTTTCAAATGCAAATTGAAAGTGAACAAGCAAATGACGATGCTTTACGTTCAGTGATCAACGTTTATAAGCCCTTATCCAAAGTGTTGGTTGGGCTTTTACTTATTCATATCGTTGTTGTATTTCACATTTCTCGGCGATTGGGTGCAAAGAAAACATAACAAGAGACTATGGCGTCAATAACTTATTTTAAGTCTTTGGCGCTTCCCACATTACACCATCTCTAAGCATAGAATTTAAGATAACCACCATCTTTCTGAT
>NZ_BSSU01000028.1 GCF_030161415.1 Thalassotalea eurytherma
GGGCGTTGGTATGACTCCCCACGTCAAGTTAAACCATAAAAATCTTTGCTTTTTTTCGAGCCATAATTTCTTTGTTTCTCAATAAATGAGTTAACGCAGTAGATGAAGCAAGTAAATTCGTCGGTTATCATGCTGATATTCGTGGATTATTAACCTATTGGTTAACAGCGCCTACCTTACTTGTTCCGTCGTGACACCTGTCTTCAGTCTATGCTCGTGGTTCAACGATACGTCAGTGTCGTTGCCATCCTAACGCCCTCGGTAGTTGTGTCACAGCCGATGCTTGATCTACATACGTTAACTCTAAACTTTTACTCATGCAGGTAACCTTGCAATACGTGTTTTTGGATCGGTTGGGCTTATTACCACTTCTCGCGATATCGCCCAAATATAAGCAATCATTTCTCTCGCAATGGCAGCAACCACGACATTACGATGTTTGCCTTTTTGCATAAGTCGTTGATACCGACGGCATAGCCTCAACTGTGCTTGCCAAGCAATATCAATAATTTCTTTGCTTAACCCTTCTTGCCGCTTTTGTAGTTCAGTTGAAATGTTCGCCTTATGCTTATACGTTTGTGCCCCTTCAATCAGTAGGCGCCTTGCTCGTCCATTGCCACATTTAGTAAGTTTACCTAGCCGTCTTTTATCGCCACTTGAACTTTCACTTGGCACTAAACCAAGGTAGGCCATTAGCTTCCTGGGATGATCAAAACGTCTTAGATCCCCTAATTCGGCAATAGTGCCAACGGCCACTAACATCCTAACGCCTCGCATAGCTTGTATCGCTTTCACTACGGGATAATAGCGCCATTGTTTAACTTGATACTCAAGTTCATTAACGAGTCGCTCTACACGTTTAATGCGCTCATTAATGGTTTGTATCATTTCTTGCAAAACAATTTGTTGGCTATGATGGGGTAATATTAATTCAGTAAGCCAACGTAAGTGTTGATTAGACCAATTGTCTTTTACAGCACACTTAATATTGTTTCGAAGAAATAGCCCTTTAAGTTGAAACTTAGCATCCTTTAAATCTTTCATGGCTGTTTCACGCGCACGGGATAAGTCTCTGATTGCTTCGTCTTCAGCTTCAGGTACATAAATGGTTGTTAGCTCTTCTGCCTTAAATAATTTGGCAAGTTTTGCTGCGTCACGCTTGTCTGTTTTTACTCTATCACCGGATTTTTTAGGAATAAGTGATGGAGCAACGATATAGCAGCAATGGCTTAAGCTTGTTAGTAGACGATATATCCAATAGCCACAGGGGCCTGCTTCATAAATGAAGTGCAGTGTTGCTTTGGGAAAACGCGATTGGAGCTGACGAGCCAGTTTTACAAAGGAAGATTTGTTTGTATTTATTTTGCCAAGTGACTCAGGTTTTGCACCACGATTGTCTGGCAAAACAGCAACTTGAGTAAATGTTTTATGAGTATCTAATCCAATAAAAATTATGTTATTGTTGTACATGCTAGCCTCCGCTATTTAGTTGTTTACAAACTAATTATGGCTCTGGCTTTTAGCTAACCCACGATAATGGAGGCTAGCACCTCGTGGGGAGTCATTATGTCTA
>NZ_BSSU01000029.1 GCF_030161415.1 Thalassotalea eurytherma
AGTGAATTCACAAATTATCCTAGCGGGTATGGATTCATTAATTGCTGTTGTTGATAAGAAACGTGCGGAATTAGGTGCGGTTCAAAACCGTTTCCAATCGACGATTCGTAACCAAGCGAATATTTCTGAAAACTTGTCAGCTGCGAAATCACGAATTAAAGATGCGGACTTTGCGGCAGAAACTGCGGCACTAACGCGTAACCAAATCTTGCAACAAGCTAGCCAAACAATCTTGTCGCAAGCTAACCAAAGACCACAAGCTGCATTAAGTTTATTAGGTTAATCTAGGTAGACTGTGGTAATTTAGGTGGCAAGAAATTGCCACCGAGACCGGCATTTGGTCTAAACCTGTCAACATAAAGAATGTTCTTCAGTTTGAAAAAACGAGAGAGTGAAGATGTGTTAGTGTTGAGAGGAGTTGCGCCCTTATTAGATGGGGTAATTTAACAAGGGCGCGATTAATTAATGTGGGAATATTGTAAGCGTGGAGGCTAATTTCAATATTGCATACATTAATCGCGAAGTTCTCTCTCACATTCGCGTAAATAATAAAGCATTCTTTGTGCCAAGTTTAAGGACAGAACTTTGACGAATTAATGTTTTATAGAGTCATACTCTCGACTCATTGGAAAGGGGAAGGATAAAACCTTCCCTTTTTTCATTTTTCTTTAAATTAATCTGATTTAAAAGCTATTAAAACCATAGGGTTAAAATAAATATAAAAGTTTTTTGAAAAAAGATTAAAGATCCTTTGAGTCAGGCCGATATTAATTAACAGAGAAAGATTCTCTAGTGAAAAACATTTAGTTAGGGGTAATTAATTTGTTTTTCTCATTAAATATTAATGTGGAGGCTGTATGGCTTTATATGTAAACACTAACGTGAGCTCATTAAACGCTCAACGTCAATTAAATAACTCTGGTAGTGCACTAGATACTTCATTTCAACGTTTATCATCGGGTCTTCGCATTAACAGTGCAAAGGATGACTCGGCTGGTCTACAAATATCTAACCGTTTAACAGGTCAAATTAACGGCCTTGATCAAGGTATTCGTAACGCCAACGATGGTATCTCTTTAGCTCAAACAGCTGAAGGTGCGATGGAAGAAGTTACAACGATGTTCCAACGTGTTCGTACGTTGGCACAACAAGCATCTAACGGTTCAAATACAGATGAAGACCGTTTAGCACTGCAAGAAGAAATCCGTTCATTAATGGAAGAAGTTAACCGTGTTGCTTCTGATACAACATTCGGTGGTCAAAACTTATTAGATGGTTCTTATGAAGCTAGCTTCCAAGTAGGTGCTGATGCTGTTCAAACTATCGGTTTTGATATGAGAAACGTAGGTGGTTCAG
>NZ_BSSU01000030.1 GCF_030161415.1 Thalassotalea eurytherma
CATTACTTTTTAGCCAAGTTATCCACTTGACCACTTAACTTAAAACCGTAAATAAAAGTAGGTAAACCCCAAATGGCTATTACCCAACCAGAAAAGCTAGGATAAATAAAAGCTACTGTAGCCAATAACATACCTGAAACAAATGAAATTTTCATGTAGCGTGTAAAATGCTGAATATTTGATTTGTAAAATTTAAAAGCAGGATCAAAGTTAAAAAGCAAAATAACAACGATAGAAGCCACAAGAGAATACGTAGCAAACCCACTATTTAATAAAATCACAGGAAGCATTAAACAGCCCCCTGTATAAGGAAAGAGTCTAGCGTGTTGCCTTTTAGAGTTGATTTGCACTCGAATCCTTTTGTAATGCTAACGCCCGCCTAACAGGCGAAAAATGCTTGGCTAAAATTAGGAACGAAGTGACGCAAGCCAAGCTTTTTGCGTCCTTTGTTGAGGCGCTTGTTATGCGCTCAGATGCCGACAAGCCTCTATTTCTATTGTTTTTAATTTTGTGCACTCCTCAATTCCATCTGTAGATACTAATTGAGGGCAATTATACAAATCTAATGACTCTAATTGTTTAAAGTTAGTTATACCGTTGAGCGATTGTAATTTACGAGAAGTTAAATATAACTTTTTTAACAAGATCATTTTAGAAATATTACTAAGATCTTCATTAGGGTAATTTTGAATGTTTAGTTTTTCTACGGATTTTAACTCAAAGATTGAAGTTAAACCTTTTGACCAAGTTACCTTCAAAACTCGTAATTTATCGAAATTTTCAAGGTTAAGTTTTTGCTGGGACTTAATTTGTAATCCAAGAACTTCTAACTGAGTTAAAGATTCTATGCTTTTAATATTTTTCGCATCCCAACAATAAACCTCTAAACTTTTAAGAAAAGTCAGGGCTGATAAGAAAGTTAAATCAGTATCTTTGAACCCAAACGAATCACTTAAACGTAAGGCATATATTTTATTCTTTAGCATGTGAGATTCAATTTTATCAGACCAAGCATTTTTAAGAATAAGAACTTTTCCAATACCATCTTCATCTTCTCTGACTTCGAAATTTGACATAGGACTCGACTGACGCATAGCAGTTTATTAGGCGGAACAATTGCGTGTTTCCTGCGCAATAACATTCTGCCTTTGTAAATTTTTAACTATTTATATCACCTTAACTCTTTGTATGTAAGACAAAGTTTTATTCATTGTTTGAGAAAAGGCGAAAAAATTAATAAATATTGGCGCACATTAATAATTACAACTAAGCTGTATGAATAT
>NZ_BSSU01000031.1 GCF_030161415.1 Thalassotalea eurytherma
TGTAGTGGTCAAGTTAAATTGGCCACAGTTTTATAGTTTAGCCAGTACCTTTTCTCTGACTCGTTTGGTGTCAAACCGCCATTATTTTGATGCGGCCTAACTTGGCTGTAATAGCCAATAATATATTTCGTGATACCTATCTTCGCTTCGTTAAAACCTCGATAGCCTATCGTTGGTATCCATTCCGTCTTTAAACTTCTAAAAAATCGCTCCATTGGGGCATTGTCCCAGCAGTTACCTCGACGGCTCATGCTTTGTGTGATCTGATAACGCCACAATCGTTGCCTGAACTTACGGCTTGTGTAATGACTGCCTTGATCACTATGAAACATAACGTTTTCAGGTCTACCTCGTAGTTCGTAAGCCATCGTTAATGCCCTTGCGGTTAATTCACTATCGGGTGAATGTGATATTGCCCAACCAATAGGTTTACGAGCAAACAAATCAATCACTACTGCCAAATACGCCCAACGATTGCCAGTCCAAATATAAGTTACATCGCCACACCAGACTTGGTTCGGTGCCGTCACATAAAACTGACGCTGAAGCAAATTAGGTATTGCCACATGCTCTTTAGAGCCCTTCTTGTAAGCGTGCTGTGGCAATTGGCAACTAACCAGTTCTAGGTCTTTCATAAACCTAGTAGCACGATAACGGCTTAGCAGAAAACCACGCTGTGTCACTATCTCTGCAATGGTTCTTGCACCTGCTGAGCCACCGCTTAGTTCATGTGCTGATTTAACCTCAGCGCGTAATGTCACTTCTTCGACTGATAATGACGTATCACGTAAGCACCAGTATTTATAACTGCTACGGTGAACATTAAACACATCACACAATGTTTTAATCGGATATCTGGCTTTATGGCTCTGATTGAGTTTTTCGATTAATTCGAATTGTTCAGTGAGTCCGACATCAACAGAGCCGTAGCCTTTTTTAGAATTTCCTTTTCTAATTCAATGCGTTCGATCTTCTTTTCTAGCTCACGGATCTTGAGTTGCTCTGGGGTCATCGGTGTTGCTTTAGGTGCTTTCCCCTGACGCTCTTCTTTTAATTGTTTAACCCATTTACCAATCGTCGAAAAACCAACGTTCATAGCCTTGGCTGCTTCTTCATGGGTGTAGCCATGATCGACCACCAATTGTGCCGTTTCTAATCTAAATTCAGGGCTGAAATTTTTACGTGACTTCTTAGTCATTATCTTCACCTAATACTGCTATGAATTAATCATAACATCCTCTAATTAGGTGGCCAAAATCACTATGCCACTACA
>NZ_BSSU01000032.1 GCF_030161415.1 Thalassotalea eurytherma
ATTGTCCACTTCCCCATTAATGACACAGTTCTAAATTAGAGTTTTCCAGTTTAGCTCGGTAGGCTGCCGGAGGCAGATTACCGAGACTTTCATGAGTTCTTTCTTCGTTGTAATCCTGTCGCCAAAACCAGGTCATTTCTTTTACCTGGTTGATCGTTTCAAATAGGTAGGCATCGAGAAACTCTCTACGAAATGAGCCGTTAAAGCGTTCAACAAAACCATTTTGCTGAGGTTTACCTGGTTGAATATAAATCAGCTCAATGTCATGCGCTTCGCACCAATCGGTCAATTTAGCTGAGATCAGCTCTGGCCCATTATCTACACGCAATTGTTTAGGTAGTCCTCGTTCGAGTTTTAACTGCTCTAGGGTACGCACTACACGTTCTGCGGGCAACGATGTATCGACTTCTATAGCGAGACATTCTCGCGTGCCCTCATCAAGCACGTTAAGCGTTCTAAATCGTTTACCGCAATACAAAGTGTCATGCATAAAGTCCAATGCCCACTGATGATTTACTAACGCTGCTACTTCTAGTGGTTGGGCAATCCGTTTGGGTAACACTCGTTTAGTTCTGCGCTTTAAATTCAACCCCATCAGGCAGTAAACGCGATAGACTCGTTTATGGTTAAACCTATATCCCTTAAAACGAATACGCCCAAAACATTTCCAGAAACCTGCACGCGGCGACTTCTTCAGCACCACATTAATTGCATCAATGACAGCAGCATCTGCTTTACGCCAATTGCGCTCAGAGCGATAAAAGGTGGAACGACTTATACCCACAAATAAACACGCTTTTAAAACACTCAAACCCGAACTAACCAACAGGCTAACACAGTCTCGTTTTTCTGCTGTCACCAACCCTTTTTTGCCACTAGCTCCTTTACTGCTTGGTTTTCTAAGCTAACGTCTGCATACATTTTCTTAAGCTTTAAATTTTCTTCCTCAAGCGCTTTTAAACGTTTGATGTCCGAGGCCTCCATGCCGCCATATTTGGATTTCCAGTTGTAATACGTCGCATTGCTGATACCGTGTTGTCGGCATACGTCTTCAACTTTCATTCCTGCATCAGCTTCTTTTAGCACCGCGATGATCTGTGATTCGGTAAAACGTGATTTTTTCATAATAGTCTCCTG
>NZ_BSSU01000033.1 GCF_030161415.1 Thalassotalea eurytherma
ACAGGCAATTATTGCTACTTTTTTAGGTTTTCCAGCCGCTACTAACCGTTGATATGTCTCTTTAAAAACAGGGTTACTTTGAATTGCTGACATCATTGCCATGTATAAAACAGTACGCACTTGATGTCTTCCTCCTTGGATTTTTCGTAAGCCTTTATAACGCCCACTTTCCCGATTCATTGGTGCCACACCAACGAGTGAACTTGCCTGTTTACTTGTCATATACCCTAGCTCGGGTAAGTTGCTAATAATAGTCGCTGACGCTATTTTGCCAATGCCCGTCATGCTTTGTAGCAGTAGATTTTTCGCTTGATATTCAGGGCAAGATTCAATGAGCTCAATAAGCTTACTTTCAATTTTGGTTATTTGATTTTTAAAAGCTGTAAGAACAGGCTTTATAGTGTTCGCTAAGCTTTTAGGTAGAGATTGTAGGCGATTTTTTTCCATGGTTTGCATGACAAGTAATTGATTTCTTCTCGCGACTAAATCACTCATAGCTTGCATAGAATTAGGCTTTAGCTGAGATAATTTTGGTTTTATTGCCTCGCCATAGTGGGCAATAAGTTGTGCATCAAGCTTATCTGTTTTAGCTCGTTGTCCAATGGCTCCAGCGAAGCGTTTTATGTGAATGGGGTTGGCTATCACAAATGGTAATTTAGCTTTGGCACATGCCATGATAAACGGCATCTCAAGCCGGCCAGTTGCTTCAATGATAATACGTTGAGGCTTGTACTTTTTAATCTGCTTTACTGCTTGTGCAATACCTGATTCATCATTAGTGACGGTAAAATAAATATCAATCGGTCGAATATAGATATCCAGTTGAAATTTACCCGTATCGACACCAACATTTATGTTTTGATTCAATGTGTTTTTCATAATAAGCTAACCCTTGCTTGCGTAATGCGGGTTCGAGACCCAGTAGACTATTCGAGTATTTTGCTTGGAGTCTTTTACAGCGTTCGTTCTTGTTATCGGTCTCTCGATTGAGGAGCCTATGTTTAATCGAACTACTGTAAAAGATGGCCTTAGTTGCAGCTAAGGCTTGGGTCTCACTTTACCGAAAAAGTTTAAGTTTGGTGGGTTTATTATCCATACAAG
>NZ_BSSU01000034.1 GCF_030161415.1 Thalassotalea eurytherma
GTTTTTAAGTAAATACGTATTAGTTATTACAATCGCTGTGCCACATTGGAAAAAAGACGTAACTCATTGTTATATATGCATTTACAATTATTTTACATAAAACCCACAAACCATTGACATAATATGTCTCGCCACTTTTTTAGTTAAAAACTTAAATTATGGTCATTTAAACCACACAGCTTTACTAAGTGACAAAGTGACCAAAAGATAGTGCAAACAACGTTTGCTAGAAAAGTGATTGAATCGGTAAGTCGTCTAAAGCAAGAGGAGTATTTTTTTACGTGGTGTCGGGAGTTAATGAAGATAAATTTGAAAGGAAATAAAAAAGCCTGATGAGTTTATCAATCAGGCTTCTAGTTCAGCATTGGTAGAGGTACTTCATCATCCTCAAACCAACTAATAATTAATGAAAAAATGATCAGCATTGCTGCTGGCAGTAGTGTGATTAAAAAGATACCTATGACACTAATCATATGCGCACCTATTCAATTTCAGCTTGCTCAGATACTTCACTTACCTCTTGTGTATTGTTAACTAACATATCAACAGAGTTAATTAATAATGGAACACGAAAATTACTAATTGCCGTTAAAATATCTTGGCGTACACTTGCTTGCATAGCGTTTTTAACATCGATG
>NZ_BSSU01000035.1 GCF_030161415.1 Thalassotalea eurytherma
AGGCAGAGGCAGAGTCATACCGACGAAGGTCGGTATCTATTGGTCATACTGACTAAGGTCAGTATCTCTGTCTATCAACCCCATTAATACAAGATTGCGGCCTGCGCCACAATGACTGGCTGGGACTGAGGCCTGCGCCACAATGACTGGTTGAGACTGAGTCATACCGACGAAGGTCAGTATCTCAACACATAACCGAATAAAAGAGAATGCGGCCTGCGCCACAATGACTGGTTGAGACTGAGTCATACCGACGAAGGTCGGTATCTCTGTCTATCAACCCCATGAATACAAGATTGCGGCCTGCGCCACAATGACTGGCTGGGACGGAGGCCTACGCCACAATGACAAACTATAACCGAGTCATACTGACGT